>NZ_JAKZHV010000001.1 GCF_022568835.1 Arsenicicoccus piscis
GCTGATCGTGCTGCTGCGGCGCTGTGACGGGACTCCCAGCCTGCAGGTCTTGCCAGGGGGGTCAGCGGGGCCCGACCATAAGGCCATGACCTCCCCAGACCTTGGAGCCGAGCCGACCTGGCGTGTTGATGACGGCCACCGTTTTGCCCACGCGATGTGCCTCGAGTGCCACTGGCGCGGCCCGGGTCGCCGGGCCCGCGAGACCGCCCGTCAGGACGGTCGGCTGCACGCGCTGGCCGGCTGCGGCGATGACGTGGCGCTGCGCGAGCTCTACAGCGGGCTGCAGGACGCAGGTGGCGCGGCCAGGCCGACTGCGCAGCCCCAGATCGCCTGAGCGGGCACGTGCTCGTCGCACTGCTGGTAGCAGTGCGGTTGGTGGGTGCGCCGGACCGGGAGCGCCTCTCGGCACGTGGCCGCTCGTAGCGGCTTAATTTGGGACCCGGGGCTACCGCGGCCCGGCGCACGAATCATTTTAACGGCAGCGTGCCCGGGGATGTTCCCGAAGCGAAGCGGTCGTCGCCCTAGATCAGGTCTCCGCGCCGCCACAGGCGCGCGCAGGTCTCGAGGTCCTGGCCGAGCACCTGCATGTTGCCGGCGGCCTTGAGCCACGCGGCCTCGCCCTCGTCGTCGTCGAACGCCGCCCCTGACCAGTCGGCACGGTGCGCGCGGCCGGCGGCGACGATGCGGCAGAACGCCCCCGCACGCGCGAGTGCGACGTCCAGGTCGCCGGAGAAGACCCCGCGCAGGATGGCGTCGGCCAGCTCCTTGACCTCGATCGGCCCCGGCGGCTCGGCCACGCCGGTGATCGCGTGCAGGACGTCGGCGTGCCGGTGCCCTGCCTCGTAGTCGCGCGAGGCGCCGTCGGCGTCGCGCACCACCCACTCGCGCAGGGCGTAGAGCCGCCACAGGGCCCCGGGCAGCGAGTGCGCCGGCAGCGGGGCCCAGAGGTCGGCGAGCGTGGACAGCCCCAGGTCGTCGGTCAGCCGGACCAGACGGTCGGTGACGGCCGGGTCGGTCGCGGCCCGCCCCGCGTGCACGATGATCTGCGCGGTCTCGTGGGCGATCTCGGACTGGACGGCCGGGTCGAGCACCACCCCGCCGTGCGCCTCCATCGCCTCGGGCGAGTAGAACGCGGGGCGGCGAGGCACCGGACGGCCGGGTGGGGTGCCCTCGGAGCCGCTCACGGGAGGCGCACCACGACGGCGCCCGGACCGGTGAACGTGACGGTGCCAGAGGGGTCTACGACGGTGGAGTCGTCCCACTGCTCGACCACAGTGGCGCCGGCCGGCACCTGCGCGGTGGCAGCACCGTCGGCGAGCGAGACGACGGTGCGCAGCGCGCCGCGGGTCAGCACGCCCACGCGCGCGTCGTCGTCCCAGTCGAGCTCGACGGCCGACAGGTCGTCGTCCTGCAGGCTGGGCTCTGCCCGACGCAGGGCGAGCAGACGCCGATACCAGTCGTGCATCCGCGCGTGCTCGGGCTGGTCGAGCTCGGCCCAGTTGAGGCGCGACGCCTCGAGCGTGCCGCGGTGCTGCGGGTCCGGGACCTCGTCGGGTCCCCAGCCGTGCGAGGCGAACTCGGCGGCCCGGCCCCGGCGGATGGCCTCGGCGAGCGCGGGGTCCAGGTGGTCGGTGAAGAACTGCCAGGGCGTCGTCGCGGCCCACTCCTCCCCCATGAACAGCATGGGGGTGAAGGCCGACGTCAGCAGCAGCGCGGCACCGGCGGCGAGCCGCCCCTGCGGGACTGTCGCCGACAAGCGGTCGCCGGTGCGGCGGTTGCCGATCTGGTCGTGCGTCTGCAGGGAGGCGACGAACCGGTGGCCGCCGATCGAGGTGCGGTCCACCGGTCGGCCGTGGCCGCGCCCGCGGAACGTCGAGAAGGTGCCGTCGTGGAAGAAGGCGTTGGTGAAGACCTTGGCGAGAGCGCCCGGCTCGGCGAAGTCGGCGTAGTAGCCGTCGGTCTCCCCCGTCAGCGCGACGTGCAGCGCGTGGTGGATGTCGTCGGTCCACTGGCCGGCGATGCCGAGTCCGCCTGCGGTGCCTTCGGATCCGCGCGGCGAGGTGGTCGTCACGTCGTTGCGGTCGTCCTCGGCGATGAGCACCAGCGGGCGCCCGACCTGCTCGCTCAGCTGGTCGACGGCGGCGGCCAGCTCCTCGAGGATCGGGACGGCCCGCTCGTCGATGAGGGCGTGCACGGCGTCCAGCCGCAGCGCGTCGAGGTGGAAGTCGCGCAGCCACAGCAGCGCGTTGTCGATGATGAAGCGACGCACCTCGTCGCTGTCGGGTCCGTCGAGGTTGACGGCCGCGCCCCACGGCGTGTGGTGCAGCTCGGTGAAGTAGGGCGCGATCTCGCCGAGGTAGTTGCCGTCCGGCCCCAGGTGGTTGTAGACCACGTCGAGACACACCGCGAGCCCCTTGCCGTGCGCGGCGTCGACGAAGCGCTGCAGCCCCGCCGGGCCGCCGTAGGTCTCGTCGACGGCGTAGAGACCGACACCGTCGTAACCCCAGTTGTGGTCTCCCGGAAAGGAGTTCAGCGGCATCAGCTCGACCGTCGTCACGCCGAGGTCGGCCAGGTAGTCGAGCTTGCCGATCGCTGCGTCGAGCGTGCCCTCGGGGGTGAAGGTCCCCACGTGCACCTCGTAGACCACGGAGCCACGCAGCGGTCGGCCGGCCCAGTCGCCGTCGGTCCAGTCGAAGGCGGTCAGGTCGAACGGCGTCGTCGGCCCGTGCACCCCGTCGACGAGGCGCAGGCCGCGCGGGTCGGGCCGCGGGTCGCCGTTGTCGAGGCTGAAGGCGTAGGGAGCCTGCGGGTCGGTGTCGACGTCACCGCGCCACCAGCCGTCCGGCCCCTTCGTCAGGGGGTGGCGGGTGTCGCCCACCACCACGTCGACGGACTGCTTGTGCGGCGCCCAGAGCGCGTAGTCGGTCATTCCTTGCCCCATCCGTCACGGGCCAGCAGCGCCACCGGCCGCTGGTCGAGCAGGTCGCGGACGGGCACCTCACCCGTCGGCGGCACCTGGATCTGCTTGTTGGTCAGGCGATCTCGCCACGTGCCGGTCGGCAGCAGCACCACGTCGGAGTCCTTCCAGCCGCCGGACGCCTCGAGCCGGTGCGGAGCCCGGGTCACGATGGTCGCCACCTGACCGGCCCGCAGGAAGCCGAGCGCGTGCTCGCTGCTGGACGTCAGCGGGACGTAGAGCCCCGCGACGCCGAACGCGTGCGGACGCTCGCGCCGCAGGCGCATCGCGGCCGAGGTGACCAGCAGCTTCTCGTCCGAAAGGTCGGTGACCGGGTCGCCCGCGTCGATGGCCTCCAGCCGGGTGGCCAGGTCGTCGTAGTCGACCGGCTGCCGGTTGTCCGGGTCGACCAGCGTCTGGTTGAGCGTCTCGCAGCCCTGATAGTTGTCGGGCACGCCAGGAGCGGTGAGCTGCAACAGCTTTGCGCCGAGGACGGTCGCGCGGATCGCCTCGCGATGGGTGTCCCACGCCTGCACGAGCGCCTCGTGCCGATCGCCGGACTCGAGCGCCTTGTCGGCGAAGTCGAGCACCGACTGCTCGTAGTCGGGGTCACCGTCGACCCACGCGGTGTGCTGCTTGGCCTCGCGGATCGCCTTGAGGAGGTACTCGTTGAGCCGCTCCTTCTCGAGCAGGCCAGCGCCGGCGATGGTCTGCCAGATCAGGTGGGCGGTCGGCTTGTCGATGCCGAGCTGCGACGCGGCGAGCCGGAAGCGCATGCTCAGCTCCTTCCACGTCGCCGGGTCGCCGGCGATCGCGAGCAGGAACGCGCGGGTGTCCTCGGACCGCTTGGTGTCGTGGGTCGACAGCGTCGTCATGCCCTGCGGCCAGTAGCGCCGCTGGTGCAGCGCCCAGTCGTGCAGCGCTGCGGCAGAGGCGTGCTCGAGCGCACCCGGGTCGCCACCGACCTCGTTGAGCGCGATCAGCCGGTGCCAGCGGTAGAACGTGGTGTCCTCGATGCCCTTGGCCATCACCGGACCCCAGGTCTGCTGCAGGCGCACGGCGAAGTCGATGGCACTGAGGTCGGCGTCCTCCGCCGTGGCCAGCTCGATCAGCCGCGCCAGCTCGGGCTCGAGGTCGGGCCGTGCGGCAACCGCGCCCTCGTAGGCGTCGCGCAGCCGGCGACGGGCGAGCGGCGACAGGCGCTGCTCGGGCTGGACATAGGCGCGGTAGACCTCCCCCGCGACGAGGAGCTCGACGACGGCAGCCTGCAGCCGGGCCGGGTCCAGCGTGGGGAGGGCCTCGCGCGCCCGCCGGACCAGTCGCTCTACCTCGGGCTGGAGGAGCTCCTCGACGACCTGACGCTTCGCGAGGGTGACGGAGCGCTCGACGTCGATGCGGCCACCGGAGGCCTCCCACTGCGCGGTGAGCTCGGGCTCGGCCGCCGGGTCGACCAGCGCGGTCTGGATGGCGTTCATCGCGTCGTAGCCGGTCGTGCCGTCGCAGGCCCAGTCGTTGGGCAGCCGCTCGTGGCCCTCGAGGATCTTCTCGACCCAGATGATGGTGCCCTCGCGCGAGCTGGCGCGCAGCTGCTGCAGGTAGCCCACCGGGTCGGCGAGGCCGTCGGGGTGGTCGATGCGGAAGCCGTCGATCAGGCCGGCGTGGTTGAGCTCGAGCAGCAGCGCGTGGGTCGCGTCGAAGACGTCGTCCTCCTCGACCCGCACGGCGATCAGCCCGTCGACGTCGAAGAAGCGGCGGTAGTTGAGCATCGACTCCTTCTGCCGCCAGGACGCCAGCTGGTAGTGCTGGCGGGCGAGGACGGCCTCGACGGTGGGCGCCTCGGTGCCCACCGCGATCGGGAAGACGTGCTCGTGGTAGCGCAGCACGGGCTCACCGTCGGCCAGCTCGTCGAACGTGATCTCGCCGGCCTGCAGGGTCTCGACCAGCGTGTCGCCGAGGATCGGCAGGCCGATGCGGCCGCCACCGGACTTCCAGTCGATGTCGAACCAGTGCGCGGTCGGGGCGTCCCGGCCCTCCTTGAGCACCGCCCAGAGCGGCCGGTTGGCGCTCTCGGGGGCCACCAGCGCCATGTGGTTGGGGACCACGTCGACGACGATGCCGAGGCCGTGCTCGTGGGCCACCGAGGCCAGCGCCTCGAAGCCCGCACGGCCGCCCAGCTCGGGGTTGATCTCGTTGTGGTCGACCACGTCGTAGCCGTGCTGGGAGCCGGGCACGGCCTTGAGGATCGGCGACAGGTAGAGGTGCGAGACCCCGAGCGCCGCGAGGTAGGGCACGCGCCGGGCGGCGTCGGCGAAGGTGAACTCGTGGTGCATCTGCAACCGGTAGGTCGCGGTGACGGGCATGAGGCTCCTGCTCGTGAGGGCTGGTCCGGGGGGGCTGGTCCGGGGGCTGGCTGGTCCGGGGACTGCCACGTGCGAGAGTCCATTGTCTCAAAGGGGCACGCGAGGAGTGAAACGTCGCCGTCGTCAAGCGACTCGGAGGCGCGGTCCGGTGGCGGCTCAGGCCTGGGCCAGGTCCGTGGTCAGCAGCACCAGCTCGCCGGCCTCGTCCGTCGCGACCAGGTCGACCTCGGCCTTGAGGCGCCAGTCGTGGTCGCCCTCGGGGTCCTCGAGGATCTGGTCGACGAGCCAGCGGTCGCTCTCGGTCTCGATGACGAGCATCGCTGGCCCACGGGCCGACGGGCCGGTCCCGACCGAGTCGTACTCGTCGAAGTACTCCTCGCCCGCCTCCTGCCACAGCGCCTCGTCGAGCGGCTCGGCCTCCGACGGCTCGAGGTCGAGATCGGCGCGGGCCTGCTGCGAGAGGGACGCCGCCGCCGCGTCGAGCTCGGCGAGCTCGCCCCAGCGGCCCAGGGCGAGCAGCTCGACCTTGCGAAACATGGCGGTGCGCACCATGACTCGCAGCGCGCGTGCGTTGGCCGACAGTCGACGCGGTGAGGGCGGCGCGGCGAGCACGGCGAGGTCTACGGGTCCGTCGTGGTCGGTCTCGTGCGCGAGCGCCTCCCACTCCTCGAGCAGGCTCGAGTCCGTCTGCCGCACCAGCTCGCCCAGCCACTCGATGAGGTCGGCGAGCTCCTCGGTGCGGTGCGTCGTGGGGACGGTCTGGCGCAGCGAGCGGTAGGCGTCTGTGAGGTAGCGCAGCACCAGCCCCTCGCCGCGCGCGAGGTTGTAGAAGCGCACGTAGTCACCGAAGTTCATCGCGCGCTCGTAGAGGTCCCGCACCACGGACTTGGGCGACAGGTCGTCCTCGTGGACCCACGGGTGGCTCTGTCGGTAGACATCGAGCGCGCCGACCAGCAGCTCCTCCAACGGTTTTGGCCAGGACACGTCCTCGAGCAGCTCCATCCGCTCGTCGTAGTCGATGCCGTCCATCTTCATCTCGGCGACGGCCTCGCCGCGCGCCTTGAACTGCTGGGCGAGCAGGACACCGCGGGGGTCGTCGAGGGTCGCCTCGATGACCGAGACGACGTCGAGAGCGTAGGTGGGGCTCTCGGGGTCGAGCAGCTCGATGGCCGCGAGCGCGAACGCGGAGAGCGGCTGGTTGAGCGCGAAGCCGCGCTGCAGGTCCTGGGTGACGCGGAGGGTGCGACCGAGCTCGTCGGGCACCGGAAGTCGTTCCACCACACCGGCATCCAGCAGGCTCCGCAGGATCTCGATGGCGCGGCGCTGCAGCCGCGCCTGCGTGCGCGCGTCCTCGTGGTTGTCAGTCAGCAGGCGCCGCAGCGTCCAGATGGGGTCGCCCGGCTGCTGGATGACGTTGAGCACCGTGGCGTGGTTGATCGACATCCGGGAGGTCAGGGTCTCGGGCGGCGAGCCGACGAGGCGCTCGAACTGCTGCTCGGTCCAGGTCACCTGGCCCTCGGGGGCCTTCTTGCGCTGAATCCGCTTCTGCTTCTTGGGGTCGTCACCGGCCTTGAGCACGAGGCGGTGGTTCTCGACGATGTGGTCGGGGGCCTGCACGACCACGGATCCGCTGGTGTCGAAGCCCGCTCGGCCCGCGCGCCCGGCGATCTGGTGGAACTCGCGGACCTTGAGCAGGCGCTGGCGGGAGCCGTCGAACTTCGCGAGCCCGGTGAGCACGACCGTGCGGATGGGCACGTTGATGCCGACGCCGAGGGTGTCGGTGCCGCAGATGACCTTGAGCAGGCCCTGCTGGGCGAGGGTCTCGACGAGTCTGCGGTACTTCGGGAGCATGCCGGCGTGGTGGACGCCGATGCCGTGCCGGACCAGTCGGTTGAGGGTCGCGCCGAAGCCCTTGGAGAAGCGAAAACCCTTGATCTCGGCGGCGATCCGGTCGCGCTCCTCGCGGGTCGCGACGTTGATCGAGGTCAGCGCCTGCGCGCGCTCGAGCGCCGCCGCCTGGGTGAAGTGCACGACGTAGATCGGCGCCTCCTTGGCCACGAGCAGGTCCTCGATGGTCTCCTGCAGCGGGGTGAGCGCCCACGTGTAGGCGAGCGGGACCGGTCGCTCCGCGTCGTCGATGACAGCGGTGTCACGCCCGGTGCGCCGGGTGAGGTCCTGCTCGAAGAAGGTGGTGTCACCGAGCGTCGCCGACATCAGCAGGAACTGAGCCTGCGGCAGGGTGAGGATCGGCACCTGCCATGCCCACCCGCGCCCCGGCTCGGAGTAGAAGTGGAACTCGTCCATCACCACCTGACCGATGTCGGCGGTGGCGCCCTCGCGCAGGGCGATGTTGGCCAGCACCTCTGCGGTGCAGCAGATGATCGGTGCGGTGCTGTTGACCGCCGCGTCCCCGGTCAGCATGCCGACGTTCTCGGCGCCGAACTGGTCGCACAGCGCGAAGAACTTCTCCGACACCAGGGCCTTGATCGGCGCGGTGTAGAACGTGCGCATCCCCTGCGAGAGCGCGAGGAAGTGCGCGCCCGCGGCCACCAACGACTTCCCCGACCCGGTCGGGGTGGCGAGGATGACGTTGGCCCCCGATGCGAGCTCGAGCAGCGCCTCGTCCTGGTGGGGATAGAGGGTCAGCCCCCGCTCCTCGGCCCATCCGGTGAACGCGAGGTAGGCCTCGTCCGCGTCGAAGGCGCCGTCTGTGTTGCCAGCGGCGTCGGCGTGGGCACCGGCGTCACCGGCGGGGCGAGTGGTGCGGCGGGCGGCAGAGGCGGGCAGGAGGTCAGCAAGAGACATGGCGCTGCCATTGTCCCCTACTGCGCCGGTGCCTACTGCTGCCAAGGGCGCCCCCGCAGGAGACGTGCGTCTGCCCCTCCCCTAGGCTGGTGCCGCAGGCCAGGTCCACGTCTACGTCAACGTCCACGTCATCGTGCAGGGAGCCGCCATGAAGTACGTCGAGAACAAGGTCGTCCTGATCGGATCGGGAGCCGTCGGGGTCGCCTACGCCTACGCCGTCGTCAACCAGGGCAGCTGTGACGAGCTGGTGCTGATCGACCTCAACGTCACCAAGTCCCGGGCCGACGTGCTCGACCTCAACCACTGCGAGGCGTGGGCGCCGGAGCCGGTGTCGGTGAGCTTCGGGGACTACGACGACTGCCGCGACGCGGCGATGGTGGTGATCTGCGCGGGTGTCGCCCAGCGCCCCGGACAGACCCGGCTGGACATGGTCGGGACGAACATGAAGATCTTCAAGGACATCGTCGACCAGGTGATGGCATCGGGCTTCGACGGCATCTTCCTGGTCGCGACGAACCCGGTCGACATCCTGTCCTACGCGACCTGGCGCTACTCGGGGCTGCCGTCGAGCCAGGTCATCGGCTCGGGCACGACGCTCGACACGGCCCGGCTGCGCTTCCACCTCGGCCAGTTCTTCGAGGTCGCCACGACCAACGTGCACGCGACCATCATCGGCGAGCACGGCGACTCCGAGCTGCCCGTCTGGAGCGCCGCATCTGTCGCCGGCCGCTCGATCGCCAAGCGCGTCGCGGCCCACCCCGAGCTGCGTCAAGAGCTCGACGAGATCTTCCGCAAGACCCGGGACGCAGCCTACGAGATCATCGAGGCCAAGGGCTCCACGAGCTACGGCATCGGCATGGCGCTCGCCCGGATCACCCGCGCGGTCCTGTCCAACCAGAAGGTCACGCTGCCCGTGTCGGCGCTGCTCGAGGGGCAGTACGGCCACGAGGGGCTCTACATCGGCGTGCCGACGTCCATCGGGCGGCGTGGCGTCCGCGGCATCGTCGAGCTGGACCTCGACGAGGAGGAGCAGGCGGCGTTCGACCGCAGCGTCGCGACGCTGAAGGAGGTCCAGGACCCGTTCTGGGCCGAGGACGCCGAGCAGGTCGGCGCTGGTAGTGAGCGCTAGTAGGTCAAGGCGAAGACCAGCGCGCTGACGTAGAGCAGGGCGATGCCCGCCACGATCGCGGCGATGGCCCACGCGGGGCTGAGCTTGCGGGCGTAGAACCCCCACACGGCGATGCCCCATGCCGCCACGAACAGCACGATCGCGAGGATCGGTCCGGCGCCCATCAGATGCTCCTTGCGTGCTGCACCGAAACCCGTTGCCTCACACCAGGAACCGGTAGAACGGGCTGTCGGCCTCGACCTTCTCGACCCCCATCGGGCTGTGCGCCATCCGGTCGAGCAGCGCGTCCAGCTCGCCCGGGTCGCCGAGCTCCACGCCGACGAGCGCCGGACCCGTCTCGCGGTTGGAGCGCTTGACGTACTCGAACAACGTGATGTCGTCGTCGGGTCCGAGCACCTCGTCGAGGAAGCGCCGCAGCGCCCCGGGCTCCTGCGGGAAGTTGACCAGGAAGTAGTGCTTGCGGCCTTCGTAGACGAGTGCCCGCTCGACGATCTCGGAGTAGCGCGACACGTCGTTGTTGCCGCCGCTGACCACGACGACGACGTCCTGGCCGGGCTGCACGTGGACGAACCGGCCCAGCGCCGACGACGCCAGGGCGCCCGCTGGCTCGGCGATGACCCCGTCGACCTGATAGAGCGCGAGCATCTCCGAGCAGATCCGGCCCTCGGGGACCGAGATCAGCTCTGCCCCAGACTCTTTCACGATCGGGTAGGTGTGCGCGCCAGCCCGGCGCACAGCGGCACCGTCGACGAACGTGTCGATCTCGGGGAGGTCTACGAGCTCGCCGGCGGCGAGGGCCGCACCGAGACACGCGGCACCGGCCGGCTCCACCCCGACGACGCGCGTCCCGGGGTGCCGCTCACCGAGCCAGGAGACGCAGCCAGCCAGCAGCCCACCACCACCGACCCCGACGACGAGCACATCAGGAGCGTGGCCCAGCTGCTCGACGACCTCGATCGCGAGCGTCCCCTGACCCGCCATGGTGCGCAGGTCGTCGAACGCGGGGACGAGCGTGGCGCCGGTCGCCGCCACCCGCGCGGCGGCGGCCGTGGCGGCATCGTCGTAGGTGTCCCCCACGACGACGAGGTCGACCATGTCACCACCGAGCGCGAGCATGCGGTCGCGCTTCTGCCGAGGGGTGGTGCTCGGCACGAAGATCTGACCGCGGATCCCGAGCGCGTGACAGGCGTACGCCACGCCCTGGCCGTGGTTCCCGGCGCTCGCGCAGACGACACCGGCCGCGCGCTCGGAGTCGGAGAGCTGCGAGATGAGGTTGTAGGCGCCGCGCAGCTTGAACGAACGGACCGGCTGCAGGTCCTCGCGCTTGAGGTAGACCCGGGCGCCGGAGAGCGCACTGAGGCGGGCGTTGAGCTGCAGCGGGGTCTGGTCCACGACCCCGGCGAGTCGCTCGGCTGCCGCCTCGACGTCGGCCGCGGTCAAGGTGTCGGTGGTCATCGGGGTAGAGCTCACCGACCCAGTATCTCCCGCTAAGAACACCCCTTGCTCACGGTCTACCCGCCCCTAGACTGGCGGCGTGCGCGACCCGCACCCGCCCTGTCTCAGGAGATCTCCATGGCAACCGAGAGCACACCGATGTGGTCCACGATCGCGGCCGAGCGCGCCGCCCTGGCCGACGATCTCGCCCAGCTCACCGACGAGCAGTGGGAGACCCCGTCGCTCTGCGAGGGCTGGACCGTGCGTGACGTCCTCGCCCACATGGCGTCGACGGCCGCCATGACCCCGGTCCGGTTCTTCGGCTCGCTCGCTCGGCACGGCTTCCACTTCGAGAAGATGGCGCGCCACGACATCGAGACCTACCGCGGCGCCTCCCCCGCCGAGACGCTCGAGCGGTTCCGGTCGCTGGTCGACGCGACGACGGCCCCACCCGGACCCGCCCTGTCCTGGCTCGGCGAGACGATCGTCCATGCCGAGGACATCCGACGACCGCTCGGCATCGAGCACACACACCTACCCTTCGAAGGCGGTCCGCGAGGTCGCCGAGTTCTACCAGGGGTCGAACCTGATCCTCGGCACCAAGCGGCGGATCGCCGGGCTGCACCTTGCGGCGACCGACGACCCCTACGCGTTCGGCGAGGTCGGTCGGCCGCTGGTCGCCGGGCCGATGCTCGCCATGCTGCTGGCGATGACAGGCCGTCGGGCCGGCCTCGCCGACCTGCAGGGCGACGGCGTGGCCGTGCTCGGCGCGCGCCCGTAGCCGGCCTACCGCCGACCCAACGCCGGCCTAACGCGTCAGGTCGCGCAGGCGACGGGCGTTGTGCACGGCGAACCCGTGCCCGTCGTTGTTGAAGTAGACGTAGACGCGTCGCCCCTGCCCCTGCCACTCGCGACACCGGTCGGCCCACCAGCGCAGGTCGTCCTCGGAGTAGCTGCCGGCGTAGAGGTGGTCGTGGCTGGGCCCGTGCATCCGCACGTAGACGACGTCCGTGGTCGCGCGCAGCACGCACGGCAGGTGCGCCCCGCTCATGATCACGTAGGCCGCCCCGTGCCGCTCCAGCAGCGCGAAGACGTCGTCGTGGAGCCAGGACTCGTGCCGCAGCTCGACCGCCACCCGGATCCAGGACGGGATCGCCCCCAGCGCGTAGTCCAGCCGGGCGTCGTCCCGCTCCAGGGTCGGCGGCAGCTGCAGCAGCAGCGGCCCGCGCCGGTCCCCCAGCCGCGCGAGGTCCCGGGCGAAGATGTCGGCCCACTTCTCGGGGGCGTAGAGCCGCCGCGCGTGGGTCAGCCCGCGGGACGCCTTGACCGCCAGCTCGAACCCGGGCGGCAGCCGCCGCTCCCACGAGCCGAAGGTCGCCTGCCGGGGCCAGCGGTAGTAGCTGGCGTTGAGCTCTACGGTGCCGAACTCCTGGACGTACCGCTCCAGCCACCGTCGCTTCGGCAGTTCCGGCGGGTAGAGCACCCCGATCCAGTGGTCGTAGGCCCACCCCGACGTGCCGACGAGGATCCCCGGATCTGCGGTCTCGTCAGTCAAAGCGCCTCCCGTGTCCCTGCGGACAGGTCAGTAGGCCCCGTGGGGCTCGAACCCACGACCCGCGGATTAAAAGTCCGCTGCTCTAACCAGCTGAGCTAGAGGCCCGCCGCCCCGGCTGACCGAGGCAAGGCCCCATGCTACGTCCTGACCGGCGCCGGCCCGTGCTCAGGGAAGGGCGCGGACCACGGTGCAGTCGGTGAGGTGCAGCACCTTGGCGCCGGGCTCGAGGTAGCCGAAGGTGCAGCCGCGCGCCCGCTCGATGACCGCACCCGCCTCGACGTGATCGACGAAGCAGTCGGTCAGCTCCTCGATGACCGCGCCAGAGACCACTCGCTTGATGCACGCCCCGCTGGCCCGGCGGATCCGCGCGCGCGGCTGGACGAAATGCACCCGAGCCCCCGGCTCGACCTGGTCGACGACGAGTCCTGTTGCCACATAACGGACTTCGCCGGTGATGCACGGCACCACCTGCGGCTCGGTGCGTGGCCGGCGCCGGGTGGTGCGGGGGCGGGTGGCCAGGGCGGTGTCGCCCGCGCCAGGCTCGACCAGCGTCACCGGGTCGAGGTTGAGCGGGTGCGCCGGCTCGGCGTACTTGTCGATCAGCACGCGGGCTGCGTGCCGGGTCGGCGTGCTCGCGGATCGCTCGGCGAACTGGTGCAGGCGGGCAACCCTCGTCGCCGCGGCCTCGACGGCATGCCGCAGCAGCGGCAGGTTCTCGTCCCGCGCGGTGGGCGGGTCGGCCAGCCAGGCGTCGACGAGCGCGGGGAGCTCTACGGAGGTGATGGTGTGCAGCGCGAGCCGGTCGTCGTCGGTGAGGTGCGGTCGCGCCTGGTCGGCCCGCGCGGCGAGCGTGCCGAGCATGCGGCGCACGTCGTCGGGCAGCTCGCTCAGCCGAGGGCCGGCGACGAGGGAGCCGACAACCGTCTCGGGGGACGAGGAGGTCGAGGGGGAGGGTGCCCGACGGGGCGCTGCCACCGGTCCGGACGCCCGATCGGTGCACGCGCGATCACGCAGCAGACGCAGTCCCATCCCGGCGCCCACCGCCAGTCCCACGATCGTCACGGCCCAGTCCATGCTTCAGGCTAGCCCTTGCGGCTGAGAAGACCAGGGGAGACTTCGTTAGGCTCCCGTCGTGGCCCCCGGATTCGTGCTCGTGCTGATCGGGATGATCGACGTCGTGCGTGGCCTGGCGGGCCGGCCGTGGCGCACCCGGGCGCTCTGGGTCACCGTCGTCGCCGGCCTGCTCACCGCGGGGGCGGGGCTGCTGCTGCTCGGCGGGATCGTGAGCACCCCGGTCGGGATCGCCCTCGCCGTGGTCGGCGTCCTGCTGAGCGTCGGGGCCGAGGTCGTGGTGAGCGGCGCCCGCCAGCGCGCGCAACGGTCTACGCGCGGCCGCTGACCGAGAAGCCGAGCACGGCACGCCCGAGGCGGGCCAGCGCCTGGTCCAGCTCGGGCGGCGAGAGCACGGTCAGCGTCGCGTCGAGCGACAACGCGATCCCGGCCAGGTGCCAGGCCACGCCGTCGAGGTCGTCGCCACCGACGCGCACCAGCGCTGCCTCGCTGCGCCCATCACCGACAACCGGCGCGGGAGCGGGCTCCACCGTCCCGACGTTGGCCGGGATGCGGGCCCGGACGTCGTCGACCGGAGCGCCGATGGCCACCTCGACCTGGTGCCGGTAGCCCGACCGGGTGATGGCCTGCTGCACGAACTCGGCGGCGTCGGGCGCAGGGCGGGGGGTGAACCGGAAGGTCGTGACGTGGACGGACGCGATCCGGTCGAGCCGGAAGGTCCGCCAGTCCTCGCGCTCGAGGTCGAACGCCATGAGATACCAGCGCAACCCGGTGGTGACGATCCGGTAGGGCTCCACCCGCCGACCCGAGACCGCGCCCGCTCGGGTCGTGTAGTCGAACCGCAGCTGCACACGCCCGCGGGCCGCCCGGGCCACCTCCACGAGCACCTCGGGCCCCACCTCCGTGACGGCCCGCGGCACCGCAGTCGTCACCTCCTGCACGGCGGCAACCTGC
The DNA here is from genome assembly GCF_022568835.1 of Arsenicicoccus piscis. GTDB lineage: Bacteria > Actinomycetota > Actinomycetes > Actinomycetales > Dermatophilaceae > Arsenicicoccus > Arsenicicoccus piscis. The sequence continues at coordinate 14,265 of NZ_JAKZHV010000001.1, forward strand.
GCCCGCAGCCGGGGTGGGAACACGGTGTCGAGCTTGGCCAGGGCTCGTAGAGCGGCCTCCCCCACCCCGCTCACCGGACTGGTCGCCGCGCCACGCAGGCTCACCGCGATGGCGATGGCCTCCTCGTCATCGAGCAGCAGCGGCGGCAGCTCACGGCCGGCGCGCAGCCGGTAGCCACCCGCGGACCCGTGCTCCCCTTCGACCAGGTAGCCGAGCTCACGCAGCCGCTCGACGTCGCGGCGGATGGTGCGGTCGGTGACCCCGAGCCGCCCGGCCAGCTCAGGACCGGACCACACCGGACGCGACTGGAGCAGGTCCAGCAGACGCAGGATGCGCCGGATCGTCTCGGCCATGACCCCAGGGTGCCAGGGATGGCGGACAGGATCAGTCCTGATCGGCCTCGGGCGGTCGCACCTGCGCGTCCCCGGGCTCCCACCGGCCGATGGAGTCGGTCTGGCCGATCCGCAGCGCCGAGCGGGCCATCATGTGCGACGACAGCGGCGAGGTCATCAGCTGGAACGCGGCCACGAGCAGCAGCATCGGCACGGTGCTCAGCGAGCGCAGCCGCAGCTCGACGCCGAGCAGGACGAAGAGCACGCCCAGCGTCTGCGGCTTGGTCGCCGCGTGCATCCGGGAGATCAGCTCGGGGAAGCGCAGCAGACCGAGCGAGGCGGCGAGGCAGAGGATCGCGCCACCGAGCAGGAACAGAGCCGACGCCCAGTCGGCCACGGTGGTCCAGCTCATGGCCGACCCCCTTCACGCTCGGGGTCGTCGTCCTGGACGACCAGCTCACCCACGGTGTCGGCGTCCCCGTCGGTCGCGCGGTCGCGCTCGTCGTCCACGTCCTTCGCGACGAACCAGGCGATCGACACCGAGCCGACGAACCCGACCAGCGACAGCGAGAGCAGGATCGGGACGGTGGTCGTGTGCTGGAAGACGGCGGCCTCGACGCCGAGGACACAGATGATGATCGACACCAGGACGTCGTTGCCGAGCGCCCGGTTGAGGACGGTCGGGCCGCGGATGATGCGCACGAGCGTGCACGCTCCGGCGGCGAACAGCAGCAGCGCGATCAGGACGTAGACCAGGGTCATGACACGCTGCTTCCTGCCGGTCGCACGATGTCGATGGCTCGGGCCACCCGGCGCTCGAGAGCGAGGATCTTGCCGCGCTCGCGCTCGAGCTCGACGGGGTCGGTCGTGTCCACCACGTGCACGGTGATGATGCTCGTGAACGGGTCCAGGTCGAGGACGACCGTGCCCGGCACGAGCGAGGTCATCTCGGCGACGATGGCGCGGCGCAGGTCGTCGTCGAGGCTCAGCTGGACGTCCATGATGGCGCCGCGGCCGATCCCCCGCGGACGCATCGCCATCCAGGCCACGACCCAGCTGGCGACGAACAGGTCGACGAGGAAGTGACCGATCAGCCGTAGCAGCGCCAGCGGGTGCACGCGCACCGACGCCACCCGGTGCGGGAGCGGGAAGAGCAGCAGCACGATGAACCCGAGGACGAGGCCGAAGACCAGGTTGCTCCAGGTCGGGGTGCCCCAGAGCATGATCCAGATCAGGGTCAGGCCGGCGAGCGGGAGCGGGCGGACCCGCTGGCGGATCATCGGCTCATCCCGTCCGGGAAGACGGCGGTGACGTAGCCCGCGCGGTCGTTCAGCTGGGCCGCAGCGTGCTGGGTGAACGAGAACAGCGGGCCGGCGGCGAAGGTCAGCGAGACGCTGAAGATCACCAGCGCGGCGGTCGGCAGGACCATCCCACGGGCCAGCGGGTGCAGCCGCCCCACGGTGCCGGGGGTGGCCGACGAGCCCTCCTCCACCGGCGCGGCCCGCCAGAACGCCCGCGACCACACCCGGCTCACGGCGTAGAGCGTGAGCAGGCTGGTGACGACCGACCCGGCGATCAGCACGTAGTCGAGCCAGCCCCCGGCCTGCGCACCGGCCTGGATCAGACCGACCTTGCCGAGGAAGCCCGAGAACGGCGGGATGCCGGCGAGGTTCATGGCGGGGATGAAGAACAGCAGGGCCAGCCCGGGCGCGGTGGTCGCGAGCCCGCCGAGCTTGCTCAGCTGGGTGGAGCCGGCCTTGACCTCGACCAGCCCGACGACGAGGAACAGCGAGGTCTGGATGGTGATGTGGTGGGCGGTGTAGAAGATGGCCGATGCCAGTCCGTGCTGGTTGCCGACGGCGATGCCGAAGATCAGGTAGCCGATGTGCGAGACGAGGGTGAAGGACAGCAGTCGTTTGATGTCGTCCTGCGCGACGGCGCCGAGGATGCCGACGAGCATGGTGAGCAGCGCGGCCCACATGAGCAGGGTGTCGAGCCGCCCGTCGGGGAAGAGCAGGGTCTGCGTGCGAATGATCGCGTAGACCCCGACCTTGGTGAGCAGCCCGGCGAACACCGCCGTGACGGAGGCCGGTGCCATGGGGTAGGAGTCGGGCAGCCAGCCCGACATCGGGAAGACCGCGGCCTTGATGCAGAAGCCGAGCAGCAGCAGCAGCTGCAGGGTGAGTCGGACCGGGTCGCTGAGCTCGTCGAGACGGCCGGCGAGCTCGGCCAGGTTGACCGTTCCGGTCGCGCCGTAGACCAGGGCGATCGCGAGCAGGAAGATCAACGACGAGAGCAGGTTGACCACGACGTAGTTGGCGCCGGCCCGGACCCGGTCGGTCGTGCCCCCGAGGGTCAGCAGGACGAAGCTCGAGAACAGCAGCATCTCGAAGCCGACGTAGAGGTGGAACAGGTCGCCGGAGACGAAGGTCGTGGACACGCCCGCGGCGAGCACGAGCATCGTCGGGTGGAAGATCGGCAGCGGGGACTCGCCGTCCCCGTGGTCGTCCGAGCGGCGCCCCTGCCCGATCGAGTAGAGCATGACGGCGAACGTCACGACGCTGGAGATGAGCAGCATCAGCGCCGACAGCCGGTCGACGACCAGCGAGATGCCCTCGGTGGGCGCCCACCCGCCGACGTGGACGACGAGCGCCCGGTGCGTCTCGGTGGCCCACAGCAGGGCTCCGGAGACGGCCACGCTGGTGCCGAGCACGACGGTGGTGATGAGGCGCTGGAGCTGGGTGTGGCCGCTGGCGACGACGGTGAGGCCCGCCCCGACCAGGGGCAGGATCACGGGCAGCGGCACGAGGCTCTCGATGGACATGGTCACCTCCCTCCCTCCGGGTCGGGCTCGTCGGACAGGGCGTACGGATCCTCGAGGTCGCCGTAGTCGCTGTCGGCGAGGTCGTTCTTGGCGGCCAGGTCACCGATGCGGGTGTCCTCGGTGTCGTCGGTGACGATGTCGCTCGTCGACACCTGCCAGGAGCGGTGCGCCAGCGCCAGGGCGAACGCCGTGACAGCCAGCGTGATGACGATGGCCGTCAGCACCATGGCCTGGGGCAGCGGGTCGCTGATGCCGCCGGCGCCGATCACGGCGGTGTCCGCGGTCTCCTTGGTGACCAGGGGCGCTCTACCGGGGTCGCCGGAGACGACGAGGAAGGCGACGTTGACGCCGTTGCTCATCAGCAGCACGCCGAGCAGGGCGCGGACCAGGCTGCGGGAGACCAGCAGCACCACGCCGCAGCCGACCAGGACGCCGGCGAGCGCCGCGAGGGTGAGGTTGACGGTCACCGGTTCACCTCCTCGTGCGCGCGGTTGATCTGGGCGTCCAGGCCGCTGCCGAGGCTGCGCAGGATGTCGAGGACCAGTCCGATGACGACGAGGTAGACGCCGATGTCGAAGAAGACCGACGTGACCAGGTGGAGCTCGCCGATGAGCGGGAGGTGCAGGTCGTAGTCCCAGGTCTGCAGCACGTCGCCGCCGGCGAGCATCGACACGACGCCGAAGCCGGCCGAGAGGAACAGGCCGCTGCCGAGCAGCAGACCGGGCATGACCGGCAGCGCCGCGCGCAGCTCGCCGGCGCCGCCCGCGAGGTAGCGCACGGTGAGCGCGAGCCCGGCCACGATGCCGGCCGCGAAGCCGCCGCCGGGCTGGTTGTGGCCGACGAAGAGCAGGAAGAGCGACCACACCATGATCGCGTGGAAGATCACCCGGGTGACGATCTCGAGCAGCAGCGAGCGCAGCTCGCGGGGGGCGTTGTCACCCTCGGGCAGCCAGCCTCCGGTCGTGTCGGCCGCCTGCTCGCCGCGCCGTGAGCGGGTGTCACGCACCCGGGCGCGGGTGGCCGAGAGCCGTTCGGACGAGAGGTAGACCAGGCTGGCCACGCCCGTGGCCGCGACCAGGACGACCGAGATCTCGCCCATGGTGTCCCAGGCGCGGATGTCGACGAGGGCGACGTTGACGATGTTGCCGCCGCCGCCGTAGTCGTAGGCGGTCTTGGGCCAGCCGACCGACGCCGGCAGCTGCGTCCGGGCACCGGCCGCGACGACCGTGGCACCCGTGACCACGGCCCCGGTCAACACGCCGAGGGTCACCCGGATCGTCCGGTGGCGGATGTCGCGGTTCTCGTCGAACCGGCCGGACAGCCGGCGCAGGACCAGCACGAAGACCACGAGGCTGAGGGTCTCGACCAGGGTCTGGGTGAGCGCGAGGTCGGGGGCGCCGTGCACCAGGAAGAGCACGGCAGCGGCGTAGCCCGTGACGCCGACGAGGATGACGCCGCGCATCCGTCGCCGGGACCGGACCGCCGCGACGGCCGCCACCGTGGCCAGCACGGCGACGCCCAGCTGGGCCGGGTTGTCGAACGCGCGCACCGATGCGGGCATGCTCCCGCCCAGCAGGATCGACCCGCCCGGCAGCACGATGAGCACGAGCAGGATCAGCCCGAGGGTGAGCGGCAGCGAGCCGCGCTGGACCCCACCGGTGACCTCGAGCGAGAGCCGGTCCAGCCCGCGCATGAAGAGGCGGTAGGCAGAGATCGCCGACGGCGGCTCCGGCATGGCCTGCTGCAGGTGGGCGACCCGGCTGCGCCAGGCGAACAGGACCGCGCCGAGCGCGAGCGTGACCAGCGACAGCAGCAGGACCAGGTTGAGCCCGTGCCACAGGCCGAGGTGGGCGGGGTGCGACCCGGCGGGCCAGAGGTCTACATAACCGTCGAGGTAGGGCTCCCCGAGACCGGACAGCGGCGCGGCGACGAGGCTCGCGGCGGCCAGCGTGACAGGCACCGCTACCGCCAGCGGGTGCAGCGGGTGGACGGAGGTGGGCTCCTTGCCGGGGATGGTGCCGAAGGCGCCCCAGAGGAAGCGCGCGGTGTAGGCGAAGGTGAGGATCGACCCCAGCATCACGACGACGAAGAGCGGCACGCCCCACGCGGCGTCGGCGTAGAGCAGCGAGGTGTAGGCCGCCTCCTTGCCGACGAAGCCGAGCAGCGGCGGCACCCCCGCCATCGACGCCCCGCACAGCACGGCCGACCAGAACAGCAGCGGCGTCGAGCGGCGCAACCCGGAGAGCTTGCGCAGGTCCCGGGTGCCGGTCGCGTGGTCGATCGACCCGACGGTGAGGAACAGGCCGGACTTGAACAGGGCGTGCGCGACCAGCATGGTGACGCCGGCGAGCGCGGCCTCGCGGGTGCCGGCACCGACGAGGATCATCAGGAAGCCGAGCTGGCTCACGGTGCCGAAGGCCAGGAGCAGCTTGAGGTCGTGCTGGCGCAGGGCGCGATAGCCGCCGACGAGCATCGTGAGCGCGCCGAGGATCAAGATGGTCGGGCGCCACGGCGGCGCCTCGGCGAAGCCCGGCGCGAACCGAGCCACGAGGTAGATGCCGGCCTTGACCATGGCAGCTGCGTGCAGGTAGGCGCTGACCGGCGTCGGCGCGGCCATGGCCCCGGGCAGCCAGAAGTGGATCGGCACCAGCGCGGACTTGCTGATGGCGCCGAGCAGGATCAGGAAGACCGCCCAGCTCACCACGGTGCCGCTCGGCGGGTGCGCGAGGATGGTGCTCAGCTCGTAGCTGCCGGCAGCGTTGGCCAGGATGACCAGGCCGCAGAGCATCGCCAGGCCACCCGCGGTCGTGACGACCAGGGCCTGGGTCGCCGCGGAGCGGCTCTTCTCGTCCTGGTTGACGTGCCCGATGAGCAGGTAGGACAGGACCGTCGTCAGCTCCCAGAACAGGTAGAGCAGGAGCAGGTTGTCGCTGGTCACGAGCCCGACCATGGCGCCGGCGAACGCCGTCAGGTGGGCCGAGAAGCGGCCGAGGTCGGGCTCGTCGTCCTCGAAGTAGTCGGCGCAGTAGAGCAGGACCAGGACCCCGATGCCGGCGACGACCAGCGTCATCAGCCAGGCCAGCGTGTCCAGCCGGAAGCCGAGCTCGAGGCCGATCTCGGGGGCCCACCGGATCATCTCGGAGGGTCCGCGACCGTCGACGACGGCGGGCGTCTGGGCGAGCGCCCAGACCACCGTGCCGAGCGACGGCAGCGCCAGCACCCAGAACGCTCGCCTTCCCCACCAGCGGACGAGCAGCGGAGCGCACGCCGCCACCGTCAGGTGCAGGACGACTTGGATCAGCACGGCTCTCCTCGAACGGGCAGGCGGCTCGTGGCGAAGCCGGGGTCGTGGACGGGTGGGCGACGGGTGCCCTGCCTCCACCCTAGGTCAGCGCGACCTCCCCGCCCGGATCGGGCAACCATGTGGACCGGTCGACCGCTGCGGACAGATCCTGTCCTGACGGATCGGGAGGGTGGAGCCATGGACACCACACCGATCACCACCGCGATCCGTGACCAGCTCACCTGGCACTGGACCCACCAGCTGCGGCCGCGCCTCGACGGCCTCACCGACGACGAGTACTTCTGGGAGCCGGCACCCGGCGCGTGGAACGTGTGCCCCAGAGGCACCTCCGAGGCGCCGATCGTCGGTGGCTCGGGCAACTTCACCATCGACTTCGCGATGCCCGAGCCGGTGCCCGCACCGGTCACCACGATCGCGTGGCGGCTCGGCCACGTGCTGGTCGGCGTCCTCGGTGCGCGGCTCGCCACCCATTTCGGCGGCGAGTCGGTCGACTACTTCAGTTACGACTACCCCGGCACGGCCGCGGGCGCACTCGCCGAGCTGGACCGGTTCTACGCCCAGTGGACGGCCGGCGTCGACGCCCTCTCCCCGCAGGACTGGCTGCGCCCCTGCGGCCCTGGGGAAGGGCCCTTTGCCGACTACCCGCTGGCCGCACTCATCACGCACATCCATCGCGAGGTCATCCACCACGGCGCCGAGATCGCGCTGCTGCGCGACCTCTACGCCCACCGCTGAGATCCACCCACTGAGATCCCCCACTGAGATCCACCCACTGAGATCCACCCACTCCAGGACGGGAGAACCACCGTGTACTACCCACGCATCGACAACGAGATCGACGGCCTCGTGGCCTACCTCGAGGTCCAGCTGGACGCCCTGCGCGAGTCGGCCCACGGGCTGACCGAGGAGCAGGCCCGGTCGCGCCCGTGCCGCAGCGCGCTCAGCATCGGCGGCCTGATCAAGCACGCGACGTTCGTGATGGACGGCGTCCTCGGCGAGCGCCGGGCGTCCACGCACGGCACCGACTCTCCGGCCTGGGAGCAGCTGGCGGCTCAGTTCTACGGCAGCTTCGCGCTGACCGACGACGAGAGCCTGCACGGCGCGCTGGAGGCCTTCGACACGACCCGCGCGGCGTACCTCGCCGAGGTGCGCAGCGCCGACCCGGACGAGGTGGTCCTGGTCGGGCCGGCCCCGTGGGACGGGGTGCTGGAGCCGATGGAGGTGGCCCGGCGCTACTCGCTCGTGCACCACGTCGAGGAGCTCGCCCGGCACGCCGGCCACGCCGACATCATCCGCGAGCAGATCGACGGCGCCACCGGGCCGGCGCTGCACCTCGCCGCGCGCGGACTGCCGGGCAACGACTTCGTCCAGCCCTGGACGCCGCCCACGACCTGAGCCGCCCGCGATCTGAGCAGCGTGACGCGGCGGGCGGCAGCGTTGTTACCGTCCAGTCCATGGAGACCACGTGGGAGAGCGTGCATGTGGGTGGGCGCAAGGTCGGCGCCGTCGTGCGTCGCCGCACACCGACCCAGCTGCGCACCCTCGTGTGCCTCGAGCCGGTCGTCGACAACGTCGCGACGGTCGAGCACGACGGGGACGTGCACCACTGGTCGCACCTGGAGTTCATCGGGCGCGACGAGGTGCACGCGGCCGAGCGCGAGTCGTCCGAGCGGCTGCTCGTGGACGGGCAGCACCTCACCATCCCCGCGGACACGCTGCCCGCGTCGGCGACCTACCTGCTGCTCGACGCGATGCTCGCGGGGTGCGGCACCGAGGCGGAGTTCCACCTCCTCGACGACGCCCACCCCGACAACGCCCCGCGCCCCGCCCACTTCTCGGTCGACAACCCGCGCGAGGTGACGCTGCCGGACGGCTCGCGGCGCGAGCTCGGTGCGGTCACGCTCTACGTCGAGGAGCGGGCGGAGGCGCACTTCTACTTCGACTCGCACGAGGTGATCGCGTCGGAGATCGAGGACGCCACCTGGGTCAAGGAGCCGTCCGTCGAGCACGCGCTCGAGGGCCTGGACGCCGGTGTGGCCGAGCGGGTGCGCACCTTCCTCGCCTAACCCCCTCGGCCACACCGGGTCGGACCACTCGTCAGAGGGCGGCCTGCTCCTTGCGGAGCTCGTCGATCAGTCGACCCTGCGGCAGCTCGACGTCGGCGTAGGTGAGGACCTCGTCCTTCTTGACGGCCCGCTTGAGGACGCAGCCCTCGGCGACGCCCATCGGGAGCAGGTCCTCCTCGGCGACGACGTCCGCCGCGTCGCACTGGCCGTAGGTGTCGTAGCCACCCAGGCCGTCCAGCGTGTGGCCCGCCTCGAGGTCGCGCTTGGCGACGGTGATGACCTCGACGGTCGGCTTGCCGAGCGGGGTGATGGCGTAGTCGCCGAACAGCACCGCGCGGGCCACGGTCAGCGGCACCTCGAAGTGGCACAGGTGGTAGGGCGTGTAGAACGAGTAGAGCGGCCCCTCCCCCAGCTTGTAGAGCTTGAGGTAGTGCTGCTGCTTGGGGTCGTCGTGCGTGGCGAAGCAGTAGACGCCCGGCCCCGGGGTGGCCCCGACGACGTAGTCGACGACACCGCCCTTCTCCTTGAGCATCTCGATGTCGTAGAGCCCGGTGGCCGTGTCGATGTGGTCGCGGTGGTCCGCGCCCTTGAGGCCGCGCTTCTCCACGGTCATGCCCGTGGCGTTGGCCACGAGCGCCTGCTCGAAGGAGACCTTCGTGCCGTCGGCGAACGAGGTGACCATGTAGGGGTCCTGACCCCACTGCTTGGCGAACCCCTCCTGCGTGGTGGGGTTGCGGTACTCGTCCTGCAGGCCCTTGATGTTGCCCATGACCAGCGGGGTGAGCCCGATGGACCGCACGAACCGGTAGAGGTTCATCTGGACGCCCGGCTGGTCGCCGTCGCAGCCCGTCACGACGACACCGTTGGCCTCGCCGCGCCGCTTCAGCACGGTGCCGACGGTGCCGTCGACCTCGGCGTTGAGCAGGATGCAGTGCTTCTTGTGGTCCGCGGCGAAGGTCACGACGTGCGCGCCGTACTCGACCGCACCGGTGGCCTCGACGATCGCGTCGATGCCCTCGGCCTCGCAGACGACCTTGTAGTCGTCGGTGATGCCGGCCTTGCCGTCCTTGATCAGCGCGTCGAGCTCGGCGGCCGAGGTGACGCTCTGGTAGCCCTCGACGCCGGCCTCGTCGAACGCGCGCCGGGCGTTGGCCTCGGTGCGGTTGCAGATGGCGGCGACGACCATGCCGGGCACCGAGTTGGTGACCTGGTTGACGAAGCCGCGACCCATGAAGCCGGCTCCGACGAGGGCTACCCGGATGGGGTTGCCCTCCTGCTCGCGCTGCGCGAGCGCGGTGTCGACGAGGATCACTGGTCCTCCTTCAGCTGAGCCTGGCGCGGGGCCGGGACGGTGGCGGGCTTCTCGACGTCGTCGCGGTCGGCAAACAGCGGCCAGGCCGCGTCCTTGTCGCTGATGACCTCGATCGAGCGACCCCAGTCGATCCCGAAAGCCGGGTCGTCGTAACGGAATCCGCGCTCGGTGTTGGGCGTGTAGGCGTGGGACACCTGGTAGGTGACCTCGGCGTCGTCGGTCAGCGTCAGGTAGCCGTGCGCGAAGTACTCCGGCACGTAGAGCGCCTGCCGGTTGTCGGCGGTGAGCTCGGCCTTGACGTGCTGCAGGTAGGTCGGGCTGTCCGGGCGCAGGTCGACGATCACGTCGAGGATCGCGCCGCGGATGCAGCGCACCAGCTTGGCCTCCGGGGCCGGGTCGATCTGCTGGTGCAGGCCGCGGATCGTGCCTGCCTTGTAGTTGTAGGACATGTTGCACTGGATCACGGCCGGGTTGAGACCAGCCGCCTCGAACTCCTCGGTGCAGAACGTCCGGGCGAAGAAGCCGCGCTCGTCCTGCAGGAGCTTGAGGTCGATCAGGGCGGGGCCCTCGATGTCATAGGTGCGGAACTGCATCAGCGGAAGTCCTCCGGGCCCTTGATCCAGAACATCTGGTTGTCGAGCTGCTTGGTGTTCATCAGGTGCTCGAGCTGCTTGAGGCGGGTGTGGCCGCGGCCGGTGAAGGTCGCGTCGTCCATGTCGATGGCCGAGAACACGTCGAGCAGCTGCTTGGCACCGCGCTCGGCGTCCCACTCGCTCGCGTAGCCGGGCAGCTGGGTCGCGATCTTGTCGAAGTTGACCTTGTAGGACCGGTTGTCGCCACCGTCGGTGCCGAAGGTGACCTCGCAGCCCGGGAAGACGCTGCCGACGATCTCGGCGATCTCGCGGACCCGCCAGTTGTGCTCGGTCTTGCCGACGTTGAAGATCTGACCGTGCACGGCCTCGCGCGGGGCGGTGATGGCGCAGCGGATCGACTTGGAGATGTCGAGCGCGTGCACCAGCGGGCGCCACGGGGTGCCGTCGGAGGTCATCGCGATCTTCTTGGTCGTCCAGGCCAGGCCGGACAGGTTGTTGAGCACGATGTCGAAGCGCATGCGCGGCGAGGCGCCGTAGGCGGTCGCGTTGCGCATGAAGGTGGGGCTGAAGCTGTCGTCGCCCATCGGCAGGACGTCCCGCTCGACCATGGCCTTGCACTCGGCGTAGGCGGTCTGCGGATTGACCTGCGACTGCTCGTCGACGACGCCGTCGGCGACACCGTAGACCGAGCAGCTCGACATGTAGACGAAGCGCTCGACGCCGGCCTTCTTGGCGAGCTCGGCGAGGGCTACGGAGCCCTTGTGGTTGACGTCGTAGGTGACGGTCGGGATGAGCGCGCCCAGCGGGTCGTTGGACAGCTCGGCCATGTGCACGATGGCGTCGTGGCCCTGGACGTCCTCGAGGGTGAGCTGGCGGATGTCCTTGCGCAGCGTCAGCGGGGTGCGGTCGAGGCCGTCGTAGAGGTTGCCGTTGACGTAGAAGCCGGTGTCCACGCCAGTGACCTCGTGGCCCTCACGGAGCAGGTCGGCGGCGACGAGACAGCCGAGGTAGCCCTCGGTGCCGGTGACGAGTACCTTCACGACAAATCAGTCCTTCCAGATCTTCCAGGAGGCCTCTCCGGCCGCCCACAGTTCGTTGAGCTCCTTCCAGTCACGGAAGGTGTCCATGCCCATCCAGAAACCCTCGTGCTCGAAGACGGACAGCTGTCCGTCCCGGGCCACGCGCTGGAGGGGCGTCTTCTCGAGCATGTCCTCGTCGGCGATGTCCGCGAGGTAGGAGTCGATGAACTCGCGCTTCATCATGAAGAACCCGCCGCTGACCCAGCCGGTGGCGAGGGTCGGCTTCTCGTTGAACTCCACGACCTTCGTGCCGGTGTCGTCGACGTGCATCTCGCCGTAGCGGCTCGCCGGGTGGACGCCGGTCAGGCAGGCCAGCCGGTCCTGCTCGACCGCGAACTTCACCTGTGCGGTGATGTCGACGTCACCGATGCCGTCGCCGTAGGTGAGCATGAAGTAGGGCGCGTCGAGGTACTTCGAGACGAGCTTCACGCGGCCGCCGGTGCCGGAGTCGAGGCCGGTCTCGACGAGGGTGATCTCCCACTCCTCCTCGCTGCGGTCGCCGCCGATGAACTCCGGCTCCTGGCCCGGCCGCAGCACGACGTCGGACGACAGCCGCTTGCGGTCCAGGAAGTGCGCCTTGATGACGTCGCTCTTGTAGCCGAGCGCCAGGACGAACTTGCGGAAGCCGTGGGCGTAGTACGTCTTCATGATGTGCCAGACGATCGGCTGCTCACCGATCGCGATCATCGGCTTGGGCAGGCGCTCGCTGGCCTCGCGGATGCGGGTTCCCTGCCCGCCACACAGGATGACCACGGGGATCTGCGACACGTCGACGGCCACGGACTCCCCACCTCCCTGCTGGTGAGTGTCAGTCACGTCTGAATCTCTTTCCCTGGTGTCAGTGCGTGCGAACGCGTCGTCGACGCACGGTGCAGTGTCGGGTGAAGTCGCCGGCGAACCGGACGCGCGAACCCCCCTCGGCTCCGCGCTGGATGGCGGTCCCGACGCCGAAGGCCTCCCCCCCGGTCCAGGTCGACGCCCCACTTCTCCCCCAGGGCGTTCGGCGCGACCCGGCCGGGCCTCGCTCCGCTGCAACCACTGTAGCCAACGGTAGGGGTTGGGAGGTCGCGTGAGAGGGTTGTCCAACTCGGCTTCACGACAATGCCGGAAGTTGATCACACTCTGTAAACACTCAATCCGCTGCGCGGCCACGATTTGCCCGAAATCTCCCCTAACGGAGCAATGTCCGGGCGGGTGTGAGGGGCCGGTCAGCACTCGATGACGTTGACCGCGAGGCCGCCGCGCGCGGTCTCCTTGTACTTCACCTTCATGTCGCGACCGGTCTCGCGCATCGTCTTGACCACCTTGTCGAGCGACACGATGTGGACCCCGTCGCCCCGCAGGGCAGTGCGGGCCGCCGAGATCGCCTTGACCCCGGCCACCGCGTTGCGCTCGATGCACGGGATCTGCACGAGCCCACCGACGGGGTCGCAGGTCAGCCCGAGGTTGTGCTCCATCCCGATCTCGGCGGCGTTCTCGACCTGGGCCGGCGTGCCACCGAGCACGGCGGCCATGCCGGCCGCCGCCATCGCGCAGGCCGACCCGACCTCGCCCTGGCAGCCCACCTCGGCACCGGAGATCGAGGCGGTCTCCTTGATGATCACGCCGATGGCGGCCGCGGTGAGCAGGAAGCGCACGACGTCCTGGTCGTCCGCCCCCGGCGTCCAGCGCATGTAGTAGTGCAGCACCGCCGGGATGATCCCCGCCGCGCCGTTGGTCGGTGCGGTGACGACCCGGCCGCCGGCGGCATTCTCCTCGTTGACCGCGAGCGCGTAGAGCGTGATCCAGTCCAGCCCGCGCAGCGGGTCGTCGCCACCTTGGGTGCCGCCCTCACGCTTCAGCTTGACGGCGAGCTCGGGCGCGCGGCGCCGGACCCGCAGACCGCCGGGCAGCACGCCCTCGGTGCTGGTGCCGTTGTCGACGCACTCCTGCATGACCTCCCACAGGTGCAGCAGGCCGGCCCGCACCTGCTCCTCGGAGCGCCAGGACAGCTCGTTCTCGAGCATGATCCGGGCGATCGACTTGCCCGTCTCGCGACAGTGCTCGAGCAGCTCGTCGCCCGTGCGGAAGGGGTGCGCCACGACCGTGTCGTCCTCGACGAGGCGGTGGTCACCCTCGCCGTGGTCGACGACGACGAACCCGCCGCCGACCGAGTAGTAGGTCTTCTCGGCGAGCAGCTCGTCACCCGAAAACGCTTGGTAGATCATGCCGTTCGGGTGAGCGGGCAGCGACTTGGTGCGGTGCATCAGCAGGTCGGTCGCCTCGTCGAAGTCGATCTCGTGCTCCCCGAGCAGCGCGACCCGCTTGGTCTCGCGCATGTGCTCGAGGCGGCCCTGGACGAGCCGGGGGTCGCAGATCTCGGGTGCCTCGCCGGACAGCCCGAGCAGCACCGCCTTGTCCGAGCCGTGGCCGTGGCCGGTCGCCCCCAACGAGCCGTAGAGCGCGGCGTGGACCCGCGTGACCCGGTCCAGCAGGCCGTCGTCGCGCAAGCCGGTCACGAACTGCAGGGCGGCGCGCATCGGGCCGACCGTGTGCGAGCTCGACGGGCCGATGCCGACCGAGAACAGGTCGAACGCACTGAGTGCCATGGGAGCTCCTCGCTGAGGTCGTGCACGGTGGCCCGCCGCCACAGCCCGGGTAGGGAGTGGCTGCGTTGCCGAGAACGGGTCTTGCACGCGACGCTAGGGCACAACGCACCACCGGTCCACACCTTGGAGGTTCCCATGCCCGCCGCCCCTGCCCCTGCGGACGTGCTGCGCCGCATCGCCTTCCTGCTCGAGCGGTCGCGCGCGAGCACGTACAAGGTCAAGGCGTTCCGTGGTGCGGCCGAGGCGATCGGCTCGCTGTCCGACGACGAGCTGACCACCCTGGCGTCCTCCGGCAAGCTCACGTCGCTGCCGGGCGTGGGCACCTCGACGGCGTCGGTGATCGAGGCGGCGCTGCGCGGCGAGACGCCGCCCTACCTCGCCGACCTCGAGGAGCGCGAGGGCGCGCCCCTCGCCCACGGTGGCCAGGAGCTCCTCGCCCAGCTGCGCGGCGACCTGCACCTGCACTCGAGCTGGTCCGACGGCGGCTCGCCCATCAACGAGATGGTGATGACGGCGATCGAGCTCGGCCGCGAGTACATCGCGCTCACCGACCACTCGCCCCGTCTCACCGTCGCCAACGGCCTGAGCCCCGAGCGGCTGCGCAAGCAGCTGGGGGTGCTGGACCAGATCGAGGCGGTGCTGCCGGACGACTTCCGGCTGCTGCGGGGCATCGAGGTCGACATCCTGCTCGACGGCGGCCTGGACCAGGAGGACGAGCTGCTCGGCGAGCTGGACGTGCGGGTGGCATCGGTCCACTCCAAGCTGCGCCAACCCGCCGCCGAGATGACCGCGCGGATGATCACCGCGATCCAGAACCCGCGCACCACGATCCTCGGCCACTGCACCGGCCGGCTGGTGACCGGCGGGCGCGGCACCCGGCCGCAGTCCCAGTTCGACCACCGCCGCGTCTTCGAGGCCTGCCGCGACCACCAGGTCGCCGTCGAGATCAACAGCCGCCCCGAGCGCCAGGACCCGCCCGACGAGCTGATCGAGCTGGCCCTCGAGGTCGGCTGCCACTTCTCCATCGACACCGACGCCCACGCCCCCGGCCAGCTGGACTTCCTGCAGCTCGGCGCCGAGCGGGCGGCCGCCCTCGGTGTCCCGGCCGAGCGGATCATCACGACCTGGCCGGCCGAGCAGGTGGTGGCCTTCGCCGACAAGTCCTGAGGCCGGTCTACGGGGGCCGTCGTCGTTTTGCCTGATCGCGCTGTCGTCTCGTATGCTTCTCAAGTCCTCGACGGACCCGAGCCCCTGGGCTGGCCGGCGGCGCAAGGATCTGTCTGACACGCAGGTCCCCATCGTCTAGCGGCCTAGGACCCCGCCCTTTCACGGCGGTAGCACGGGTTCGAATCCCGTTGGGGATACGCAGTACGATGTTCCTTGGATCTCGTCGAGATCACCAAGGCCCCGTAGCGCAGTTGGTTAGCGCGCCGCCCTGTCACGGCGGAGGTCGCCGGTTCGAGCCCGGTCGGGGTCGCTCGGTCCCCCATGTGGGGACCGTTGCGCTATCCGCCCTCGGTGGATCGTCGCGGCGGCCAGGTAGCTCAGTTGGTACGAGCGTCCGACTGAAAATCGGAAGGTCGGCGGTTCGACCCCGCCCCTGGCCACCAGCCAAGCCCCAGCTCAGGTCACTGAGCTGGGGCTTTCTGTGTCTGCCGCGTCGCGATCTCGACACGGCGGTCGGTAACCGAGACGGCGGTTAGCCACGCGTTGGGGATCGACACGGCAGCTGGCCACCGACACGGCGGTTGGCCACCCCCGCACGCTCGACACGGCAGTTGGCCACCGAAACGGCTGGTACACCAGCCATCTCAGTGCCGGAGAGCCGTGTCGACGCCGTCAGCGTCACCAACCACCATCTCGCCCCGGGCGCCGCCACCCGAGGGGGCGGACCGGCGGATACTGGGGCGCATGCCGACCGGGAGCGACGCCAGCGACGCGAGCCACACCAGCGACGCCAGCGTCACCAGCGACGTCGAGACCGAAGGCATGCGTCGGGCATTGACGCTGGCGGGGACGCCGGGGGTGCCGCTCGGGCCGAACCCGCGGGTGGGGTGTGTGCTCGTCGACCGGGCGGGCGCGGTGATCGCCGAGGGCTACCATCGCGGCGCCGGCACCCCGCACGCCGAGGTCGACGCCCTGGCCGCAGCAGGTGACCGGGCCCGCGGCGCCACGGCGGTCGTGACCCTCGAGCCGTGCGACCACACCGGTCGTACCGGCCCGTGCACGCAGGCGCTGACCCGGGCCGGGGTGCAGCGGGTGGTCTATGCGATGGCGGACCCGAACCCGGTCGCGAGCGGGGGTCGGACGACGCTGCAGGCAGCCGGCATCGAGGTCTCGGGCGGGCTGCTCGAGCAGCAGGCGCGCGAGCTCAACGCGGCGTGGCTGTTCGGGCTGACACACGGGCGGCCGTTCGTGACCTGGAAGCTCGCCGCCAGCCTCGACGGTCGCAGCGCCGCCGCTGACGGCACGAGCCGCTGGATCTCCGGAGCGGCGTCGCGCCGAGACGCCCACCGGCTCCGCGGCCGGGTCGACACGATCCTGGTGGGGACCGAGACGGCCGTGGTCGACGATCCCGCGCTGACGGTGCGCGACGACACCGGCCGACCACTCGAGCACCAGCCGCTGCGGGCGGTGATGGGTGAGCGCGAGCTGCCGGCAGGGCTACAGCTGCTGCAGGGTGCGAAGCCGGCACTGCACCTGCGCACCCGCGACCCCGGCAGGGCGCTCGCCGAGCTGTTCGACGCAGGGCGGCGACACGTGCTCCTCGAGGGTGGCCCGACGCTGGCGGCGGCGTTCCTGCGGGCCGGCCTGGTGGACGAGATCGTCGCGTACCTCGCTCCGGTGCTGCTCGGGGCCGGCCGCTCCGCCGTCGCCGATCTCGGGATCGGCGCCATCGGCAACGCGCTCCGACCCGAGGTGCTCGACGCCACCGTCCTGGCAGCCGACCCCGGGGAGCAGCCGGACGTGCGGCTGATCATGCGGCCGGCCCAGCCGCCGACACAGCCGCCCACCCCACGGCCGGAGGACCCCTGGCGCCCGTCGCTACGCTGAAACCCATGACCGCCACCGCCCGCCCGGTCCTGACGACGGAGCGCGTCGAGCTGCGCCCGATGACCAGCGAGCACCTCGAGCTGCTCGTGCCGCTGGACGCCGACCGCGAGGTGATGCGCTACCTGCGGCCGTGGCCCCGCACCCGGGCCGAGGTCGAAGAGTTCTGGGGGCCGCGCTGCGCGGACCAGGCGGCCGACGCGGTGGGCCTCGGCTACTGGGTGGGCTTCGACCGCGCCGATGGCGACTTCCTCGGCTGGTGGGACCTGTCGCCGGCCGCGCCCGTCGTCGCTCCGGTGCTCGCGGCGGAGCTCGGCTATCGGCTGCACCGCAGGCACTGGGGCCGGGGCCTCGCCACCGAGGGCGCCGAGGCCCTCCTCGCCCACGGGTTCGACACCGAGATCGGCGCGGCGCTCGGGTCGGTCTGGGCCGAGACGATGGCCATCAACCTCGGCAGCCGGGCCGTCATGGCCAAGCTCGGGCTGCGCCACGTCCGCACCGACCTGCGCGAGCGCGCGCACCCGATGCCGGGCGCGGACGAGGGCGACGTGGTCTACGAGATCACGCGCGAGGAGTGGCTGGCGCGCACCCGCTGACTACTGGTTCTGCTGGCTCTGCTGCTGCTCCTGGCCGCGCAGGACGTCGTCGATCGCCTGGTCGGCGCCGGCGGCGTTGCCCGAGCCCTGCTGCTGAGGGCTCTGCTGCTGCGGCGTCGACTGCGGAGTCGACTCCGGCGTCTGCCGCGGGCTCTGTTGCGGCGCAGGCTGATTCGGCTCGCCGGGCAGCTGGCTGTCGGCAGGCTGCTGCGGCGTGGGCTGGGTCCCCTCGGTGGGCTCCTCGGGCTGGGGCTGCTGAGCACCCTGGTCGCCCGGCTGCTGGTCCTGCGGCAGACCGAGCTGCTTCTCGATCTGGTCGACACCCTGATCGATCTGTTCGCCGTACTTGCCGCCGGTGCGCTGGTCGATCTGCTCACGCACCCGGTCGAGGCCCGCGCGGACCTGGTCGGGGTTCTTGCCGGCGTAGTCCTTGGCCTGGTTGATGATGTTGTTGAGGTCCACGGTGTTCCGTCCTTGCTCGATGGTGCACGCGGCGGTCGTGCGTAGCAGCCTACTGGTGCCGAACCGTCCAGTGGCCAGGCCTCGCGAGGTGATCGGGCACCGTCGTGGCGGCGTCACCGCGCGCGGCAGCCAGCTGCGGGCCGGTGAGGAACAGCGCCTCAGCGAGCTGCGCGCCACGCACATCGGCATCGCGTAGATCCGCCCCCAACAGCATGGTCCGGTCCAGGCTGGTGCCCCGCAGGTCGGCGCCGATGAGCAGGGCCCCGCGCAGGTCGCGCCGCCGCAGGTCGACGCCGCGCAGGTCGCGGCCGGCAAGGTCGGCGTAGGGCTCGAGCGCGGGAGGGGCGGCGGCGCGCCGGGGGGTGCTGCGACCCGTGCGGCGGTGCTCATCCGTCGCCGCCCGGGCAGTGGCGAGCTCGCTCGACGTCGGACCGGACTGGCGCGCCTGCGCGGCCACCGCGGCGAGCAGCGGACCCACGGTGCGCCGCAGCTCGGCCACGTCCACCGCGAGCACCTCGCCCGGGCTGCCGCCGGCCAGGGCGTCGATCGTGGCCGTCAGGGAGCGCACCTCGTCGATCGCGAGCGCGTCCGCGCCCGCCACGCCCCCGCCACCATCCCCCACGCTCACGAGCCGCTCGGCCTCGACCAGCAGGGCCAGGATCTCGTGCAGCTCCCGCATGCGGAGGAAGACGGAGAACTGCTCGTCGGCGACCTCGGGGTCGTCGCGCCAGGTCCGGCCGCCGAAGGTCAGCTGCACCACGCGCTGACCGGCGCCGAAGCAGTCGAACGTGACGCAGCCCTTCCACCCCTCGTCCAGCAGCCGGTCGTGGATGCGGCAGCGGTGGTCCGCGAGCAGGTTGCGGCACGGCGTCGCGGCCGGCTTGGCCACGGGGAAGTCCGCGCCCCGCGGGAACGGCAGGGCCACGCAGCACAGCCCGGCGCATCGCGTACAGTCGGCCACGAGGTCTACCGGAGGCAGGGGGTGGGCCGGGTCTGACCCCGAGCGGGCCACGCTATGCCGCGTCGAGCGACTGGTTGAGGTCGTTGACCTTCTGGTCGAGAGCGGTCTTGGTGGCGCCGCTGATGGTGCCCTCCTGGCCCTGGGTGTCGGCCTCCTGCTGGAACGCCGAGACGGCCGCGCGGGTCTGGTCGAGGTCGCCCGAGCTGATGCCGTCCATGATCGCGACGACCCGGTCCTGCAGGCTCTGGGTGACCCCCTGGTCGGCCTGCGCGGACTCCACCGCCTGGGCCAGCCCAGTGACGGCCTCGCTGGCGCCGGTGGTCCACGCGGCGTTGGTGCCGTTGGTCGCACCGGTGTCGGTGGGCGCGGTCGTCTCCGTCGTCGGCGTGGGCGTCGGCGTCTGGGTGGCGGTGACGGTCTGCGTGGCCGTGACGGTCGCCGTCGACGTGGTCACCGGCGGCGGCGTGCTCGTGGTCGTCGTGGTCGGGGCCGTCGTCGGGGTGGTCACCGTCGGCGTGGGAGTCGTGGGTCCTGGGGTCGGCGTGGTGTTGCGCCCGGTCAGCTGGGTCGTGGCGTACCACGCGCCGAGCCCGACGAGGAGCGCGAGGAGCACGGCCCACAGCCAGCCGAGGCTGCGCCGCCGCTCGGGCTCCCGGTAGGGCTCGCGGTAGGGCGGCTGGGCGTCGGTGACCGTGGACGACCCGGTTGCGGGCGGCTGCCCACCCCCGCCGTAGACCCCCGGCCCCATCACCCGGGTCGCGTCCGCCGCGGCGCTGACCGCGGTCGGACCCGCGGCCGGCAGCACGGTGGTCGCCTGGGCGGTGCCGCGCCGAATGGCCTGGATCTGCCGGGCCACGTCGACGGCACTCGCGGGCCGGTCGGCCGGGTCCTTGGCGAGCAGCTGGGCGACCAGCGCCTCCACCGGGGCGGGCACCCCGGGGCGGCGCGAGGCGATGGTGGGCGGCGGGCTGCTGACGTGCTGGTTGAGGATGGCCAGCGGGTGCCCCTGGGTCTCGAACGGCGGGCGCCCCGTGAGCAGCGTCGTGAGCACGCATCCCAGGCTGTAGAGATCGCTCTGCGGGGTCGCGGGGCGGCCCATGGCCTGCTCGGGCGACAGGTAGGGCGCGCTGCCGATCACGGTCGAGGTGGCCGTCAGCGCGACGGACTTCTCCTGGTCGAGCCGGGCGATGCCGAAGTCCACGACCTTGAGCGTGCCGCGGGCGTCCAGCATCAGGTTGCTGGGCTTGATGTCGCGGTGCACGATGCCCGCTCGATGAGCCGCGCCCAGCGCCGACGCGACCTGCTCGGCGTAGGCGAGCGCCTGGTCTACGGGCAGCGGGCCGTCGTCGGCGACGAGCCGCTCGAGGCTCGGGCCCGACAGCAGCTCCATGACCAGGTAGGCCGTGCCGCCGTCGACGCCGGAGTCGAAGATGGTGACGATGTTCGGGTGCGACAACGCCGCCGTGGCGGTGGCCTCCTGGCGGAAGCGCTCCGCCGCGACGGCGTCGGCGGTGGAGTCCAGGTCGACGGTCTTAACCGCGACCTGGCGCTGCAGCACGGTGTCGAGCCCGGCCCAGACCTGGCCCATCCCCCCACGACCGATGGCGTCGGTCAGCTGGTAGCGGCCGGCGAGCACCCTCTGCGAACTCATGGGCACCATTGTCTCCCACAAGCCTGGACATGGATCGAACGCGGCGTGAGGCGCGTCACGATCGGTCGAGGCTTCCGTCGACGCTTCAGCGGACCGGTCAGCTGAAGGTCACGTGCTCCTGCTCGACTACGCCCTCTAGCAGGGCCCGGATCTCGGCCTCGCGGTAGCGCCGATGGCCGCCGAGCGTGCGGATGGAGTTCAGCTTGCCGGACTTCGCCCACCGCGTGACGGTCTTGGGATCGACCCGGAAGAGCTCTGCCACCTCGGCCGGCGTGAGCAGCTTCTCAGGATCGCGATCCTGACCTCGTTGCACCATGATTCCTCCAGTAGTAGGCGCCGGCCCCCCTGGCCCGCGACGTGGTCCCTGCGCAGCCGACGGAGCGATGGTCGCGGACAGTGATCGATCGAACGCTCGCCCCTGCGAGCCTCTCCGTCACCGCCGAGAGTCCCATGACCACGCTATCGGCGTAATTCTTCTGACTTACGCGGTAAGGGTACTACGAGGAGTAACGCCGTGATGCGTCAAATCGTCGGGATCCAACAACTTTCGCGCACTTGGCCCCATACGACGCAGCATCTGCTCGTCCCGGCGCCCCAGATCGTGACAGAACGTGACCGGCGCGACCCTCCGCCGCCGGTCCTCGACTCCACTATTCGGCGCGCAGCATGTAGCGTGTCCCTCACGAGAACACGAGATTCCCGGGGTCGCTCCGTGAAGTCCCTGCTCCGCTCTTGGTCGCCCGCTGCCGCACCTGTGGCAACGGTCTGACGGCGGGGCATCGACTCGACGATGCCGCCCCGGCAGACGCGCGAGGGGGTCACGCCATGGGGCGCGGCCGGGCCAAGGCCAAGCAGACGAAGGTAGCCCGGGAGCTGAAGTACTTCTCTCCCAACACGGACTACAGCGCGCTTGAGCGAGAACTGCACGCGAAGTCGGAGCACCACTTCGACAGCGCCGAGGACGATCAGTACGGCGACTATGCCGATCGCTACTCGGACAGCGACGACGACGATGACGGCGGCGACAGCCGCTGGGCGTCCGTCGGGCGCTAGCGCGCACGGCACCACCAGCTGAGCAAGACGACCGGTAGGGCTCTACCGGTCGTCTTCTGGCGAACCCCCGCTCAGCGGTGGCTCCCGACGACCTGCACCGCACCGCCGTCGACGCCCTTGGCGCCCTCGACGACGGGCACGCCGTCCTGGGCCGCGGACCGCGGACCGACCTGACCGAGCACCCACGCGGGCAGGTCGAGCGTGCCGCACACCCGCAGCGCCTCGTCGACGCTCTCGGCGGGCAGCACCGCGACGAACCCGACGCCGAGGTTGAGCGTGCCCTCGAGATCCAGCTGAGGCACCTGGCCGAGCCGACCGACGAGCTCGAAGATGGGATCCGGCGTCCAGGTCGCGCGGTCGACGGTGGCGAGCGTCCCCTGCGGGAGCACTCGCGCGAGGTTGGCGGCGAGCCCGCCACCCGTGACGTGGCTGAGCGCGTGGACGTCGACGCCGGGCGAGCGCAGCAGGCGCAGCAGGTCGGCGGCGTAGACCCTGGTGGGCGTGAGCAGCGCCTCCCCCAGCGTGCTGGCCAGCTCAGGGACGTCCCGGTCCAGCGCCCACCCGGCCGACGAGAACACGCGGCGCACGAGCGAGTAGCCGTTGGAGTGCAGGCCGGACGAGGCGAGCGCCAGCACCACGTCACCCTCACGCACCCGCTGCGGGCCGAGGATGTCGGCCGCCTCCACGACTCCGGTCGCAGCACCGGCCACGTCGTACTCGTCCGGGGCCAGCAGCCCGGGGTGCTCGGCCGTCTCGCCGCCCACGAGGGCCACCCCCGCCTGCCGACAGCCGGCCGCGATGCCGGCGACGATCGCGGCGATCCGTTCGGGCACCACTCGACCGGTGGCGATGTAGTCGGTCATGAAGAGCGGCTCGGCACCGCACACGACGATGTCGTCGACGACCATGCCGACCAGGTCGAACCCGATGGTGTCGTGCCGGTCCATCGCCTGAGCGATGGCCACCTTGGTGCCGACCCCGTCGGTCGAGGTGGCGAGCACCGGCCGGTCCATCCCCTTGAGCGCCGACGCGTCGAACAGGCCGGCGAAGCCGCCGAGACCGCCGAGCACCTCCGGGCGCTGGGCGGCGCGCACCGACGCCTTCATCAGCTCGACCGCCTTGTCGCCGGCCTCGACGTCCACTCCGGCGGCGGCGTAGGTGATGGGTTCGCTCACGGGACAAGGCCTTTCGGGGAGGGCGATCGTGCGTGCTGGCGGGTGCGTTGGGGGCAGATGCGTGCTGGCGGGTGTGTGCTGGCAGGTGCGGAGAGGTCTACGGGGTGCAGGCCCTGGGATCAGGGGCGGGCCAGCGCCCCGTGGACGCCGGGGTGGGCGTGGCGGCGCAGCGCACCGAGCCCGGGCAGCGGCTCGTCGGCCGCCTCCGGCGACAACGACACGTGCCCGCTGAGGGTCTCGCGCTGGTCCTCCGGCACACCGACCGGGTAGACCCCGGAGAAGCAGGCCGTGCACAGCCGGTCCGCGGGCTGCTCGGTGGCCTCGATCATGGCGTCCTCGCTGATGTACTCGAGCGAGTCGGCGCCGATCGACGCGCGGACGCCCTCGACGTCGATGCCGGTGGCGATGAGCTCGGCGCGGCTCGCGAAGTCGATGCCGTAGAAGCACGGCCAGCGCACCGGCGGCGACGAGATCCGCACGTGCACCTCGGCGGCCCCGGCCTCGCGCAGCATCCGCACCAGCGCGCGCTGGGTGTTGCCGCGCACGATCGAGTCGTCGACGACGATCAGCCGCTTGCCGCGGATGACTTCCTTGAGCGGGTTCAGCTTGAGCCGGATGCCGAGCTGACGGATGGTCTGCGACGGCGCGATGAAGGTGCGGCCGACGTAGGCGTTCTTGACCAGCCCGTGCCCGAACGGGATGCCGGACGCCTCGGCGTAGCCGATCGCGGCCGGGGTGCCCGACTCCGGCGACGGCATCACCATGTCGGCGTCGACCGGGGACTCCAGCGCGAGACGACGGCCCATCTCGACCCGGGCCTCGTAGACCCCCCGGCCGGCGATCGTGGTGTCGGGCCGGGCGAGGTAGACGTACTCGAACACGCAGCCCTTGGGCGCCGCCGGCGCGAACCGCTGGGTCCGCAGGCCACGCTCGTCGACCACGACCAGCTCGCCGGGTTCTACCTCCCGCACGTAGGACGCACCGACGATGTCGAGCGCGGCCGTCTCGGAGGCGACCACCCAGCCGCGGTCCAGCCGGCCGATGACGAGCGGGCGGATGCCCTGCGGGTCACGCGCGGCGTAGAGCGTGCGCTCGTCCATGAACACGAAGCAGTAGGCACCCTGGATGCGCGGCAGCTCCTCGAGCGCCGCCTGCTCGAGCGACACGTCGGTGCGCGAGCCCAGCAGACTGGTCACGATCGCGGTGTCGGTGGTGGCGCCGCGGCGTAGCTCGCCACCGGCCTCGCCGAACCCTCCGACGTGCCGCTCGGCGAGGATCGCGCGCAGCTCCTCGGTGTTGACCAGGTTGCCGTTGTGCGCCAGCGCGATCGTCGAGGTCTCGGTGCCGCCGAGGGTGGGCTGGGCGTTCTCCCACAGGCTCGCCCCGGTCGTGGAGTAGCGCGTGTGGCCGATGGCCAGGTGACCCTTCAGCGACGCCAGGGAGGTCTCGTCGAAGACCTGCGAGACCAGGCCCATGTCCTTGTAGACGAGCATCCGGGTGCCGTCGGACGCCGCGATCCCGGCCGACTCCTGCCCTCGATGCTGCAAGGCGTAGAGCCCGTAGTAGGCCAGCTTGCCGACCTCTTCGCCGGGGGCCCACACACCAAACACGCCACAGGCGTCCTGGGGACCCTTGTCGTCGGGGAGGAGGTCGTGATTGAGTCGCCCATCGCCACGTGCCACGGGTCCAGTGTCCCACAGCCGTGCTCGCCGCCCGAGCCGTCGCGGTGAGCGCTGGTCAGGGCTGGGTGATCAGCGGTCGGTCAGCGGTCGGTCGTCCGCGCGGAGTCGGATCGGCGACCGGCGCCCCGGTGGTTGACGGCGTCGACCACGACCCCGACCACGCCCGCGAGCAGCACGCCGAGGGCGATGCCGAAGGCCGTGAAGTAGGCGAGCGCCCGGCCCTCGCTGTAGGTCGCGCTGGCCTGGCCGATCAGGGTGGCGGCGAGGCCGGCGCAGGCTCCGAGGATCGCCCCGAGGAGCAGCAGTCGCGGCCAGTTGAGGCTGCGCGGCACGTCGACCTCGACCCACACGGGGTCGGCGACCTCGCTGGCGTGCTCTGCGGGGCGACGGTCGGCCGAGGAGGAACTCACGCCCGCCAGTGTAGTCCGCGCGGGACGAGAGCTCACGAGCCCTGGAAGAGCGGCAGCCGGTGCTCCAGGTCGCTGCGCTGGCCGCTCGCGCGCACCCGCCCCGAGGCCAGGGCGTCGGCCCAGGCCATCGCACCGGTCGCGAGGCGCAGCCAGGTGTCGGCGTCGGTCTCCACGGTGCTTGGCGGCGTGCCACGGGTGTGCACCGGCCCGGTGATGCACTGCACGGCCCCGTAGGGCGGCACTCGCACCTCGACGCTGCGTCCCGGGTCGCGGGTGGCGAGCTCTTCGAGAGTGAAGCGCACCGCGGTCGCGGTGACCGTGCGGTCTACCGGCTCCTCGGCCAGCACGCCGGCCAGCCAGGCGTCGAGCGCCGCCGCACCCGCGGCCGCCGGGATCCGTCGACGAGGAGGCATCTGCCCAGCCTACGTCGACGTCGCGGCGCGCCACGCCGGTGCCCGACGGGGCGGCCTTGCGGCCTGCCCTTCGAGCGCACCGGCGGCTGGATGAGAGAGTGGACCCATGCGAGCTACCGTCCTGCACGCCCCGGGTGACATCCGGCTCGAGGAGGTCCCCGAGCCCACGATCATGGCGCCCACCGACGCGATCGTGCGGGTGACGGCGGCCTGCATCTGCGGGTCGGACCTGTGGCCCTACCGCGGGGCCTCGCCGGTGACCGAGCCGCGGCGCATCGGCCACGAGCTGATCGGTGTCGTCGAGGCGGTCGGGCCGGGCGTCTCCACGATGCTGCCCGGCACCACGGTGATCTCGCCGTTCACCTACAGCGACTCGACCTGCGCGCACTGCCGGGCGGGGGTGCAGAGCGCGTGCGAGCACGGAGGGTACTTCGGGGCGAACGACCGTGACGGGCACCTCGTCGACGGCTGCCAGGGCGAGCTGGTGCGCGTCCCGCTCGCCGACGGCACCCTCGTGCCGGTGCGCGGCGAGGTGACCGACGACAACCTCGCGTCCCTGCTCACGCTCTCCGACGTGATGGGCACCGGGTGGCACGCGGCGGTCTCGGCAGGGGTCAGCGACGGGATGACGGTCGCCGTGGTGGGTGACGGCGCGGTCGGCCTGTGCGGGGTGCTCGCCGCCCGCGAGCTCGGCGCCGCCCGCATCGTCGCGCTGTCCCGGCACGAGGCGCGTCAGCAGATCGCCACCCACTTCGGCGCCACGGACATCGTGGCCGAGCGCGGCGACGAGGCGACCGAGCGGCTGCTCGACCTCACCGACGGGGTCGGCGCCGACGCGGTGCTCGAGTGCGTCGGCACGGCGCAGTCGATGGAGACGGCGTTCGCGATCGCCCGACCCGGCTCGATCGTCGGCTTCGTCGGCGTCCCGCACGGCGGAGAGCCGCCGGTCGAGCGGATGTTCCGCAAGAACATCGGGCTGCGCGGCGGGATGGCGCCGGTCCGGCGCTACCTGCCGCACCTGGTGCCGCAGGTGCTCGACGGGCGCATCGAGCCGGGCCTGGTCTTCGACTCGGTGCTGCCGCTCGACGAGGTGGCCGAGGGCTACCGGCAGATGGACGAGCGGCGGGCCATCAAGGTCCTGCTGCGGCCCTGACGCGATGACCATCGTCTGGGCCGAGGACGCCCGGGGCCATCGCGCCGCGACCGTCGAGCGGGACGGTCACCCCCAGTCCTACGTAGACCTCGACGACCCCACCGTGCTCGCGTTCGAGTACGTGCAGCACTTCGCGAGCGTGCTCGACGCGCTCCCGCCCGGCCCGCTCGCCGTCACGCACGTGGGCGGCGCCGGCCTCACCCTGGCGCGCTACCTCGAGACGACCCGCCCGGGGTCGCCGCAGATCGTGCTCGAGCCAGACTCCGCGCTCACCGAGCTGGTGCGTCGCGAGCTGCCGCTCCCCCGCCGCCACCGGATCCGGGTGCGCCCGATCGATGGGCTCGCCGGGGTCGCGGCGCTGCGGGAGGCGAGCGCCGACGTGGTGGTCGTCGATGCCTATGCCGACGGTCGGGTGCCGGCCGAGCTGGGGACCGAGAGCTTCCTCGCCGACGTGGCGCGCGTGCTGCGGCCCGGTGGCGTGGCCCTGCTCAACCTCGCCGACGAGCCAGGTCTGCGCTACGTCGCCCGGGTCGCGGCGGGCGCCCGGACGGTGCTGCCCGAGCAGGCGCTGGTGGCCACGCACGAGGTGCTCAAGGGACGGCGCTACGGCAACACCGTGCTCGCCGCGTCGCGAGCACCATTGCCGGAGACGGAGATTCGCCGATCCGTAGCCCGCTCCCCCTTCCCCACCGGGGTGCGCAGCGGGGCCGAGCTGAGGCGCTGGGGTGCGAGTGGGCGGCCGTTCACCACCACCGACGCGCAGCCGTCGCCACGGCCTCCGCTTGCGGGGGTGTGGCGGATCCGCTGAGCTGTGTGGCCCAGCGCAGACTTCAGTGGAAGGCGCAGCAGGGCGTGGGGTTCGGGCTCTCGAACGGCACCAGCGCGTCCGCGGCGGGCTGCACGTCGAGCACCAACCGGCCGGCGCGCACGCAGGGGCGCACGTGCCCGCGGGTGCGGATCCGAGCGTCCGGTCCGGCCTGCCAGTCCTCGGAAGCGCCGCCGAGCAGCCGGACCTCGTCGATCGCGCTACGGTCCAGGAGCTCGCAGACGGTCAGGACCTCGGGAAGGTCCGCACCACCGGGGAAGCACACCGCGCGGCCCCCGGACCCGTGCAGCAGCTCGTCGGCCGCAGCGAGCGCGCCGCGCGCGAGCGCCGGCAGCCCGAGCGTGCGGCCCTCGCTGCCCAGCCCGATCTCCTCGGCCTGCTCGGCGTGGCTGAGGTCCGCCACCGCCAGGGTCTCGGCGATGTGCAGGAGCAGGCCGGCGCCGAGCGGTCGCTCGGTGCGCACCGACAGCGCCACGTGCGGGTAGTGATCGGCAGCGCCCACCACGTGGGTGAGCACGGCGAGCCCGCCCGGGTCCATGCCAGACGCGAGCAGGGCCTGCGCGACGGCGCCCGCCTGGAGGTCGGCCTGGGCCAGGGTCTGCGCAGCAGCGTCGACCCCGGCGACCAGGGCGACCTCGGTGGCGAGCGCCGTCGTGGTCGTCATCGGCGCGGGAGCACCCAGATCGGGTTCGTGTAGAACCAGAGGTCGTCCCACGGGTTGGCCTTGCCGATCTCGTCGATCGCGGGGCCCGCGGGGTCGACGGAGGCGCCCTTGACGCCCGCGGCGAGCCGCTTGCCGTCGCTCCCGCGCAGTCGGACGTAGACCCCCTGGTCGCCGATGGGTCCGAGGTCGAGGGACAGCTCGATCCAGCCGTCGCGGCCGACCGCGCCGGTGACGTCCCAGGACTTCACGACCCGGGTCTGCGGCGCCGCGAAGGTGTCCTTGTCGGCCGCCGGACCGGTGACCGATCCGACGATGGCGTCGACCTTCTTCAGCTGCGGGATGAACTGCGCCCAGTTGGGCAGGTGCGCGGGCTTGATCCGGATCGAGACCCGAGCGCGGCTGCCGCGACGGACCACGAGGGCGCCGCCGAGGGAGGCGCCGTCCCCACCGCTGCGCACGGTGACGTCGAGCTCGTCGACGAGCCGGCCGTGGTCGACCCAGACGCTGCCCTGGCGCAGCCCCTCCATGACGGCGGCGTAGCTGCGGCGGCCGACACCCACGTGGGTGCGGCTGTAGTAGCCGGGCCAGTAGTCACCGTTGCTCGTGACCGGCACCGGCCCGTTGATCGGGTCGGCGTGCTTGCCGTTGGCGGCGAAGTCGTCACCCGGGCCGCGTACCGCGGTGTCGAGGTAGATCGAGTGGCTGTCGGAGTTCGCGGTGATCCACCACGGCTTGCCCTCGCTCAGCAGGCTGTCCCACAGCCCGCCGACCGTGGCCGTCATCCAGTCGAACCCGCCGAAGGTGCGGTAGCTCTCGGGCGGGTACGCGGCGAAGCTGTCGCTGCTCGGCGCGTTGTCGTAGTAGCCGCGGCCGGAGCCGGGTCCGAGCGGGGTGGGCAGACCGGCGGCCTGGTGACCGGGCGCGCCCTCCATGCCGATGGCGATGCCAGGGGCGGCGTCGCGCCAGGCGCGGATCTCGTGGGGCGAGTCGATGCCCTTGCGCGCCGGGTGGTTGGCGAGCATCAGCGCGTCCTTGACCTGACGCGACCCGACGGCCGACTGCAGGAAGGTCAGACCCTGCAGGGCCAGCTGCTCGTTGGCCGCGTTGCTCGCGGTGGCGCTCTTGACGACACCGTCGTAGCCCGCCTCGAACGCCTTGAGCACCGACACCTCGCCGGAGCCGGGGTGCACGAAGACCGTGCCGTGCTCGGCGGCCGGGATGTTCCACTCCAGCCCCTGGAAGACGAGCATGTCGGGGAAATCGCCTCGGGCAGCGACGATCTCGGGGTTGACCTGCTCGACACCGATCTTGACGTGCTGGGCCGAGCCGTGGTCGGTGATGACCATCCAGTCCAGGCCGTAGGCGTTCGCGTGCTGCACGTGGTCGGCGACGCGGTAGAGCCCGTCGGAGCTGAACTGGGTGTGGATGTGGTGGTCGCCGGCGAGCCAGCTCTTGGCTCGGTGGCCGCGGCGGCTGCCGGCGTCCGAGGCCTCGGTGGCGGCGGCCGTCGCGAGGCCGCCCGCGCCGACGAAGCTGGTGGCGGCGACGCCGGCGCCGAGGACGCCGGCGGCGCGCAGGAAGTTGCGTCGGCCGAGCTCGGCCGGGGGCAGCTCGCTGTCGGGCACCCCGAGATCCAGTGCGGGACGCAGCGGCTCGTCGCCGTGGGTGTGGTCGTGGCTGTGCGGGTGCTCGTGCGCGCCGTGGGAGTGCGCGTGGTCGTCGTGCTCGTGGGAGTGAGGGTGGGTGTGGCCGTGCTCGTGGGGGTGGCTCATGACGTGGCCTTCGAACGCAGTGACCGGGACCGGTCCAACGTAGGCCGGTCCCGGTCTACGGCAGGGAGCGTCGACGTGAGCAGTCGATGAACGACCGGAGAACGGCTACCCCACGAAGACCCTCGCGTTGCGGAACATCCGCAGCCACGGGCTCTCGTCCGCGACGGGACCGTCGGTCCAGGACAGCTGGACGTTGCGCTGCACCCGCTCGGGGTGCGGCATCATCGCGGTGAACCGGCCGTCGGGGGTGGTCACGGCGGCGAGCCCGTCCGGAGAACCGTTGGGGTTGAACGGGTAGCGCTGGGTCGGCGCCCCGGCGTTGTCCACGTAGCGCGCGGCGCGGACCACCTGTGCCGCGTCACCCTGGGTCGAGAAGTCGGCGCGTCCCTCGCCGTGCGCGACGGCGATCGGCAGCAGCGAGCCGGTCATGCCGGACAGGAAGATCGAGGGGCTGTCGAGGACCTCGAGGAGGCTCAGCCGGGCTTCGTACTGCTCCGAGCGGTTGCGGGTGAAGCGCGGCCAGGCCTGCGCCCCCGGCACCAGCTCGGCCAGCGCGGCGAACATCTGGCAGCCGTTGCAGATGCCGAGCCCGAACGTGTCCGGGCGGTGGAAGAACGCGCCGAACTGCTCGGTGAGGCGCGGGTCGAACAGCACCGAGCGGGCCCAGCCGTTGCCGGCGCCGAGGGTGTCACCATAGGAGAACCCGCCGCAGGCCACCAGCCCGACGAAGTCGCTGAGGTGCGCCCGGCCCGACTGCAGGTCGGTCATGTGCACGTCGAAGGTCTCGAAGCCGGCCCGGTCGAAGGCGAACGCCGTCTCGACGTGACTGTTGACCCCCTGCTCGCGCAGGATGGCGACCTTGGGTCGAATCCCCTTGTGCAGGTAGGGGGCCGACACGTCCTCGACCGGGTCGAAGGTCGGGGTGACCTGGAGACCGGGGTCGTCGTCGGCGCCGAACGCGGCGTGCTCCTCGTCGGCGCAGGCGGGGTTGTCGCGCAGCGCGCTGATGCGCCAGGACACCTCGTCCCAGGCCTGCGCGAGGTCACGCACGGGCTCGTCGAGGACGGTCTCCCCGGCGACCCGGACGACCACGCGCCGCTCGGCCTGCGGTGCTCCGACGACGTGGGACAGCGCGCCGACGCCGTGACGGTCGAGGACGGCCAGCACCTCGTCCGTGCGGGCGGTCGCCACCTCGAGCACGACACCGAGCTCCTCGGCGAACAGCGCTGCGACGGAAGGGATCTCGACCGAGACGCCGCAGGCTCCGGCGAAGGCCATCTCGCAGAGGGTGGCCCAGAGGCCGCCGTCCGAGCGGTCGTGCAGCGCCGACACCAGCCCGGCCGAGCGCAGCTCGTTGACGGCGTCGACGAGACCCACGAGGCGGGCCGGGTCGTCGAGGTCGGGGACCTCGGCACCGAACGCGCCGGAGACCTGCGCGAGCATCGAGCCGCCGAGCCGATCCCGCCCGGCACCGAGGTCGACCAGCACGAGCGAGGACTCGCGGGCGGGGTCGATCTGCGGCGTGAGCGTGCCTCGGACGTCGGGCAGCGCGGCGAACGCGGTCACCACCAGGCTGACGGGGGACGTGACCTGCTTGGTGGCCCCGGACTCGTCGGTCCACCGGGTGCGCATCGACAGCGAGTCCTTGCCCACGGGCACACCGACGCCGAGCGCGGGACACAGCTCGAGGGCTACGGCCTGCACGGTGTCGTAGAGCGCGGCGTCCTCCCCGGACTCGCCGCAGGCGGCCATCCAGTTGCAGGACAGCTTGACGCGCGGCAGATCGATCGGCGCCGCAAGGAGATTCGTGATGGCCTCGCCGACCGCCATGCGACCGGACGCGGGCGCGTCGACCGCCGCCAACGGCATCCGCTCGCCGGACGCCATGGCCTCGCCGGAGAACCCGGTGAGGTCGGCCAGCGTCACGGCCACGTCGGCGACCGGGACCTGCCAGGGCCCGACCATCTGGTCGCGGTGCGTGAGGCCGCCGACCGTGCGGTCGCCGATGGTCACGAGGAAGCGCTTGCTGGCGACGGTCGGGTGCCGCAGCACGGCGTAGGCCGCGTCGCGCACGTCGAGACCCGTGAGGTCGAGCTCGTCCCCGGAGCGCTCGACGCGCTCCACGTCGCGCGTCATGCGCGGGGGCTTGCCGAGCAGCACCTCCATCGGCATGTCGATGGGCCGGTCGTCCTCGGGTCCGTCCTGCTGCCCTGGGGCGAGGACGAGCTGGCCGTCGTCGCGGGCCACGCCGACGACGGCGAAGGGGCACCGCTCCCGATCACACAGTGCCGCAAAGGATTCCAGCGACTCAGGCGCGATGGCGAGGACGTAGCGCTCCTGGCTCTCGTTGCACCAGACCTCCTTGGGCGCGAGGCCGCTCTCCTCGAGCGGCACGGCGGAGAGGTCGAAGCGCGCGCCCAGCCCGGCGTCGTCGACGAGCTCGGGGAAGGCGTTCGAGAGCCCGCCCGCGCCCACGTCGTGGATCGCCAGGACGGGGTTGTCCGCGCCGAGCGACCAGCAGTGGTTGATGACCTCCTGCGCGCGGCGCTCGATCTCGGGGTTGCCGCGCTGGACCGAGTCGAAGTCGAGGTCCGCAGCGTTGACTCCGGCCGCCATGGACGAGGCCGCGCCGCCGCCCATGCCGATGCGCATGCCCGGGCCGCCGATCTGCACCAGCAGGGTGCCGGCGGGGAAGGCGATCTTGTCGGTCATCTCGGCGCTGATGGTGCCGAGACCGCCCGCGCTCATGATGGGCTTGTGGTAGCCCCGCCGCACGCCGTCGACGGTCTGCTCGTAGACCCGGAAGAAGCCGCCGAGCGCGGGACGGCCGAACTCGTTGTTGAAGGCCGCGGACCCGATCGGCGCCTCGATCATGATGTCCAGCGGGCTGGCGATGTGCGGCGGCGCGCCGAACTCTTCACTCTCCCAAGGCTCTTCGGTGTCGGGCAGGTGCAGGTTGGACACGACGAAGCCGGCGAGGCCGGCCTTCGGCTGGGAGCCGCGACCGGTGGCGCCCTCGTCGCGGATCTCGCCGCCGGCGCCGGTCGCGGCGCCGGGGAACGGTGAGATGGCCGTCGGGTGGTTGTGCGTCTCGACCTTCATCAGCACGTGGACGTCACCCTCGCGCGCGGCGTAGGCGCTCGGACCGTCGCCGCGACCGGGCAGCCAGCGCGAGCGCGGGCCGCCCTCCATGACGGAGGCGTTGTCCTTGTAGGCAATGACCGTGCCCTGGCCGTTGACCTGCTCGGTGTGCCGGATCATCCCGAAGAGGCTCTGCGGCTGCGGCTCGCCGTCGATGACGAAGTCGGCGTTGAAGATCTTGTGCCGGCAGTGCTCGGAGTTGGCCTGGGCGAACATCATCAGCTCGACGTCGGACGGGTTGCGCCCGAGGCCGGTGAACGCCTCGACCAGATAGTCGATCTCGTCGTCGGACAGCGCCAGCCCGAAGGTCAGGTTGGCCCGCTCCAGGGCCTGGCGACCCGCGCCCAGTACGTCGACGCGCTCCATCGGCTCGGCCTCGCGCTCGTCGAACAGGTGCGCCGCGTCGGCCCGCTCACGCAGCGCCGTCTCGGTCATCCGGTCGTGCAGCACGTCCGCGGCGGCCTGCCACTGCGTGCCATCGAGCGGCGCGCCGAGCAGGTGGAACTCGGTGACCCGCTCGACGCGGTGGATGTCGACGCCGCAGCTGTGCGCGATGTCGGTGGCCTTGGAGGCCCACGGGGACACCGTGCCGAGGCGCGGCCCGACGACGACCAGGGTGGACTCGCCCTCCCCCGCCGCGCTGGGGTCGAAGGCGTCACCGTAGGTGAGCAGCCGGTCTACGGTGTCGCGGGTGGGGGCGTCGAGCTCGGCGTCGCTGGAGACCCAGTGGACGTGGCGCGCCACGACCCCCGTGATGCCGGGCACGGAGGCCTGCAGGCGAGCGAGCAGCGCGCGGGCACGAAAGGGCGAGAGGGCCGAGCCACCGTCGAAGACGGTGAGGACGTGGTCGGTCCTCGGCATCAGTCGTCGTCCTGGTCGCCGTAGAACCCGCCGGCCTCGACCGCGCCGGCCTGGCTCAACCGCACGTCGTGGGGCTGGCTCAGGTGCCGCGGCTGGTGCGCGACGGCATCCTCGGTCAGACCGCTCTCGCCGACCTGGGCGCCGTAGGCCTCCCAGTCCTCGTCGCTGAAGTCGCCCACCCGGACGGTGCTGCCCTCGGCGAACACGCCGGTGACCTCCTCGCCCTCGCCGGTGGCGAAGGCGCGCTCGGCGGCCTCCCGGGCCTGCGCGAGCTGCTCCTCGGTGACCTCGCCGTGCGTCAGCAGGACGTAGCGCCGACCGACCCGCGCGCCGTGGAACTGGGGGTAGCCCAGCTCGCCGAGCGCCGCGAGAGCGTCGCCGCCCTCGCGGTCGGGCAGCTGAGGCTTGAGCATGACGTTGACGACGATGCGTCCCATGGCGGCGCGGCTCCTGGTTCGGGCGCGAGCGGCCAGGCGTGCCGCTCGGCTGACAGTGCCTCGAGTTTATCCGCACGCGGCACGCCTGCTCGCTCGTGCCCAGGAGCGAGACCCGCTCAGCCGCCGAAGCGCCGACCGGTGAGGGTCTCGTAGGCCTCGACGTACTTGCCGCGGGTGCGCTCGACGACCTCGTCGGGCAGCGGCGGCGGCGTCTCGCCGGAGCGGCGGTCCCAGCCGGAGGCCGGCGAGGTGAGCCAGTCGCGGACGAACTGCTTGTCGTAGGACTCCTGCGGGTGGCCAGGCTCCCAGCGGGCGGCCGGCCAGAAGCGTGAGGAGTCGGGCGTGAGCACCTCGTCGGCGAGGACGATCTCGGGGGCAGCGGGGTCACCGCGCAGCCCGAACTCGACCTTGGTGTCGGCGAGGATGATGCCGCGCCCCCCGGCGATCTCGTTGCCCCGCGCGAGGATTCGTCGGGTGAGGTCGGAGAGCCGGGTGGCGAGGGCACCGCCCACGGCGGCATCGACCTCGGCGGGCGACATCGGCTGGTCGTGCTCGCCGACGGGGGCCTTCGTCGTGGGGGTGAAGATCGCCTGCGGCAGCCGAGAGCCGTCCTCGAGACCGGGGGGCAGCGGCACGCCGCACACGGCTCCGGTCTCGCGGTACTCGTCCAGGCCGCCGCCGGTGAGGTAGGCCCGGCCGATGCACTCGATCGGCAGCATCTGCAGCCGCTCGCAGAGCACCGCCCGGCCCCGGACCGCGTCGGGGACGTCGGTCGACACCACGTGGTTGGGCAGCAGGTCGGCGAGCTGGTCGAACCACCACAGCGACAGCTGGGTGAGCACCGCCCCCTTGTCGGGGATCGGGGTGTCGAGGACGAAGTCGTAGGCCGAGATCCGGTCCGTCGCGACCAGCAGCACCTGGTCGTCGCGGGCCTCACCCGTGGCCGGGTCGAGCGGTGCGTAGAGGTCCCGCACCTTGCCGCTGTAGACGTGCTGGTAGCCCGGGAGCTCGGCTGCTGCGGTCTGCTCGGTGGCGCTCACTGCTGGTCTCCTGCCTGCACCTGGCCGCGCTCGGCGGCCAGGGCGATGTCGCGACGATGGTGCGAACCGGGCAGGTCCACCCGGTCTACGGCCTCGTAGACCGTGCGCCGCGCCGACGCGAGGTCGTCCCCGAGGGCGACCACCGACAGGACTCGGCCGCCCGCCGAGACGAGGGCGCCCTGCTCGTCGAGCGCGGTGCCGGCGTGCAGCACCGAGGCACCGGACCCGTCGGCCGAGATCTGCTCCAGCCCGAAGAGGGGGTCGCCCGTGCGGGGCGTGCCGGGGTAGCCGGAGGAGGCGACGACGACGGTGACGGCGTGCTGCGGGCTCCAGCGCAGCTCCGGGGAGCCGGCGAGCTCACCGGTGGCCGCCGCGAGCAGCAGCGCCCCGAGCGGCGTCTCCAGCCGGACCAGCACCACCTGGGTCTCGGGGTCACCGAACCGGACGTTGAACTCCACGACCTTCGGCCCGCGCGAGGTGAGCGCGAGCCCGACGTACAGCACCCCGACGAAGGGGGTCCCCCGGGCGGCCATCTCGTCGACGGTCGGCTGCGCGACCCGCGCGACGACGTCCTCGGCGAGCCCCTCGGGTGCCCAGTCCAGCGGCGAGTAGGCGCCCATGCCACCGGTGTTCGGGCCCTCGTCGCCCTCACCGACCCGCTTGAAGTCCTGGGCGAGGGCGAGCGGCACGACCGTGGTGCCGTCGCACAGGCAGAAGAGCGAGGCCTCCGGCCCGTCGAGGTAGTCCTCGACGACGACCGTCGCGTCGCCACCGCGGGTGAGGCAGGCGCGGGCGTGCTCCAGCGCGGCCTCACGGTCGTCGGTGACCACGACCCCCTTGCCGGCGGCGAGCCCGTCGTCCTTGACGACGTGCGGGGGGCCGAACGCGTCGAGCGCCTCGGCCACCTGCTCCTCGGTGGTGCACACGTGCGCCATCGCGGTCGGCACCTCGGCGGCGGCCATGACCTGCTTGGCGAAGGCCTTGCTGCCCTCGAGCTGGGCGGCCGCGGCCGACGGTCCGAAGACGGGGATCCCGCTCTCGCGCACCACGTCCGCGACGCCGGCGACGAGCGGGACCTCGGGACCGATCACGACCAGGTCGGCCTGGATCTCCTGCGCCAGGTCGGCGACGGCCGCCCCGTCGGTCGGGTCGGGCAAGGGGCGGCACAGGGCGACCTGGTCGATGCCCGGGTTGCCGGGGGCGGCGACGACCGCGTCGACGGACGGGTCGCGCAGCAGGGCGGTGACGATGGCGTGCTCTCGGGCACCGGTGCCGATGACGAGGACCTTCACCTGGCTCACCCTACCGGGCCACGCAGGTCGGGCCGCGAGGTCTAGACTTGTGCGTTCCGGCTCGCCCGAGTCGGTGCTGCCGACCAGGATCTCGACACGACGCGTGGACCAGCCGCAGACCAACCAGACTCCCCAGGCCCAGGCGCCTGCGGGCGATGACGTCGTCGCCCAGCAGGTGGCGATCGAGCAGCGTCACGTCGACCGGGTCTACGCCGAGCTCGTGAAGGCCGCCGAGCGCAACCGGCTGCTCGAGTCCGAGGGCATGGGCCGCGGGCGCACCGACCGCGTCGGTGACGTGCGCGATGAGGAGGCTGCGGCTCTCTTCGAGCGAGATGCGTTGATGTTCAGCGCTGCTCGTCGCCGCGCGTCGCTCGAGAGCCAGCACGAGGGACTCGTCTTCGGCCGGCTCGACCTGGACCACTCCGGCACGGACGGTCAGGGCGGCGAGCAGGATCGCGAGGTGCGCTACGTCGGGCGGCTCGGGGTGCGCGACGACGACTACGAGCCGCTGGTCATCGACTGGCGCGCCCCCGCGGCGGCCCCGTTCTACCAGGCCACGCCGCTGGACCCGCAGTCGGTGCTGCGCCGCCGGGTGCTGCGCAGCCGGGACGCGGCCGTCGTCGGGGTCGAGGACGACCTGATGGTGCCCGAGGCGCCGGACGACCTCGTCGTGGTCGGCGACGGCGCGCTGATGGCGGCCCTCACCCGCAGCCGCGGTGCCCAGATGCGCGACATCGTCGCCACCATCCAGCGGCACCAGGACGAGGCGATCCGCGCCGCCGCCCGGGGCGTCACCGAGATCACCGGTGGGCCCGGCACCGGCAAGACCGTCGTCGCCCTGCACCGCGCGGCCTACCTGCTCTACTCCAACCGCCGCCGCTTCGAGAGCGGCGGGATCCTCGTCGTCGGGCCGTCCTCCGCCTACACCGCCTACATCGAGCGGGTGCTGCCGTCGCTCGGCGAGGACTCCGTCGCGCTGCGGGCCCTCGGCGACCTCGTGGACGGCGTCACCGCCGCTCGCGTCGACCGTCCGGAGACGGCCGCGCTCAAGGGCTCGTTGCGCATCCGCAGACTCCTCGGCAACGTGGCGCGCGGACGAATCCCCGGGGCTCCCAGCGAGTTTCGCGCAATGGTGGCCGGTCTCCCCGTCCGCCTCGAGGCGCGCACGCTCGACCGCATCCGCAGCAGCGTCCTGCGCCACCACCAGCGCAACGGCGCTGCCGCCGCAGCCCGGACGGCGCTGGCCGAGGTGGCCTGGAGCCAGGTCGGCGGAGGCGGCGGCAACAGCACCGGGGTGGAGCGCGAGGAGTTCCTGGAGCGCTTCGAGGACCACCTGGACGTCGAGGCGTTCATGCGTGAGTGGTGGCGTCCCGTCGACCCGCGCGAGGTGCTGCTCTGGCTGACCGACCGGTCGCTCCTCGACCGGCACAGCCACGGCGCCTTCAGCCCCGAGGAGCGCGAGCTGCTCGCCTCGAGCTATGACGAGGCGATCGCCACCGGCACCTGGTCGGTCGCCGACGTGGCGCTGATCGACGACCTCGCGGCCCGTCTCGGCGTCGTGGTGGAGCCGGCGTCGGAGGACCAAGGGTTCTACGAGATCGACGAGCTGGGCTCGCCGGAGGACTTCGGCGTGCAGGAGGTCTACGTCGGCGGCGTGCGGCGCACGCTGTCCACCTCGGCGGCGCGGATCACCCCGGGCACCGGCCGCGAGCGGCTGCTGGCGGGGCGGATCGAGCCGCCGTCGGAGTACGCCCACGTCCTCGTCGACGAGGCCCAGGACCTGTCCCCCATGCAGTGGCGCGCGCTCGGTCGGCGCGGTCGCTACGCCTCGTGGACCGTCGTCGGCGACGCCGCGCAGAGCTCGCTCGCCGACCCGGACGAGAGCGCGCAGGCCCGGTCAGAGGCGTTCGGCCCCAAGGAGCGTCGTCACTTCCACATGACGACCAACTACCGCAACGCGCGCGAGATCTTCGACTACGCCGCCGACGTCATCCGGCGCGCGGTGCCCGACGCCGACATCCCGGACGCCGTGCGCGAGACGGGCGTCGAGCCGGTCGAGCTGACCGTCGCACCCGACGCGCTGGCGCAGTCCGTGCTCGACGCAGCGCGCGAGCTGCGCGAGCAGGTCGACGGGCTCGTGACGGTCATCGTGCCGGCGTCGCACGCCGACCTCGCCCGCTCGGTCGCCGCGCTCGACGACCCGCGCATCACCGCGATCGACCCGCTGTCGACCAAGGGCCTCGAGTACGACGCCACCGTCGTGGTCGACCCCGACGCGATCGTGGCCGACACCGCGGGTGGCATCCGCACGCTCTACGTCGTGCTGACGCGTGCGGCCCACCGCATGACCGTGGTCACGCCGCGGCTTCCGTAGAGCGCGTGAGACGCGCGTGCCGAGCGGCGCGCCCGGTTGGCAGACTGGGCCCATGACGACGCAGCGCGCCGATGCGCCGAAGCGCACCGAGGACCCCGTGCTGGCGGGCTACCGCCAGAGCATCGACAACATCGACGCCGCCCTGGTCTTCATGCTCGCCGAACGCTTCAAGATCACCCAGAAGGTCGGCGAGTACAAGGCGCAGGCCGAGCTGCCGCCCGCCGACCCGGGTCGCGAGGAGCGCCAGGTGGCCCGACTGCGCGCCCTGGCCCAGTCCGCCGACCTGGACCCGGAGTTCTCCGAGAAGTTCCTGCGCTTCATCATCGACGAGGTGATTCACCACCACGAGCGAATTCGCGACGAGGTCTGAGGGCGCGCGATCAGGCGACCGAGCCCGCCCCGCAGACCCGGCCGGGAGGTCTACCCCTCCAGCAGGTCGTAGCGCTGGATGACCTCGTCGCGGCCGGGGCCGACGCCGATGACCGAGACGCGCGCGCCGATCTGCTGCTCGACGAACTCGACGTAGCGGCGGGCGTTCTCGGGGAGCTCGTCGAAGGTGCGGCAGCCGGTGATGTCCTCCTGCCAGCCGGGCAGGACCTCGTAGATCGGCTTGGCGTGGTGGAAGTCGCTCTGCGACATCGGCATCTCCTCGACGCGCTCGCCGTTGATCTCGTAGGCGACGCAGACGGGGATCTCGGCGAAGGTGTCGAGGTTGTCGAGCTTGGTGATGACGAAGTCGGTCACCCCGTTGATGCGGGTGGCGTAGCGGCCGATGACGACATCCAGCCAGCCGATGCGCCGCGGGCGACCGGTGGTGGTGCCGAACTCGTGACCGATCTCGCGCAGCCGATCGCCGACCTCGTCGTGCAGCTCGGTCGGGAAGGGGCCCTCGCCGACGCGGGTGGTGAACGCCTTGAGGATCGCGATGACCCGGTCGATGCGGGTGGGCGGGATGCCCGCACCCGTGCACGCGCCGCCGGCGGTCGCGTTGGAGGACGTGACGTAGGGGTAGGTGCCGTGGTCGACGTCGAGCAGGGTCGCCTGACCCGCCTCGCAGAGCACCACCTTGCCGGCGTCCAGCGCCTCGGAGATCTCCAGCGAGGTGTCCGTGACCATCGGTCGCAGCCGGTCGACGTAGGAGAGCAGCTCCTGCACGACCTCCTCGGCCTCGATCGCGCGGCGGTTGTAGAGCTTGGTGAGCATCTGGTTCTTGGAGACCAGCGCGGCCTCGACCTTCTGGCGCAGGATCGACTCGTCGAAGAGGTCCTGGACGCGGATGCCGATGCGGTTCATCTTGTCGGCGTAGGTCGGACCGATGCCGCGGCCGGTGGTGCCGATCTTGCGCTTGCCGAGGAAGCGCTCCCCCACCT
This sequence comes from Arsenicicoccus piscis, assembly GCF_022568835.1. Classification (GTDB taxonomy): domain Bacteria; phylum Actinomycetota; class Actinomycetes; order Actinomycetales; family Dermatophilaceae; genus Arsenicicoccus; species Arsenicicoccus piscis. The sequence goes on from NZ_JAKZHV010000001.1 coordinate 54,747, forward strand.
TGTCCATCGTCGTGTTGTAGGACGCGATGACGTGGGCGTTGGCGCTGATCCGCAGCCGGGAGGTGTCCAGGCCGCGTGCCTCGAGGCCGTCGATCTCCTCCATCAGCACGGACAGGTCGATGACGACGCCGTTGCCGATGACGGGCACGACGCCCTCGGTGAGGATGCCGGACGGCAGCAGGTGCAGGGCGTACTTCTCGCCGCCCACGACCACCGTGTGGCCGGCGTTGTTGCCGCCGTTGAACTTGACCACGTAGTCGATGCGCGGACCGAGCAGGTCGGTCGCCTTCCCCTTGCCCTCGTCGCCCCACTGCGCACCGATCAGGACTACTGCTGGCATGGTGAGACTCAACCTCCCCGGCGACGACGCGCCGTGCGACTCGCGCGAGGAGGCCCCTCGCACGCCAGCAGTTTACGCGGTAGCCCCGCCGGTCACGCCCCGCCGTCGAGCAGCCCGCGTCGCTGCGCGGCCATCCCGAGCTGGAACCTCGTCTCCACCCCGAGCTCGTCCATCAGTGAGGCCACCCGGCGGCGCACCGTCCGCAGCGCCACACCGAGATAGCGCGCGATCGCCTCGTCCTTGTAGCCCGCGGCCATCAGCGACAGCAGCCGGCGGTCCTCGTCCAGGCCCGGCTCGACACCGGGCACGGGCAGCGCGGACTCCCACGCGAGGTCGAACAGGGTCCGGAAGGTCACGACGAGCATGGCGTCCCGGATCAGCACGTAGTCCGAGCGGACGTCGCCCCAGTCGGCCATCGCCAGCACCAGCTCGTCACCGAGCACCAGGAACTCCGAGACGTTGACGGCGGTGAGCCGCTGCTGCTCGCCCACCTCCTCGAAGCGCTTCATCCACGCGCGGCCGCCCTCCTCGTCGAGCACGGACAGCGGGTAGAGCGTGCGCAGCGGCCGTCCGGAGGAGATCGTCGCGCGGGCCAGCTCGAGCGTCGCCTCGATCCCCTCGGCGCTCCAGTCGGCCGACACGACGGTCGACCGGACCGGCCCCGAGGTCGAGCTGACCCCTTGCTGGACGATGCCGGCACCGAGGTCGGCCGGCACGACCTCCCACTTGGGGCGCCGGGTCGCGCCCTGGCCGTGCTGGTGGTCGCTCACGAACTGGGCGATGGCGTGCCGGGTGGCCTCGAGATCGACCTGGTGCTGGATCGCCTCGGCCCGTTTGGTGTCCACCAGCCGGCCGATGACGATCCGCGGGTCGTCGGCGGCGAGGTTGCCCTCGCTGTCCTCGCGCACCAGGGTGCGCTCGAGCAGGATCGACAACGCCTCGTCGGCGTCGGACATGGACCAGCCGAGGCGCTCGGCATGCGTCGCGAGGTCAGACGGCTCGGAGCGCAGGATGCGCCGGTAGAGCCGCTCAGCCGCTGCCGTGACGTGCAGAGGCGACAAATAAGAAGGCATCGTCACTTCCCCCTTGACCTGCGCTTTTGCCGTCCTGGCCAGAGGATTCCGGCTACTTGCTGCCATTGTCCACTAAGAGACAGATCCAGGCCAGTGCGTCCGGCATACTCGTCGTGTCGCCACTTCGACACGGGTCGTGCCTGAGCAACACGACGACCGTGGGCGGCACTGCCGACGGCGCGCTTGATGGCGGCGCAGCCAGTCGACAGGGGGAAGCGGTGCCGGGCCCACGGGCCCGGCACCATCCTTGTTTCTGGCGTGGCTTCTGGAATGCTCGCGGGGCTGGCGCTACTCGGCGAGGCCGAGCGCCACCGCCCCCTCCAGCGAGGAGTCCTGCAGGAACTGGGTGCAGCGGTCGCGCTCCTCCGTCTCGCCGATGGCGTCCGCCGCGTAGGCGAGCGCGGCCACCGAGCAGAGGAAGCCCCGGTTGGGCTCGTGCGACCACGGCACCTCGCCCTGGCCTCGCCAGCCCGCCTTGCGCAGCTGGTCGAGCGAGCGGTGGTAGCCGGCGCGGGCGAACGCGTAGGCGGTGACCGGGTCGCCCGCCGCGAGCGCCTTCTCGGCCAGGGTGGCCCAGGCGAGGGCGGACGACGGGTGATGGGCGGCGACCGTGCGCGGGTCGTCGCCACGAGCGAGCGACGCTGCCGCCGGGTCCTCCGGCAGCAGCGTCGGCTCGGGTCCGAGCAGGTTGTGGACCAAGAAGGTCTACCGGTCAGCCCTGGTGGGTGCCGGCGGACCGCAGGTTCTGGCAGGCCTCGACGACGCGCTGAGCCATGCCGGCCTCGGCCTCCTTGCCCCAGGCGCGCGGGTCGTAGTCCTTCTTGTTGCCGACCTCGCCGTCGATCTTCAGGACGCCTTCGTACTTGGTGAACATCCAGCCCGCGACCGGACGGGTGAAGGCGTACTGGGTGTCGGTGTCGACGTTCATCTTGACGACGCCGAAGTCGACCGCGTCCGAGATCTCCTGGGGCAGCGAGCCGGAGCCGCCGTGGAAGACCAGGTCGAGCGGCTTGTCGCCGGCCTTCAGGCCGTACTTCTCGACGATGGCGTCCTGGCACTGCTTGAGGATCTCGGGGCGCAGCTTGACGTTGCCCGGCTTGTAGACGCCGTGCACGTTGCCGAAGGTGAGGGCCGTCATGTAGCGACCCTTCTCACCGAGGCCGAGGGCCTCGACGGTCTTCAGCGCGTCCTCGGGGGTGGTGTAGAGCTGCTCGTTGATCTCGTTGGCGACACCGTCCTCCTCGCCACCGACGACGCCGATCTCGACCTCGAGGATGACGTCGATCGCGGCGCAGCGCTCGAGGAGCTCCTTGGCGATTTCGAGGTTCTTGTCGAGCGGCACGGCCGAGCCGTCCCACATGTGCGACTGGAAGATCGGCACACCGAACTTCTTGTAGTTCTCCGCGGAGGCCTCGAGCAGCGGACGGACGAACCCGTCGAGCTTGGGCTCGGGGCAGTGGTCGGTGTGCAGGACGATGTTGACGTCGTAGTTCTTGGCGACCTCGGTGGCGTAGGCGGCCAGGGCCAGCGAACCGGTCACCATGTTCTTGATGGTCGAGCCGGAGGCGTACTCGGCGCCACCGGTGGACACCTGGATGATGCCGTCCGAGCGCGCCTCGGCGAAGCCGCGGATCGCAGCCGTCACGGTCTGGGAGGACGTGACGTTGATCGCCGGGTAGGCGAAGGAACCGGCCTTCGCGCGGTCGAGCATGTCCCGGTAGACCTCGGGGGTTGCGATGGGCATGGAGTCTCCTTCGGTGCTGCGCCGGTCGGCCCCGGTGGGCCGGTCGACGACGTCGGTGAGGTACGTCACCCATCCTTCCACGAACGGCCACGCCCAACCACAACAGGGTCCGGCTACGGGGCGATCCCCCCGTCGCTGACGCGCTGACCGAAGGCGTGCCGCCGCACCCAGGCGTGCAGCGTGATCGCCGCGGCCGCGCCGGCGTTGATCGAGCGGGTCGAGCCGAACTGGGTGATCGCGAGGCACGCGTCAGCGGCCGCGAGCGCCTCCGCCGTCACGCCCGGACCCTCCTGCCCGAACAGCAGCACGCAGTGCTCCGGTAGGTCGTAGGTCTCGAGCGGCACCGACCCGGGCACGTTGTCGATGGCGAGGATCGGCAGCCGGCGCCCGCCCGGACCCGCAGTGGCCGCCCAGGCGACGAGCTCGGCCACATCGCGGTGGTGGTGCTCGTGCTGGTAGCGATCCGTCACCATGGCGCCGCGCCTGTTCCACCGACGTCGACCCACGATGTGAAACGCCTTGGCGTTGAACGCATTTGCCGTGCGGATGACCGAGCCGATGTTGAAGTCGTGGCCCCAGTTCTCGACCGCCACGTGCAGCGCGTGGCGGCGACTGTCGAGGTCGGCCACGATCGCGTCGTGCCGCCAGTAGCGGTAGTCGTCGACCACGTTGCGTCGGTCGCCCTCGGTGAGGAGCACCGGGTCCAGGTGGCCCGGCAAGGCGCCCGAGGGGTCTACCGGCCAGGGGCCGTGCCACGGCCCGACACCCACGGACGGCGTGCTGGACCCGGGCTGCTCGGGCACGTCCTGGTCTTGGCTCACGTTCAGCAGGCTAACGGCGCTCGGACAGTCCCGGCCCGTATCCTGGAGAGTGTGAGCCTGCCCCTGCTGATCGATCCTGCCCTCGTGACCTCGACCGCCCACACGGTCTACGCCGCGGTCCTGCCCACCGCCGGCGGCGCCAACTGGATGGACCCCCAGTGGCTGCTCGACACCTACGGCAACGCCTTCTTCTGGCTGTCGATGGTCATCATCTTCGTCGAGTGCGGGCTGTTCTTCCCGATCCTGCCGGGCGACTCCCTGCTGTTCTCGATCGGCCTGTTCATCAAGCGCGGTGACGTCGACATCGCCCTCGGCGTCGCCCTGGTCCTGCTGTCGCTAGCGGCCTTTGCCGGCAACGTCGTGGGCTACGAGATCGGCCGCGCCATCGGCCGACCGCTCTACGAGCGCGACGGGCGCATCCTCAAGCGCAAGTACTTCGACCAGACCATCGCCTTCTTCGACACCTACGGCAACAAGGCCCTCGTGATCGGGCGCTTCGTGCCGATCGTGCGCACCTTCATCACCGTCGTCGCCGGCGTCGGCAAGATGGACCGCAAGCGCTTCTTCACCTGGTCGGCCGTCGGCGCCGTGCTCTGGGCCGTCGGCATCACCATGCTCGGCTACCTGCTCGGCAACATCGCCTTCATCCAGAACAACCTCGAGGCCGCGATCCTGCTGATCGTCTTCGTGTCGGTGCTCCCCATGGTCTTCGAGTGGTGGATGCACAAGCGCCGTTCCCGCACGACCGTCTGAGTCGTCTGCCTGGGCGTGCTGGCCGGTTGGCCGTTCGGCTGGACTCGTGGTTCGGCTGCACTGGGTCGGCGTTCGGGCGTGCGGTCCGGTGGCGAGATGGTGGTTGGCCACCGCAGGGCCGCCGAGATGGTGGTTGGCCACCGACACGGCTGTTGTACCAGCCATCTCAGTGCCCAAGTGCCGTGTCGCCGCGTCTGGCGTGACGAACTGCCGTCTCGGTGACCAACTGACGTGTCGAGCAGGGCGGCGGCGGTGGGTGCCGGCCTCGGCGTGGCGGCCGAGTGGGGCCCTGTGGTGGGTGGGGCTGGTGGTGTTGGAGGGGTCTACGAGATGGCGTCTTGGGGGTGACGTTGCGCAGGAACCCGTGGGGTGAGCACGAAACCGTGACATGCCGGGGTCCGGGACCTGCGCGTGTCACGGTTTCGGCGGCGTGTCACGGGTTCGTGCGCGTCTGTGGGCCGCGAGCAGGGCGTTGGGCCGGCGGGCGGGGGCGTTCGGGGGCGGGCACAGCAGAAGGCACGCCCCGTGCGGGGGCGTGCCTTCTGTCCGGTAGCGAGACCGAGTCAGCTGGGGCGCTGCTGCTGGTCGTTGGAGAGGTCCAGCGGGTCGCCCTGGATCGGCTGCTGCTGGGGCGCGGCGGGCTGCGACGCGGACTGGCCCTGCACCGACTGGCCCTGAGCAGACTGGCCCTGCGGCAGGTCGCCGGACTGGGGAGCGCGGTCCTGGGGCAGGGCGGGAGCGGCGGGAGCCGGGGCCGTGCGGAACGGACCGTCCTGGGCGGGCTCGTCCTCGGCGGTGTAGGTGCGCGGGGAGCCGGTGTCGAAGTTGACCTGCGGGGTGCTGCGGGCGGTGTCCTCGACCTCGAAGTACTCCTCGCGGTGGATCGAGAAGCGCTCGGCGATCTGGTTGGTCGGGAAGGACTCGACCTTGGTGTTGAGCTCCTTGACGGTGGCGTTGTAGTAACGCCGGGCCGAGGCGATGCGGTCCTCGGTGGAGGACAGCTCCTGCTGCAGGGCGAGGAAGTTCTGGTTGGCCTGCAGCTGCGGGTAGGCCTCGGCGACGGCCATCAGCCGACCGAGCGCCTGGGTGAGCTGGCCCTCGGCGGCGGCGGTGGCCGCGGGGGTGCCCTGGGCGTTGACGGCCTGGGCGCGAGCGTTCATGACCGACTCCAGGGTGCCGCGCTCGTGCGTGGCGTAGCCCTTGACGGTCTCGACGAGGTTGGGGATGAGGTCGTGGCGACGCTTCAGCTCGACGTCGATCTGGCGCCACGACTCCTGCGTGCGGTTGCGCAACGAGATGAGCCCGTTGTACATCCCGACGAGCCACAGCCCGCCTCCGACGACGATGACCAGCAGGATGATGAGTGCGATGAGCACGTCCGGACCTCCCTGAACGGCGATGGGTCGCCTCGCAGCCTAGCGGGCCGGCGCGTGCCCTGGTCCTGGTCCGACGCCCGACGGGCTACGGGAGTTCCCGGCCAGTTGTCAGAGCGCGTCGAGCCCGAGGTCCGCGAGGGAGTAGACGAAGCGGTAGGGCACCCCGGTCTCGGCCGTGATGCGGTCGCCCGCGCCGGTGTCGCGGTCGGCGATCGTGGCGACGGCGACGACCTCGGCCCCGGCCTCGCGGCAGGCGGCGACGGCGTCGAGCGGGGAGTTGCCGGTCGTGGTGGTGTCCTCGACGACGACCACGCGGCGGCCGGCGACGGACGGGCCCTCGATGCGCTGCTGCAGGCCGTGCGCCTTGCCGGCCTTGCGCACGACGAAGGCGTCCAGCCGCTGACCGTCGGCCGCGGCGGCGTGCAGCATGGACGTGGCCACCGGGTCGGCGCCGAGGGTGAGCCCGCCGACGGCGTCGACGTCGAGGTCGCTGATCAGCTCGCGCATCACGGCGCCGACCAGCGGGGACGCCTCCCCATCGAGCGTGATGCGCCGCAGGTCGACGTAGTAGTCGGCCTCCTTGCCCGACGACAGGGTCACCCTGCCGTGGACGATCGCCTCGTCCTTGATGAGCTGCAGCAGCCGGTCCCGAGCGTCGGTGGAGGTCACGCTCGGCAGCCTAGTCGTCGCCGGTAGACCGTGCGCGTCGCGTCCGGCGCTGCTCGGCGAGCAGGCCGGTCACCCGGCGCACCACCCCCCGCGGGACCACGGCGAGCGCGCCGACGATCGCTTGGTACTGCCGACCAGGGACGCTCACCACCCGGCCGCGGGCGACGTCGGCGAGGCAGTCGCGCACCAGCTGGTCGGCGTCCAGCCACAGCGCCTCCGGCAGCGCGCCCATGCGCAGCTGGGCCCGGTCGTGGAACTCGGTGTGGGTGAATCCCGGGCAGAGCGCCGTCGCGGTGACCCCGGTGCCGGCGAGCTCGGTCGCGAGCCCCTCGGTGAAGACCCGGGCCCACGCCTTCACGGCGGAGTAGGTGCCCATCGACACGTAGGACGCGACCGACGACACCACCACGATCGCGCCGTGCCCGCGCTCGACCATGGCGCGCGCAGCAGCCTGGGACACGACCATGACCGCCCGGATCATCACCTCGACGGCCTGCTCCTCGTCGGCGATGTCCCCGCGCAGGAAGGACGAGCGCAGGCCGAAGCCGGCGTTGTTGACGAGCAGGTCGACCGGTGCGTCCCGGTCCCCCGCGCGGTCCGCGACGCGCTGCATCGCCGCCCGGTCGGCGAGATCCGCGACCAGCACCTCGCAGTGCACGCCGTGCAGGTCACCCAGCTCGTGGGCCAGCGCCTGCAGACGGGCCTCGTCGCGGGCCACGAGGACCAGGTCGTGGCCGCGAGCGGCGAGCTCGCGCGCGAACGCGAGGCCGATGCCGGCGGAGGCGCCGGTGACCAGGGCGGTAGACATGGCGCTCACTCTAGGGGCCAGGGCGCGCCCCCGCTGGGGGACGGTCTGACCATCAGGTCTGTCGGTGGTCGCCCGTAGAGTGACCGGGTGCGCATCGCTACGTGGAACTGCAACTCCATCCGCAGCCGGGTCGACCGGGCGGTGGCCCTGCTCGAGCGGCACGACCTCGACGTGCTGGCCCTGCAGGAGACCAAGTGCCGGGACGACCAGTTCCCGCTGCTGCCGTTCGAGGCGGCCGGCTACGAGGTGGCCCACCACGGCCTCAACCAGTGGAACGGCGTGGCCATCGTGTCGCGGGTCGGCCTCGAGGACGTGACCGTCGGGTTCGAGGGGATGCCCACCTTCGGCGAGCCGGAGCCCGTCGCGGAGGCCCGCGCGCTGGGGGCGACGTGCGGGGGCGTGCGGATCTGGTCGCTCTACGTGCCGAACGGGCGAGAGCTCGGACACCTGCACTACGACTACAAGCTCGCCTGGCTCGAGCAGCTGCGCGCCACCGGCGCCGGCTGGCTCGCCGACGACCCGGCCGCGCAGATCGTGCTCATGGGCGACTGGAACATCGCGCCGCGCGACGAGGACGTCTGGGACATGGAGTTCTTCGCGGGCAAGACGCACGTGTCGGCGCCCGAGCGGGCGGCCTTCCAGGCGATGGTCGACACCGGGTTCAGCGACGTGTGCGTCCGCACACGAGCGAGCCGCGCACCTACACCTACTGGGACTACACCCAGCTGCGCTTCCCCAAGAAGCAGGGCATGCGCATCGACTTCGCGCTCGCCTCCCCTGCGCTCGCCGCGCGGGTGAGCGGGGCGAGCATCGACCGCGAGGAGCGCAAGGGCAAGGGCGCGAGCGACCACGCCCCCGTGCTCGTCGAGATCGACTGAGCCCGAGCCCGGCTCACAGGGCGGCGAGGCTCAGCGGCGGCGGCATGGGGTGGATGTAACCCGGGCTGGCGACGAAGAAGTGCAGCAGCCGCACGTCGGTGTCGGCGGCCACCTGCACGAGCAGCTCGTGCCAGGCGCGGTCGGCGTCGGTGACCTGCGACCCCTGGTGCCCTACGACGGCGACGGCCGTCGCCCCCGGCCCGAGGGATCCGCCCACCGCCCAGAACAGGTTGCCCATCGCCGTGCGCGTCGTCCGGTCCGGCTCGGCGGGGCACTCGTCGGCGCAGATCGGCACCTTGAGCATGCCGAGGTCGTCGCACGCCAGCAGCGTGAGGCCGCCCTCGCGGCGGGAGCGCTCGCTGACGAGCAGGTCCACGGCCTCGCGGGCGAAGGTGGGGTCGGTGAGGGGTCGGTGCCGCAGATCGCGGGCGGTCGTCTCGGAGAACATGGGCGCATACTCACGCAAACGATGGCAAACGTGCGTCGACTTGTCCACAGGTACCCACGCGTGACCGGACATGCGCGCCGCGGACGGGCGGGTTAGGGTGCTGGCACGACGCGGGGTGCCCCACCGGGGCTGAGAACACACCCGTGGAACCTGATCTAGCTAGCACTAGCGAAGGGACGTCGATGACGACTCCGCACCGTCCGACCCAGCCGCCCACCCTCTCGGCGAGCGACCTCGCCGACAGCCTCACGACCTATCGCGAGGCCGGGCCGCTGGTCCAGTGCCTCACCAACACCGTGGTGACGAACTGGACCGCCAACGTCCTGCTGGCCTCCGGGGGCTCCCCCGCCATGGTCGACAACCCTGACGAGGCCGGGGTGTTCGCCCGTGTCGCCTCGGCGGTGCTGATCAACATGGGCACGCCCCAGGCCGCCACGGTCGCGGCCATGCACGCCGCGGTCGAGGCCTGTGCGGCCGCCGGCACCCCGTGGGTGCTCGACCCCGTCGCCGCGGGCGGGCTGCCGTGGCGGACCGAGATCGCCCGCACCCTCGTCGCCGAGCACGCACCGGCGATCATCCGTGGCAACGCCTCCGAGATCGCCGGTCTCGCCGGTGGCTCCGGCGGGCGCGGCGTCGACTCGACCGACAGCCCCGAGGCCGTCCTCGACATCGCTCGCGCGCTCGCGACCGAGCACGGTTGCGTCGTCGCCGTCAGCGGCCCGGTCGACCACCTCACCGACGGCGACCGGCTGGTGCGCCTCGCCAACGGGCACGCGCTGATGACCCAGGTCACCGGCGTCGGGTGCTCCCTCGGTGCCCTGATGGCTGGTTTCGCCGGCAGCGTCGACGACCCGCTGCTCGCCGCGGCCGGCGCCACCGCGCTGCTGACCATCGCGGCCGAGCGTGCGGCCGAGTCTGCTTCTGGGCCAGGCTCTTTCGCCGTAGCCCTCCTCGACCAGTTGGCAGCCGTGACGCCCGAGGACGTCGACGCGTCAGCGCGGGTGTCCTGATGCATCGGCGCCCGCTGGACCTCACCCTCTATCTGGTCACCGACACCAGGATGTGCGGTGGCCCGGCCGAGGTCGCCGCGACCGCGGTCGCCGCGGTGGAGGGCGGCGTCACGCTCGTGCAGGTGCGCGACCCCCACGCCGACGATCGCGAGTTCACCTCTCTGGCAAGGGGGGTCACCACCGCACTGGCCGGATCCGGGGTCCCCGTGCTGCTCAACGACCGGGTCCACCTGGTCGCCGAGACCGGCGCACACGGCGCGCACGTGGGTCAGCACGACCTCGACGTGCGCGCGGCACGGGAGCTGCTCGGCCCGGACCTGCTGCTGGGGCTCTCCTGCCAGTCCGTCGCCCACGTCGACGCGGTCGACGAGCTACTAGAGGAGGACCCGCAGATGCTCGACTACCTCGGCATCGGCCCGGTCTGGGAGCAGGCCACGAAGCCGGACGCGGCCCAGCCCGGCGGCATCGAGCGTCTCGTAGACCTCGGCGCACGGACGCCGCTGCCGTGCGTCGCGATCGGCGGCATCGACGTGCACCGCATCGGGCTGGTCGCACGCAGCGGGGTGGCCGGGGCGGCCGTGGTCAGCGCGATCTGCACCAGCCCCCACCCCACTCTGTCGGCTCATCGGCTGCGCCAGGCCTGGGAGGAGAACCGTTGAGCACCAACCAGATCCAGACGAGCCGAGCACTCACCCATGGCCAGGTGCCCACGGCGCTGTCGATCGCGGGCAGCGACCCGTCGGGCGGCGCGGGGATCCAGGCCGACCTGAAGACCTTCTCGGCGCTCGGGGTCTACGGGATGTGCGCCATCACGGCGCTGACGGCGCAGAACACCCGTGGCGTCACGGGTGTGCACGTGCCGCCGGCGGCGTTCCTGCGCGACCAGCTCGACGCCCTGGCGGCCGACGTGCGCATCGACGCGATCAAGATCGGCATGCTCGCCGACGCCGAGGTGGTGACGGTCGTGAGCGACTGGTTGGACGAGTTCCTCGCTGCGCGAACGGGATTCGACGCGGTCGTGCTCGACCCGGTCATGGTGGCCACCAGCGGTGACCGGCTGCTGGACGAGGCCGCGGTCGCCGCGGTCCGCGAGCTGGTCCCCCGCGCGTCCATCATCACGCCCAACCTGCCCGAGGCGGCGGTCCTGCTGGACGCCGGCCCAGCTACGTCGATCGACGAGATGCGCTCGCAGGCAACCGGTCTCGTCGCCGCAGGCGCACGGCGGGTGCTGCTCAAGGGCGGGCACCGCACCGAGGATCGCGCCGCGACCGACGTCCTGGCCGACGGGTCCGCCGTGCACGAGATCACCGGCCGACACGTCGACACCGAGCACACCCACGGCACCGGGTGCACGTTGTCGTCGGCCCTCGCCGCCCTGCGGCCCCAGCGGGCCGGTTGGCTCGAGACCGTCCAGGACGCCAAGGCCTGGCTCACGGGTGCGCTGGAGGCGGCCGACGTCCTGCAGGTCGGTCACGGGCACGGCCCCGTCCACCACTTCCACGAGCTCTGGGCGCGAGAGGACAAGACCCAGCGATGACCTTCACCGACGACACCTGGTCGCGGATCGCGGCGATCCGCACGGCGATCGACGAGCTGCCCTTCGTGCGGGGACTCGCCGACGGCACCCTCGACCGGCAGCGGTTCGTGCACTACCTGGCGCAGGACGCCCTCTATCTCGGGGACTACTCGAGGGCTCTCGCCGGGCTCGCCGCGCAGAGCACCGTCGCCGACGACGCGCTCTTCTGGTCGCGCTCGGCGGCGTCCGCGCTGGTCGTCGAGCGCGAGCTGCACGGGTCGCACGTGGCCGACCTGTCGGCCGCCACGATGAGCCCCACCTGCCGGGCCTACACGAGCTATCTGCTCGCGCGACAGACCGAGGGCTGCTACCCCGTGGCCGCGGCCGCGGTGCTGCCCTGCTACTGGATCTACCAGGACGTGGGCGACGACCTGCTGCGTGCGGCGGGCGGTGCGGACGGCGACCTCGCGGGCCATCCCTACGCCGACTGGATCTCGATGTATGCCGACGCGGAGTTCGCCGAGTCCGTCGAGCAGGCCAAGGCCATCGTGGACCGGCTCGCCGCGAGCGCCGACCCCGCGGTGGTCGACCGGATGCACGAGGCGTTCGCGACGGCGGCACGCTACGAGTGGATGTTCTGGGACGCGGCGTGGCGCGAGGAGGGCTGGCCGGTCTGAGAGGCTAGCCCCATGAGCGAGCCAGGCACGACGACCCTGTCGCCGATCATCGCGGTCACCGGCACGCGCGGCGCGGTGGGCACGAGCGTCGTCGTCCGGGCGCTGCAGGTCGGCCTCGAGGAGCAGGGGCTGCGGGTCCGGGTCGTGCAGCTCGACCGCCCGTCCCTGGCCAGGCCCGACCCGGCGGCGCCTCCGCTGCCGGTGATCGTCCGCGCGGCCGAGATCGCCGGGGTGGCTCGCGGCGAGGACGTAGACCTCGTGCTGATCGACTGCGCGGGCGGCCTGCTCGTGCCTCGCGACCTGTCCGGCGCAGCCCTCACCGACCTCGCTCGCAACCTCGACGACCTCGGCGGTCGGGTCGGGCTCGTCGTGGTCACCGGGCACGAGCCCGACGACGTGGAGCACGCCGCCCTCACCGGCGCGGTGCTGCGCGCCCGCGGCCTCGACGGTCTGGGCATCGCCGTGGGGTCGTGGCCCGAGGAGCCCACCGAGGACCAGGTGGCGGTGCGCGACGCGCTCGAGCCCGCGACCGGTCTACCCCTGCTCGGGAGCGTGCCGGCCGGGGCCGGGGCGTGGCCCGAGCAGGAGTTCGCCGACCGGGCAGGGGCGTGGTTGCCGCTGTGACGACCACCGGACCGAGCTAGCGCGGGCTACGCGCTGGGACGCAGCACCAGACCCTCGCCGCCGCCCTCACCGCCCTCACCGGCAGCACGGTCTACGGTCACCGTGCCGCCGTCGTGGACCTGACCGGCGAGGATGAGCTTGGCGAGCTCGTCGCCGATCTCCTTCTGCACCAGTCGACGCAGCGGTCGCGCGCCGTAGGCGGGGTCGTAGCCGGTCATCGCCAGCCACTCCTTCGCGGCGTCGGTCACGGTGAGGGTGATCCGCCGGTCGGAGAGCCGGCGCGCCATCTCGTCGACCTGCAGGTCGACGATGTGGCTCAGCTCGTCGAGGCTGAGCGGCTCGAAGATGACGACCTCGTCGAGGCGGTTGAGGAACTCCGGCTTGAACGTCGAGCGCACGGTCGCCATGACCGCCTCGCGCTTGGCGTCGTCGGCCATCGTCGGGTCGGTGAGGAACTGCGAGCCGAGGTTGGAGGTCATCACAAGGATCACGTTGCGGAAGTCCACGACCCGGCCCTGGCCGTCGGTGAGCCGGCCGTCGTCGAGCACCTGCAGCAGGATGTCGAAGGTCTCGGGGTGGGCCTTCTCGACCTCGTCCAGGAGCACGACGCTGTAGGGCCGGCGGCGCACCGCCTCGGTCAGCTGGCCGCCCTCCTCGTAGCCGACGTAGCCGGGAGGCGCTCCGATGAGGCGCGCCACGGCGTGCCGCTCGGAGTACTCGGACATGTCGATCCGCACCATGGCGCGGTCGTCGTCGAAGAGGAAGTCGGCGAGCGCCTTGGCGAGCTCGGTCTTGCCGACACCGGTCGGACCGAGGAAGAGGAACGAGCCGGTCGGGCGGTTCGGGTCCGAGACGCCCGCGCGCGAACGGCGCACCGCGTCGGACACGGCCTCGACCGCGGACTTCTGGCCGATCAGGCGCCCGGCGATGACGGACTCCATGCGCAGCAGCTTGTCGGACTCACCCTCGAGCAGGCGCCCGGCGGGGATGCCGGTCCAGGACGAGATGACCTCGGCGATGGCGTCGGAGTCGACCTCCTCGCCGACCATCGGGGCCTCCAGCGAGCGCTGCGCCTCGGACTCGGCAGCGGCCGCTGCCTCGAGCTCCTTCTCCAGTGCGGGGATCTCGCCGTACATGATCGGCGCGGCCTCGTTGAGCTTGCCCTCGCGGATGAGGACGTCGGCGCGCGAGCGCGCCTCGTCGAGCTGGGCCTTCAGCTCACCGACCCGGTTCAGCCCGGCCTTCTCGGCCTCCCAGCGGGCGGTGAGCCCGGCGAGCTCCTCGCTTCGGTCGGCGATCTCCTTGCGGATCCGGCCGAGCCGCTCCTTGGAGGCGGCGTCGCTCTCCTGGGAGAGGTGGAACTCCTCCATCTTGAGGCGCTCGACGCCGCGGCGGAGCTCGTCGATCTCGACGGGCGAGGAGTCGATCTCCATGCGCAGCCGCGAGGCGGCCTCGTCGACCAGGTCGATCGCCTTGTCGGGCAGCTGGCGGCCGGTGATGTAACGGTCGGAGAGCGTGGCGGCAGCGACCAGCGCGGAGTCGGCGATGGCTACCTTGTGGTGCGCCTCGTAGCGCTCCTTGAGACCACGCAGGATCGCGATGGTGTCCTCGACGGAGGGCTCCCCGACGAAGACCTGCTGGAAGCGACGCTCGAGCGCCGAGTCCTTCTCGATGTTCTCGCGGTACTCGTCCAGGGTCGTGGCACCGATGAGGCGCAGCTCGCCGCGGGCCAGCAGCGGCTTGAGCATGTTGCCGGCATCCATCGAGGAGTCGCCGGACGCGCCGGCCCCGACGATGGTGTGGATCTCGTCGATGAAGGTGACGATCTCGCCGTCGGCGGCACGGATCTCGTCGAGCACGGCCTTGAGCCGCTCCTCGAACTCGCCGCGGTACTTCGCACCCGCGACCATCGCGCCGAGGTCGAGCGAGATCAGCCGCTTGCCGCGCAGGCTCTCGGGGACGTCGCCCGCGACCATCCGCTGGGCCAGCCCCTCGACGACGGCGGTCTTGCCGACGCCGGGCTCACCGATCAGGACGGGGTTGTTCTTGGTGCGGCGCGACAGCACCTGCACGACGCGGCGGATCTCCGAGTCGCGGCCGATGACCGGGTCGAGCTTGCCGCTGCGGGCGATCTCGGTGAGGTCGGTGCCGTACTTCGCGAGCGCCTCGGTCGTGCCCTCGGGGTTGGCCGAGGTGACCTTGGCACCGCCGCGGACGACCGGGATGGCCTCCTCGATCTTGGCGGCGTCCAGCCCGAACTGGCCGGTGCGGGCGAGCGCGAGCAGCAGGTGGTCGGTCGAGATGAACGAGTCGCCCATGGCCGCCATGGCGTTGTTGGCCTGCTCCAGGACGTTGCGCAGCGCGGACGACGCGGCCGGGGTGGCGACGGAGCTGCCCGAGACCTTGGGCAGCCGCGCGATGATCTCGGCGGTGGCCCGGGCGACGGCTTGGCGCGAGGCGCCGCTGGCGTCGATGAGCGGGCCGGTCGTGCTGTCCTGCTGGGCGAGCAGGGCGGTCATGAGGTGGGCCGGCTCGACCTGGGCGTTGCCCGCGGCGGTGGCGTCGTGCACGGCCGCGGCGCAGGCCTCCTGGGCCTTCGTGGTGAAGGAGAGCTCCATCAGGGGTTGGTGTTCCTTTGCTCGGTGGGACGTCGGACTATCTGCAGGCGTCAACCTGGCCGAAGTTGAGTCTATTCCGCTCAACTTCTCGGTTCGCCTGCTGTTCACGAGGCATCTGCGAGACTGGGCCGGACGCGACCGAAGGGGGGTAGAGCGTGCTGAGCTGGCTGCACTGGCCGGACACCTGGTTGAGCATCACCGGCGCCGTGATCATCGTGGTCGACCTCGTCTTCCGGGTCGTCGCCGCCGCCGTCGTGTCCAACAACCGCCGCCCCTCCTCCGCGCTCGCCTGGCTGCTCGCGATCTTCTTCATCCCCTTCGTCGGGCTGTTCGCGTTCATCATGATCGGCTCCCCCAAGCTGCCCCGGCACCGTCGCAACAAGCAGCGCCGGGTCTCCGAGGTCATCCTCGAGCGCACCTCGGGGCTGTCTGCGCAGAGCCCCGACTCGGCGCCGCCGTGGCTGGCGTCCGTCACCACGCTCAACCGTCGCCTCGGGGCGATGCCGATGCTGGCGGGCAACGCGGCCAGCCTGGAGTCGGGCTACGCCGAGTCGTTCACCAAGATGATCGAGGCGATCGACGGCGCGACCGAGTACGTCCACGCCGAGTTCTACATCCTGTCGTTGGACGAGACGACGGCGCCGGTCTTCGACGCGCTGGAGCGGGCCGCTGCGCGCGGCGCCGAGGTGCGGGTGCTGTTCGACCACCTCGCGTCGCTGCGCATCACCGGTTATCGGGCGACCAAGGCCCGGCTGCGCACGATGGGGGTCGAGTGGCACCCGATGCTGTCGATCAACCCGTTCAAGCGCGAGCTGCTGCGGCCCGACCTGCGCAACCACCGCAAGCTGCTCATCATCGACGGCGCGGTGGGTTTCATCGGCTCGCAGAACCTCATCGACGCGCGCTACGGCAAGAAGGCCAACCGACGCAAGGGCCGCGAATGGGTCGACGTGATGGCCCGATTCACCGGCCCGGTGGTCTACGAGCTCGACGCGGTCTTTCGCACCGACTGGTACAGCGAGACCGACGAGCTGCTCGACGTCGCACCGGACGCCCTGTCCCGGCAGGTGGCCGAGGTGGAGCCCGGTGACGCGCGCGACCTCTACGCGCAGGTGGTGCCGAGTGGGCCGGGCTTCGAGGGCGAGAACAACCTCAAGCTGTTCAACTCGCTGATCTACCACGGCAACGAGCGGGTGTCGATGATCAGCCCCTACTTCGTGCCGGACGAGTCGCTGCTGATGGCCGTGACCACCGCGGCCGAGCAGGGCCTGGACGTCGAGCTGTTCGTGTCGGAGAAGTCCGACCAGTGGCTGGTGCACCACGCCCAGCGCTCCTACTACGAGCTGCTGCTGCTCGCCGGCGTGAAGATCTGGATGTATCCGCAGCCCTATGTGCTGCACAAGACGCTCACCGTCGACGGGCAGACCAGCGTCGTCGGCTCGTCCAACATGGACATGCGCTCCTTCACCCTCAACCTCGAGTGCTCGGTGCTGGTCGAGGGCGAGGCGTTCTGCCGGCAGGTCATCGCCTACGAGGACGACCTGCGGTCCGTGTCCACGCTGCTCGACCTCACCACCTGGAAGCGTCGACCGTGGCACGAGCAGATCGCCGACGGAGTCGCTCGCCTCACCTCGGCCCTCGTGTGAGGATGGCGCCATGGCTCCCACCACGTCCCGCGATCCGGCACCACCGCGCGTCGAGGCCGTCGAGGGCGACATCACCCGCGAGCAGGTCGACGCCATCGTCAACGCCGCGAACTCCTCGCTGCGCGGAGGTGGTGGCGTCGACGGCGCCATCCACCGCGCCGCCGGGCCGGTGCTGCTCGAGGAGTGCGAGGAGCTGCGTGCGGGTCCGTTGCCGGCCGGGCTGCCGGTCGGTCAGGCCGTAGCCACCGGCGCGGGTCAGCTGGCCGCGAGCCACGTCATCCACACCGTCGGCCCCAATCGCCATGCCGGACAGACGAATCCAGCGCTGCTGCGGTCCTGCTTCACCGAGTCGCTGCGGATCGCCGAGGAGCTCGGCGCTCGCACCGTAGCCCTCCCCGCCGTCAGTGCCGGGGTCTACGGCTGGGACATCGACGAGGTCGCGCGGATCGCGGTCGACGCGGCTCGGTCGCACCGGGGCCGGTCGGTCGAGATCGTGCGCTTCGTGCTGTTCGGCGCGCCCGCGCTGCAGGCGTTCGAGCGCGCGCTGGCGGTGGAGTCATGAGGCTGCGCGTCGCCGCCGCCCAGCTGTCGAGCGGGCGCGAGAAGGAGGACAACCTCGCCGCCGCCCTCGTCGCGATCGACGAGGCCGCCGACGCGGGCGCCACGCTCGTCGTGCTGCCGGAGGCCACGATGGTGTCCTTCGACACCTCGCTGCTCCCCTACGCCGAGACGCTCGACGGGCCGTTCGCCCAGTCGCTGCGCAGCGCCGCCGAGTCGCGCGAGATCACTGTGGTGGCAGGCATGTTCGAGCCGTCGGGGGACGGTCGGGTCTACAACACCTTGCTGGCGACGGGTCGCGGCGTCGAGGCGGCGTATCGCAAGATCCATCTCTACGACGCGTTCGGGTCGCGCGAGTCCGAGACCGTCGCGCCCGGGCACGAGCTCGTCGACATCGAGGTGGACGGCGTCCGGGTGGGGCTCGCCACCTGCTACGACCTGCGCTTCCCGGACCACTTCACCGAGCTGGCACGCCGAGGCGCCGAGGTCTTCGCGGTGCCCGCCAGCTGGGGCGACGGCCCGGGCAAGCAGGAGCAGTGGGACCTGCTCACGCGGGCCCGGGCCGCGGACGGTCAGGCCTTCGTCGTCGCGGCCGGACAGGCCTGGCGACGGGAGTCGGTGCGCGGACCCCTCGGGATGGGGCGCAGCGTCGTCGTCGACCCGACCGGCACGGTGCGGGCCCGGCTCGGCGGTCGACCCGAGCTGCTCGTCACCGACATCGACACCGAGCTGGTGAAGCAGACGCGCCGGTCCGTGCCGATCCTGTGAGACGCTCCCTCACCCGGTGATCGCGCGGCCGGTGATGGACCGCAACGGGGTGCTGGGCCGCCAGACCATGAGGTCCTGGCCGGTGGCCCGCCGACGGCGCGGGCGCTGACCCGCGCGGACCGCGACGACCTCGCCCGCGACGCCGGCCGCGAAGACACGCTGGCCGTAGTGCACCTGGGCGCGCAGCGCCTCGACCTCCTCGACGACCGACTCGAGCCGGTCGGAGAGGTCGGCGACCTTGCGCTGCAGCGCCAAGATCTGGCGGATGCCGGCGAGGCTCACGCCCTCCTCCTGGGAGAGGCGCTGGATCTGGCGCAGCTGGGCCACGTCGCGCGCGGAGTAGCGGCGACCGCCACCGCCCGCGCGCTGCGGGGTGACCAGGCCGAGCCGGTCGTACTGACGCAGCGTCTGGGCGTGCATCCCGGCCAGCTGGGCCGCCACCGAGATGACGAACAGCGGCGCGTCGTCGTCGGGGGCGAAACCGTGGTCAGCCATCGTGCACCTCTCAGCCTGCGGCGGCCTGGGTCATCAGGTCGGCCCGCGGGTCGACGCCGGACTCCTCGGCCTGCAGCGTCTCGACGGCCGCCTTGGCAGCGTCCGAGAGCTTCTGCGGGACGACGACCTGGACCTTCACGAGCAGGTCGCCGGTGTGGTTGCCCCGGGTGATCCCGCGGCCCTTGACGCGCAGGACGCGACCGCTCGGCGTGCCGGGAGCGACCTTGACCTTCACGGTGCCGCCGCCGAGGAGCGGGACGGCCACGGTCGCGCCGAGAGCGGCCTCCGCGAAGGTGACCGGGAGGTCTACCTGAAGGTTGTCGGCCTCGCGGGTGAAGACGGGGTGCGGGCGCACGTGCACGGTCAGCATCAGGTCGCCGCGCTCGACGCCGGGGCCGCCGTCGCCGCCCTTGCCGCGCAGCCGGATCTTTTGACCGTCCCTGACACCAGCGGGAATTCGCGTGGTGATGCGCTCGCCGTCGGCGGCCGAGAGGGTGAGCTTCTCGCCCGAGACGGCCTGGCCGAGGCTGATCGTCGTCTCGGCGTTGACGTCCGGGCCCTTGCGCGGTCCGGTCGGCGCGCCGTAGCCGCCGGGGCCGTAGCCGCCGCCGGTGAACCCGCCCTGGCCGAACATGCCGAGCAGGTCCTCGATGCTCGGCGAGGCGCCGCCGGCTCCCCCGCCGAAGGTGCCGGTGTAGGAGCCGGCACCGGGGGCACCGGTGCCGAAGCGGGTCCCGCCCGCCGCACCGCCGAACAGGTCGCTGAAGACGTCCTCGAAGCCGCCCGCCGAGCCGCCTGCGCCGGGCGCGAATCGCGCTCCGCCGTGGGCCATCTGACGGATGGCGTCGTACTGCTGGCGCTGCTCGGGGTCGGAGAGCACGCCGTAGGCCTCACCGACCTCCTTGAACTTCTTCTCGGCCGACTCGTCGCCAGGGTTGCGGTCCGGGTGAAGCGTGCGCGCCAGCTTGCGGTAGGTCTTCTTGATGGTCTCCGCGTCGGCGTCGGGCGGGACGCCGAGGATGGCGTAGAAGTCTTTCTCGAACCAGTCCTGGCTCGCCATGGGCGTCTCCTCGACAAACGTTGTGGGGTGGTGCACCCGGGGCCACCGTCCTCGCGAAGGAGGAGGTGGCCCCGAGCGATCTACTGCGGGTCGGCGACCGAGACGCGAGCCGCGCGCAGCACCCGATCGTGCTGCTTGAAGCCCGGCTGGAGCACCTGCACGATCGTCGTGTCGGTCGCGCCCTCGGGGAGCTCGGCCTGGACGTGCATCAGGGCCTCGTGCCGGCTCGGGTCGAAGGCCTCTCCCGGCTCACCGAACCGGGTGAGCCCGAAGCGACCCAGCGCGCTCTCGAGCTTCTCGGAGATCGACGCGAACGGGGTGCCCGCCTCGAGGTCTCCGTGCTGGCGAGCCAGGTGGATCTCGTCGAGGACCGGGAGCAGACCCTCCAGGACGGAGGCCACCCCCAGGTCCTTGACGAGCACCTTGTCGCGGTCGACGCGCTTCTTGTAGTTGACGTACTCGGCCTGCAGGCGCTGCAGGTCCGCGAGCCGCTCGGCCGCAAGCACCGTGTCCGGGTGGGCGCCGGAGGCCTTGGCCTCCTGCGCGTCGAACCCGGCGTCCATGGCCGCGGACTCCTCGGGGCTGAACGGATCCTCCGGGAGCACCTCGCCCTCGCGGGCGGCGTCCTCCGGCTCGCGGCCGGTGTCGTCCGGCTCGCGGGCGTTGTCGTCACTCATGCAGACCTCCTCGTGGTCGACGGTGCGTCGATCACTTCGTCTTCTTGTCGTCCTCGTCGTCCACGACCTCGGCGTCGACGACGTCGTCGTCGGCCTGGGCCTGCTCACCGGCACCAGCGCCCGTACCGGCGTCGCCGCCGGCAGCACCGGCCGCGTTGGCCTCCTCGGACTGCTTGGCGTAGAGCGCGGCCCCGAGCTTCTGGGACTCCTCGGACAGCGTGGTGGCCTTGGCGCTCACGTCCTCGGCGGGCGCCTCGGCGTTGGCCAGGGTCTCCTTGAGGTCCTTGAGCGCCTCGTCGACCGGGCCGCGGCCGTCCGCCACCTTGTCGCCGTTCTCGGCGAGGAACTTCTCGGTGGAGTAGACCAGCTGCTCGGCGTTGTTGCGGCTCTCGGCCTGCTCGCGACGGGCCTTGTCCTCGTCGGCGTGCGCCTCGGCGTCCTTGACCATGCGGTCGATCTCGTCCTTGGACAGGGCCGAGCCGCCGGAGATGGTCATCGACTGCTCCTTGCCCGTGCCCTGGTCCTTGGCGGACACGTGCACGATGCCGTTGGCGTCGATGTCGAAGGTGACCTCGATCTTCGGCATGCCGCGGGGGGCCGGGGCGATGCCGGTCAGCTCGAAGGTGCCCAGACCCTTGTTCTGCTGGGCCAGCTCGCGCTCACCCTGGAAGACCTGGATCAGCACGGACGGCTGGTTGTCGTCGGCGGTCGTGAAGACCTCCGAGCGCTTGGTCGGGATCGCCGTGTTGCGCTCGATGAGCTTGGTGAACAGCCCACCCTTGGTCTCGATACCGAGGGAAAGCGGGGTGACGTCGATGAGCAGGACGTCCTTGCGCTCACCCTTGAGGACACCCGCCTGCAGGCTGGCGCCGAGGGCGACGACCTCGTCGGGGTTGACACCCTTGTTGGGCTCCTTGCCGGTCAGCTCCTTGACGAGGTTCGAGACCGCGGGCATGCGGGTCGAGCCACCGACGAGGATGACGTGGGCGATGTCCGAGACGTTGATGCCGGCGTCCTTGATGACGTTGTTGAACGGCGTCTTGGTGCGGTCCAGCAGGTCCGAGGTCATCTGCTCGAACTGGGCGCGCGACAGCGTCTCGTCGAGGTGGATCGGGCCGTTCTCGCTCATCGAGAGGTACTGCAGGTTGATGTTGGTGCTGTTCGCGGAGGACAGCTCCTTCTTGGCCTGCTCGGCGGCGTCGCGCAGACGCTGCATCGCGATCTTGTCGTTCGCGAGGTCTACCCCGGTGTTGTTCTTGACCGTGGTCAGCAGGTGCTTGACGATGCGGTCGTCCCAGTCGTCGCCACCGAGGCGGTTGTCACCGTTGGTCGCGCGGACCTGGATGGTGGCGAAGCCGTCCTCGGCGTCCTTGCCGACCTCGAGGAGGGACACGTCGAAGGTGCCACCACCGAGGTCGAAGACGAGGATGAGCTCGTCCTCCTTGCCCTTGTCGAGGCCGTAGGCGAGGGCCGCAGCGGTCGGCTCGTTGACGATGCGCAGCACGTTGAGGCCCGCGATCTCACCGGCCTCCTTGGTGGCCTGACGCTCGGCGTCGTCGAAGTAGGCGGGGACCGTGATGACGGCGTCGGTCACGGCCTCACCGAGGTAGGACTCGGCGTCGCGCTTCAACTTCTGCAGGATGCGGGCGCTGATCTCCTGCGCGGTGTAGGTCTTGCCGTCGATCTCGGTGCTCCAGTCGGTGCCCATGTGGCGCTTGACCGAGCGGATGGTGCGGTCGACGTTGGTGACGGCCTGACGCTTCGCGATCTCGCCGACGAGAACCTCGCCGTTCTTGCTGAAAGCCACCACGGAGGGGGTTGTGCGACCACCCTCGGCGTTGGCGATGATGGTGGGCTCCCCGCCCTCGAGGACGGCGACGGCCGAGTTGGTGGTACCGAGGTCGATGCCTACTGCACGAGCCATGTAGATGACGCTCCTTAGTGCGATGGGTCTGCGGGGTCGGAAGGCCCCTCAGGTTGAGTGTCCAGCACTCAAGTTATGACCGTGGCCGCACGTTGTGCAACCCGACATCAGCGAACTTGAGTCTACTCCGCTCAACTACGGTCGCCCGGTCGATGTTCCCGGGTGGGTGAACTCTTTTGGCGGTGCGGTTGGGTGCTGTCGGGGGGCCGTCGGGTGTGCTGTGGAGTGTGCCGTGGGGCCCGCGTGAATCCGCGCAGGAAACCGTGAGGCGCCGCCCTCCCGACCCTGCGCACCTCACGGCAACGTGCGCGGTCTACAGGTTCGTGCGCGGATTCACGCCCCGAGGTCGCCTTCGATGAGTCGCGAGGGGGCGCTCAGTGGAGACCGAGCCGGTACATGCGTTCCTGGCCGTACGAGGAAAAGCCCATGCGTCGGAGGATGGGCGAACTCGTCTCCACCCGACCGAAGCTCAGCGCCATCGAAGCGCCCTGGCGGGTGGCGTAGTCCACGCGAGCATCGACGAGCTGCCGTTAGATCCCTCGCCCGCGGTAGGGCTCCCGAACGCTGCCCCCTCCGAAGCGGGCGACACCGTGGACGATCTCCAGACCGGCTGTGCCGACGGGTACTCCGTCCAGCGTTGCGAGCAGGACGCCCCCGCGCCCCGCGTCCAGGGCCTCCTGTCCGTCGCGGGCCCGCTGAGCCATAGCCTCCTCCAGCTCCGGCCCCTCCGGGAGCGCGCCGCCGAAGGCCTCGACCATGATCCGAGCGATGCTCAAGGCGATGTCCGGCGTTGTGCGCCAGGCGAACTCCACACCAGTCAAGGGGTGGATGTCCTTGCGCTCCTCCTGCCTGCCGAGCGCCATGGCTAGGACGTCGCAGGTGTCAACGAGCTCGGCACCACGTCGCTGGAGAGCTTCGTCGAGGTCAGGCGGGGAGGACAGCTTCGAGTAGACGAGCAGCGTCGGATCCTCGAACAGGCGGGCTCGGTGGACGACTTCGTCCGGCACCTCGTCCGTGGGTCGGCCCGCCCGAAGCCACAGCAGCTGCGCGAGGTCTGGCGCCCCGTAGGGCAGCCGAACGAGCTTGTAGTCGTCCGTCACGATCTCCTCGGGGCCAGGTGGACCCGAGAGTATCCAGGCATCCGAGGCGGCCGCGACGGCAACGGCGGACAGGTCGGTCATGCGGCAAGGCTAGGGGCGGTCCGACGCCGCTCCGGGATCCGGTTGCAGGTGGCCGGTCTCAAGCTTGTAGTCGGTGATGGCCAGTGCCAGCTGCAGCTCGGCGATGGTGCGCCGCAGCCGGTCGCGGTGGGTGAGGACGAGGGTACGGACCCGGGGGTCGTGCTGGCCGTGCTCGTCGAGCAGGCGGCACAGCTCAGCGAGCGTCCGCATCGACATCCCCGAGATGCGCAGCCGCGAGACGGGCAGGATCCGCTGCTCGGCGTCGGCGTCGTAGCGGCGCTGCCCGCGGGCCGTGCGCGCCACGCGGACCAGCCCTTCGCGCTCGTAGTACCGGAGCGCGTGCTCCCCGAGCCCCGAGAAGGCGACCATCTGCCCCATCGACAGGCCCTGCGCCGGCACGGGCGGCACCGCGGCCGCGGCGATCTCCTCGCGCGTGGGCAGGTCCGTGGGGTCCTCGACGAGTCGCGCTATCGCCGCCTCGACGAGCTCGGCCAGCCCCGCCTCGTGTCCCCTCATAGGCGCCACCGTACCGACCTTGACCTCGCGCGCACTCCAGCTCCTAGCGTCGCGAACGTCGACCGCGACCACGGATCGACACCCACCGCCCGGACCGCCCGGTCGCGGACGCTGCTGGAGAACCCGAAGGACACGAACCATGACCCCACCGACCACCCCTGACCCGGGCGACGACCTCCTCCGCGCCGAGGAGAAGGCGCGCGCCCTCATGGGTGCGCGGTGGACGCGCGGCGTCATGCCCTCGCAGGCGGGGCGTCGCGTGCTCGTCACCGGCGGGACCCGTGGCCTCGGCCGCAGCGTGGCCACGGCACTTGCCGCCCGTGGGGCACATGTCGTCATCACGGGAACGCAGCCACGACAGGCCATCGCCGTCGCATCCGAGATCGAGGCGAGCCTCCGCGGCAAGGGCGCACCGGCCGGCTCCGTGATGGGACTTGGTCTGGATCTCGCCGACCTGGACGACGTCGGGGCTCTCGCGGAGCAGCTGACGGCCCCGATCGACTGCCTTGTCGACAACGCGGGCATCATGTGGGGCCCGTACGCCACGACCAACCTCGGCGTCGAGCGCCAGCTCGCCGTGAACTTCCTCGGTCACTTCGCCCTGGTTGGGCGGCTGTTGCCCCGGCTGATGGCGGGGCGGGCGCCGCGCGTCGTGTCCCTGTCGAGCACGTACCACCGCTACGGCGACCTGAGGCCGACGTCCCTCGACGTCACCGCTGACGCTTACCGACCGAATGCCGCCTACGGCGCGTCGAAGCTCGCCACGCTGGCCTTCGCTCGCGAGCTCGGGCGATGGGCGCGATGGCACGGCCTGCCCCTGACGAGCGTCGCCGCACACCCGGGATGGGCCGACACCGAGCTGCAGACGCTCCAGGTGCCCCGGGCGCAGCGGTGGCTGATGCGGGTGGCCAATGCCACCCTCGCCGTCCCGGTCGATGTCGGAGCGGATCCGATCCTGTGCGCTGCCAGCGCACCGGGTCTGCCGAGCGGAGTCTTCGTCGGCCCATCACGGCTCGGCGGCTATCGCGGGGCGCCGGGCATCGCCACGTCCACGGCTGCGGCGAACGACCCTGCGGCCGCCGCGCGCCTGTGGGAATGGGCGAGCGCCCGCACCGGAATTCGCTACCTGGACTCCTGACCCTGCCGTGGCGCCGATGGGCTCGCCGAGCGACCGGACGAGCCCCGGTCACGGCGTCGCACGACTGACCTACCGCAGAGCGCCATCAGCGGCGGATCGCCGCCACGGCTTCGACCTCGACGAGCTGGTGGTCGTAACCCAGGACCGTCACCCCGAGCAGCGTGCTGGGCGGGTCGTGCGGCGCAAGGGCGTCCCGGTACGCCTCCCAGGCGGCGCCGAGATCCTGCTGATCCGCGCTCGCGACGAGCACGCGGGTGCTGACGAGGTCGGTGATATCGGCCGAGAGCTCTGCCAGCACGGTGCGCAGGTTTGCCACGCACTGCTCGCCTGGCGTCGGTAGTCCCCGATCCCGACGGTCGAGCCGGACGCGTCCAGCGGGCAGGAGCCGGCGAGGAAGACGAGCCTGGCCCCCTGGGGGACGACAGCGGCGTACGCGTACTGCGCCACATCGGACAGGACACTGGAGCGGATCAGGTCGGCCGGCATGTTCGCCAGTATTGCGATGCTGGCGTTCTGCTGTCGTCTGACTTTCGAGGGCTCCATGACGCTGCGACCGCCAGCGGGTCGTGATGGTGGTCCGGTGACATGTCCGGCGGGAATCTACAGTCCCGCCGCGCCCCGCGTGAATCCGCGCACGAATCCGTGAGGCGCCGCCCTCCCGACCCTGCGCACCTCACGGAAACGTGCGCGGTCTACGGGTTCGTGCGCGGATTCACACCCCGAGTTCACTTCAATGGTCCGCGCCTTCCGCACGCACCGACGAGTCCCAGGCCCACGACGTCTTCCTGGGCAGGGGGCCCAGTGGGGCGCGGCCGCAGCAGTAGAGCAGCACGTCGCCCGGCGCGCCCTCTGGCGCATCGGGGAAAAGGCGATCGAGGACGGCTCGAGACAGGTCTGTCGGCGGCCGCCACTCAAAGCCAAGCCCTTGGGCGATGTCGTAGGTATGCACCAGCACCTCGACCGCCCCCATGGCCGCGAAGCCGTGGGGATCAGAGGTCCCGTTGGGGTGCCAGCCACGACTGCTCGACGGAGTCAGGACCACGGCGTTCTGCAACAACGCGCCGCACATGACGACGGCGTCCATCAGCTGGCGGTTCGTCGCGTCCTTGTCGACGACGACCTCGATCGGCAGATAGCCGTCCGCGGGCTGTGCGAGCACCTGAGATGCGTACGAGAAAAGGTCATCCGCGACGTGGGCCGCGGTGTCCCGGCAGGACCACGTCACATCGCCCGACGGAACATCCCACGACTCTCCGAGCGCAGACTGCAGCGCGTCGTTCATCGTCTTCGTGGCGGCTCCGACCAGCTCAGTGGACTGCATGCTACGACCCTAGGGCACGGCGCCGACACCCTGACGTGGTCCGGGCGGGGCAGCGACCTCGACTTCACGCTTGGTCCCCGATCGTCTCCTCACGCCATGAGCAGACAAAGGCTGACGAAGAGCATGATTGCTGCCGTCACTCCGTGAACACCGAAGCCAACGGCGCGGGATCCGTTGCAGCCGAGGACGATCAGTGCGTCACCGACAGGTAACCCGGTAGCCACGAGCAGGAACCATGCCAGCACGTGGGGCGTGCCAACCAGGATGATGACCAGCAATAGAAGTCCTGAGACGACATCCCGAACGGCTTTCACGGCCAGCCAGGAGCGGAGGGCGGGGTCCGCGGTCGGTGTGTCGGGGATGCCGAATCCGGTGGCCGCCTCGGCCGGCGCACACAGGAGACGAACACCCACGCCGATGATCCCGACGCCGATCAGGACTGCGAGCACTGTTGCGACCGTCGTCAGCATGCGGACAGCTCCTCGACGAAGTGGTTGTCGTGGGCGGCGTGCAGCCGAGCCAGATCGTCCTCGTCTGCTCCGGCGAGCTGGGCGAAGTACTCCTCGCGCGGCACTCCGGGCCACAGGAGCATGAGCAGCGTGGCCGGCTCCTCACGCGTCTTCCGTAGACCGTGCACGTGGCCGGCCGCGGCGTGCGCCGTCTGACCTGGCCTCAGCGTGCGCCACGTCGCGCCGTCGAAGTAGTCGATCTCCCCCTCCTCGACCACGAACGTCTCGTTGAAGGTGGTGTGGAAGTGGGGCGACGGCCCACGACTGGAGGCGGCGAGACGCCAGCGATAGAGACTGGCTGCCCCGCCGGTGTCGGTGGCTGAGGCGAGCACCTCGATGGTGGATCCGCTGGGGCCCAGATGGATCAGCTGGTTCATAAGGGGAGTCTGGAACGGCGATGCAGCCACCCGCCCACGATTCGGCGGTGCCCTAATAATGAGTGCGTGATCCGTTATCGCCTGGGCGCGGGTGCGGCGAGCGTCCGGTGGGCGATGTCGCCCATCCATGAGGTGGTCAGCCTGGCCAGGCTCCTCACCGAGCCGCAGCGCCACCCGCTCTACGCGCAGTGGCTGCGGCGGCGCAGCCACCGGCTCGCCGGCCTGGACCTGACGGCTCTGACGGTCTACATGGGCGATGGCACGTATCGTCCCGATTTCCTCGACCCGTCCCCGATCTGCAGCGAGCCGACCTTCGAGGAGGGGCTGGATGCCCTGCTCGCCACGCCGATCGAGCAGGTCTACGCCGAGCTCGTCGACGCGACGAGGGGCTGGGAACCGCGGGAACGCCACCGGATGCTCGACGACCCCGGGCGGGCACGGTCCGAGGCTGCGGCCGCGCTGCGTCGGCTGTGGCGGGCGGGCGTGGAGCCGGAGTGGCCGTCCATGCGCCAGGCGCTGCGCGCCGAGATGCTGGACCGAGCACTCCAGGTCAGCCGGGAGAGCCTGCGCGCGGTCGTCCCCCGGGGTGCGTCCCATAGCGTGGTGGCATTCCCGCGGTGGTCGCGACGCTGGTGAGGGGGTCATCGCGGGTGCCTCCAGATTCCGCCAAGAACCAAGGATCCGCGATGACCGCTGCCCAGTCTGCCTTGTCTGCTCTGATCGGTGAACTCCTGACCGATCCCGACCTGGCCCACGACCAGGTGTTCCGCCGCCTGCTGCAGGCCGGTCTGCAAGACCTCGTCGACGCCGAGGCCACGGTCAAGATCGGCGCCGACCGCTACGAACGCACCCCAGAGCGCACCACCCGCCGCAACGGCACGCGCACCAAGGTGGTCGCGACCCCGGCCGGTGAGCTGGCGGTCGCGATCCCCAAGCTGCGCGAGGGATCGTTCTTCCCGTGCCTGTTGAACCCACGCCGGCGGGTGGACAAGGCGTTGTACGCGGTGATCTGCACCGCCTGGATCGAAGGAGTGTCCACCCGCAAGGTCGACCAGCTCGTCAAGGCCCTGGGCAACGAGTCCGGGATCAGCAAGTCCACCGTGTCCCGCATCTGCGAAGACATCGACACCGCCGTGCACACCTTCTTGACCCGCCCGCTGGACCACACCTGGTTCCCCTACGTGTACCTCGACGCCACCTACCTCGACGTCCGCCACGGCGGACGGGTCGTGTCCCAGGCCGTGGTCACCGCGATCGGTGTCTCAGCCCATGGCCGCCGCGAGATCCTCGGCATGGCCGTCGGGGACAGCGAGACCACCGACTTCTGGACCGAGTTCCTGCGCGGCCTGCGCGCCCGCGGGCTGAACCCCAGCAAGCCCGGGCACCCCGAAGGCGTGGCCCTGGTGATCAGTGACGCCCACGCCGGCCTCAAGGCCGCGGTCAAGGCCGTGCTGCCTGGTGCCGGCTGGCAACGCTGCCGGGTCCACTTCGCCCGCAACGTCACCCAGACCCTGGGCTCGGCGCACTCCAAACCGATCAACGCGCTGATCAGCACGATCTTCGCCCAGACCAGCCCCGAAACGGTCCGCGAGACCTACCACCAGGTCACCGCCTCACTGGAAGCGACGCTGCCGCAGATCGCGGCCATGCTGACCGAGGCCGAGAAGGACCTGACCGCGTTCGCCACGTTCCCCACCGATCACTGGAAGAAGATCTGGTCGAACAACCCCATCGAACGCTGCAACACCGAGATCAAACGCCGAGCCGACGTCGTCCAGGTCTTCCCCAACCGCGAGTCCGTCACCCGCCTCATCGGCGCGGTCCTGCTCGAGCAACACGAAGAATGGCAGTACGGCGAACGCCGCTACCCGTCCGACATCAGCATGCGACGCCTCCTGACCACCCTCACCGCTGAACACACCCCCACCGCCCTGACCGCCTGAAAAACACCACCCGACGGGACTTGACCGTCCCCCGCCTGCACCCCACGTTGTCGTGCGACGCGCACGACATCACGGTCGACACTGGCGTCGACGTCGAGGCGGACTGCACGGCAGGAGTCATCCTCGTCCCGTCCCTGTTCATCACCGACCGGGTGCAGTGCACCACCTCGGACCACTGATCGCGCGCGATCTACTATCCAGCGCCGGGACGCTACCTCTGGGTAGAACCCGCTACACCCCCTTCGCTGGATCGGCTGCTCGGAGCCACCCGGGCGAAGATCCTCGCCGCCCTCGCCACCCCGATGCAGACCTCGGTCGTCGCGCGGCTGATGGGCGTCACGGCGCCGACGGCCAGCGAACACCTCACGGTGCTTCGCGAAGCCGGCCTGATCGACAGCACCCGAGCCGGCCGCACGACCCTGCACGAGCTGACCAGACGTGGGCGGGCCCTGCTGGAGTGACGCCCGTCGACGCGTGAATCCGCGCACGGAACTGGGAGACGCCGCCCTCCCGACCCTGCGCACTTCACGCGAACGTGCGCGGTCTACGGGTTCGTGCGCGGATTCACGCACACCGAGGGCACCTCGACGATCCGCCACTCGGCACCACGTCGCTGGAGAGCCTCGTCGGGGAGTATCCGAGAAACGGTGTAAGTGGCTCCATCGCCCGCAAGGGCAGGAGGAGTCATGATGACCGAGACAACCACCACCAGCAGCAGTGCGGAGGCCGTGGAGTCGGCCAGACTGGAGACTGTGACCCCAAACCCACCACCACCGCAGGATGAGCCGGCCGAGCTGGACAAGGCTCAGCGTGAAGCCGTCGCGCAGATGGTGCGCCAGGCCAAGGACGCCGGTATCGCCCTGACCGGCCCCGACGGCCTCCTCAAGACCCTCACGGCGCAGATCGTCGAAGCAGCCCTCGACGAAGAACTCAACGAGCACCTGGGCTATGACAAGCATGATCCCGTCGGTCGCGGGTCGGGCAACTCCCGCAACGGCACCCGCTCGTAGACGGTGATCACCGACAACGTCGGTGCCGTCAACATCCGGGTGCCGCGGGATCGCAATGGCACGTTCGAGCCACAGTTGGTCACCAAGCGCCAACGCCGGTTGTCGGACATGGACGCCATGGTGCTGTCGCTGTTCGCGAAGGGCCTGACGACTGGGGAGATCGCTGCCCACTTCGCGGAGGTCTACGGGACCTCGGTGTCGAAGGACACGATCAGCCGGATCACCGACCGCGTCGTCGACGAGATGAACACGTGGATGGCCCGCCCGTTGGAGCCGATCTACGCGGCGGTCTTCATCGACGCGATCGTGGTCAAGGTCAGGGATGGGCAGGTCCGTAACCAGCCCTACTACGCCGCGATCGGTGTCGACCTCGACGGGCACAAGGACATTCTGGGGATCTGGCCCGGGCAGGGCGATGGGGAGTCGGCGAAGTTCTGGTTTGCCTGCCTGACCGAGTTGAAGAACCGAGGCGTCAAGGACGTGTTCTTCATGGTCTGCGACGGGTTGAAGGGCCTGCCCGACAGCATCGGGTCCGTGTTCCCCGCCGCGAAGGTCCAGACCTGCATCATCCACCTGCTGCGCAACAGCTTCAGCTATGCCTCGAAGCGGCACTGGCCCGAGATCGCCGCCAACCTCAGGCCCGTTTACGAAGCATCCACCCCGGCCGATGCGGAGCGGGCGTTCGAACAGTTCGCCGAGAAGTGGGGCAAGGCCTACCCCGCGATGATCAGGCTCTGGCGCAACGCCTGGACCGAGTTCATCCCGTTCCTGGACTACGACGTCGAGATCCGCAAAGTTCTCTGTTCCACGAACGCGATCGAGAGTCTCAATGCCAGGTTCCGCAGGGCGGTGAGGGCCCGCGGTCACTTCCCGAACGAGCAGGCCGCGTTGAAGACGCTCTACCTGACCGTGAGATCGTTGGACCCCAAGGGCACCGGCCAGACCCGCTGGGGGATGCGCTGGAAGCCAGCGTTGAACGCGTTCGCCGTCACCTTCGCTGACCGCATGCCCGCGGCCAGCACCCACCAGTAACGAAAACGCCACTTACACCGATAATCGGATAGTCCCCCTCGTCGTGGGTCAGGCGGGAGGACTGCTTTGAGGGCGCCTTCAGGGGTGGACGAGGGTGAAGAACTCGGTCACCACGGTGGCGTCGTTGATGTCGCGCAGGCCCCACTCCTGAAGGTGTGGGGCGTAGTGCTGGGCGTGCGCGCGGCGCCAGTACGCAAGAGACAGGTCCCCCTCGCCCTCCGCGATGGCGATGCGCTCAGGCACATCCAGGAATCGATGTGTCTCGACGCGGTCGGTGCGCAGGATGAGGCGGGGTCGCCCGTTGCCATCCAGGGCGATCCAGTGGTCGCCCACCTGCGGAAGTGCATCGCCCGCGGTGGCGTAGTCCTCCGCGAGCCCGCTGCCGGCGGTCTTCGCGCCGGCGAGGTAGAGGTCGATCAGCCGATCCGCGATGTCCGGGCTGCCGGGGGTCCCGGCGATGACCGATCCCTCGGACGCCACTACATCGGGGTGGTCGGTCAGAAACGCCTGCCAGAACTCCTCCTGCTCGGGTGTCAACGCCACCCGGACACCCTAGACCGATCGTCCGCTCCTCGACATGAGGGTGCAGTCACCGTGAATCCGCGCACGAAACCGTGAGACGCCGCCCTCCCGACCCTGCGCACCTCACGCGAACGTGCGCGATCTACGGGTTCGTGCGCGGATTCACGCGCGAGGACACCTCGACGGTCCGCGCGGCCGCTCTGGGCGACCCTGCGGCACAGTCCAACTCGTGCTTTGATGAGGAGGTCGATCGACCACCATGAACGTGCACCAACGAGAGGTTCACTCGTGACCACTGCTAACGACATCCCCGCCACCATGAAGGCCGTCGTCATGAACGCGCCCGGTGACGTCACCGTCGAGACCATCGACGTCCCGCGCGTCGTCAAGCCCTCCGACGTCGTCATCAAGCTCGCGGCGGCGTGCGTGTGCGGCTCCGACCTGTGGCCCTACCGCGGTCACGAGGAGGTCGACCACCGCTTCATGGGCCACGAGTACGTCGGCACCATCGTCGAGAAGGGCGACGACGTCGCCACGCTCGAGCTGGGCGACTTCGTCATCGGCTCCTTCATGCTCTCCGACGGCACCTGCGAGATCTGCGAGGCCGGCTACCCGTCGCGGTGCGCCAACGCCGGCAGCTACACCGGCAGCCAGGCGCAGTACATGCGGGTAGAGCTGGCCGACGGCTCCCTGGTGAAGGTCCCGGGCGGCGAGCCGGAGGACCCCGAGAAGCTGGCCGACTACCTCGCCGCCTCCGACGTGCTCGGCACGGGCTGGTACGCCGCCGTCGCCGCCAACGCCGGCCCGGGCAAGACGATCGCGGTCGTCGGCGACGGCGCGGTCGGGCTGTGCGCCGTGCTCGCCGCGAAGACCCTCGGTGCCGAGCAGGTCATCGCCTTCTCCCGGCACGAGGACCGCGCGGCGCTGGCTCGCGAGTTCGGCGCCGACGTCGTCATCGCCGAGCGCGGTGACGAGGGCGCGGCCAAGGTCAAGGAGCTCACCAACGGCTACGGCGCCCACGGTGTGTGCGAGGCCGTCGGCACCCAGGGGTCGATGGACCAGGCGCTGGCGTCAGTGCGCCCCGGCGGCTACATCGGCTTCGTCGGCGTCTCGCACGACCAGACGATCGACGGCCTGAACCTGTTCTTCCACGAGGTCCACCTCGAGGGCGGCCCTGCGCCGGTGCGCCGCTTCCTGCCGGACCTGATCAAGCGCATCCAGGCCGGCGAGATCCACCCCGGCAAGGTGTTCACCAAGCGGCTGCCGCTCGATGAGGCGGCCGAGGCCTACAAGGCGATGGACGAGCGGCGCGAGATCAAGGTGCTTCTCGAGGTCTGACCGAGCCTGCACCTGCTCACGATCGGGCCCCCTGCAGCTGCGCGAGCATCTCGCCCAGGGAGGCATCGATGGAGCGGTAGGTCACGCCCAGTTCGTCTCGGGTGCGGGTGGTGGCCAGCTGGAGGGGGTGCCCCACGTTGTCGCGCACGTAGGCGCGGTCCATCCCCGCCAGCGGCGCGACAAGGACCGCGAGCTGCTTGGGCAGGGCACGAGTGGCCACCAGCCGAGGACGGGTCGCGTGCGGCTGGAGCCGGCGTCCGAGGTCTACGAGATCGGTGGCCTCGGCCGCCACCAGGTAGCGCCCGTGCGCTTCTGGCGTGTAGGCGGCGGCGATGTGGGCCGCCGCGACGTCGCGCACGTCGACGACCGTCATGGCGAGGTTCGGGACACCGAACCGGCCTCGGCCCCCAGCGAGCTGCTGCACGATCGCGAAGCTCTCGCTCGTCGGCTGGTCGTTGAGGGCGGGTCCCACGACCAGCCCGGGATTGACCGTCACGAGCTCCCACTGGTCCTGCTCCTTCGCCTGGTCCCAGGCGGCCCGCTCTGCCAAGGTCTTGGAGTAGGGATAGGGCTCGTGCGTGAGGCTGGACGTGGCGTTCCAGCAGGACTCGTCCAGCCGCCCACCCGTCGCGGACAGCTCGACGGCGTCGCCGTACATCGCCGCCACGGAGCTCGTCAGGACCACCCGACGAACGGTCGGCGTGCGACTGGCGGTGCGTAGCACGTTGGTCGTCCCCTGCACGGCGGGGTCGACGAGGTCCTTCTGGGGGTCCGACACGTCGCGCACGAACGGCGACGCCGTGTGGTAGACCACGCGGGTGCCCTGCATGGCCTCGTCGAACGCCCCCTCGGTCAGCAGGTCCGCGTCGAAGAAGCGGATCTGCCCGGGCGACCGGTCGGCGATCGCGGTGAGGTGGGCCAGTCGGGCCGTCTTGGACGCGTCGCGCACGGTGGCGTGCACGGTCACGCCCGCCTCGAGCAGGTCCTTGATGATCCAGCCGGCGACGTAGCCGGTGGCGCCCGTGACCAGGACGGGCTCGGTGGTGTCGATCTGGAGAGGGTTCATAGGTCCTACGGTGTAGCTATGCCATCACTGATGTCCAGGATCGCCCTGCCGCTCTTCCTGCGCGCCACGCGTGCGAACCGTGCCTACCGGACCGAGGAGGGCGCCCGGGAACGGCTAGCCGACGTGACCACCCGGCCGCGGTCCTACGGGCCACCGCGGTTGCTGCGCAAGGACATTCGCTTCGAGGTGGAGCAGGTCGACGGCTGGCCGGTCTACACGGTGCTGCCGGCGTCGGGGCAGCCGCGAGGCGGGCTGGTCTAAGCGCACGGGGGTGGGTGGCACCGGCAGATCGTCCGCCAGCACTGGGAGCTGTGCGCCCAGCTCGCGGCGCAGGCCCAGGTTGCGGTGACCGTCCCGATCTACCCGTTGGTGCCCTACGGGACGGCGGCGGAGGTGGTGCCGCGCTTCGCCGACCTCGTGATGGCGAGCGAGCAGCGCTGGGGCACAACGGTGCTCGCGGGGGACTCGGCCGGCGGTCAGATCGCCCTCTCGGCCGCGATCCTGCTGCGCGACAGAGACGGCCGCGTCCTCCCCCGGACCATCCTGATCGCTCCGCCCTGGACCTGTCGCTGTCCAACCCGCAGATCGACGAGGTGCTCCCCCACGACCCCTGGCTCTGCCGCGAGGGGACGCGCGTGTTCATCGACCTGTGGCGCCGCGAGCTGCCCGTCGACGACCCGCTGGTGAGCCCGCTCGCCGGTGACCTGACGGGGCTGGGACCGATCAGCCTCTACGCCGGGACCCGGGACATCCTGTGGCCCGACGCCCGGCTGCTGGTCACCCGGGCCCGGGAGGCGGGGGTCGACATCGACTACCACGAGCAGGCGGACCTCCTGCACGTGACCATGAGGGCTACCCCGGCGATAACGAGCACCACCGCGTTGCCGAGGAAGAGCCTCCAGAAGACACTCATCAGGCGCCGGGCTCACCCTGCTGCTCGTCCTGCCCCTGCTGCTCCGCCAACGCCTCGGCGAGGTAGCGAATCGCGTTGACCGCGCAGGGGAAGCCCATGTAGGGGAAGCCCTGGATCAGCGCCGCGATGACGCGCTCCGGGCTGTTGCCGGCCCGCAGCACGCCCCGCACGTGCGAGCGCAGCTGCGGCTCCAGACCGAGGGTGGCGAGCGACACCAGCACGAGCAGCTCGCGCAGGGCCAGGTCCAGCCCCGAGCGGGTGTAGAAGTCTCCGAACAGCAGCCCGGTCAGCAGCTCGGCAGTGGTCTCGCCGTAGCCGTCGGGCAGCGTCGCCAGCGACTGCGCCATGCGGTCGCCGTAGAGGTGGTGCTGGATCTCGCGGCCGCGCGCGATCCGGTCCGCGTCGTCGACCTGCCCCTGGTCCGGCAGCGGCAGCTGCACGCCCTGCGCCGTGAGCACCTCGTCGACCACCCCGACGGCGTTGAGGGTGCGCGGGAACCCCACGATCGGGGCCAGCTGGTAGACCGCCTCGCGCAGCTGCACGGGCGTCACCCCCACGCGCAGCGCCGCGGCGCAGTGCGCCTTCAGCTGAGGCAGGGTCTGCAGCGTGGCGAGCACCGTGACCGTGACCAGCTCGCGCGTCTGGTCGTCCAGGTCCCCGATCGCGAACACGTCACCGAAGATCACCGTCCGCAGGATCCGCCCCAGCTCGGGGTCCGGGTGCGGTGCGGTCGTGTCACGCTCCCCGAACAGGCGGCGGTAGACCTCTTCGGAGCTCTCGAGACGGCTCGGCTCGGTCATGGGGTCTTCTTCCACGGCAGTGCTGTCCAGCCCATCCTCCCCCGAGAGCGCCCCGGGCGCGCAGCCGGGCCGGCGCGGACGTCAGAAGTCGAGCGAGCTGGTGTCGTCGGGCACGTCGACGGCATAGCTGCGCAGGATCTCCAGCGGCACGAACCGCAGCACCGCCTCATTGGTGGCGGCCAGCCGCACCGGCGCCGCCACGCCGGACTGGTGCGCCAGCAGCCAGTTGTGCACGGTCACGCACCAGGTGTCACCCGGGTGCAGACCCGCGAAGCCGTGCTGGTGCTGCGGCGTCGTGAGGTCGTTGCCGATCGAGCGCTGGTGCTCGAGGAACTCGGCGGTGACGACCGCGCAGATCGAGTGGTGACCGAGGTCCTCGGGGCCGACGGTGCAGGTCGCGTCGCGGTAGAAGCCCGTGATCGGGTCGCGCCCGCACTCGTCGAGCTCTCCACCGAGGACGTTCCGCTGCGTCATGGGGGCCAGTATGCCTGGGCTGGTCGAGACTCGTCTGGCGGGACCTCACAGCCAGGCGCGGATGCGCTCGGCGAGCCGCGGCCCGGTCAGTCCGTGCGCCTCGGCGTGCTCGCGTGGCGACCCGTAGTGGCGCACCTCCTCGTGGCGCGTGCCCATCGACAGCAGCCGGTGCGGGCGGTCGGCCAGAGCCGCGCTCACGGCGTGCGCGGAGGTGCCCTCGTGCCACGGCTCGACCACGACGACGTCCTGACCGACGTTGCCGCGCAACGTCTCCTCGTCGAGGGGCAGGACCTGCGTCGTGTAGAGCACGGTGGCGTCGAGCCCGTCGGCCGCCGCCAGCGTCGCGTCGAGCACGTGGCCGAGCGCCAGCAGCGTCGGCCCACCACCTCGGCGCACGACGTGCAGGGTCGGACCAGCCTTGTGGGAGAGGGTGTTTCGCAACCCGGTGACGCGGACGTAGTGCAGCCCGGTGTCGGGCAACGCCAGGCGCAAGGTGACGTCCACCTCCTCCGCGGTCGAGGGAGCGTGGATCGTGATGCCCGGGATCGTGGACATCAGCGCGACGTCACCGGGCGACTGGTGGGTGCGCCCGACGGAGGCCATGTCGTAGGACCCGCCCGAGCTGACGAGCACTCCCCCGACGCCCTGGTGCGCGAGGTCCAGCTTGATCTGCTCGAACGCCCGCTCGACGAGGAACGCCGAGAACGTGTGGATCACCGGTCGGATGCCACCGAGGGCCAGCCCTCCTCCGGCGCTGACGAGCAGCTGCTCGCGGTGCCGACGTTGATCACCCGCTCGGGGTGGCGCGCGGCGGCGTCGTGGAAGAACTGGCCCGAGATCTCGGCGAAGACCAGGGCCAGGTCGTCGCGCTCGTCCAGCAGGGCGGTGGTCGTGGCGCCGAGCTGCTCGCGGGAGTCCATCACTTGTCCTCCACCTGCGCGACGACGGCGACGAGCGCGTGCGGTTCGCGATGGCGTAGCGCGGCCCGCAGCTGGCCGTGGTCGCGGCCGTCGACCGTCGTTGTGTGCCAACCGTTGGTCGCGAATCGTGCTGCCATGCGGCCTCTGACGGCGTACGACGAGGAGTTGTTGTCGATCGCCACCACCGTGAAGTTGGCGAGTCCCACGCCCGCGGCGTACTCGATCGCCTCCGCGTTCGACCCCTCGTCGAGCTCGGCGTCGCCGACGAGGACGACGACCCGCGCCGGGCTGCGCCGGATGCGCAGGGCGTGCGCGGTCCCCACCGCGAGCGGGAGTCCGTGGCCGAGCGAACCGCTGGAGATCTCTACCCCCGGCACGAGCGTGCGGTCGGGGTGGAAGCCGAGCGGCGACTCGTAGGTGCCGAACTCGTCGAGCCACTCCCGGGGGAAGTAGCCGTGGGCGGCCAGCACGGCGTAGTAGGCCATGGGGCCGTGCCCCTTGCTGAGGTAGAACCTGTCCCGGTCGGGGTCGTCGAGCCGGTCCGGAGAGACGTCCAGCACGTCCTCGTAGAGCACGTGGAGCACGTCGAGCGTCGAGGTGGCGGCCACCGAGTGCTTCTCGTCACCGGTCAGCCGCGTCATCAGGTGCAGGATCTCGTCGAGATCGCTGGTGATCTGCGTCATGCCAGCAACTGTCGGACCTCAAGCGCACTTGAGGTCAACCCCCTTGCTGGATCACGTCTGGCGCAACCCGCGACAGCGTTTCTCGGCCTCGACGGGGACGACGTTGCGCCGCACCAGCTCTCGGACTGCACGCAGCGCCACCCCTCGCTGGTCGTAGACCTCGTGGGTCACCAGCGCGAGGTGGCGCAGCTGCTCGTCGTCGAGGCGGTCGAGCCGGGTGAGGTCTCGGACGTAGAGCACGTCGGCCTCGACCAGCTGACGCGCCCGCTCCTCGTCCGGGTCGGCCCACTG
Organism: Arsenicicoccus piscis; assembly: GCF_022568835.1. GTDB lineage: Bacteria > Actinomycetota > Actinomycetes > Actinomycetales > Dermatophilaceae > Arsenicicoccus > Arsenicicoccus piscis. Next base: position 93,264 of record NZ_JAKZHV010000001.1, read on the forward strand.
CACCGGGGCGATCGGCCAGGTCTTGGTGGTGACGAATCCCTGGGGCACGAAACCCTGCTCACGCAGCTCGAGGTCTACGTCGGCAAAGGTGGGCTGGTCGCGGTACAGCCGATGGAAGCCCACCTCGACCTGGATCGTCGTCGTCTGCGCCAGCCTGCTCCGCCCACCGCAGAACACCATCAGCTCGGCGCCCTGCACGTCGATCTTGAGGTGGTCCATCCACTCGATCTCGTGGACGTCGTCCAACCGCGTCGTCGGCAGCGTCACGCGCTCGACGACCGTTGCCAGCCTGGGGAAGTCGACGAGCAGCTCCAGCTGCGCCGGGTCGGGCTCGTAGAGGCTGGAGAAGCCCGACGACGCGCAGACGTGCAGGGTGTGGGAGCCGCCGTCACCGATGGCGTACGGCAGGTAGCGCTCGAGCTCGCCTGCGGCCGACCGCAGTCGCTCGAGCGCCTCCTGCTGCGGCTCGAATCCCGTGACGCGACAGAGCCCGTCGCGCAGCATGGCCAGGTAGGGCGGCTCGTCCTCCAGCGGGTTGGCCCCGATGTCGACGACCTCAGTGAGCCGCTTTGGACCCAACAGGTCGATGAGCCGATCGGTCACGCTGTCTCCTCTGGTCGGCGTCGGGGGATCAGCGTAAGCGCCGCGCCGACCGCGATCCAGGCCGCCAGCACCAGCCAGGCGTGGGCCGCACCCGCGCCGTCGAAGTAGGCCGCCGAGCGGATGGCCGTGCCGGCCGCACCGACGGGGAGGTACTGACCGATCTCACCCCAGGGCTGCGGCAGCCAGGCGGGGCCGGTGGCCAGGCCCGAGAGGGGGTTGGCGACGAACAGCATGAGCACGGCGCCGAGGCCGATCCCGGCCGCTCCGAGGAGGGATCCGAGGCCCACGACCGTGGCCGAGATGGCGGCGATCCCCGCCGCGACGGCGGCCGCGGTGAGCCAGTAGCTGCCCTCCAGCACGCCGAACCCGAGCTGCAGGATCGCGGTGGCGGCCAGGCCGCCGAGGGCCGAGATCGCCAGCACGCCGGCGAGGCGACCGAGGCCGGTGCCCCGGTAGGCGAGGACGAGCGCGGCCGCGGAGGCCATGCCGCCGAAGATGAGCGGCAGCCCGAGGGTGGTCACGGCAGACCCGGCGGGATCGTCCTGGGGCAGCGGCGCGAGCTCGGAGTAGGTCACGTGCTGCCCGCTCGCGGCGAGGTGGGCGCCAATTCCCTTGAGCAGAGCCGAGTATGGAGCGCCGGCACCGGCGGCCGTCTGCACGGTCAGGCCGGTGGGTGCCACGGACAGGCCGCCGATGGCCTCTCGGTCCCGGATCGCGTCGGCCGCCTCCTCGGCGGTGGCGTGGGTGGTGACGTCGAAGGCGCCAGGGCTGGCCTTGCTCAGCATCCCGGCGACCTGCGCGACGGCGGGCGCGGGACCGCTGACCGCCAGGGGGAGATCCTTCGCCCCGGAGTGCAGGGCCGGCGCTGCGAACGCCAGCAGCATGAGCGCGATGACCGTCGGGATCCCGAGGATGGCGCCGAGCAGGACGCGCGGGTTGGTGGAGGTGGTGTTCACGAGGAGATTCCTTGTCGCAGAGGGGTTCTGGGCTGGTGGGCGGAGGCGGTTCGACGAGCCCACCGGGGAGCTCGCTCGGGCCGCACCCCGACGCCGACCAGGAAGGCCGGCACCACGGTGAGCAGCGGCACGCGGCGGACCAGGTCGGGCAGACGCGGAGAGATCTGGGTGATGCGTCCGTCCAGGACGCGGTCGATGAGCTGGGCGTGCATGATCCGCTGCATGGTCTGGGTGACCACCGTGGGCAGGGTGCGCCGACGCTGGATGCGGCGCAGCAGCGCGCCCTCCCGGGCGAGCGACGGCGTCCCGGCGAGGTCGCCGCGCAGGAGCGGGCCGGCGAGCAGCCGAGCGGCCGCCACGCCGTCCTGGACAGCCAGGTTGACGCCGACCCCACCGACCGGTGACATGGCGTGCGCCGCGTCCCCGATGCACAGGACGCCACGGTCGTGCCAGCGCCGGAGACGGTCTACGCGAACGTCGAGATGCTTGACGTCGTCCATGGAGTCGACGCGCTGCACGTCGTCGGCGAGCTCGGGGAGCGCAGCGGCGATCTCGGCGCGGAAGGACTCGATCCCGGCGGCTCGCAGCTGCTGGTCGGTGCCCTTCGGCCCGAGGTAGGCGATCTGGGCGTAGCCGTTGCGGGGGATGCCGATGAGCACCCGGCCCTTGCCGATGCGGGGCAGCAGGGTCTCGGGCAGGGCGTGCGACGTGGGCACCCGGAACCACCACGTGTCGAAGCGGACCGGCAGCTCGCGGCTGGGCAGGCTCGACGCCTGGCGGACGACGGACCACCTTCCGTCACAAGCGATCACGAGGTCGGCGAGCATCCGACTCGGCCCCTGCGGTGCGTCGTAGTCGACGCCCACGACCCGGCCGTCCCGGCGGACGACGCCGGTGACCTCGTGCTCCATCCGCAGGTCGAAGGTCGGCTCCTCCTGACCGGCGTCGGCCAGCAGGTCCAGGAAGTCCCACTGCGGGACCATCGCGATGTACTTGTGGCGCAACGGAAGTCGCCCGAAGTCAGCCACCGTGACCTGCGTGCCGTCCGACGCCGGCAGCTGAGCGCGGCGAATCTTGCTGTGCGGCAACGCGTCGAACCGCTCGAACAGCCCGAGGTCGTCCAGCAGCGTCATCGTGGACGGGTGGACCGTGTCACCCCGGAAGTCCCGCAGGAAGTCGGCGTGCTTCTCCAGGACGGTGACCTGCACCCCGGCGCGGGCGAGGAGCAGCCCGAGGACCATGCCGGCCGGACCGCCCCCGACGACCACGCAGGTCGTCCTCGTGGTGACGCGATCCCGAATCGAGCTGGTGCTCATGGCTCCCCCCTCCTCGACAGGCTGACTCTCTCGGCTGATATCCACAACTGTAGAACTCTACATTTGTGGAAGTCAACGCTTGCGGCATACTGGCGGGACACGGGTGCTGGAGGGAGTGCGATGAGCGTCGACACGAAGGGCAGGACCGGGCGCCGGCCGGGACCGGTCTCGACGAGGGACTCGATCCTCGACGCGGCGCGCGAGCAGTTCACCCAGCACGGCTTCAAGGGCGCCACGCTGCGGGCAATCGCCGGGCAGGCGGGGGTGGACCCGGGGCTGATCCGTCACTTCTTCGGCGACAAGGAGGGCTTGTTCGTCGCCTCTCTCGAGCTGCCGCGGGAGGCGCTGGACGCCGTGCGCGGCTCGGCCGAGGGCCCGCCGGAGCAGTGGGGAGAACGGTTGACCCGGGGCTACCTCAGCCTCTGGGAGGACCCCGAGACGGCCGCTCCGCTGCGGGCGCTCGTGGTCTCCGCCTTCGCGAACGAGCTGGCCCTGACCCAGCTCCGCGACTTCCTCACGCGCTCCGTGCTCGCGGACATGGCCCCGCTCCTCCCCCAGGACCAGCCCGGTCTACGCCTCGCATCGGCCATGACCCACCTCGTCGGCACCGCGCTCGGCCGCTACCTGCTGCGGATCCCCCCGATGGTGGAGCCCAGCCTGGACGAGATCGTCGCGCTCGTCTCCCCCGCGGTCCAGGGCTACCTCACCGGACGCCTCCCGGAGAGCCTAGCGTCAGGTTCGGTCAAAACCACTGTCCCGTAGAGCGATTCGCGCGCTCGCGCAGGTCGGCCGCGATGCGTGCCTGGTAGGCCCCGAACCAGTCTCCGTCGGCGCGCAGCTCTGTGGCCAGGCATCCGACGGTGAAGCGGAGGCGGTAGCCCCGCACCGCCTCTGGCGAGGTCGTCGATGGGATGTCCGGCCGAGGCGTCACCCCAGTCGAGGAGAGCCGCGAGAGCGGCGCCGTGGGTGCGCAGATGCACGTCCTTCAGGTCGCCGTGCAGCAGGCGCGGCTCACCGCGGTACGCCGGGATCGCAGCCACGGCACGCTGCACGGCCGAGGCATCGGTCGCGCTCAGCAGCCCTGCTGACACGACATCTCTCAGCTCGGCGTCCAGGCCTCGGTGCAGCACGTCGGCCCACGACGTCGCGGGGTCGCTGGGCGGGCCGAAGTGGTCAGCCCGGTGCTGGTGCAGCTCGCTCACAGCGGGACCGGCTGTGCGTCGGGCCTGCGCGTCGCCCGCCGGCTCACCGTCCACCCAGCGGAGGATCAGCCAGGGCAGGCCATCGAGATCGCCCGAAGCCAGCAGCGCAGCGGTCGGGACGGAGGGTGCGGCGGCCAGGGTCGACAAGGCGGTGGTCTCGTTAATCCAGTCGTGCTCCGGGCAGGTCTTCATGACCATCGGGCCCGTGCCAGTGTCTACGCGGTAGGAGCGGTTGGTGACCGATCCAGCCATCTCCACGACCGATGTCACCGGCTCCCCGAGCTCACGCTCGACCAGGCGAGACACATCGTTCGGCTCGACCAAAGTCACCCGGTCAGCATGCCTCACCCCATGCCGGGGCCGCCGGTTAGGGGGCGAGACGGACGTCGGCCACGCGAGCATCCACGTCGTGGGCACAGCGTCGCCACGCCGGGCACCGATCGCGGCGCTGGCTCGCGGTGACGAGGGCTGGCGTGGTGATTCGACGTGGCGAGAACGCCTGCGGCTCAACTGTTTTCCCTGGCAAGTTTCACCCTCGTGCGGTGGTCCTGCGCCTCGTGCCCGTCGTCGGCCTGTGTCAGATCCGTTGTGGGTCAGCAGGGTTGGCGGCCAGTTCGGCTCGTCTCAGAAGGGTGGTTGCTCGGGGTAGTCGGTCTGCGTCCAGGGGCTGGTCTGGGTGGGCTCGGTGTGGGTGGCCGCGGTCTGGGTGGCGGTACCCGCCGCGTCAGGGTGCCCGGTCCTAGCCTGCGAGTCGCTATGGCCGGCCTGGGTGTCTTGGTTGCTGGCGGGCAGGTGTCCGGTGGCGGGTCCGCTGCTGGCGGGGCTGGTGGGGTTCCATGGTGCTGCGGGTTGGCGGGGGAAGGGTAGGCAGGGGTCGTAGGTCTCTTCGACGAGGGCTCGTTCGTAGTCGTTGAGCTCGGCGTGTCGGTCCAACGATCCGTGTGGTGGCGCGTCCAGGTGTTCGGGGCGGGGGTAGGGGTGCGGGCTGGTGGTGGCCTGTCGTCCGGACGGGAACGTCCAGCGCACCCGCCGCCCGGGCCAGCCGGTGAGCGGATCCGAGCCCACGCAGCTGGGGTCGTCCGGGCCGTCGTCGTCTGGGCTGTCGTCGCGGCTGTCGGGGGTGGCGTGCCAGGTGCCGGTGGTCTTGTGCTGGTGGTGTCGGTGGTCGAGGGTATGCAGGTTGTCCCCGCTGGTGGGCCCGCCGGCGGCGTGGGGGGTCAGGTGGTCGAGCTGCAGGTCGTGGCGGGTGGTGCAGCCGGGGGCGCGGCAGCCGTTGTCGAGCATGGCGAGGTGGGCTCTCGTTGCCGGGCCGGGTTGGTAGGAGCGGATGGTGGTGTTGAGCGCGACACCGGTGACAGGGTCGGTGACGATCCGCTGCCAGGTCCCGCCCAGGGTCAGGGCCAGGGTGCGGGCCTGCCGGGCGGGTAGCCACGCCCGTACGGGTCCGGCGTCCATCCGGGCGGGCAGCTGGGACATGCCGAGCAGCGTCTCCAGGGACACGGTCACGTGCACCACCGTTGCTGGGGGTGCGAGCCCGGCCGCGACCGCGTCCGCCAGGCCCTGGTCCACCCCGGGCACCCGGTGGGCGGCCAGCCCCGGGTACGGCAACATCACATCCCCGACGCTGACCTGCCCGTCGCTGACCGGCCCGTGACTGGTCTGCCCGTCGGTGGTCTCGTCGTGGATCCCGCCGCAGGCACCGGCCGGTCCGGCATCGGCACCACCGTCACCGGCATCACCGGCATCGCTGGTGTGGCTGGTGGTGGTGGTGATGGTGTGGCTGCAGTGGGGGCAGGTGATGTAGCCGTGGGTGAGCAGGGTGAGGGTGAGGTCGGCGGCGATCTGGGCGATGGTGCGCTCGTCGCCGAGCTGGCGGAGCCGGCGGGCGAGGCGGTGGACCCGGTTCCGGGCGGCAGCAACGGCGACACCGTCACCAGTCACGGTCAGCGACCCGGTGCCTTCGGGGTCGAGCCGGGAGGTCACGCACCGGGCGGCCATGCCCGTCTGGTAGTCGCCCGCCACGTCGGGGTCGTCGGCGAGCAGCCAGGCCAGGCCTTGGTCGAACCGGTCACGGAACACCGCCCAGGACGGTAGGGGCACGTCGGGGTCGACCCAGTCCGCGTCGGTCCAGTCGCACGCCTCGGCGAACGCCTGCCGCCGCGCGGCCGCGACCCGCTCACGACGGCCCGTCGACCCGACCAGCCGCAACCCACCCCCACCCACACCATCGGCTCCGTCGCCGATGTTGCCGCCGCCGGGGACGTCATGGGCGTCGGTGCCGCCGCGGGTCTGGCTGTCGGTGTCGTCCGGCTGCTGCTGGCTGTCGGGGTCGGGTTGGGTGGGGTGGGTGAGGTTGGCGCAGTGGCGGGTGAGCCAGGCGACTTGGGGGTCGGTGAGGTGTTCGGTGCGTCGGGAGAGCAGCATCGCGACCATGGGTCCGGTGAGCACGCCCTGGGCCAGCAGCCGGGCGGCGATCTGGGTGCGGTCGACGCTCATGGCGGCGAGGTGGTGCACCAGCGCCCGGTGGGTGGGGTCCCACCCGCAGGTGGCGACGGCTTCGGCCAGGACCGCGGTGCGGGCCCGGCCCTCGGCGCGGCCGCGCGCGGTCGCGGACGGGGTGTGGTCGGGGCCGTGGTCGGCGGCGAGGCGGGCCTGGGCGGTCGCGGCGGTGAGGGCGTGCACGGTCATCGCTTGGGTGAGGGTGAGGTAGGCGATCGTTTGTTGACACAGGGTGAGCAGCATGGCGGCGTCTTCGCCGTGGCTGGTGAGGGCGGGCGCGCCGTGCTGGTCGAGGGTGAGCACCGAGCTGGTCAGGGCGGTGAGCTCGTCGAACCCGATCGCGGCTTCGTCGGTGAACGCCGCGGTCATGGTCGCGAGGGCGCTGCCGGGCACGCCGGCCAGGGCCCGGAGGGGTTCCGGGAGGCTGTGCGTGTGTGGCTCGCTCATGGCTACGATTTTACCGTCCTGGACTGCGGTGGTGGTAGTCCCTCGTTCGCCCACGGGCGGGTCACGGACCGCAGCTCGGGCACCCACAGTCACCCCCAAGACCGGCTCCACAAGCCGAGTTCGGCGGGGTTGGGGTGGGCGGGGCTGGGGTGGGTGCAGGACGGCCGATTACAGCCTGGACGTCTGGACTGGCCGGACCGGCCCCCAGCCTGTCAGAGCCGGTCCGGTGCACGCGGGCGTTCACCCGAACGCCCACCACACCCGCCGCCACGGTCACCCACCGTGCACCCCACCCGCCTCGTCCCCTTGACCGGAACGGGCCCGTCGGTCGACGATCGATGGGCGCCCAGGGTGCAAGACCCGGCGGCTCGTAGGGTTCCGAAGCTGACAGGGCCAGGCCGGTCGCACGGCAAGGCCGGTCGCAGGGTTCCGAAGTTGCGGAGGGCCAGGCCGATCGCGGGGTCTGTTGGCGGCCCAGACTGCCCGGTCGACGCGCCGACGGGTCGCCGAACCGGGCGGAAGGGGTGCCGTGGCGTGGCGACGGGGCACGCCGCCGGCCCGGCTACACAGCCAGAAGCCAGCGACCAGCGCTACGACCATCAAGGTGACACGGGGTGCCCGGACCGGCCAAGAGGGCTACGACGACGTCCTGGACAGTCGCGGCCACGGCGACCACCACTGCCAGGCCCGAGATGCACTGGGTGAGCTGTCCAGCGATGGGTCAACCGTCCAGCACTGGCCAACGACACCCAGCGCGGAACAGGACACCCAGCTACGAACAAGTAACCCAGCAGATGCGGGCGGACGGAGCGCTCGCGGGACGTGACGAGGCGCGGCCGGGCGCCTTCCCGGTGCGGAACAATCGTTAGCGGGAGCCGCGCAGGGGTAGGTGAGCAGGGGGAGGTGACCTGACACCAGCTCCCCCACGACCTCGACACCCACAGACGGAGAGGCCAAGCCATGTCGTCGCAGAACACGCCCGAGCCGACCCCCACCGCCTTCGTCGTGCTCGGCGCGACCGGAGACCTGACGGCCCGTCTGCTGCTGCCGGGCCTCGGCTCCCTGATGTCCGTAGACCCCGCACGTCGCGTCCGCCTCGTGGGCGTGGGGCGCGACGCGTGGGACGACGAGCGTTGGCGGACCTTGATCCGGGAGGCTTTGACGGCAGCCGGTGTCGACGCCGAGGCCGTCGACACCACGACCGAGCTCGCGGTCCACCCTACGGCGAGGTGCTGCGCGGAGTCCTGGACCGCGACCTGCTGCTGTCGGTGCGCGACGACTTCGTCGCGGAGGCGTGGCGCATCGTCGACCCGGTGCTCGAGTCCTGGCGTGCGGGCGAGCGCCCGCTCGACGAATACCCAGCAGGCTCAACGGGTCCCGTTCGAAGCTGAGCCCTCCGCCTCGTGCAGGTCGAACGCCGCCATGATCAGTCCCAGGTGGCTGAAGGCCTGCGGGAAGTTGCCGAGCATCTCGCCGTCGCCGTCGAGCTCCTCGGCGTAGAGCCCGAGCGGACCGCGAGGTCGAGCACTCGCTCCATCAGCTCGCGCGCGTCGTCGGTGCGGCCCAGCCAGACGTAGGCCTGCACCAGCCAGAAGGTGGTGGCCGCCGACGGCGCGCGCAGCGTCGTGCGCGCCGCAGTCTGGGGTGACGCCCCGCGCGACACCGGCGCGGTGGCGATCCGTGGCGTGCTGCCCACACCGCCCGACACCCCGCTGGACCGGATGCACGAGTTCTGGGGTGGTGGAAGGCTTTTCGGCTTCGGGCCGAACCCGATGTCGCACGGCACGGGGACGAACTGGTACGCCTCGACCCGGCGCCACCCCGAGCCGCCGGAGGACGCTCTCGCGTGGGCGCTCGAGGCCTACGCGGACTTCCCCGCCGCGGTGGGGGCCGTCCTTGCCGGGGCGACCCCGGAGCGCACCGTCGTCAACACGATCCTCGAGTCCCGCCATCCCGGCACCCTGGTGAAGGGACGGTACGTCCTGGTCGGGGACGCCGCCCACGCGATGTCGCCCAACCTCGGTCGCGGCGCCTGCGACGCCATGGCCGACGCGGTCGCCCTCGGTGAGGCCCTCAATGCCCACGGGCTCGACGGCGTCCGGCGCTACGACAAGGAGCGGTTGCGGCCGGGTCAGCGGGCTCGGGCCGCCGCCGCGGTCGCGCGCCGGCTCGCGCTGTCGGACCGGGTCGGGCGGGTCGTCGGCCTGGCCGGTGCGGCCAGAGCTCAGCTGTCCTGAGCGGTGGCCGCTCTGGGTAGGGCGAGCATCGCGACTGCGGCCAGCAGGTAGGCACCGGCCTGCCACGGGAGTACCTGCGCCAGCGCCTGCCCGTGGCGACCTCCGGCACCCAGGGCGTTGAAGAAGACCGTCCCCAGCACGGCCACCCCGACCGCGCCGCCGAGCTGGATCACCGTCGACAGCACCCCACCGGCCGAGCCGGCGTCAGCCCCGGGGACACCCGCCAGCACGACGTTGACCAGGATCGGTGCGCCGAGACCGAGACCAAGACCGCCAAGGAGCATGGCACCGGCGAGCGGCCAGTACCCCGGCTCCGCGCCGTCCCGGACCAGCAGCCACAGCACCCCCTGGGAGGCGGCCAGAGCCAGAGCGCCGCCGACCAGCAGGGCCCGGCCGGCGCGGGCGGCGAGGGCCACCCCGGCGCCGGAGGTGATGATCGATCCGATGGCGTAGGGCAAGATGACCAGCCCTGTCCCCCAGGCCGATCGGCCGGTGCCGGTCTGCAGGTAGATCGACAGGACCAGGAAGAACGGCGCGAGCGTGCCGAAGAACAGGACCGCCGCAGCCAGCCCCGCCATGAACGGACGGATCGAGAGCAACGTCGGGTTCAGGATCGGCTGCCCACCGCGCCGAGCCACCCACCGCTCGTAGCCGAGGAAGACCACCAGGAGCAGCAGGCCGGCGACCAGCAGCGCCCAGCCCCAGAGCGGCCAGCCCCAGTCGCGCCCCTGGACGAGCGGCAGCAGGACGAGCACGACGGCCAGCGCCACCAGGGCTGCGCCGACCACGTCGAGGCGGGACCGCGTGGCGGCCGTCGACTCGGGCAGCACACGTGCCCCGAGGACGAGGGCGACGAGCGCTACCGGGATGTTGATCCAGAAGATGGTGCGCCAGCCGAGCCCCCAGAGGTCGGCATCGACCAGCGCGCCGCCGAGGAGTGGACCGGCGACCGAGGCCAGCCCCTGCACCGCGCCGTAGGCCCCGAACGCCTTGCCCCTCGCGGCCGGCTCGAAGGACGAACGGATGATCCCGAAGACCTGCGGCACCATGAACCCGCCTGCCAGGCCCTGCACCATCCGGACGGCAACGAGCACGGACGCGGATGGCGCGAGCGCACAGGCGGCCGACGCGATCGCGAAGCACGCGAGCGAGACGAGGAAGACGCGTCGTCGGCCGTAGTCATCGCCCACCCGCCCACCGGTGATCAGGCCTGAGCCGAGCGCCAGGGTGTAGGCCGCGAGCATCCACTGCAGCTGGGCCTCGTCGGCGTGCAGGTCGGCGGCGATGTCGGGCGCGGCGACGGTGACGATGGTGACGTCGAGGAGGTCCATGAACGAGGCGAACAGGACCACCAGCAGGGCGAGCGACGCCTGCCGCCCGGCGATCTGGTGTCGGTGCGCGGTGGTGGGAGCCGAGCTGGAGATGGGAGTTGGAGTCGTCATGTCATGACGGTGACACCGGTAGCGGCCACCGAGTGACCGCTATCAATGGCACAGTGGCCGACATGGCCAACACGTCCGCGCGCATCCTGCGCCTGCTGTCGATGCTGCAGGCGCGTGTGGAGTGGCCGGGTGCCGAGCTGGCCGAGCGTCTGGACGTCTCCGTGCGGACCCTGCGACGCGACGTCGACACCCTGCGCGACCTCGGCTACCCCGTCAACGCAATCAAGGGGCCTGGCGGCGGCTACCGGCTCGGCCCCGGGGGAAGCTGCCTCCGCTCGTCCTGGACGACGACCAGGCCATCGCCATCGCGCTCGCCCTGCAGACCGCCCCGGCCACGGTCACCGGCATCGACGACGCGGTCGCGCGCGCCCTCGCCACCGTGCGCCAGGTCATGCCGGAACGCCTCCGGGCCGCGAGCGAGGCGTTCGAGGTCACCTCGCTGCGCAACTACTGGGAGTTCTCCGCACCGCCGATCGACGTCGAGACGCTGCAGACCATCGGAGCGGCCATCCGCACCAGCCGCGTCCTGCGCTTCGACGTCACCGGCCCGGACGGTCTCGTCCGCGGGCCTGAGGAGCCGGGCTTCGAGCCCCCGCGCGAGATCGAGCCCCACCACCTCGTGGTCTGGGCCGGTCGGTGGTATCTCGTAGCCCGGGACGCCCGCGAGCGCACGTGGCACACCTACCGGGTCGAGCGCACTCGCCCACGGACTCCGGTCGGTCCCCCCTTCTCTGCCCAGCCCCTCACGAGCGAGGACCTGTCCCGACTCGTCGTGCAGAACCCGGACCGCGGGGACACGCCGGGACCGTGGCAGTGCGTCGGATCCGCGACTCTCGAACTCGCCGCGCCCGTCGTAGCCCGTTGGGCCCCAGGCGGATCCGTCGTAGAGGCGCTGGATCCTCACCGTTGCCGACTGACCATCGGCGGGTGGTCCTGGGCGGGCGTCGCCGGCCTGTTCATCACGTTCGACACGACCTTGACCGACGTACAGCCAGCGCTGCTCCGGGCCGAGCTGGCCCGCATCGGCACGCGGCTGCGCCGGCTCGACCCCTGACCGATCTCAGGCGTCCGGGACGGTCACCCGCGCGGCGGTGGGAAGCGGTGGATCTCCTGCGGCCAGTCCAGGGCGACGGCGAGCCGGCCCGCCCAGTAGCGCGCCGCCTCGTCGTCCGCCACGTCCACCACGCAGAAGCCGCCGAGGTGCTCCGTCGACTCGACGAACGGCCCATCGGTGAAGTCCGGCCTCCCGTCCTTGGCCACCACGCTGCCCACCACGCACGACCGGTCCAGTCCGCCGTTGCCGAAGACGAAGACGCCCTGGTCCTCCATCTCGGCGATGACGGACCGACTGGCCACCCCCTTCGCCTTCAGCTCCTCGGTGGTGTGCTCGGGCACCCACTCATCGTTGAACGAGATCAGATACTGCGTCACGACGGCTCCTCTCGAGGTCTGGCGTGGACGGCCCCTCGATACGACACCTTGACGGCCGGTCTTGTCGATGTCCACCAAGACGCACAGCCGCCTTGTGGTAGTAGTCTGGGCAGGCACGACGACGCGAGGAACCCGGTGTGAACCCGGGGCGGTTGCGCCACTGTGAGTCCCGGCACCGACGGTGTGGGGCGAGCCAGACACTCGGTCGCCGTGATGCCTACCACCATCGATAGGGGCGCATCACCCCTGAAGGAGGCTCTCTCATGAGCACCGTGCCTGTTTCCGCAACCCGCGCCGCCACCAACGCCCGGTCGCTGTCGACCGCTGGGCGCATCGCGGTCCTGTCGCTAGCGGTCCTGCTAGCCGTGGCGATCTACTACTTCGTCGGTGTCGACGAGGGCATGTCGTCCGTTTTCGGCAAGACCCTCGTGCTGCACGAGTGGGTCCACGACTCCCGCCACCTGCTCGGGTTCCCCTGCCACTGACGGCCGGGCATCAGATACCAGACAGCTGACACAAACGTCATGGAACTTCGCGTCCTCGGACGTGGGGCGGTGTCCGGTGCCCTTTCGGGGGCTCTCGGCTTCGTCTTCGCGTACCTTCTCGTCGAACCCATCATCAACCGCGCCATCGACTACGAGTCTGGGCGTGCCGACATGCTGGCTGCGATCCGCCAGGTGCTGCACCTGCCCGTGGAGGACGAGGGGCCGGAGATCTTCTCGCGATCCCTTCAGTCCACCGTCGGCGCTGCCACAGGGATCATCGGCATGGGCGTAGCGCTCGGCCTGCTCACGGCTGTCGCTTGGCTCCTCCTGGGTCCCCGCACGAACCTGCGCCCCCGAACCCTGGCGTGGATCGTGGCCGGGCTCGGTTTCCTTGGGATCTTCCTCCTGCCGTTCAGCAAGTACCCGGCGAACCCACCCGCCATCGGGCACGACTTCTCTATCGCCGATCGCGGGCACGTCTATCTGACGATGGTCGCCGGCAGCGTCGCGGTCCTGCTCCTCGCCGTGCTCACGGCCCGGTCCCTCAGCCCGCGCCTGGGCCGCGATCGCGCCGTGTGGGCCGCGATCGCAGTGTTCGTTCTCGCCTACGGGGCTCTGTTCGCCGCCCTTCCCTCGCTTGGCGACCTCGCCGTGAACGTCACGGCGTCGCACGACATCGGGTTCACCCGCTCCGCCACAGAGACCCCCGCCCCGATCATCAACACCACCGGACAGGCCTTGACGGTGGACGGCATGCACTACGCGCCGGGTCAGATCATGTATCCCGGTTTCGCGGCCGACGACCTGTGGGCGTTCCGCTGGTACTCCCTGCTCGAGCAGCTCATCATCTGGGGCGGCATCGCTGTCGGCTTCGGGTGGCTCGTCGAGCGCCACCTCGGCGCCGCGGAGGTGCGCTCCGGCGCGACCAGCGCGAGCCGCACCCTGGCGCAGGCCCCCCACCGCTGATGACTCCCCCAACGGTCGACCACCCGGCCAGAGCCGAGGCCCTCGAGCGCGAGCTCGAGGGCCTCGGCCCGTTCATCGCCGCACGCATCCTGCCGCACGGCACCACGCCCGGGTCGGGGTGGGAAGCCATGAGTGTGCTGGTCGACCCGGGACGGGTCGCCGCACGTGTCGAGGCCGTCGGTGCCGCCATGACCGCCACCGCCCCGGCGGGCATCACCATCAGCCGCCGCGTCGCCGCCTCCGTCGCCCACCTTGGCCTCATCGCCCGGATCCTGGCCCCCGTGATGGCCCTGCGAGCCCTGGGCACACCCGCCGACCCCGACCTCGACACACTGTGGTGGCGCAACGAGCTCGACGGGCCCCCACCCCTCGCCATCACGACCGCCAACGTGCCCCCCAACCTCGACGACGACCCCAGCTGCACGGCTGTTCCGCGAGCAGTCGTGGTCGTCACCGGGGCGTTCGTCACACACGCGGGTATGAGTCCACGCGTCGCATGGGGCAACGTGGCCTCCAGTGCCAACAGCGTGATGCGAGTGATCGCCACAGCCCGACCTGACCTCGCAGCCGCTGCGACCGCCGCGGCCGACGAGGTCCTCACCGACCCTCGGCTCGAGGGCGGAGCCCTGCACTCCGGTCCCGGCTTCCGGAGACGCTCGTGCTGCCTCATCTACCAGGCCGCCAGCACACGCGATGCCATCTGTGGCGACTGCGTCCTGACCACCTGCTGAACAACGCCGAAGCGTGGCGGCGACGTCGACGTGGGCGGGGCGATGGTGGTACCAGCAGGGCCGCCCTCGCACCTTCCGCCGGCCACCGGAGCGGCGTTACGGTCGAGTCATGATGACGTTCACGCTGAACAACGGGGTAGAGATGCCGGCCCTGGGTCTCGGTGTCTTCCAGACGCCGCCGGAGGAGACCCGCGCAGCGGTGGAGGCCGCGCTGCGCACCGGCTACCGTCACATCGACACGGCCGCCGCCTACGGCAACGAGCGCGAGGTGGGTGAGGCGCTCAAGGCCTCGGACATCCCTCGCGAGGACGTCTTCGTCGAGACCAAGATCTGGATCAGCGACTACGGCTACGACCAGACCCTGCACGGCTTCGACAAGAGCGCAGGCAAGCTCGGTCTGGACCAGCTCGACCTGCTGATCCTGCACCAGGCGCTCCCCTCGGAGTTCGACAAGACCCTCGACGCCTACCGCGCACTCGAGACGCTGCTCGAGCAGGGCAAGGTCCGTGCCATCGGCGTCAGCAACTTCATGGTCGACCACCTGACCCGGCTGCTTGACGTCGCCCAGGTGGTGCCGACCGTCAACCAGATCGAGGTCCACCCCTACTTCCAGCAGCGCGAGGTGCAGGACTTCGGCACCGAGCACGGCATCCGCACCCAGGCCTGGTCCCCCATCGGCGGGATCACGTTCTACCGCGACGGCAGCCACGGCAGCACCCTCGACGACGAGATGATCGGCGCAATCGCCAAGGCGCACAACAAGACTCCCGCTCAGGTGATGCTGCGCTGGCACCTGCAGGAGGGGCGCTCGGTCATCCCGAAGTCGACCAAGCCGCAGCGGATCGCCGAGAACTTCGACGTCTTCGACTTCGAGCTCTCCGACGAGGAGCTGCGCCGGATCGACGCGCTCGACACCGGTCGGCGCGGTGGTCCCGAGCCCGAGGAGATCACCCTCGAGGCGTTCGGCCGCGACATCCCGGAGGCCTGATCTTGACCACCTGGCTCGTCACCGGCTGCTCCACCGGACTCGGTAGAGCGTTCGCAGAGGCCGCGCTGGAGGGCGGGCACGACGTCGTGGTCACGGCTCGCGACGTGAGCACGATCGAGGACCTCGCCGCCCGTCACCCCGACCACGCGCTGGCTGTGCCGCTCGACGTCACGGACGACGAGCAGGTGCGGGACGCCGTCGCCGCAGCCACCGACCGCTTCGGTGGGGTCGACGTCCTCGTCAACAACGCGGGCTACGGCTATCGCGCGGCCGTCGAGGAGGGTGAGCTGGAAGCCGTGCAGCAGCTCATCGAGACGCACGTCCTCGGCTCCATGCGCACCACGCAGGCCGTGCTGCCCGGGATGCGCGAGCGCCGCTCCGGCACGATCGTCAACATCTCCTCCATCGGCGCTCGCCTGTGCCCGGAGGGGTCGGGCTACTACTCGGCGGTGAAGGCGGCGATCGAGGCGCTGACGTTCGCCCTGCGCAAGGAGGTGGCGCCCCTCGGGATCACGGCCATGGCCGTCGAGCCGGGGGCCTTCCGCACCGACTTCGCCGGGCGCTCGCTCACCCAGTCCGCGGAGCCGATCGCGGACTACGCCGAGACCGCCGGCAAGCGCCGCAAGGACAACGACACCGCGCACGGCACGCAGCCGGGAGATCCGGCCAAGGCGGCGCACGCGCTCATCGACGTGGTCGAGTCCGGGCGCGCACCAGCGCTGCTCGTCCTCGGCAGCGACGCTGCCGACCTGATCCCGCGCACCCTCGACGCGCTGCGCTCGGAGCTCGCCGAGTGGGAGCAGGTCAGCCGCAGCACGGACTTCGACTGACCCGCTCGACTCAGTCGCTCGGTCCGCGGGGAGCCTCGTGCAGCACCAGGACCGGGCACCCCGCGAGGTGGATGGCGGTGCGGCTGGTCGAGCCGAGCAGCAGCCCGGCGAAGCCACCCCGGCCGCGGGAGCCGACCACGATCAGGCCTGCCTCGTCGCCGTACGCCGCGAGCGCGTGCCCGGGGACGCCGACCTCGTGCACGACCTTGGTCTTCAGGCCCGGGTTGCGCTCGATGAGCTCGTCGGCCACCCGCCGCAGCATCTCCTCGTCGGCCTTGACGATGTCGTCGTCGATCTGCGTGGTGGACCCGACCATGAAGGCGTACTCGGTCACCGGCGGGGCGGGTGACACCCGCACCAGCACCAGCGTGGCCCGCGCCTCCAGGGCGGCGGAGACTGCAGCGTCGAGCACCGCACGGTGCCCGCTCGGCCTCGTCCACGCCGACCACGACGGGCTTGTCGGGACCGGGACGCGGGGCTCGCTCGGCGTCGTCGGGCGCGCGGACCACCGCCACGGGGCAGCTGGCGTGCGCGGCCACGGCGTACGCCGTCGACCCCAGCAGCCCGCTCAGGAAGTAGCCGCGCCCGCGCGACCCGACCACCACCAGCGCAGCGTCCTTGGACGCGTCGACCAGGCGGCCCGCGGGGCTGCCGATGGACAGGTCCACGCTCACGCGGTCGTCCCCGAGCTCGGCCTTGGCCCGGTCGACGCCGGGCAGCTCGACCGGCCGGTCCTGGGGCGGGTCCCAGGTCTCCCAGCCGATGGTGCCGCCGATGGCGAAACCGGGTGAGACGGCCGGGGTGCCCACGTGCAGGATCTTCAGTGCGCCGTCGCCCTGCTTGGCCTGCGCGATCGCCCAGTCGAGGGCGAGATCGGACTCATGGCCTGCGTCGTAGCCGACAACGATGTCGGTGCTGGTCATCGTGCGCCTCCTTGCGACGATCGACGAGCGGGAGCCCGCCCGCGTCCTTCCACTATCCTCCACCGGTCCGCGGTCCGCGAGGGTGGGGTGCCGGCTCGTCAGGAAACCCCGTGGGGGTCTGTCAGACCCCTCTGCCATGCTGGCCGCATGCCTTCGAACCAGGCCGTCCTCGCTGAAGATCTCGTGAAGCACTACAACGACGTCAAAGCCGCTGACGGGATCTCCCTCGCGGTCCCCGAGGGCAGCGTGCTCGGGGTGCTCGGACCCAACGGCGCCGGCAAGACCACCACCGTCCGCATGCTCACCACGCTGCTGCGGCCCGACTCCGGGCACGCGACCGTGGCCGGCGCGGACGTCATGAGGGACCCTGCCGCGGTCCGCAAGCGCATCGGCGTCTCCGGGCAGTACGCCGCGGTCGACGAGTACCTCACCGGTTACGAGAACCTCGAGATGGTGGGCCGGCTCTACCACCTGCCCGCCCGCGAGGCGAGGGCTCGGGCGCGCGAGCTGCTGGCCGAGTTCCGGCTCGACGACGCGGCCGACCGCACCGCCAAGACCTACTCGGGCGGCATGCGCCGACGGCTCGACCTCGCCGGCGCCCTGGTGGCCCGGCCGCCCGTCATCTTCCTCGACGAGCCGACCACCGGCCTCGACCCGCGCAGCCGCGGCGACATGTGGGAGGTCATCGCCGGGCTGGTGCGCGGGGGCACCTCGGTGCTGCTCACCACGCAGTACCTCGAGGAGGCCGACCGGCTGGCCGACAACATCATCGTCGTCGACCACGGCCGAGTCATCGCCGAGGGCACGGCCGACGCGCTCAAGGACCAGGTCGGCGGCGGTCGCCTGCACGTCACGGTCGCCGACAGCGCGGCCGTCCCGGCGGCCTGCGAGGTGCTCGCCCGGCTCAGCCCCACCGGAGCAGCCGGCATCGACGTCGAGGAGCACACCCGGTCCCTGACCATCCCCGCCTCCGGGGGCACGACCGTGCTGGTCGACGCCGTCCGGGCGCTCGGCGACGCGGGGATCGCGGTGCAGGACATCGGGATCCGGCGCCCCACGCTCGACGACGCCTTCCTGTCGCTGACCGGCCACGCCGCCGAGGAGACCAGCGACGAAGCCAGCACCGTCACGGGAGGAGTCCGATGAGCACGCTGCTCGCCGACGCCAGCACGATCGCGCGCCGCAACCTGATCAAGATCAAGCGGGTCCCGGACCTGATCGTCTTCACCACGCTGCAGCCGATCATGTTCATCCTGCTGTTCGGCTACGTCTTCGGGTCGCTGGCCGGCTCCGGCAACGGCGCGGGCTACCGCGAGTTCCTGATGGCCGGCATCTTCGCCCAGACCATCATCTTCGGCGCCACGATCACCGGGTCGGGCATGGCGGAGGACATGCAGAAGGGGGTCATCGACCGGTTCCGCACCCTGCCCATGCACCCCGGTGCGGTGCTGATGGGTCGCACCTTCAGCGACCTGCTCAACAACGTCATCGTCCTGGTGGTCATGACCATCACCGGTCTCGCGATCGGGTGGCGGATCCGCGACGGGCTCGGGCACGCCCTGCTCGCCTACGCCTTGATGCTGGTGTTCGCCTACGCGATCAGCTGGGTCATGGCCTACATCGGGCTCAAGGTGCGCGCCCCCGAGATCTTCAACAACGCGACGTTCATGATCATCTTCCCGCTGACGTTCATCGCCAACACGTTCGTCCCGAGCGAGAACATGCCGGCCGTCCTCAAGACCATCGCGGGCTGGAACCCTGTCTCGACGATCACCCACGCCGCGCGGGAGAACTTCGGCAACCTCTTCGCGCTCAACCCCGGCGGGGCGTCCGCCGGTGCGGCGGTGCGCCACCGCATCGAGTACACCTGGGCCCTGCAGCACGCCGAGATCTACACTCTCGCGTGGTCGGTCGCACTCCTGCTCATCTTCGTGCCGCTGTCCATCCGCACCTACCAGCGCTCCGTCGCCCGGTAGCCCGGGGCAGCGGTCCGTCGGCAGCCGAGCGGCAGCCGAGAAGCACACGTCGCGAGGAGACGCCATGAGGTTCAGCCGGTCCGAGTCAGCCGGGTCGCGCCGGCGGGACGGTCAGCGACGAGGCGAGCAGCGGGCGCCTCGTCACCTGGACTATCCCGAGGTCACCATCCCCGAGCTGCTCGAGCGGGCTGCGGCCCGGGTGCCGACCCGCACCTGCACCGACTTCCTCGGGGCCACGCGCAGCTACGCCGAGATCGACCGGGCGGTCCGCCGGGTAGCTCGCGGCCTGCAGACCCTCGGCGTCGAGCGTGGTGACCGGGTGGCGGTCCTGCTCCCCACCTGTCCGCAGAACCTCGTCGTGACGCTGGCGATCATGCGACTCGGCGCGCAGGTCGTGCAGCACAACCCGCTCTACCCCACCGACGAGCTCGAGCCGCTCTTCCTCGACCACGGCGCCACGATCGCGGTCGTGTGGGACAACGCGGTCGACGCCGTGTTGCCGCTGCGCGAGCGCACCCGGCTCACGCAGGTCGTCTCCGTAGACATCACCCGCTCGGTGCCGGTCCGCACCCGCCTCGCGCTGCGGCTGCCGATCGAGAAGGCCCGCCAGTCGCGGGCCAAGCTGACGTCCGGACGACTGGCGGACGGCGCGCTGCCGTGGCACCGCCTGCTGCACCACGGGCTGCTGGACCGGTCGCACCCCGGCCCGGTGCCGAGCGACGTCGCCGTGATCCTCTACACCTCCGGCACCACCGGGCGGCCCAAGGGGGTGCCGCTGACCCACGCCAACCTCGTGGCCAACTGCTACCAGGGGATCGCGTGGACCGGGCTGGAGTTCGGCACCGAGGGGTTCCTCGCCGTCCTGCCGATGTTCCACGCCTTCGGGCTGACGATCGGCGTCCTCGTGGGCCTCGCTCTCGGGGCCACCATCACCATGGTCCCCGCCCCGGACGCGACGCTGATGACCCAGGCGGTGCGGCGCCGACCGATCACCTTCCTGGTGGCCGTGCCGCCGATCTTCGAGGCGCTGCTCGCGCGCGCCGAGCAGGACGGCGTCTCGCTGCAGGGCCTGTCCACCGGGCTGTCCGGTGCCATGGCACTGCCGCCGGAGTTCGTCGCCCGCTGGGAGCAGGCGACCGGGGGCCTGCTCATCGAGGGCTACGGGCTGACCGAGACCGCACCGGTGATCGTCGGCAACCCGTTCAGCATCGACCGGCGCCCGGGCCACATCGGGATCCCCTTCCCCGACACCGAGATCCGGCTGGTCGACCCCGAGCACCCCGAGCGCGACGTCCCCGACGGCGAGAGCGGCGAGCTCCTCGTCACCGGCCCCCAGGTCTTCGGCGGCTACCTCGACCAGCCCGACGAGACGGCGCAGGCCTTCGTCGACGGCTGGTTCCGCACTGGTGATCTCGCCTCCCGCGAGGACGGCTACCTGACCATCACCGGGCGGCTCAAGGACCTCATCGTGACCGGCGGCTTCAACGTCTCGCCCGTCGAGGTCGAGGAGGTCCTGCGGCGGCACCCGCGCATCCGTGATCTCGCGGTCGTCGGCGTGCCGGCGGCGGGCAGCGGCGAGGAGGTCGTGGCGGCGGTGGTGGCGGAGGGCGACCTGCCGCCGGGTCCCGAGCTGCGCAGCTGGGCCAAGCAGCACCTCGCCGCCTACAAGGTGCCGCGTCGGTTCGTCGAGGTCGACGAGCTCCCCACCAACGTCCTCGGCAAGGTGGTCCGACCCGACGTCGTCGCGATGCTGCGCGAGCGAGACGCCGCCGAATAAGCGACCAGCGTCCGTGCGAGTGCCGTGGCCGGGCACCTGGGGTTCATTGAGGCCGTGGCGGTCGACGACTGGTTCCTGACCACGCGGGAGCGCGGCAACCCCTTCACGCGCCTGGACTACCGCACCGGCGGGCAGGCGTGGACGAGCGGCAACGCCGCATCGGTGCTGATCCACGGGGTGTCCTACTTCGCCCGGCTCCGGGCCGCGGTGGAGCAGCAGCGCGCCGGTGACCTGCTGCTCTTCACGGACTGGCGCGGCGACCCCGACGAGCGGCTCGGCGACGATGAGCTCACGATCGCCGACCTGCTCGGCGACGCCGCGCGCCGCGGGGTGATCGTCAAGGGGTTGTGCTGGCGATCGCACCTGGACGGGCTGCACTACTTCGAGCAGCAGAACCGCACCCTCGCCGACGACGTGCGCAAGGCGGGCGGCGAGGTCGTCCTCGACCAGCGGGTGCGACCGATGGGGTGCCACCACCAGAAGTTCGTCGTGCTGCGCCACCCCGTTCGCCCTGAGCTGGACGTCGCCTTCACCGGCGGCATCGACCTGTGCCACACCCGCCGCGACGACGCCGAGCACCGCGGCGACCCGCAGACGGTCGAGATGGGGGCGGTCTGGGGGTCCACGCCGGCGTGGCACGACCTGATGATCGAGGTCCGCGGCCCCGCGATCGGGGACATCGAGGCGACCTTCCGCAAGCGGTGGGAGGACCCCACCTCACCGTCGCCCGACCCGATCTCGCGGACCGAGGCCCTCCTCCACCATGACGACGAGCATCCCCACCCGCTGCCGCCGCAGCTGCCCGACCCGCAGCCGCAGGGCAGCCACCACGTCCAGGTCCTGCGGACCTACCCGGCCAAGCACCCGCGCTACCCGTTCGCGCCGTCCGGACGGTCCTGGACGCACGACTCCGAGCTGACCTGCGCCGTCCTCGACGACACCCTCGACGGGCGCGAGCCGCCGACCCTGCGTGCCGACCAGGACCCGGCTCGCCGGTTGCCGCGCGAGGCGCGCCTCGCGCTCGCCCGCGAGCACCTGGACCGGGCCGAGGGCGACGACGCCGATCTCGTAGACCCTGCATCCCTCTTCGCGGCCTTCGCCGAGTCCGCGGCCCGGCCGGCCGCGTCGGTTGCGCGGGACCGACATCTTCTGAGCTCCGTCACCACCTCCCGCACACCGATACCCTGGGAGCCGACTCGACGCTGAGCACTCAACCCGACGCCCCCTCACGTGACAGAGAGAACGCATGCACCACGACTACGAGCTCGACACCACCCGCCGCGACGCGACCATGCAGATCCGCACCCGCGGACGCGCTGTGCTCGCCAACCCGATGACCAACCGCGGCACGGCGTTCACGACGGCGGAGCGCCAGGAGCTCGAGATCTCGGGACTGCTGCCGACGGGCGTGAACTCGATGTCGACCCAGGCGCGCCGCACCTACGAGCAGTACCAGTCGGCGCGCACGCCGTTCGCCAAGCACAACTACCTGGCCAACCTGCGCGACCGCAACGAGATCCTGTTCTACCGCGTCTTCGCCGACCACCTCGAAGAGATGATGCCGATCATCTACACCCCCACCATCGGTGAGGTCATCGAGCGGTTCAGCGTCGAGTACAACCGGCCACGTGGCGTCTTCCTCAGCATCGACCGGCCCGAGCAGATCGAGCAGTCGCTGCGTGAGTACGGCCTGGACGCCGATGACGTCGACCTGCTCGTCGCCACCGACTCCGAGGGCATCCTCGGCATCGGTGACCAGGGCATCGGTGGCATCCAGATCGCCATCGGCAAGATCTCGGTCTACACCGCCGCTGCCGGCATCCACCCGCGGCGGGCGATCCCCATCGTGCTCGACACCGGCACGGACAACCTCGGCCTGCTGAACAGCTCATTCTACCTCGGTGCCCGGCACCCGCGGGTGCGCGGCGAGCGCTACGACGCGTTCATCAAGGCGTTCGTCGAGGCCTGCGCCGCGGTCTTCCCGCACGCGATGATCCACTGGGAGGACTTCGGCGCCACCAACGCGCATCGCATCCTCGAGGCCTACCGCGACGACTACTGCACCTTCAACGACGACATCCAGGGCACCGCGGCGGTCGTCCTCGCGGCGCTGCTCGCGGGCATCAACGCCTCCGGTCAGCAGCTGCCGGAGCACCGCGTCGTCTCGTTCGGCGCGGGCAGCGCCGGCATCGGCATCGCCCAGCTGCTGATGGACCACATGGTCGCCGCCGGGATCCCGCGCGAGCAGGCGCAGGCCAAGTTCTACCCGATCGGCCTGCAGGGTCTGTACGTCGACGACATGGACGACCTGCTGGACTTCCAGCGACCGTTCGCCCGACCGCGCTCGGAGGTGGCCCAGTGGGGCTTCCGCCCCGGCGAGAACATCTCGCTGCTGGACGTCGTGCGCGAGGTCAAGCCGACCATCCTCATCGGCACCTCGACAGCGGGCGGCGCCTTCACCGAGGAGGTCGTCAAGGAGATGCACAAGCACTGCGAGCGGCCGATCATCTTCCCGCTGTCCAACCCGACGGCCCGCGCCGAGGCCAACCCGGCGGACCTGATCGAGTGGACCGACGGGCACGCGCTGATCGCGACCGGCAGCCCGTTCGACGACGTCGACCACAACGAGATCCGCCACCACATCGCGCAGGCCAACAACGCGCTGATCTTCCCCGGCATCGGTCTCGGCGTCGCGGCGTGCCAGGCGAGCCGCGTCACCGACTCGATGATCTCGGCCGCAGCGCAGGCTCTCGCGGCGCGCGCCAACACCTACCTGCCCGGTAGCTCGTTGCTCCCGTCGATCAACGAGCTGCGGCCGGTGTCGGCGCAGGTCGCGATCGCGGTGGCCCAGGCGGCCGAGCGCGAGGGCGTCGCGCGCCGGCCGCTCACCGAGCCGCTGACCGACATCTTCCAGCGGATGTGGATGCCGGAGTACCCGCCGATCGAGGTGATCTGACCGCGGCGGCCTGAGGCCGCTGCAGGCTCCGACCCCGGCGGGCTCAGGACGCCAGTCGGCTGGTCATCCGGAGCAGCTGGTCCAGCAGCACGCCGAGCTCGCCGGTGCGGCGCTCCTGCGGCGCGAAGCCGTCCTTGCCGAACTCGGTGAACAGGCTCAGCGCCACCTGGGCGCGCACGTCGACCATCTGGAAGTTGGCGACGATGCAGCGCCACTGCTCGACCGCGCGGATACCGCCGTCGGCGCCGTAGGAGACGAACGCGACGGTCTTGCCGAGCCACTCGTTGCCGAGGCTGTCGAAGGCATTCTTGAACGCGCCGGGGACGCCGTGGTTGTACTCCGGCGTGACGAAGATGAAGCCGTCGTAGGAGTCGATCGCCTCGCTCCAGCGCGTCACCTGCTCGGAGTCGTACGTCTTGTCCGCCGCCCCCGGGACCGTCGCGGAGGTGAGCAGCGGGACGTCGAACGACTTGAGGTCGACGAGCTCGAAGGTCGCACCGCCGTGCGCCTGCGCCCCCTTGAGGACCCACTCGGCCACGGCGGCGCCCTGGCGCCCCTCGCGGATGGATCCGATGATGATGCCGATCTTCACTGCTGCTCCTAGGTTTTCGCGGGGTTCAGCGTTTGAGGTGCTCGTCGAGGAACGCCAACAGCGTGTCATAGGTCGGGGCCGGCTGGTCCGTCGGCCCGGACGTCGATCCGCCGCTCGTCTGCCACACCTGCCGTCCCGCAGAGGCGTCGGCGGACGCCAGGTAGGACTCGGTGTGGCCGACCCCCGGCACCAGGGTGAGTGACGCGGTCGCCCCGGCCTTGCCGTAGGCCTGGAAGAGCAGCTCGGACTGGTGCGCGGGCACGAGCGGGTCCTGCGTGCCGTGCGAGATCCACAGCGGCGGGCTGGTCCGCGAGACGTAGGTGACCGGGTTGGCCTTCGCCACCGCCGCGGGGTCGCGCTGGATCGGGAAGCCCATGAGCAACGACTCGGGCGAGTCTGCACCGTCGTGGGTCTGGCCGCCCGGGATCCGGTGCTCGTCCATCTGGAGGAAGTCGGTCGGGCCGAACAGGTCGATGACGGCCTGCACCGCGCTGGACTGGGTCGGGTTGCCGAGGTCTCCCTCGAGCTCAGGAAGTCCCGAGGTGACCCCGGCCATCGTCGACACCCAGCCGCCGCTGCTGGTGCCCATGGTCGCGAATCTCGTTGTGTCCAGGCCGAATCGGTCGGCGTTGGCCCGTAGGAACCGGATCGCGGCCTTGACGTCGTGGACGGGGGCGGGGAACTTCGCCTGGCCGCTGCCCCGCACGTTGAGACCGACGACGGCGTAGCCATGCGGCGCCCACCGCTGCGACAGCGACTGGGCGGTCGTCGTGCCGGACAGCCCGTCCGGGGCTGCCGAGCCGCCCTCCTGGATGCCGTGCGTCTTGGTGTCGTCGCTCAGGAACGCCGAGCCGGCCTGGTAGATGACGACCGGGAACGGCCCCTGCCCCGACGTGGGCAGGTAGAGGTCGAGCAGGTGGCCCCGCCCCACGGGCGCGGCGTAGGCGAGGTCGCTGTGCAGGGTGTAGACCTCGCCGGCGGCGGTGCCGGCACCTGCGCCGGGGGTGGTGGTCGTGGGCGGGTCACCCGACCCGGCGCCGACGCACGCGGCGAGACCGGCCGTCGCCGCCGCTGCACCGATCAGGTCACGTCTGCTGATCGCCATCGGATGCCTCGCTCGCCGGCTCGTCCCAGACGACCACCAGCTCCTCGCGCTGGCCGAAGCGCTGCAGGTGCCGCTCGACCACCGCGCCGAACTCGGGGCTGTTGGCCTCGACCAGCAACGCGCCGTCGACCGGCCGCAGCACGGTCGTGCCGCCGCTCGCCAGCTCGATCCGCACCGCGCCGTCGTCGAGCGTCGTCGAGGTCCCCTTGGCGCTCCAGTGGCTGGCGAGCTGCTTGGCGTAGCGCTCGGGTCGCTCCGTCGCCATCCGTCCCGTCACGGTCATCGGTCGCTCCTTTTGCTCGTCGTGCTTGATGTCACTGCTCCAGGGCGACCCTAAGGGCCCCGGCTGGGTCTGGCCCGGGAGACACCTGGACGCGTCGCTCCCCGACCGGGACCGTGCGTCCCCGCGGCAGCGTGGCCCCGGCCGCGACGGCGTCGACGAGTCGGCTCAGCACCTCGTAGACCGGCTGGACCCCGGCGTCCGAGTCCACCACCACCAGCTCGGGGTGCCCCAGAGCGGTCAGGCCGACGGTGCGACCGCTCACCGGGCGCCCCGGCTCGGGCCGATCGAGCCAGACGGACGCCCACAGGGCGCCGGGCACGAGCTCTTGGGCCAGGCAGGTGTGCAGCAGGTCCGCGTAGACCTCGGCCGGCCAGGTCGCGCCCGCGGCAGGGTCGTGCACGGCGACCGCACCGGGGATCGCGGCGATCGACCCGAGCGGGTAGCCGAGGGCCAGCCGGGCCGCCCGCGGGTCGGACCCCTCGGTCGAGACCTCGACATGGCTGCGATGGCGGCTCACCGGCGTGGTGTCACCGCGCCAGAAGACCGGGTGGACCGTCGACGCCGGACCGTCCCCCGCGACCGGGGCGTCGACCGGACGGACGACGACCTCCGGCGCACCGTGGTTGCCGTCGTCGCCACCGATGCTGTCCCCGCCACCGATCCGCACCACCACTGCGTCGCCGCGCACGGTGACGGTGGCCGCGTCGCCGAGTCGTTCGGTGAGCCAGGCGGCCAGCGCCTCGCGCTGCGGCGCCTCGGTCTCGAGCAGGACCTGCGCCGTGAAGCCGGGTGCGGGGTCGATCACTGTGTCTCCCAGTCGGATTGGAGGGTCTCGGTCTGAAGGGTCTCAGTCTGGAGGGTCTCGGTCAGGAACGCGATCGTCTCGGCGAGCGCCGCTGCTGCGGCGTCCGGGCTATCCAGCCACAGGTGGCCGGCGCCAGGGTAGGTGCGCCGGCGGACGTCCACCCCGGCGTCCGCCATCCGGTCGGCCAGCCGCTCGCTCTGGACGGCCGGGATGAGGGGGTCGGCCTCCCCGTGCAGCAGCAGGGTGCGCGGGGCGGCGCCGGTGACGTGCGTGATCGGGCTGGCATCAGCAGTGCGCTCGGGGTCGGCGTCCAGCGCCGCCCCCAGCAGCAGCGCCTCGCGCGTGTCGGTCGCCGACGGGTCGGCACCGAGGTCGGCGGGGACGGCGGCCAGGTCGGCCGGCGGGTACCACGCGACGCACGCGGCGAGCGGCGCATCGCCCGAGGATCCGTCGGCATCCTCGGCAGCATCCTCGGCCTCGGTGAGCGCCGCCATCAGCGCGAGGTGCCCACCCGCGGACTCGCCCCAGGTCGCGAGGCGGGTGGGGTCTACCCGGAGCTCGGGGGCGCGGGAACGCACCCAGGCGAGCGCGCTGCGCACGTCGTGCAGCTGGGCCGGCCAGACGGCCTCACCGGAGAGCCGGTAGTCCATGCTCGCGACGGCGATCCCCGCCTGCGCGAGCTGCTCGAACGGGCTCGGCGAGGCACCCGCGTAGAGCGGGCCGACGGCCCGCCGCGAGCCCATGCGCCACCCGCCACCGTGGATGAAGACGACTGCAGGACAATCCTTCTCGGACGGCGACAGGTAGAGGTCGAGCTTGAGCGGACGGGCTCCGTCGAGCGACGCGTACGGCACGGCCGAGTGGACCTGCACCCCCGCCGCGCCCGTGCGGGCCGGCGGGAGCGGCGAGGACTCCGGGGCCGGCGGCGCGATCACGGCGTCGGCCACTCGAAGCCGTGCAGGAACTCCATGTTGTAGCGCTGCGCCGCCGCGCCCATCCGCGGACCGTCCGGGACGAACGGTGGCGTGTCGGCCTGCGGGTCGTCGACCAGGGTGCCCATGGCCTGGAAGAAGCGCTCGAACCCACCGCTGCACACGCCCATCAGCCGGGTCGGCTCCTCGACGCGGTAGGCATGCGGGATCCCCGCGGGCACGAACCCGAAGTCACCCGTGCGCAACACCTGTGAGACCTTCTCGCCGTCGCGCTGCTGCAGGAACAGCCGGATCGCGCCGTCGAGCACGTAGAACGTCTCGTGCGTGTCGTCGTGGCGGTGCGTCGGGATGATGTCGCCGGGCGGGCAGGTGGACGTGAACACCCCGAACTGGCCCTCGGTCTCGTCGCCGCTCAGCAGCACCGAGAACGTGTCGACGAACAGCTTGGAGTGCTCCCCCTCCCCGGCCTCCAGGACGAACGGCTCCGGGCGACCGGGCAGCACTCCCTCCCAGGCCGGCGTGCCGTCGAGGCGGGCGAGATACTCGAAAGACATGACTCCTCCTCCTCGGGGCTGGTGTCGTGAGTGTGTCAGGGCGACCGCCGCCGTGCCACGCGGTCCGCGCTGCGCACCTCCTGATGGCCGCACCGTCCCGCCCGCCCTCACAGGCGCACCACAGCAGGCTCACTGGCCGCGCCTGGCGACGCCCGATGGACTGGTGCCAGCACGACGACCACAGGCGACGAGGGTCGCGACGACACGCGAGGAGAGGCAGCGCATGACCAGATACGAAGAATTCAGCCAGCAGGGCGTTCAGCAGGACGCCCAGCAGGGCGGGAGCGACGCCACCGGTGGGACCGACGCGGTGACGCGCTACCAGTACCTGCTGCGCACGGCCTCCCCCGACCAGATCGAGCAGGCGCACGAGCAGGCGTTCGCGGCGATGACGCCGGCCGAGCGCCAGCAGGTGCTGCAGGCGCTGTCCCGCACGAGCGAGGCCCCCGCCGACGCCTCCGCGCCGTCGTTGGCCCGCGCGGCGACTCGGCTCGAGGTCCAGCAGCCGGGTGCCCTGCAGCAGCTCTTCGGCAGCACCGGTGCCGGTCTCGGGCGCACCACGCTCGCCTCGCTGGCCGCCGGCTTCCTCGGCGCTGCCGCGTGGAGCACGGTCACCGGTGGCGACGGGGTCGGCGGTCGGCCGGGTCTGCTCTCGCGGCTGTTCGGCGGTGGCCAGTTCGGTGGTGGCCTGGGTGGGCTGCTCGGGGGCCAGCGTGGATTCGGCCAGGGCGGCTACGGCTTCGGCGGCGGTGGCGGCTTCGGTGGACCTGGTGGCGGGCGCGGTGACCGAGGCCCGGGCGGTCCTGGCGGTTTCGCCGGGCCGGGCGGCGGCGGGTTTGGTGGCGGACCGGGTGGGGGTGGCCCTGGCGGCGGCCCGGGCGGCTTCTGACCTCCGTCAGGCGAGGAAGTCGGCCGCGAACGGCGTGACCTGCAGGGCGAACTCGTGCAGATAGCCGTGCCGGCCGTCCGCGATCAGC
Source organism: Arsenicicoccus piscis (assembly GCF_022568835.1). Classification (GTDB taxonomy): domain Bacteria; phylum Actinomycetota; class Actinomycetes; order Actinomycetales; family Dermatophilaceae; genus Arsenicicoccus; species Arsenicicoccus piscis. Next base: position 122,277 of record NZ_JAKZHV010000001.1, read on the forward strand.
GCGATCCGGGAGTCGGGGATGCGGTCGGCGAGGATGCGGGCGTTGTCGGGCGGGGTGAGCTGGTCGGCGTCGCCGTGCATCACCAGGGTCGGCGCCTCGATGGAGGGCAGCAGCGCCCAGGCGTCGTGCCCGGCGCTGGCGGCGAAGTGCGCCCGCATCGACTCGCGGGTGGTGCTCGGGAGGATCACGTCGACGAGATCCCCACGCTGCGAGGCGAACTCGCGGCTGAAGAACAGGTCGACGAGGGCCGCCCGACCCGCCTCGGTGTTGCCGCCGAGCAGCGCCTGGTCGGCCGATCGGGGACGCTTCGCCTGGTGCGGTCCGCCCGGTCCGGTGGCCGACAGGACGAGCCGGTCGACCCGGTCGGGGTGCGTGACCGCGAGCTGCTGCGCGATCCGGCCACCCATCGAGAACCCGTAGACCGAGGCGCGAGCGAGGCCCAGCTCGTCCAGCACCGCGACGACGTCATCGGCGAACAGCGTTGTGCTGAGAGGGTTCTCGCGCAGATCACCGAGCTCGCTCGACCCGGTGCCGCGGTTGTCGACAAGCACGACCTGGAGGTCCTGGGCCAGCTCCTCGGCCAACCCGATCCACATGCGGTGGTCGAGCGACTGCCCGCTCAGCAGCACGACCGGGTTGCCCTCGCCGAGGGCGTCGAACCAGAGGCGGGACCCGTCGGTGGCCGTGGCGAAAGGCATGGTCCACGCTCTCACGGCCCGCCACGCGCGGCACCCGCCGGCTCAGGACCCGAGAAGCGCCGTCACTCCCCCAGCGGCACGCCCACCCCGTGGTGCGCCCGGAAGATCAACGACGTCTGGGCGTGCACCACCCCCGGCCGTGAGGTGAGGTGGCTGAGCACCAGGTCGCGCAGCGCGTCCGGCGTCGGGCAGGCGACGTGCACGACGAAGTCGTCGGCACCGCTCACGTTCCACACCGCCAGCACCCCGGGCAGCGCCGACACCTCGTCACCGAACGCCTGCACTTGGGCCATGTCGTGCCCGGCGAGGCGCACGGCGATCACGGCCTGCACGGGGTGGCCGAGCCCGGCGGGGTCGAGGATCGTCGTGAAGCCCTGGATCACGCCGCGCTCCACCAGCGAGCGCACCCGCACGCTGCACGTCGACTCCGCGATCCCCACCTCGGCCGCCAGCGCCGCGTTGGATCGGCGCGCGTCACGGGTCAGGGCGGCGAGCAGGGCGCGGTCAGTGGCGTCGAGAGCGGGGCGCTCCCGAGGCGCCGGGCCGGGGTCGAGAGGTCGGGAGCGGGCTCGCAGGTCCTTCGCCATACCTCGATCGTAGACCTCCCGCACCGCAGGATCTACGCCCAACAACGCACGTGCCGCACGTCCTGCACGACTCCGGCGCTTGAACAGAAGGATCACCACACTGGGACCATGAGCCCCAGCGCCGACACCACCGCGGTGCACGCCGGGCGCGAGGACCTCGTCGCCCTGGGTGTGCACGTGCCGCCGATCGACCTGTCGAGCACCTACCCGGTGCCGGACCTCGACCAGGGCGGCCACGCCTACGACACCCTCGCCGGCGGAGGCCGGCCGACCGACGGCGAGACCCTGGTCTACCAGCGCCTGTGGAACCCCAACGTCGACCGCTTCGAGCGCGGCCTCGCAGCGCTGGAGGGCTGTCCGGAGGCGGTGGCCTTCGCCTCGGGGATGGCCGCGCTCACGGCGGTGCTGCTGGCGGCCGTCCAGGCGGGCACGCCGCACGTGGTCGGGATCCGGCCGCTCTACGGCGGGACGGATCACGTGCTCGACAGCGGCTCGCTCGGCACGACCGTGACCTGGTGCGCCCCGACGGAGGTGGCCGACGCGATCACCCCGCAGACGGGGCTGGTCGTCCTCGAGACGCCCGCCAACCCCTCGCTCGAGCTGGTCGACATCGCGGCGGTCGTCCGGCAGGCCGGGGCCGTGCCAGTCCTCGTCGACAACACCTTCGCCACCCCGATCCTCCAGCAGCCGCGCCGCCAGGGCGCCACGTTGGTGCTGCACTCGGCGACGAAGTACCTCGGCGGCCACGGTGACCTGCTCGGCGGTGTGGTCGCCGGTCCGAGCGACTGGGCGGTGCGGTTGCGGCAGGTGCGCGCGCTCACGGGCGGGCTGCTCGCTCCGCTGTCGGCCTACGAGCTGCACCGCGGCCTGCAGACGCTGCCCGTCCGGGTGCGCGCCCAGCAGGAGACCGCCGGCCGGGTCGCGCGGTGGCTCACGGAGCAGCCCGAGGTCGACCGGGTGCTCTATCCCGGGCTCGACGGCCAGGACCCGCAGGGTCTGCTGGGCACCCAGCTGGCCGGGCCCGGAGCGATGGTCTCGTTCACCCTGCGCGGCGGATTCGACTCGGCCGCAACGCTGGTCGGCAACGTCCGGCTCATCGTGCACGCCGTGTCGCTCGGTGGCGTCGACTCGCTCATCCAGCATCCCGCGAGCCTGACCCACCGGCCCGTCGCCGCCGCGGCCCGCCCGCACGCCGACCTGGTGCGCCTCTCGGTCGGGCTCGAGGGCGCCGGTGACCTCGTCGCGGACCTGGCGCAGGCGCTACGCGCGACTCACTCGGGCACCGACGTCACGGCGACCCAGCCGGCCGGCTCCGCGGCGCGCTCCAGCTCGGCGAGCGTCAGCTCCGCGGCGCTGCTCGCGGTCCCGCACGCCGGGTAGACCGTGTCGAACCGCCGCAGCGACTCGTCCAGGTAGACCGTCACGCCCGGCTCGACCCCGAACGGGCAGACCCCGCCCACCGCGTGACCGACGAGCTCCTCGACCTGGTCGCCCGGGATCATCCGCGCCTTGGTGGCGAAGCGCTCCTTGAACGCGCGGTTGTCGATGCGCGCGTCCCCCGCCGCCACGACGAGCACCGGGGACCCGTCGACGAGGAAGGACAGGGTCTTGGCGATGCGTTCCGGCTCGGTGCCGAGCGCCTGCGCCGCCAGCTGCACGGTGGCGCTGGAGCTGTCGAGCTCGCGGATGTGGTCGGCCAGCCCGTGCCGGGCCAGGTGGGTGCGTGCGCGGTCCAAGGACATGGCGTAGAGCCTGCCACGGCTCGCCCGTCCGCGGCAGCCGTGCGCGGTCGAGGGCTCGACATACTGGGTCTGTGACCCCGACCGACGGCCCCTTCGACCTGCGCACCATCGGCGCGGGCTTGCCGTTCGCCGGGTCGCTGCCGGCGCTGGAGGAGGCCTTGACCCGGGCGACCCCGGGCGTCGCGGTGGTGCAGGCGCCCCCGGGGACGGGCAAGACCACCCTCGTCCCGCCTCTGCTCGCCAACCGGCTGGCCCGTCGTGGTGGTGGCGTTGCCGGCGCCCCGCAGCGGGTGGTGGTCACCGCGCCGCGCCGCGTAGCCGCTCGAGCTGCCGCATCGCGGCTGGCGGCGCTGGCTGGCGAAACCCTCGGCGGGTCGGTCGGATTCACCGTGCGCGGGGCACGCGAGGTCGGTCGCGACACCCTGGTCGAGATGGTCACGCCCGGCATCCTGCTGCGGCGGCTCCTCGCCGACCCGGCGCTGCCCGGCGTCGGCGCAGTGGTGCTGGACGAGGTGCACGAGCGTGCGCTCGACACCGACCTGCTGGTCGGCCTGCTGACTGAGGTCCGCCAGCTGCGGGACGACCTCGATCTGGTCGCCATGTCGGCCACGGTCGACGCCGCCCGGTTCGCGACGCTCCTCGGCGACGACGAGCCCGCGGCCCTGGTGGACGCCCCCGACGCGCTGCACCCGCTGACGACGCGGTGGGCGCCCTTCCCGGGCCTGCGGACCGATGCGCGTGGGGTCTCGCGCGAGTTCCTGCAGCACGTCGCCCGCACCACGGCGGCCGCGGTCGCCGACGACGAGCGGAGCGGACGGTCTACGGACGCACTGGTATTCGTCCCCGGGGGCCATGAGGTGGCGACCGTGGCGCATGCCCTGCGCGACCTGCTCCCCCACCGGGAGGTCCTGGAGCTGCAGGGGTCGATCGCCCCCGCGTTGCAGGACCGTGCGACCGGCGGACGATGCCCGGGCGACCCGCCACGAGTCGTCGTGAGCACCGCGCTCGCCGAGTCCTCGCTGACCGTGCCCGGGGTGCACCTGGTCGTGGACAGCGGGCTCTCCCGCGAGCCGCGACGGGACGCCGTGCGAGACATGTCCGGCCTCGTCACGCTCACCAGCTCGCGCGCCTCCGCCGACCAGCGCGCGGGCCGCGCGGCACGGCTCGGGCCGGGCACGGTGGTGCGGTGCTACGACGAGCGCGACCTATCACCGGATGCCCGCGCACTCGACCCCCGAGATCCTCACCGCGGACCTCACCGGGGCAGCGCTCACGCTGGCCTGCTGGGGGTCGCCGCGTGGGGTCGGGCTGCGGCTGCCGGACGCGCCACCGGTCGCCGCGATGGACGACGCCGAGGACCAGCTGCGGTCCCTCGGTGCCGTCGGTGCGGACGGCCGGGTCACCGAGGTCGGGCGGCGGCTCGCCCAGATCCCCGTAGATCCCCGACTCGCGCGCGGGCTCCTCGACGGCGCAACGCTTTTCGGCGCCGAGACCGCGGCCGAGGTCGTGGCGCTGCTCGCGGAGGACGGCACTCACCCCGACCTCGCCCAGACGCTCCGGGAGCGGCGTCGGGGTGGTCGGCGCGGCTCGGCCGGCGCGTGGCGGCACGAGGCGGACCGGCTCACCCGATTGGCGCGCCGGCACGCGCCGGCGCATGCCGGCCCGCCACGCCCAGGCCCACCGACACCTGGACTACCGGCACCTGGACTACCGGCACCCGAGCTACCGACACCCGACGGCTCACCCGAGACCGCTCTCGGCACCATCGTCGCGCTGACCTGGCCGAACCGGCTGGCCCGGGTCGACGGAGACACGGCGCTGCTCGTCTCCGGGACCCGCGCGGGCCTGCCTGCGGCGAGCGGGCTGCGTGGTCACGAGTGGCTGGCCATCAGCGAGGTCACCCGCGCGCAGGGCGCGGCGACGGCCGGCACCGGTGCGGTCGTGCGCGCCGCCATCCCCGTCGACCAGCACACCGTAGAGCTGGCGGCAGCCCATCTCGTCGCGGACGAGACGACCGCGTTCTACGACTGGGAGCGGTTGAGCGCCAGGCGAGTTCGCCGGATCGGGGCTGTGGTGCTGAGTGCGACGCCGGTGCGTGCCACCACGGCCGACGCCCGCGCCGCGGTGCGTGCGGCGCTGGCACGCGACGGGCTCGACCGGCTGACCTGGCCCGCCGGCGCGGACCTGCTCCGTCGACGCCTCGCGCTGCTGCACACGACGCTGGGGGCGCCCTGGCCTGACGTGTCGGATGCCGCCCTGCTGGCCGACGGCGCGGCCCTGGTCGAGCCGGTGGGCGACGACCTGGCCCGGGGCCGCAGCCCCGACCTCACCGGCGTGCTGCGCGGCCTGCTGCCGTGGCCCGCCGCGGCCCGGCTGGACGAGCTGGCGCCCGAGCGGCTCACGGTGCCGACCGGGCACGCCGTGCGGATCGAGTACCCAGAGGTCGGTCGCACCGACGAGCGCCCCGTGGTACGCGTCAAGCTGCAGGAGTGCTTCGGGTGGGCGCAGACCCCGACGATCGCCGACGGGCGGGTGCGACTGCTCTTCCACCTGCTCTCCCCCGCGGGTCGCCCAGTGGCGGTCACCGACGACCTGGCGTCGTTCTGGTCCGGCCCCTACGCCCGGGTGCGCGCCGAGATGCGGGGTCGCTACCCCCGGCACCCCTGGCCGGAGGACCCCTGGACCGCCGCACCCACCGCGCGGGTCAAGCACCCGCGCGCTCGCTGACCCGCTGTCCAGAGTCAAGGGCCGTGGGCAGCCGCGACGCAGGTCCGTGACGGACGCAATCCGGTCGACCCGGACGCCGGGGCGTGACACAGTGGGCAGATCTACGGCGAAGGAGGCGTGATGACTGGACAGAACGCGAACAAGGGTCCTGACGAAGAGACCAAGCGCAAGTTCCGCGAGGCGCTCGATCGCAAGAACGCCCACGCGGGGCGCGACGTCTCGGACCACTCGGCCCGGTCCAAGGCACACGGGACGCACGGTCCCGAGACCTCCGGGACGCAGCAGATGTTCCGGCGCAAGTCGGGCTGAGCTCGCTCGGCGACGGGGTGGCCCCACCGGGGTCGCCCCGTCGTCATGTCCGGACCTGCTCGCCGATCGGCCGAGAGCCGTCAGCTGCCGAGGCCGGCAACGAACAGCCCCAGCCCGGCCGCGACCACGCAGACCACGAGCGCGCCAATGGCGTTGATGGACGCGGCGATCCAGCGGCCGGCCTGGGCGAGCCGCACGGTCTCGTAGCTCGCGGTGCTGAACGTCGTGTAGCCCCCGAGGAAGCCGGTGCCCAGCACCGCGACGAGGTCGGACGTCACCGCGCCGCGCAGACCGAGCCCGGTGAGCAGGCCGAGGGCGAACGAGCCGGTGACGTTGATGACCAGGGTGCCGAGGGGCAGGCCGCCGAGGGCTGAGCCGAGGGCGGCACCGAGACGCGCGCGGACCACCGAGTCCAGCAGGAAGCGCGCGACCGCACCGACGCCGCCAGCGACGGCGAGGACGACGAGCTCGAGGGCGCTCATGACCCGGCGGCCGGTGCCGCGGGTCGTCGAGCGAGCGCTACACCCCAGGCGATGCCGCCGATCGTCGCGAGCGCTCCGAGCCCGAGCGTGAGGACGCCGTAGAGCACCGCCGTCGCCACGTGCCCGTGCCCGAGCAGCAGCGCAGTGCCGGTCGCGAGGGTGCTGTAGGTGGTAAAGCCGCCGCAGAAGCCGGTGCCGACTGCCAGCCGAGCCGCGCGGCGCCGGCCGACGTCCGGCCCGGAGCGCACCAGGGCCTCGAGCAGGGCGCCGAGCACGAACGCGCCGACGACGTTAATGGCCAGGATCACGACGGGCAGCTCACCGGTCCACGGCACGGCCAGGACGAGGCCTTCACGAGCCGCCGTCCCCAGTGCTCCGCCGACGCCGACGGCGGCCCAGGCGCGCGGATCCTGGTGCAGCACAGCAGGACTCACGCCAGGTCCAACGGCTCGTCCGGGGCCAGCGGCGCGACGGGGACGACCACGACGGGTCGGCTCTGGTGGTGTGCGAGATGCACGGCGACCGACCCGCCGAAGAAGTCGCGGAAGCTGCGGGAGCGACGCTCCCGGGACCCGGTCACCAGGTAGCCCGCGTCGACCTGGTCGCCGAACCTGGCGAGCGCCCGGGCCGGCTCGCCCGCGGCCACGTGTGCCCGCCACCGCACCGGCGCCGGACGTGCGGACCGCACGATCTCATCGAGCCGGTCCAGCCACTGCCGGTCGAACGGCGACCCGTCGACGGAGTCACCTTCGGGGTCGATCGGTGCGGACAGCTCGACGGTCGGGTCGGCGCCCAGCTCACCGGTCACGGGGTAGCGCGCAGGGTCTACGTAGACCAGGTGGAGACCGACGCCCAGCAGCCCGGCGAGCCTGGCCCCGTGCTGGAGCACCGCGGCGGGCTGGTCGGGCACGATGCCCACGACGACGGGGCCTGGGCCGGCGCTCATCGGGTCCTCCCGGGGTCCACGGGGTGCGGAGGCACGTGCCACCACGCAAGAGTCGGTGACGCGAACGCTGCGATGCAGCGAACACGCCACCGACTCTACGCCCGAGGGCGTGCTGTGGCTGAGGTGCGGCCGGCGCCGGTGCGGCGCCCGTCAGGCGACGCTCAGGCGCCCTTGACCGCCGAGATCTCGATCTCGAGGGTGATCTTGTCGGAGATGAGCACGCCACCGGTCTCGAGGACGGCGTTGTAGGTCAGGCCGAAGTCCTTGCGGTTGATCTCGGCCTTGCCCTCGAAGCCGACGCGCTGCTGGCCATAGGGGTCGGTCGCGGAGCCGGCGTACTCGAAGTCGATGGTCACCGGGCGGGTCTCGCCCTTGATGGTGAGGTCGCCCGCGACGCGCAGGGTGTCCTCGTCGACGGCCTCGACGTCCGTCGAGACGAAGGTGATCGTCGGGTAGGACTCGGCGTCGAAGAAGTCGCCGGTGCGCAGATGGCCGTCACGGTCGGCGTTGCGGGTGTCGATGCTGGCGGCGTCGATGCTCACGGCGATGCGCGCGTCGGCCAGGCCGGGGGCGGTGCTCGCCTCGCCGGAGAACCCGTCGAACGAGCCGCGGACCTTGGTGACCATGGCGTGACGGGCGACGAAGCCCATCCGGCTGTGGGTCGCGTCGATGGTGTAGGTGCCGTCCAGCTGCTGGAGCGTGGTCATGTGCTTCTCCTGGTTCTCGTGGATTGTTGAATCTTCATCTACCTTACGGTCAGTTAGATGAAGTGTCAACCTTCCCGAGGTATTCCCGCGGCGTCGGCCGGCCCTGTCGGCGAGCTGCGCCGGACCCCTAGGGTGGGCTCCATGACTGCACTGAGGACTGCACTGAGCGTGTGCCTGCTGCCGGTCCTGCCGTGGCACGAGGGAGGTCGCGAGGCCTACCTGGACGCCGAGCAGAGTGGCTTCGCGGCGGCGTACACCTACGACCACCTCACCTGGCGGATGTTCCGCGAGCGCCCGTGGTTCGCCGCCCTGCCCACGCTCACCGCGGCCGCAGCCGTGACCAGCCGGATGCGGCTCGGCACGCTCGTGACCTCCCCCAACTTCCGCCACCCGGTGACCCTCGCCAAGGAGCTGATGACCCTCGACGACGTCTCCGACGGACGCGTGACGCTCGGGGTCGGCGCGGGCGGCAGCGGATTCGACGCCACCGCGCTGGGCCAGCAGGCCTGGACGCCGCGCGAGCGATCGGCGCGGTTCGCGGAGTTCGTCGACCTGCTGGACGAGCTCCTGCGCGAGCCGGCGACGACCCGGTCCGGCACGTACTACTCGGCGGACGAGGCGCGCTCGGTCCCGGGGTGCGTCCAGCAGCCCCGCATCCCGTTCGCCATCGCCGCGACCGGGCCGAAGGGTCTACGCCTGGCGGCGCGGCTGGGGCAGGCCTGGGTCACCACCGGCGACCCCACCCTCGGCGACGCCACTCCTGCGGACTCTGTCGCAGCCATCGGTGCTCAGGTCCAACGGCTGGAGCAGGCGTGCGCCGACGCCGGCCGCGCCCCCGCCGAGCTCGGCCGGATCCTGCTCACCGGCTTCACCCCTGAGGGTGCGCACCTGCTCGACTCCGTAGACCGCCTGGTCGACTTCGTGGGCCGACACGCCGAGGTGGGCATCACCGAGGTCGTCGTGCACGGCCCGGCGCCGGACTCCCCCTTCGAGGTCGACCCCGAGCTCTTCGCGCGCGTCACCACCGCCGGAGCAGCTCGCCACCTCGTAGCCGACCGGGTGAGCCCTGCCGCCCGCCTCAGCCCCATCGAGACTGCAGATGTCGGACACGGATTCGGCGTGTCGTGTCCGACATCTGCAGTCTCGCGGTGAGTCTCAGGGCTGCTGGACCAGTGACTCAGGCGGCAACAGCCGTGAGGCGCCCAACACCTCGACACCGATGAGCCGGCCGGAGTCATCGAGGTCCAGATTGACCACCCCACCGACCTCTCCTGGATCACACGCGTGAGTCTTGGCCACCCCTCCGACTCCGATCTCGTCCACCAGGTAGATGTACGCAGCATCCGCGACTGCGTCGTAGGTGACCTTCACCGTGCCACCACCAGACGGTGCGCGATGACCTTGCGGTCGAGCTGCCCACCGGTCATTCCAGCGGCGTCGTCGTCGCGCGTCGTCCCGCCTGCGACGCGGTGACCGTCCATGGATCGATCGTAGACCGGCACCCTCGAGCAGCTCGCCACCTCGTAGCCAACCAGGTGAGCCCTGCCGCCCGGCGCGGACGGGGCGGGACGGCACACTGGGACCATGCTCCAGCTGCGCATGGCGGTCCCGACGGCCCTCTCCGAGCAGGTGCTCGGCGTCCTGCGCGATCGTCCTGGGGTGAGCAGCCTGTCGCTCGTGCGCGGGGCGTCGCTGCAGCCGCCGGGCGACCTGGTCTACGCCGATGTCGCCCGCGAGTGCGTCAACGACGTGATCGAGGAGCTCCGCGCTGTGGGCCTGCACCACGAGGGCACCATCCATCTCGAGGCGGTGCCGGTGTGGCTGTCACGCGCGGGGCTGGCCGCGGAGGCCTCGATCCCCGGCAGCCCGACCGACGCGGTGGTGTGGACCGACGTGACCCAGCGGGCCTACGACGAGTCCGAGCTCAACTGGACCTACGTGACGTTCATGGTGTTGGCCACGGTCATCGCCGCGATCGCGATCATCGTCGACAGCCAGATCCTGGTGATCGGGGCAATGGTGCTGGGACCCGAGTTCGGCGCCGTGGCCGCCCTCGGAGTTGCCTTGGTGCGCAAGCGGATCGGTCTGCTCGGGCACGCCGCGATCACTCTCGTGGTCGGCTTCGCGGTGGCGATCGGCGTCACCTGCCTGCTCGCCCTCCTGGCGCACGCCCTCGGGTGGGTGGACGTCCAGGACGTGACGGGCCCGCGCCCCGGCACCGCGTTCATCTACAGCCCGGACCGGTGGTCCGTCATCGTGGCGGTCGTGGCGGCAGCCGCCGGCGTCCTGTCGCTGACCTCCAGCCGGGTGACCGGCCTGTCGGGCGTGTTCATCTCGGTGACCACGATCCCCGCCGCCGGGAACGTCGCGCTCTGTCTCGCCCTGGGCGTCACCAGCGAGGTCGTCGGCAGCCTGCAGCAGCTGGCGCTGACTCTGTCGGGCATGGCCCTGGCCGGCTGGCTGACCCTGTTGATCCAGCAGCAGGTGTGGTCGCGCGCGCGACTGCCGCAGCGCTACCGGCACAGCCCCCGGCGGGGCTGAGCCCGCTGACCCGACCCCCGCACGGTGGCCACTCGGATGAACGTTCAAACGAATCTGGTCAAGCGGCCCACGGGGCGCGCCGCGCTCCCTACGATGGAGGCGTGGACTGGACTTCCTATGACGCTGCGCTGTTCGACCTCGACGGCGTGATCACCCCCACGGCCGACGTGCACATGCGCGCGTGGTCGGACATGTTCAACGGCTACCTGCTGAGCCGAGGCGTGATCGAGCCCTACACGGACGCGGACTACTTCGCCTACGTCGACGGCAAGCCGCGCTACGACGGCGTGCGCTCGTTCCTCGCCTCGCGGCACATCGCGCTGCCGGAGGGCGAGCCGACCGACGGCCCCACCGAGGAGACGGTCCACGGCCTCGGCAACCGCAAGAACGACGCGTTCAACGCCGTCCTCGAGCGGGACGGCGTGCAGGCCTACCCCGGCTCGGTGCGGCTGCTCGACGAGCTCGCGGCCCGCGGCACCAAGGTCGCCGTGGTGTCCTCCTCGCAGAACGCCCCCGCCGTCCTCACGGCGGCGGGCCTGATCGACCGCTTCCCGGTGATCGTCGACGGCCGCGTCGCCAAGGCGAAGGGCCTGCCGGGCAAGCCGGCGCCGGACACCTTCCTGGACGCCGCCGCGCAGCTCGGCGTGGAGCCCGAGCGGGCGGTCGTCCTCGAGGATGCCCACTCCGGCGTGCAGGCCGGCCGCGCCGGCGCCTTCGGCCTCGTCGTCGGCGTAGACCGTGGCGCGGGAGCACAGTCCCTGCTCGCCAACGGTGCCGACGTCGTCGTGTCCGACCTCGCCGAGCTCCTCGCATGAACGTCCACGAGATCGGCCCCGACCCGCTCGACCGCGACCGCTTCCCCGTCGACCCCTGGCGCCTGGTCGAGAGCTACCCGTCCGACGAGGACCTCGGCACCACCGAGACGCTGTTCGCCGTCGGCAACGGCTACCTCGGCATGCGCGGCAACGTCGAGGAGGGCCGCCACGCCCACTCGCACGGCACCTTCATCAACGGGTTCCACGAGACCTGGGCGATCCGGCACGCCGAGGAGGCCTTCGGCTTCGCGCGCACCGGCCAGACGATCGTCAACGTGCCGGACACCAAGACCATCAAGCTCTACGTCGACGACGAGCCGCTGTTGCTGTCGATGGCCGACTTCGAGGACTACGAGCGCAGCCTGGACTTCCACGACGGGGTGCTGCGCCGCCACCTGATCTGGCGCACGCCGTCGGGCAAGCGGGTCAAGGTCGTGTCGACCCGCATGGTGTCGTTCACCGAGCGCCACCTCGCGCTGATGACCTTCGAGGTCACCATGCTCGAGGGGTCCGCGCCCGTGGTCGTCTCCAGCCAGGTCCTCAACCGCCAGGACGGGTTCGACGAGTACCACGTGGCGACGGCGGCGGCCGGCGAGGGCTTCGACCCGCGCAAGTCCAGCCGCTTCGACCAGCGGGTGCTCGACCCGCAGCAGGCCTGGAACAGCGAGCGTCGGATGATCCTCGGCTACCGCTGCGTCAACTCCGGCATGACCCTCGCGGTCGGCGCCGACCACACGATCGTCACGGACAACGCGTTCGAGGAGCTCATCTCCACCGAGCCCGACCTCGGCAAGAAGGTCTACCGCGTCCGCGCCGAGCCCGGCCGCCCGATCACCATCACCAAGGCCGTGAGCTACCACACCTCGCGCGGCGTCCCGACCCGCGAGCTGTTCGACCGCTGTCGGCGCACGCTGGACCGGGTCCGCGAGCACGGCTTCGACCACTACGCCGCGGAGCAGCGGCGCTGGCTCGACACCTACTGGGCCAACACCGACGTGACCATCCCCGGCCAGGACGCCGTCCAGCAGGCCACCCGGTGGAACCTCTTCCAGCTCGCCCAGGCGGCGGCCCGCGCCGACCAGATGGGGGTGGCCGCCAAGGGCGTCTCCGGGTCGGGCTACGAGGGGCACTACTTCTGGGACACCGAGGTCTACGTGATCCCTTTCCTCACCTACACGAACCCGTCGATCGCCCGCAACGCGCTGCGTTTTCGGATCAACCTGCTCGGCAAGGCCGAGGAGCGCGCCTACGAGATGTCCCAGCGCGGGGCGCTCTACCCGTGGCGCACCATCAACGGCGAGGAGGCGTCGGCCTACTACGCGGCCGGCACCGCGCAGTACCACATCAACGCCGACGTGGCGTTCGCCCTCACCAAGTTCGCTGAGGTCACCGGCGACAACGGATTCATGTATCGCGACGGAGCCGAGGTGCTCGCCCAGACCGCCCGGATGTTCGCCGACCTCGGCTTCTGGCGCACCAACAGCACCGAGTCGTTCCACATCCACGGGGTGACCGGACCGGACGAGTACACCACCGTCGTCAACAACAACCTGTTCACGAACGTCATGGCCAAGGCCAACCTGCACAACGCCGCCGCGGTGCTCACGCAGATGAAGCACGATGACCCGCAGGCGTATTCGCGACTCGTGAAGAGACTCGACCTCAGCGAGGACGAGATCGAGGAGTGGGACCGCTGCGCCGAGGGGATGTTCATCCCCTTCGACGAGACCGTCGGCGTGCACCCGCAGGCCGACCACTTCCTCGACCGCGAGCTGTGGGACCTCGAGCACACCCCCGCCGACAAGCGACCGTTGCTCCTGCACTACCACCCGCTCGTGATCTACCGCTTCCAGGTGCTCAAGCAGGCCGACGTGGTGCTCGCGCTGTTCCTGCAGGGTGACCAGTTCACCCTCGCCGAGAAGAAGGCCGACTTCGAGTACTACGACCCGATCACCACGGGCGACTCGACCCTGTCGGCCGTCGTGCAGTCGATCATCGCGGCCGAGGTGGGCTACGCCGACATGGCGTTGCGCTACTTCCTCACCGGCCTCTACGTCGACCTGGCGGACCTCCACCGCAACACCTCCGACGGCGTGCACATCGCCTCGGCCGGTGGCGTGTGGACCGCCCTGGTCCACGGCTTCGCCGGTCTGCGCGACCACGGGGGTGATCTCGTTCGACCCGCGCCTGCCGCGCGAGTGGCCCGAGCTCAGCTTCCCGATCCGCGTGCGCGGGACGCGCCTTCGAGTCACCCTGCGGACCAAGGAGATTCACTTCGAGGTCGAGGAGGGCGGCCCGCTGGAGGTCTGTGTCCGAGGCACCACCTGCACCGTAGAGCCCGGGGCCGGCACGACCGTCCCGCTCGCCAACCAGGGTCCGCGGCTCCCGAGCTTCGAGGGCACCCACCCGATCGTGGGGGGCAAGCGCGCCGACGGCACCCTGATCACCGCCGGCATCCCCGACCCCGACCTCAGCTGGGAAGAGGCGCAGCGCACCGACTGACGACCGCTTGGGCGCTACGTTGGATCCCATGCACCTCCAGCGACTGGCCGTGTTCTGCGGCTCCGCCCCCGGCACCGCGCACACCGACCTCGCCTACGCGCTCGGCCAGACCCTGGCCGAGCGCGGCATCGGTCTGGTCTACGGCGCGGGCGGGGCGGGCCTGATGGGCGCGGTCGCCCAGGGCGCCCTGGACGGCGGTGGCGAGGTCATCGGCGTCATCCCCACCGCGATGGTCGCGCGCGAGTGGGGCAAGACCGGACTGACGGAGTTCCACGCGGTCGAGTCGATGCACCAGCGCAAGGCCATGATGGCCGAGCGCTCCGACGCGTTCGTCGCGCTGCCCAGTGGGCTCGGCACCCTCGAGGAGATCTTCGAGGTGTGGACCTGGCGCACCCTCGGCTACCACGACAAGCCGGTCGCGTTCCTCGACGCCGACGGGTTCTGGACTCCGTTGCTGGACAGCGTGATCGGCCTCGGCGATGCCGGTTTCATCCGACCCGGCGTCCTCGAGGACCTGGTCGTCGCGCCGACCGTCGACACCCTGCTGGACCAGCTCGAGGAGCGGGTCACCCCCGGTCGGTCAGCCCTGGTCCCCGGCACCTGAGGTCGCGAGCGCCCGGTCGAGCGCGCGGGTCAGGTCGGCGGCGAGGTCGGCCGGGTCCTCGATGCCGATCGACAGCCGCAGCAGGCCGTCGGTCACGCCCGCGGCCGCGCGCGCCTCGTCCGTCATCGCGAGGTGGGTCATCGTGGCGGGGTGGTCGACGAGCGACTCCGTGCCACCGAGCGACTCGGCGAGCGAGAAGCACGTCAGTCCGTCGACGAAGCGACGCACCGCGGCCTCGCCCCCGGCCAGCTCGAGGCTGACGATCGACCCGAAGCCGCGCTGCTGGCGAGCCGCGATGTCGTGGCCCGGGTGGTCGGGCAGCCCCGGCCAGTAGGTCGCGGCGACGGCGGGATGGCTCGCGAACAGCTCGGCCACCACCCGAGCGTTCTCCTCGTGGACGCGCAGCCGTGCCGGCAGCGAGCGCAGCCCGCGCGCCGTGAGGTAGGAGTCGAACGGCGCGCCGGTGACGCCAAGCACGTTGGACCAGTAGGTCATCCGCTCGTGCAGCTCGTCCGTCGAGCTGACGATCGCACCGCCCACGACGTCGCTGTGCCCGTTGATGTACTTCGTCGTCGAGTGGAAGACCAGGTCCACCCCGAGCGCCAGCGGCTGCTGCAGCAGCGGCGACAGGAAGGTGTTGTCGGCCACCACGGTCGCCCCGGCCGCCTTGGCGGCGGCCGTCACGGCGGCGATGTCGGTGATGCGCAGCAGCGGGTTCGACGGGGTCTCGAGCCACACGACGGTGACGTCGCCCGCGGCGAGCGCACGGTCTACGGCAGCGGGGTCGGTGAAGTCCACGGTGCGGTGGACCAGGTAGCCCTTGTCGGCCAGCTCGACGAACAGCCGCCAGGTGCCGCCGTAGCAGTCGTGCGGGATGAGCACGACGTCGCCGGGCTTGGTCAGCGCCGTGACGATGGTCGTCATGGCCGCGGTGCCGGTGCAGGTCACGACCCCGCCGGCCCCACCCTCGAGCTCGGCGAGCGCCGTGCCGAGGACGTCGCGCGTCGGGTTGCCGGCCCGGGTGTAGTCGTAGTCGCGCGCCTCACCGAAGGCGCGGAACGAGAACGTGCTCGACAGGTAGATCGGGGGCACGACCGCGCCCTGAGCCTCGTCGGTGCCGATGCCCACCCGCACCGCCGCCGTCTGGGGGCGGTGACCCGAGGACATGGTGACCTTGCTCGTCGCGGACTGGCGGGCTGCCGTGGCGGCGTGGGCCTCGGTCACCTCGTGGGCGTCGCGGGTGGAGTCGGTCATCGTGATCCTTCGCAAGGGGTCGGTGGGTCAGATCGGTGGGTCAGGTCGCTGAGTCGGGTCGCTGGGTCGAGCAGGGCTGGGCACGCTCGCCGCAGGCTATCGAGACGAGCGGCGCGCACCCAAGACGGTTTCGCCCCTCGGGCGGCGAGGTGGCTACGGAGCGGGTGAGCGCGAAAAGTCTGCGTCGCGACGTTCACCCACCTTGACCAAAACGCCGCCGACCTGCGGCAATCCGCTATTTGAATGATCAACTCACGGATTAGGATGACGCTATGGAAACCCGCTGGTTGACCCCCGAGCAGGAGGATGCGTGGCGTGCCCTCATGGCCGCCCTGCTGCTGCTCCCGGGTGCGTTGGACAGCCAGCTGCAGCGCGACGCGGGCCTCAACCACGCGTCCTACGCCGTGCTCGCCGCCCTGTCCGAGTCGCCGGGACGCGCCGTCCGACTGAGCCGGCTCGCCGCGATCGCGGCGATGAGCATGTCGCGGCTCTCGCACCTCGTCGACCGCCTCGAGCGGTCCGGCTGGGTGGAGCGACGAGCGGTGCCCGGCGATGGCCGCAGCACCGAGGCAGTGCTGACCGACGCGGGTTGGGCCAAGGTCGTCGAGACCGCCCCCGGGCACGCCGACTTCGTCCGCCGACTGGTGTTCGACGGGCTCACCCCGGCACAGGTGGAGGCGCTGAAGGACGTCTTCGGCACGATCGTGCCGAAGCTGGATCCCGAGGACCGCGCGCGGACCTACCGACCGGCGTCCTGATCGGCCGCAGGCATCGTCTCGCGCGCCGGCAGCCAGGCCAGCGCCCCGACGAGCAGCACCAGCCCGGTCACGCCGAACGCCCAGCCGAAGCCGAGTCGGTCGGCGAGCACGCCCGCGAGCACCGGGCCGAGGATGGCGCCGAGGTCCGAGGACATCTGGAACGCCGCGAGCACCTTGCCACCGGAGCGGTCACGCCCGATGACGTCCGCCACCGCAGCCTGCTGACCGGGACCGAGCAGGCCGGTGCCGAGGCCCGCGACCGCCGACAGCACGAAGAACGGCACGAGCGCTGACGCGAGCCCGAAGGCGATCGTGGCGACGCCGCTGACGACCAGCCCCGCGATGACCAGCGGGCGGCGTCCGCGCACGTCGGTCAGCCGACCCGAGAGGGTCAGCGCCACCGCGTTGCCGCCGGCGAAGATCGCCAGCGCTGCGCCCGCGACCCAGGGCTCACCCGCGACGGCCACCGCCGCGAACAGGGGCAGGAGGGCTACGCGCACACCGAAGTTCGCCCAGCCGTTGGCAAAGCTGGACACCAGTGCCGCGCGGTAGGCCGAGTCCGCGAGCGCCTCGCGCACGGTCATGACGGCCAGCACCGGGGTGCCCGGCGCCGGCCGCAGCGACGCGTCCTTGAGGAAGACCGCGACGACGGCGCTCGCGACGAGCAGCGCCACGGCGTAGACGATGAACGGCATCCGCATCCCGAGCCCGGCCAGCACCCCACCCACGACCGGGCCGAGGATGCCGCCGAGCAGGAACGCCGTCGCGTAGGCCGAGGACACCCGCCCACGGATGCTCGGCGGGGCGAGGCGCACCATCAGCCCCATGGCCGACACGGTGAACATCGTCGAGCCGATGCCGCCCACCCCACGAAAGAGCAGCAGCTGCCAGTAGGTCTGCGCGAACGCCGTCGCCGCGGTCGAGGCCGCGACGATCAGCAGTCCGAGCAGGTAGACCGGTCGCTCACCGAGGCGACCGATGAGGGCTCCGCCGAGCGGCGCGAACACGAGCCGGAAGAAGGCGAATGCGCTGACCACGACGGACGCGGCCGCCACCCCGACGTCGAAGCTGCGGGCGAACTGCGGCAGCACCGGGGAGATCAGCCCGTAGCCGATGGCGATCACGAACGCTGCGGCCACCAGCACCCAGATCTCGCGGGGGATGCGGACGGCGGCGTCGGTGCGGGTGGTCACGACAGGCCAGTATGCCTGGCGGCCGCCACCGGGAGCGCTACGGCTGCAGGAAGGCCTTGAGCAGCGGGCCGGCGGTCTTGGCGCCGCCGTCACCCAGGTCGACGAAGGTGGCGACGGCGAGGTCGCCGGCAGCAGCGACCATCCACGCGTGCGTCTCGGGCGGGACGGCGGTGCCGAACTCGGCCGTCCCCGTCTTCGACAGCACGGGCGCCCCGGGCAGGGACGCGAGCAGCCGGCCGGAGCCCTCGGTGGTCACCGCCCGCATCAGATCGCGCACGGCCGGCGCCTGGGCGATCTGCGTGGGGGTCGACGTGGGTGAAGGGGTCGACGTGGGTGAGGGGGTCGACGTGGGTGAGGGGGTCGACGACGACGCGGCCGCCGGGTCCCCGACCACCAGCTGGGGCGTGACCGTGCTGCCCTTGACGATCGACGCGACGACGGTCGCCATCCCGAGCGGGGACGCCGTGACGGTGCCCTGACCGATCATGTCGGCGGCGTGCTCGACCTCGTCCGTCGCGGTCTTGACGCTGCCGAGGTAGGCCGGGAAGCCGAGACCGGGCTGCCCGACCAGACCGACGGAGCGCGCCGCGTCGACGAGCCCCTGGGGCGTCGCCTTGGCCCGCAGCGCGATCATCGCCGTGTTGCACGACTCGGCGAAGGCCGTGCGCAGCGGGATGCTGCCGAGCTTGTCGGTCGGGTAGGCGTCGTAGTTCTTGAACGACTTCCCGTCGACCGTGAGCGTCGGCGTGCAGGCGGCCGGGTCGGTGGGCTTGACCCCCGCGTCGAGCAGGGCGAGCGCGGAGACGATCTTGAACGTCGAGCCGGGGGCGTACTGCCCGAGCGTCGCCGTCGAGTAGCCCTGTCCCCCAGGCCCGCTCGCGGCGGCGAGCACCTTGCCCGTCGAGGGCTGGATGGCCACGATCGCGCTCGCCGGCTGCACCGCGGCCAGCACGGCCTCGGCCTTGCTCTGCTCGGCCAGGCTGAGCGTCGTCTGCAACGGCTTGCCGTCCGTGGGCTTGATCTCGTGCAGCACTCGGCCCGCGCCCGCGGAGTCGGTAGCCCCCACGGTGACGCCCGCGGTGCCGCGCAGGGTCGCGTCGTGCTCCTTCTGCAGACCGGACAGGCCGACCTCGTCACCGGCACCGACGGCTCCCTTGGAGGCCTCGACGATCTCGGCGGTGGCCTCCCCGACCGTGCCGAGCAGCGGGCGGGCGAAGTCCCGGGTGGGCGCCAGCGGCAGCGTGTCCTTGAGGGCGACGGCACCCTTGATGGCGCCCAGACCGGCGGACACCTTGGTGACGGTGGCTGTGTCCGAGGCGCGCACCACGAGACCCTCGACGAACGCCTGGGGCCCCGCCGACGTCACGGCCTTGGTGTAGGCGGCGGCGTCGATGCCGAGCAGCCTGGCCAGCGCGGCGGCTGCTGCCGGGAGCGCCGCAGGGTCGGCGTTGGCCTTGTCGATGCCGACGCGCAGGACGTCTCGCTCGGTCACGATCGGTTGCCCGTCGCCGGCGAGGATGTCGCCCCGCTTGCCCTGGGTGCGGGTCACGCCGATGGTGTCGCCCGCCTTGGCCCCGGCGACGACGGTCGCCGGTGACCAGACGACCTGCCAGGCGTCCGCGCCCTTGGTCAGCGGCACCTGGGTGGTGTAGCGCCAGGCGGGCGTCCCGGGGAGCAGCGTCCAGGTGTAGGTCAGCGAGCCGGTGGCCTTGTCGCCGTCCTCCGAGACCGAGTCGACCGTGACGGTCGGGTGCACCGCGCCGAACGACGTCAGCAGCCGGGTGGCCGACGTCGCCGCTGCCGCAGAGTCGCCGGAGAAGCTCACGCCCTGCACCGACCCGGACTGGACCGCCGCGGCGAAGGCGGTGGCGGCGTCCTTGGCGGACGGGCCGCTCGTGCAGGCCGCCAGGGCGCCGGAGGCGCCCGTGACCCCCAGGACGGCGACGAGCATCCACGCGGCGGGACGAGCGGACATCAGGACCCCCTCTTTCGGCGGTTCCCATCATCGCCGCTCGCGCCGGCGCGGCCGTCGACCTGGCCACCCTCGGCGCGTCAGCGCGCGGCGGTGAGCAGCTCGGCGACCCGACCGAGGACGCCGGGGTCCAGGTCCAGGGTCGCCAGCTGCACCAGCGCCTGCCCGGGGTCGGTGATCGACTCGACCGTGCGCATTGCCGCCGTCTTGTCCTCGAACTCGACCTGGGCGCGCTGCAGGTAGTCGAAGACCGCTCCCGCGACGTCGTTGGCGGCGAGCTCGCAGGGGCCGAGCTCCACGACGACCGCGGCGCTCACGGGGACGTCGGGCACGTCCACCCAGGTCGTGCGACAGCCCTCGACCCGGGTCACCACGGCGTCCGCACGCTCGACGCCGTCGACCAGCACGCGCACCGCCTTGCTCTGCTCCTGCGGTGCCGTCGCGCCGACGAGGCCGACCCGCCAGTCGCGCCGCTCGGGCACCACCGACGCGTCACCCTGCACCGGCCCGAGGTGCACCGTGCGATCGGCCCAGGAGAAGGTCAGCGGGGTGCGCGCCACGCGCTCGTCGGCCACCGGGGCGTCGTCGTCCTCGTAGAGCGTGAGCTCGCCGTCCGCGCCTGCGTAACAACGGATCTCGAGCGAGGTCGGGTTGTCGACACCGTTGCCGGGGATCTCGTCGCCGAGCAGCGGCAGCACGGCGCCCGCCCGGACGAACGCGCCGAGCTGGTGCAGCTCGCGGTAGGTGGACAGCTCGCGCCCGCCGTCGTAGCGCCAGCCGGTCTGCAGGTCGAACCACGTGCCGTCAGGCAGCCAGGCGTCGGTGCGCGCGACGATGGACCGTGGGTCGATCGGGGTGGTCACCGGGGCGACGAGGATCGCCTCGCCGAAGGCGAACTCGTTGGGCCGCCGATACGCCTCCTCGGCCCAGGGGTGCTCGTGGTAGAGCGGCTCGACCAGCGGGTGCCCCTGCGCCGAGGCGCGCTCGGCCATCGTGTAGAGGTAGGGCAGCAGCCGGTGCCGCAGCCGCAGGGCAGCGACCTGGGCCCGCTCGGCCGCGGGGCCGAACCGCCACGGCTCCTTGCTGTTGAACGGGTTCGACGTGCTGTGCAGACGGTTGACGGGTGAGAACGTGCCGAGCTGCGCCCACCGGGTGGCGAGCTCGTCGTCCTTGGTGCCGAACATGTGCCCGCCGATGTCGTGGCTCCACCAGCCGTAGCCGATGTTGCTCGCCGTGGCGGTGAACTCCGGCTGGAAGGCCAGCGACGCCCAGCTGACGACCGTGTCGCCGGAGAAGCCGACCGGCGTCCGGTGGCTGCCCGGCCCGGCGTAGCGGCTGAAGATCACCGGGCGCCGTCCCGTGCTCGCCATCTCGCGCAGGTGCCGGTCGTTGAGCGCCCACAGCGGGTCCAGCCCGGGGATGCGCGAGCTGGCCCCCTGCTGCCAGTCGATCCACCAGAAGTCGACGCCGTCGCGCTCCATCGGGTGCAGCACGTGGTCGAACAGTGCTCGTAGATAAGCCTCGTCGCTCGCCTCGAACGTCAGCGGGTGCTCCGTCGCGGGGTCGACCCCGAGCGCGGCCGCCATCGTCGGATAGGCGTCCTCGTGGGCCCGCACACCGTCGGCCGGGTGGTCGTTGAGCGTGACCCGCAGCCCGCGCTCGTGCAGTGCCGCCAGGAACGCCGGCGGGTCGGGGAACAGCCGCTTGGCCCAGGTGTAACCGGTCCACCCGCTGCCGAACCGCGGGGGGATGTCCACCTCGTGCCAGTCCATGTCGAGGACGGCCACGGAGAACGGGATCCCTTGCTGGGCAAAGGTGTCCATCAGCTCGAGGTACTCGTCGGCGGAGTACGCGTGATAGCGGCTCCACCAGTTGCCGAGCACGTAGCGCGGCACGAGAGGTGGCGACCCGGTGAGCGCGTAGAAGTCGCGCAGCGCCCGTCGGTAGTCCCGGCCGTGCGCGAAGACGTAGAGGTCGACGGAGCCCGGCGGCCGCGGCTCGAACCGGCCTGGCTCGGGCACGACGAGGCTCGCGGAGTCGTCCAGCACCGCAAAACCGTTGCGGGACAAGATCCCTGGCTCCAGGTCGGTGCGACCGTCGACCTCGTCGAGGGTGCGCGCCGTGCCGCCCAGGGTGGGCGCAGGCAGGCCGTAGCGCCACACCGACCGGTAGCTCGAGACGCCACCACGCACCTGCACGCTGAGCCCCTGCGTGCGGAACGGACGCCGGTCGTAGGTGAGGTGCAGGTCGTCGGTCACGATCTCTACGAGGTCCCCGGTCTCGTGCACCTGCACCTGACCTGTCGAGTCCTCTTGTCCCGCAACCGGGTTCGCAGGGAGGTCGCGCATCAGCACGACCTGGGTGGGCCGGTCCTCGAAGGATCCGGTGGGTGACTGCTCGAGGCGCACGACGGCGCTGTTGAGCACGGTGATGCGGTAGGTCTCGCCGGTGACCTGGGCGATCCCGTCCCGACGCGCGGGCGAGGAGGGAGCCGACTCCGTCACGCGCCGGGCTCCTCGCGCAGACCCACGCAGTCGAACGCCCAGAACGGGTCGGCGTAGACGAGCGCCCCACGCATCCACGGCTCGTAGGTCGTGCCGAGCACCACCTGGCAGGCGGCCGGCGGGATCCGCACGCTCGGTGGCGTGATGCCGTGCGCGGCCGCCGGCTCGAACCCGAGCGGCCCGTAGAACGCCGGGTCGCCCTCGAGCAGCACCATGGGGTAGTCGGACTCGGCCGCCGCGGCGAGCGCGTGCCGGACCAGGGCGGAGCCGATGCCGAAGTGGTGGTATCCGGGAGCGACGGAGAGCGGCGAGAGGACGAGCACCCGCACGAGTCGCCGCTGGGCGTCGACCCACGACCGCGTGAGCATGACGTGACCGACCCGCGCGCCGCCGGCCTCGGCGACGAAGGACAGACCGGGGACGTAGGCGGTGCTGGACCGCAGGACGTTGACCAGCTCGGCCACCACGTCCGACCCGAAGGCCTGCCCGACCACTCCGTGCACAGCCGCGTGGTCCTGGCTGTCCTCGGGCCGGATCGTCACCACCAGCCCCGCGGCCTGCGCGGTCGTGTCCTCCATGCGCACAGCATGCCGGTTCGAGGGGTCGGGCGAGGCGGTGCCGCGCCCGGCTGGCACGGTCCGCCCGAGGAGGCGTCCGGGCCGCTGCGCGACGGGGGGCCGAGTCCGGCGTCGCCCACTACATTTGGCCCATGACTGAAGGCCGCCCGACCCGCCCGGACCCCGAGCAGCTGGACCGCGGCACGCCCGCCTACTACCGAGCGCTCGGCGACGGGTGCTACCAGCCCACCATCCACACCCAGGGGGCCTGGAACGACTGGGAGCAGCACATGGCTCCCGTCGGCGGGCTGCTGACGCACGCGATCGAGCGGCACGAGCCCCGGCCGGACATGCAGGTGGCCCGGCTGACGTTCGAGATCCTCGGGCTGATCCCGGCGAGCGAGGTCTGCGTGCACGTACGCACGTTGCGTCCCGGTCGCACGATCGAGCTGGTCGAGGCGACCCTGCTCGCGGGCGAGCGGGCGCTGATCCGGGGCACCGCCTGGCGGCTCAGTGTCCAGGACACCGCCCATGTCGCGGGCACCTTCGCCGAGCCCATGCCCCGCTTCGAGGACGAGCCCGAGCTGGACCCGACCGAGCTGTGGCCTGGGGGTTACATCGCGTCGCTCCAGATGCGCGGTGACCGACCCGAGCCGGGCCGCGGTCACGCGTGGCTCAGCACGCCCTACGCGCTGGTCGACGGCGAGGACGTCGGACCGCTCGCCGCGCTCGTGGGCCTGGTCGACACGGCCAACGGCATCGCGACGCGAGAGTCGCCGCGCGAGTGGATGTTTCCGAACGTCGACCTCACGATCCACCTGTTCCGTCAGCCCGTCGGTCGCCGGCTCGGGCTCGACACCACGGTGTCGTTCGGGCCGCAGGGGCTCGGGCTGACGTCGTCGACGCTGCACGACGAGCAGGGACCGTTCGGGGCTGCCGAGCAGATCCTCACCGTCCGACCCATGCCGTAGACCGTGCCCGTCCACTCCCAGCACCCCGAGCCCTCGGCCATCGACGAGGCCTGGCGGCTGCGCAACCGCGACCCGGAGGCCTCGGCCGCACTGGCCGAGCAGGTGGTCCGGCAGGCGGCGACCGAGCCTGCTGCCGGGCGCGCGCGGGTGCTGCTGGCCATGAGCCAGTACCGCTGCGCCGACTATGCCCAGGTGCTCGAGCACCTGCACACGGCCCTGCCAGAGCTGGCCGACGACCCGCTCTGGCTCGGCCGGGCCTACCTGGTGCTCGCCAACACCAGCCGCGAGATCGGCGCCGTCGAGCAGTCGGCCGAGTACTTCGTGCGCACGACCGAGCTCGCGCTCTCCCTGGGTGACGGCCAGCTCGAGGCGATGGTGGTGCACGACCAGGCCGAGAGCCGGGGCACCCTCGAGGACGTGATCGCCGGATACCGCGAGGCGCTGCGGCTGCTCGCCGGCGTCGGCGACACCGAGGGCCAGTGCTTCGCGGAGTACAACCTCGCCTGGTACCTGCGCCGGCACGGCGCGGCCGAGGAGCGGCGCGAGGCCTACCAGCTGTCCGGGACCGCCGCGCGCCGGGCCGCAGGGCTCGGGGTCGTCGACATCGAGGCGCTCTCGATCGCGCTGGGTGCGCAGTGCCTGATCGACCTCGGCGACGTCGAGGGTGCCCGGCGCGAGCTCGAGGCGGCCACCACGCTGCTGCGTCGGACCGACCGCTCGACCTCGATCCTGCTCACCGTCGACCTGGCCGAGCTGCACCTCGCTCTCGGCGAACCGCTAGCAGCCGCAAGCCTGCTCGCCGACCTGCTCGGGTGGGACGAGCTCACCGAGCCCCAGCGCGTGCTGGTCCTCGAGGTCCTCTCCCGGTGCCACGCGGCGGCCGGTGACCACGCCGCCGCCTACCAGGCGCTGCGCGAGCACGTGGACCGCAGGCAGTCCGTGCAGGACGCCCTCGGGCGCAACCGCGCCAACGCGCTGGAGGTGCTCCACCGGGCCCGCCGGGCCGAGCGCGAGGCGGCCAGGGCCCGCGACCGCGTCCGCACCCTGAGCGCCACCCTCGAGGACCTGCAGGACGCCACCCAGCTGATGTGGGAGTCGTCGGTGCGCGACGTGACGACCGGGGTCTACAACCGCCGGTACTTCGACGAGCAGCTCGCCCAGCTCAGCGCCGACGCGGCAGAGCGCGGCGAGCCGCTCAGCCTGGTGCTGCTCGACATCGACCACTTCAAGGTCGTCAACGACAGCTTCGGGCACCTGGTCGGTGACCAGGTCCTCGCCGACCTCGGCGCGCTGCTGCGGCGGCACGCGCGTCCCTCCGACGTCGTGACCCGTTATGGCGGAGAGGAGTTCGCGATCCTGCAGCCGCGCACCCCCCTCCCCGTCGCCGAGGCCTTCGCCGAGCGGCTGCGCGAGGCCGTCGCCGACTACCGCTGGACCGCGGCCGACCCCGGGCGGGTCACCATCAGCGCGGGCGTGGCCTCGGCCCTGGACCGCACCGACGACCGGTCCCTGATCCGCGCGGCCGACCGAGCGCTCTACGACGCCAAGGCCGCCGGTCGCAACCGGGTCGCCGCCGCCTCGTAGACCCATCCACCCCGCAGCGGGGGAAGCGCTGCCGAGCCGATCACTGACCTATCCTGAACGCAGCTGCGCGCAAAGGAGGTCGCCATGGGGGACGAGCACTCGTACGCGCCCATCCGCGGCGCGCTCACCCGGGCCGAGATCGACGCGCTCAACCTCCAGGCGTGGGACCTGCGCAACGTCGACCGGGAGCGGGCCGTCGAGCTCGCCCGGCTCACCGCCCGCAGCGCCACGGCCATCGGCTATCAGCGCGGGGCCGCCCAGGCTCGGGTGTCCCAGTCCGTCATCGCCCGGCACGAGGAGCAGTCCGACCGCGCGCTGGAGCTGCTCGGCGAGGCGATCCCGGCGTTGGAGCCGGACGGTCCGAGCCGGTGGCTGGCCTGGTCGCACACCCTCGTCGGAGGGATCTGCGCCGACGTCGGCGAGCTCGAGCGGGCGCGCCACCACTACCTGCTCGGCCAGGACATCGGTGCCGCCAGCAACGACGTGGACTCCGTCGACGCGGCCCGGCTGGAGGCCGCCCAGCTGCTCGAGGACCCCGGCCAGCGGCTCGCCGCCCTGACCGCCGCGGAGGGTGCGCTGTCCCCCGACAGCTCGGACCGCTCGCGGTGGCGGGTGCTGCTGGCCGTGGCCGACGCGCTGCTGCTCCTCGAGCGACCGCACGAGGCGCTCGAGCGGGTGGAGCAGGCCAAGACGCTGCTCCCTCGTCCGCTCAGCCCGGGGGTGCGGCTGTCGGCCGGGCTGGTCGAGAGTCGCGCCCGCGCGCTGCTCGGTCAGGGCGACCTCGCCCTCGAGCTGGCCCAGGAGACCATGGCGGCCGAGAGCGAGACCGCCTCCAGCGCCGACCTCAGCGAGGCGTCGCTGCGGCTGGCCGAGGTCTACCAGGCCGCCGACCGGCTGCACGAGGCGCTGGACCTGCTCACCCTGCTCGACGAGCGTGGCGAGCACTGGCCCACCCGCGCGCTCGAGGTGTCCGCGCGACTGGCCGCCGTGCGAGCGGCGCTCGGGGACTACGAGGGCGCCTACGCCGCGCTGCGCCGGCACCACCGTCAGCGGGCCGCCCACGAGGCCGCGCAGACCAAGCGCCGGGTCGCGGTGCTCGAGGTGCTCTACCGCACGCGCGAGGCGGAGGGCGAGATGCGCGCCCAGGTCAGCCTCGCCACCGAGCTCGACAGCACGATCACCCAGCTGGTCGAGTCCAACTCCAGCGCAAAGGAGTCCGCGCTGCGCGACGAGCTCACCGGGCTGGTCAACCGACGCTTCCTCAACGACCAGCTCGACCAGCTCGCCGCCCGCCTCGGCGGACCGTCGACCATCTCGCTGGCCCTGCTCGACCTGGACCACTTCAAGGCCGTCAACGACCAGCACGGCCACCTGGTGGGCGACCTCGCCCTGCGCGAGGTCGGGCTGCTCATGACGCGCTGGGCGCCCCCGGGCGCCACGACCGCGCGACTCGGGGGCGAGGAGTTCGTGGCCCTGCTGCCCGGGATGGGCGCGGAGGACGCCCGCCTCGCCGCCGACGACCTGCGCCGCACGCTGGCACACCACCGGTGGCCGCCCGAGCTCGGCGCCAGCCGACTCACCGCCAGCATCGGCGTCGCGACCGTGACCGGACCGCTCGACCCGGCCCGGCTGATGCGCCGGGCCGACGACGCGCTCTACGCAGCCAAGGAGCGGGGCCGCAACCGGGTGGTGGGGGTCCAGGTGAGCGCCCACAACACCCACCCCGCCGAGGGCTCGACGACCGCCTCCTGAGACACTTCAGAGGTGGAGACAACACGAAGCATCGGAGTCACCGAGGTCGCCCTGCGCGACGCTCACCAGAGCCTGATGGCCACCCGGATGGCCCTCTCCGACATGGTGGGTGCCTGCGCGGACATCGATCAGGCCGGGTTCTGGAGCGTGGAGTGCTGGGGCGGCGCGACGTTCGACGCGTGCATCCGCTTCCTCAACGAGGACCCCTGGGAGCGGCTGCGGACGTTCCGCACCCTGTTGCCCAACAGCCGGCTGCAGATGCTGCTGCGCGGCCAGAACCTGCTCGGCTACCGCCACTACGGCGACGACGTCGTGGACCACTTCGTCGAGAAGGCCGCCGAGAACGGCATGGACGTCTTTCGCACCTTCGACGCGCTCAACGACACCCGCAACGTCGAGCGCGCCATCGCCGCCGTGAAGCGGGTCGGCAAGCACGCCCAGGGCACACTGTGCTACACCACCTCCCCCGAGCACGACATCGACGTCTTCGTCCGTCAGGCCACGGAGCTGCGCGACATCGGCGTCGACTCGATCGCCGTCAAGGACATGGCCGCGCTGCTCAAGCCCCAGGTCGCCTACGACCTGGTCAAGGCGATCAAGGACGAGATGCCGCAGATGCAGGTCAACGTCCACTGCCACGCGACGACGGGCGTCACGCTCGTCTCGCTCATGAAGGCCGTAGAGGCCGGGGCGGACGTCTGCGACACCGCCATCAGCTCGATGTCGCTCGGCCCGGGCCACAACCCGACCGAGTCGTTCCAGGAGATGCTCGAGGGCACGGGCTACGTCGCCGACCTCGACAAGGTCCGCCTCGCCGACATCAAGCGGCACTTCGCCGAGGTCAAGCCCCGCTACCAGCAGTTCATGTCCTCCTACACCGTCGAGACCGAGATCTTCGACAGCCAGATCCCCGGCGGCATGATCTCCAACATGGAGTCCCAGCTGAAGGCCCAGGGCGCCGGCGACAAGATGCGCGAGGTGCTCGAGGAGGTGCCGCGGGTCCGCAAGGACGCCGGCTACTCGCCCCTGGTCACGCCGTCCAGCCAGATCGTCGGCACCCAGGCGGTCTTCAACGTGCTGATGGGTCGCTACCAGATCCTCACCGCCGAGTTCGCCGACCTCGTGCTCGGCTACTACGGCTCGGTGCTCGGCGAGATCGACCCGGACGTGGTCGAGAAGGCGAAGGCCCAGACCGGCAAGGAGCCGATCACGGTGCGCCCCGCCGACCTGATCGACAACGAGTGGGACCAGCTCGCGGCGGACGCCGCCGCGCTCCCCGGCTTCGACGGCAGCGACGAGGACGTCCTCACCTACGCGATGTTCCCGAAGGTCGCGCCCGGCTTCTTCGCCACCCGCCCCGAAGGCCCCAAGAACGTCGGCAAGGACCCCGCCGAGGTCGAGGCCGAGCGCGTTGCCGCGGCGGCCAAGGACGCCGGCACCGGTCCCGTCCGCACCTCCATCAAGTACGAGGTCACCGTCAACGGCCGCAAGCACAGCGTCGCCGTCGACCCCGCCTGATCCAGTCCAGGAAGTGACGAATCCCTATGTCTGACAACACTGCTACCGCCCAGTCCTCGACCAGGACCATGGCCGAGCGGATCGAGGAGCTGCGGACCCGCCGCGGCGAGGTGATGGCCGGAGGGGGTGAGAAGCGGCACGCCAAGCAGCACGAGGCGGGCAAGCTCACGGCCCGCGAGCGCGTCGCCGATCTCGTAGACCCCGGCTCCTTCGAGGAGTTCGGCATGCACGCCCAGCACCGCACCACCCTGTTCGGTATGGACCAGGCCGTCATGCCCGCCGACGGCGTCGTGACCGGCGCCGCGACGGTGCTCGGGCGACCGGTGCACCTGGCCAGCCAGGACTTCTCGGTGGCCGGCGGCTCGGCGGGCGAGATGCACTCGACCAAGGTCGCGAGGGCCCTGCACAGCGCGCTGGAGAACGGCACGCCGTTCGTCTTCATCAACGACTCGGGGGGCGCCCGGGTCCAGGAGGGCATCGACTCCCTCTCGGGCTACGGGAAGGTGTTCTTCCAGAACGTCGCGCTGTCCGGCGTGGTGCCGCAGGTGTCGATCATCGCCGGCCCGTGCGCCGGCGGCGCGGCCTACTCCCCCGCCCTCACCGACTTCATCATCCAGACCCGCGCCGCCCGGATGTTCATCACCGGCCCGGACGTCATCAAGTCGGTCACCGGTGAGGAGGTCACCGCCGAGGCGCTGGGCGGCCCGGACGCGCACATGCAGCACGCCGGCAACATCCACTTCGTCGCCGACGACGACGAGCAGGCCATCCTCATCGCCAAGAAGCTGCTCAGCTTCCTGCCGAGCAACAACACCGAGGAGGCACCGTTCGTCGAGGGCAACGACGACGTCAGCGCCGACCCGGAGCTGGACGACATCATCCCGGTCGCCGCGAGCAAGGCCTACGACGTGCGCGAGGTCATCAGTCGCCTCGTCGACGTGGGCGACTTTCTCGAGGTGCAGGCGGGGTTCGCGCCCAACCTGGTCGTCGGCTTCGCCCGGATCACCGGCCGCACCGTCGGGATCGTCGCCAACCAGCCGTCGGTGATGTCGGGCGTCCTCGACGTCAACAGCTCGGACAAGGGCGCCCGCTTCGTGCGCTTCTGCAACGCCTTCAACATCCCGATCGTCACCCTCGTCGACGTGCCCGGCTTCCTGCCGGGCGTCGCCCAGGAGTACGGCGGCATCATCCGCCACGGCGCCAAGCTGCTGTTCGCCTACTCCTCCGCCACCGTCCCGAAGATCACGGTGGTGCTGCGCAAGGCCTACGGCGGGGCCTACCTCGCCATGTGCGGCAAGGACCTCGGAGCCGACCGCGTCTTCGCGTGGCCGTCGGCCGAGATCGCCGTCATGGGCGCCGAGGGCGCCGCGGGCGTGGTCTTCCGCAAGGAGATCAAGGAGGCCGAGGACCCGGTGGCCAAGAAGGCCGAGCTGGTCCAGCTCTACCGCGACGCGTTCTCGACGCCGTACGTCTCGGCGGCCCGTGGCCTGGTCGACGACATCATCGAGCCGGCCGACACCCGGCGCAAGGTCGCCCGCGCGCTGGAGAACCTGCAGGCCAAACGCGACCTGCGGCCGGCCAAGAAGCACGGACTGATCCCGCTATGACCGGCGACCAGGTCGAGCTGCGGGCGCAGGTCGAGCAGCTGAGCGCCCAGGTCGCTGCCCTCACCGAGCGGCTGGACAGCCTCGAGCGCGAGGTCCGCGAGCGCTCGGACGCCGAGGTGAGCGAGGAGGTGCTGCTCGCCATCTCCGCGGCGGTGGCGGCCTACCTCGGCAACCGCGCCACCGTGAAGCAGGTCCACCTGCGCCGCGGCGGCGGGTGGGCCACGCAGGGTCGCTCCGCCATCCAGCAGTCCCACGCCGTCGGCGCCGCGCGACGCTGACCATCTCCCCCACCGAACCTGCCACGACGAAAGAGAAAGACCCATGAAGCTGAAGGTCACCGTGAACGGCGCGGTCTACGACGTGGACGTCGAGGTCGAGGAGGAACCGCGGCCCACGCTCGGCGCCGTGCTGGTCGGCAGCACCTCCGCCTACGGCGTCACCCCGACGGCCGCGAAGGCTCCGGCGGGCTCGTCGAACGCCCTGACCGCCACCATCGCCGGCACCGTCGTCACGGTCCTCGTCGAGGACGGCCAGCAGGTGAGCAGCGGGGACACGCTGCTCGTGCTCGAGGCGATGAAGATGGAGACCGAGATCACCGCACCGCGCGACGGCACCATCGGCCACGTCGCCGTGAGCGTCGGCGAGGCCGTCCAGGGTGGCCAGGTGCTCATCGAGTGGGCGGAGTGACGCAGATCGGCTGACCGGCGGGCACAATCGTCGGATCAGCACCGAGCCCAGCGTGCTGGCGCCGAGGAGTGCCGATGACCAGCTCGTCCAGCCCGCTCCGCTCGTCCCCCACGCCGGACCGCGAGGCGGCCATCCCCGCGCGGCGGCACCGCGCCTGGATCGTCGCCGCCGTCACACTGGCCGCCCTGGTCGCGGCCGCCGCCTTCCGCTCGTCGACCGGCGTGCTCATGGAGCCGATCGAGAACGAGTTCGGCTGGTCCCGCGCCACCACGTCCGGGGCGGTGTCGCTGAACCTCGTGCTCTACGGCTGCATCGCGCCGTTCGCCGCCGCCGTGATGGAGCGCTGGGGCGTCCGGCGCACCGTCACCCTCGCCCTGCTCGTCGTCGCAGCCGCCAGCGCCGCCACGACCGTGATGACCTCCCCCTGGCAGCTGTGGCTGCTCTGGGGGCTGCTCATCGGCGTCGGCACCGGGTGCATGGCGCTCGTCCTCGGTGCGATCGTCGCCAACCGGTGGTTCTACGCCCACCGGGGGCTGGTCACCGGCCTGTTCTCCGGGGCCAACGCGACCGGTCAGCTGCTCTTCCTGCCGGCGATCGCCGCCGCGGTGGCCGGCCCGGGCTGGCGCTACGCCGCGATGATCGTCGCGGTGCTCGCCCTGGTGGTGGCGCTGCTGGTGGGGCTGTTCCTGCGCGACTACCCGCACCAGGTGGGGTTGATGCCGTTCGGCGTCGGCGAGGGCCAGGCGATCGACGCGGCCCCCTCCGTGCGCGACGCGGAGATCGGGCCCGACGGCGTTGATGGTGTGGATACCGAGCCTCGTCCGCAGGCCAACCCGGGGGTGGTGGCCCTGTCGACGCTGCGCCGGGCGAGCGGCACCTGGACCTTCTGGGCGCTGGCGCTGACGTTCTTCGTCTGCGGCTGGTCCACCAACGGGATCGTGCAGACCCACTTCGTGCCGGCGGCGCACGACCACGGCATGGCCCAGACCACGGCCGCCGGGCTGCTGGCGATGGTCGGGGTGTTCGACCTGATCGGCACCATCGCCTCCGGCTGGCTCACCGACCGGGTCGACTCGCGCTACCTGCTCGTGGCCTACTACGCGCTGCGCGGTGCGTCTCTGCTCACCGTCGAGCACCTGCTGGCCCCCCACGTGGAGCCGCCTATGTGGGGCTTCATCGTGTTCTACGGGTTGGACTGGGTCGCCACCGTGCCCCCGACGGTGGCGCTGTGCCGTCAGCACTTCGGCCTCGAGGACTCCGGCATCGTGTTCGGCTGGTGCTTCGCCTCGCACATGGTCGGCGCCGGCGTCGGGGCGAGCTTCGCCGGCTGGGTCCGCACCACGCAGGGCAGCTACGACCACGCCTGGCTGTTCGCCGCGGCGCTCTGCTTCGCCGCGGCGGTGGGGGCGCTGCTCATCCCCCGCCGGGGACGCTACAGCGAAGAGCAGACGCCCGTCGCTGCAGCGGCCGGCTGAGGTCAGCCCACCGGGACGCGGCCTTCCTCGTGGGCGAGGCGCGCGTTGCGTCGACCCCAGAAGAAGTAGACCGCGAGCCCGAGGGCCATCCAGATCACGAACCGGATCCAGGTGATGATCGACAGGTTCGTCATCAGGTAGGTGCAGGCGAGCACCGAGACGATCGGCAGCACCGGCGACAGCGGCACGCGGAACGGGCGCTTGAGCTCGGGGCGGGTGCGGCGCAGGATCGGCACCGCCGCACTGACGATCACGAACGCGAACAGGGTGCCGATGGACACCATGTCCGCGAGCTCGCGCAGCGGGACGAACCCGGAGAACAGCATGACCAGCACGGTGGTGGCGATGGTGATGCGGTAGGGCGTGCCGTACTTCGGGTGGACCTTCGCGACCGCCGCGGGCAGCAGCCCGTCGCGGCCGATCGCGAAGCCGATACGCCCCATGCCGACGAGGTCGACGAGGACGACGGAGGTCAGGCCGGCGACCGCCGCGATCGAGATGAGCACACCGGCCCAACCCAGACCGACGTGGCTGAACGCGGCCGCGAGCGGCGCTCCCTCGTCGATCTCGGTGTAGGGCACCATGCCGGTGATGACGATGCAGACGCCGACGTAGAGCACGGTGCAGAGGGCGAGCGAGCCCAGCAGACCGATCGGCAGGTCGCGCGCGGGGTTGCGGGACTCCTCCGACAGGTTGGCCACAGCCTCGAAGCCGGAGTAGGCGAAGAAGACGACGGCGGTCGCGGTCATCACGCCGGCGATGCCGAAGGCCGACGGCTGGACCCCGAAGAGCACCTGGCTGAGCGGCTGCTCCATGCCTGCGGTGGAGGACGCCTCGACGGGCTGGCTCGGCGGAATGAACGGCGAGTAGTTGCCGCCCTTGATGAAGAACGCGCCCACGGCGATGATGAAGACGCAGACCGAGACCTTGATGAGCACCATCGCGTTGGTGACCCGGGCACTCTCGCGCACACCCACGACCGCGACGATGCCGAGCAGGAGCGTGATGCCCATCGCCCCGAGGTTGACGACGGACTGCTCCCCGAAGAACGTGGTCGGCAACCCGAACAGGTGCTGGACGTAGCCCGACCAGCCTCGCGCGACCACCGAGGCGCCGAGCGCGAACTCGAGCACCAGGTCCCAGCCGATGATCCACGCGAACACCTCGCCGATGGTGGCGTAGGCGTAGGTGTAGGCGCTGCCGGCGGTCGGCACGGACGAGGCCAGCTCGGCGTAGCAGACGGCGGCCAGCCCGCTCACCAGACCGGCGATGAGGAAGGCGAGGGTCACCGCGGGCCCGGCGTGGTTCTTGGCCTCGATCCCCGTCAGGGTGAAGATGCCGGTGCCGATGATCATGCCGACGCCGAAGCCGACCAGGTCCTTGGCGCCGAGGTGTCGCCGCAGCCCACCGCCGGACTCGTCGCCCTCGGCGGAGCTGTGGGCGAGGATCGCCTCGATCGGCTTGGTGCGCAGGATTCCGCTGCGCCGGCCCGGCTCCCGGGACGTGGAGGTTGTCATGGCCCCACAGTAGGAACCGTCTGTTTCCTTGGTATTGCGCCGTTGGTCACATTTTGGGCACGTCGGGGACGTCCCCAGCCGCCGGCGGCGGGCGCAGCAGCTCGACGAAGGTCCGGGCGTGCGCGGCCATGTCCTCGTCGGGGTTCTCGAGCCAGGCCGTCTGCAGGCCGCTGACCAGGGCGGTCACCAGCGGCGCGAGAGCGGCCGGGTCCACGTCGTCGCGCAGCCGGCCGGCCTCCCGCTCGTCGCGCAGCGCCTGGGTCACCTGCTCACGAAACTCGCGCCCCTGCCGGCGGACGAGCTCGTGCGCCGGGTGGGAGGCGTCGAGCGCCTCGACCCGCAGGACGGTGTCGAGGCCGATCACCCCACGTCGCCCGGCATGGGCGGCGAGCACCTGCGGGAACGCGGCGAGGAACCCTTCGCTGCCGACGAGATCGTCCCGCTGCGGCGCCTCGTCGTCGCCGCGCGACTCGAGGACGGCCGTCAGCAGGTGCTCCTTGGTGCCGAAGTGACGCCGTAGCACCGTGTGGCTCGTCCCGAGCAGCTCGGCGATCTGCCGCAGCGACTGGCGCTGGAAGCCCTGCTCGGCGAACAGGTGGAGCGCCGCGTCCACCAGGGCGGCCCGGGTGCGCTCGCCCGAGGCGTACGGTCCACGGCGACTCACGGGCTTGTCCGGCATCCGGCCACGCTACCGCCGGCTGTCCGTCGTCCGCTGAAAGGATCCAGACCATGACGACGACCGACCACCGCACCACCGCGCGCAGCACCGACCTCTCGTCCGCCGTCTTCCCGGCGGACTTCCGGTGGGGCGTGGCCACGGCCGGCCACCAGGTCGAGGGTGACAACGTGAACAGCGACGTGTGGTTCCTCGAGCACCTCGACGGGACAATCTTCGCCGAGCCGTCCGGCGACGCCATCGATCACTACCACCGCTTCGCCGACGACATCGCGCTGATCGCCGACCTCGGGTTCAACACCTACCGCTTCTCCTTGGAGTGGGCCCGCATCGAGCCCGAGCCGGGCCGGTTCTCCACCGCCGCCACGCGCTGCCGTCGGTCACGCACGACGTCACCGACCTGCTGCGGGAGGGCGACAACGCGCTCGGCATCGTCCTCGCGGACGGTTGGTGGGCGGGACGGATCTCGATCCTCGGCCGCAGCGCGCAGTACGGCGACCTGCTGCGGGCCAGCTGGCGCCTCGAGGTCGACCTCGCCGACGGGACGAGCGAGGTGATCGTGCCGGACGAGTCCGTCGTGTCCGATCGCGGCCCGATCGACTACTCCGACCTGTTCATCGGCGAGCGCCATGACGCCCGCCGGGCCGTCCCCGGCTGGTCGTCACCCGGGTTCGACGCCGGCGGGTGGCAGCCCGGCCGGCTGGTCGACGTCGAGATCCCCGTCGTGCCGCACGTCGGCGAGCCGGTGCGCCCGCTCCTCGAGCTGCCGGTGCACGAGATCCGGCAGACCCCCGCCGGGGAGACGGTCGTCGACTTCGGCCAGGTCATCGCCGGGCGGGTGCGGCTCACGGCACGCGGGCCGGCGGGGACCACGATCCGGCTGGAGCACGCCGAGGTCGTCGACGGTGCGGGCAACTTCCTGCGCAACATCATCGGCGTCGACAAGGACCAGGTCGACGAGTTCGTCCTGGCCGGCGACGAGGCCGGCGAGACGTGGGAGCCCGAGTTCACCTTCCACGGCTTCCGCTACGTCAAGGTCATCGGCTGGCCCGGCGAGCTGCTGTCCGAGGACCTCACCGCCGTGGTGCTCGGCAGCGACCTCGAGCAGACCGGCGACCTCACCTGCTCCGACCCCCGGCTGAACCAGCTCGTGCAGAACACCCGGTGGTCCCAGCGCGCGAACTTCCTCGCCGTGCCTACCGACTGCCCGCAGTGCGAGCGCGCCGGGTGGACGGGTGACCTGCAGATCTTCACCCCCACGGCAGCGACCCTCATGGGGGTGGCCGCCTTCTTGCGCCGCTGGTTCGCCGACGTGCGCGCCGAGCAGGCCGCCCGTGACGGGATGGTGCCCATCATCGTCCCCATGCCACCCGCGATGGACCTGGGGGCCACACCGCCGAGCCCGAGCAGCGTCGGCGCCGACCCGCACGACATTGTTGCGCTGAGCGCCGGGCTGTCCGCCATCGACGGTGCCGCCGGCTGGGGTGACGTGATCACGATGACACCGTGGGAGCTCTACCGACGCTATGGGGATGTGTCCTTCCTGCAGGACAACGTCGCGGCGATGCGCTCCTGGGTCGACTGGCAGACGCGCGAGGCGGCCCGGCTGCTGACCGGCCGGCTGCGCGACACCGACCTCGACGCCGAGGCCCGCGCCCGGCACGCGGTCTTGTGGAACGGCGCCCTCAACTTCGGTGACTGGCTCGCACCGTCGACGCTGGCGGACGCGGAGCACGAGTTCCTCGCGATGATGACCGCGCCGTTGACGACGCACGAGATCGTCGGGCCGTGCTTCCAGGCGCGCTCCCTCGACGTCCTCGCCGACACCGAAGAGGTCCTCGGCGACGGTGCGGCCGCGGCCGCGCTACGACAGCGCGCCCAGACCGTCCGGGACGCCTTCAGCGCCGAGTACCTCACCGAGCAGGGGCGACTGACGACCGAGCTGCAGGGCACCTACGTGCTGGCGCTCGCGTTCGACATGGTGACATCGGAGCGTCGAGCGGGCCTAGTCGACCGGCTCGTCGAGCTCATCCACCAGTCCGGCGACCACCTCGACACCGGCTTCCCGTCCGTCCCCTACCTGCTCGACGTGCTCTGGGACAACGATCACGCCGACCTCGCGTGGACGCTGCTGCTGCAGGACGCGATCCCGTCCTGGCTCTACGAGGTGCGGATGGGGGCGACGATGATCTGGGAGAGCTGGAACGCCGTCCACCCCGACGGGACGGTCGACGCCGTGTCGATGAACCACTACGCCTTCGGGTGCGTGGTCGACACGATGATGCGACGGATCGCCGTGATCGGGTGCGTCGAGCCCGGGTTCCGCGTCAGCCGCGTCGCGCCCGACCTGTCCGGGCGGCTGGACCGGTGCGCGGCCCACGTGCTGACGCCCTACGGTCGGCTGGCCGTCGACTGGCGGCGGGACGAGGACGGCCGCACCGCGAGCGTCGTGGTCGACGTCCCCACCTCGACCACGGCCCGGCTCGAGCTGCCGACCGACTGGCGGCTGGAGCCCGACAGCGCCGAGCTCGGTGCCGGTCGGCACGAGCTGCTCGCGATCAGGCGTCGGCCGCGAGAGCGGTGATGGCGTCGTGCAGGGCGAGGGTCCGCTCGGCGGTCTCGACGTGCAGCGCCTCGACCATCTTGCCGTTGTGGGTGACGACCCCCGAGCCCGCACCGGCCTCCCAGGCAGCGAGGATCCCGCGGGCCTCCTCGACCGCGTCGGGCGAGGGCGCGAAGGCCTCGTTGGCCCCGGCGACCTGGCCCGGGTGCACCAGGGTCTTGCCGTCGAAGCCGAGCTGGCGGCCCTGGGTGCACTCCTGGAGGAAGCCCTCGGTGTCCTGCACCGCGTTGTAGACCCCGTCGAGCACCACCGTGCCGGTGGCGCGGGCCCCGAGCAGGGCGAGCCCGAGGCTCGGGAGCAGCGGCGCGCGACCGGGCACGTGCTCGGCGTGCAGCTCCTTGACCAGGTCGTTCGTGCCCAGGACGAGGACGGTCAGCCGCTCGGACGCCGCGGCGATGTCGGCGACCCGCAGGATCGCGGCGGGCGTCTCGATCATGGCCCACAGCGCCGTGTGCTCGGGGGTGCCCGCGGCCTCCATCGCGGCGACGAGCGAGCGCACCTCGTCGGCGGACCCGACCTTGGGCACCAGGATCGCGTCGGGTCCGGCGGCGCAGGCGGCC
This sequence comes from Arsenicicoccus piscis, assembly GCF_022568835.1. Classification (GTDB taxonomy): domain Bacteria; phylum Actinomycetota; class Actinomycetes; order Actinomycetales; family Dermatophilaceae; genus Arsenicicoccus; species Arsenicicoccus piscis. The sequence goes on from NZ_JAKZHV010000001.1 coordinate 160,145, forward strand.
GCGAGGTCGGCGTCGTGCCACTCGGTGCCGAGGGCGTTGACCCGGATGATCAGCTCGCGCCGACCGTAGCCACCGGAGCGGACGGCCGCGCAGGCGGCGTCGCGCGCAGCGACCTTGGCGTCCGGCGCCACCGCGTCCTCGAGGTCGAGGATGATCGCGTCGCAGGCGAGCGTCTTGGCCTTCTCGAGCGCTCGGGCGTTCGACGAGGGCATGTAGAGCACGGAGCGGCGCGGCCGGAAGGCCGCCTCGTCGCTGGTCGCGCTCGTGGTGCTGGAGTGGGTCGGGTCCTGGTGGTGGGTCATCTCAGCCCTCCTGCTCGGTGCTCTCGGCGGCCGCCTGGGCCTTCGCGTAGCGCTCGGCCAGCTCGGGGTCGATCGCCGAGAGCTGCTCGGCGAGGGCGACCATGACCAGGCACTGCTTGAGCGAGGCGTCGTCCTCCATCTTGCCGTCCAGCATGACCGCGCCGGTGCCGTCGCCCATCGCGGCCCGCACCCGGTAGGCGTGCTCGACGTCGGCCGGGTCGGGGCTGAACACCCGACGGGCGATGTCGATCTGCTTGGGGTGCAGCGTCCAGGTGCCGACGCACCCGAGCAGGAACGCGTTGCGGAACTGGTCCTCGCACGCCACCACGTCCGCGATGTCGCCGAACGGCCCGTAGTAGGGGTAGATCCCGTGCATCGCGCAGGCGTCGACCATCCGCGCGATCGTGTAGTGCCACAGGTCCTGCTGGTAGACCGACCGGTCGGCTCCGACGTCGGAGGTCCCGTCGCTGCCCCGCGGCGGGTCCTGCCGCACCAGGTAGCCGGGGTGGCCGCCGCCGACGCGCGTGGTCTTCATCCGCCGGTCGGCCGCCAGGTCGGCCGGGCCGAGCGAGAGCCCCTGCATGCGCGGCGAGGCGCCGCAGATCTGCTCGATGTTGGCCACCCCGCGGGCGGTCTCGAGGATGGCGTGGACGAGGATCGGGCGCTGCAGCCCGGCCTTGGCCTCGAGCTGGGCGAGCAGCCGGTCGACGTAGTGGATGTCCTCGGCGCCCTGCACCTTGGGCACCATCACGACGTCGAGCTTGTCGCCGATGGCCGGGACCAGGGTGGTGAGGTCGTCGAGCGCCCACGGCGAGTCCAGGCTGTTGATCCGGGTCCACAGCTGGGTCGGGCCGAAGTCGGTCTCCTGGGCGATCCGCACCAGGCCCTCACGGGCCGCGACCTTGTTGTCGGCCTTGACCGCGTCCTCGAGGTTGCCCAGCAGCACGTCGACCGTGCCCACCATGGCCGGCACCTTGGCCGCCATCTTGGCGTTGCTCGGGTCGAAGAAGTGGATGGCCCGCGACGGCCTGGCGGGGATCTCGCGCAGCGGGGCGGGTGCGCCCACGGCGAGCGGGGCGAAGAAGTCCTTGGCAGGACGCATGAGGTGGCTCTCCAGACGACGACGACCGGGTCACCGGCAACCTAGCAGCGGCCTCCGACAGGCCGGTATGACGCACGACACCCGGCCCCCCCGCGAGCTATCGCTCGCTGCCCCAACGCGAGCTATCGCTCGCTGCCCCAACGCGAGCTATCGCTCGCTGCCCCAACGCGAGCTATCGCTCGCAGGGCACCGAGATCATCGTCGGCTTCGGCGCGACGTACGGCGGCGGCTTCTCGACCTGACCGACCGGGATCAGGCCCTTCCACTTCATGCCGAGCAGCAGGTCGACCGAGGTGTCCTGGCGGGCGTCCATCTCGAACGTCGCGTTGGGCACGTGGGTGGCCAACCGCTTCGCAGCCAGGTCGCCCTTCTCGCCGTAGCGGATGACGGCGAACTCGCGCACCCAGGTCTTCATCGGGTCCGCACTGACCTCGCCGCGCTTGAACCCGCGCTTGACCAGCTGGTCGAGCGTGGTGGTGCCGAGGTTCTCGTAGTACGTCGTGTTGTAGACGTTGACCACGATGTCCTTGGGGTAGACCGGGGGTCGCGCCGGGCGCGGGGTGAGGGCCTTGTAGTCCGGCCCGAGGACCAGGTCGACGGCGGTCGTGGGGCGGTCCACCTCGACGAGCCGGGCGGAGGGCACCAGCTGCTGGACGTAGAGCGCCTGGTCATAGCCCTTGCGGCCGTAGCGGATCTCACCGCTGCCGTCGACCGAGCGCAGCACGTCGTCGTTGGAGACCGATCCCACCGCGTAGCCGCGCTTGCGCAGCTCGCTCGCGACGACGCCGGCCTCGCCGGAGACGGCGCCCGCGTTGAGGACGTTGAGGGTGAAGGAGCTCTTGGCCGGAGCGACGCGCTCGACGGCGGTGCAGCTGAGCAACGGCGGGGCGGTGAACCACTTGCCGGCGTAGGCGGTGGTGACCCCCGCGGTGCCGATGAGGATGCCAGGGAAGGTCACGAACGCAATGATTCGGCGCACCCGCCTGCGCCGCACCCGGTCGACTTCTCGCTCGCCCCTCATGTCTCTATCTTGGGACGCGCGAGGGGCCTCGCGACGGCGTTTCGGTGACGCGCACGACATCGTCATCATTTCGTCATCACAGCGTGACCGGCCGTCTCGACAACCGACCCGAAGGAGGGCGCCGTGGCGGCGTTCGGACGTGCACTGATCCCCGGCCAGACATCTGTCGTCTACCTGCACGACATCATCGACGATGATCGAATCACGCTGTGGGAAGACGCAACTCAGGTTGTCGAGGCCCCCAACATCACCAGTGACGGCACCTGGGTCGTGGTGAACGCTCAGGGCCGGCTCCACCGCCTCCCGCTCGGCGCCCAGGTCACTCACACGGGTGCCCCCCGAACGGGTGGCGGGCTCGAGGAGATCGACACCGGCACGGTGCACAACGCCAACAACGACCACCTGGTCAGCCCGGACGGACGGTTCCACTACCTGACCGCCGGCGGGGAGCTCTACCGGGTGCCGTGGGAGGGCGGACCGGCGACGCGGGTGTCCCCCGACACCGGGGGTCGCGCCTTCCGGCACTACCTGCACGGGATCAGCCCCGAGGGCGACAACCTGTCCTTCGTCGGGCTCGAGGGGCGCCTCGGCAGCACGGACGTCATCCGCACCAACGTCTTCACCCTCGACCTCGCCACCGGCACGATCACCCAGCTCACCGACGTCGACGCGCCCTGCGACGGCTCGGAGTGGTCCCCCGACGGGCGCACGGTCTACTTCAACAGCGAGCTCGCGTCCACGGTGCCGGGGCACTCCCAGCTCTTCCGGGTCGCGGGCACGGGTGGGGAGCCCGAGCAGCTGACCTTCGACGAGCGGGTCAACTGGTTCCCGCACGTCTCCCCCGACGGGCACTGGCTGGCCTACGTGTCCTACGAGCCGGGCACGACCCAGCACCCGCCGAACGTGCCGGCGCAGATCCGTCTGCTGGACCTCACGGACCCGCGGGTCGGCACGCCCGAGCTGCCGGTGCGGGTGCTCGCCGACGTGTTCGGCGGCCAGGGCGCCATGAACGTCTCGTCCTGGCACCCCGACTCGCGCCGACTCGCCTACGTCGACTTCCCGGTGGCGTAGACCGTCCGCGGACCCCCAGCGGGCGGCGGCATGCCCACACGCGCCCGCCCCCGCCCGCCGCCGGATCAGCCGCGGGGGATGTTGCGCAGGTTGGAGCGCGCCATCGAGACCGCTTCTCCGACACCGCCGTTCAGGACGATCTTGCTGATCGCGGTGGCGAAGCCGAAGACCTGCTTGCTGGTGATCTCCGGCGGGATCGACAACGCGTTGGGGTCGGTGATGATCTCGAGCAGCGCCGGCCCAGGCTGGGCCAGCACGTCGGCCATCGAGGTGCGCAGGTCCTTGGGGTCGGTGACCCGCACCCCGTGCCAGCCCATCGCCGCGGCGACGGCCGCGTAGTTGGTCTCGGGCACGTCGACACCGAAGTCGGGCAGCTTGTCGACGAGCATCTCCAGCTTGACCATGCCGAGCGTGGAGTTGTTGAACAGCATGACCTTCACCGGCAGGCCGAGGGTGGCGACGGTGATCATCTCGCCGAGCAGCATCGACAGGCCGCCGTCGCCGGACACCGACACGACCTGGCGCTGCGGGTAGGCGACCTGGGCGCCGATGGCGTGCGGCAGGGCGTTGGCCATCGAGCCGTGCAGGAAGCTGCCGATGAGCCGGCGCCTGCCGTTGGGGTTGATGTAGCGCGCCGTCCAGACGTTGCACATGCCGGTGTCGGCGGTGAAGATCGCGTCGTCGGTGGCCAGCTCGTCGAGGATCGACGCGGCGTACTCCGGGTGGATCGGCACCAGGGTGTCGGCGTTGCGGGTGTAGGCCCCGACCGCCTTGGTCATCAACCGCTCGTGCTTGTCGAGCATGGCATCCAGGAAGCCGCGGTCGGTACGCCGCGGCACGCGGTCCCGGATCGCCGTGACGAAGGGCAGCACGTCGGACTGCACCGGGAGGTCCACCTGGGTGCGCCGACCGAGGACCTCGGCGCGGCGGTCCACCTGGACGGTGGTGGGGCCGTCGGGCAGGAACTGGTCGTAAGGGAAGTCGGTGCCGAGCATCAGCAGCAGGTCGGCCCCCTCGAGACCGGCGCTGGCGGCGCCGTAGCCGAGCAGACCGGTCATGCCCACGTCGTAGGGGTTGTCGTACTGGATCCACTCCTTGCCGCGCAGGCTGTGCCCGACGGGGGCAGCCAGGTGCTCGGCGAGCGCGACGACCTCGTCGTGGGCGCCCTCGACCCCGGCGCCGGCGAAGATCGCGATCTTCTTGGCCGAGTCGATGGCCGCGACCACGGCGTCGATCGCGGCCGGCGAGGGCTCGAGCACACCCGCGAACGGCGGCACGTAGACCGGTGCCTTGCCGGTCGCCTCCTCGGCGGCGATGTCGCCGGGCAGGGAGATGACGGCGACGCCCGGCGCGGCGAGCGCGTGCGTGATGGCGGCGTGCACGACCCGCGGGGCCTGCGCCGGGGTGCTGATCATCTCGTCGTAGACGGAGCACTCGACGAACAACCGGTCGGGGTGGGTCTCCTGGAAGAAGGACTGACCGATCTGCACGCTCGGGATGTGGCTCGCGATCGCGAGCACCGGGGCGCCCGTGCGGTTGGCGTCGTAGAGCCCGTTGATGAGGTGGAGGTTGCCTGGCCCGCACGAGCCGGCGCACACCGCCAGCTCCCCGGTCAGCTGGGCGTCGGCCGCGGCCGCGAACGCGGCCGACTCCTCGTGGCGGACGTGGATCCAGTCGATGCCACCCTTGGCAGAGCCGCCCGTGCGACGGACGGCGTCCACGACCGGGTTGAGGCTGTCCCCCACGATCCCGTAGATCCGCCGCACACCGGCGGCCTGGAGCTGGGCGACGAGCTGGTCGGCGAGGTTCACGATGAGTTCCCTTCGATGCTGATCGATGTCGGAGCTGGTTCGGTGCTGGATCGGGTCTGGAGCGGGCTGGGCAGGTGGGGAGGGCTACGTCGAGGTCGTGACGACCTCGGTGATCTTGAACGGCTTGCCCTGCATGCAGGTGGTGCGCACCCCCTTGAGCCGGTAGCCGCGGACGGTGACGATCATCCCCGGCTGCAGGCCGCCGCCGATGGGCGGCAGCACCTCACCGGTCACGTCGACGGTGAGCACCCGACAGCCCTTCTCGGTGCCGGCGGAGACCACGCCGATGATGGTCTCGACGTCCGGGCTCGGCAGCGTCGAGGGGGTGGCCGTCGGGATGGCCGAGGCCGTCGACGGAGTGGTCGACGTCGCGCCCGAGCCGGCCCCAGCCGACCCAGACCCACCCGAACCGGAGCCGCACGCGGACACGGACAGCACCAGCGAGAGCACCAGCCCCAGCGCACCGAGCGTGGCCGACGTCGCGGCCGCTCGGGCTACCCCTGTCGTGCTCGGCACTGCTCCTCCTCAGCCGGCCGCGGGGCCGTCGTGGGCGAGGTCCGTGAGCGCATCGCCGCCGATGGCGTCATCCTCCCAGGACAGCGCCGTCCACGCCCCCGGGGATCCTTCGACGACGATGACCCCGGTGTTGGACAGGTGCCGGTCCCCCAGGTAGTCCGGGGCCAGGTTGGCGCAGCGCAGGCACGCCCACAGGCGCAGGATCGCTCCGTGGCTGAACACGGCGACGGTCTGGTCGGTGCGCCCGGAGGCCTCGGCCTCGGCCCAGATCTCGTCGACGACGGCGTCGAACCGCCCGAGGGCCTCGTGCCCCGTCTCCGCGCCGGGCATGCCCACCTCGAGGTCGCCGCCGGCCCAGGAGAGCAGGGTCAGGAAGTAGATGCGCATGGCGTCCTCGTCGGTGCGCATCTCGACGTCACCGGCCCCGACCTCGCGCAGGCCGGCCCGGACGGTCGGCTCCAGCCCGCGGTCCGCGGCGAGCGGCGCGGCCGTCTGCTGGGTGCGCACGAGCGTCGAGGTGTAGATCGCGTCGACCCGCTCGCCGGCGAAGGCCGGGACGATCGCGTCGGCCTGCTCGCGACCCAGCTCGGTGAGGTCCGCCCCGGGCGTCGCCGTGTCGAGCGCCCCGGCCACGTTGGAGCTGGTCTGGCCGTGCCGGACGAGGAGCAGTCTCATGCCGGCAAGCCTAGCCTCAGGCCCGGATGCCCTCGACGAGCAGGAGGATGCCGAAGATCGCGAACAGCGCGGCCGCACCGATGGCGATGGCCCGCTCGGGCAGCCGTCGGCCGAGGATCGCGCCGACCCCGATGGCGAGCGCGTCGGCCGCGACCATGCCGAGCGTCGAGCCGATCCAAGTGCCGACCCAGTCGTGCTGCACCGCGAGGGTGATCGTGGCGAGCATCGTCTTGTCACCGAGCTCGGCGAGGAAGAAGGCCGTGCCGACGGCGATCAGCACCGACCTGGTCGAGCGGGAGGCCTTCGCCTCCTCCTCCTCGCTCAGCTCGTCGCCGCGCAGCGTCCACAGGGCGAAGCCGAGGAACGCGACGCCGGCGAGAATGGTGATCCACTTCGTCGGGATCGAGTAGCCCAGCACCGCACCGATGCCCACGGACGCGAGGTGCACCAGGGCGGTCGCGATGGTGATGGCGACGAGCACCGGCACCGGCCGGAACCGGGTCGCGAACGTCATCGCCATGAGCTGGCTCTTGTCACCGAGCTCAGCGACGAAGATGACGACAAAGCTGAGCCAGAGGGCAGCGAGCATCGAGGGAGTCCTTCGAGATGGGGCAGAAGGCGCCGACGACTCAGGCAGCGCAGGGGCAGACCTTCAGGATACCGGCACCGCCGAACAGCATCGGCACCCGGCGCGACCATCTGCCACAGTGGCAGCCATGCCCGCACTGACGATGACCCCCGCGACCCGGATGGGCCTGTCGATCTCGGCCGCCGTCGGGCTCTACGGCATCTCGTTCGGGGCGCTGGCTGTCGGCGCCGGGCTCGCGGTCTGGCAGGCCCAGGCGCTGTCGCTGCTGATGTTCACCGGCGGCTCGCAGTTCGGCTTCATCGGGGTCGTGGGGGCGGCCGGCTCGCCGCTCACCGCGCTGTCGACGGCGCTGCTGCTCGGGACCCGCAACGCGCTCTACGGGATCCAGATGAACGCGCTGCTGCGCCCCCGCGGGCTCACCCGGCTGCTCGCGGCGCACCTGACCATCGACGAGTCCACCGCCACCGCCGTGGCCCAGCCGGACCGCGACGAGCAGGTGCGCGGCTTCTGGACCGCCGGCATCGGCGTGTTCGTGCTGTGGAACTCCTTCACCCTGTGCGGCGCTCTGCTCGGCAACTCCCTCGGCGACCCCAGCAGGTACGGCCTCGACGGGGCAGCGGTCGCCGGCTTCCTCGGCCTGCTCTGGCCCCGGCTGCGCCGACGTGACGGTAGAGCGATCGCGGCCCTGTGCGCGGTCGTCACCCTGCTCGTCACGCCGGTGCTCGCCGCCGGGCTGCCGATCATCGTGGCCGCCGTGGTGGCGTTCGGGGTGGCGGTGCTGCAGCAGCGGCGCGGCACCCGCCGCGACGAGGACGACGACCTGTCCGATCTGCCGCACCACCCGCCGGAGCACGTCCAGCACCCGCACCGGGAGGACTCATGAGCCTGACGAACGCCCTGCTGCTGTCCTGCCTGCTCTGCTACGCCACCAAGCTGGTCGGCTTCCTCGTGCCGGACCGCCACCTCGAGCACCCGCTGGTGGGAGCCGCGTCGGCGACCATGACGGCCGGGCTGCTTGCGGCCCTGGTCGCCACCAACACCTTCGTCGCCGAGGGGCACCTCACCGTGGACGCCCGCGTGGTGTCCCTCGCCGTCGCCTCGCTCGCCCTGTGGCTGCGGGCGCCGTTCATCGTCGTCGTCATCCTCGGGGCCGCCGCCGCAGCGGCCACCCGTGCCCTCGGCTGGGGCTGAGGACCCGCTCGGAACCGATAGCGTGGGGCATCGTGCTCACCCCCTACCGCGCCCTGCTCGCCACCCCTGGAGCGTTGCGCTTCACCGCGTTCGGCTACCTCGCCCGCCTCGGCGGCGCGATGTTCGGGGTGTCGATCATCGTCATGATCGCGACCCGTCGCGGGTCCTACTCCCTCGCCGGGATCATCAGCTCGATCGGCCTCGTCGGCGTCGCCTCGCTCGGACCCACCGTCGGGCGGCTGATCGACCGGCACGGACAGCGGCGGGTGGCGGTGCCGCTCGCCCTCATGTCGGCAGCCGCGCTGCTCTCGCTGGTCCTCGCCACCTACCTCGGGGCACCCGTCTGGGTGCTCGTCCTCGCCAACCTCGGCAACGCGATCATGCCCCAGGCGGGCACGCTGATCCGGGCCCGGTGGGCGCACCTGCTGCGCGGCGAGGCGGGGATGCTGCACACGGCCAACTCGTTCGAGCAGGTCCTCGACGAGTCCTGCTTCATGATGGGGCCGGCCCTCGGTGCGGCGCTCGCCACCTTGTTCTTCCCGGAGGCGGGCATGCTGCTCGCGCTCCTGCTCTACACCACCGGCGTGATCGGGCTCGCGCTGCAGCGGCGCACCGAGCCGCCGGTCCAGCCGCAGCACGAGCACCACACGGGCCGGGCCTGGCAGGCGCCCGGGCTGCTGCTGCTGGCCGCCACCTTGGCGCTCACCGGCACGATCTTCGGTGCGGCCGACGTGATCGTCGTCGCGTTCGCCGCCGAGCACCAGGCCGCCGCCTGGGGCGGTGCCACCCTCGGGTGCTTCGCGCTGGGCTCGCTCGTCGGCGGACTGGTCTACGGGACCCGGCCGGCGGCCGACGCCATCGCCCAGCGGTTGCTGTGGAGCACCCTCGCCATGTCGGTGCTGCTGCTGCCCGTGCTCGTCGTCGACCAGCTGCCGGTCCTCGCGGCCGTCCTGCTCGTCGCCGGCTCCGCGATCGCCCCGACCCTCATCACCGCCATGATGCTCGCCCAGCGGCTGGTCCCCGAGTCGCAGATCAACGAGGGCATGACCATCGTCATGACCGGCCTGCTCATCGGCATCGCCCTCGGATCGTCGGCCGCCGGCGGGATGATCGACGCCTACGGCGCGTCCCGGGCGTTCCTCGTGCCGGTGCTCGCCGCGTTCCTCGCCTTCGCGCTGGCGCTGCTCGGCCGCAGCACGCTGGTCTCGGCCGAGCGGCGGGCGATGGACCTGTTCGGCTCCTTCGCCACCAAGCCGTAGCCCCTGCCGGGGCTGGGGCTACGGCAGCGGGGGCTACGGCAGCGGGAGGCCCGGCGTGCCCGCCGACCCGGGCCGTGCCAGGGTCGCGTCGTCCCCGGACCGCGACGAAGGACCGTCATGACCCTGCTCGACGACGACCACCAGCTGCACGACGACCTGCGCGCGTTCCGCCGCGCGATGCACCAGGAGCCGGAGATCGGTCTGGACCTGCCGCGCACCCAGGAGAAGGTGCTCGCCGCCCTCGACGGCCTCGCCCTCGAGACCAGCACCGGCACCCGCACCACCTCGGTCACGTCGGTGCTGCGCGGCGGTGCCGGTAGGACGGGCAGTGCGGGTAGAGCGGATGGCGCGGCTGGTGCGGCCGGCGACCGGCCGGTGGTGCTGCTGCGCGCGGACCTGGACGCGCTGCCGTCGAGGAGGGGGTGCTGGACGCCGCCGGTCGGCGGGTCGACGCGGCGTACGGGATGCACGTCTTCAGCGCGATCGAGCCGTTCGGCACGTTCGTGACCAAGCCCGGCCCGATGCTCGCCGCCTCGGACGGGTTCTTCGTGACCCTGCGCGGACGCGGCGGGCACGGCTCGGCCCCGCACCTGGCGCAGGACCCGGTGCCCGCGGCCGCCGAGCCGGTGACCGCGCTCCAGACCGCCGTCACGCGGACCTTCAGCGTGTTCGACCCGGTCGTGGTCACCGTCGGCCTGCTCCAGGCCGGCACCAAGGCCAACGTCATCCCCGACGAGGCCCGCCTCGAGGCGACCGTGCGCACTTCAGCCGCGAGCAGCGCGACCTCGCCGCCGCGACCTTGCCGCGGATCGCCGAGGGCATCGCCGCCGCCCACGGGCTGGAGATCGACGTGCGCTACGTCGAGGAGTACCCCGTCACCGCCAACACGCCGGCCGAGGCCGACCTCGCGCGCCGCACCATCGAGACCCTGTTTGCCGGCGAGCCGCACCGGCACACCCGCTGGGTCGACCCGCTCGCCGGGTCCGAGGACTTCTCGTTCGTGCTGCGCGAGGTGCCCTGCGCGTTCGTCGGCCTCGGTGCCACGGCTCCCGGCGTCGACCCGCGGACTGCCGACTACAACCACTCCCCACGAGCCACGTTCGACGACGGCGTGCTCGCCGACGGCGCCGCGGTCTACGCCCAGCTCGCCATCGACAAGCTCACCGAGCTGGCCGGGTGAGCAGAACGGCTCAGATTCGGTCCGGTGGCTCCAGACCGGAGGCGTGGAACTTCTCCTCGAGGAAGCGCCCGTGGTTGGCGAGGGCGTTGGCATCGCCGACGTAGAGCGCCTGCTTCACCTGCTCGAGCCGCTCCTCCAGCAGGTGGAGCTGGTCGACCAGCTGCTGCGCGGGCGTGCCCCGGCCCTGGACGTCGACCTGCTCGGCGTACTGCCGCGGCAGGTCGAGGTAGGTCTCCAGGGCCGTGGGCAGGTAGTCGCGGATCGTGCGGGACACGACGTGCAGGTTGTCCTGCGAGGCAGCCAGCTGCGGCGCCCGGTCCAGGCAGGCGCGCAGCACGACCTTGATCCGCGAGAAGCTCGCGTAGGCCTCGCGCGGCAGCCGAGCGCTGGCCTTGTCGATGCGGTCGACGAGCTTCTGCAGCGCCTGTCGCTCCTGATAGGCCCGCTCCTCGGCGTTGTCCGCCGTGGTGCCCTTCGGAGCGGGTCCACCGAACAGGCGCCGCAGCACGCCCATCTCAGCGCTCGATCTGACCCGGCTGGGTGCCGAGGCCCTTGAGCGCGGTGGCTTCGTTCTCGGAGCGGGTGTGCGCCCGCTCGAGGTAGGCCTTGGAGCGGGTCAGCTCGGTCTCCAGCGCAGAGACGGTCTGGCCCATGTTGTCCAGGGCCTGCACCTTGAAGGTGTCGATGGCGTCCATCGTCGCGTAGATGTTGTTGAACGCCTGCTTGAGCGAGTCGAGCGACACCGAGGTGGACGCGGCCTGGTTGTGGATCTCGGTGGTCTGCTGCTTGAGCATCTCCGAGGTGGCCACGATCAGCCCGGACGTCGTCTCGTTGAGCGCGCTGATCTGGTCGAGCACGAGCTTCTGGTTGGCGAGCGCCTGCGCCACGATCACGGCGGTGCGCAGCGCCGCGACGGTCGTGGTGGTGGCCCGCTCGACACCCTTGATCAGCTCGCCGTTGTTGCGGCGCACCATGTCGAGGGCGAGGTAGCCCTGGGCCGAGACCGCCATCTGGGTCAGCAGGTCCTGGTGCTTCTGGCGCACCGCGAAGAGCATGTCGGAGCGGATCGCGTCGGCCCGCTCGGGGTCCTCCAGCGCGACCTGGTCGGCCTTGGCCTCGAGCGCCTTGTCGATCGCCCCGGCGAGCACGGTGTACTCCTGGAGCTTCTGCATGGTCTGCCAGAGGTTGACCTTCTCGCCCTCGATGGCGGCGTTGTCCTTGCGCAGCTCGTCCTGGCCGTTCTTCAGCGACTCGACGATGGCGTTGAGGTGGCCCTGGCTGTCGCGGTAGTCGTCGAAGTAGTCCCGCAGCCGGTCGCCGTAGGGGATGATCCCGAGCAGCTTCTTCTGCGGCTTGTTGATCTTGGAGGGGTCCAGGTCCTGGATCTTCTGGCGCAGGTCGACCAGCGAGTCGGCGACGAACTTCTGCGGCTCGCCCTCCTGGCCCTTCGCGGCCTTGAGGGCGCGCACGGGACGCTCGAGCATCCGGTTGGAGACCTCGGACGAGGCCCGGATCTCGGCGTTGCCCATGGCCGAGATGTCGCGGACCTTGGCGGCGAACTCGGGCTGGCGCGGGTCCATCGCCGTCAGCGACTCGACGAACGTCTGGGCGCGTGCGGCCAGCGCCTCGGCCTTGGCCGGGTCGAGCGGCACCATGCTTGACACCTTCGCCGGAGCCACCGGCGGCACCGCGGCGGGCGGCACCAGCATGAGGTCGGTAGAGACCTGCGGCGCGTCCGCGACGTTGGTGCCGGCGCTCGCGGTGGTCGGGGCAGTCACCGACAGGTCGAGGCCGGAGTCGCCGCCGGCCACGGTGGTGTCGGCCGGCGCGGTGCTCGTGCGGGTCGGGTCCCCACCGTCGTCCGGTGTCGCGGACGACTGGGGGTTCGGCTGGGCGGTGTCGGACATCGGCTCTCCTTCGAGGAAGATCGGTCGCGGGGTCCAACGCGTGTGCCGGTCCGGAAGATCCCGGGCGCTCGCCCGTCCGTCGGTGGTGCGTGGCGCCCCGCCGATCCCAACCTACCCGGCCGATCCCGCTCTACGGAGGCAGTCAGCTCTGCGGACCGATCCCTTCGACGTTCACCCGGTCCATCGAGCCGGTCGTGACGTCCACCCGAACGTTCACCCAGTTCGCGCCCTCGGCCCCGTCGCTGGAGGGGCCGTTGCCCCCGACGCGCAGTACGACGTGCCCGGCGTCGGACCAGCCGAGCAGGTGGCCGAACCGCGCGCGCAGCAGCGGCGCCTGCTCGCTCAGGAGCACCCGCGACGTCCCGTTCCGCAGGTCGGCGATCCGCAGCGGCCCCCAGCCACCACCATCGACGCCGACGTCACCGGCGACGCTGGCGAGGAGCGCGACGAGCTGACCGGAGGGATCGACGGCCATCGGCCGCCACTGCGAGGACCCGTCACCCAGCGGCACGACCACGGGCGGCGGGCTGCCCGCGACGAAGGCGTCCGGGGTGGTGCGGGCCAGGCCGCCCGGCTCCGCTCCCCCGGGGTCCGTGAGCAGCCACCCGGCATCTGACTGCAGCACGAGGGGGCGCTTCACCACCCGCTGGGACCCGTCGTCGCCGAGCAGCACGGTGGGCACCTGGGAGGTGACGGTGGCGGCGACGTCCTGGGTGTGGGGCTGCAACCACCACCCCGTCGCGTAGCGTCCCGAGGCGCGCATCCCCATCGCGCCGGCGGGCGCGATCGCCCCCTCGACGGGGACCCGAGCCACCTCTTCGCCGGTGGCGAGGTCGCGGACGGAGTACGCCACGGTGCGGATCGCATCGCCGGAGGTGTTGGCCGGCCCGACGCCGAGCAGCACGCGGCCGCTGGTGGGACCTCCGACGAGATCGGTCAGCGGACCGCTGGCCAGGTCGCGCACGGTGCCGTCCGGCCGGACGAGCACCAGGTGGGTCCGCGGGATCGCGCCGCTCGAGTCACCGGCGTCAAGACCGAACGCCACCAGCGCCACCCCGAGGGCCGTGCGCACCGCAGGGCCGGACGGGCTCCACGGGTTCGGGAGCAGCACCGTGCCGTCGGCCAGGTCCAGGTAGGTCCCGTTCGACGCGGACCGCATCGACGGCGGCAGCCGCACCGCAGGTCCCTGCGGCAGGGCGTCGACCGCGGTGAGGAACGCGAGCGTGTTGCGGTAGGCCTGATCGGTGGGCGGCGCCGTGGGGGCGGTCGGGCTCGGCTGGGTCGGGCCTGGCGCGATCGTCTCGAGGTGCACCGAGTCGGCCGTAGCCCGGCTGGCCCGGTCCTGCTGCTGCCAGAGGGCGTAGCCCCCCACCCCCACTCCGGCGAGCGCCACGAGGGCGGCCGCCCCCAGCGCCACCCTCCGCCGGCCGCGCCCGGCCGAGACGCCGGCCGCCAGCGACTCGGCGAACCCGTCCGGCAGCGGACGGGACTCGTCGTCGTGACCGTGCGGGTGGTCTACGACGTCGGGGAAGGCGAGGTCGCTCGCACCGCGCAACCGGCGCCGACCGAGCCGGTCGCGGACGAACGCCTCCGGACCCTCCTCGTCGCCCACCCGGTCCCAGTGGGCACGCAGGGCGACCAGGGCACGACGCAGCTGGTCCTCGGCGACGTCCTCGCGTCCGTCGGCGAGGCGCAGGGCCTGGGCGTAGAGCACCGGCCCGCGGGCCGCGACGAACTCGTCGAACGGCTCCCTCGCCACCTGCTCGGGCATGGTGCTCACCTCCTGTGGACGCCCATCCTCCCCACAAAGGTTGTCCTGCGCAGCGGGTAGAGTGGGGGCAACAGCAGTGGTGTGCCGGGAAGTCTGGTCGGCGTCGGCCTTGCCGACCCCTTTCCTCGTCCCGAAAGTGACTCATGGCCCTGCTTCCCCCGACGTCCCCCCGCCTGCTCCCCCGGTCCACGTGGCCCGAGGCGCAGCGGGTGACGGCCCTCCTGCGCACCGAGACCGTCGGTGGCGCCCTCCTGCTCGCAGCCGCCGCGCTCGCCCTGGTGTGGGCGAACTCGCCCTGGCGCGACGGCTACTTCGCGCTGCGGGACGTCACGGTCGGCCCGCACGCCCTCCACCTGGACCTGTCGCTCGCCACCTGGGCGGCGGACGGCCTGCTCGCGATCTTCTTCTTCGTCGCCGGGCTCGAGCTCAAGCACGAGTTCGTCGCCGGCACGCTGCGCGACCCGCGCAAGGCCGCGGTGCCGATCGTGGCGGCGGCGTGCGGCGTCGCGGTGCCGGCGATCGTCTACGCGGTGGTGGTCGCCACCTCCGGGGTGGGCGGTGACGCGATGCGCGGGTGGGCGATCCCGACCGCCACGGACATCGCCTTCGCGCTGGCCGTGCTCGCCGTCATCGGCAGCTCGCTGCCGAGCGGCCTGCGGGCCTTCCTGCTGACGCTCGCCGTCGTCGACGACCTGATCGCCATCACCATCATCGCGATCTTCTACACCAGCTCGCTCGACCTCACCCTGCTCGCACTCGCCGTCGTCCCGCTGGCGCTGTTCGGGATCGCGGTGCAGCGCCGCCGCACCTACTGGTGGCTGCTCGGGCCGCTGGCCTTCGCCGCCTGGGCGCTCGTCCACGCGTCCGGCATCCACGCGACCGTCGCCGGCGTCATCATGGGCCTGCTCGTGCCGAGCGTGGTGAGCAGGAAGTACCAAGCACCCAACATCGAGCGGCTCGAGCGGGAGGTCCCGACCGACCACCCGCTGCGCGAGCACGCCGAGCAGGTCGTCCAGACCAGTGTCGGGAGCCGGATGGAGCACCACCTGCGCCCGGTGTCGGCCGGGTTCGCCGTGCCGGTCTTCGCCTTCATGGCGGCCGGCGTCACCGTCGTCGGCGGAGGGCTCGGGGCGGCCTGGCACGACCCGGCCGCCCTCGGCATCGCCCTCGGGCTGGTCCTCGGCAAGCTCGTCGGCGTCCTCGGCGGCACCTTCGCGATGGCGACCTTCACCAAGGCCCGGCTCGACGAGGACCTCACCTGGTCGGACATGCTCGGCGTCTCGCTGCTCGCGGGCGTCGGGTTCACCGTGTCGCTGCTGATCGGCGAGCTGGCCTTCGGCGCCGGCTCCCCGCGCGACGACCACGTCAAGGTGGCCGTCCTCACCGGCTCCCTCGCGGCCGCCGTCCTCGCCGCCGTGGTGCTGCGAGCCCGCAACAGGGTCTACGCCCAGATCGCGCTGCGCGAGGCCGAGGACCTCGACGACGACGGCATCCCGGACGTCTACCAGCCCGAGCAGTCCGCACCCCCGGCCCGGCCGGATAGCCGGTAGAACGACGAGAAGTGGGTATTCTCGGAGTAGATCCGCCATGTCACCCGCGACCGACCCGAGACATCCTCAGGGAGAGAAGACCATGATCAACGAGACCGACCCGCAGGCCCGCAGCTTCGGCCAGCTCGTCGCCGACGCCACGCAGGACCTGTCGACGATCGTCCACAACGAGATCCAGCTGGCCAAGGCCGAGGTCAAGGTGGACGCGGCGAAGGCGGGCAAGGGCGCGGGCCTGCTCGCGGGTGCTGGCGTCTTCGCCTTCCTCGCCCTGATCCTGCTGCTCATCGCGGCTGCCTACGGCCTGACCGCCGCCGGTCTCGCGGCCTGGCTGTCCTTCCTCATCGTCGCCGTCGTGCTGCTCGTGGTCGCCGGCATCCTCGGCCTCGTGGGCAAGAAGGCCCTGTCCGGCATCAAGGGCAAGCCCGAGCGCACCATCCGCAACGCGCAGGAGACCGTCGACGCGGTCAAGGTGGCGGCCACCACCAACAACGACCGTCCCGAGCTGTCCCGCACGGCCTGACGCCCCCGCCCCGCTACGGCCGGGCCACGCACCAGGCCATCAGGCCGACGCGCGAAGGGCCGCCCCGACCGGGGCGGCCCTTCGCGCGTCCTGCCCAGGTCTCGCTGCGGGGTCTACCCGTTGGCGCACCGGCCGGTGCCGACGGGCTCGCTCATGGTGGCGGCCCGGTCCAGGGTCGGGGCGATCGCGGCGTCGGTGAGCGCATAGCCCGTGGACGCGTCGTCCAGCGAGCGGGCGAAGATCGTGCCCGCGACCCGTCCGTCGGTCGTGAGCAGCGGACCGCCGGAGTTGCCCGGCTTGACCGCCGCATAGATCGAGTAGACCCGGCGTGTCACGCCCGCGCCCCCGTAGATGTCGTTGCCGGTGGCCACCAGGGTGGAGCGCACCGCGCGGAGCTGAGGTGATAGGGCCCGTCCAGCGGGAAGCCCGCGACGACCGCGCTGGTGCGGGCGGGCAGCACCGACGGGGCTCGGTCCAGCGCCGGCGCGTCGAGGGTGGGCGCGTCGAGCACGGCGACGTCGAGCTCGGGGTCGAAGTGCACGACCGTCGCCGGCACCGCACGGCCCTGCCCGCCGACCCGCAGGGTGACCTCGCTCGACCCGGCGACGACGTGGGCGTTGGTGACGACCCGGTGCCGGGCCACGACCCACCCGCTGCCCTCCTGGACCCGGCGGCAGGTGGTCGAGTCCGAGGTGATCTTGACGACGCTCGCGGCGGCCGCCGTGATGCCCGGGGTGCGGGTGACGCCCGGGTCGGGCGCGGTCACCGGGGTGATCGGCTCCGGCCCGAGCCCATCGAACACCCGGGGGAACTCCGCGATGTCCAGGGCGTTGCGGAAGCTGGAGAACAGCGCACTGCCCTGCGCAGGCATGACGTCGTCCAGGGCGGACAGCACCTTGGAGCCGGCGATGACGGTGGTGGCCGAGCGCGGGACGGCGGGGCGCAGCGCGTTGCCGAGGAACCACACGGCCACGCCGACCACCAGGAAGGTGGCGACCGAGCCGAGCAGCGAGTCGACCCAGCGCAGCGCCCCGATCCGGTTGGCGTCGCGCAGCCGCCGGCCGATCGTGCCGAGGATCGCCTGGCCGATGCAGGCACCCATCACGACGGCGACCAGGACCACGACGGCCCGCAGCATCGGGCTCCCCTGCAGCACCGTGGCGCGGTCGAGCAGAGTCGGGAGCAGACTCATGGCGAGGACACCGCCGCCCACGAGGCCGATCATGCCGAGGGCGCCGGCGACCAGGCCCGAGCGCCAGCCGGTGACCGCGTAGGACACGAGCACGAGGACGAGGATGACGTCGAGCACACCGGAGGTCATGACCAGAACCTCTCCGGGAGCACCTCGCGCCGGTTGCTGTCCCACTGCTGCTCGAGACCGGCGAAGGTGAGCAGCCGCGAGATCACCCCCGCGGTGAAGCCCCACACGAGCAGGCCGTCGATCTCGAACGCCGGTCCGACGTAGCCGCTCGGGTGCGTGACGGTGAACCGGGACGCCGGGTCCACGAGCTCGTCGATGGGCGCGCGGAAGACGCTGGCGACCTCCTCCGGCTGGGCCGGGCCGATCGGGTGCGGCTGCTGCCACCACCCGAGCACCGGCGTGACGCCGAAGAACCGGTGCGGCATGTAGAGCTCGGGGAGGGTCGAGAGGACCTCGACGGTGTCGTCGTGCAGGCCGACCTCCTCGCGGGCCTCGCGCAGCGCAGCGGCGACCGGTCCGGTGTCACCCGGGTCGATGGAGCCGCCGGGGAAGGCGACCTGGCCGGGGTGGCTGCGCATGGTGTGGGCCCGCTCGGTGAGCACGACGTCCTGACGCTGCGCGTCCTGCTCGTTCGGGGCCACCAGCACCAGCACGGCGGCGCGGCGGCGGGCCCCCTCCCGCGGCGGCAGGTGGGCGCTGTAGCCCTCGGCCGGGGTCTCCTGGAGGCGCTGGCTGAGCGTCTGCAGCCAGTCGGGGACGGGCGCGTTCATCCGACCACCGGGGCGAGCGGCTGGCCGGGCGCCAGCTCGAACTTCAGCAGGCGGGCCGCCTTGACCGGGTCGGTCTCGCCCTCGCCGTAGGACGGGCACAGACCGGCGATCGGGCACACCCCACAGGCGGGCTTGCGGGCGTGGCAGATCCGCCGGCCGTGGAAGATGATGACGTGGCTGGCCATGGTCCAGTCGCGGCGCGGCAGCAGCTGCGCGACGGCCGCCTCGACCTTGACCGGGTCGGTCTCCTCGGTCCAGCCGAAGCGACGCACCAGTCGCCCGAAGTGCGTGTCGACGGTCAGGCCCGGCACGCCGAAGGCGTTGCCCAGCACCACGTTCGCGGTCTTGCGCCCCACGCCGGGGAGGGTCACCAGGTCGGCCATCGCGCTCGGGACCTCGCCGCCGAAGCGCTCCACGAGCGCTCCCCGAGCTTGATCAGGGCGTCGGCCTTGGCGCGGAAGAACCCGGTGGGGGCGATGAGCGTCTCCAGCTCGGCGCGGTCCGCGGCGGCGTAGTCCGCGGCCGTCGGGTAGCGGGTGAACAGCGTCGGCGTCACCTTGTTGACCCCCACGTCCGTGGTCTGCGCGGACAGCACCGTCGCGACGAGGAGCTCGAGCGGGCTCGTGAAGTCGAGCTCCGCGCGGGCGTAGGGGTAGGTGTCGTGCAGGATCCGATACATCCGGCGCGCCCTGCGGGTGCGCGCGACCGGGGTCTCGACCGCGAACCGATTCCGGGCACGGGCGGCGGCAGCCGGGGTCGGGGGCTGGGTCGGGGGCTGGAGCACGTCGTCAGGGTAGGGGCGTTGGCTGAGTGTCGCCCGTAAGACCCGGCAGGTGATCGGTGAGTGATCGGCGAGTGATCAGCAGCGGTGCCACCCGCGTGGCATGATGCCCTTCGTGGACAACAACGTGGTGCGCCGCTCCCCACTGTTCGCGGCGCTGGACGACGAGGCTGCCGCCGCCCTGCAGGCCATGATGACGCCCACCCGGCTCACCCGGGGCGAGGTGCTGTTCCACGAGGGGGTCCGCGGCGACGCGCTCTACATCATCATCGACGGCAAGGTGAAGCTCGGTCGCACGAGCAGCGACGGCCGCGAGAACCTCTACGCCGTCCTCGGCCCCGGCGAGATGTTCGGCGAGCTGTCCCTCTTCGACCCCGGCCCCCGCACGCTCACGGCGACCGCCGTCGCCGACACCCGCCTGGTCGGGCTCGGTCACGACCAGCTGCGCGCCTGGGTCCGTCAGCGGCCCGACGTGTCGATGACCATGCTCACCGCGATCGCCCGCCGGCTGCGCCGCACCAACGAGCTGCTCGCCGACATGGTGTTCACCGACGTGCCCGGCCGCGTCGCCAAGGCCCTGGTGGACCTCGCCCAGCGGTTCGGTCGCCCCGCCGACGAGGGCATCCTCGTCGCGCACGGCCTCACCCAGGAGGAGCTCGCGCAGCTCGTCGGCGCGTCCCGCGAGACCGTCAACAAGTCGCTCGCCGACTTCGCCACCCGCGGCTGGATCCGGGTCGAGAACCGCGCCGTCGTCCTGCTCGACATCGAGCGCCTGCAGCGCCGCTCGCGGTAGCCCACTCGGCCGGTCGAGCGCTGCCGCCGGCCGCTAGCGCGCGCCGGGCCCCTCGAGGTAGGCGAGCTGGGCCAGCACGCTCAGCCGCGCCGCGGGCCACACCGCACGCGGCACGTCCGCGTAGACCCGCTTCACGACCTCGTCGGCACCCTCGGCACCCGCAGCGAGCGCCTCGCGCACCTGGTCGAGCCGCTCCGCGCGATGGACGAGGTAGAACGAGACCAGCTCGTCCGCCTCGCTCACGGTGGGTCCGTGGCCGGGCAGGATCTGGGTCAGCTCGCCCGAGCCGGTCCGCGCCTTGAGCCGCGCGAGGCTGTCGAGGTAGTCGGCCAGCACGCCGTCGGGGTGGGCGACCACGGTGGTGCCGCGGCCGAGGATGGTGTCACCGGTCAGCACGGCGTTCTCGGCGGGGAGGACGAAGCTCACGCTGTCGCCGGTGTGCCCGGGCGTCGCGAGCACCGCGATCTCGAGGCCACCGACCTGCAGCCGCTCCCCCTCGGCGAGGTCGTCGCCGCCTCGCCCGATGGCCCGCACGGGCGCACCGGTCAGCTCGGCGAACCGCCCGGCTCCCTCGGCGTGGTCGGGGTGCCCGTGGGTGAGCAGGACCTGCTCGACGTGCTGGTCGTGGCCGGCCACGTCGGCCAGCACCGCCTGCAGGTGGGCCTCGTCGAGCGGCCCGGGGTCGATCACGGCGACGCCCGAGGCGCCGGGCTCGGCCACCACCCAGGTGTTGGTGCCGTCGAGCGTCATCGGGCCGGGGTTCGGGGCGAGCACGCACCGAGCCCGGGCCGTGACGCGGCCACCGCGCCACTCGCCCGGGGCAGCCGTCGGTGCCGGTGGTGCGACTCGTCCGCTCACCGCGCCACCCCGTGCTCGCCCGTGCCGGCCCGGGCGTCGGCGTCAGCACCGCGGGAGGTTCTCGGCACGCGGGCGCGCAGCACCGGGTCGGCGCCGGCACGCCCGGGCACCAGCTCGGGCTCGATCGGCCACACGGGCGGCTGCTGGGCCACGACGGCGGCCGCGGCGCCGGCATCGGTGCCGGCGTCAGCGCCGGCGTCGGCCAGCTCCTCGAGACTGACGATCGTCGGCGGCAGCAGAAGCACCTCGGCGCGGTCGTGGGCCGCGAGGACGTCGGCCGGGACGTACCACCCGGCCAGGTCGGTCTCGGTCGTGCAGTCGTCGGGGTGCTGCCCGCTCGGCAGCAGCGCCGCGAAGAACGCCGTGTCGTAGCGGCGCGACTCGAACGGCGGCGTGATCCAGCGGCCCCGCAGCGACAGCAGGTCGGCGCGCAGCACCAGCCCGCGGCGGGTCAGCATCTCGGCGAAGGACAGCTCGCGGGCCTCCAGCGCGGCGCGGTCGGCCCGGTAGGAGTCGTCGGCCACGTCGGCCACCACGTCGTCGGCGCCGGAGCCGGCGAGCAGCACGCCGCACTCCTCGAACACCTCGCGCACGGCCGCCACGACCAGCCCGCGCGCGTCGGATTCACCGCACCCGAGCCGCTCGGCCCACTCCGAGGGACCCGGCCCGACCCAGGGGAGGTCGACCGCGTGCCGGTCGCGGAGGTCTACGCCACCGCCGGGGAAGACGGTCATCCGGGGTGCGAACGCCATCGAGGGGACCCGGCGCAGCAGGAACACCTCGAGACCGTCGCCAGCAGCGGCGACCCGGTCCCGCAGCAGCATGACCGTCGCCGCGAGCCGGGTGTCCGGGCCGACCCGCTGATCGCCCGGGAGGGCGAGCCAGGCCGCGGCCCGCTCCCCCAGCTCACCGGTCGGGAAGTCGCGCCAGTGCCCCAGCTCGCCCATCGGGACCGCCCTCAGTCGTCCGCGAGGGCGACGAGCAGCTCGAGCTCGACCGGCGCGTCGAGCGGGAGCACCGCGACGCCGACCGCGGACCGCGCGTGCCGGCCACGGTCGCCGAACACCTCGCCGAGCAGCTCGCTGGCGCCGTTGATCACGCTCGGCTGGCCGGTGAAGGACGGGTCGCTGGCGACGAAGCCCACGACCTTGACCACCTGGGCCACCCGGTCCAGGTCGCCGACCACCGACTTCACGGCGGCGAGCGCGTTGAGGGCGCAGGTGGCGGCTAGCTCCTTGGCGGTCTCCGGCGTGACGTCGGACCCGACCTTGCCGGTGACCTGCAGGGCTCCCCCGACCATCGGCAGCTGCCCCGAGGTGTAGACCCGTCGGCCGTCGAGCAGCGCGGGCACGTAGGCCGCCACCGGCGCGACCACGGGCGGCAGGGTCAGCCCCAGCTCGGCGAGCCGGTCCTCGACGGCGCCCACGTCAGGCCTTCGGGCGCTTGAGGTAGGCCACGAGGTTGCCCTCGGGCATGACGAGCACCTGGACGAGCTCCCACCCGTCGGAGCCCCACTGGTCGAGGATCTGCTTGGTCGCGTGCACGATCAGGGGGACCGTGGCGTACTCCCACGTGGTCTTCTCAGTCATGGTCCCGACTCTAGCCCCAGCCTCTACCCTGGCCGCATGACTCCTTCGCCGGACCGCGTCCGGCTGCACGTCGTGACCGGCAAGGGCGGCTCGGGCAAGACGACCGTGGCGACCGCCCTCGCGATGGCGCTGGCCCGCGACGGGCGCACCGTCCTGCTCGTCGAGGTCGAGGAGCGCCAGGGCCTCGCCCAGACGCTCGACACCCCACCCCTTGGCCCCGTAGAGCGTCGGGTCGCCGACGGCCCCGGCGGCGCCGCGCTGTGGGCGCTGTCCGTCGAGGCCCGGGCCTCGCTGCTCGAGTACCTCCAGCAGTTCTACCGGCTCGGCCGCGCGGGTTCGGTCCTGGAGAAGGTCGGCGCGATCGATTTCGCCACGACCATCGCCCCCGGGGTGCGGGACGTGCTGCTGATCGGCAAGGTCTTCGAGGCGACCCGGCGCACCAGCGGCCGGCCGCACCCGAAGGGCACGCCCGAGCACTACGACGCGATCGTGCTGGACGCCCCGCCGACGGGACGGATCACCCGGTTCCTGTCCGTCAACGAGCAGGTCGCCGACCTGGCGAAGGCCGGACCGATCCACTCCCAGGCCGGCGCGATCACGACCCTGCTGCACTCGGATCAGACGCGCGTCCACGTCGTCACGCTGCTCGAGGAGATGCCCGTGCAGGAGACCGTGGACGCGGTGGCCGAGCTGCGCGAGGCAGGGCTGCCCGTCGGTGCCGTCGTCGTCAACCAGGCGCGCGCCGCCCTGCTCGACGAGCCCGACGAGGTGGCACTGCTGGCGCTGGCAGACGGGACCATCGACGTCCCGGCCGTCGCCGACGCGGTCGGCTCGGTCGGGATCGACGACCCGCAGCGGGTGGCGGGCTCGCTGCTCGATACGGCCCGGGGCTACCGGGACCGGCTCGACCTGGAGGCCGCGCAGTACGACCTGCTCGAGCAGCTCGGCCTCCCGCTCGTGCTGCTGCCGCTGCTGCCCGACGGCATCGACGGCGGTGCGCTCGCCGAGCTCGCGGACCTGCTCGCCGAGGAGCTGGACCCGGAGCCGGACGAGGACGCAGGACAGCTCGACCTGCCCGAGAACGGACTCGCGCGATGAGCCGCACCCCGACCACGCTCGACCTGCCCGCCTTGGTGACGGACCCGGCGACCCGGATCGTCGTCTGCTGCGGCTCCGGCGGCGTCGGCAAGACCACGACGGCGGCGGCGCTCGCGGTCCACGCGGCCGAGGCCGGGCGGTCCGTCGTCGTGCTCACCATCGACCCGGCGCGCCGGCTGGCCCAGTCCCTCGGGGTCGGTGAGCTCGACAACACCCCTCGCACGGTGCCCGGCGTCGGGGCGGGCGGCGGTCGGCTCGATGCGATGATGCTGGACATGAAGCGGACGTTCGACGACGTCGTGCACGCCCACGCCGACCCGCAGCGGGCCGCGCAGATCATCGCCAACCCGTTCTACCAGTCGGTGTCCAGCTCGTTCGCGGGCACCCAGGAGTACATGGCGATGGAGAAGCTGGGGCAGCTGCGCGCCGAGGCCGACCGCACGGGTCGCTGGGACCTGATCGTCGTCGACACCCCGCCGTCGCGCTCCGCGCTGGACTTCCTCGACGCGCCGAAGCGGCTCGGCAGCTTCCTCGACGGGCGGTTCGTGCGGCTGCTGGCCGCCCCCGCGAAGGTGGGTGGCCGCGCCTCGGTCAAGGCGCTCGCCGGCGGCGTGGCGGTCGCCACCAAGGTGCTCGACAAGCTCCTCGGGGCCCAGCTGCTGCGCGACGTGCAGACCTTCGTCGCGGCGCTGGACACGATGTTCGGCGGGTTCCGGGAGCGGGCCGACGCGACGTACGCCCTGCTCAGCGAGCCGGGCACGGCCTTCCTCGTGGTCGCCGCGCCGGAGCGCGACGCGCTGCGGGAGGCGCGCTACTTCGTCGAGCGGCTCGCCCACGACCAGATGCCGCTCGCGGGTCTCGTGCTCAACCGGGTGGCCCAGCCCGGCCCCATCGGCGTAGACCGTGCGCTCGGGGCCGCCCTGCAGCTCACCGACGGGGAGGAGTCGGGAGCGGCGGAGCGGGCCGCGGCGGCGGCGCTACGGCTTCAGGCGAGTGTCGGGGCGCTGGCCGCTCGGCACCGGGCGGCGCTGCGCGGGTTCGCGGCGGCGCACCCGGGGGTGCCGGTGGCGGTCGTGGCGGCAGCGCCGACGGACGTGCACGACCTGGAGGGTTTGCGGCAGATCCTGCGGTGAGGCTCCTGCGGGGAAGCCGGCGTCAGGGCCGCTCGCCCCTTCAGGCGACGCGGGTGCCTCGGGCGCGGACGGCATCGAGGACCGGGCGCCAGGAGGTGACCTCGGGACGACGCTTGAGCAGCGAGCGACGCTCGCGCTCGGTCATCCCGCCCCACACGCCGAACTCGGTGCGGTTGTCCAGCGCGTCGGCCAGGCACTCGGCGATGACGGGGCAGCCCACGCAGATCTGCTTGGCCTGCTGCTGCGCCGCACCCTGGACGAACAACGCGTCCGGGTCGCCGTTGACGCAGGCGCCGAGCGGCGCCCACTCCTGGATCCACTGAGCCTGGACGGGCCGCTCTACCGAGGTCTCGGTGTGGACGGTCATGAGGTTCCTCCCCTGGATCTTCCCCCGAAAGGGTAAGTAGTCTTCGAAGCGAGGCCAATGGCTAGCCGGAGGGGTATACCGTCGTCCTCGGGACTAGTCACACGACCTGGTCTCCATCGCGTGTACATGCTGTAAACGCGCGACCCCGGCTTGGGTTACGGGCAAAGTTCGAGAAGTTACCCTCGTACCTATGAAGCAGGGACGGATCGCGAGCATCCCCAACGTCACGAGCCTGTTGGCGGCGTTCTTCGCCATCGCCGTGGCGACCGGGATCGTCGCATCCGCGCTGGTCATCCCGGGTGTGGCCATGTTCGGCGCCTCGGTCAAGACCGGCGTCGGCGCCTACGACTCGCTGCCGGCCGACTTCCAGTCGGTGGTCCCCAACCAGCAGACCACGGTCTACGCCTCGGACGGCAAGACCGAGATCGCCACGCTCTACGACCAGAACCGCGTGGTCGTGCCGCTGTCCCAGATCGCCCCGATCATGCGCAAGGCGCAGGTGGCGATCGAGGACAAGCGCTTCTACGAGCACGGCGGCGTCGACCTGCGGGGCATCGCGGCGGCCGTGGCCGGCAAGGTCGGCGGCGGCGCGGTGCGCGGCGCCTCGACCCTCACCCAGCAGTACGTCAAGGTCACCCTCGAGACCGCGGCCGAGCGCCGCGGCGACAGCGAGGCCGTCAAGGCCGCGTCCGAGGTCACCTTGGGCCGCAAGCTCCAGGAGCTGAAGTACGCCGCGCAGGTCGAGAAGGTCAAGACCAAGGACGAGATCCTGCAGGACTACCTCAACCTGGTCTACTTCGGCGACCGCACCTACGGCATCGAGGCCGCCGCCCGGCACTACTTCCACACCACCGCCGCCAAGCTGACCCTCACCCAGGCGGCCACGCTGGCGGGGCTCGTCCAGAACCCCAGCACCACCGACCCGATCAACCACCCGCAGGCGTCGCTGAAGCGCCGCAACGTGGTGCTCGGCGTCATGCACGGCGAGGGGATCATCACCGACGCGCAGTACCAGGCGGCGGTCAAGGCCCCGCTCGGCACCAAGCCCTACAACCCCACCAACTCGTGCGCGGTCTCGCCCTACCCCTACTTCTGCGACTTCATCGTCAACTGGGCGCGCACCCAGCCGGCCTTCGGCAAGACGGGCAACGAGCGCGAGGGTCGGGTCCGCACCGGCGGCTACAAGATCGTCACCACGCTGGACCCCGACCTGCAGAAGGCCGCTCAGGAGTCGATCGCGCGCCGCGTCGGCCAGCAGGACTTCCCGCCGTTCGGGTCGGCCGCCGTCACGACCGAGGTCGGCACCGGCAAGGTGCGCGCCATGGTGCAGTCGTCCGGCTACAGCCTCAAGGGCGGCGACGGCAAGACCAGCGTCAACTGGGCCGTCGACTCCACCTACGGCGGTGGCGGCGGGTTCAACGTCGGCTCGACCATCAAGGCGTTCGCGATCGCGACCGCGATGGAGGCGGGCTTCGGCCCGGACTACACCATCAGCGGGATCCGCCCCGCCCCGGCGACCTGGTACGCCTCCGACTTCAACGGCTGCGGGCCCACCGCCCCGTGGGTCGTGCGCAACGTCGAGGGCGACGAGAACGGCCGGGTCATGACCCTGCGCGACGCCACCCGCAACTCGGTCAACACCGCGTTCGTCAAGCTGGTCCAGCAGCTCGGCGCCTGCAAGGTGCGCGAGATGGAGACCCGCCTCGGCATCCACCTCGGGCGCCCGCAGATGCAGGAGGGCAAGATGAGCGACCAGATGGTCCCGTCTCCCGCCGCCATCAGCCTGGGCTCGGCCAACATCTCGCCGATGACCATGTCGCTCAGCTACGCGACGTTCGGCGGCGAGGGCAAGTACTGCCCGATGAACCCGATCGAGTCGGTCACCGACTCCGCCGGCAAGAAGCTCAACCTCAACCTGCCCGGCTGCAAGCAGGTGATCAGCAAGCAGGTCGCCGACCAGACGTCGAACCTGCTGCAGTCCGTCATGACCGACGGCACCGGCCGCACCGTCCAGCTCGCCGGTGGGCGCCCGTCGATCGGCAAGACCGGCACCGACGACGGCAACGAGACCTGGTTCGTCGGCGCCACCCCGCAGTACTCCACCGCCGTGTGGGTCGGCACCCCCAACGGCGACCGCGCCGGTGGCCTCGAGTACCGCTTCAACAACGCCCGCCTGCACGGCTCGGACGGCACCCGCTACTACGGCAAGCTGCAGGGTTACAAGGTCGCCGGACCGATCTGGCAGGGCATCATGAACGCCGCCAGCCAGGACCTGCCGATCGTGCAGTTCGGCACCGCGTCCAGCACGCCGGTGACCAACGGCGACTACACCGACGTCCCGAAGGTCGCTGGCATGTCGGTCTCCGAGGCCACCAGCGCGCTGCAGTCCGCGGGCTTCCAGGCGCAGGTGGGCCGCAGGGTCTACTCGAACTACATCGGCCGCGGGCTGGTGTCCTACGCCTACCCCGGCGACCGGGCCCTCAAGGGCAGCACCGTGACGCTGCGGATCTCGGCCGGGGTGCGTCCCCGCGCCGCGGCCACCCAAGGCGCGGCGCCGACGAGATCGGCTGGGCAGGCCCAGCCGGCTCAGCCTGCCCAGCCTGCCCAGCAGGCGAAGCCCGCAGCCACGCCGGCGAAACCCGCGGCCACCGCGCCGGCGCCGGCGGCCTCCGCTGCGAAGCCCTAGGCGGGGGTGAGCGCCGCGCGCACCGCGGCGGCGACCCGGCCGCCCTCGGCGCGACCGGCGACGGTGGCGTTCGCGACCTTCATCACCTGACCCATCTGCTTCATGCCGGTGGCACCGGTCTCGGCGACGGCGGCGCGGACGATCTCGGTGATCTCGTCGTCGGTCAGCTGCTTGGGGAGGTAGACCTCGAGGACGGCGAGCTCGGCGTCCTCCACCTCGGCGAGCTCGAGTCGGCGCGCTCCGCGGTAGGCCTCGGCGGCCTCGCGGCGCTTCTTGGCCTCCTTGGCCAGCACCTTCAGCACCTCGTCGTCGGTCAGCTCGTGCGCCTCGGTGCCGGCCACCTCGGCGTTCGTGACGGCGGTGAGGGCCATCCGCAAGGTGGCCGAACGGACCTGGTCGCGGGCCCGGATGGCCTCGGTGAGGTCGTCGTGCAGGGTCTCCTTGAGGGTGCTCATGCTCGTGATTGTCCCACCTGCGCGCAGGTGCCCTCCCCTGGATTTCGATGGGAAGATGGTCCGATGAGCACCGTGACCCGTACCCTCGCCCGGACCGCGCTCGGCACCGTCGCCGCTGGCGCGACCGCCGTCGCCTACGGCTCGCTGATCGAGCGCTACGCCTTCACGCTGCGGCACTTCTCGGTGCCCGTACTGCCTGCCGGCACGGACCCGCTGCGAGTCCTGTGCCTGTCGGACATGCACCTGGTCCCCCGCCAGAAGCGCAAGATCGCCTGGGTGCAGTCGCTCGCCGAGACCGAGCCTGACCTGGTCGTCAACACCGGCGACAACCTCGCGGACCTGGCCGCCGTGCCCTACGCGCTCGAGGCGCTGGAGCCGCTGCTGGAGCGTCCCGGGGTGTTCGTGATGGGGTCCAACGACTACTTCGCACCCAAGGGGAAGAACCCCGCGCGCTACCTCACCAAGAAGCACGCCCAGCGCAAGGGTGAGCACCAGCACCTGCCCACCCACGAGCTCATCGCGGGCTTCGAGTCGGCGGGGTGGATCAACCTCAACAACCGGCGCGACCGGGTCAAGGTCGAGGGCAGCGAGCTCGAGCTGATCGGGCTCGACGACCCGCACATCAAGCGCGACCGCTACGCCGAGGTGGCCGGGCCGGCAGACCCGTCCGCGACGCTCACCGTCGGGGTGGTGCACGCCCCCTACACCCGCGCGCTCGACGCGTTCGTGGCCGACGGCGCCCAGCTGATCCTCGCCGGCCACACCCACGGCGGACAGCTGGCGCTCCCGTTCTACGGCGCTCTGGTCACCAACTGCGACCTGGAGCGCAAGCGCGCCAAGGGGGTCTCGCGCTGGTGGCCCGGGTGCGCCAACGCGCCCTCCGAGCAGGCGCCGGACGACGCCGCGTGGATGCACGTGTCGGCCGGGTTCGGCACCTCGCCGTACGCGCCGATGCGCTTCGCCTGCCGCCCGGAAGCGACCCTGCTGACCCTCACGCCGCGCCCGTGAGCGCGATTGGGTGAACGCGACGCCCGTCCGGTATCCTCGTTGAGGTTCAACCGGGGTGTGGCGCAGCTTGGTAGCGCGCTTCGTTCGGGACGAAGAGGTCGCAGGTTCAAATCCTGTCACCCCGACCGGTTGACGAAGGCCCCTGGCTGGCGCAAGCGCCGGCAGGGGCCTTCGTCGTTCTCGTCCTTCCCGCCCTTTCGGGTCGGACGCCGTTCCCCGCGACCTCGTGCCCACGGATGGCAGGGTGGTGCGCATGGATCTGCAGGAGTTCCTCACCCACGTCCGCAGCGGATCGCCGATCATCGGCGGCTCCCCGGAGCACGAGTTCATGCACGGTGCCTCGCAGGATGCCTTCCGCATCACGGCCCAGATCAACGACGGGTATCGCACCCCCGACGAGATCCGCGACCTGCTGAGCGAGCTCACCGGCACTGCGATCGACGAGTCCGTCATGGTGTTCCCACCGTTCTACAGCGAGTTCGGCAAGAACCTGCGCCTCGGCAAGGACGTCTTCATCAACCTCGGCTGTCGCTTCCAGGACACCGGCGGCATCACCATCGGGGACGGCGCGTTGATCGGCCACGGCTGCACCCTGACCACCCTCAACCACAGCGTCGACCCGGACCGACGCGCTGACATGGAGCCCAAGCCGATCAGCATCGGCCGCAAGGTCTGGCTCGGCGCCTCGGTCACGGTGGTCCCCGGCGTCACGATCGGCGACGGCGCCATCGTCGGCGCCGGCTCCGTCGTCACCAAGGACGTCCCCGCCAACACCATCGTGGCCGGCGTCCCAGCAAATGCCTTGCGCAGCACCGGTTTCGACGCCTGAGCCCACTCTGGGTCGTCAGCCGAGGCGTCGTCGTCGTGTCCCCGGCTGCCCGCCGCGAAGATGGTGGCAGTCTGCTGGTCAGATGTGACGTGCAGACCGTCACTATCACCGAGCGGCCTAGCAGCCACGACGAGACGTCAGTAGAGCCCCACGTCGTAGGACTCGACCTGCGCCCGTTCGAGGGCGGCGAGGTCCTCGGCGCCGGCGTGCAGGTCCGGCAGGCCCTGGGCACGGCGCTCGCGGGCACTGGCGCTGACGTCGGTCACGTCGTTCGATCGCCACGTCTCGGGGTGCCACACCTGCGCGCGCACCAACGCCTTGGCGCAGTGGCCGAACACCTCCTCGACCTCGACGACGAGGGCGAGCACCGGGCGCTTGCCCTGCACGACGAGGTCGTCGAACCACGGTGCGTCCTCGACGAGGTGTGCCCGGCCGTTGACGCGCAGCGTGTCCGAGCGGCCGGGGACGATGAACACGATGCCGACGTGCGGGTTCTCCAGGACATTGAGGTAGCCATCGACGCGCCGGTTCCCGGGGCGTTCCGCGATGGCTAGCGTCGTGTCGTCCAGGACGTGCACCAGCGACCCGGCGGGGTCACCCTTGGGCGAGGTGTCGCAGCGCCCGTCGGCGCCGCTGGTGGCGATGAAGCAGAGCGTCGAGGCGGCCAGCCACCGACGGTCCGCGTCGTCGAGCCGGGGCCGGACCTTGTGCCGGGCCCGCTCGGCGGGCTCGCCGATGATCTGTCGCAGGCGCGCGGCGTCGGTGACCGCTCGCAGCTCGCTCATGCCTCGTGGCTCGCTCATGGCCCCAGTATCCACCGGGGAAGAGCCGCGTGCCGGGTGGTGTTGACCTCACGTCCACTTGATGATGTCTGCTGGCATCACCACGCGCCGCCGAGTCATCCGACGCACCGCACCACCGAAGCAAGACCCGGAGGAGTCCCCCATGAGCGCCAGCGCCAGACCGGCCGACGCCGCCCGCCCTGCCCACGACGAGGGCACATTCGCCACCCTGGCGCGGATCGTCCGGTTCACGGGCGAGCTGCGCCCGTACTACCTGGTCGTGGCGGCGAGCGCGATCGTCACGGCCGCAGCGGGCCTGGCCACGCCGTTCATCGTCGGGCGGGCCACCGACGTCATCGTCTCGGCGGTGCAGGACGGCCGGGGCACCGGCGCGCTGCCCACACTGGTCTGGCTGACGCTCGCGATCCTTGCGGCCGAGCTGCTCAGCACGGTGGTCTCCAACATCGGCGGCTACACCGGTGACGTGCTCAGCAACAAGATCCGCGCGATCTTGTCGACGCGCTACCTCGACAAGCTGCTGCGGCTGCCGCAGAGCTGGTTCGACGACGAGATGACCGGCACGATCGTCTCGCGGCTGAACCGCTCGATCGCCGAGGTCTCCAACTTCGCCAAGTCGATGGCCAACACCTTCTTCACGATCTTGATCCAAACCGCCGCGGTGCTCGTCATCAGCGCGATCTACTACTGGCCGCTGGCGGTGATGCTGGCGGTGATCTTCCCGATCTACGTCTGGCTGACCGGGCTCACCTCACGCACCTGGCAGCGGCTCGAGGCCGACAAGAACCACCATGTCGACTCCGCCGGCGGTCGCTTCGCCGAGGTCATCGGACAGATCCGGGTGGTGCGCTCGTTCACCCGCGAGCGGCACGAGCTGGACACCTTCACCGGCCACTTCGACCGCACCGACAGCACCACCAAGGAGCAGTCGCGGCACTGGCACTCGATGGACGTGCTGCGTCGCGCGGTGCTCAACGTGATGTTCGCGGCGATGTACCTGCTCATCTTCTACCGCACCCTCTCGGGCGGGTTCTCGGTCGGCCAGATGGTCCTGCTGATCCAGCTCATCGCGATGGCTCGCATGCCCGTAGAGATGATGAGCTGGGTCATCGACGCCTCGCAGCGCGCGGTGGCCGGGTCACGCGACTACTTCCGCGTCATGGAGTCCGCCGAGGTCGAGCACGTCGCCGCGATGCCCGCGCTGCCGCAGCGCCGCGAGGACGCGCCGGTGCTGGAGTTCGAGGACGTGCGGTTCGGCTACGGCGACGGGCCGGACGTGCTCAAGGACGTCACCTTCGACGTGCGCCGCGGTGAGCGGGTCGCGCTCGTCAGCGAGTCGGGCGGCGGCAAGACCACGCTGGTCAACCTGCTCCTCGGGCTCTACCCGCTGCGCAGCGGCGCGATCCGCCTCGACGGCATCGACATCGCGACGCTGCCGGCGCAGGAGCTGCGCCGGCGGATCTCGCTGGTCTTCCAGGACCCGTCGCTGTTCTCCGACACGGTCGCTGAGAACATCCGCTACGGCCACCCGCACGCCACGCCGGACGAGGTCGCCCTCGCTGCGTCGCGGGCCAACGCCAGCGGCTTCATCGAGGGCCTGGACGGCGAGTTCGACGCGTTGATCGGCGAGCGCGGCCTGAAGCTCTCGGGCGGTCAGAAGCAGCGCATCTCGGTCGCCCGCGCCATGCTCAAGGACGCCTCGGTGCTCGTGCTCGACGAGGCCACCAGCGCCCTCGACACCCGCTCGGAGCGCGCCGTCCAGGAGGGGCTCGAGGCCCTGATGGCCGGCCGCACCAGCCTGGTCATCGCGCACCGGCTCTCCACCATCGCCGGTGTCGACCGGATCGTGACGATCAAGGACGGGTGCGTCGACGAGATCGGGTCACCGGCCCAGCTCGCGCACTCCGGCGGGGTCTACGCCGAGCTGTTGGCGATGCAGCGGCGGGGCGAGGACTCCTACCTCAACGCCTACCAGACCACGCAGTAGCCCGGCCCGGCGCAGCCGGGACGCCAACGCGCGCGTCGCGGCTGGGCCGACCGGCAGGGCGAGCAGGGCCAGCGCGAGCGCCGGCCACAGCCCGAGCGCGGGGGCGGTCGCGACGAGCACCACGAGGAAGACCACCGTCCCCGTGATCGAGACCAGCGTCCCCCAGACCAGCGTGACCGCGTCGGCGGGGCCCTGCGACCAGTGCACCGCCGGCGTCATGACCAGCAGGATGGTCGGCAGCGAGGCCAGCGCGCCGGCGAGCACGACACCGAGGAGAGGCTCCAGGGCCGCCAGCCCCACCACCGTCAACGTGACCAGCACCATGCGCAGCGGCACCGACCACGCCGGGGTCGCCGTCGCGGCCCGCGCGGAGGTGCCGGCCGGCCAGGTCGCGATCCCGACCACGGCGACCGCCAGGGCGATCACCGCCGTGACGTAGGGGTTGTGCAGCGCCAGCGTCCTGTCCGGTGATGCTCCCCACCGCCGTCGTCAGCGCCGCGACCGACCCGTGGGTGAGGTAGATCGTGAGCAGGAACGGCAGTGCGGTGGTGGGCAGACCGATCAACAGGCCGGCCGCGCGGGGGCGAGCCGGTGGGCCAGCAGCGACGCGGCGAGGATGATCAGCGGGGCGAGGGCGACCTTGACTAAGAGCAACGACATGCCTTCGACGCTAGGCGAGATCGCGCCGCAGGTGGCTCGGACTTCACGGCCCTGGCGGGTGATCTACCGTGCCTTCCTCGGCCTATCCGGATTTCAGCCGAGGATCTCGAAGCAAGGTCTCGATCCAGACTAGACGCCTCGCGTCGAGCGGCCGCACCGCGCGCGACCCAGTAGTCTCCCGCCAGCGACCCCCAGTGAGACGTAGATCACGTTGCACCTCCGGGTCCCGATCCTTACCCTTCCATGAAGTAACCAGTTAGTTCATAACTGCACTCGGCTCGATCACGACCTGGTCGGCACCCCCCTACCCCCTCCGATGCCTCGAAAGGCACCGCATGTCAGCGACGACACCACAGGGCAAGAACACCGGGAAGGCCGCCGCCAGCGGGTGGATCGGCAGTGCCCTCGAGTACTACGACTTCTTCATCTACGCCCAGGCCGCGGCACTCGTCTTCCCGGCCATCTTCTTCGACAAGACCGACCCCCGGATGGGCGTCATCGGCGCCCTCGGCACCTACGTCGTCGGCTACGTCGCCCGGCCCATCGGCGCGTTCGTGCTCGGGTCCTGGGGTGACAAGCACGGCCGCAAGAACGTGCTCGTGCTCTGCATGCTCATGATGGGTGTCTCGACCTTCCTGGTCGCGCTGCTGCCCACCTACGAGCAGGTCGGCTTCCTCGCGCCGGCGCTGCTGATCGCGCTGCGCCTGGTCCAGGGCTTCGCCGTCGCCGGTGAGATCTCCGGCGCCTCGTCGATGATCCTCGAGTACGCCCCGCTCGGCCGCCGCGGCTTCTTCGGCAGCTTCACCCTGCAGGGCACCCAGTTCGGTCAGATCTTCGCGGCGCTGGTGATCCTGCCGCTCGCCTACTTCCTCTCCCCCGAGGCCTTCCAGAGCTGGGGCTGGCGCATCCCGTTCCTGCTCAGCGCCGGTGTGGTCATCGCGGGCTACATCATCCGCCGCCGGGTCGACGAGACCCCCGCGTTTCAGGAGGAGGTCGCCGAGGGCGAGGTCGCCAAGACCCCCATCACCCAGGCGTTCTCCGAGAGCGGCAAGACGATGTTCCTCGTGTTCTGCATGGCGCTGACGAACATCGTCGCGGTCACCACCTCGGTCTTCGGTGCGACCTACGCGACCAACAAGGGCTACGGCGTAGGCATGGACACCGACGTCTACCTGTGGATCCCGATCCTGTCCAACATCGTCGCCGTGCTGACCATCCCCTACGTCGGCAACCTCTCGGACAAGATCGGCCGGCGTCCCTGCATCATGGCCGGCGCGGTGGGCGCGGGTGCGTTGTCGTTCCCCTACCTGTGGGCCGTCAGCCAGCAGAACGTGATGCTCGCCATCGTGCTGTCGCTGATCATGTGGGGCTTCGTCTACCAGGGCTACAACGCGGTCTTCCCGGCGTTCTACCCTGAGCAGTTCCCGACCAAGACCCGCGTCACCGGTATGGCGATCGCGCAGAACCTCGGCACCGTCGCCTCCTCGGCCATGGCCATCGTGTTCGCGGCCATCGTGCCGCCGGGCACCTCGCAGTCGCGGATCATCCTCACGGTCGGCGGTCTCACGTTCCTGATCACGATCATCGCCGCGATCGCCGCCTACTTCTCCCCCGAGACCTCCCGCATCCCCAGCGCCCAGCTGGGCGAGCCTGGAGCCACCCCGGTCCCCGAGGAGGAGTACCAGCAGATGCGCCTGGACGCCATCGAGTCCCACCGGGCCGAGCGCGCCGCAGCACGCTGAGCTCCGCTGAACCCTGCTGGACAACGCCCCGACGGCGCTGGGTGAGCACGTCCTCACCCGGCGCCGTCGCCCTGTCCCCCGCGAGAATCGAGTAGACCATGCCCTCCTCCACCTCTCCCCTGGTCGGTGCCGCGCTGAGTCTCGTCCTGGTCTTCGCCGGGTGGTATCTGCGGACCTCCGACGGCTCGACCGCGCAGACCTTCGGGACGCTCCTGCTCGGCGTCGGGATCATCGCCTGCCTCGCCAACCTCGCCATCTACGTCGTCACCCGCCGGCAGTGAGCGGGCAGGGGTAGCCATGGATCGCATCGACGCCCGCCTCATCGAGGCCCTGTCGCACAACGGCCGGGCGACCTTCCACGAGCTCGGCCAGGTGGTCCGGATGTCCGCCAACACCGTCGCCGACCGGGTCCGGCGGCTGCAGCGCGAGGGGGTGATCGCCGGCTTCACCGCCGTGCTGGACGAGAAGGCGCTCGGCAAGACGCTCGGGGTGCTCAGCGACATCGAGCTGCGCGAGGGCGTCGAGCGGGTGGCCTTCGCCGAGTCGTTGACCCAGGTGCCGCAGGTGATCGGCGCGCTGCGGCTGACCGGACGTTACGACTACCAGCTGCACATCGTGTGCGCCGACACCGCCGAGCTGGAGTCGGTCATCGAGCTGCTCAAGCGCGACTACGGCGTCGCCTCGGTCAACTCCCGGCTGATCCTGCGCGAGGTTCCCGCCGACAAGACCAAGCTGCTCTCAGACAGATTCTGAGGATTCGCGACATAACTCTGAGAATTCTCACAGCCAATTCTCATTGATTTCGTGGCAATTCATGTCTTGTCCACCCAGCCGTGGACAGACGGGGATAGAACGACCCCATGAGGATCACTCGACGTGTTGCCGGTGTCGCTGCTGTGGCCGTCACCGGTGTCGCCCTGAGCGGGTTCACCAGCCCCTCGTTCGCCGACCCGGTCGGCCACCGCACGGACACCACCATCACGAGCACCGGACTCGCGCCGGGGCAGATCAAGCACGTCTGGCTCATCATCTTGGAGAACAAGTCCTACGACGCGACGTTCACGGGGCTGAACCAGAACAGCTACCTGTGGAAGACGCTGCCGTCGCAGGGCGCGCTGCTGAAGAACTACTACGGCACCGGCCACTACAGCCAGGACAACTACACCTCCCTCGTGTCCGGCCAGTCGCCGTCGATGGACCTGCAGGAGGACTGCGACGTCGCCAACACCGACCTCGGGACCAACGCCAACATCATCGCCGCCCACACCGGCGCGCGGTTCGGCCGCACGGACCAGTACGGCCAGGTGCTCTCCCCCGCGGGTCCCAACGCTCCCGACGGCAAGAACGGCTGCACCTTCCCCAAGCACGTGCCCACGCTGTTCAACCAGCTGGACGCCGCGAACGTGAGCTGGAAGGGATACGCCCAGGACCTCGGGAACCAGCCCGGCCGTGAGGACGGGCTCGGCGGGGCACCCGGCAGCCGGGCCAACACCCCGACCACCAACCCCCGGGTCATGGCGCCGACGGCGGCCGACAAGGCCGCCGGGATCACGTCGTTCACCGGGGCGCAGGCCAACGATCAGTACGTCGCCAAGCACTTCCCGTTCGCGTGGTTCCACTCGATCGTCGGGGACGACAACACCGGCACCGACGCGCTCACCACCCCGGTGGGTGGGGGCACGGACACCGATGCGGCGCACATCGCCAACCTCGACCACGCCACGGGTGGCCTGATCGCCGACCTCGAGAAGCCGGCCGACCAGGTGCCGGCGTTCAGCTGGATCACGCCCAACAACTGCTCGGACGCCCACGACGCGACCTGCAAGGGCAACAACCTGTCCGGCCTGTTCGACGCCAACGGCAACCCGGACTACAGCAAGCCGCTCAGCACCCCGCCCGTCAACCACACCGGCGGGCTCTACGCCTCCGACCTGTTCCTGAAGTACTACGTGCCGCTCATCGAGCGGTCCGCGGCGTTCAAGGACGGCGGCCTGATCGACATCACCTTCGACGAGGCGAACCCGCCGTTCAGCACCATGTCGTTCAACAACGCGACCGACCCGACCCGGGTGGCGAAGGCGGCTGCCAAGCACGAGATCTACCAGTACAAGAGCCCGACCATGAAGAGCATGGCCGGCGGCTACGTGCGCTACGGCGACAACCAGTTCCCCGCGGGCGGCGCGCTCGCGCAGGACTACCTCAAGGCCGACCGCGCGGGTCAGAACATCAACGGCAAGAACGTCCCGTGGGAGCCCACCGGACCGAACTCCACCCTCGCGACGGACCGCTACGGCAACCAGCTCTACCCGGGGCCGGGCAACAACGGCTACATCGTCCGGCCGCCCTCGTGCGAGCAGGATCTCGCGCTCGTGAACGCCGACAAGACCAACTGCGTCCCGGGCGCCAAGAACACCGGTAGCGACTACGGGCTGTCCCCCGCCAAGACGATCACCGCCAGCGCGGGCGCGGCGACGAGCACCATCGCCGCCAACGTGGTCACCACCGACATCGGTCGGGCCGTGACCGGTGCCGGCATCCCCTCCGGCTCCTACATCGGCGCCGTCGTCAACGCGGGCCCGGTCATGGTGTCCGACCCGACCCAGCCGGTCAGCAAGGGCTCGTTCACGCTGGTCGACGCCCGCGGCAAGAAGGTCACCACGACCGGCCCGGTCACGAGCATCACGCTCTCCGCGCTCGGCGTCCCCGGCCACCTCAGCCCCGGTCAGACCCCCGCGGCGGCCTTCGACGCCCGCACGCCCACCCCGGGCGGCGGCATCACCGGGTCGGTGCTCATCTCGCCGGCCATCAAGCCGGGGACCGTCTCGACCACGAGCTACAACCACTACTCGTGGCTGCGGACCATGGAGGACATCTTCTCGGTGTCGTCCGGGCAGGCGTACGAGCCCCTCACGGCCGGCACGATCAGCGGTGGGCTGGACAAGCTCGGTCACCTGGGCTTCGCGGCCCAGTCCGGCCTGATGCCGTTCGGCCGCGACGTCTTCACCGCTGCCGCCACCACCAAGGGGCACGGCGGCCAGTGAGGATCGACCACCCGCGAGCGCGTCGGACGGTAGCCCTCGGGCTCACCGCCGGCGCGCTCGCGGCCACCCTGGCCGGCTGCTCCGGTGCCGCCGACGCCCGGCCCCAGGCGTCGGCCACCGGCACCACGTCGGAGGTGACGCCGGGGGCGAGGTCGGGCGCCGACGGCATCGGTGACTGGCCGAGCTTCCTTCCGTCCCCGTCCACTTCGTCGATGGCCACCGGCAGCGTCGACCAGCCGGCCGTGTCCTACCCCGGCGCCCCCGTGCTGGTGCGGCTGGGATCGACCGCGGTCCGGGTAGACCTCGACGGGCCTTCCTACCCCGCCTCGACGAAGGTGGGCGCGGACCAGGTGCCCTGCACGTTCACCGTGACCTTCAGCGCGGCCGCCGACACGACTGGCGCGGACGATCTGGGTTCCGCGCACTTCGACGTGCTCACCCATGACGGGAAGGTCCACCCGCTCAAGCCGGGCGCGGGCACCGGCTGGCCCAGGTCGATCACCCCCGGGGGCCGGGCCGTCGTCCGGCTGCAGGCGACTCTGCCGAGCGGCGAGGGCTTCGTGCGGTTCTACCCGAGTGGCAGTCGGGCCGCGGCCGGCTGGGACTACGTCGCCGAGACCGACTGAGCGCTGCCGCCGGCGGCAGCCGACGAGACGGCAGGCCGTCGGGCCAGGCAGGATGGGCCCATGATCACGACCAACGACGGCGTCGGGCTCCACGTCACCGACGAGGGCGACGGCGAGGCCGTCGTGCTGATCGCGGGCTACACCGCGCCGGCGACGACGTGGGCGTTCCAGCGTGAGGCGCTGCTGGACGCCGGGTATCGCGTCGTGGCGATCGACCGTCGCAACCACGGCGAGTCGGACAAGGTTGCGCACGGGCAGCGCGTCGCGCGCCACGCCCAGGACGTGCGCCAGGTCCTCGAGGCTCTCGACGTGCGCGATGCCGTCCTGGTCGGCGGCTCGATGGGCGCCAGCACGATCTGGTCCTACGTGGACCTCTACGGCACCGACCGGGTGCGCGCGATCGTGAGCATCGACCAGACTCCGCGCATGCGCAACAGCGACGAATGGGCCTACGGATACTACGGATTCGACGACAGCAACTGCGGCACGTTCTTCCAGGGCAGCATCCCCCAGACAGGTCGCGGCTTCACCGTCGAGCAGCAGCTCGTGGGCCTGCAGCGGCTCGTCGACAAGCTCGGGCCGAAGGCCGGTGCGCTGCGCGGTGGCATCACGCCCGAGACGCTCCCGCTGCTCTTCGACCACGCCCAGCAGGACTGGCGCGATGTCGTAGAACGGGTCGAGGTGCCCGTGCTCATGCTCGCCGGCCGAGACAGCCAGATGTGGCCGTGCGAGCACGCGACGGCGATGGCCGAACGCAACGCCCACGTGCGCGCCCACGTGATCGAGGACTGCGGTCACGCCGCCAACATCGATCAGCCCGAGGCGCTCAACGCCGCGATCCTGGAGTTCCTGGACCGCTGACTCACGTGGCCGACGCCACCAGACCGCCGCCACCGCACCGACGTCACCAGACCAAGTCCACCACTCGACGACGAAAGAGACTGCCGCCCATGCCGATCGACACCACCGCCCTGATCGACGACCTCACGGCCCGGCTCGACGCCGACACCCTGATCACCGATCCGGACCGGGTGGCGAGCTACCTGCACGACGAGGCCGAGTGGGCGCCCTACGGCAAGCCGGCCGCGGTGGTGCGGGCCCGCTCGGCCCAGGACGCGCAGGCCGTGGTGCAGGTCTGCCACCAGCACCGGGCGCCCGTCGTCGCGCGCGGCGCCGGGACGGGGTTGTCGGGTGGGGCGAACGCCCTGGACGGCGGGGTCGTGCTCAGCCTGGAGCTGATGAGGGAGATCGTCGAGATCCACGAGCTGGAGCGCATCGCCGTGGTGCAACCGGGCGTCGTCAACGACGACCTGCGTGCGGCCTGCGCCGAGCGCGGCCTCTGGTATCCCCCGGACCCGGCCAGCTCGCCCTGGTCCACCATCGGCGGCAACGCGGCGACCAACGCCGGCGGGCTGTGCTGCGTGAAGTACGGCGTCACTCGCGACTACGTCATCGGGCTCGAGTTCGTCACCGGCACAGGCGATCTCGTGCGGGTCGGGCGACGCACCGCGAAGGGCGTCGTGGGCTACGACCTCGTCGGGCTGCTCGTCGGCTCGGAGGGCACCCTCGGCATCATCACCGAGATCACCGTCAAGCTCCGCCCGCTGCGCGACCCCGAGCGCACCATCGCGGGCTACTTCCCCGACCTGGTGTCGGCGGGGCGGGCCGTGACCGCCGTCGCGGCCGCCGGGCTCACGCCGAGCGCGCTGGAGCTGGTCGACCGCACCTGCCTGCAGGCCGTGGACGACTGGAAGAACATGGGCCTGTCGACCGAGGCCGACACCGTGCTGCTCGGCCGGATCGACACGCCGGGCGCTCAGGGCGACGCGGAGGCCGCGCTGATGGAGCAGGTCTTCAGCGACTCCGGCGCCGGCTTCGCCGTGGTGTCGAGCGACCCGCAGGAGGCCGAGCTGCTCTTCGCAGCCAGGCGCCTGGCCTACCCCGCGCTGGAGCGCCTCGGTGACGTGCTCACCGAGGACGTGTGCGTGCCGAAGTCCCAGGTCGCGCCCGTCCTCGCCGAGATCCAGGCGATCGCGGCGCGGCACGACACGGTCATCGCCAACATCGCCCACGCGGGCGACGGCAACCTGCACCCGCTGCTGATCACCCAGCCCGGGGACGCCGCGGCCCGCGAGCGGGCCCAGCTCGCCTTCCACGAGATCATCGACGTAGCCCTCGCGGCCGGCGGCACGGTGACCGGCGAGCACGGCGTGGGTCTGCTCAAGATGGACGGCCTGCACGCCGAGCTGTCCGCGCCGGTGGTCGAGCTGCACCGAGCCATCAAGTCCGCGATGGACCCGGCCGGGATCCTCAACCCCGGCAAGGTCTTCCGGGCACACGGCTGACGCACGGCTAGATTGCGGGTCATGGACGCTCCCCTGCTCGTCGACCGCCGCGACCACGTCGAGACCTGGACGCTCAACCTCCCCGAGCTGCGCAACCCGATCTCCGACGCCCCGATGGTCGACGCCATCGTGGCTGCGGCCGACCGGGTCGCGCGCGACGCCGAGGTGCGCGCGGTCGTGCTGACCGGCGCCGGGCCGGCCTTCTGCGCGGGCGGCAACCTCAAGGAGATGGCTCGCCACGAGCCGCCGTTCGGCGGGCCACCGCACCTCGGCCGCACGGGCTACCGCGACGGGATCCAGCGGATCCCGCGGGCCCTGCACGCGCTCGAGGTGCCGCTCGTCGCGGCGGTGAACGGCCCGGCCGTGGGCGCGGGCTGCGACCTCGCCCTGCTCTGCGACCTGCGGATCGCCTCGACCCGAGCCCGGTTCGCCGAGAGCTTCGTGAAGGTCGGGCTGATCCCCGGCGACGGTGGGGCCTGGCTGCTGCAGCGCGCCGTCGGCCCCGCGCGTGCCGCCGAGATGACCCTGACGGGCGACCCCATCGACGCGGCGACCGCGCTCGAGTGGGGCCTGGTGTCACGCGTCGTGGACCCCGACGACCTCCTGGCGCAGGCGCACGCGCTCGCCGACCGGATCGCCGCCAACCCGCCGCATGCGGTGCGGATGGCCAAGGCGCTGCTGCGTCAGGCGGCCCACCAGCGCCTCGACGAGGCCCTCCAGCTGGCTGCGGCCATGCAGCCCCTCGCCCACGCCACCGCCGACCATCACGAGGCCGTGGACGCGTTCCTCGCCAAGCGGGAGCCGCGGTTCACCGGCGAGTGAGGTGGCTGCGCTCAGCCGTCGGCGCGGCGGTGGATGTCGTGGAACGGGTGCGGGCGCGCGGCGTCGCCGTTCGGGGTCCGGCGAGCGGCCTCCTGCTCGCTCATCGCGTCCAGCTGCTGCCGGACACGGGCATAGGCGGAGGCGCGCTCGCCGGGCGTCGTGGTGTTGGTGCGCATGAAGTCGAGCGCCGCGGCGGCGGACTCGAGGGTGCGCCGCTCGTCATCGGTGAACGTGCTCCACATCAGCCGCTGCGCGTTGGCCTCGGCCGCGTCCAGGGCGACCTGGAACTGCGCGACCGCGCGGGCGTAGTCCGTGCGGCGGGCGTCGCGGACACCGGCCGGTGCCGCAGGGGTGCGGACCCGGTCGCAGCGCAGCATGGCGTCCAGGGCGGCGCGGGTCAGCGGGTCGGAGTAGTCGCGCATGACCGGGAAGTTGACGGCGGCCTCCAGGTCGTCGTCGTAGCGCAGGAAGCGCCGGGTCAGCTGCTTGTCGAGGGCGAGCAGGGCCGGCCACTCGCGCGGGAAGTCGACCGGCACGGCGAGCGCCCGCGCCTCGCGACCGGCGAGGAAGGGCACCTGCGTGACCAGCCGGTCGGTCGCCTGCTCGGTGGCACCGCGAACGCGGCCGACGACGAAGGCGCTGCACAGCGCCATCGCGAGGCCGACCAGCGCCAGGGCCGAGCCGACACCCACGCGGTAGAAGAACAGGGCCAGCGCTCCAAGCGTCGCTGCGGTGTCGTCACCGGCCGGTGCTGCGGGCACGACGAGCGAGGCGAACGCGTCCGGCAGCAGCACCAGGACGGCGCCGAGGACCGTGAGCGCCACGCTGGCGCGCACGCCGAGGCGGGGCCGGCGGCTGGCGCCCCCGTCGAGCGGGGCTCCGCGGACAGCTCCGCGGACGACCCGGCGGCGGGCGAACCGGGCGCGGAAGTAGGAGAGGACACCGGTGCCGAGCAGACCGGCGCCCACGAGGGCGATGACGGCGGAGAGGATGACTCCCATGTGCTGTCAACGCGCCGCGTGGGCGCCGGGTTCCAGCGTGCTCGAGACTCTTCGGGCTGGGGCTGGGGCTGGGGCTCGCGCCGTGACGCGAAGGCTTGGAGGGGTCTACCGGATCACAGGCCGTCGACGCGCGAGGCGGGCGCGGTCAGGCCCGGGTTGGCCCCGAGGTAGGCGACCAGGTTGGCGAGGTCCTCGGGACCACCGACGAGGTTCTTGCCATCCTTGAACGCCGTGAACAGGTCGCCGCCCTCGGCGAGGAAGGACAGCGTGCCGACGCGGTAGGTC
Organism: Arsenicicoccus piscis; assembly: GCF_022568835.1. Taxonomy (GTDB): domain Bacteria; phylum Actinomycetota; class Actinomycetes; order Actinomycetales; family Dermatophilaceae; genus Arsenicicoccus; species Arsenicicoccus piscis. The sequence goes on from NZ_JAKZHV010000001.1 coordinate 203,487, forward strand.
TTCGCCGGGTCGATCGCCACGCCGTTCAGCGCGAGGTTGATGGCCCGCGAGCCCTGCGGCTGGGAGGCGTCCCAGCTGTAGGTGAAGCCCTTCGAGACACCCAGGGCGAGCATCGGGCGCGACCCGCGGGCGGCGACCGGCTGGTACTGCTGCTCGAGCACCTGCTTGATCTGGGCGCCGGTGAGGTCGAGCGAGACCAGCAGGTTGCCGAACGGCGAGGTGGCGTAGGCCTCGGCGTAGGTGACCTCGCCGACCTTCTCCCCGTTGGTGATGGTGTTGCGCAGCAGGCTGGCACGGACCCCGCCGACGTTCATGAACGCGATCTGGGCGCCGCCGTTGGCACCCGAGGTGCCCGCGAGGATGGCGTCGGCGATCATGTCGGCCATCGGCGTCTCGATGCCGCGGTTGCCGCTGGCGTCACCGGTGATGTCCTCGGCGATGGTGCCGACGACGCGGCCGGCGCGGGGTGCGGACAGCGCCTTCCACTTGTCGATGACGCGGGTCTCGGCCGGGTCCTTGGTGGTCTGGGTGACCAGGTGGTTCTGCGCGGTCGAGAGGGTGCGCACGACGTCCTTGGTGCGGCGGTCGATGACCAGGTTGGACTCGGTCACCATCTGCCCGTAGGACGCGGCGCTCGTCACGAGGCGCGGGGCGCCGGCCGGGTCGGGGATGCTGCAGACGTAGGCCTGGTGGGTGTGGCCCGTGATGACCTCGTCGATCGACGGGTCGAGCTGGGAGGCGATCTGCACGATCGGGCCGGAGATACCCTGGCAGGAGTTGTAGGTGCCGCTCTGGTAGCCGCCCTCGTGCAGCAGCACGACGATCGCCTCGACGCCGCGCTTGCGCAGCTTGGCGGCCTCGGCGTTGGCGGTGGTGACCTCGTCGAGGAAGTCGACCGTCGACACCCCGCCCGGGCTGACCAGGGTCGGGGTGGCCTTGAGCGTCATGCCGATGAAGCCGACGTTGACGCCGTTGACCTTCTTGATCGAGGTGCCGGGGAGCAGGGACTGACCGTCGGACTTCTTCACGACGTTGGCGGCGAGCCACTGGAAGTTGGCGCCGGCGTAGGGCTGGCCCGGGAAGTAGCACCCGTCGACGGGGTGGCAGCCGCCGTTCTGCATGCGCAGCAGCTCGGCGGTACCCTCGTCGAACTCGTGGTTGCCGACGCTCGAGACGTCGAGGCCGAGGGTGTTGAGGCTCTCGACCGAGGGCTCGTCGTGGAACAGGCCGGACAGGAAGGTCGAGCCGCCGATCAGGTCACCGGCCGCGACGGTCAGCGTGTTGCCCTTGGGCGCCTTGGCGCGCAGCGAGCTGAGGGTGCTGGAGAGGTACTCGACGCCACCCACCTTCGTCTGGCTGGGGTCGGTGGCGGCCGGCAGCGGCGGGTCGCCGGCCTCCAGGTGGCCGTGGTAGTCGTTGAAGCTGAGCAGCTGCAAGGACATGGTCCCCGCGGTCGGCGGCTTCTTGTCACCGGCAGCCGGTGCCGGTGTCGCACCGGCCGGGGCGACGGCGACGCCGGCCGCGATCAGGCCGGAGACCGAGAGGGTCGTGAGCGTGGTGCGCACTGCGGTCCGGCGGGTCGGACGGGCAGCAGCGCGGTGGGCGGGGCGAGGGCTGGTGGGCATGGGGTTTCCTCATCGGTGAGCAGCCGGGCACAGGGCCTTCCTCGGCGGAGACTACCCCGGGGTCGATCCGTTGAGAAGACGCTCAGATGAACACCTGGTGCCAGACCCCTACCGGCGACGGCGCCCCCGCAGGACGCTGACGACGACGGCTCCGATCGCCACCAGCAGAGCTCCTTCGACAAGTCCCAGCTCGAACACGCCCCGCTCCCCTCGCTCGGTCCACCTGGCCCGGAGCCTACTCCCCCAGCAGCTCGGCGATGTCGGAGGCGCCGAGCGCCTTCGCGAACGCGCCCTCGTCGTCGACGACCTGGTCGAACAGGCCGCGCTTGCGCTCCTGCAGGGCGCGCACCTTCTCCTCGATGGTGTCCTCGGAGACCAGGCGGTAGACCATCACCGGCTTGTCCTGCCCGATGCGGTGGGTGCGGTCGATGGCCTGCGACTCCGCGGCCGGGTTCCACCACGGGTCGAGGACGTAGACGTAGTCGGCCTCCGTCAGGGTGAGGCCGAAGCCACCGGCCTTGAGCGAGATGAGGAACGCCGTCGCGTCGCCGTCCTTGAACTCGGCGATCGTCTCGGGGCGGTTGCGCGTGCGCCCGTCGAGGTAGACCGTCGAGATCCCTTCTCGCGCAAGGCGACCGCGCACCCGGGTGAGGAAGCGGGTGAACTGGCTGAAGACGAGGACGCGGTGGCCCTCGGCCGCGAGCTCCTGCAGATGCTCGACGAGCAGGTCGATCTTGGCCGACTCGGCCGAGCCCTCATAGCCCTCGTCGACCAGCGCCGGGTCGAGCGCGAGCTGCCGCAGCCGGGTGAGCGCGGCCAGGATGGCTACCCGGTTCTTCTGCATGTCCCCCAGCAGGCCGAGCATGCGCTGGCGCTCGCGCTGCAGGTGCCGGTCGTAGATCCGGCGGTGCGCCGGCGCGAGCGGCACCGTGAGCACCTGCTCCTGCTTGGGCGGCAGGTCGGACGCGACCTGGTCCTTGGTGCGGCGCAGGACGAACGGGCGGATGCGGCGGCGCAGCGTGGCCAGCTGCTCGGGCGCGTCGCCGTTCTCGATCGGCTTGCGGTAGCGGTCGCCGAACTTGCCCGGGTCGGGGAACATGCCGGGGGCCGCGAGCGACAGGATCGACCAGAGGTCCATCAGGGAGTTCTCGAGCGGGGTGCCGGTGATGGCGAAGACGGACGACGTCTGCAGCCGCCGGATCGCGAGATAGGTCTTGGAGCGGTGGTTCTTGACGAACTGCGCCTCGTCGAGCACCACTGCGCGCCAGCTGATCTCGCGGTAGACCTCGTCGTCGAGCCGCACCAGCGTGTAGGAGCTGACGACGATGTCGGCGCCGGCGACGGTCTCGGCGAGCGAGCCCTCCCGCCGCTTCTCGGTCTCGGTGACGGCGACCACGCGCAGGTCGGGTGCGAACCGGGCGGCCTCCGACGCCCAGGTGCCGACGACGCTCGTGGGGGCGATCACGAGCACCGGGTCGGCGAGGTCGCCGGTCTCCTTGGCCCGCGCGACCATGGCGAGGGTCTGCAGGGTCTTGCCGAGGCCCATGTCGTCGGCGAGCACCCCGCCGAGGCCCGCGTCCCACAGCAGCGACAGCCACCGGAACCCGTCGACCTGGTAGTGCCGCAGCTCGGCCAGCAGGCCCTTCGGGATCTCGGCGGGACGCGAGCTGCCTAGGGTGAGAAGGGCTTCCATCCGGGCCTGCCAGCGGGCACTCTGCTCGGCGACCACGCCGAGGCGCTGCAGCTCCTCCCACCAGCCGGCCTGGAAGGCCGAGAGCCGCAGCGAGTCGCTGTCCTTGTCGACGAGGTCCCGAGCCTCCTCGACGAGAGCGCGCAGCGAGTCGAGCTCGGGGCGCTCCAGCGAGAAGTAGGTGCCCGAGTCGAGGATGAGGTGGCTCTCCTGCTGGGCGAGGGCGCGCAGCAGCTCGGGCAGCGGCACCTGCTCCTCGCCGATGGACACGGCGACGTCGAGGTCGAACCAGTCGCGCTGGTCGGAGTCGCGGACCGAGATCGAGACGACCGGATCCTCCTGCGCCTCGACGTAGTCCGGCACGTCGCCGTGCACCTGCACGTCGACCCCGTGCTCCTCCAGCCAGGGGACGAGGGTCTGCACGAGAGTCGCGCTGTCGATGCCCGAGGTGGCCGCTGCTGCGCGCAGCCGGTAGCCCGTGGGCGAGCGCCAGCGCAGGTGCTCGACGGCGTCCAGCGCGTCCTCGGCCGCGAGCGCCTCCACGAGGGCGCTCTCGGCAGCGAGGTCTCGCGCGGCGTCGGCCTGCGGCGAGTCCATCGGCACCCTGCGGGCGAGCGAGCCGCTCGTGGACGCCATGGGATAGACGTAGCACCAACGCAGCTCGGCTCGGTGCCCGTCGAGGTGGGTGATGTCGAGACCGAGGTGCGGCGGCTGCACCTGGGGCAGCTCGACGTTGCCGGACCGGGCGCTGACGGGCACCTGCCGGCTGAGCGCCGGGTAGTACTGCTCGAGGAAGCGATCGACCTCCTCGGGCGGCACCATCAGAGTGCGGTGGGCGTCGACGAAGTTGGCCACCTGCTCCGGCACCGAGCTCTCGACCGGGTGCAGCACGACCTCGCGATCGGTCGTCGAGCGGTGCACCTCGTGGATGACGCCGTGCACCGGTCGGCCGATCGTCGACACGCGCCCCGAGAGGGGCTCCCCGTCGGCGGCCAGGACGGTGGGGCGCAGCGTGAGGGGACCGGCACGGTCTACGGTGTCGACGTCGAGGGTGATGCGCACGGGGTCGCCGATGACGAATTCCTCTGTGGACGAAGCGGCTACGAGACCGACGCCCACCTTGCGGGCGCGGTCCAGCAGGTGCCAGATGGAGTCGTCGAAGTCGTCCAGGTAGACCGGGTGGTTGCCGTAGCCGTAGGCGAACTGGTTGCGCGTGCGGTCGTGCGCCGTGCGGATCTCCTGGACGACCTGCAGCTGGTCGGCGCGCGCCCGGACGCCGTAGCCGCGGCTGATCTCGGGCCAGGTCACCCCCGTCTTGACCCACTTGTCCTTCTTGTTGCGCACGACCGGCACGAGCTGGACGCGCTGCCCCGGGGCCGCACCGCCGCGACCGGAGGCGCGGTTGTCGACCAGCGAGGCCTGCAGCGCCATCTCGGGCAGGTCGGGGTCGACGCCCTGCCCGCGGGCGGGACGCAGCGCCCAGCCGAGGGCCCGCTCCCAGTCGGCCAGCGCGTTGGGGTCGGGGGCGCCCTGGATGCGGCGCCGGGCCTCGAGGACGACCGCGACGACGTGCTTGCAGCTGGACTGCATCGGGCAGGAGCAGCGTCCGTGCCACTCGGGAGCGGCGGGCGGGGGCGGCTCGACGCCGACCCGCGAGATGATGACCTGGTAGTCCGAGGAGCGGGAGCCGCGCACCGTGCCGAGGACGATGCCGCCGTCCGGGGTGACCGTGATGGCGACCACGTGACCCTTGCGCCAGTAGTCCGTGCCACGCTCGAGCGCCCCCTCGCCACACGTGCGGCGCAGGCGCTCGTCGTTGATCCGAGCGACCCACGCGGCAGGGGCGAGGTCAACAGGCATAGCCTCCAGGATACGTCTGACCAGCCGCAGGTCTCACCCGCCGGTACGACTTCAGCGTCTACGCGTTCTTCGCGACCTTCATCGCCGCCAACTTCTTCGCCGACGGCGACTCGACGGCCGCGCTGCTGTCCACCTTCGTGGTCTTCGGCGTCGGCTTCGTCGCCCGGCCCCTCGGTGCCATCGTGCTCGGGCTCTACGGCGACCGGATCGGCCGCAAGGCGGCGCTCACGACCACGATCCTGCTCATGGGTCTCGGCACCCTGATCATCGCGGTCGCCCCGCCCTACGCCGCGATCGGCGTCGCCGCGCCGGCGCTGCTCGTCCTCGGCCGCATCCTCCAGGGCTTCTCGGCCGGAGGTGAGATCGGCGGCGCCGCAGCCTATCTCGTAGAGCACGCCCCACCGAGCGAGCGCGGCACCTACGCCGCGTGGCTGCAGGCGAGCATGGGCATCTCGAACCTCATGTCGGCCATCATCGGCTTCACCATCACCTCCACGATGTCCACGTCGACCATCCACGACTGGGCCTGGCGGCTGCCCTTCCTCATCGGCCTGCTCATCGTGCCGGTCGGGTTCTACGTGCGGCGGCGGCTCCCCGAGACGGAGGCCTTCGCCCAGCTGAGCGCGGAGCAGGGCGACGAGTCGCCGCTCGAGCCGCTCAAGGCGCTCTTCACCACGCACCTGTCGCGGCTGCTCGCCGGCGCCGTCTTCTCGATCCTGTGGACGGTCTGCGTCTACGCGCTGATCATCTACCTGCCGACCTACTACTCCACCAAGGGGATCGGGCTCGGCTTCACGTCGCGCGACTCGTTCCTCGCATCGCTCGTCGGCAACGTCGTGCTGGTCGCCGGGTGCGTGCTCGCCGGGCGTGCCGCCGACCGGCTCGGCGCCCAACGGGTCCTCACCTGGGGTGTCGTGGCGATGCTCGTCGTGCCGCTCGCCGCGCTGTGGTGGCTGCACCGGCAGCCCACGATCCCCGTGCTCCTCGCGGTGCACGTGATCCTCTGCGCCAACGTGTCGGTCTTCGCCGGCATCGCCCCGTCGACCCTGGCGCGCGCGTTCCCGGCCGCGGTCCGGTCTACGGGGATGGCGTTGTCCTACAACATCGCCTCGATCTTCTTCGCGGGCTTCACCCCCGCGCTGATGACGTGGGCCACCCGGTCCGTGTCGGTCTACGCGCCCGCGCTGTGGGTCACCCTCGCCGCCATCACCTGCCTCGCCGTCCTGCCGCTGCTGTTCCGGCAGATCCGGTCGCTGGACGGGCAGGCCTGACGCGCGCCGCGAACGCCGTTGCACCGCCCTGGATCTCAGTCGGGCAGCGGCGCGGACCGGTCCGGCTCGGGGCCGAGGGCCGCGCCGAGCGCGATGAGCAGTCCGCCGAGGACGAGCAGCGCCGCCACCGCGGTCGTGGCGCCGAGGCGCGCCTGCAGCGGCGGCAGCCAGAACGGATAGAGCGAGGGCAGCACGATGGACACGCTGTAGCCCACCCCGTAGCCGGTCGAGCGCACCGCGCCGGGGAACCGCTCGCTGAGGTAGGCCCCGATCGGGCCGAAACCGGACGACGTCGTCAGCTGCGTCGCCACGACGGCCGCCGTGACGGCCACCAGACCCCGGGCCGAGCCCACCGCGAGATAGCTCGCGGGCGCGAGCACCGCTGTGGCGAGGCCGAATCCGACGAGCAGACGGCGCCGCCCGACAACCTGCGAGAGCGCGCCCGCGACCGCGATCCCGAGGACGAGCGCCAGCGACGCGAAGAGCATGATCAGCGGCACGTCGGCGGGCGTGAGCCCGGGGTGCACCTTGAGGCCGGCCGTGAGGACCGGGATGGTCAGCTGCACGTAGAGCCACAGGCCCGTCATCAGGAGCACCACCTGGGCCAGCTGACGGCGCCACGGCCCAGCGACGACCGCGACGAACGGGCTGGTTGCTCTCGAGGCGGCCGTCGACGAGCTCGTCGACACGGGCCGTTCAGCCGTCGCCACGACGGAGTCACGCACCCCACGGCGGTAGTAGCCGAGCATCACCGCGGCGAGCAGGCCGCCGATGACGAACGAGATCCGCCAGCCGCCGGACGCGTACCCGTCGGCGCCGAGGACCGCGACCAGCAGCAGGGTCAGGGCGGCGATGGCGCTGTTGGCGAGCGGTGACATCGCCATGACCAGGCCGCTGACCAGCCCCCGTCGACGCGGTGCGCTCCACTCCATCGCGAGCGGCACGGCGGCGGTGTACTGCCCACCGAGGAAGATGCCGCCGAGGAAGCGCAGCACCACGAAGGCCCACACGGTGCCCGCGCCGAGCACCGTGTGGTCCGGCACCGCGGCGAGCGCCAGCGTGGTCGCGGCCACCCCACCGATCGCGACCTGAGTGGTCATGGTGCGCCCGTGGCGGTCGGCGAGATGGCCGAAAAGCGCTGCGCCGAGCGGCCGCCCGAGCAGCGTGGCCACGAACACGACGCCCGTCTGCGCGGCGGCACCGGCGGGCCCGTAGAGCCTCGCGGCGGCGGGCGCCAGCGCGATCACCGGCAGGAAGATGTCGACCTGGTCGACGAAGTTGCCCCACACGGCCCCCGTGACGGCCTTGCGCCCGGTGCGGCCCTGATCTGACGAAGGACGATCCATCACACGCTCCCTACGGCGGCACGACCCGCATCAGGTGGACGGTCGGCGCCGCGTCAGCACCCTCTCAGCCCGTGCCCGGGCTCCCGTGGTTCGGCCCGATGCTACGTCGCCTTGGGGGTGGCCTTCGGCGTGGTCCGGGGATCGGCCTTGACGGTGAGCGTGGGGTCGGCCGCGTCGGCGTTCTTGATGCCGACCGTGAGGCCGAGCGTGTTGCCCTTGCGGTCGCTCTGGTAGCACCGCATGGTCTCCCCGGCTCGGACCGTCAGGTCCCCGGGACAGGTCACCGAGTAGTCCTTGCCCGTCTTGGCCTTCATCAGCTGACGCACCTTGGACTGCACCGTCTTCTGCGGGATGGTCGCGGCCGGCTGGGCGCCGCCACCACACCCCGCCAGGGCCAGCCCGAGCGCAGCAACCGTGGCGGTCAGCAGCGCCGGCCGCGCGGGGAGGCGAAGCTCGATCACGGGCACCACTGTAGCCACGGGCTACTCCTGGCCGAGCACGACCCAACGGTGCGGCGGCACGGTGGCTGCGCGTGACGCTACCTCCGCGTGTCCGGCGAGGACCCGCTCGCTGTCGTCGCAGCCGAGCACGAACGGCTCGTCGGTGAGGTTGAGCCCGACCCGGACGCTCTCACCGCCCTCGCCCGTCGCGACGTAGGTGATGGTGCCGTTGGCGACGTCGTTGACCTGCGTGCGAGCGCGGTGCAGCCACGGGTGGCGCCGACGCAGGGCGATGAGCTCTTGCACGACGTGCTGCAGGCCACGCCCGAGATCGCTGAGCTGGTCAGGGGATTCGGGCATGACGGGACGCACCTGGTCATCACCGCCGGCCCGCTGCTCCTTGACGCCGGTGTAACCCTGCTCGTCCCCGTAGTAGATCGAGGGGGTGCCGCCGACGGTCAGCAGGATGACGAAGGCGTGCTCGTGGTGTCGCTGCTCGGCGATCTGGGAGGCCACGCGCGTGACGTCGTGGTTGCCGATGAAGGTCTGCGGGACGAAGGAGTCCAGCATGTCGTTGTGGCGCCCGAGCGTCCACACCAGCTCGTGGAAGTTGACGGTGTCGATGGACGACCAGGTGGCCTTCCACAGCTCGTACTCGGTGACGGCGTCGAGGTCGGCCTCGCGCACGAACGCCGCGTAGTCACCGTGCAGCACCTCACCGAAGATGTAGGCGTCGGGGAACTGCTCGCGCACCCGCGGAATCACCTTGTGCCAGAACGACGTCGGCACGGCGTAGGCCGCGTCGAGGCGCCAGCCGTCGATGCCCTTGGCGAGCCAGTAGCACATGACGTCGGCGACCAGGTCGACGACGGCGTCGCTCTCGTGGTTGAGGGTCACGAGGCCCGGGTGGCCCTCGAACATCTCGTGCGCCGGCTCGCCCTGGTCGTCGGTCGACTCCCAGTAGAACTGGAACAGCTTGGCAGCCTCGCTCCCCTCGCCCTCGGCGAGGGCCTGGGTGAAGGCGGGGTGGTCATGACCGACGTGGTTGAAGACACCGTCGAGGACCAGCCGCAGGCCACGCTCCTGACAGGCCTGCACGAGCGCCTCGAAGTCGGACTCGTCGCCGAGGCGCGGGTCGATGCGTCGGTAGTCGAGGGTGTCGTAACCGTGCGAGCTGGACTCGAAGACCGGCGCGAGCAGGAGGCCGGAGCAGCCCAGCTCGACGACGTAGTCCAACCACCGCGTCAGGTGGTGCAGTCGGTGCCGCACCTCGCCCGCCGGGACCTGCGTGCGCTCGTGCTCCGCACCCACGAACCCCAGCGGGAAGACGTGCCAGAAGATTGCGTGATCGACCCAGCCAGCCATGCCCCCACCTTGTCACATGGTGGCTGGGTCGCTCGCGGATCGTTGCCGGGGGTCCCGGCGATGACAAGCCTCCGCTCGTCCTCTAAACTCGCCACGGTAGTCCTCTAAAAGAGCGCCGCAGTCAACCCCTGCCCCCTCGAAATCCCTCGCAAGACCCCCTCGAAGATCCCCACGAAAGGCACTGCGCATGAAGCTGTCCCCCGAGTCCGAGGCCATCGTCAAGGCGACAGCCGGGGTCGTGGCCGAGCACGCCGAGGCCATCACCAAGACGTTCTACCCGGACATGTTCGCCGCGCACCCCGAGCTGATGCGGGTGTTCAACAAGGCCAACCAGGCGATCGGTGAGCAGCCCAAGGCCCTCGCGGCCTCGGTCGTCGCCTACGCCGTCAACCTGATCGACCCGGACGCCCCGGACTTCACGCCGGTCCTGAAGCGCATCGCGCACAAGCACGTGTCGCTCGGCATCGCGGCGCAGGAGTACACCATCGTCGGCCACCACCTGCTCAAGGCCGTCAAAACGGTGCTCGGCGACGCCGTCACCCCCGAGGTCGCAGCGGCCTGGGACGAGGTCTACTGGCTGTTCGGGACGGCGCTGATCGCGGAGGAGGGCAAGCTCTACGCGCTGGCGGGGACGGACCCGGCGCACCCGTGGCGCAAGTACCGCGTCGTGGAGCGGTTCGAGGAGTCCGACGACATCTTCTCGCTGATCCTCGCGCCGGTGAGCGGTGTCGTGCCGAGCCACACCACGGGCCAGTACGTCGCCATCGCCGTAGACCTCCCCAACGGTGAGCGTCAGCCCCGGCAGTACACGATCTCGTCCGGGCCGCGCGGCGACTCGATCCGCGTGACCATCAAGCGAGTTCACGGCGTCGACGGGCACCCGGACGGTCAGGTGTCCACCTGGCTGCACGAGAACGCGAAGCCGGGCACCGTGCTCGACGTCTCGCAGCCGGCCGGTGACCTGGTGCTCGACGACGAGTCCGACGGACCGCTCGTGCTGGTCTCGGCGGGCATCGGCATCACGCCGATCGCCGCGATCGTGGAGGACCTGTCCCGGCGCGCGCCGGCTCGGACGGTGCGGATCTTCCACGCCGACACCTCCCACTCCAACCACGCGCTCTACGCCCACCTGCGCCGGCAGGTCCTCGCCATGGACGACGCGAAGGCGCAGAACTGGTACGAGCAGGACGCCGAGAGCGCCCCGACCCTGCACCCCGCCCGCCCCGGCTTCATGGACCTGTCGGACATCGACGTGCCGGCGGACGCCACCGTGTTCATGTGCGGCCCGCTCGAGTTCATGCGCCTCACCCGGAAGGTGTTGATGGCCAAGGGGATCCCGTCCGAGAACATCAACTACGAGGTGTTCGGCCCCGACCTGTGGGCGCAGAACCCGGACAACGCCGACGCCTGAGCGAGGCGATCGACGGCTGAGGTCTCGATCCCGAGACCTCGCGCTCGAGCCGGCCCGGGGCTGCCGCGGAATTGCGGTGGACCCGGGCCGGTGCTGGCGTGCCATGCTGCGGGCATGGCCCGCTCGCCCCAGACCCACGCCCTGCACCGGCTCGCCGACCGTCAGCAGACGGACCGCGCCGCCCTCGACCAGCTGCTCGACGGCGAGCTGGCCGGCACCCTCAGCACCGTCGTCGACGGCGAACCTCTCGTCGTGCCCATGCTTTTCGCTCGCGACGGTGACCGGATCATCTTGCACGGGTCGACCGGTGCGGGAGCGTTGCGGCAGGTGGCTGCGGGGGCCCCGGCGGCGCTCTGCGTCACCGCCCTGGACGCCATCGTGGTCGCGTCGTCGACCTTCGACTCGTCGGCCAACTACCGCTCGGCAGTGATCCGCGGTCGCCTCGAGCAGCTAGACGCGCGGGATGGCTGGGACGCGCTGAACCTGTTGAGCGACAAGATGATTCCCGGCCGGGTGAGCGAGGTGCGGGAGATGACCGCAAAGGAGCGCGCCGCCACGTTGGCCGTCGCCCTGCCCATCACCGACGGCAGCTGGATCATGAAGGCGCGCAGCGGACCGCCCAGTGCTCCGTCCGACGAGGGGTCTTCTGCGGACGCTGCCTCCGCAGACGGTGCCGGCGCAGACGGTGTCTCCGCAGAGGGTGACGGCGGCGTGCCCTGGCAGGGGGTGGTGCCGCTGCACCGCACCTTCGGCGAGCCCGAGCCGGCGCCCTGGCTCGCGGACACGGTCGAGGTCCCGGCGTCGGTGCGGCGGCTTGGCCGGGTAGGCCGGAGCCCCCGCTGACCGGTGGGTCAGGACGGGGGCTCCGTAGGTGTCAGGCGCGATGTCATCGGGTGCGATGACGACCTGCTCCTCCGGTCGGTGGTGTGCGCCGAACGAGCTGCCGGGCCGACTTCCCTCGTGAGGTCGTCGAGCGATGTGATCATCATCTATCCAGATGCTCTACAGCATCTGCAAGTGGCACCGTCTAGGATGATCAGAATGATCAACCAAGGCCGCCGAGCGCCGTGACGGGTGATCACGCTGACCGGCGCTCGGGGCACGACGACGGCAGCCTGACCGAGGGGACGACGCGGATGAGCTATCAGCTGGACGAGACCGACCGGCGGATCCTGCTGGCCCTCGACGAGGACCCGCGCATGACGGTCATGGCACTGGCTGAGCGGTGCGGGCTGGCGCGGGGGACGGTGCACGCCCGGCTGGAGCGCTATCGCACCGAGGGCATCCTGCGGCTCAACAGCGTCCGGGTCGAGCCGCAGAGCCTCGGCCGAGAGCTCAGCGCGATGGTCGCCGCGGAGCTGGACCAGCACCAGCTGCGCAACGCCGTGAAGGCGCTGGAGCGGATCCCCGAGGTGCTCGAGTGCTTCGCACCCGCCGGCGAGACCGACCTGCTGTGCCGGGTCGTCGCGCGCTCCCCCGACGACCTCTACCGCGTCTCCGAGGAGATCCGGCTCTGCCCCGGGATCGTGCGCACGCGGACGTCGATCTACCTGCGGCGGGTCATCCCCTATCGCACCGGACCGCTGCTGAGGTCGGGCTGACCGCGCTCAGCCGTGCAGCTGCTCAGCCGTGCCGGCGCTCAGCCGTGCAGGCGAAGGACGCGGACCAGGTGCGGCCAGGCCCTCGCGCCCAGCTCGCGATCGGCGGTCTCGGTGCCTCCGCGCGCCATCGCTCGGCCCGCGGCCACCGGCGCCTCCCCGGGCAGGATGGCGCGATGACCGGCAGCAGGGTGCTCCACGAGCCTCGTCGGCAGACCCGCAGCGGCGCGGCGGCCGGTGATGTCGCGCGCGAAAGTCGTTGCGGGCCAGACCTGGTCGTCGCCGCCTGCGACCAGCACCAGCTCTGCGAGGCCGTCGACCGGGATCGTCGCAGCGGCCAGCGTCTGCGCGTCTGCGGCGGCCAGACAGGCCTCGTAGAACGGGGTGTAGGCCGGTGGGTCCTCGTCGGCTCCCATTCCTCGACGAACGGCACGAACGGCACCGGTAGACCCGCCCAGGTCCAGTGCGAGGTCTGGCCGGGTGCCGAGTCGGGGACGCCCGCCCACACGTAGGCACTAGGCGCGAACGCGACCACCGTCTCCACCCGCGCGTCCTTCGACGCCAGGAGCAACGCCGCCTCCGCACCGAACGACAGCCCCACGACGGCGAGCCGCTCGTTGTCCACCGCCAGGTCGTCGAGCGCCTCCACGAACAGCTCCAGCGGGACCTCGAACGGGCCCGGCTGCAGGCCCGGGGCGCCGAACCACCGCAGCACGAGCACGTCGGCACCGTGCGCCGCGAGCAGCCGGGCCCGGCCCTCGTCGATGCGGCCGCTGGACCCGGCCACGAGCAGGACCCCCGTGCCGCTCCGGGTCGCAGGACGAAGCCGCAGGTGGAGCCGCTGCTCAGGCGTCGTCATGATCCCGATCCTTGCACGCGAGAGGGGGTCTGTCGGAGGGCGCTGCTACGTTCGGCGCAACGGTGAGAGGTGGCGTGATGATCCTGCTGGGGGACGACGAGACGGGCGGGTCGGTCGTGTGGAGCGCGAGCGACCTGGCCCAGGTGTCGGTGTGCGAGTTCGCCGCGATGCGTGGCCTCGACGTGCAGCTCGGCCACCTGGAGGGCGCGCCGGCGGATCCCGACCCGCTGCTCGCCCAGCTGGCCCGGCTGGGGGATGCGCACGAGCAGGCCGAGCTGCGCCGGCTGCGGGCCGAGCACGGCACGGGTCGGGTGCTCACGATCGACCGCCCCTCCCCCTGGACGACCGGCGCGCTCACGGCCGCCCGGGACCGCACCCTGCAGGCGCTGCGGGACGGCGTCGACGTCGTGTGTCAGGGGGCCTTCTTCGACGGCGAGCTGGTGGGCTTCGCCGACTTCCTGGTCCGGGACCCGCGCTGGTCGGGCGACCGGCCGGTCTACACCGTCCACGACACGAAGCTGGCCCACCACGTGCGCGTCACCGCTCTGCTGCAGCTGGCGGCCTACGCCGACCAGCTGATGGCCATGGGGGTCGACCCGGGTGACGACGTGGTCCTGGTGCTGGGTGACCAGACGCGTCCGCGCTTCCCGCTCGCCGAGATCCTCCCCGTCTATCGCGAGCGCCGCGGGCGCCTCCGGACGCTCGTCCGTCGCCGCCAGGAGGCCGGGTCGCCGATCCGGTGGGGTGAGCCGGACCTCGTGGCCTGCGGGCGGTGTGCCGAGTGCGCCGAGCAGGTGGCCGCGACGCGTGACGTGCTCATGGTCGCCGGGGTGCGAGCGCGCCACCGCGCCGTGCTGCACGAGGCGGGGGTCGACACCATCGACGCGCTGGCCGCGCTGTCCGAGCGTCCCGAGGGTCTGTCCACGCGCACCTACGACAAGATCCGGCACCAGGCCCGGCTGCAGGTGGCGGCCACTCCCGGCAGGGTCCTGCACGAGGTGGTCGACGCGAGCATGCTGCACGCGCTGCCCGCTCCCGATCCGGGTGACATCTTCTTCGACTTCGAGGGCGATCCGCTGTGGCAGGAGGCCGGATCGTCCGCCCGCGGCCTGGAGTACCTCTTCGGGCTGCTGGACACCGACGAGACCTTCACCCCGCTCTGGGCGCACGACCGGGCGCAGGAGCGGCAGGCGCTGCTCGACTTCCTGGACCACGTCGAGGCCCGCCGCCGTCAGCACCCCGGCATGCACATCTACCACTACGCGCCCTACGAGACGAGCGCCCTCAAGCGGCTCGCCGGTCGACACGGCGTCGGCGAGGAGCGGGTCGACACGCTGGTGCGCGAGCACGTGTTCGTCGACCTCTACTCCGTGGTGAAGCGCTCGGTGCGCATCAGCCAGGCCTCCTACAGCATCAAGAAGCTCGAGCCCCTCTACATGGGCGACCAGCTGCGTGGCGGCGACGTCACCACGGCCGGCGAGTCCATCGTCGAGTACCACCGCTTCACCGAGGCCGTCGTCGCCGACCGCCACGACGACGCGGCCGCCCTGCTGACCGCCATCGCCGACTACAACCGCTACGACTGCCTGTCCACGTTGCGGCTGCGCGACTGGCTGCTGGGGCTGGCGGCCGTGGAGCCGGTGCCTGCCGGCGAGGCTCTCGATGGCGGCGTTGTCGGTGACCAGGTTGTGGATGGCAGCGTCATGGAGGCTGATGTCGCGGGTGGGGGCGACTCGGCCGACTCGGAGGCCGAGATCGATCCCGTTGCCGCACACCGGGATCGGGTGGTCCGTGAGCTGATGGAGCGGGCCGAGGTGGGGCGCGACGAGCTGCGCACCCCCGAGCAGACGGTCGCGGCCATGGCGGCTGCCGGGGTGGGCTACAACGTACGCGAGCACAAGCCCTTCTGGTGGGGCCACTTCGATCGGTTGGTCGGTGAGCCCGAGGACTGGGCCGACCGCTCCGCGCTGGTGGTCGAGCGCGCCGAGGTGGTGTCCGACTGGGAGGCGGCGTCCGGTCGCGCCCTCACGCTCACCCGTGTCCTGCGTCTGCAGGGTCGCGTCGAGTCGGGGTCGAGCATCCTGCGCGCGGGCGACGCGAGCGTGCACCTGCTCTACGAGCACCCCGGTCCGGCCGAGCTGGCCCCGACCGGCCCGGGCGAGCGCGCCTGGCACAGCAGGGCGAGCGTCACCCTCGTCGAGGACGTATCGGGCGATCGGCACGGCCGGGTGGCTCTCACCGTGCACGAGCGCACCACGAAGGATCGCCGCACCTACGCGGAGCTCCCGAGCGCCGTAGCCCCGGGGGCGCCGCCCGCTGCCGTCGCGCTCGACGACGCGCTCCTGGCCTTCGCCGAGCGGGTGCACGCCAGCTGGCCCGAGCTGCCGCGCGAGGCAGCGGTCGACGTGCTCGCCCGACGCGCCCCTCAGGGCGCGACCGGAGCGGCAGTGCTCCCCCAGCCGGACGGCGACGACCTGATCACGGCGATCACGACGGCGGTGCTGGGGCTCGACCGGTCCTACCTCGCCGTCCAGGGCCCACCCGGCACCGGCAAGACCTACGTCGCCTCGCACGTCATCAAGCGACTGGTGGAGCAGGGGTGGCGCGTGGGGGTGGTGTCCCAGGGACATGCCGCCGTCGAGCACCTCCTCGACGCCTGCGTCCGCGCCGGCGTCGACCCGGCGGTCGTGGGGAAGCTCAAGGCGAGGTCCGAGTCACCCACCTGGACCGCCCTCGCCAAGGAGCGTGACCTGCGGGACCTCCTCGACCGCAGCGCCGACGTCGGCTGCGTCGTGGGCGGCACGGCCTGGGACTTCAGCAGCACGAAGAAGTTCGCCGATGCCGAGCTCGACCTGCTGGTGGTGGACGAGGCGGGCCAGTTCAGCCTCGCCAACACGGTGGCGTCGGCACGGGCGGCCAATCGGCTTCTGCTGCTGGGCGATCCGCAGCAGCTCCCCCAGGTCAGCCAGGGCATCCACCCTGCCCCGGTGGACCAGTCCGCCCTGAGCTGGCTGGCCGACGGTGCCCACGCCCTGCCGGCCGAGCTCGGCTACTTCCTCCCCACCAGCTGGCGCTTGCACCCGGCGATCTGCGAGGTGGTCTCGCAGCTGTCCTACGACGGTCGGCTGCACGCGCACACCGCGGTCGCGGGGTCCCGGAGCCTGACCGGCGTGCCGGCCGGGGTGGCCACCGTCCGGGTGGAGCACGAGGGCAACAGTGGGCAGTCACCGGAGGAGGCCGCTGCTGTCCTGGAGCTCGTGCAGTCCCACCTGGGCCTCCCCTGGCGCCCCGGCGCAGACGAGCCCACTCGACCGCTGGACGAGGCCGACATCATCGTGGTGGCGCCCTACAACGCCCAGGTCGACCTCCTCCGGCGCACCCTCGACGAGGCCGACCTCCCCCGTGTGCGGGTCGGCACCGTAGATCGCTACCAGGGGCAGGAGGCTGCGGTCGCCATCGTGTCCATGACCGCGTCACGGCTGAGCGAGACCCCGCGCGGCGCAGGCTTCCTGCTCAACCGCAACCGGCTCAACGTCGCCCTCTCCCGAGCCCAGTGGCGGGCGATCATCGTGCGCTCGACCACCCTCACCGACGCGCTCCCCGCCAGCGCCTCCGGGCTCCTTGAGCTGGGTGCGTTCCTTCGGCTCAGCGAATCCACCTCCGCTGCAACGCTGCTCGATCCGCCTAGGTAAGGCTGGGCGGGGGTGCCGGCACCCGCGTCATGTTTACCGTGGAGGCGAACCCAGCAGGATCCGCTCATCCAGCCGGCGCTCTGCGAGCCTGGACAACCTTGCCCTGCTCTGCGACCACCACCACCGCCTGGTCCACCAACGCGGCATCACCGCCACCACTACCCCCGACCATGTCACCTGGCACACCACCCGCACCCTGACCGGCTGGCAACCCACCACACCCCCCACCACCACGACAGCCGCCGCCTGACGCCCGCGCCGGCTGACAGGAACCGAGCCATGACCCCACGACCAGCAGCCACCAATCCCACCGACCCGAGTGCGCGCCCGCACCCGCCTGACGCCGACCACCCAGCCCGCGACGCGCGTGGGCGGGCGGACGCGGAACCGGCCGCGGACGAACGAACAACCGCCGGCGCGGCCGGCGGCGCAGGTAGCACCGCCCGTGGTGACGCGACCGGAAGTTCGGGTGGCGCCTCGCTTAGCGACCCGGCCGAGGACACCCCAGCCGACCGCGCGGGAGGCGCCGCAACAGACGGAGAGCCAGCCGACGAGCTGCTCCCGGTGCTCCGCCGGCGCTGGAGCCCACGCGAGTGGGACCCAAGCCACGAGCTGACGCGCAGCCAGGTGGACGTCCTCCTCGAGGCAGCGCGCTGGGCCCCGTCTGCGGGCAACTCCCAGCCGTGGGCGTTTCACGCAGCGCGACGGGGCAGCGCCGAGCATTCCGAGATGGCGCCGCTGCTTGCCGCCAGCTCGCGGCGTTGGGCGCCGGCCGCGAGCCTGATCGTGGTGAACATCTGCCACCGGTTCGTCGAGGAGACGGACTGGGACTACAGCGAGTTCGCGGCCTACGATCTCGGGCAGGCGGTGGCGCACCTCACCATCCAGGCGCACTCGATGGGGTTGGCGTGCCGGCAGTTCGCGGCGTTCGACCGGGACGCGGTGAGGGAGCTGCTGCAGGTTCCGCCGCACTGGCAGGTGATGACCATGACGGCGGTGGGGCGGCCGGCGCCGCACGCGGAGGCCGGGACGCGCTCACGGAAGCCGGACGTCACCCGGACTCGCTGACACCACGCGGCCCCGCTGACGTCAGCCGAGGGTGACCGGCGTTCCGGTGGCAGCCGAACGGGCGATGGCGTCGGTGACGCGCAGGGTGGCGAAGCCCTCGGTGACGGTGACCAAAGGCTCAGCGCGTCCAGCGACGACGGCACCGAAGTGCTCCATCTGGGCGGCGAGCGGGTCGACGCGCTCGACCGGGATCACGCTGCGGGTCAACGGGTTCCACCACGAGGGGACGACGCCCTCGGCGTACGTGCGCAGCCGCATCGTCGGCACGCCGAGGGAGCCTCGAGTGCCGGTGATGACGTAGCAGTCCTCGTCGTCGGCGTGGTCGTAGGATGGGTTCTCGCCCGACGTCTGCTCCCACGAGCGCGGCCCGGCGGCGGCGTCCGAGATGAGGAAGGTCCCGAGCGCGCCGGACGCGAAGGTCAAGATGATGGCGGCGGTGTCCTCGACGGCGAAGCCACGGGTGACGTTCGACGTGACAGCCTGCACCGCGACGACGTCGCCGCAGATGGCGCGCAGGTCGTCCACCTCGTGAATCATGTTGATAAGGATGGGCCCGCCACCCGGCTGGGTGCGCCACGGGGCGACGTCGAAGTAGTCGTCCGGCTTGTAGAACGTGGCCATCCCGTTGACCGCGACGATCCGACCCAGCACCCCGCTGGCTACGGTCTCGCGGGCGGCGGCGACCAGCGGGCTGTGCCGGCGGTGGTGACCGACGAGCAGGGGGACGTGGGGGCCGACGGCGGAGGCGGCAGCGACGAGTCGTTCGCCGTCCTCGATCGTGTGGGCGACCGGCTTCTCGACGATCGCGGGTACGCCGGCGGCCAGGCACTCGATGGCCTGGTCGACGTGCAGGTGGTTGGGGGTCGCGAGGACGACCCCGAGTCCTGGTGTCTGCTCCGCGGCCAACAGCTCGGCCAGGCTCACGAACGACGTGACCCCGTGCTCGGCGGCCAGCTCCACGCCGGCTGGGGTCGGGTCGACGATCGCGACGAGGTCCACGGTCGAGGAGTCAGCGGCGAGGCGAGCGTGGGCGCGGCCGATGAGCCCGGCGCCGCAGATGGCGACACGTGGCCGCTGCGAGGCGGGCAGAGCGGGGGCGATCATGTGGTCACGGTCGACCAGCAGCGTCCGAGCGTCAACCGCAGGCGTTCGGCCGCAACGATGTTCACCACGCCACTGCACAGACCGCTCACCAGGCAGTGCAGCTCATCAGGATCGCATCAAGCGGCACACCAGTCGCCCCAGGTCACCAGGCACCCCAGGACGCCAGGCCCGCGCCCCGACGCCAGAGCGACCCGTCCGGGTCGGCGAGCATCGCGACGACGAAGCGTGCTCCCTGCGGCTGGGCGAGCTCCACCCACATCCCGTCGGTGCCGAGGTCCTTGCGATCGACCAGCCGTGGTGCGGTGGACAGCACCGTGGTCGGCAGCCCCGCTGCCGGGTTCCGCGCACACCCCTGCGCGCGAGATCGGTAGAGCGCAGCGAACGACTGTGCCTCGGCCGCCGTCCCGAACGCCAGCGCCAGGGCCGTGCCGGGTTGCTGCTTCGGACCGACGTAGGTGGCACCGAGGGCGGCGGTGGGCGTGGGCACGTCAGCCGGGCGCTCGGCGCAACCCTGCGCCATCAGGTCGGCCACGGCGAGACGCGGGACGACGTCGTGCACCCAGGTGCCGTTCGGCAGGTAGCGGCCGTCGTCGCCCTCACCGATCCCCCGTGACCACCCCGGGAAGGTGGGGAAGTCCTTGGCGGACAACGGTCCTGCGGTGGTGGCGGCGACCGTCGTCGGCGCGGTGAACTCCGGCACGGGGGTGGCCACCGACTCCGGAGCGGTCATGTCGGCGGAGGGGGCCGCTCCCCCTGCACCCGCCCCTGCACCCACCCCGGCCGAAGTCGCGGCGGCACCGACCGGCCCACCCGACCCGCCGCCACCGGATGCCGCAGCCGTGGGGACCACCGCAGCGTCGCCGGCCGAGCACGCGACCAGCGCGAGACTCACGGCGACAGACGCGGCCACTTCAGCGAGCGGGCTACCCCAGGCTGTTGGCCTCACAGCTGGAAGTGCTGCCAGTCGAAGCCGGTCAACCAGCGGAAACCGTTGGCGGCGAACGCTTTCGGCACCGTGCCGCCGGGCACCAGCATCCCCGGACGCACCCACGATCGGTTCACGTACGCGCGACCGTTGGCGGGGACCCAGACGCCGTTGGGCTGACGGTAGGGATTCTCGACCGTGTTCACGTCGATCGACTGACCGTAGGAGTGCGGCGACATCGACAGCGGGTTGCCGGTGACCCGACGACAGGAGAAGGCGTAGGTGTTGTCGGCGGCCATGGAGCGGTAGTCGTCGTTACCGTACGCGCTCGGGTCCTGCATGACCCGCATCGGGAAGCGCGAGTTGAGCGCCTTGGTGAAGACGTCGATGAACTTCGCTGCGCGAGTGCTGCGCACGATGAGGAAACCGCGGTGCTGGTTGCCGTCGAAGCCCACGTAGTTGAGGTCGATCCGCGTGAGCTGCGCCGGGCCGACCGGACAGCCGGCGCGGTAGGACAGCGGCACGTCGGAGGCCTTCGCTGCGCGGACGGTAGCCCGAAGCTCGGGGAAGCGCGTCAACCGGATCTGCGGGCCGTAGACCGTACGGGGGTGGTTCGCGCCGGTATAGCCGACGCGGTAGGACACGGCGTTCAGCTTGCCTGCGCCCCAGGCGAGCGGGATCGAGTAGGCGCCGCCCGCACCTGTCGTCGCCGTGGAGATGCGCGTCCAGCGGCCCTGCAGCAGCGCTTCGGTCCAGACCATCCGCCCGGCGACCCCGGCCGAGATGCGGCCAGTGGCAACAGGATTGGCGAGCGTGTAGCTGCGCGGGGCGAGACCGCTGGTCACGGAGACCGCGAGCGGCGCGACGTGCGCGACGAGGGCGCCAGTGGCCGCCCCTCCCCCGACAGAGCCTCCGGTGGCAGAGCCGACCGAGCTGCGGTTGGTCGTGACGTAGAACGTGTGGCTGCCCGAGCCGGCAACCGGGCCCGACCACTCGAAGCGTCCGTCCGCGGCAACGGCCACCGGGGTGCGGGTCGTGACGCCGGTGGGTCCCACGGCGAGGATCGACAGCCCGCTGCCGGCAGCGAGGCCCTGCACGGACCCGGTGATCTGGAACCGGCCGTGCTCTGCGACGAAGGCGGTAGGTGACGGGCACAGGACCGCGCACTGCAGTGCCGCCGTGATGCGCACCGGGGCGCCGGCCGGCGTGGTGGTCGCGTGCGACGACGGCGTGGGTGCCGCACCGCGGGTGCCCGTGGGGCTGGGCGCGGGCGATGGGTCGTCCGCCACATCGTGCGCGGGCGCACTGGCCGACTCGTGCGCGGGCGCACTGGCCGACTCGTGCGCGGGCGCACTGGCCGACTCGTGCGCGGGCGCACTGGCTGACTCGTGCGCGGACTCACTGGCCGACGTACTGGGGCCCGACGTGCCGCTGCCGGCGGGCCCGGGCTCGTCCGCCACGGCCGACGCCACAGCCAAGGGTGAGGCCGACAACCCGACCCCGGCCACGACCGGCAGCGCTGCGACCAGCGAACGAGGCGGCACGGATCTGGGTGCCGGGCTTCCTGGTGCGTCCCATGGTGAACATCCCCCTTGGCTACCCACCGTAACTAAAGATCACCAAAAGTGACAGAGCTACCCGCCGCCGCCCAGCCAGTCCAGCAGAGCGTCACCGATCAGCTCGCGGTGCCGCGCACGCACGGCGTCGTCGGTCATGTCGTAGCCGAACGTCGCGCGGATGGTCGAGACGTTGACGACCTGGAAGAGCACCCAGGAGCTGATGAACAGGTGAACCTCGATCGCGCTGACGGGGCGGCGCACCACCCCCGCGGCCCGACCGCGCTCCAGCAGGTCGGTGATGATGGCGAGGATCGGCCGGTTGAGGTGGGCCTGACGCTCGGACCCGTGCAGGTAGACCGCCCCCATGAGGTTCTCCTGACCGACCAGCCGGGCCAGCTCGGGGTGCGCCACGTGGTAGTCGAAGCTGGAGCCGGCGAGCTCGCGCAGCGCCGCGGCCGGCTCGAGACCGGTGAGATCGAGGGAGCGCTCGTACGCCCGGATGCCGGCATAGACCTCCTCCAGAGCGGCCGTGTAGAGGCCTTCCTTGCTGCCGAAGTAGTAGTAGATCATCCGCTTGGTCGTGCGGGTCCGGGCCGCGATCTCGTCCACCCGTGCACCCGCCAGACCGTGCCGGGTGAACTCGTCGATGGCTACTGCGAGAAGCTCGCCCCGCGTGCGCTCGGCGTCACGCACCCGCGCGCGGGGCGACGATCCCGACGCGCGCGGCACCGATCCCGACGTCCGCGGCGCCGCTCCTTGCGCTGCCTCAGCCACGCCTGCTCCTGCCACGAGCCACTGTGCTCCCCATGCCCAGCAACGTACCAACCAGTGAGTTGCGGGTCCACACCGGGTCCACACGCGACCGGGGCTGAGCCTGTGAGATCCACCCCAGCCGATCCCACCTGTCGACAAGTCGGCGGACATCGTCCGGGGCGCGATGCGAGGATGGGCCTCATGCCTCGACGCAAAGCCCCGAGCGGTCGCCCGCTGCGCCGCCTCGACCAGAGCACCAAGCTGCAGAACGTCCTCTACGAGATCCGCGGCCCGGTGCTCGCCCGCGCCAACCAGCTCGAGGCCGAGGGCCACCGCATCCTCAAGCTCAACATCGGCAACCCGGCGCCGTTCGGCTTCGAGGCTCCCGACGTGATCCTGCAGGACATGATCGCCAACCTGCCATCTGCGCAGGGCTACAGCGACTCCAAGGGCATCTTGTCGGCACGGCGGGCGATCTTCGGACGCTACGAGGTCATCCCGGACTTCCCCGAGTGCGACGTCGACGACATCTACCTCGGCAACGGCGTCTCCGAGCTGATCAGCATGACCACGCAGGCGCTGCTCGACAACGGTGACGAGGTGCTGATCCCGACGCCGGACTACCCGCTGTGGACGGCGGCGACGTCGCTCGCCGGCGGCACCCCGGTGCACTACCGCTGCGACGAGGACAACGACTGGAACCCCTCGCTGGAGGACATCCGCGCCAAGGTGACCGAGCGCACCAAGGCGATCGTCGTGATCAACCCCAACAACCCGACCGGCGCGGTCTACTCGCGCGAGGTGCTCCAGGGGATCGTCGACATCGCGCGCGAGCACTCGCTGCTGATCCTTGCCGACGAGATCTACGACCGGATCCTCTACGACGGGGCGGTGCACACGTCGATCGCGACGCTGGCGCCGGACCTGCTGGTCATGACCTTCAACGGGCTGTCGAAGACCTACCGGGTGGCGGGCTTCCGGGCCGGCTGGGTCGTCATCACCGGGCCGCGCCACCACGCGGCCGGGTTCCTCGAGGGGCTCGAGTTGCTCGCGTCGACCCGCCTGTGCCCCAACGTCCCGGCCCAGCACGCGATCCAGGTGGCGCTGGGCGGCTACCAGTCCATCGAAGAGCTCGTCACGCCCGGCGGCCGGCTCTACGAGCAGCGCCAGGCGACGGTCGCGGGGCTGCGCGCCATCCCCGGCGTGTCGGTCGTCGAGCCGATGGGGGCGCTCTACGCGTTCGCCAAGCTCGACCCCGAGCGCTACCCGATCAAGGACGACCGGCAGTTCGCGCTGGACCTGCTCGAGGAGGAGAAGATCCTGATCACCCAGGGCACCGGGTTCAACTGGCCGACGCCCGACCACTTCCGGATCGTGATCCTGCCGCCGGAGGCCATGCTCGAGCGCGCGATCGAGCGGATCGGCGACTTCCTGCAGGACTACACGCAGGAGTAGCCCTCTCGCACAGCCTGATTCGCGCTCAGAGCTGCGCGGGCACCGGCAGCCGGTCGAGCGCGTCCTGGTACTCCCGCTCCAGCCGGTCCACCAGCTCGGCGACCGGCGGCACGTCGTGGATCGCCTGCACGCCCTGGCCGGCGGAGAAGACGTCCTTCCACGCCTTGGCAGCCGACGGGTCGGTCAGGTGGTCCAGGTCCACCCGGTCGGGCAGCGGCAGGTTGTCCGGGTCCAGGCCCGCGTCGCTGATCGAGCGGCGCAGGAAGTTGGCCGGCACGCTCGAGATCGACGGCGTGTAGACCACGTCGCCGGCTCCGGACGCCACCACCATCGCCTTGTGCTCGGCGGGCGCGATCGCCTCGGCCGTCGCGAGGAAGCGGGTGCCGAGGTAGGCGAGGTCGGCGCCCATCGCGAGCGCCCCCAGCACGTCCGCACCGGTGGACAGGCATCCCGAGAGCAGCAGCGGCCCGTCCCACACCGAGCGGATCTCGGCGACCAGCGCGAACGGGTTGCGGTCACCGGCGTGCCCGCCGGCCCCCGCCGACACGGCGATGATCCCGTCCACGCCGGCGGCTGCCGCCTTGGCCGCGAACCGCGCGTTGGTGACGTCGTGGAAGACCAGCCCGCCGTAGGAGTGCACCGCCTCGACGACCTCGGCGGCCGCACCGAGCGACGTGATCACCACCGGCACCTGGTGCCGGACGATCGTGGCGAGGTCCTCGCGCAGCCGGCGGTTGGACGAGTGGACGATCAGGTTGACGCCGTAGGGCGCGTCCTGCGGCGTCAGAGCCGCCTCGATCTGGTCCAGCCACTGCTCGAAGCCCTCGGCGGTGCGCTGGTTCAGCGCCGGGAAGGTGCCGAGCACGCCGGCTCGGCAGGCGCCGACCACCAGGTCGGGCCCGGAGGCGAGGAACATCGGGGCGGCGACGACCGGCAGGCGCAGGCGTCCTTCGAGAGCGGTGGGCAGCGGCATGAGCCCCACCCTAGGAAGACGACGGCGCCGGGGTCACCCCCGGCGCCTGTGTCCTTCGCCACGCCGGCCGAGCCAGCCGGCCTCAGCCCAGTCGGCTGAGCCAGCCGGCTGAGCAAACCGGCCCCAGCCGGCTCAGCCCAGCCAACCCACTCAGCGCTTGCTGAGCTCCGCGACCAGCAGCTCGGCGATCTGGATCGTGTTGAGCGCGGCGCCCTTGCGCAGGTTGTCGTTGGACACGAAGAGCACCAGGCCCTTGTCGTCCGGCACGGCCTGGTCCTGGCGGATCCGGCCGACGTAGGACGGGTCCTGACCGGCGGCCTCCAGCGGCGTGGGCACGTCGACCACGACGACACCGGGAGCCTTCGAGAGCAGCTCGGTGGCGCGCTCGGGCGTCAGCGGACGCTCGAACTCCGCGTGGATCGACAGCGAGTGACCGGTGAAGACCGGGACCCGCACGCAGGTGCCGGAGACCCGCAGGTCGGGCAGCTCGAGGATCTTGCGGGACTCGTTGCGGAGCTTCTGCTCCTCGTCGGTCTCGTTGCTGCCGTCGTCGACGATCGAGCCCGCGAGCGCGATCACGTTGTAGGCGATCGGTGCGACGTACTTGGTGGGCTCGGGGAGGTCTACGGCGTGCCCGTCGTGGGTGAGCTGCTCGATCTTGCCCTCGCCCGCCTCGACGCCCGCGCGGACCTGGCCCGCGAGCTCCTCGACCCCGGCGAGCCCGGAGCCGGACACGGCCTGGTAGGACGAGACGAACAGCCGCACCAGCCCGGCCTCGTCGGCCAGCGGCTTGAGGACGGGCATGGCCGCCATCGTGGTGCAGTTCGGGTTCGCGATGATGCCACGGGGGCGGTCGGCCAGCGCGTGCGGGTTCACCTCGGAGACGACGAGCGGCACCTCGGGATCCTTGCGCCAGCCGGAGGAGTTGTCGACCACGACGACGCCGGCCTCGGCGAAGCGCGGGGCCTGCGCCTTGGACGTCGTCGCCCCGGCGGAGAACAGCGCGATGTCGAGCCCGGTCGGGTCGGCGGTCGTCGCGTCCTCGATGACGATGTCCTGGCCCCGGTAGGTGAGCGTCTTGCCCGCCGAGCGCGGCGAGGCGAACAGCCGCAGCTGAGCGATCGGGAAGTCCCGCTCCTCGAGCAGGCGCAGCATCACGGTGCCGACCTGGCCGGTCGCGCCGACGATGCCGAGGTTCACTGGCTGGTTCGTCATCTCAGCGCCCCGTCCCGCCGTAGACCACGGCCTCGCCGCTCACGGTGTCCAGCCCGAAGGCCGTGTGCACCGACCGGACCGCCTCGTCGAGCTGGTCGTCGCGGCAGATGACCGAGATGCGGATCTCGGACGTCGAGATCATCTCGATGTTGACGCCGGCGCTGCCGAGCGCGTTGAAGAAGGTGGCGGAGACGCCGGGGTTGGACTTCATGCCGGCGCCGATGAGGGACAGCTTGCCGATCTGGTCGTCGAACAGCATCGACCGGAAGCCGACCTTGTCCTGGACCCGGTCGAGGAACTGCGCCGCCTGGCGCGCCTCGACCTTGGGCAGCGTGAAGGAGATGTCGGTCAGCCCGGTGTCCACGGCGGACACGTTCTGCACGATCATGTCGATGTTGACGCCGGCCTGGGACAGCGCCTCGAAGATCTCGGCGGCCTTGCCCGGGTGGTCCGGGACGCCGACGATCGTGATCTTCGCCTGGCTGCGGTCGTGGGCGACGCCGGAGATCAGGCTGGCTTCCACGTCTTCTCCTTCGGGTGGATCGATGACGAGCGTCCCCTCCTTGCTGGAGAAGGAGGAGCGCACGTGGATGGGGAGCTGCTGGCGCCGGGCGTACTCGACGCACCGCAGCATCAGGATCTTCGCGCCGTTGGCGGCCATCTCTAGCATCTCCTCGCTGGAGATGCGGTCGAGTTTGCGGGCCGAGGGCACGATGCGCGGGTCGGCGGTGAACACGCCGTCGACGTCGGAGTAGATCTCGCACACGTCGGCGTCCAGCGCGGCCGCGAGCGCCACGGCGGTGGTGTCCGAGCCACCACGGCCCAGCGTCGTGATCTCCTTCGTGTCCTGCGAGACGCCCTGGAACCCGGCCACGATCGCGATGTGGCCCTCGTCCATGGCCTTGCGGACCCGCCGCGGCGTGACGTCGAGGATGCGGGCCTTGCCGTGGTCGCCGTCGGTGATGATGCCGGCCTGGCTGCCGGTGAAGGACTTCGCCGAGAAGCCGAGGTTGGCGATGGCCATCGCCATCACCGCCATCGAGATCCGCTCGCCCGCCGTGAGGAGCATGTCCAGCTCGCGCGCGGGCGGGACCGGGCTGATCTCGCCGGCGAGGTCGACGAGATCGTCGGTGGTGTCCCCCATCGCCGACACGACCACGCACACGTCGTGGCCGGCCTTCTTGTTGTCGACGATCCGGCGGGCGACGCGCTTGACGCTGTCGGCGTCGGCAACGGACGAACCGCCGAACTTCATGACGACGAGGCTCACGGGGGCTCCTTGCTGGGGACCTGGGTCAACCACCGAGTTTACCGACCGGGCAGGGGCCGTGCCCGCATGCACGCATCGCGAGACCCCGCGTCGGCCGGGCCGTGGGTCGACCTGGCGGTCGGGCAGGGTCGGACGCTGGGTCGAGCACGGAGCCGCTCAGCTGCCGACCTTGAACAGGTCCTCGATCTGTCGGTTCACCTCCGTCAGCGAGCTGGGCTCGGCGCTGCCGATGTAGATCCCGTCGAACGCCGGCTTGAGCAGCGCGGTGATGTCGGCGGCGTGACCGGTGACGGGGAACAAGAAGGTGGTCTTGTCCTTGACCTGGTCGGTGAACGGCGTGACGTCGAGCCCGCGCTTGTCCTTGTTGAACCGGACGGCCAGCTCGGTGCCGCTCGGCCGCGCCGGGAAGACGACGCCGGAACCGCCGATGAGGTCCTGGCACTGCTGGCCGGCAAGGAAGCTCACCCACTTCGCCGCTGCCTGGGGATTCTTGGCCTGGGTGGTGATCGAGTCCGCGAGCCCGTTGAACATCGACGCGCGCTTGCCGGACGGACCGACCGGGGTGGGGACGATGCCGATCTCGATCTTCTTGCCGTCGGCGTCGGTGAGCTTCGCGAAGGTCGAGATCATCCACGAGCCGTTGAAGCCCATCGCGGCCGTGCCCATCTGCATCTGCTTGTCCGGGCCGACCGTCGAGCTGGACCCGCCGATCGTCTGGTAGCTCGGCATGTAGCCCTTGCGCTGCAGGTCGAAGAACCACCCGATCGTCTTCTGGAACCGGGGATCGTCGAGATGGAACGTCGTGCCCCACGGGTTCTTGTCGGTGACCGTCCAGCCGCCGACGGAGCCGGTGAACGGCGACCACTGGGTCTGGCCCCACCCGCCGCCACCGCCGCCGTCGGACGCCCAGCCATAGGTCTTGACGCGGGCCTTGTCGAAGCCCGGCTGGTCGCCGCGCCGACCGTTGACGTCGACGGTGAGGTGCGCGACGGCCTTCTCGAAGGTGCCCCCGTCGTCGGGGTTCCAGGTCAGAGACGCGAGCTGCTGTTCGGTCATCCCCGCGTCGGCAATCGCCTTCTTGTTGTAGAAGATCGAGATGGTGTCCCAGTCCTTCGGTGCGCCGTAGCGGTGCCCGTCCTGACCGAACCAGAGCTCGGCGAGACCCGGCTGGTAGTCCGTGTTCTTGATGTCCTTGGTCGGACCCAGCTGGTCGAGCGGCCGCAGCACCTTGAGGTCCGCGAACTGCGCGAAGTAGTTGAGGTGGTTGGTGAACACGTCCGGCGCCGTGTCGGCGATGAAGCCGGCGGTGAGCTTGGACCAGTAGTCGTTCCAGCCGTACTGCGTGATCTGCACGGTGAGAGAGGGATTCGCCGCGTGGAAGGCGTCGGCGCACTTCTGGTAGCCCGGCTGCTGGGCGGAGTCCCACAGCCAGTAGGAGATGGTGCTGCCCGACCCGCCCTCGGAGTCGCTGCCGCAGGCGGCCAGGACCGGTGCGGTGGCCAGGGTGGCGACGGTGAGGAGGCCGATCGAGCGCCGACGGCGCTTGGTAGTCATCACGATTCGCACTGGTCGCCCCTCACTTGATCCCGCTGAAGCCGATGGAGTTGACGATGCGCCGCGCCGACAGGGCAAACAGCAGCAGCATCGGGAGGGCAGCCACCAAGGTGGCCGCCATCAGGCCGGCCCAGTCCGGACCGGTCTGCGGCGTCTGGGATTTGAAGACGCCGAGGGCCACCGTGAGCACCCGGGACTTGTCGGTGTAGGACACCATCAGCGGCCAGAAGTAGTCGTTCCACGACGCCATGTAGGTGAGGATCGCGAGCGTCGTGATCGGTGCCGTCGACATGGGGATGATCAGTCGGAAGAAGACCATCACCTTGGACGCACCGTCGATCAGCGCCGCCTCCTCGACCTCCTTGGCGATGCCCATGAAGAACTGGCGCAGGAAGAAGATCGCGAACGGCAGCGTCATGAACACCATCGGCAGCGCCACCCCGGGCAGCGTGTCGACCAGGCCGAGCTGCTTGATCAGCACGAAGTTCGGCAGGAAGGTGAAGATCGCCGGGATCATCAGGCCCGTCAGGAAGAACATGAACACCGGCTCGCGCCAACGCCACTGGAGCCGCGCGAACGCGTAGGCCGCCATCGCTGCGAAGAGCACCTGCAGCACCGTGACGATCGTCGACACGACGATGGAGTTCAGCAGGTAGCGCCAGAAGTTGATCGGCTGGCCCGCTCCGCCTGCGTCGATCGCCTCCTGACCGGTCTGCAGGCCGAAGACGCGTTGGAAGCCGCCCCACGAGAACTGCACGGGCAGCACGGAGTTCGACCCCGCGTAGAGCGCGTTGTTGCTCGACAGGGCGGTGCGCAGCATCCAGTAGAACGGGAAGAGGCTGCCGATGATCACGAGGATCATGAACGTCCAGGCGAGGGCACGCCCGACGCTGAACCCCGGTCGGGGCGAAGCGGTCTCGTCGGGCTCGGTGCGGGCTGCCCCCACGGCCGGGGGCTGGTTCGAGGCTGTCGTCGATGACATGGTGCGCTCCTCAGCCGAGATCCGTGGAGTCGGCGTTGCTGACCTTGTACTGGACGAACGAGATGACCACCAGGACGACCAGGAGGGCTACCGAAAGCGCTGAGGCATAACCGAACTGGAAGCGACCGAAGGCCAGGTCATAGATGTAGAACTGGAGCACGCGCGAGGCGTTGACGGGCCCGCCCGCGGTGGCGATGGCTACGGTGTCGAAGACCTGGAACGACCCGACGATGGTGATGATGAGCACCAGCGCGAGGATCGGCCGCAGCAGCGGCAAGGTGATCGAGAAGAACATGCGGTTCTCGCTCGCACCGTCGACCCGGCCGGCCTCGTAGACCGTCTCGGGGATGGTCTGCAGCCCGGCGAAGATGAGCAGCGCGGTGTAACCCACGTGCCGCCATACGTTGATGCCGGCGATCGTCGGGATGACCCAGGTGTCGCTGGTGAGGAACGGGATCCGGTCCAGACCGACCAGGGTGAGCAGGTGGTTGCCGATGCCCAGCTGGAAGTCGAGGATCCAAAGGAAGATCATCGCGGCGACCACGTTCGACACGAGGTAGGGCGTGAGGACGATGGCGCGCAGCCAGGTCTTCTTGGTGAGGCGCTGCATCATCACGGCGATGACGAGCGCGAGCACGGTCTGGAAGAAGATGTTGACGACGACGTAGTAGAGCGTGACCTTCATGGCGTTCCAGAAGATCGGGTCGTTGACCATCCGGACGTAGTTGTCGAGCCCGACCCACCTCGGTGGCGTCAGCAGGTTGAACGTCGTGAACGACAGGTAGATCCCCCGCAGCGTCGGCCACACCAGGAAGGCGAGGAAGCCGATCAGCGCCGGGAGGATGAACAGCACCGCGAGGCCGGTGTCGTCCTTGCGCCGCCCCGCCCTCGCGTCACCTCCCGCGGCCATGCTTGCGTCTCGCCCTGGGTCAGGGTGGCGTTCGACGGCGTTGTCGAGTGCCATGACGTTCCTCCTACTCGTGCTCGGCTTCGATGGTGAAGAGGGTGACCTGGTCGGGGCTCATGCGTGGGGGCTGCACCCCCACGGCCTCGAGTGCGGCGCCGGTGATGACCATGCCGGGGTAGCTCGCGGCCTCCTGCAGCGCCGGGTAGGGGTGGGCCGGGTCGACCGGCTCGGGCTCGGCCAGCGCCTCGCCCCCGAACCACAGCGGCGCCACGAAGCCCGCCGGGGCGGCGCCGACGAGGCACGGCCGGATCCGGTAGCGGCGCTGCGGGTCCAGCCCCCGGAAGCGCAGCCGCGGCGCGGGGTCCGCGAGCGGGAAGGACACGAGGACGAACGCCATGATGGCCGCGCTGCGGTCCGGGGCGACGACGCCGTGCACGAAGACCCCGTCGCCCGGCTCGTCCATCCGCACCAGGTCACCGCCGAGCAGCAACCCGCGGTGCTGCTTGTAGAAGTCCAGCCAGGCCCGCAGCTCGCTGAGTGCGCGCTCGGACGCGTCGGCGAGGTCCCACTCGATGCCGAGGTGGCCGAAAACCGCTGTGGCAGCACGGAAGTTGAGGTCGTGATTGCGGTTGGTGGTGTGCGAGCGACCCGACGCGATGTGCGAGCCCATCAGCTCCGGAGCGAGGAGCTGGCTGGTCCAGCGGAGCATCTGCTGGCGCTCCAGCGGGTCGATGCAGTCCGAGACCCACACGCGGTCGGTCTGCTCGAGGATGCCGAGGTCGACGCGGGCGCCACCCGACGAGCAGGACTCGATCTCGAGACCGGGGTGGGCGGCCTTCAGCTCGCCCATCAGCCGGTAGACCGCCTGGGTCTGGGCGTGCACGGCGGGGGTGCCACCGGACTGCTGGTTGCCCGCCTCGATCAGGTCACGGTTGTGGTCCCACTTGATGTAGTCGATGGCGTACTCGGCCACCAGGGCCGAGATCTGGTCGCGGATCTGGGCGTAGCACTCGGGGATCGAGAGGTTCGCGACCTGCTGGAAGCGCGACAGGACCGGCCACTCCTCGCGGGCGGACATGATCCAGTCGGGGTGCTCGCGCGCGAGGTCGCTGTCGGGGTTGACCATCTCCGGCTCGAACCAGAGCCCGAACTGCATGCCGAGCTCGCGCACCCGGTTGACGAGAGGGTGCAGGCCGTCGGGCCACACGTCCTTGCTCACCACCCAGTCACCGAGGCCGGAGTGGTCGTCGCGGCGCGAGCCGAACCAGCCGTCGTCGAGCACGTAGCGCTCGACCCCGATGGCCGCGGCGCGCTCGGCCAGGTCGATCAACCGGTCCGCGTCGTGGTCGAAGTAGACCGCCTCCCACACGTTGAGCGTGATGGGTCGGTCGGCGTCCACGTGGTGCTCGCGCGAGCGCAGGTAGCGGTGGAACCGGTGCGCCACGGCGTCCAGCCCGACGCCGAAGCTGCCGTAGACCCAAGGGGATTCGTAGCTCTCCCCCGACTCGAGACGCACCTCGCCGGGCAGCAGCAGCTCGCCACCGCCGATGACGCGGTGCTCGTCGAAGGTCAGCTCGGCGTAGTGCGTGTGGTTGCCGCTCCAGGCGGTGTGCACCGCCCACACGTCACCGCCCGCGAAGTCGAATCCTGCTGTGCCGGCGTGCAGCACGGTGGCGGCGTCGGCGCCGGTGCGTCCCTTGCGCCCATGGCGCAGGTGCGTGCCGACGACGAACGGCGAGCGCTGCGGCACCCGCTCGCGACCCCAGCGGCCGGCGAGGTCGAGCAGCTCGGTGGCCTGCGCGGGCACGGGGTAGGCGATGACGAGGTCGTCGAGGGTGTAGCGCTCGCCGTCGTTGCGCAGCGCCGCGCGGGTGCGCAGCAACCCGCTCGGCAGCAGCTCGAGGGTGAGGGTGACCGCGAGCTGCTGCGCCTGGTCCACCGACTCGACGGTGAGGACCCCCGGACCACTCTGGTGGAACGACCCGATGTCCGCCCCGTCAACGGTCGCCGACGTCGTCACCAGCTTGGGTGACCAGGCCGCTCCGTCCCGCGAGCCACTGATCCCGGGACGACCGATGTAGCCCGTGTGGTGCTCGGGGAGGATCGCCAGCCGGATCGGCTCGTCAACGGTGTTGGGGCCGATGAGCGGGACGTTCGCGTCGCTGAGCCCGGCGGCCAGCTGCTCGTCGAGGTCACCGATCGCGGCCCCCCAGTGCACGATCGCCGGGAGCCGGCCCTCGCGCAGGTCGATGAGCACCGAGACGTCGTCCGTGCGGAGGTGGACGATGCCGTCGGGGGTGGGCTGGTCGGTCATGGAGTCTCCTTGAGCGTCAATGGGTTTCGGGAGGACGGTTGGGCGTGTGCCATGGGAGCCGGTGCGACCGACTCGCGGCACACCAGCGGGCAGTCCAGCACGACGGCGCTGGACCCGGGGGTGTGCGCCGGGTGCTCGCGGTCGAGGGCGATCTCGACCGCCTGCTCGCCGATCTCGCAGTAGGGCAGGGCGATCGTCGTCAGGCCGGGGTAGAGCGAGTCGGCGATGGGCTCGAGGTTGTCGTAGCCCACCACCGACAGGTCGTCGGGGATGCGCAGCCCACGCTCGGCCGCCGCCCGGTAGGCCCCCATCGCCATCCGGTCGTTGAAGCAGAACAGCGCGGTGGGCCGCGAGTGGCCGGGGCGGTCGAGCAGCCGGCTCGCGACAGCGTAGCCCCCGTGCGCCGTCGCCTCCATCTCGTCCAGGGTGACCACGAGCTCGGGGTCGAGGCTGAGCCCCGCGTGGGCGAGGGCCTCGGCGAACCCGGCCAGTCGTTCTACGCCAGGAAGGCAGGGACCGACCATGAGGGCGCCGATCTGCCGGTGGCCCGCAGCGAGCAGCTCGGTGGCCGCCGCCCGACCGGCGCTGCGCTCGTCGGGGACCACGTAGGGGATGTGCGGTCCGCTCGCGCTGTCTGCGCTGTCGCCGGACGGGCGGGCGTTGGCGAGCACGAGGTTCAGCCCGCGGCGGCCGCGGCCGGACCCGACGCTCGTGGGCAGCTCACGCTCGACGTGGGTGAGGGACGCAAGTACCACGGCGGTGTAGCGCTGGGCGCGCGCATAGTCGAGCGCCTCCTGCTCGCGCTGCGGGTCACCGGTCGTGCTGAGGACGAGCAGCGTGGCGCCGAGCCGCTGGCAGGCCTCCTGGGCGCCGCGGATCAGGTCGCCCCCGTAGGGCTCGTAGGCGATCCGGTCGTTGATCAGCGCCACGCTCGACCGCGAGCTGGCCGAGCGGAGGCTGCGCGCGTGCGGGTTGGCGGTGTAGCCGAGGACTGCGGCGGCCTCATGGATCCGGCGGCGGGTGTCGGTGCTGACGCGAGCGCCGGGGACCTCGTTGAGCACGACGCTCACCGTGGAGGCCGCGACCCCCGCCATCGCGGCGACGTCACGGATAGTCGGCGCACGCATGTGACCTCCCTGGCATCCACGACGAATCGATTCGTCATCGTGGCACGCGGCAGGCCGTTGCGCCTCTTGGGTGAATCGCTACCGCTGGCGGCTCACGGTTGCAGGGTGCTTGGCTTCAGCGGCTCACGGGATCAGTCGCGTCGAGCTCAGCGGATCAGGGGTGCAGCGCGTCGAACTCGGCCTCGGCGACGATGTCCTCGTCGGCGTCCAGCCGGATGTGGGCGACGATCGCCTGCAGCACGCGCAGGCACGCGGCCGCTCGCTCGCCCCACGAGGACAGGTAGCTGAACTGCCACCACCAGAGCGCCTCGACGACCTGGCCGCTCTCGTAGTGCCGCTGACCGTGGAGCAGGTCGGTGCAGATGTCGGCGAGGTCGTTGGAGAGCGAGCCCTGGGTGAGCTCCTGGGAGGTGACCGGATCGACCAGGTCGACATAGTCGTCGAGGCCCTCGAAGACCATGGCGAGCCCGTCGCGCAGGGGGTCGATGTCGGGGTCGGCCCCGGCGTCGGGCTCGAAGCGCTCGGTGGGGACGACGTCCTCGATCGCGCCGAGGCGGGCGCCGGCGACCAGCACCTGCGAGACGCCGAGCAGCAGCACCGGGATCGCGGTGTCCGGGGACGCGCCCGAGGCGACCTCGGTGACGGCCTCCAGGAAGTGGCGGGCTTCGACGGACGTGGTGTCGGCGACCGCACGCAGGTCCTGCATGATCGTGACGGTCGGGTCGTCGGCCAGGCTGGTGTCAGGCACTGAGCATTCTCCTTCCCTCGAACGCCCGTCCGAGGGTCACCTCGTCGGCGTACTCCAAGTCGCCACCGACCGGGAGGCCGGAGGCCAGCCGCGACACCCGCAACCCGAACGGCGCGAGCTGGCGAGCCAGATAGCTCGCGGTCGCCTCGCCCTCGAGGTTCGGGTCGGTCGCGATGATGATCTCGGTGATGGCCGTCTCGGAGAGCCGGGCCATCAGCTCGGTGATGCGCAGGTCGCCCGGGCCGATGCCGTCGATCGGTGAGATCGCTCCGCCCAGCACGTGGTAGCGGCCGGCGAACTCGCGGGTGCGCTCGATCGCCACGACGTCCTTGGGCTCCTCGACGACGCAGATCAGGCCCTGGTCGCGGCGGGGGTCGGCGCAGATGCGGCACAGCTCGGCCTCGGTAACGTTGCCGCACACGGTGCAGAAGCGCACCCGCGACTTGACCACCGACAGCACCTCCACGAGGCGCTGCACCTCGCCCTCCTCGGCAGCGAGCAGGTGGAACGCGATCCGCTGGGCGCTCTTGGGCCCGATCCCGGGCAGATGCCCGAGCTCGTCGATGAGGTCCTGGACCGCTCCTTCGTACACGAGGACCACCCTAGTCCCCCGAGCCGACAGTCCCCCGCTCCCTGGCGCTACGAACCCGGGGGACGCTCGTTGTAGGACCCGGCGAGCACCTGACCGGTGAGGTGGTGGATGCCCTCCATCACCTCGTCCGTCAGCTCGCGGCGGGCCCGGCCCTGCGGCATGGAGTCGTAGCGGCCCGCGACCTGGATCGGCTTGCCGAACCGCACGGTGACCTTCGCCAGGCGCGGGAGCCGGGACCCGATCGGCTGGATGTCCTGGGTGCCGAGCAGGCCGACCGGCACGACCGGGCAGCCGGCGGTGAGCGCCAGCCAGGCCACCCCGGTGCGCCCGCGGTAGAGCCGCCCGTCGCGCGAGCGGGTGCCCTCGGGATAGAGCGCGAACGCCTTGCCCTCACGCAGGATCTGCAGTCCGGTGTCGAGGCTGTCCTGGGCCGCGCGGGCCGAGTCGCGGTCGACCGGCACGGCGCCCACCGCCTCGAACCAGGCGGCTCGCATCCGGTCGGCACGGGTCGTGCCGGCCCAGTACTCCGCCTTCGCGAGGAAGTGCACCTGGCGCGGCGCCGCCAGCGGGATGACAAAGCTGTCGATGAAGGACAGGTGGTTGCTGGCCAGGATCACCGCGCCGGTGCGGGGCACGTTGTCGAGGCCGGTGACGGTCGGTCGGTAGATCGCGTGCGTCAGCGGCTTCAGGACGCCGTGGACGACCTCGTAGAACATAACGACCTCACTGGCTCTGGTGCGTGGGTGCCGTGGCGGCAACTCCAGTCTCGTGGGTGAGCGTAGTCCCGGGACGGCGTGTAGGCCCGACAGGGCTCCAGGCCCCATGTCGCAGACCGCACGGCTCGCGGCAGGGCGGGTGGCGCTGGGGGCAGCGCCCTGGGCTGCTGCCGGGGCTGCTCGGCCCGTGCCCCCGCTCAGCTGTCGGTCTGCTCGTCGTGCAGGATCGTGCCGCCGAGGACGCTGGTGATGACCCGCGGCCCGGCGTCGACGTCGGCGATGCTCTCGTCGTCGTCGCTGACCGCCGTGTCGTCCACGACGGGCGTGGTGAGCCGCTCGCGGGCTGTGCGCGCCTGCGCCTGCACCCGGTCCCAGGCGCGCCGCTGCTGCGGGCTGGCTGACTCGGTGGGTGCGCTCTGCGCCGGGCTGCCCGGCGGGGCGCCGACCCCCGTCGGTGCGCCGGGTCCACCGGGCGCCTCGTCGGAGTCGTCGGAGTCGTCGTCGTCGGAATCGTCGTCTGAGTCGTCATCTGAGCCGTCAGCGTGGTCGACGGAGTGCTCGGCGCCGTTGGCGGACTCGCGGTTGTCGTTGGCGAACTCGCCGTCGTCGTTGGCCGAGTCTCCGGCCTGGGCGCCGGCAGAGTCACCGGAGTCGCCGCCGGCCCCCGGCGCGCCTGCCCGTGCGCCTGCCTCCTCAGGCGGCAGCCAGGCCCCCTCGGGCTCGTCGTCCTCGGGGTCCGGGTCGGCGTGAGCACCTGGGGCCCCCGGTGCAGCTGGAGCGCGCGATGCTGCTGGCCCCGTCGATGCACCGGGCCGGCCAGCACCAGCCCAGTCGGGCGCAGCCTGGCCACCGGTCGACCAGCCGCGGCCGCCACCGATGTCGACTCCCTCACCGGGGATACCCGCCGGTGCTGGTGTCCGGGTCGCGGGCGCCCCCGGCCCAGCCCCGCGGCCCGAGGCGTTGCCGCCGGTCGGGGCGCCGCCGGTGGGAGCTCCGCCGGAGGCCCGCCCTTCGGCGGGCACGCCCGGTCCGCCGACAGCCGGGCTGCCACCACCCTGGGCGTGCTGGTTGCCCAGCTCCGACATCGGCGCCGCCTCGACGCGAGCGTCGACCATGATGACCTCGATGAGGGCCTGGCGGACCAGCTCGGCGTGGTTACGGTTGGTGCGGAAGGCGTTGGCGATGCCCGGCGTCGAGATGCCGAGCAGCACGCGCTGGCCGTCGTAGTCGATCACCTGGGCGTGCTCGGACAGCATCGTCCAGGTCGCCCGCCGCATGCTGAAGACCTTGGCCAGCACATCCGGCCACACCCGGCGCAGCATGGCGGTGTCGACCTGTCGGCCACCGCCCGCACCCGCAGCAGCGCCGCCCGCACCAGCACCACCGCCCGCGGCGCCCGATCGAGCGCCGGCTGGAGCCTGCCCGGCTCCTGCGCCCTGCGCCTGGCTGGGCTCCTGCGCCTGCCTCGGCTCCTGCCCTTGGCTCCGCTCTGCTCCGGGTGCCTGACGCTGACCAGGTGCCTGGCCGGCCCCCTGGCCGCCCTGGCTCTGGCCGATCCCCTGGCCCTCGCCGCCCTGACCATGACCGCCCTGATCCCGACCGCCCTGCCCCTGACCGTCTCGGCCCTGACCGTGCGTGGGCCCCGGGGCGTCTGCCGGCGCGGGCACCTGGTCCTGGCTGTGACCCTGAGCGCCAGGCCCGGCACCACCCTCGACCGAGCGGAGCCCCGGCGAGGAGATCGACCGATCAGCACCCGCAGCGCCGGACGGGCCGGCCGGAGCCACAGCCCCGAGCTCGACGCGCCGCTCGAGCCGGTCGAGGCGGGCGGCGTAGCCCTGCTCACCCACCGCCCCGGGCAGCAGCACCCGGGCGCAGATGAGCTCCAGCTGGAGGCGTGGCGAGGTGGCGCCGGTCATCTCGGTGAGCCCGGCGTTGACCACGTCGGCCGCCCGCGACAGCGCCGCCGCCCCGAACGACGCGGCCTGCTGACGCATCCGCTCCAGCTGGTCCTCGGGCACCGCGCGCAGCACGGCGGCGGCGCCGTCGTCGACGGCCAGGATGATGATCAGGTCGCGCAACCGCTCGAGCAAGTCCTCGACGAAGCGACGTGGGTCCTGACCTGACTCGATGACCCGGTCGACCTGCTGGAACACGCTGGCGCCGTCGCCCGCCGCGAGGGCCTCGACCGTCGCGTCGAGCAGCTCGACGTCGGTGAAGCCGAGCAGGGCGGCCGCCCGCTCGTAGGTGAGCCCGTCGTCACCGGCACCCGCCATGAGCTGATCCAGGACGGACAGCGAGTCACGGACCGAGCCACCGCCGGCGCGCACGACGAACGACAGCACGCCAGGGGCTACGGACACGCCCTCGGCGTCGCACAGCTGCTGGAGGTAGTCGTGCAGGCGTGCCGGCGGGACGAGCCGGAACGGGTAGTGGTGGGTGCGCGAGCGGATCGTGCCGATGACCTTCTCGGGCTCCGTGGTCGCGAAGACGAACTTCACGTGCTCGGGCGGCTCCTCGACGATCTTGAGCAGCGCGTTGAAGCCCTGCGGCGTCACCATGTGCGCCTCGTCGATGATGTAGATCTTGTAGCGCGAGCGAGCCGGCCCGTAGGACGCCTTCTCGCGCAGGTCACGAGCGTCGTCCACGCCACCGTGCGACGCCGCGTCGATCTCGATGACGTCGATCGAGCCGGGCCCGCCACGCGCCAGCGCCACGCAGGACTCGCAGGTGCCGCAGGGGGTGTCGGTCGGGCCCTGCTCGCAGTTGAGGCAGCGCGCCAGGATGCGCGCCGAGGTCGTCTTGCCGCAGCCGCGCGGGCCGCTGAACAGGTAGGCGTGATTGACCCGCCCGGTGCGCAGCGCCTGCATCAGCGGCTCGGTCACGTGCTCTTGCCCGATGACGTCGGCGAACGTCTCGGGTCGGTAGCGGCGGTAGAGCGCGGTGGTCACGGATCAGACACTAGCCGCCCCCACTGACAGGCCCCCTCCAGAACTCACAGGCGCTCCCGCTCGTGCACTCTCACGCGCGCGGCGATCCACCTGGTCGGGGCAGCGAAGAACCCCTCGCACACCTGGAAGAGCTCACTTGCCCTTGCTGCATTCCTGCCCTGGGGGAGTTGGGTGAGGTACCACCGCACGAGGGGTCCGGGTGCCAGTGTAGGTGAGCGGCCGCGCTACGGGCCAATCCTTCAGTGGACGAGCAGCGGGAGCAGGAGGCTGCCGAGGACCAGGAGCGCCAGCGCGAGCAGGAAGACCTTGCCCCAGAGGCTGCCGACGTTGACGGTGTAGCCGACACCAGCGCGTTTGGGCACGAAGACGCTGGGGTCGTCGGGGTTGTCATAGAGCAGCCCGCCCTTCCAGAACCGGTCGTCGTCCGGCGACTGCGGCGCGGGTCGTCGACCCTGCGCGCGAGCCGCCGTGGCTGCTTCGTGCTGCGCTTGACCCTGCTCGGTGGACAGGACGACGGACTTCCACACCCCCACACCGCAGACCCCGAGAGTCACGCCGAGGAAGGCGACCATCGCGACCACGCTCGGCGTGCCCGTGATGCCGTTCCAGGTCTGGACCTCGAAGATCGTGATCCCTGCCGCGATGACGACAACAAGGGTGCTGAGCATCCACTGCGTGATGGCCCGGGTGCTCCGGGCGCGTCTGGTCCCGGCGGCGACGTCGCCGTCGGGCAGGACGCGCACCGGGGCGATCGACACCGCCCAGGCGAGCAGGGCGAACAGCAGGACCATCGCGATCGCGATGCCCTGCGGTCCGAGGACGTTCCAATAGGTCTTGGGGCCCCAGGCGTCGGGCACACCCCGGGGTCCGGTGTGCGTGGGATAGGGATCGGGCTGCCTCCCATACACGCTGATGCCGTAGCCGAGGCCGGCGAACCCGATGGCCAGCGCCAGCGCATACCACCCCCAGCGGACCTGGCCGGAGGACGTCTCGGTGACGCTGGCCGCTACGCGCACAGGCACGCCGACGTACCAACCGTGTCGGTGCT
Organism: Arsenicicoccus piscis; assembly: GCF_022568835.1. GTDB lineage: Bacteria > Actinomycetota > Actinomycetes > Actinomycetales > Dermatophilaceae > Arsenicicoccus > Arsenicicoccus piscis. The sequence continues at coordinate 243,902 of NZ_JAKZHV010000001.1, forward strand.
TGGCCTCGATGATCGACCGGCGCGTCCGGACGTAGGCGACTGCGCCGAGCACGAGCTGGACGAGCGGCACGATCAGGAACGCCAGGTCGACCCGGACTCGGGCGAGGACCAGCCCCAAAACGAGGCAGAGCACGGTGACATCGACGACGAGGTGTCGATAACGCGTCAGGGCGCCGGTGACGGCCGGGTCGTCGAGGCGATCGCTCGGCACGGACACCCCGAGAGGCACGGTGGGCCGAGAGATCCGTGGGATCAGGTGCAGCATCGCGCCGAGGTACAGCGCGAGAGCGACAAGAAGCCAGTCCATAGCGAGACCCTCACTCCTGCAACACGGTTGACGACGCGCCCGCATCGACGCGAGCGCTGAGCTGCTCCACGACCTCCAGGATGGACGAGGTCGACAGGCCTCGAGCGCGCCCTTCGGCAAGGAGGGTGTAGGCCCGCCCGGTCCAGTCCTCGACGAACTGCGGCGACGGGGGCTCGCCGGTGCGGTCCCGGGCCACGAAGGTGCCCGACTTGGCGTTGGTGGCGACCAACCCCTCGGACCGCAGCAACTCGTAGGCCTTGGCCACGGTGGCGGGGTTGATGGCGAAGGCCGAGGCCAGCGCACGGACCGACGTCAGCGCGTCGCCACGGTGCAGGTGGCCGGCACCGATGCCCTCGACGATCCGGTCACGGATCTGTTGGTAGATCGGCACCGGCGACAGCGGGTCCACCTCGATGTCCATCGGCCACCCTCCCTCCTTCTGTACTAGTGATAGTAGTACAGGCAGGTCAGAACAGAAAGAGGGACCGGGCGCTAGGAGGTCGCCTCCCCGCCACCGCTGAGGTAGATCGACCCCAGCGTCGCGAAGTGCGTCCACACGGTGGACCCCGGCCGGGCGACGACGGCGTCGGTGATACCTCCGGTGAGGACGATCCAGCCGGCCTCGATCGCCCGGCCCCGCGAGGCGAGCTCGTTGGCCGCGAGCGCCAGCGCCTCAGCCGGGTGACCCTGCACCGCCGCCGCGGTCGCCGAGTCGACGACGGCACCGTCCACCTCGACGAGCACACCCTCGGTCGAGAGGTCGATGTTGCAGGGAGACAAGGCGATCGGCCCGGTGACGAACGCGCCGGACGACGCGTTGTCGGCGATGACGTCGCCCGCGGTGAACGCGAAGTCGCGGTAGCGCGAGTCGATGATCTCGGCACCCCCGAGCACCTGGTCGACGGACGCCATGGCCTGGGCCACCGTCACCCCCGGACCCTGCAACCGACGTCCCATGACGAAGACGATCTCGGGCTCGATGCGGGGATGGATGAGCCGGCCCTGCGGCACCGGGTCCCCGGCGGGCAACACCATCGCGTCGGTGAGCCATGCGACGAACGGCGTGTCCACGCCCATGCGACGCTGCTTGGCGCGGGAGGTGAGCCCGAGCTTCATACCGACGAGCGTCTCGCCGCGGGCCAGTCGCTGCTCCAGGGTGCGGTCCTGGATGCGGTAGCCCGTGGCGACGTCGAGCTCTCGCCAGTCATCCGTGAACGGCGAGCGGTCGCGCACTTCATCCTCGCAGGCGAGCAGCTCGGCGGCGACGGACTCGACGTCCCAGGCCTGCGGACGGTCTACGGACATCTCAGCGGACCTCCGAGGTCGAGGGCGCTGGCGCGAATTGCGCTGTCACCGAACCGAGCCCGGAGAACGTGGCGGTGACGGTGTCTCCTGGGTCGACTGCCTGAGCGGCGGTGATCGACCCGGGGAGCACGACGGCACCCGCCTCCAGCGTCACGCCGCGCGGGCCGAGCGTGTTGGCGAGCCACACGAGCGCGTTGATGGGCGAGCCGAGGACGGCCCCGCCGGCGCCGGTGGCGACGAGCTGGCCGTTGCGGTGCAGGTTCACTCCGACGAGACGCAGGTCGACGTCCCCCAGCCGGGTGGGGGTGGAGCCGAGGACCAAGCCGCCCGAGCTGGCGTTGTCGGCGACGGTGTCGAGGATGGTGATCCTCCAGTCACGGATCCGGCTGTCGATGATCTCCAGCGCCAGCAGCACGTAGTCCACGGCGCCGATGGCGTCGACGACGGTCACCCCGGGGCCGGCGAGCGGTGACCGCAGGACGAACGCGATCTCGGGCTCGACCTTGGGCGCGAGGTAGTGGCCCGCCTCGATCGGCGCGTGCTCCAGGAAGAACATGTCGTCGAAGAGCACGCCGTGGTCGGGCTGGTCCACGCCAAGCTGGCGCTGCGTGGCCGCGCTGGTCAGACAGACCTTGTGCCCCTTGAGGACTCGCCCCTCCTCCAGGCGTCGACGCGTCTGCAGCTCTTGGATCGCATACGCGTCGTCCAGCGACATCCCCTCGTGGGTGTCGGTGAGCGGCGCGATCGGGATCTTGGTCTCGTACGCCTCGAGCAGGGCCTGCGCGGCGCTCTCGCGCGCGAAGGAGTCCATGGTGCTCCCTTCGGTTGGGCCGGTCCAGGTCGGAGGCGACCTGCGCGGTGGACGGGACGGCGCGCCCTGGCACACGTCCCGAGCTGCCGTCTCGACCTGGACTCTTCCCCAGCGCTGCCAGCACAATCAACCCGTGCATCCCACTCAGCGGGACACTCCGCCCTCCGTGCTGCGTCGAGCGAGCGACATCCTGTCGGCCCTCGACGCCGGCCACCCGGTCCGGTCCCTCGCCGACCTGTCCCGGACCACCGGCCTGCCCCGCTCGACCACGCACGGGATGTGTGCCGAGCTGGTCGAGCTGGGTCTGCTCGAGCGCGTGGACGGCGGCTACCGGCTCGGGCTGCGGCTCTTCGAGCTCGGCGAGCTGGTCCCGCGACAGCGCGGCCTGCGGGAGACGGCGCTGCCCTACATGGAGGACCTGCGGGCGGCGACAGGCGCGACGGTGCACCTCGGCGTGCTGGAAGGGGTCGAGGTGGTCTACCTGCAGATCCTGCGGACGCCTGGCGGTCCCAGGCTCCCGTCGCGCATCGGCGGCCGACTCCCGCCCACGCCACCGGCCTGGGCAAGGCGATGCTCGCCTACTCCCCCGCCGAGGTGGTGGCCGCCCGGGTCGCCGCCGGTCTGCCGGCCCTGACACCACGCACCATCGTGACGCCCGGGCTGCTCGCCCGAGAGCTGAGCTCCATCCGCGAGCGCGGCGTGGCGCTCGACCGGGAGGAGTCGACCGTGGGTCTGCTCTGCGCGGCCGCCCCGGTCCTGGACGGTGGCGGCCACGTGGTCGGGGCGATCTCCGTGTCGGGCATCAGCGCGCGGCTGCTCGACCGGTCGGGTCTGGCGGTGCGCACGGCCGCCCTCGCCCTCGGCCGGCGCTTCGCCCCCTCGTGACGGGCCCACCCGTCGGGGCCGCACCGATTGGGAGCGGGGGCCGGGGATCCGCTACCCTCGTCGACGGAGGATTCGCATAGTGGCCTAGTGCGCACGATTGGAAATCGTGTTGGGATAAAACCCTCGGGGGTTCAAATCCCCCATCCTCCGCCGTGTGATGTCTCAGGACATCTGCAAGGCCCGAACCCCTATGAGGGGGTTCGGGCCTTGTTGTTTACCGGGCTTGGGGTTGGCAGATGCGGGTGGTGTAGAGGGTCAGCTCAGCGGACGACCCGTGAGCGCCCTGCGCGGTGGCCCGACAGACTCGTCAACCCCTCGCGGGCGTCGCGCACGCCCTCCGGCAGAGCCGACAGACCGATCAGCGGCGCCGGTGCGCAGGCCGATCCGACCACGTCGTAGCCCGTGGCGAGGGCCTGCGGAAGGTTGTCCGCCTGCAGGGTCACGGTGATCGCCGTGCTGTCCGACGGCGTTGCCCCGAGGCTGGGCGAGACGTCCTGCAGACTCGACATGAGGTCGTCGATGAGAGCGTCGGTGAGCGAGAGGCGGGCCTCCGCCTCGACCACGTAGTACATGGGTCCTCCTAGGTTGCTCCGATCAGCGGCGCCGGGCGGTGCCGAAGATCGACCGGGTGATCTCCCGGCCTATCTGGGTGCCGGCGGAACGCATCATGGAGCGGAACGCGGCCGACCCCATGACCTGGGAGACGATCCCGGGTTCCTCCTTGGGTGCCTTGACCTCGATGGGGGCCTCGGCCTCCACACCGGCGCCCGCGGCGAGACCGCCGTCGGTTCCCCCGGCGGGCGGCTGCGCGCCTCCCTGGGCGGATGCCTGCGCCGCAGCCGCCTGCTGGGCGGTGAGCTTCTCGTAGGCCGACTCACGGTCTACGGCGGCGGCGTACTTGGCGGCGATCGGCTGGGTCGCGATGATCTGGTCGAGCTGTGCGTCCGGGGTGGGGGCCATCAGCGACTGCGGGGCGCGCATGCGGGTCCACGCGACGGGGGTCGGGACGCCACGGTCGGACAGCACGGTCACCACGGCCTCGCCGGTGCCGAGGGAGGTGAGCAGCGCCTGCAGGTCGTAGTCGGTCTTGGGGTAGGTCGACACGGCCGCCTTGAGCGCCTTGGCGTCGTCCGGGGTGAACGCGCGCAGCGCGTGCTGGACCCGGTTGCCGAGCTGGGCGAGCACGCCGGCGGGCACGTCCTTCGGGGACTGGGTCACGAAGAACACGCCGACGCCCTTGGAGCGGATCAGCCGGACGGTCTGCTCGATCGAGTCGAGGAAGTCCTTGCTGGCGTCGTCGAAGAGCAGGTGCGCCTCGTCGAAGAAGAAGACCAGCTTGGGCTTGTCGACGTCGCCGACCTCGGGCAGGTCGTGGAAGAGGTCGGCGAGCAGCCACATGAGGAAGGTCGAGAACAGCTTGGGGCGGTCCTGCACGGCGGGCAGCTCGAGCACCGAGACGATGCCGCGACCGTCGGAGCCCACGGTGAGCAGGTCGTTGGTGTCGAACTCCGGCTCGCCGAAGAACACCGAGGCGCCCTCGTTCTCGAAGGTCACCAGCTCGCGCAGGATGACCCCGGCCGTCTGGCTGGACAGGCCGCCGATCGACTTCAGCTCGGCCTTGCCCTCGTCGGAGGTGAGGTAGGTGATGACGGCGCGCAGGTCCTTCAGGTCGATCAGGTCCAAGCCCTTGGAGTCCGCGTAGTGGAAGACCAGTCCGAGGCTGGACTCCTGGGTGTCGTTGAGCCCGAGCACCTTGGACAGCAGCGTGGGGCCGAAGCTGGTGATCTCGCCCGGACCGGGGAGCCCTTGCCGAGGCCGCCGAGCGACAGGACCTGGGTCGGGCACGAGGTGGGCGTCCACTGCTGGCCGACGTCGGTGGCCCGTGCCGTTGTGCGGTCGCTCGGCTGCCCGGGCGAGGCGATGCCGGACAGGTCGCCCTTGATGTCGGCGAGGAAGGTCGGCACGCCGGCTGCCGACAGCTGCTCGGCCATCAGCTGCAACGTCTTGGTCTTGCCCGTGCCGGTGGCACCGGCGACGAGCCCGTGGCGGTTGAGCACCGCGAGCGGGATGCCCACCTGCACGTCGGGATGCGCGGTGCCGTCGATGACTGCGGCCCCGAGGTCCAGGGTGGGCCCGGAGACGGTGTAGCCGGCCTTGATCTGCTCGAGCTGCTTCGCTGCGTCGGTCACGTCCCCGATCGTAGGACGATCCGCGGCTCGCGCGGGTGATCTACCGCGTGATCCAGCGGCTGATCTGCACCCCGGCGCTCGCGCCCGGTGGCACGTCCCGCCGTCGAGATGCCAGGCTGGGGCCCGTGAAGCCAGACGCCTACGCCCCCGCCCCAGAGACTCGCATCGAGCACCCCGAGTGGTCGGTCAACGCGACTATCTACCAGATCAACACGCGTCAGTTCACCCCCGAGGGGACGTTCCGCGCCGCGACCGAGCACCTGCCTAGGCTCAAGGACCTCGGCGTCACGATCCTGTGGCTCATGCCGATCCACCCCATCGGCGTCGAGAACCGCAAGGGCGGGCTGGGCTCCCCCTACGCCGTGCGCGACTACTACGGGGTCAACGAGGAGTTCGGCACGCTCGAGGACCTCAAGGCCTTCGTCGACGCCGCTCACGAGCAGGGCTTCAAGGTCATCCTCGACTGGGTGGCCAACCACACCGCGTGGGACAACGTGCTCGTGACCGAGCACCCCGAGTGGTACGCCAGGGACTACAAGGGTGACTTCAGCCCGACCCCGTGGTGGGACTGGGACGACATCATCGACCTCGACTACAGCAGCCGCGACCTGCGCGAGTACATGACCCGGGCCATGCGCTACTGGGTCGAGGACGTAGACGTCGACGGGTTCCGTTGCGATGTCGCGGGATTCGTGCCCACCGACTTCTGGGACCAGGTCCGCGCCGAGCTGGACACGGTCAAGCCGGTCTTCATGCTGGCCGAGTGGGAGGCGCGCGACCTGCACGAGGCGGCCTTCGACATGACCTACGCCTGGAGCTGGAACGACACCCTCCACAAGATCGCGCACGGCAAGGCGGGTGTCGATGCGCTCCGGGTCTACTACGCCTGGGACGCCAAGGCCTACCAGCGCGACTCGATCCGCATGCTGTTCGTCTCCAACCACGACAAGAACGCTTGGGAGGGCACGGAGTACGAGCAGTTCGGCCCCGCGCTGGACGCCGCGATCGTGCTGTCGGTGGTCAGCAAGGGCATGCCGCTGGTCCACAACGGCCAGGAGGCCGGTCTGGACAAGCGACTCAAGTTCTTCGACAAGGACCCGATCGAGTGGCAGGCCCACCCGATGGGGGACTTCTACCGCCGGCTCATCGACCTGCGCACCCGGACCACCGCGCTCTGGAGCGGCAAGCACGGCGCACCGATGGTCAACGTGCCGAGCACCGACAACGACTCGCTGCTCGTCTTCGTCCGTCAGGACGAGGCCACCAAGGTCTTCGCGGCGTTCAACCTCACGCCAGAGACCGTGTCGGGGACGTTGCAGGAGAGCCTGTTTCCTGGTCGCTACACCGACTTCACCACCGGGGAGACGGTGACCCTGGACGACGGGCACGAGCTGACCATGGAGCCCTGGTCCTACCTGCTCCTGCTGGCGGAAGGCGACGGTGTCGAGGTCGACCCCGAGCTCCACCCGATGGCCTGAGCCATGACCGACCTCAGCAGCCCCGCTGTCGATCGTGTCCCGGCCGTCGCCGTCGTGGGGGCCGGCCCCTCAGGGTTGTTCGCAGCGCAGGCGCTGGTGGCCCAGTCCGAGCAGCCGGTCACCGTGGACGTCTACGACCGGCTGCCCACCCCCTACGGCCTGCTGCGCTACGGCGTGGCACCGGACCACACCTCCATCAAGTCGGTGGCCACCGCGCTCGCCCGCACGTTCGAGTCGCCGCAGGTGTCCTTCCGCGGCATGGTCGAGCTCGGTCGGGACGTCACCCACGCCGAGCTGCTCACGGCGTACGACGCGGTGATCTACGCCGTCGGTGCGAGCGAGGACCTGCAGCTGGGCGTCCCCGGTGAGCTGCTGCCCGGGTCGCGATCGGCTCGCGAGTTCGTCGCCTGGTACGGCGGGCACCCGGACGCCCGCCAGCAGTCGCTCGAGGGTGTGGACAGCGTCGCCACCGTCGGCGTCGGCAACGTGGCCGTCGACGTGGCCCGCGTCCTCGCCAAGGACCCCACGCTGCTGGACTCGACCGACATGCCCCAGCCGGTGCTCGACGAGCTGCATCGCCACGAGGTCAAGGACGTCTGGGTCGTCGGCCGCCGCGGGCCGCACCACGCCAGCTTCACCACCGTCGAGCTGCGCGAGCTGCTCAACACCCCCGGGCTCGAGGTCAGTGTCAGCGAGGGCGCCTTCGACGGCATCGACGAGCACGAGCTCGACCGGCGCACCAAGGCGAATGTCGCTCTCCTGCAAGAGGTTGCGGCGCGGCCGCCGATCGACGACCCTCGGGCGCACCTGCACTTCCTCTTCTGGCGTCGTCCCGTGCGCCTCGAGGGGGACGGTGCCGTCGAGCGAATCGTGCTGGAGCACACCGCTCTTGACGAGGATGGCGCCGTGATCGGCACGGGCGCAACGGATTCGCTCGACGTCCAGCTGGTCCTGCGCGCGATCGGCTACCGCTCGGTGCCGCTGCCCGGCGTGCCGTTCGACGAGCGTCGCGGCATCGTCCCGAGCGCCGAGGGCCGGGTCACGGCGCTGGACGGGAGCGCCCGTCCCGGCGAGTACGTCGTCGGCTGGATCAAGCGCGGTCCGATCGGCGTCATCGGCACCAACAAGTCCGACGCGTCGCAGACCGTGCGGCACCTGCTCGAGGACCTGGCCTCCGGCGTGCTGCCGCCGCCGTCGGCGTCGCGCGAGCAGCTCACCGCGCTGCTCGCCGAGCGCGGCATCGTCGCCACGACCTTCGAGGACTGGCAGGCGATCGACGCTGCCGAGATCGAGCGCGGCGGGCGGGCCGGCCGCTCCCGGACCAAGGTCGAGGCGTGGAGTCAGCTGCTCGAGCTGGTCGGTCGCGCGCCGGACGGCGGGTGAGCCGGGGCCGCAGGGCGCCGCAGGGCGCCGCAGGGATCCTCGGGTGAGCCGCAGGAGCCTCGGGTGAGCCGCAGGGGTCCGCAGCGAGCCGTCAGGCCGCCTTGCGGGTGACCCGCGTGACGCACAGGGCACCCTCGATCCGCTTGGTGTAGAAGCGTTCTGCCTTGATCGGGGTGCTCTTCTTCGGCTGCACGGTCGCGGTCAACGCCTTCGTCCCGTAGACCGTGCTGGTCTTGCCGTCGACGATGCTCACCGTGATGGCGTAGGTCTGAGCGGTCGTCTGGTGGTTGGTGAGCGTCGCGGTGTAGGACCAGGCGCCCTTGGCGTCGGCCGTGCACCGATCTGCCGTGAGGTCCTTGCGGCCGCCGACGCTCCCGTCCGGCGCACTGGTCACGGCAGCCGCCGCCCGCGAGGCCGCCACCTGGGACGCCTCGACGTCGGGCTCCCCCGAGCATCCGGCGAGCACGCTCGACGCGAGCGCGAGGCAGGACGCGGCGGTGACCGTGCGGGTGGTGCGGGGGGCGAGGCGCGGGGTCGACATCGGGTGCTCCTGAGGGCGGCAGACGGTCACGACGACGGGCAGCGTTGGCTACCGTGCGTCACCGCACATTGTGCCGCAGACCCACCGCAACCGACGGCAGACCGGCCGCGCCGGAGAGGCGACCGTCCGCGGCCGGCCGCAGCCGGCTCAGCGCACCGTGGTGCGCTGAGATCGGCGAGACCGACGCCCGGACGCCTGCCGCAGCGAGCGTGCGCAGCTGGAAGTCGACGCTCGCGAGCAGCAACAGGCGCCAGGTCACGACCCCGGTGGAGGTCGCCGTGAACGGGCGGCAGACCCACGGCGTGGTGCCGACCTTGCGGGTGCAGATCTGCACCTTCGCGCCGCCGACCGCAGCGCCGGTGGTAGCGTTGACGACCCGCCCCTGGACGGTGATCGTGCTGGCCTTGCGGGCGGTGCTCGGGACGGAGGTCCACCGCGAGGTGCTCGGACAGCTGGTCACGCTGCACACCGCGCGGGTCGGCGAGACGATGCCCGCGCCGAACTGGTCGTCCCGGCCTACCGTGCCACGGTCTACCGCGGTGCGGGTGAGGGCCGCCGTGACCTGGTCGACGGTGAGGCTGGGGCGGGCGCCGAGCAGGACCGCGGCCTCGCCGGAGACGAACGGCGCGGCCATGCTGGTGCCCGACATCATCGCGTAGCCGCTGTCGAGATAGGTCGAGACGATGTCGACGCCGGGCGCGGCCACGTCGACGTAGCTCCCGGTGTTGGAGAACGACGCGCTGCGGTCCGAGCTGTCGGACGCCGCCACCGCGAGCACGCTCGGGTAGGCCGCGGGGTAGGTGGTCGCGTTGCCGGTCTGCCGCTCGTTGCCGGCGGCCGCGACGACGAGGGCGCCCTTGGACCGCGCGTAAGAGACTGCGGTCGAGGTGCTGGCGCTGTAGCCGCCGCCCAGGGACACGTTGATGACACGGGCCCCGTGGTCGACGGCCCAGACGATGCCCTGGGCGACCGTCGAGGACCAGCCGGCGCCGGTGGAGTCCAGGACCCGCACCGACATGAGCCGCGCGTCCGGCGCGATGCCGGAGACGCCTCGGGCGTTGTTGGTGGCCGCCGCGATGATCCCGGCGACGTGGGTGCCGTGGCCGTAGCCGTCGTAGCGCGCTCCGGTGGCCGGGTTGATCAGGTCGACCCCCGGGACCAGGTGCCCCGCGAGGTCGGGGTGGTTGGCCTGGATGCCGGAGTCGACGACCGGAAGCAGCCAGGGCACCGAGCGGGGTGGACGCTCCGGCCACGGGGACGTGCGCGCCACCGAGGACTCTGGCGGCAGCGACGGCAGCGACGGCAGCGGGCAGGACGTGGCGCCTCGTCGACTTCAGCATGGCAATGTCACTCTCGGTAGAGATAAGGGAACGTTTTGTAGTCAGTCTGACCTTTGGACGTTCCCCAGAAGCCGGACCGCGAAGAGCGCCCCGCACCTTCACCCGATCAGCAGGGCCAACGGGTGAATCGACACGGAGTGCGACAACAATGCGTCTGTCGTCTCATCGTCGTGGAGCACCAGGTCGTGGAGCATCGAGGTGGAGTCGTGCCGAGGTGTGCGCAAGGCGTGCGGGACGTGCGCGAGCCGTGCGACCGGTCTACCCGCTGGCTCCATTGGGCATCGGTCGGCCGGACCGGGGACAATGGACCCATGGCAGGCAACGCGTATCCGCACATGGTGTTCGCCGTCGAGTCGGCCGGGCTGACCAAGGACTGGTTGACCGGGCACCTCGACCAGCTCTTCGACGGGACGCAGACCCAGTCGGAGCAGACGGCGCTGAAGCTGACCTACACGGTGGCGGGCTACCCCTACACCTTCTGGTTCGAGGACGCCGAGGGGCTGGGAGAGCGCTACGCCAACTACCTGCCCGAGATGGTGCGCCGCCGTCGCCTCGCCGGGGCCACCACCATGATCGACATGTCCGGCGCAGCGGACCCGGACGGCTCCCACCGCACCGAGGCGCTGCGTATCGCCCAGTCCCTCACCGCGATCGAGGGCGTATGGGCGTTCTCCGAGGAGGCGAAGCGCTTCGTCGGCATCGACTACGGCGACGGCCTGCACAGTGAGCTCGCCCGTCCGGTCGACCTGACCGAGGAGGACCTGGCCCAGCCCGCTGCGCCCGCCGTGACGCAGGACGAGACGTCCGCGGCGCCTGTCGCCGAGCCTCAGCCCGTAGAACGGGTGGACGAGCCGGTCGCGGCCTCCACCGAGGCGGACCCGGGCGACCTGGGCACAGCGCCCGAGCCGGTCGGTCGGATCGACCAGCCCGCGGAGGACTTCGGCGTCGCGCCGCAGCCGGACGAGCTCCACACCGACGACGACTTCGGTGTCGCCCCCGAGCCGGTGCCGGCTCAGGACGAGCGGCCCACCGACGACTTCGGTGTCGCCCCCGAGCCCGCTGCCCACGCCGACCAGCCCACCGACGACTTCGGCGTCGCGCCTGAGCCGGTGGCCGAGACTGAGCAGCCGGCCGAAGACTTCGCCGCCGACGCGGTGGTCGATGTCGAGGAGGAGGTCTACCGGCCGACGCCCCACGACGACGGAGCCGAGGTGCACAGCGCCGACGAGCTTGTCCCGGCGGCGCCGAGCCTGCAGCCGGCGACGGCCGAGCCGCAGGACCAGCCCCCGACGATCGACGAGGACGTGACAGACGAGGACGTGACCGAGGAGCATGTCGGCGAGCCGGTCCCGGCACCGGTGCCCACCCCAGCGCCCGCACCCACACCCACCCCGGCTCCCGCACCCACGCCCGCCCCGCCGGCTCCCGAGGAGGAGCGCCACGAGGAGCAGCGCGGGCAGGGCGAGGAGCAGCGCGGGCAGGACGAGGAGCGCGGCGGCTTCTTCAAGCGGCTGTTCGGCCGCAACCGCTGACCTGAATGTCCGGCACCCGCCGAACCACGGGCCCGGCGAGACGGCACCCACCCGTCTCGCCGGGCCCTTGTGCGGGTAGGTAAGCCGTCGACCCGGTCCCTCCTGTCGCGATCGGTGGCGACTGGGCTGCGGCCCGAAGGGCGGCTTCATGATCGGCTACTACGCGCATCACCATGGCAGCGGGCACTCTCGCCGGGCCGAGAGCCTGGCGACCGAGCTGCACGACGACGTCGTCATCCTGTCCTCCCTGCCCGGCCCCGACACCGGCACCCAGCGCCTGCTGCTCCCCCGCGACGACGACGTGGCGCCCGGCCGAGACCCCCGGGCGACCGGCAGCCTGCACTGGGCGCCGCTGGACAGTGCGGGCTACTCCGAACGGATGGCGATGATCGCGGCGTGGGTCCGCGAGGCCAGGCCGCGCGTCGTGGTGGTCGACGTGTCGGTCGAGGTCACCGCGCTGGTGCGACTGCTCGGCGTCCCGGTGTGCAGCGTGGTGATGCCGGGCGATCGCACCGACGCGCCGCACCAGCTGGGGATGAGCCTGTCCACCAGGCTGCTCGCCTTCTGGCCGGAGGAGCTCTGTGTCCCGGCCTGGCTCGAACCCCACAGTGACAGAACCGATTTCGTCGGCGTGGTCAGCTCCTACGAGCGCCGCGCCAGCGCCCAACCGTCGACCGGTCAGCCGCCAGACTCAGTGAGAGCGCCTGCCGAAAGCCAGGGTTCAGCGACACCAAGACGAAAGGTGTTGCTGGTCATGGGAGCCGGCGGCACCGAGGTGACGCAGGACGACATCGACAACGCCCGGCGCAGCACACCCGGCTGGGAGTGGAAGACCGTCGGCGGCGACGGCGTCTGGGTCGAGGACCTGTGGCCCGAGCTGCTGGCCGCGGACGTCGTGGTCACGCACGCCGGGCAGAACGCGATCGCCGACGTGGCCGCCGCGCACCGGCCGGCCGTCGTGCTGCCGCAGTCGAGACCGCACGACGAGCAGCACGCCACGGCAGACGTGCTCGAGCGCCGAGGCATCGCCACGGTCCGCCGCAGCTGGCCCACCGACTGGGGTGCCGTCCTCGAGGAGGCCGCGGCTCGCGAGGATCGGTGGGACCTGTTGCGCGCCGACGGGGCCACCGCGCGAGCGGCCCGAGCGATCGAGGCGGTGGGCCGGTGACCAGCACCACCGTGGTCACCGTCGTGGCGGGTCGGCACGACCACCTGAGCGCCCAGCGCCGACACCTCGAGCACGTCCGGCCCGGGACCCGGCACGTCATCGTGTCGATGGGCGACCCGCAGATCGACGCCACGATCTACCTCGACGTGCCCGAGGGTGCGGCCCTCCCCCTCGCCGCGGCACGCAACGCCGGGGTCGCCGCGGCGATCGACGGCGGCGCGGACCTGGTCGTGCTGCTCGACGTCGACTGTCTGCCGGGGGCGCGGCTGCTCGAGCGCTACGAGCAGGCGGCGCGCACCCATCCGGACAGCCTGCTGTGCGGACCGGTCACCTACCTGCCGCCGGACGCGGGCCGGCCGGACCCCGCGGACCTCGAGGCCTGGCGCTCACCGCATCCGGCGCGGCCGGCCCCGCCGGACGGGACCGTCGAGACCGGCGGCGACCCGCGGCTGTTCTGGTCGTTGTCGTTCGCCGTCACCCCACGGACCTGGCGGCGCCTCGGAGGCTTCTGCGAGGACTACACGGGCTATGGGGGCGAGGACACGGACCTCGGCTTCACGGCGCGCGAGCGCGGGATCGACCTCGTCTGGGTCGGCGGCGCGGACGCCTACCACCAGCACCACCCCGTCTCGGACCCGCCGCGCGAGCACGTCGCGGACATCGTCCGCAACGCGACGGTGTTTCATCAGCGCTGGGGCGTGTGGCCGATGGAGGGCTGGCTGGCCGCCTTCGAGCGCGAGGGGCTGGTCGTCCACACCGACGGCCGCTGGCGCCTGCCGGCCACCTCGGCGTAGAGCTCCTCGTGCTGGTCGAGCATCCGGTCCAGCGACAGCCGTCGTAGCGCGTCGGCGCGCACCCCCGACCGATCCATCCGAGCGGCCGCCGGGATGGCCCGCGCGAGCGCAGCCGCCACCTCGGCCTCGGCTCCGGAGTGGTCCGCGGCGTCGGAGCACGGGACGCGCACGCCGGAGAGTCCGACGACCTCGCCCACACCGCCGCGATCGAGCGTCACGACGGGAGTGCCGCACATCAGCGCCTCGGCGGCCACCAGCCCGAACGGCTCCTCCCAGCGCGGCGTCACCAGGCACACCGAGCTCGCGCCGACGACCTTGGCCGCGGACTGCTGGTCGAGCGGCCCGAGGTGCCGCACGTCGGGGCCGAGGCGCGGCGCGATCACCCGCGCGAACCAGCCCGGTGCGCTGATCGGGCCGATCAGGTCCAGGGGCAGACCCGCTCGCCGGGCGGCGGCGATCGCCAGCTCCGGCCCCTTCTCGGGGGTCATCCGACCGACCCAGACCAGCCGGTCCCCACCCGGCCCCGCCCGGAACAGCGCCGGGTCGACGCCGTTGCGGATCACCCGCGGCGGCGAGGGCAGCGTCGCCCAGGCCTGCGCCGTCGCTGCCGACACCGCGGTGTAGACCGTGCGCGGGTCCGCGAGCGCAGCCGCGGCGAGCACCGGGTGCAGGGCGGGCGTGTGCAGGCCGACGACCATGCCCGGCCCCAGGCCTCGGCTCAGGGCCAGGACCGTGGGCTGCAGGGTGTGGTTGACGACGACGTCGATCCCGCGACCGCGGTCCGCGATGTCGGAGACGACGCCGAGATAGGCCAGCGTCTCGGACCGGTCGACCAGGTCGGGCGCGCCGGGCACGCGCAGCGGCAGCCGCTCACCGAGGTGGGCCGGCGAGCGCTCGAACGTCACCAGCTCGTCGGCCAGGGCGTGGCTCGTGCCCTCGGCCGCGTAGAGCACGACGTGATGCCCCCGCGACCGCAGCCCCTGGCTCAGGTGGCCGGTGAAGCTCTCGAGTCCCCCGGCGTACGGCTCCACGATCGGGTGGTGGCCGTGCGCGACCAGGGCGATCCTCATGGTCGGCCGCCAGGTTTGGTGGCTGGTCTGGTGGTTCTCGTGCCTGAGTCGCGCTCGCCAGCGAGACCGCCACCCAGCCAGGGCTCGTCGGAGTCACGATTCTGTTGTGCGACATACAGGCCCAGGTCGTCGACGGCCCGTGTCAGCTGCTCGTCGTAGGCCAGTCCGGCCGGCCCGGCGAGGGCGCGCACCTCGTCCAGCACCGCGCGCACGGACCGCGCCACGCCGGCGCGCACCTCGGTCGAGAGCGCCTGCCCGGTGGGGTCGGTCGACGGGTCGGCCGACGAGTCCGTCAGCTCCCGCTCCAACAGCTCCCGCTGTGCCAGCTCCCGCCCCGCCGCGTCGAGAAGTGCGGCAGCACAGGCCAGCTCGACTCGGATACGCCCCCAACGGGCCAGCCGCACCGGCCCGTCGTGCGGCCCCGCGCAGGAGGCGAGCGCGAGATCTACGACCCGAGCCGCGCCGCCGGCCCAGACCGCCGCCACTCCGACGCCACCGGGGAAGAAACCGGGCCGGTCGAGATAGAACCCGGTGTCTGCCACCGCTGCCGATCGCGGTGCCGTCGCGTCCACGGCGACGGTGAGGCTGAGCGAGTCGACCATCGCCCGCGTCCGCCAGGAGTCCGGGTCGCCGGCCCAGTCGCCGACGTCGAGATCCAGCAGCTGGTGGCGCTGCTCGTCGAGCCAGACGGGCACGAGGGCGCGGTCGATCAGGCCCACGCCCGAGGCGAACCGCAGGGTGCCCGTGAGGTGCCAGCTCTGGTCTACGGGCTCGGCACGCACACCCGTCGCGTGCGAGCGGGACGCCCACACGCCGTAGACCGCATCGCCCACCGGCGTGCGCCCGGCCTGGGCCAGGATGCGCAGCGCGTCGGCGTGCCCCTCGACGAGGCGGCCGAGCGGGACGTCGGTGCGCCCGAGCGCGCGGAGCTCGTCGAGCAGGTCTGGCCAGTCGAGCTCGGCCCAGGGACGGTGGGCGAGCTCGCGCAGCAGGGCCGGACGGTCCGGAGCCGGCCCGACGGTCGCCAGCGGCACGGGCCAGGCGACGACCGACGTGAGGCGGCCCGTCACGCGGTGACCGGCCGCGGCACGGCCAGCTCCCCGCGCACGAGGTGCGCTGTGACGAAGTCGGTGTCCTGGTGCTGGCAGGAGGGACGCCAGCCCATGGCGATCAGGGAGGCTACGGCCTCCATCGTGGCGTCCGCCCCCGAGACGTGCGCGTCGTGCGGATGGTGCCGCCAGTGCACCACGACGACCTCGGCGTCCGGCGCCGCTACCTCGCTGGCCGCAGCCAGCGTCGCCTGGCGGTCGGCGTCCGGCAGGTAGTAGAGGACCTCGGCCAGCACGACCAGGTCGAACATGCCGTCCGGTTGCGCCGGCAGCCGCAGCACCGCCGTGCGGCTCTCGGCGCCGTGATGGTCCGGCTGACCCGACGTCTCGAGCAGCAGCTGCTTGGTGAGGCGGACAGCGGTCGGGGCCGCGTCGGTGGCGAGCAGCCGCGTCGAGCGGCGCGCCAGCTGCCGGGCCAGGTGACCCGTGCCGCTCGCAGCGTCCCACACCGAGGTGTAGCGCTCCCGCGCCAGCGAGGCCAGCACGATCCGCTGCTTGCGTTGCTCGTAGGCGCTCGTGCCCACCCGGAACGGGTCGGGGTCGGCGCGGTAGACCGACTCGAAGTCGGCGTCGGCGACCTGGCCGCCCGTCACGCGGGACCCCCGCACGGGGGTGCCCTCGACGTCGGTGTCCGCGCTCATGGCCGGCCGCCAGGGGTGGTCGGTGGCGTGCTCACGTGCGTTCTCCTTCCGCCGCGTCCCGTCCCCATGCCCTGGACCGCCACCTCGTAGACCCTGGTGGCTACCGGTCGAGCCGGTTCGAGCCTGCTCGGCTCGGTTCAACTCTCTCGACGCGGCTCGATCCCACTCGGTGCGGATCAGGCCCAGCCGCCCCAGATCCCTTCGAGCGCGCTGTCGGGTCCAAGGGGCCGCACCCCGAGGGCAGCCGCGGTCGTCGCCTCCGGGCGCTCGGTGGCGCGAGCCTGGCCGCGGGTCGTCGTGAGCGTGAGCAGCCCGGGCACCGTGACGGCGCCCAGGTCGTCGGCCTGCGGCCACGCCGCCAGGACTGCGGGCTGCACCAGCCGCAGCACCTGGTGGCAGCGGGCCCGGACCTGGTCCGGCACCGCACCGAGGTGGACGCGCGGGTCGGTGCGCACTGGCTCGGGGAGCTCGTCGCGGGGGTTGCTCTGGTCGCTCGGCTCCAGCCCCTGCAGGTAGACCGCGGCGTCGCGCCCGGCCAGCACCGAGGCCACCGTCGCCAGCAGGAGCGGTGCCGGCACCCCGGCCGCCTCGACCAGCGCCACCAGCCGCGGGAACGGCCAGGCCGGGCCGAGCGGTCGGGCCAGCGGGTCGGCGATCCGCAGCGCGAGGGCGAGGGACTCGGCGTTCTTGCGCGCGACCGCGTCCGGCTCCCCGCGCCCCTCGACGTCCGGTCCGGCGTGCCAGGCCACGGCCTCCGGGACGTGGCGCAGGTCGGCGCCGGCGAGCCAGGCCCGGTTGGCGAGGTCCCAGTCCTCTCCGCCGTAGCCCGACATGGTCGCGTCGAACCCGCCGATGCGGTCCAGCAGCGACCTGGGGGCCGCGAGGACCGCACTGATGACGAACCGGTAGGACCGTTCGTCGGCGTCGCGCAGGTTGCGCGTCTGCGTGTATCCGTCTGCCAGCCAACGCGGTTCGTCCAGGACTCGGGGCGCGGGGCCGCGACCTGCGAGCCAGTCGCGGATCTCGTCGCGGGTGTGGGCCTCGAGGTCCGCGTGCCGGCGCCGACCGACCGCGAGGGTGCCGACCGGGCCGTCGTCGACCACGGCCGCCAGACGCGCGACGAGCTCTCGCTCAGGCACCGTGTCGGCGTCGAGGAACACCACGGTTCCCCCGGTCGTCGCGCTCAGCCCGAGGTTGCGCACGGACGCGGCCCGGAAGCCCTCGTCGGCCTGGCTGACGACCCGCACCGCGTAGGGACGATGCCCAGGATCGGGCGGCTGCGCCGATCCATCGTCGGCCACGACGACCTCGAGCTCGACCGGTCGGCCGTCGAGATCGACCTGGTCCTCCAGCGCGTCGAGGACCAGCGCGAGCAGGTCGTGCTGCTCGTAGTGCGCAACGACGACCGAGACGGCCACGGCCGAGACGGTCACGGCCGCGCCCATCGGGCCAGCACCTCGGCGTAGGCCGCCGCCACCTCGGCAAGGCTCGGACCGAGCTGCACGGCTGGGTCCAGCCAGGTCGACTCAGGGTCCTCCAGTGCCCGACGAGCCGCGAGCGCGAGGTCGTCGTAGAGCAGCAGGCTTCCGGGACAACGGGACTCGAGCTCCTCGGTGTAGCGCCCTCGGGGCACCAGCGGACGGCGACCGGCGGCGAGCCAGCTGTTGATCGAGCCGGACGCCGACAGGTGCCGGTGCGCCGCGACCGGCACGGCAGCAGCGCGCAACCGGCCCACCAGCTCGTCGTCCGGCAGGTAGCCGGTGACCTCGAAGCGGCGGCCCAGTCCCGCGGCCCGCGTGGTCAGCTGCGCCACCAGGTCCTCGTGCCCGTCCGACGCGCGGCCCAGGTTGACCACCCCCACGTCCGGCGGCAGGGCCTCGAGCGCGTCGATGGCCTCCTCGTGCCCCTTCCCGGGGTAGACGAAGCCGAGCAGCACCAGGTCGCGGTCGGTCGGTGCGGGGCGAGGTGCCGGGTGGGGTGCCGGGCGGCGCCCGGTCGCGTCAGTCTGGGTGATCGGCAGCGGGATGACCACCACCTCCGGCTGGTCGTCCACGCGCCGCGCGAGCACCTCATCGAGCAGGGCGCGCTCATGGTCGCTGCTGACCACCACCCCTCGGGTCGCTCCCACGATGGCCGCGTAGGCGTCTGATCGGGCCGCGAATCCCGTTGGGCCGTCGGACTCCTGGGGCAGGTCGTGCAGGGTGACCGAGAGCGGGACGTGCCGAGCGAGGTCTACGAGACGGGCGGCGGTGGTGCCCGCGTCGTCGCCGAAGAGGCGGTCGGTCACCTGCACGTGCACCAGCGCGGGCTCCTCGCCGCCCGGTCCGGAGCGCACCATCGACCGCAGGTCGTCCCCGACGCCGTCCGCCACACGCAGCAGCGCCAGCTGGTCCAGCGGCGGGGTGGCCGCGAGCTCGAGCCCGAAGCGGGTCACCCCGTGCTCGGCCGGCCCGGCGACCAGCAGGGCGGGCGTCATGGGCGGATCCCGAGCAGGCGCGCCGTCTCGCGGTGCCGGTCGAGCCCGAACTCGACGACGTGCGGCCGCTCGCGCAGCCAGTCGAGCTGCACCTCACGCACCTGCTCGTCGGGCAGGACGGCGCCGCGGTAGACCCAGTGGGCCACGGGGTCTACGGCGAGACCGAGGGCCTCCAGCACCTCGGGCAGGAGCGGGGCGTGCACCTCGTCCAGCAGGGTGCCGGTGGGCTCGGGGATCTCGGCGTCGAGGCCCAACCGCTCGGCGACGCGGCGGGCGAGCCCGACCAGGACCGGGTTGCCCGGGTGGTTGATGACGTGCGCCGCGTCCGCCCCCGCCGGCACGAGCAGGTCGGACACCGGGACGGCGTCGCTGCGCTCCTCGCGCTCGGCGAGGATGGCTACCGAGCTGTCGCGGACCTCGCGGATCCCCTTGCGCGACAACGCTCCTTGGTGAACCTCGTGGCCGGCGGCCAGGGCCAGGGTGCGCAGGTCGTGGTAGGGCACCGGAGGCGGGTCGACCTCACCGGGGACGCGCAGCACCACCTGCCAGGGGTGCAGCCCGGCGTAGCGGATGGTCGGGAAGTGCACGGTCCGAGCGCCAGGCGCCACCCGAGCCGCGAGCTCCGCCGACCCCAGCGGCAGGTCGCGGTAGCCGTCGCGGACGGGCTGGGTCAGCAGGACGTCCGTGCGGTCGAGCAGCCGCTGCAGCAAGGGCAGCTCGTCGGCCTCGATCTCGAAGACAGGCGGCACGCGGACCGACCGGATCGCGCCCGAGGACTCCAGCAGCAGGCGCAACGACTCGGCCTGGCAGTTGCCCATGACCGTGACGAACGGGCGGTCGTCCTCGGGCAGCGGGTCCAGCCCGTAGAACGCCCCGTAGTGGCGGTGGCGCGGGCTGGGTTCGGGTGTGGGCACGCACCCACTGTACGGTCGGGCAGCATGCGGATAGCGAGCGTGCCGAGTGGTCACCCCTACGTCGAGGCGATCCTGCCCGACGAGGTGCGGCTGCCTGACCCGACGCCGCCGGGGCAGACGCCGGGCGACGGCGTCTGGTGGCCGCCGGTCGTGGTCGACGCGGACTGGATCACCCGTCACGCGAGCGAGATCGACCTGGTGCACCTGCACTTCGGCTTCGAGTCGTTCTCCACCGAGCACCTGTCGGCCTGGTTGGGCGCGCTCGACGCCGCCGGCCTGCCGCTCGTGCAGACGGTGCACGACCTGGAGAACCCGCACCTGCAGGACCAGGAACCCCACCGCCGCGCGCTTGACCTGCTGGTGCCACGCGCCGCGGCGGTGCTCACGCTCACCGACACCGCGGCCGACGTCGTCGCGCAGAGCTGGGGGGTGCAGGCGGAGGTCGTGCCGCACCCGCAGGTGGTGCCGACGGCGTGGTTCGCCCGGGCTGATGCTCTCCGGGCGCAGCGAGAGCCCGGCCGGCATCGACCGCGAATCGGGTTGCACCTCGGGGCGATTCGCGCCGGCACAGACCCGACACCATGGCTCGCGGCGCTCGCGGCCGCCGGCGCAGACCTGGACGGCGAGGTCGTCGTGCGCCTCAACGACGAGGTGCTGAGCGCCACCGACGACCATCGCCGTCGAGTGCTGGGGGTCGTGCAGGAGCTGGCCGCCGACGGGTCGATCGAGCTGCAGGTCGGTCCACGCCAGGGCGACGACGAGCTCCACACGTTCGTCGCGGGGCTCGACGTGGCGGTGCTCCCCTACCGTGCGGGCACGCACTCGGGGTGGTTGGAGATGTGCTGGGACCTCGGCACGAGCGTCCTGGTCCCCGGTGTGGGGGCGATCGCCGACCAGCATCGCGACGACACGTTCCGCCGATCGTTCAGCGGCGCCGCGGACGTGGACGCGGCCCTCGCGGCACTGCTCGAGGCCCGCTCGGTCGCCGGGTCCGAGTGTCCTTGGGGCGACGCGGTCGTGCGTGGCGAGGCACGGCGCGCGCAGCTCGCGCAGGTCCGCGCGACGCACGCCCGGGTCTACGAGCAGGTGCTGGGTAGGCACCCGTAGCCCCCTCGGTTGGACCACCTGGGTCGGGGTATGGCCACGGGCAACCCACCGAAGGAGCACATCATGAGAGCACTGACCTGGCAGGGCACGGAGAAGGTCTCGATCGAGGACGTGCCGGACCCACGGATCGAGGCGGCGAACGACGCGATCGTCCAGGTCACGTCGACGGCGATCTGCGGCTCGGACCTGCACCTCTACAAGGTGCTCGGGCCCTACCTGCAGCCCGGCGACGTCCTGGGGCACGAGTTCATGGGCGTGGTCACCGAGGTCGGCCCGGAGGCCGGCGACCTGCGCGTCGGCGATCGCGTGGTGGTGCCGTTCAACATCTCGTGCGGTCACTGCTTCATGTGCACGATCGGCAAGCAGTCGCAGTGCGAGACGACGCAGGTCAGGTCAAAGGGCATGGGTGCGTCGCTGTTCGGCTTCACCTCCCTCTACGGCGCGGTGCCCGGCGGTCAGGCCGAGCTGGTCCGGGTCCCGCAGGCGCAGTACGGCCCGGTGAAGGTCCCCGAGCACGGCGCCGACGAGCGCTACCTCTATCTGTCGGACATCCTGCCCACCGGCTGGCAGGCCGCGAAATACGCTGACATCCAACCGGACTCGACCGTCGCCGTCTTCGGCCTGGGGCCGGTCGGCCAGTTCGCGACGCGCTCCGCCCTGCGTCAAGGGGCAGGACGAGTCATTGCCGTAGACCGGGTCGACGAGCGACTGGCGCTGGCTCGCTCGTTCGGAATCGAGACCATCGATCTGCGCGAGGTCAAGGACCCCGCCGCCGCCATCAAGGACATGACCGGCGGCCGTGGCGCCGACTCCGTCATCGAGGCGGTCGGCATGGAGGCGCACGGCTCCCCCGTCGCCGAGACCGCCTTCGCGGTGGTCAACAAGCTGCCAAAACCGTTGGCCCGGGCCATGACCGAGAACATCGGCTTCGACCAGCTGGCCGCGCTGCACGCGTGCTTCGATGCCGTCCGGCGCGGCGGCACCGTGTCCGTCGTCGGGGTCTACGGCGGTGCGGCCGACCCGATGAACATGATGCTGATGTTCGACAAGAACCTCACCATCCGGATGGGCCAGGCCAACGTGCGGCAGTGGACCGACGAGCTGCTCGCCATCCTGGAGGAGGACGACGACGTGCTCGGCGCCGAGTCGCTCGCCACCCATCACCTCCCGCTCGAGGACGCCCCCAGCGCCTACGAGACCTTCCAGAAGAAGGAGGACGGATGCATCAAGGTGGTCCTCAAGCCGGGTGAGCGTAGCTAGAGCACTGCGCGGAGGCGCTCGGCGTAGTCCGCACGCTCGGCGTCGTCGACGTACTTCGTTCGCGGCCAGAAGAATCCGCGTAGCCCGTCGCCCTTGGTCCGCGGGACCACGTGCAGGTGCAGGTGCGGGACCGACTGGCTGACAACGTTGTTCATCGCGACGAACGACCCCTGCGCACCGAGCGCCTCCACCACCGCCCGGGCCATGCGCTGCCCTGCCTCCAGCAGTGGTGTCATCAGCTCGGTGGGCAGCTCGGTCAGGGTGGCCACGTGCGTCCTGGGCACGATCAGCGTGTGCCCCTTGAACACCGGTCGCACGTCGAGGAATCCGATCAGCTCGTCGGTCTCGAGCACCACCTCGGCCGAGAGCTCACCCCTCGCGATGGCACAGAACGGGCAGTCCGCGGCAGTCATCCCCGCAGCATAGGCGTGGCCGTTCGACTGGGTGCGGTCAGGGCTGTCGATGGTCGAGGCTGTCGGTGAGCGGGGCTGTCTACTGGTCGGGTGCGACTGCGTGCAGGCTGCCAGATGGTGGTCGGCGCGGACCGGGGCGGGGTCGGCGGGCCTCGGATCAGTGGTCTGCGGCGGCGTGGCGTGCCGTTCGGACTGATCCATCGGGGTTAGATCGTTCAAAATCGTCGTGTTGAGCCGTGAATCCGTCCGAACGGTACGCGGAGGGCGTTGCCCAACCAGGCCAGTCGGTCGGGCGGGGGGCCGCGCAGACAGCCGACAACGAAGAAGGTCCGAACCCACGGTGGTGGGCTCGGACCTTGCGGATGTCCTGAGACATCACGTGGCGGTGGCGGTGGGATTTGAACCCACGGAGGAGTTGCCCCCTCACACGCTTTCGAGGCGTGCTCCTTCGGCCGCTCGGACACGCCACCGCGCAGAACCTTACCGGACCCGGCGGGCGGCGAAGAAATCGAGGAGCAGGTCACGGGCCGCCTGCTCGCGCACGCCGGGGACCACCGTGAGCTCGTGGTTGGCGCGGTGGTCGCGCACCAGGTCCCACACGGAGCCGCAGGCGCCGGCCTTCGGGTCGAACGCGCCGAACACCACGGTGCCGACGCGGGCGGCGACCAGCGCGCCGGCGCACATGGCGCACGGCTCGAGGGTCACCACGAGGGTGCAGTCGTCGAGCCGCCAGCGCCCCAGCCGCTCCGCCGCCCGGCGTAGAGCGAGCACCTCGGCGTGGGCGGTCGGGTCATGGCTGGCCTCGCGCTCGTTCCACCCCTCCCCGACGATGTCTCCCGCCCCGTCGACGACGAGCGCCCCGACGGGCACGTCGTCGGAGGCCACGCACCGCCCCGCCAGCTCGATCGCTCGGGTCATCCAGTCCTCGGCTCGGAAGTCGACCGCGAAGCCATCGCTGGCCACCCCATCGCTCGCTACACCATCGGCCGCGACACCTTCAGACGAGACACCCTCCGACGCAACGCCAGCACCAACCGAAGCGGCACTGCCCATCGCAGAACGCCTGCCCACCTG
The DNA here is from genome assembly GCF_022568835.1 of Arsenicicoccus piscis. GTDB lineage: Bacteria > Actinomycetota > Actinomycetes > Actinomycetales > Dermatophilaceae > Arsenicicoccus > Arsenicicoccus piscis. The sequence goes on from NZ_JAKZHV010000001.1 coordinate 267,699, forward strand.
GCCTGCACCGACGTCCGTCACGGGATAAGTTTCCCCCATGCAGGTCCACGTCGCCGATCACCCGCTCATCCAGCACAAGCTGACCTATCTGCGCGACAAGCGCACGGACAGCCCGACCTTCCGGCGGCTCGCCGAGGAGCTGGTGACCCTGCTCGCCTACGAAGCCACCCGCGAGGTGCGCACCGAGCCGTTCCCGATCGAGACGCCGGTGGCGGCCACGACGGGCATCAAGCTGGCCAACCCCAAGCCGGTGATCGTCCCCATCCTGCGCGCGGGTCTCGGCATGCTCGAGGGCATGGTGCGGCTGCTGCCGAGCGCCGAGGTCGGCTTCCTCGGGATGGTGCGCGACGAGGAGACGCTCGAGGTCAGCGCCTACGCCAACCGCCTCCCCGAGAGCCTGCACGGGCGCCAGGTCTTCGTCATCGACCCGATGCTCGCGACCGGGCACACGCTGATCATGGCGTTCGAGTTCCTGCGCGACCTCGGCGCCGACGACATCACGGCCGTCTGCCTGCTCGGCGCCCCCGAGGGCATCGCCACCGTCGAGGAGGCGGTCGCCGACATCGGGATCCCGGTGCGGCTGGTGCTCGGCTCGATCGACGAGAAGCTCAACGACAAGGGCTACATCGTCCCGGGTCTCGGCGACGCGGGCGATCGGCTCTACGGCGTGGTCTGACCGGCGCCGCGAGCCGGACCTACCGTTATGAAATCCTCACCAGGGCACTGCCGCAGCCTTACGGGACCACCCGTTCGGACCTGCGACACTGAGGGTCGCTCCCGTGACTGATGGTGCCCTGGTGAAGGAGGACGACTGGTGAGCAAGGTAAAGAAGGTCCTGTGGTGGATCTTCATCGCGTTCTTGATCTACGCGGTGTTCACCCAGCCGGACCGCGCCGCCGAGGTCGTGCGGACCATCTGGGACATCCTCGTGCAGGCCGTCGCCAGCCTCGGCCGGTTCTTCAACACGCTGCTCAGTCGCTGACCCGTAGGGCGCCATGGACCGTCCCGACGTCTACCTCCCGCCCCGGGTGCGCGCCCGCGTGATCCTCTCGGGCGAGGACGTCGTCATGGCCACCCGCCAGCACATCATCGTCCTGGCCAAACCCCTCGGCATCGTCCTGCTCGCGCTCGTGCTCGTGGTCTACCTCGACCTCAACGTGCCCGCCGGGAGCCGGTCCTTCGTGGGCTTCCTCTGGTGGGTGTTCCTCGGGGTCGTCGGCTGGGGCGTGTGGCAGTACATCGACTGGCGCGAGCGCTGGTTCATCGCCACCAACAAGCGGATGCTGTCGGCCGACGGTTTCATCGTGCGGCGCGTCGGGATGATGCCGCTCGGCAAGGTCACGGACATGAAGTTCGAGCGCAGCATCCCCGGCCGGGTTCTCGGCTACGGCACCTTCGTCATGGAGAACGCCGGTCAGGACCAGGCCCTCTCGCGGATCCCGTTCGTCCCCCAGCCCGAGGACAACTACCGGCGCCTCGGTGACGAGATCTTCGGCTTCGGCCACGACAAGACCGCAGGCCAGGCCAAGGTAGACCAGGAGCGTGCGGCCAGCTCGGGCGCCGCCTCCCAGCGCGGCTCGTCCTCCTCCGCCGACGACGACGCCGCCTACCAGGTGGGCTACGAGCACCCCACCCGCGACGACCTCCCGGTCGTCCCGGAGCACGTCGCCCGCGACTACGAGCGCGGCTACCAGCGTGGCCGGGGCGACGACGACCGTGGCCGCGGCCGGCGGGGCGAGCCCGAGGAGCCCACCGACGCCGAGCTGCTCGCCGCCTGGAACGACCGGTTCGCCGACCGCTACGGCTCGGGCCGCTCCATCTATCGCAGCGGCGACGACGACGACGATCGGCGCGACCCCACCCGCGGCTACGACGGCTGAGCCGCCCCGATCAGCAGAGCCGACCAGCAGAGCCGGTCGCACGCGCTACAGCGCCTTGAGGATGTCCTCGACCCGCTCCTTGGCGTCGCCGAACAGCATCGAGGTGTTGTCCTTGAAGAACAGCGGGTTCTGCACGCCGGCGTACCCCGTGTTCATCGAGCGCTTGAACACCACGACCTGGTCGGCCTTCCAGACCTCGAGGACGGGCATGCCGGCGATCGGGGAGCCGGGGTCGTCGAGGGCGGCGGGGTTGACCGTGTCGTTGGCCCCGATGACCAGGACCACGTCGGTGTCGGCGAGGTCGTCGTTGATCTCGTCCATCTCCAGGACGATGTCGTAGGGCACCTTGGCCTCGGCGAGCAGCACGTTCATGTGCCCGGGCAGGCGGCCGGCGACCGGGTGGATCCCGAACCGGACGTCGACCCCTTGGGCGCGCAGCTTGCTGGTGAGGTCGGCGACGGGGTACTGCGCCTGGGCGACCGCCATGCCGTAGCCCGGAGTGATGACCACCGACGAGGCGTTCTTGAGCAGGTCCGCCACCTCGACGGCGCTGATCTCGTGGTGCTCGCCCTGGTCGTGCTCGCCGCCGGCCACGACCGCGCCGTCGGAGCCGAACCCACCGGCGATGACGGAGATGAAGGAACGGTTCATCGCCTGGCACATGATGTAGGACAGGTAGGCACCGGAGGAGCCGACGAGGGCGCCGGTGATGATGAGCAGGTCGTTGTTGAGCATGAAGCCCGCGGCCGCCGCCGCCCACCCGCTGTAGGAGTTGAGCATCGACACGACGACCGGCATGTCGCCGCCGCCGATCGAGGCGACCAGGTGCCAGCCGAGCAGCAGCGCGACGAGCGTCATCAGCCCGAGCAGCCCGGCGGCGACCGCGAGGTGGTGCTGCTGGCCGAGGAACGCGACCATCAGCACGACGACCGCCACCAGCGCGCCGAGGTTGATCAGGTGCCGGGCGGGCAGCATCAGCGGCGCCGACTTCATCCGCCCGGACAGCTTGAGGTACGCGACGATCGAGCCGGTGAACGTCACGGCACCGATGAAGATCCCGACGTAGACCTCGCCGTAGTGGATCCCGGGGTAGGCGCCGGGCGCCTCGTAGAACGAGTTCCACCCGACGAGCACAGCGGTGAGCCCGACGAAGCTGTGCAGCAGCGCGATGAGCTCGGGCATGCCGGTCATCGCCACCGTGCGCGCGAGCCGCACGCCGATCGTGCCACCGATGACCATGGCGACGAGGATGAGCGCCAGCCCGACCCCACCGGCACCGGGGCGGTCACCGGCGGTCCCCACGGCGTCGACGCCACCGACCGCGGCGAGGATGGTGATGATGAGCGCGATCGTCATGCCGACGATGCCGAAGAGGTTGCCGCGTTTGGCGGTCTCGTGCTTGGACAGGCCGGCGAGGCTGAGGATGAACAGCAGGCCCGCGACGATGTAGGCGCCTTGCAGCGCGGTGAGTGCGAGCGTCATGCCTTGCCACCCCTGGTGAACATGCCCAGCATGCGCTGGGTGACGGTGAACCCGCCGAAGACGTTGATGCTGGCCAGCAGGATCCCGACGAACGCCAGCGCCGTGACCGCCCACCCCGTGTGGCCGACCTGAAGCAGCGCGCCGACGACGATGATGCCGCTGATGGCGTTGGTCACCGACATGAGCGGGGTGTGCAGCGCGTGGTGCACGTTGCCGATCACGTAGTAGCCGATGACGACCGACAGCATGAACACCATGAAGTGCCCGAGGAACGGCTCGGGCGACACCGCGGCGATGGCGAGGAACGCAAGCGCGGCCAGCCCGATGAGCAGCGGGCGCCGGGTGGTCGAGGGCTTCGTGGCCACGGCGGAGTCCGCCGACCCCGCGGCCCCTGTCGAGCCCGTGGACCCCGACGGGCCCGTCGATCCGGTAGACCCCGTGGCAGCGACCGGGGCCGCCGAGACCTGGATGGGCGGTGGCGGCCAGAGCGTCTCACCGTCGTGCTGGACCGTCATGCCGCGGACGACGACGTCGTCGAGGTCGAGCACCAGCCGGCCGTCCTTGCCGGGGGTCATCAGCTTGAGCAGGTTGACGACGTTGGTGGCGTAGAGCTGGGAGGCCTGGGTGGGCAACCGACCCGCCAGGTCGGTGTAGCCGATGATCGTGACGCCACCGGGCGTGGTGACGAGCTCGTCGGCGACCGACCCCTCGACGTTGCCGCCGTTGGCGGCGGCCAGGTCGACGATCACCGAGCCGGGCTTCATCGAGGCGACCATCTCGGCGGTGATCAGGCGCGGCGCGGGCCGGCCCGGGATCAGTGCGGTGGTGATGATGATGTCCACGTCGCGGCACTGCTCGGCGTAGAGCCGGGCGGCGGCTGCGTCGTAGTCCGCGGACGTCTCGCGCGCGTAGCCGTCGGTGGAGACCTGCTGGTCGGAGATGTCTACGGGCAGGAACTCCGCGCCCATGGACTCGACCTGCTCGGCGACCTCGGGCCGCGCGTCGGTGGCCCGGACGATGGCGCCGAGCGAGCGGGCGGTGCCGATCGCGGCCAGACCCGCGACGCCGGCGCCGACCACCAGGACCTTGGCCGGGGGCACCTTGCCCGCGGCCGTGACCTGGCCGGTGAAGAACGAGCCGAACTCGTTGGCCGCCTCGACGACCGCGCGGTAGCCCGCGATGTTGGCCATCGAGGAGAGCACGTCCAGGGCCTGCGCGCGGGAGATGCGCGGGACGGCGTCCATCGCGAGCGCGGTGATCGGTCGGGCGGCGAGCGACTCCACGCGGTCGAGGTTGATGCCGGGGGCGAGCAGGCTGATCAGCGTGGCGCCGGGCTTCATCGCGGCGAGCTCGGCGTCGTTGGGCGGGTTCACCTTGATGATGACGTCGCTGTCCCCCCAGACCGTGCGGACCTCGCTGATGGTGGCGCCGGCCTCGGCGTAGGCCGCGTCGGCGTAGCTCGCGCGTCGGCCCGCGGCCCGCTGGACGACGACGGTGTAACCGAGCTGGACGAGGGCCGCCACGCTCTTGGGCGTCGCGGCGACACGGCGCTCGCCGTCCTGACTCTCGGCGGGCACTCCGATGAGCATCGTTGGATCCTCCTGGTTGGGCTGGCACCCACCGTAGCCTGCCCCGACGCCGCGTCCGCACGGGCACCCCGGGGAGCGCTCGACGGGTCGGACGCGGCCGGGCTCAGCGCTCGACGGCGGGGGCGGCGGGCACCGAGAGCGGGTCGAAGCCGTAGGGCAGCTCGAGGCGGTGGGCGCGCATGAGCGCGTCGTCGGCAAGCAGGTCGCGGGTGGCGCCGGAGGCCACGATCCGGCCGCCGTCGAGCAGCAGCGACCGCGAGCAGAGCTGCAGCGCGTAGGGCAGGTCGTGCGTGACCATGAGCACCGCCACGTCGAGGGACTGCAGGATGTCGGCGAGCTCGCGGCGCGAGGCGGGGTCGAGGTTGGAGGACGGCTCGTCGAGCACGAGGATCTCCGGCTCCATGGCGAGCACGGTGGCGACGGCGACCCGGCGTCGCTGCCCGAAGGACAGGTGGTGCGGCGGCCGGTCGGCCTGGTCGGCCATGCCCACCTGGCTCAGGGCGTGGTGCACGCGGTCGGCGAGCTCGCTGCCGCGCAACCCGAGGTTGGCGGGGCCGAACGCCACGTCGTCGGCCACCGTGGGCATGAACAGCTGGTCGTCGGGGTCCTGGAAGACGATGCCGACGCGGCGCCGGATCTCCCCCACGGTGTCCTTGCGCAGCGGCAGCCCGGACACCTGGATCGAGCCCGCGCCCGTGCCCCCCGAGACGGCGCCGAGGATGCCGTTGAGGTGCAGCAGCAGGGTGGTCTTGCCGGCTCCGTTGGGGCCGAGGAGGGCGACCCGCTCGCCCTGGGCGACCTCGAGGTCTACCCCGTAGAGCACCTGGCGGCCGTCGGGGTAGGCGAAGGCCAGGCCGTCGACGGCGAGCGCGGGGCTGCTCGCGGAGGCGCCACTCGGAGAGGCACCGCCCGCAGGGGCACCGCTCACCGGGGCACCACGCTGACGAAGAGGACGAGGGTGACCAGGGTGGCGACAGGGAGCGAGGCGGCGAGCGCCCACTCGCGGGCGCGGGCCGCTCGACCGGAGACGAGCGCCGGGAGGTGACCGGCGTAACCGCGGGCGAGCATGGCCTGGTGGACCCGCTCACCGCGCTCGTAGCTGCGCACGAACAGCGAGCCGGCGGTCCCGGCCACGGCGGCCGCCTGACCGACCCGACCGCCGGTGTCGCCGCGCGACTCGCGCGCGACGCGCATCCGGTGCAGGTCGCCGGTGACGACGGCGAGGTAGCGGATCATGAAGGACAGCATGGCCACCAGCAGGGCCGGCAGGCGCAGGCGTTCCAGCCCGGCGAGCATCTCGCGCGGCGCGGTGGTGGCCGCGAGGACGATCGCCGCGACGACACCGAGGGTCGCCTTGAGCAGCATGGTGGCGCCGGCGACCAGCCCGGTGGCGGACACCGACACCCCGAGGACCTCGACGCGGGGCCCGCTCGCCACGAACGGCAGCACGGCGGCGAACACCACGAACGGCACCTCGATCAGCATCCGGCGCAGCACCAGACGGGCGGGCACGTGCGCCACCGCGACCACGCCCGCCAGCAGCAGCGCGTAGACCGCGAAGGCGCCCCAGCGTCCGGTCGGGGTGGCCACCACGACCAGGACGAAGGCGACGACGGCGACGAGCTTCACCTGGGCCGGCAGCCGGTGGACCACGGTGTCGCGGATGACGAGCAGCCCCTCCTCGGGCGCGCCCAGGCCGACGTGGCCGTGCGCGTGACCGGGGAGGTGGCCGCTCGCGAGGGTGCCCGAGCCCTCGCCGGCGCCCCCCTGAGCGCCGGCGTGGCTGGGCGGACCGACCACGAGCGTCATCGACGGCCCGTGGTGGTGTCGGAGGTGCTCGTCTCGGACGGTGCGCTGCTGCTGCCGGCACCGGTGCTGCCGGTGCCTGCCCCGGTGGACCCGGAGCCGAGCGTGGACCGGCTGCGCCGCGAGGCGACCCAGCCGACCGCCAGGGCGAGGCCGAGGGTGAGCAGGACGCCCACGATGCCGGCCGCCACCGGGCCGAGCGCCCCGAGCCCCGGGATGTCGTAGTCGGCGAACGGCCCTGTCGCCGTAGCGTGCTCGGTGGCCAGGTGCTCGAACCCCAGGGTCGCGGCCACGTGCTCGAGCCCGTCCGGGCTGGCGCTCGCCAGCAGGCTCAGGCCACCGCCGATCAGCAGCGTGACGGCGAGGCTGAGCGCGATGGCGCGGGAGCCGAGCCGACGCCCGCCGCCGGCGGACGCGGTCTCGGCCGGGACCCGACGCTCTACGCCGTCTGCCCCGACCACGACGAGGTCGGGCCGCAGCCCACGAGCGAGGTAGACCAGATCGGGCCGGCTCGCGACGACGGCGGTGAGGACGGCCGCCGTGATCAGCGCCTCCCCCACCCCGATCAGCAGGTGCCAGCCGAGCATGGCCGAGGCGAGCGCACCGAGCGGGATGGGCGCGGCGCCGCCGATGGCATACAGAGCCACGAACGCGAGAGCAGCGAGCGGGACGGAGAGGAATGCACCGATCGCGGCGGCGGGCACGATCGACGTCACCCGCTTGGGCAGCACGGCGAGGACCGCCCGGGTGACGAGGTAGCCACTCCACACGCCGACGATCCCCATCAAGGTGATGTTGGAGCCGAGCGCGGTCAGCCCGCCGTCGGCGAAGAAGACGCCCTGCACCAGGAGCACGACCGCGAGGATCAACGTGCCCGCCCACGGACCGACCAGCACGGCCGCGAGCGCCCCGCCGAGCAGGTGCCCGGACGTGCCGGCCCCGACCGGGAAGTTGACCATCTGCGCCGCGAAGACGAAGCAGGCCACCAGCCCGGCGAGCGCCGGACCCGCCGCCCCGAGGCCCCGCTCGGCCTTGCGCAGGCTGATCGCCACCGCACCGGCGGCGAGCACTCCGGTCGCGATCGACGTGGGCGCGTCGAGAAATCCGTCAGGAAGGTGCATGAGCCAAACCCTACTCGCTTGCTGCCAATCGTTTGCAACAAGGATTCGCTGCGGGCGGCGCCTGCTCACGATCTGATATCCGATCGGGTCGAGAACGCTCCCGCGTCTTCCGCGACGGCCGGTCGGGGGGGCACTGTATGGGGGACAGCAGCACGACAGACGGGAGCCGGCCGATGAGCCGCATCATGAGGACCAAGTCGATCGAGGCGTCCATCGCCGAGACGACCGAGTCCGAGCACCAGCTGAAGAAGAACCTCTCCGCCCTCGACCTCACGGTCTTCGGCATCGGCGTCATCATCGGCGCCGGCATCTTCACCCTGACGGGACGCGCGGCGGCCGACTACGCCGGTCCGGCCATCGTCATCTCGTTCGCGGTCGCCGCCCTCGCCTGCGGCCTGGCAGCCCTGTGCTACGCCGAGTTCGCCTCGACGGTGCCCGTCGCCGGCTCGGCCTACACGTTCTCCTACGCCACCTTGGGCGAGCTGGTCGCCTGGATCATCGGCTGGGACCTGCTGCTCGAGCTCATGCTCGGTGCCAGCGTGGTGGCCCAGGGCTGGTCGCAGTACTTCGAGGTGCTCCTCGGCCACGCGAACATCTCGCTCCCGGCAGCCGTGGCGCCCGGCTCGCGCTTCGACCTGGCGGCGTTCGTGCTGGTCGCAGCGCTCACGATCCTGATCGCCATCGGCATCAAGGAGTCGATGCGGGTCAACCTCGTGCTCGTGGCGCTCAAGCTGTTCATCGTGCTGTTCGTCATCGTGATGGGCCTGCGGTTCGTCGACCTCGCCAACTACAGCCCGTTCATCCCGCCGGCGCAGACGCCGGCCTCGGGCAGCGCCGGCGTGCTGCACGAGCCGCTCGTCCAGACCCTCTTCGGGATCAACCCGACGACCTACGGCTGGGGTGGCATCTTCGCCGGCGCGGCGCTCGTGTTCTTCGCCTACATCGGCTTCGACGTGGTCGCCACCACGGCCGAGGAGGCCCGCAACCCCCAGCGTGACCTGCCGATCGGCATCATCGCCTCGCTGGTCATCTGCACCGTCCTCTACATCTCGGTCGCGCTCGTCGTCACCGGCATGGTGTCCTACGACCACCTCAACCCCAAGGCGGCGCTCGCGACCGCCTTCGAGGACCACGGGCAGAACTGGGCCGCCGCCGTGATCTCCGCCGGCGCGGTGGCCGGCCTCTGCACCGTGGTCATGACCTTGATGATCGGCGCCACCCGCGTCGTCTTCGCCATGTCCCGCGACTGGTTGCTGCCGCCGTGGCTGAGCCACACCAGCGCCAAGACCGGCACCCCGGTGCGCATCACGCTCATCATCGGCACGCTCGTCGCGCTGGTGGCCTCCCTGACGCCGATCGGCAAGCTCGAGGAGATGGTCAACATCGGCACCCTCGCCGCCTTCACGCTGGTGTCGCTCGCAGTCCCGATCCTGCGCAAGCGCCGCCCCGACCTCAAGCGCGCCTTCAAGGTGCCGGGGAGCCCGTTCGTGCCATGGCTCGCCGCGCTCGCCGCGGTCTACCTGATGCTGAACCTGTCGCTCGAGACCTGGATGCGGTTCGTGATCTGGATGGCCCTCGGCTTCCTCATCTACTTCCTCTACTCCCAGCGCAACAGCCGCCTCGAGAAGCACCCGGAGGAGACCGGGCAGGTGCACGGCCAGCCCGCCGTCGGCGGAGACTGGTAACCGCCCCTCCCTCCACCAGCTGTAGACCCCGTCGCCCGCTTCCTGAGGAAGCGTGGAGGCGGGGTCTATCGCTGCGTCGAAAGGGTGAGTAGCGCTACCTATTGCACGCGCCCGATGACCCTTCCACACTAGGTCCATCACTCGGGCGGGGGAACCGGAGCTGGTACCCATCGGCCGTCGTGACCACGTCGGCTCAGTGCGGACCGCCGCGCGACACCTCGGGTCGACGAAGCAGAGGGAGACTCGCATGTTCAGATCCGTCCGACGCCCCTCGCGCGTCCTGCTCACCGGCCTCACCGGCACCGTCCTGGCCAGTCTGGCCGTCGGCCTCGCGCCACCCGTGGCAAGTGCTTCCGATGCAGTGCCGGCGAAGGACGACCCCGGCCGCACCGCCCGCATCGCCCGCGCCAAGGCCGCCGCCACCACCCCGAAGATCGTCTGGAAGCGCTGCATGACCGGCTACCAGTGCGGCTCCATCGAGGCCCCGCTCGACTACGCGGACTACAGCCTCGGCACCATCACGATCGACCTCGCGCGGCGCCCCGCCGACAAGCAGTCGCAGAAGGTGGGGGCGGTCTTCACCAACCCCGGCGGTCCCGGCGGGTCAGCGGTCTACGCGCTGCCGATGTTCGCCCAGCAGATGGGCGCCGACGTGCGGGCCCGCCTCGACCTGCTCGCTGTGGAGCCTCGGGGGCTCACACAGGCCGACCCCGCGATCTGCACCAGCAAGACCGAGCCTCCGATGCCTACGTTCTCGTTCCCCGTGACCGCTGCGGAGCAGGAGCAGGCCCTGGCCTACGCCAGCTGGCTGCGCAAGACGTGCAGCTCGCCCGAGCCGCGGATCCTGGACCACATGTCCACGGCCGACTCCGCGCGCGACCTGGACCTGGTGCGCCGGGCGATCGGGCAGCCGTCGATGACCTACTACGGCGTGTCCTACGGGAGCTACCTCGGGGCGACCTACGCCAACCTGTTCCCGTCGAAGGTGCGCGCGGTCGCTGTCGACGGCGTCCTCGACCCAGTCGCGTGGTCGACCGGCCGCAACAACCAGGGGTCCACCGTCCCAGTGACCGAGCGGATCCGCTCCCACATCGGCGCGCAGGAGGCGCTGACGGCGGCGTTCACCGAGTGCGAGCGGGTCCGGGCGGCCCGGTGCCCGGAGCACCAGACGATCCGCGCCGACTACGCCGCGCTGCAGAAGCGGCTCAAGGCCGGCCCCGTCATGATGGGCGAGGGTGAGAACACCTGGCCGCTCACCTACGACTCGTTCATCAACACCATCCTCGGTGCGCTCTACGACGCCGACAGCGTGCCGGAGCTGATCACGGCGATCCACGACCTGCGGGTCAGCGTGCTGCCCGACCCCGCGACGACGCGCAAGCAGACGCCGGCCCAGGCCCGCGCCGCGAGCGCCACCGCCCGCAAGGTCGCGACCACGTCCTACCAGCGCGTGCAGGCGCTGGCGAAGCAGACCAAGGCCCGCGGCATCGGGATGTGGGCTGACGGGCCCGACGCGGACGAGCCGCAGTATGGCGCCATGGTGGCGTTCGAGGGCGTCCTGTGCTCCGACTCCCTCAACCCGCAGAACGCGCGCACCTGGATCGGCGCGACCAAGCGGATGGACTCTGTCGCACCGGGATTCGGCTCCGCGTGGGGCTGGGCGTCGGTGGCGTGCCCCGGATGGCCGGGCCAGTCGCGCAGCGCCTACTACGGCCCGTTCACGACCAAGCCGGCCAAGGGGCTGCTGGTCCTCAGCACCACCCACGACCCCGCGACCCCGCTGTCGGGAGCCCAGGCGCTGCGCGCCCTCTCGCCGGGCAGCCGGCTCGTGACCGTGAAGAACTGGGGTCACAGCGCCTTCACCGGCAGCACCTGCGCCGCGAAGATCCGCAACACCTACCTGCTCACGGGTGCGCTGCCGTCGGGCGACCGCACCTGCGCGGCGGACCACCCGCTGTTCACCACCCTCCAGTAGACCGTCCGCTCGCCCCACGAGGTGGGTCCGCCGTGCGCGGGCCCACCTCGTGGCCTGCGGGCCGGCTGCGGGTGGACGGTAGGGTCGGCGGCATGCCCGAGGGTCACACCATCCACGCCATCGCCGGTCGGATCGAGCACGCCTTCGGCGGCACCCGGCCCGAGGTGTCCAGCCCTCAGGGGCGATTCGCCGAGTCGGCCGCGCTGCTGCAGGGCCGCGAGCTGGTGTCGGCCAGCGCAGCGGGCAAGCACCTGACGTCGAGTTCACCGGGGACGCCGTCGTCAACGTCCACCTCGGCCTGATCGGCTCGTGGGTCGTGCACCCCGGCCCCGCCGCTCTCAACCCCGTCACGGGTCAGGTGCGGCTGCGGATCGCGGGCGAGCTCGCGACGGCCGACCTGCGTGGCCCCAACGTGTGCGCTCTCATCACCCCCGAGCAGCAGGACGCCATCCTCGCCCGGCTCGGCCCCGACCCGCTGCGCGAGGACGCCGACCCGGAGCGCGCGCGGACGCGGATCCAGCGCTCCCGCAAGGGGATCGGCGAGCTGCTGATGGACCAGGCCGTGCTGGCCGGTGTGGGCAACGTCTATCGCTGCGAGGTGCTCTACCGGCACCGCGTCGACCCGTTCACCCCCGGCAACGCCCTCAAGCGCAAGACCTTCGACGCGATGTGGGCCGATCTGGTGCGGCTGCTGCGGATCGGGTTGACCTACAACCAGATCCTGACGATGGACGACCAGATCGACGAGGCCGAGGCGTTGATCGCCGCCGGCGACGCCGACACCGTGCAGACCGAGCTCACCGGGCGTCGGCTCGGCGAGCACTTCGAGCGCCGCTTCTGGCTCTACAAGCGCACCGGCGAGCCGTGTCTCGTCTGTGGCTCGAAGGTGCGCTCCCAGGTCGTCGCCGGGCGAAATCTCTACTGGTGCGGGCGATGTCAGCGTCGACACTGACCTGAGACACCGCGCTCAGCTGAACAGCGCCTGACCGATGTGCTCACCCTGCGCGGCCCCGGGCGGGATCGCGAACAGCGCCGAGGCGCGGTGCTGGAGATACTCCATCAGCCCGTCCTGGCGGGACATCTTGGTCTGCATCGGGATGTACTGCTTGGCCGGGTCGCGGACGTAGGCGAGGAAGAACAGGCCGGCGTCGAGACGGCCCAGCGCGTCGTTGCCGTCGGTGTAGTTGTAGCCGCGGCGCAGCATGCGCACACCGCCGTTCTGCGTCGGATGTGCCATCCGCACATGGGAGTTCATCGCCATCAGCGGCTTGTCCTCGCGCCCCTTGGTCGCGAAGTTCGGCTCGCTGAACTCGGTGCCGCCCGACAGCGGCGCACCCGCCGGCCGGTCCCGACCGACGAGGTTCTCCTGCTCGCGCAGCGAGGCGCGGTCCCACGTCTCGATGTGCATGGCGATCCGGCGGGCGACGAGGTAGGACCCGCCAGCCAGCCAGTCGGCCTTCGGGTCGTCACCCGCGCCGACCCACACGTGCTGGTCGAGCATGGCCGGGTCCTCGGCCTTGAGGTTGGCCGTGCCGTCCTTGAACCCGAACAGGTTTCGCGGGGTCTGCTGGGTCGTGGACGTCGAGGAGGTGCGCCCGAAGCCGAGCTGCGACCAGCGCAGCGCGGCGGTGCCCATCGCGATGCGGGACAGGTTGCGGATGGCGTGCACGGCGACCTGGGGGTCGTCGGCACAGGCCTGGACGCACAGGTCGCCGTCGCTGCGCTGGGGGTCCAGGGCGTCGGCCGGGAAGTGCGGCAGCCGCTTCAGCAGCACCGGCTGCCGGGCGGCGAGGCCGAAGCGGTCCTTGCCCGCCGCGTCCCGAAACAGGCTGGGGCCGAAGCCGAACGTCAGCGTGAGGCGCGCGGCGCTCAGCCCCTCGGCCTCCCCCGTGTCGTTGGGCGGCGAGTCGTAGGACGTGGGGTCGCCGCCGACGGGCCGGCCGGCGGTCAGCTCGGCGGCGGCCGCCGTCCACGCGGTCAGCAGGGCCACGAGGTCGTCGCGCGAGGTCGAGGTGACGTCGAACGCTGCGAAGTGCAGCCGGTCCTGCGCCGGGGTGACGATGCCCGACTGGTGCGTGCCGTAGAACGGGTGGCTGGCCGGTGCGTTCTGCTGGGTCGGGCCGGTGGCGGTGGCGCCGTTGCCGGAGCCGTCCGCGCCGTCGCTCGCCTCGGCCGCTGACGCCCGCCCGCCGGCGAAGCCGGCAGCACCGACCGCCACGGTCGCACCGGCGAAGCCGATCAGACCGCGCCGCGAGACCTCCCGCTCGCTCACAACGTGACCGCGCCGGCGAGCTTCGACAGCGGCTCGGACAGCGCGTTGACGGCGTCGGACAGGTCCTTGACCTGCGCCTTCGTGAGCTTGTCGTAGGTGACGAAGCCGTCGCCCTGCTTGTGCTGGTCGAGCAGCTTCTGCAGCGCCGAGAACTTCAGCGCGATCGACGCGTCGAGGGCGGCGTCCTTCTTCTTCAGGATCGGGCGCAGGCCCTCCCACGCGACCCGCGCGCCGTCGACGTTGGCCTGGAAGTCCCACAGGTCGGTGTGCGACCAGGCCTCCTCCTCGCCGGTGACCTTGCCGGTCGCGACCTCGTCGAGCAGCGACTTGGCGCCGTTGCCGATCTGGTCGACCGTGAACGTCATCGAGCGGGTGCGGTCGTAAAGCGTCTTGGTGTCGGCGGTCAGCTGGTCCGCCATGGCGGCCCGCTGCGCGGTGGTGAGCGCCTGGTAGCCCGTCTTCGGCGGCCACAGGTCCTTCTCCATGACGTGCCAGCCGGTCCACTTCTGGCCCGGCTCGAGGTCGGCCTCGCGCAGGTCCATCTTGGGGTCGAGGTCACCGAACGACTCGGCCACCGGCTCGATACGCTCCCAGTGCGTGCGCGCCACGGCGTAGAGCGAGCGGGCCTTGGCGTCGTCGCCCGCCCGGTAGGCCGCCACGAACTGCGCCGTCTTGGCGGACAGCTGCTCGGTCTGGTCCTTGACGTAGGAGGCGTACTGCTGGTTGGCCGTGTCGACGAGCTCCTTGTCGGCGCCGGTCGCGGCGAGGTCCGCGCCGGAGTCGGTGACCGTGAACGGGGCGCGGATGCCGTCGCCGATCATGCCGGGCTTGCAGGCGGTGAAGTACTTGCCCGGGGCAGCCTTGACGACCAGGTCGCGCTTGAGCCCCGGACCGATGTTCTCGACCTCGCCGACGATGCGCAGGCCGTCGTCGGCGAGCAGGTAGAACTCGGTGACCTTCGAGCCGTCGTTGGTGACCGAGAAGACGATGTTGCCCGACGGCGCCGTGGCCGCGCTGACCTTGCACTCGGTGTCGGTGGAGGACACCGTGAGCGCGCCCGATCCACCGGCCGCCTGGGTGCCACCGCCGGTCACCCCGCCCGGGTTGTTGGTCGTGCAGGCCGTGGCCGTGCACATCAGGCCGGCAGCCAGGACAGCGCTGGAGAGGCGGCTGCGGGTCGAGAGGTTCACCGGACGGACTCCTTCGAGGGGGTGCTGGAGGTGGTGGGGGTGGGGGTGGAGCCGGCGGTCGCGGTGGAGCCGGCGGTCGCGGTGGAGCCGGCGGTCGCGGTGGAGCTGCCGGCCGCGGCCGCGGGCTGGGGCTGTGGGGACGGTCTACGGATGGCGCGGATGAACAGCGTGAGGACGGGGACGACGTAGGCGACCCAGACGAGGACCTCGAGCACGGTCATGGCCGGGGCAAGGTTGAGCGTGCCCTTGATCAGCGTGGCGAACCACGAGGACGGCTCGATGACGTGGCTGACGTCGAAGGCGAGGGTGTGCAGGCCGGGGAGGATGCCGGCCTCCTGCAGGTCGTGCACGCCGTAGGAGAGGACGCCGGCCGCGACGAGCACGAGGAAGCCGCCGGTCCAGGCGAAGAACCGGCCGAGGTCGAGGCGCAGCGCGCCCTTGTAGACCGCGAAGGCGAGCGCGACGGCGGTCAGCAGGCCGAGCAGCGCCCCGACGAGCGGGGCGGTGGTGGAGGCGTTGTCGCGGGACGCGGCCTGGGTGGCGGCCCAGAGGAAGAGCGCCGTCTCGAGGCCTTCGCGGCCGACGGCCAGCATCGCGACGACGACGAGCGCCGAGCGGCTGCCCTCGGCGGCCTTGTCGAGCGCGCCCTTGAGCTCGCCGGAGAGGGTGCGTGCCGAGCGCGCCATCCAGAAGATCATCCAGGTGACGAAACCGACCGCGAGGATCGACAGCCCACCCCCGATGGCTTCCTGCGCCTCGAAGGTCAGCCCGCGCGGGCCGTACGTCAGCAGGGCGCCGAACGCGAGCGAGATGGCGATGGCCGCAGCGACGCCGGCCCAGATGCGTCCGAGCAGGTGGGTGCGCCCGGTCTTGACGAGGTAGGCGACGAGGATGACGACGACCAGCGACGCCTCGAGCCCTTCACGCAGACCGATGAGGTAGTTGGCGAACACGGACAGCCTCCTGGGACGTTAGGTAGCCCTAAGTTAGTGAGGCCTGCCTCACCAGAGCAAGTCGCGGGCGACGGGTGAGACCGACCTCACCCGTGCCGCGCGAGGGGCGTCCTGCGAGGGGCGTCAGGGGGTGACCTGCGAGGCGTCAGCCGACCATCAGGTCGCCGAGCTCGTCGAGGCGACGGACCACGTCCGCCGGTCCGAGCTGCTCGAAGCGCTCGCCGTCCGCGCCGCGCTCCACCTCGGCCCAGGTGCGCGGGGCGGCGACGAACGGCGCGGGCTGCTTCCCGCGCAGCGAGTAGGGCGTGATGGTGGTCTTGGCGGCGACGTTCTGCGACCAGTCGAGCAGGACCTTGCCGGGGCGCAGCACCTTCGCCATCGAGGAGACGACCAGGTCGGCGTGCTCGCTCGCGAGCCCCTCGGCCAGCAGCCGCGCCGCCTCGCGCACCTGGTCGGACGGCCAGCGGTCGGGCAGCTCGGCGTAGAGCTGCAAGCCTTTGGAGCCGCTGGTCACCGGGCGCAGCGTGGTGAGGCCGACGGCGCTCAGGCGCTCGCGCACGAGCAGCGCCACCTGGGCGCAGGCGTGCAGCCCGGCACCCGGCCCGGGGTCGAGGTCGATCACCATCCGGTCGGCCCCGCGGGAGACCTCGCTGGGGCTGTCGGCGGAGAGGTCTACGGTCCACTGGGGGGTGTGCAGCTCGAGCGCACCGACCTGCCCGAGCCAGGTCAGGCCGGCGACGTCGTCCACGAGCGGGTAGACCACGCGCTCGTGCCCGCGGGTCGAGCCGGGCGAGTCGACGGTGACGGTGCGGATCCAGCCGGGGGCGCCCTTGGGGACGTTCTTCTCGAAGAAGGACTCCCCCGAGACGCCGTGCGGCCAGCGCAGCCGGGTCAGCGGGCGGTCGTGCAGCTGGTGCAGCAGCGGCCCGGACACCTGCGTGAGGTAGGTGATGACCTCCGCCTTGGTCGTGCCGGTCGCGGGGTAGAGCACCTTGTCGAGGCTGGTCAGCCGCAGCGTGCGGCCGTCGACCTCGACGGTCACGGGGTGGCGCGGGTCCGGCATGGGCCGAGCCTAGCCGTCGCCCTTCAGGGTTGCGGCGATGTCCGTCTTGAGCACCTTGCCGACCTTGGACCGGGGCAGGTCGTCCCACACGTGCACCTGCTTGGGCGCCTTGAGGCTGCCGATCCGCTCCTTGACGAAGTCGACCAGGGCGCCCGGGTCCACGTCGGCGCCGGGCTGCGGCTGGACCACCGCGACGACCCGCTCGTCCCACTTGTCGTCCGGCAGGCCCACGACCGCGCAGTCGCGGACGTCGGGGTGCTCCATGACGGCCTGCTCGACCTCGGTGGAGTAGACGTTGAACCCGCCCGGGTCGGCGAGACTGCCGTCCTCGCGCATGATCGCCACCGTGACGAGCGGGGTCGGGCGACCGGCGGACGCCAGCCGCCCGGTGGCGACCGCGCCGGTGTCCGGGTCGAAGTGCTCGGCCGGCGGCAGCGCCGAGATCATCATGGGCGCCTCCGTCTGCCCGAACAGCTGCGCCATCACCGGTCCGATCCGGGTCAGCGCCTCCTCGAGGCGGGCCACCGACATCGGGGCCGCGCCATACCAGAAGCATTGCAGCGACGCCAGATTCGTCGAGTCGAGGCGTTCGTGGCCGAGCACCATGTAGATCAGCGTGGGCGGCAGGAAGGTGTGCGTCACCCCGTGCCGCTCGACCAGGTCGAGGAACCCGCCCACGTCGGGCGTGCGCATGATCACGATCTCGCCGCCCGCACACAGCACCGGGAAGCAGAGCACCCCGGCGGCGTGCGTCAGCGGCGCCAGGGCGAGGTAGACCGGCCGCCCCGAGAACGGGTGGCACATCAGCGTGATCGCGCTCATCGTCTCGACGTTGGCGCCCGTCAGCATGACGCCCTTGGGCCGCCCGGTCGTGCCGCCCGTGCCCACCAGCATGGCCAGATCGTCCACGGCTTGGCGGTCGACGCGGTTGGCGTGGTCGACGCGGTTGGCCCGGTCGGGGTGGTCGGGGTGGTCGGCGTGCTCGGCGCCGCGCTGCAGGAAGGACTCCCACGTGATCGACTGCGGCACAACGCTGCTCACGTCAGCATCCAGACAGACCCACGTGTGCGCCGTGGGCAGATCGGCGCAGATCTTGGCCACCAGGGGCGCGAACGACTCCTGGAAGAGCACCACCTGGGCGTCGAACAGCGCCAGCAGCTCGCGGTTCTCGCCGGCCTCGTTGCGCGAGATCTGTTGCACCTGGCCGTAGCTCAGGCTCTCGCCGTCGGTGGTCAGGCACGGCTGGTCCGGCCCGAGGGACGCACCTTGTGGAGGAAGTCGACGACCCGCATCGCGCGCCTCTGTCCGCCGTGGTGACGACGGGCTCGCTGACGAGACCGAACCCGCGCAGGACGCCGAGCAGCTCGCGGTGGCCGAAAGCCTGGCAGCCCGAGGCGAATCCGACGCGGCGCGGCGGCTGCTGGAGCAGGGAGTAGGCGGCGTAGGCCTGCAGCAGACCGGTCTGCTTGTAGTTGCTGTTGCCGTGGATCACGACGTGCCGCCGACCGAGCGGACCGGACGCGTGGACCGAGTCCAGCGACTTGTTGATCCGCGGGTTCTCGCGCGGGGGCATGACATTCATGACCTGGGCGGCCGTCGCGGTGAGCGCCGCGTCACGGTCCTCGGGGCTCATGTCCTTGGTCGCCTCGAGCGCGCCGGCGACGATCTGCGGCACGCCGTGCATCAGCGCGGCGTTGAACACCCCGCCCTGCGCCTTGCAGCTCGCGACCCGAGGGTCGCGGCGGAACCAGATCGGGTGGCTCGTGCCACCCCAGGGCAGCGACAGGGCGAGCTCGTGCTGACCGGGCACCACCAGCGGCACGAGGCCCTGGTCGGGGTCGAACTCGACGAGCTCGTTCTGCTGCAGGTAGTACGCCTTCGCGGTCGCCGCGTTGACAAGGATGGTCTGGGTGGAGGCGATGGTCGGGCTGCCGCCCCAGAACACGGCGATGTCGAGGGTGTCCAGACCCGGCTTCTCGAGCGCGATCTGGGCAGCGATCTCCCCGACGGTGTACATGTGCGCGATGCCGGGCGACAGCAGCAGCCCCTTCGCGGCGAACTCCTCGCCCCACTCGTCGTCGCAGCGCACCAGCCAGTCCTGCTCTCCCGTCGTGTCGGTGTAGTGCAGCCCCGCCGCGAGAGCGGCCTGGACGACCTCGGGGCCGTACTTGCTGACCGGCCCGACGGTGTCGAACGGGACGTTGTACTGACGCAGGGACTCGCAGACGAGCCGGCCGGTGTAGCCGGAGGCGCCGTAGACGATGACGGGCTTGCTGGTGCTCATGGGTGCTCCTCGGGTCGGGGATTCAGGATGTGCTGCCGGGCGGTCCGTGGTCGGGCTACATGCCCATGCCGCCGTCGACGGGCAGCCCCGCGCCGTTGATGAACCGGGCCGCGTCGGAGGCGAGGAAGACGACCGCGTCGGCCATGTCCTCCACCGTGCCGAGGCGACCGCTCGGGGTGAGCCCGACGACGGCGCCGACGGCGGTCTCGGGGCTGTCGAACAGCCCGATCGCGGCGACGTCGTGGGCGAATCCCTGACCCATCGCGGTGGGGACCAGCCCGGGGTAGACACAGTTGACGCGCACGCCGTAGCCGAGCGCCCCGCTCTCGGCGGCAGTGACGCGGGTGAGACGGTCTACGGCGGACTTCGTCGCGCTGTAGGCCGCGATGCCGGGGAACGCGATCGTCGCCGAGACCGACGAGATGTTGACGATCGAACCCCCTTGTCCCGCAATGCCGTCCGAGCGCATGGCGAGCAGCCCGTGCTTGATGCCGAGGGCGGTGCCGAGCACGTTGACGTCGAGCTGGCGGCGCACCTGCTCGGGGTCGAGCTCGGTGATCAGGCTGGTGATCTCGATGCCGGCGTTGTTGACCACCAGGTCGAGACCGCCCAGCTGGTCGACGGTCGCGGCCTCCGCGGCCGCCCAGCTCGCGTCGTCGGTGACGTCGAGGTGCACGTAGCCATGGCCCTCGCCGAGCGCTCGGGCGGTGTCCGCTCCCGCCTCCTGCACGTCGGCGATCATCACGCGGGCGCCGGCGGCGGCCAGCGCCTTGGCCATCCCTTCACCGAGGCCCTGGGCGGCGCCGCTCACGAGGGCGACCCGGCCGGCGAGGTCGTAGGACGTCATGGGCTGGCTCCTTTGCCGTCACAGGCCCTCCGCTGGACCCGTCGTGGCCCCAGGCTGGCCCAACTCTTGACAGTCGTCACGACCTATCGTCAAGACGCGTTGCCGGCGCGGGGCAACGCTGGCCGCATGGGGACAGTGACTGCAGCGTCCGCGACGCGCGGACGCGAGAGCAAGTCTCGCGAGCGCCGCGACCAGCTGGCCGAGTCCGCGCTGGTCACCCTCGGCCAGCTCGGCTACGCCCGCACCTCGCTGCGCGAGATCGCCCAGAACTCCCCCTTCAGCCACGGGTTCGTGCACTACTACTTCGCCGACAAGACCGAGCTGATCACCTACTGCGTGCGCCACTACAAGCGCCAGTGCGTCACGCGCTACGACACAGTGGTGAGCGAGTCGGCCACTGCCGCAGAGCTGGTCGAGCGGTTCGCCGACGAGCTCGTCGAGACGATCGAGCAGGAGGCGCCCATGCACCGCCTCTGGTACGACCTCCGCACCCAGGCGATGTTCGACCCCGCGCTGCGGCCCGACGCGCTCGCCATCGACGCCACGCTGCAGGACATGGTGGCGCGGGTGCTGGAGCGCTACGCCGAGCTCGACGGTCGTTCTCTCGCAGTGCCGGTCGCCGTCGCCTACCCCATGCTCGACGGCGTGTTCGAGCAGGCTCTGCTGCGCCACCTGAGCGGCGTGCCCGATGCGCTCACCACCCTTCGCGCCACCGCCTGCACCCTGCTGCCCCGGCTGCTGCGGGTGCGCTGAGGCCGTGGCCCGCCCCTGTCGCTACGGCTCGAGGTCGCCGGGCGCCAGGTCGAGTCGCGTTCCTACATAAGAGGACTGGCGCAACCGGCCGCCGGCACCCAGCCCGAGCGAGCGGACCTCGATGACGAGCTCGGGGCGCACCCAACGCGCACCGGCGGCGTCCTCACGAGGCACCTCGTCGACGAAGCTGCTTGTGTCGCAGACCAGTCCGCTGAGATCGGCGAGCAACGTCTCGCCGGCCCGACCCGCCAGGCCGCTGCCGACGCGACCGAGGTAGGCCAGCCCACCCTCGACCGGCGCGCCGACGAGCACGGCACCGAGGCGGCTGGCCGAGCCCGTCTCCGTGCGCCAGCCACCCACCACGACCGAACGCTGTTGTCGGTGAGGGAACTTCAGCCACTCGCTGCTCCGGGTGCCCGGCCGGTAGGGGCTGTCCAACGCCTTCGACACGATCCCCTCGAGCCCTTGGTCGAGGGTCGCCGCGTGCAGCGCACCACCGTCGGGGTAGGTCGGCGGCACCTGCACGTGTGGTCCGGCCAGGTCGAGCTGCTCCAGCAGCGCGCGGCGGTCGCGCAGCGGCAGGCCGGTCACGTCCTGACCGAGGACCCGCACGACGTCGAACACGACGTAGGTGACGGGCAGCGTGGCGGCGAGCGCACGGGCTACCGAAGGATCACTGACGTGCATGCGCTCGGCGAGCGCTCCGAACGACGGACGACCGTCGCGCAGTGCGACGACCTCGCCGTCCAGCAGCAGGTCCTCGTAGACCCCCTCCAGACCCCCGGGGCCGCACAGCTCCGGGAAGCGGACGGTCGCGTCCGCACCGGACCGCGCAGAGAGACGCACCCGGTCGGGGCGCACGTCGGCGAGCACCCGCATGCCGTCCCACTTGACCTCGTGGACCCACGCGGGGCCGGTGGGGATGGACCGGCCGGGGCTGGCGAGCATCGGGCGCATGCCTCATCCTGACCTATGAGAGGCTTCCCACCTGGGCAGGAACCGGCCGACGGACGAAGGAGTGGACATGCGGGCCATCTGGAAGGGCGCGATCTCGTTCGGGCTGGTCAGCGTGCCCGTCAAGCTCTACTCGGCGACGGAGAACAAGGACGTCTCCTTCAACCAGGTGCGCAAGTCCGACGGGTCCCGCATCCGCTACAAGCGGATCGCGCAGGCCGACGGCGAGGAGGTGCCCTACAGCGAGATCGCCAAGGGCTTCGAGGCCCCCGACGGGCGCATGGTCGTGATCACCGACGAGGAGATCGCCTCCCTCGGCTTCAAGAGCTCGCGCGAGATCGCGGTCGACAAGTTCGTGCCCGCCGACGAGATCGACCCGATGCTGCTCGACAAGTCCTACTACCTCGAGCCGGACCCGGCCGCGGTCAAGCCCTACGCCCTGCTGCGCGAGGCCCTCGAGAGCACCAGCCGGATGGCCATCGTCACGATCTCGGTGCGCCAGCGGCTCACGACCGCCGTGCTGCGCGTCCGCGACGGCGTCATCGTCCTGCAGACCATGCTGTGGCCCGACGAGATCCGCTCCCCCGACTTCGGCGTCCTCGACGACATCCCGGAGCCGACCGACCAGGAGCGCAAGATGGCCGAGCTGCTCATCGACACGATGGTGGGCGACTACGACGCCGACGACTACGAGGACGACTACCGCGCGGCCATCGAGGGACTGGTCAAGTCCAAGCTCGCCGGCGGCGACGCGGTCGAGGCCCCCAGCCCCGAGGCCCCCGAGTCCAGCGGCGAGGTCGTCGACCTGCTCGCCGCCCTCCAGCGCTCGGTAGACCGGGCCAAGGCCTCTCGCGGCGAGGGCGGGTCGGGCGCCGGATCCGGGTCCGGTCAGGCCGCGAAGGCTGGCGCCGACGACTCGGACGACGCTGACGGTTCTGACGGCGCTGACGGCTCGGGCGCCAAGCCCGCCAAGAAGTCCGCAGCCAAGAAGGCGACGACCAAGAAGGCGGCCGCCAAGTCGAGCGCAGCCAAGACGACCGCGGCCAAGACGACCAAGAAGGCCCCCGCCAAGAAGGCCGGCTGACCCTGGTCCGTCCTCCGGGTGGTACCTGGGTGCTGATGCGCGCCCCGGCAGACCCCTCGGCCAGTGCGGCACACGTGCCCACCGGGACTACGCGCACGAACCCGTGACACGCCGCCCTCCCGGACCCCCGCACCTCACGCAAACCCCCGCACCTCACGCCAACCTGCGCGGATTCCCAGGCCCCGCGCCCCGGTAGAGCACGCGAGGCACCCGACGCGACCAGCGACGGCGGCAGCCGCCGACAGCCAGACGCCTACGCCAGCTCAGCCACGACCTCGGCGACGCGGGCGTTGGCGGCGCGCACGTCGAAGCGCTCGACGGCCCGGGCGCGGTTGCGCTCGCCCTCGAGGGCGGCGAGGCCGGGGTCGGTGAGGCGCACGACCAGGGCGTCGGCGAGGGCAGCGGGGTCGTCGGGGGTGACGACGGGGGTGCTGGCGCCGAGCGCCTCGGACATGCCGGCGACGTCGCTGCACACGACGCTGCGCCCGCCGGCCATGGCCTCGAGAACGACCAGCGGCATGCCCTCCCAGCGGGACGGCAGGACGACGACGTCGGCGGCGGCGAACCACGGGGTGGGGTCGCCGCCCGGCACCAGCCGCACCGAGTCGTCGAGACCGGCCATCCCGACCTGAGCAGCGAGCGCGGGCCGGTCCGGACCGTCGCCGACGAGGACCAGCTGGGCGCCGGGCAGGTGCTCGAGGACGGCGGGCCAGGCGGCGATGGCGACGTCCTGACCCTTCTGGCGGGCGAGTCGACCGACGACGACGGCCAGCGGGACGGGCCCGATGCCCAGCTCGGCGCGGGCCGTCTCACGGTCGCGCGGCACCCAGCGGTCGGTGTCGACGCCGTTCGGGACGACCACGGTGCGTCGGGCGAGGCAACGGGCGGCGGCTCCGGTCCGCCGTTCCTGCTCGCTCACGCAGAGCGTGAGGTCGGTCCAGCGCGTGGCGAGCCGCTCCCAGAGGGCCGAGGCACGGGCTACCGGGCCCGTGACGGCCTCGAACGACCAGGCGTGCGGCATGAAGATCGTGGGCCGGCGACCGCGCACCGCGAGGCGACCGGCGAGTCCGGCCTTAGAGGCGTGCAGGTGCACGACGTCGGGGTCGACGTCGGCGACGATCGCCGCGAGCGAGCGCGCCTCGGCCAGGGACGACGGGCCGGGCGAGCGGGTCGCTGCCCAGTGCCGCACGGTGGCACCCGCCTCGGCGGCGCGCGCGGCGAGGTAGCCCTCGTCGGTCGGGCAGGCGACGGTCACCTCGAAGCCCCGCGCGACCTGGTCGGCCACCAGGGCCAGGGCGACGTTCGGGACGCCGGCCTCGGTGGGCTGGCTGACGTGCAGGACCCGCATCAGCCACCCGCCCCGGTGATGACGGCGCCGACGGTGCGCAGGATGATCTTGGCGTCCAGCCACAGCGACCAGTTCTGGATGTAGTAGTTGTCGAACCGGGCGCGCTCCTCGATGGAGGTGTCGCCACGCAGCCCGTTGACGGCGGCCCAGCCGGTCAGCCCGCACGGCACGCGGTGGCGTGCGTGGTAGGAGGGGTAGAGCTCCCCGAACTGCTGGACGAAGTAGGGCCGCTCGGGTCGCGGACCGACGACGCTCATGTCGCCGCGCAGAATGTTGAACAGCTGCGGCAGCTCGTCGAGCGAGGTCTTGCGGATGAACTTGCCCCACGCCGACAGCCGCTTGTCGTTGGCGATGTTCCAGTTGGTCTGGGACTCCGCGTCGTTGACCGGACGCATGGAGCGGAACTTCATGACCCGCACGGGCTCGCCGTCGACGCCGACCCGGTCCTGCTCGAAGATGATGCCGGGCCCGCCGTCGAGCCGGCAGCCCAGCGCGAGCAGACCCATGAGGGGGCTGAGGACGAGCACCGCGAAGCCCGACAGCAGCACGTCGAGCAGGCGCTTGATCCGCCAGGTCCAGGACCGGTGCGCCGCCCGGCGCAGCCGCACCAGGGGGACGCCCCAGACGGTGTCCATGTCGCCCTCGACGTGGTGCAGCTCGTAGAGCCGTGGCACGACGAACAGCTCGGCGTCCAGCTTGTCGCAGGTCCGGATCATGTCGACCATCTGGTGCTCCTTGACCGACGAGAAGGCGACGATCAGGACGTGCGCGTGGTGCTCGATCATCATCTCCTCGAGGCTGTCGGCCGTGCCGAGGACCGGCAGCGAGGTGTCGACCGTCGGGTGCACCTCGAGCACGCGAGGGTCGGCGTCGAGGTAGCCCACCGGATTGAGCCCGTAGGCCGGGTGGTCCATCAGGATCTTCGCGATCTCGCGGCCGACGAAGCCCGCCCCGAGGACGAGCGTGCGGTGCCCCACGCGGCGCCGGGCGCGGGCCCACCGGATCAGGGTGTAGGCGATCAGCCGACCGACCATGACGAGCAGGAAGACCGTCGCGGCGAACGTCAGCGGGTGGTTGCTGGTCGAGGACGACCACACCCCCTCCTTGCGCGCGATCGAGACGATCAGGCCGGTGAACGCGGACGCGATGATGACCCGGCCGAGGATGCCGGGGAGGTCCTCCAGCACCGACAGGTTCAGTCGCGAGCGGTAGAGCTTGCTGCTGCCGAAGAGGAGCAGCAGGCACACGGTGGTGCCCAGGCCCACGGCCCAGTCGGGCCGCCAGAACAGGAAGGAGAGCAGGCACGCCAGCACGTCGGAGGCAACGGTCAGCTGGGGGACCCCCCGAAAGAGTGACCAGCTGAGGCGGTCCGGGTCCGGCTCGTGCCGGCCTGCGGGGAGGAGGTCTACGGAGCGACGGGGAGCCTCACCCTTGGCTCGCCTGCCGGCCCGATGGCGTGCTGCAGCGCGGCGGCCCCGCGTGGAAATGCTCATCTCGTCCTTGCCTGTCGACCTCGGCCCCCTGACCGTCCTGCTCCGCAGCACCCAGGCTGGCATGACCCTCACGGGGCGTGTGGTTGTTTAGGCTTCATCGAGATTCAGCGCCACCCGTTCGGGTACGACGTTCAACGGATTGCCATTCACATCCTACAGAAAGCGATCATATCCCGCCAAAATTGCCACCCATTTCTCATCTGAGTGCATTCGGATAAGCGTCATTGACGCTCAGTGACGAGCGACGCCCTCGGCGCGAGCCGCCGCCGCCACGGCCGACGACACGGCAGCCACGACACCGGGCTCGAACGGCCCGGGGATGATCCGCTCCGGCGTCGGGTCGGGCACGCAGTCCGCGATGGCCTGCGCGGCGGCGAGCTTCATCCCCGCGGAGATCTGCGCCGCCCCGCAGTCGAGGGCACCCTTGAAGATGCCTGGGAAGGCGAGCACGTTGTTGACCTGGTTGGGGTAGTCGCTGCGCCCGGTCGCGACGATGGCGGCGTGCCGGTGCGCCACCTCGATGGGCACCTCGGGGTTGGGGTTGGCCAGCCCGAAGATCACCGCGTCCGGAGCCATCCGCGCCACCCACTCCTCGGGCACCTGGCCCCCGGAGACGCCGATGAACACCTCGGCGTCGACCAGGGCTGCGGCGAGGTCGCCGAACACGTTGCGTGGGTTCGCGCGCCGGGCGATGTCGGTCAGGTGGTCCGGCAGACCGGGCTGCTGCTCGAACCCGATGATGCCCTTGCGGTTGCACACGATCAGGTCCTCGACCCCCGCGTGCAGCAGCGCCTCGGCGATGGCCACGCCGGCAGCGCCCGCGCCCTGCACCACGACGCGCAGCCCCGCGAGGTCACGCCCGAGCGCCTTGGCCGCGTTGGTGAGGGCTGCCAGCGTGACGATGGCCGTGCCGTGCTGGTCGTCGTGGAAGACCGGGATGTCCAGGCGTTCCTGCAGCCGTCGCTCCACCTCGAAGCACCGCGGCGCGCTGATGTCCTCGAGGTTGATCCCGCCGAAGCTCGGTGCGAGCGCCGCCACCGTCTCCACGATCTGGTCGACGTCAGTCGTGTCCAGGCAG
Source organism: Arsenicicoccus piscis (assembly GCF_022568835.1). GTDB lineage: Bacteria > Actinomycetota > Actinomycetes > Actinomycetales > Dermatophilaceae > Arsenicicoccus > Arsenicicoccus piscis. Next base: position 294,556 of record NZ_JAKZHV010000001.1, read on the forward strand.
ATCGGCACCGAGTCGATGCCCGCGAAGTGCTTGAAGAGCATCGCCTTGCCCTCCATCACCGGCATCGCGGCCTCCGGGCCGATGTTGCCGAGACCGAGCACGGCGGTGCCGTCGCTCACCACCGCGATGGTGCGTCCCACCCGGGTGTAGCTGCGCACCAGCGACTGGTCCTGCGCGATCGCCTCGCACACCCGGGCGACCCCCGGGCTGTAGGCCATCGACAGGTCCGTGGTGTCCCGTAGCGGCACGCGCAGGTTCGTCTCAAGCTTGCCGCCGAGGTGCAGGGCGAAGACCGGGTCGGTCGGGTCGAACGCGGGCTGCATGGCGTCGGGCTGCATGGCGTCGGGCTGCATGGCGTCGGGCTGCAGGTGATCGGGCTGGGTGTGGTCGGGGAGGGTGCAGGCGGGCTGCGCGCACATGGTGTGATCCTTCGGCAGGGCGGCTCTCGAGCGGGGCTCGAGGGGCGCTCGGGTGGTGCAGCGCTGGAGGCGGCCGGTGGATCTACGGCTCGAGGTCGCGACCTGGTGCCGCAGGGTGCGCGGCGGGTCGATCCCAGCAAGGAGCAGGTGCCGCCACCCTAGGAGGGCCGTCCGCGGTCGGCAAGGACGCTCGCGGGGGTGGGACACGGATCACACGGTTACCCGGGGCCGCGACCGGACGCCCACGCTCCGCGGTAGACCCCGCGCGGCCAGAGGGGGCACGGCAAGATGGGCGCATGGACGAGCCCGCGAGACCGACGACCGACGAGCGGGTGGCCATCGTCCTCAACCCGTCCAAGCCCGGCGCCGCCGAGGCCCGAGGCCTGGTCGAGGCGGCCGTGCGGGCCCGGGGGTTCGAGCCGGTGGTGCACCTCACGACCGTGGCGGAGCCGGGGGCGACGCAGGCGCGCGAGGCGCTGCAGGGCGACTGCACGGCGATCGTGGTCGTGGGCGGCGACGGCACCGTGCGCGAAGTGGTGCACGCCCTCGTGGACTCGCCCCGCCGGGTGCCGCTCGGCATCGTGCCGCTCGGCACGGCCAACCTCTTCGCGCGCAACCTGTCCCTGGCCATCCCCCACCGGGCCATGTCCCGGGGCGGGCGACGCCGGCAGGTGGAGCACGCGATCCAGGTCGCGCTCGACGGCGCGACGACGGCCGTCGACGTCGGGGTCGCCCGGTTCGGGGAGCCCACCGAGCGGCACCTGTTCCTCGTCGTCGCCGGCATCGGGTGGGACGCCGAGACGGTGCTGGCCACCCGCCCGGAGCTGAAGCAGCGGATCGGCTGGGGGGCCTACTTCGCGTCGGGGCTGCGCCGGCTGGGCCGTCGGGGCGTGCCGATGACCCTGCAGATCGGTGGCCGACCGCCGGTCTCGGTGCGGGCGTGGAGCGTCCTCGCCGGCAACTGCGGCCGGATTCCCTTGGGCGCCACGGTGTTTCCCGACGCGCGCTACGACGACGGCGTGCTCGACGTGCTGACCGTGCAACCCATGCTGCCACACCGGTGGGTCGGGGTGGCCGCGACCGGGCTGTCGCACCGAGCCGTGCCCGAGCCGCTGAGCGGACTGCACTACGAGCGCGCGGCGCGGCTCGAGGTCGTCCCCGACCGGCCGATGCCGGTACAGCTGGACGGCGACGCCTTCGCCGCGGTGCCGCGGCTGGACCTCTCGGTGCTCACCCGCGCCCTCACCGTGCGCGTCGGCCGGCCGCGCGTCGGCCGGCCGCGCCCCGGCCGGTCGCGCCCCGGCCGGACCGCACGCGAAGCCGCCCGCGTGTCCACCCGTCGCAACCGTCGACCCGAGGCGACGGACCGGCGCTAGGTTGGAGAGGTCTACCTCCGGAAAGGACCGCAGCGGATGACCGTCGACGCCTCGCGCGCGCACGACCCGGCCTGGTTCCGCCAGGTGCTCGGCCTCTACCCCACCGGCGTGTGCGCCGTCACCGGTCTGGTCGACGGCGAGCCGGTCGGCATGGTCGTCGGCACCTTCACGTCGGTGTCGCTCGACCCCCCACTGGTCGCCTTCCTGCCCGCGACGACGTCCTACAGCTGGGCCCGGATCCGGTCCAGCGGCCACTTCTGCATCAACGTGCTGTCCGCGAACCAGGAGTCCACCTGCCGGGCCCTCGCGTCTCGCTCCGCCGACAAGTTCGCGGGCGTGGCCTGGCACCCGGCGGAGACCGGGTCCCCCATCATCGACGGCGCGGTCGCCTGGATCGACTGCGACCTCGAGACCGTGCACGAGGCGGGCGACCACCACATCGCCATCGGCCGGGTGCGCGACCTGGACGTCCAGGAGCCCGGCGTGCCGCTGCTGTTCTTTCAGGGCGGCTTCGGGCGGTTCTCACCGCACATGATGGTCACCGACCTGCAGACGCGTCCCGAGCAGCGGCTCATCGACCAGGCCCGCACCCGCATCGAGCAGGTCGCCGAGGCCAGCGGCTGCCAGGTGGTCGCCGCCCGCGTCGGGTGGGACGGGCTCACCATGCTCGCCGGGGCCGGCTCCCCCGCCGACCCGCGCGTCCCCACCCGGGCCATCGGCGAGGTGGTGCCGCTCCAGGCCCCGCTCGGCGCCTGGTGGGTGGCGTTCGGGTCGGAGGCCGACCAGGAGCGCTGGCTGGCGCAGGTCGCCGACTTCGAGCGCGCCGACTTCCGGGCCGCTCTGGCCGCCATCCGGGCGGCAGGCTTCGGTCTCGGGCTGCGTCAGCCCGTCCCGCACACCGAGGGGTTGCTGGCCTCCCGCCCGGTGTCGGGCGAGAGCCTCACCTCCGTCGAGCGGCAGGCGTGGCAGCAGCTCGCTGCCGACCCGCGCGAGTACGTCCCGACCGAGGACACGCTGGACCAGCCGACGGCTGCGCTGCCGGACGTCATCAGCGTGTGGGCGCCGACCTTCGACGCCGACGGGCGCTCCAGCGTCGGCGTCATGCTGAGCGGCTTCGCCCACGACGAGCGGCCGCTGCGGTTCTACGCCGACCAGGTGCGCGCGCTGGCGGACGAGGTGACCCGCCTGGCGGGCGGACGGTCTACCGTCACGCCTTCTGACCGCGGGTGACGTTGACCGTGCAGCCGTCGGCGGCCTTGGTGAGCTTGGTGGTCAGCTCGACCTTGACCTCCTGACCGGGCTGCACCTTCTCGAGCAGCTTGACCGCGCGACCCATGACGTCCGAGCCGTGCACCCAGTTGATGACGATGACGTAGTCGCGGGCCTCCTTGGCCGAGGACTTCAGCGTCCCCGTGACCTTCTGGTCGCCCAGCTTGGTGTCGCACTGCCCGTCCATCGTCAAGTCCTTGCGGGCCCCCTCGACGTCCTTGAGCGCGGGCGGGGTCGCGAGGTCCTTCGGGGAGATCCCGGCGTCGTTGATGGTGACCTTCGCCGAGGCGGCGGTGCTGGGTGCGGCGTCTCCGCCGGAGCCCGAGCACCCGCTGAGGGCGACCGCTGCGGTCAGGGCAGCTCCCGCGTAGATCCACGCCGGGCGTCGAACGAGCATGTCAGTCCTGCTTCCTTCCGGAGACTCGAGCCAGCGCTGCGCACTGTGCGTAATCACGCTACTACGTTGCGTAGGGAGTTGGTAGGAGATCAGGCGGTCTGTCCGCGTCTGCGCCGCGCGGCGAGGATCACCAGGGCCAGACCCGCGGCGAGCAGGCCGAGGCCGGCCAGCAGCGTGGTCCACACGTCCGCGCCGGTGTGGGCGAGGATCATGCCGGTGCGTGGGTCGACCCGCACCAGCTTGCCGTCCGGACCGAGGACGTAGATCGGACCGCCGTGGACGCCCGGCGGGACGCCGATCCAGGTGTAGCCCGGGGGCAGCTGCGGCAGGCCGACCAGGCCGGGGTTGCCCGGGCCGGTGACGACGCCACCGGGCAGGCCGGGGCGGGCCACCGAGGTGATCTTGGTGATCGCGGTCGAGGTCTGGTCCTCGGCGCGGACGACGGCGTCGCCGCCGCCCGCCACCTGGCCGACGCCCTTGACGGTCGCAAAGTTGTCGATCGAGCCGGCCGCCTGGTCACCGAGGGTGATCGTGTAGGTCGTCGAGCAGCTGCGGCTCTGGCTCGGCTGCAGCGGGCCCTGGCCGCAGGTCAGCGCCTTGGTGCCGGAGAGACCGAGGTAGGGGTCCTCGACCACGATCGGGTCCAGGGCCACCGCGCCGGTGTTGGTCACCCGGAAGGTGAACGTGATCCGGTCGCCGGCGTCCTTCTGGCCGTTCCTGTTGGCGTCGACCACCGGGCCCGCGATCTTGTCGATCGCGACCCGCGGCGTGCCGTTGAGCGCCGTGGACGTGGAGTCGGTGTCGGCGGGGGCGTCCAGCCCGGAGCCGTCGGGCGGCGTCGCGGTCGCCTCGGCGACGTTCTCGACGGTGCCGTTGGCGAAGTCGGACTCGGCGAGCACCTTGGTCGCCACCGGGCAGGTGCGCGACTGGCCGGGGGCCAGGGCGCGGGTCGGGTCGCTCGCGTCGGGGCAGGCCAGCGGTGCGTCGGCCGGGTAGCCCGCGACGGCGTCGGTGACGCTCACATCGGTCAGCGGGACGTTGCCGGTGTTGGTGACCACGAAGGTGTAGCGGATCGTGTCGCCCGGGTCCTGCTTGCCGTTGCGGATGACGTCCAGCACGTCGCTCGCGCTCTTGTCGACGGTCAGCGTCGCGGTCGGCCTGGTCGCCAGGTCGGCGGTGTCGCTGACCGGCGTCAGCGCGACGGTGGTGACGCCCTCGGGCAGGGCGCCCATCGTGGTGGCCGTGTTGGTCACGGTGCCCGCGAGGATGTCGGCCTGGGTGAGGACGTAGGGCATGGTGAGGCCGGTGGTGCCGTCCGGACGCAACATGCCGCAGACGCGCTTCTCGTGCGGGGCGAGCGCCTTGGTCTCCGCGCCGTTGAGGCACGCGATGGGCTCGCTCGACAGCATCGGGTCACTGATGGCCGGGTTGTCGACCCGCAGGTTGCCGTCGTTGGTCATGGTGAAGCCGTAGGTCGCGATGTCGCCGGGGTCGACCTGGCCGTTGCCGTTGACGTCCGTGACCGTGACCGTCTTGTCGAGCACCAGCCGCGAGTAGGCCTCGGCCTTGGTCTCCGCGTGGGCGTTCGGCGAGGTGGCCGGGCCGAAGGCCGAGCCCACCACGGCGGTGGCATCGTTCGGGATGACCTGGGTGCCGTCCAGCTCCGCGGTGAGGATGTCCTGCGCCGTGATGGTGTAGGTGCGCGGCGAGCAGATCTGGCTGCGGGCCGGCATCAGGATCGGGGTCTCGGTGCCGAGCAGGCAGGCGTCACCGTTCATGCCCAGCTTCGGGTCGGTGATGGTCAGGCTGGTCAGCGGCACGTTGCCGGTGTTGGTGATGGTGAAGGCGTAGGTGATCGTCTCGCCCGGGTCGACATGGCCGTCGGCGTCCAGGTCGTTCCAGTTCTCCGTCTTCGCCAGCGAGGCGTTGGGCGTGCCGGCGATGACCGCCTGGTCGGTCGAGGACACCTGGTCCGGCGCGGTGACGCCCGGCGGCACGGCCGCGTCGGCGGTCGCCGTGTTGTCGATGTGGCCGAACGAGATGTCGTTCTGGGTGATGGTGTAGGGCGGCGTGGTGCAGTAGCGCGCCTCGCCCGGCAGCAGTGCCGTGGTGCCGCAGATCGCGTTGTTGATGCCGATCCGCGGGTCGCTGAAGTAGACCGTGGTGAGCGACGCGCTACCGGTGTTGGTGACGAGGAAGGTGTACTGCAGGGTGTCCCCGGCGTCGACCGCACCGCTGTTGTTGACGTCGACCGTGCGGGTGGCCGTCGGGTTGGCCGAGGTGGCGCCGTCGTGCGACTTCACCAGGGTGAGGGCGGCCTTGGCGACCAGCGGCGTGGTCACCGAGTCGGCGGCGTCCACCACGGTGCCGTCCGGGGCGGTGCCGGCCACGGTCGCCCGGTTGACGAGCACCTGGGCGTCCACGTCGGCCTGCTCGACCTGGCCGTCACGGGTGCAGGTGGCGGACTGCCCCGGGGCCAGCGTCGTCTTGGCGCAGGTCATCGGGCCGGTGCCGACGTGCGCGTCGGTCAGCTGCACGGTGCTGAGCGTGACGTTGCCGGTGTTGGTCACCGTGAAGGTGTAGGTGATGCGGTCCGGCGCGAGGGCGGGAACGGCGACCGGCGTGCTCTGGGCGGCGTGGCCCGCGTCGCCGGCGATGCCGTTGCCGTTGGTGTCGGTCGGCGTGCTGCCGACCTTGTCCAGCGCGATCGACGGCGCCGAGGTGATGGCGCGGACGAACCGGGACTGCGCGTTGACCCGCGTCCTGGCCCCGTTGAGCCCGATCGCCGCGGCGGTGGCGTCGTTGACGATCTGTCCGGCGTCCGCGTCGGCCTGGGTGGCCAGGTAGGTCGTCACCGGGCAGGTGCGGGTCGCCCCGGGCGCCAGCACGTCGGTGGCCAGGCCGCAGGCCGCGTTGGTCAGCTTGAGCTTGGCGTCGGTGATCGTGACGTTGTTCACCGAGGTCGTGCCGGTGTTGGTGACGGTGAAGGTGTAGGTCATCGAGTCACCCGCACCGACGCGGCCGTCGCGGTTGGTGTCCACCAGGGTCGAGCCGGTCTTGACCATCGCGATGCTGACGGTGCCCTCGACCACGTTGGACGTGCTGTCGGTAGAGGTCACCTTCTTGTTGGCGGGGTCGGTGCCGGTGGCCGTGGCCGTGTTGTTGTAGGTGCCCGAGTCGATGTCGGCCTGGGTCAGGGTGATGGTGCGGGCCGGGCAGGTCACCGTCGCTCCCGGCGCCAGCGGCTCGATCCCGCACGAGGCGGCGACCATGCCGGTCTTGGGGTCGGAGATGGTGACCGGGTAGAGGCTGTAGGTGCCGGTGTTGGTGACCTTGAAGGTGAAGGTGATGGTGTCACCGGCGTCCGGGCCGTTGCCGTCGGCGTCGACCACGCCGCCGCTGCTCTTGTCGAGCACCAGGCTGCTGGTCGGTGCCAGCTTGGTCTCGGTCGAGCTGGTGGCGTTGACGGCGGCACCGCCCGGGGTCACCGCGGTGGCGCGGGCCGTGTTGAGCACGGCCGGGCCCACGGTGCTGTCGCCGCGGGTGACCTGCTGGTCCACGTCGGCCTGGGTGAGCGTGTAGGTGTGCGAGGCGCAGGTCCGGCTCGCGCCCGGGTCCAGCGTGGCGTTGGAGTCGTTGGCGTCGTCGCAGGCGACCGCCGACAGGCCGAGCCGGGCGTCGGTGAGGGTCACGCTGCTGAGCGACAGGTTGCCGGTGTTCTTGACGACGAAGCCGTAGTCGATGGTGTCGCCCGCGTTGCCCACGATGCCGTCACCACCGGTGTCGCGCACCGGGCCGGCCGTCTTGGTGAGCGTCATGGCCCGCACGGGGGTGATGGTCGAGACGGTCGAGGCGGTCGAGGTCAGCACGGTGCCCGCCGGGGAGGAGCCCGCGACCGTGGCGGTGTTGCGCACCGCGTTGGCGTTGAGGTCCGCGAGGGTCAGCCGGTAGGTCCGGGTGCAGGTCGCGGTCGCGCCGGGCGCGAGCGTGGCGGTCTGGCAGGTGACGTGGTCGATGCCGACCTTGGCGTCGGTGAGGGCGACGCCGGACATCGTCACCGACCCGGGGTTGGTGATGGTGAAGGTGTAGGTGATCGTGTCGCCAACGTCCTGCAGCCCGTTGCCGTTGGTGTCGGCGATGGTCGAGGCCTTCTTGTCCAGGGTGAGGGCCGGGCCCTCCTCCAGCAGCGTGCTGGTGCCGTCGGTGCCGGTGACCTTGGCGCCCGTCGGGTCGGTGCCGGTGATGGTCGCGAGGTTGTCCAGCGCACCGGCGTCCATCTCGGCCTGCGTGATGACGTGGGTCACCGGCGTGCACGACCGGGTCTGGCCCGGCTCGAGCGCGCTCGTGCCGCAGGCCACGGTGAGGCCGAGCGTCGGGTCGGTGAGGGTGACCGTGGTGAGGCTGGTGTTGCCGGTGTTGGTGACCACGAAGCTGTAGGTCACGCGGTCGCCGGCGTCCTTGCGGTTGCTGGCGTTGGTGTCCGAGACGACCGAGGCGACCTTGTCCAGCGCGATCGACGGGGTCCGCGGCACGTCGGTGGTCGTCGAGTCGTAGACGATCGGCGTGCGGGCGCCGTTGAGGTTCGCGATGCCCTGCGCCGAGGCGGTGTTGTTGACGGCGCCGGCGTTCGCGTCGGCCTGGGTCAGCGTGTAGAGCTTGTCGGGGCACGAGGCGGTCGCGCCCGGTGCGAGCGGCATCGGCGAGCAGGGCACGCCCGCGAGGCCGAGCTTGGCGTCGTTCATGCTGACCGAGGTCAGCGTCACGGTGCCGGTGTTGCGCACGGTGAAGCTGTAGAGCACCTGGTCACCGGCGTCCGGACCGTTGCCGTCGACGTCCTGCAGGGTGCCGGCGACCTTGTCCAGGACGATCGTGGCGCGGGCGTTGAGGGTGACGGTGGAGCTGTCGGTCACGGTCTGGCCCGAGCCGTAGGTGCCCGTCGCGGTGGCCGTGTTGACGATGGTGCCGGCGTCCACGTCGGCCTGGGTGCGGACGTAGCTCTTGGACGTGCAGTCCCGCGCCTCGCCGGGCGCCAGGGCGCCCCCGCACGCGACGTTGGTGAGGCCGAGCCGTGCGTCGGTGTAGGTCAGGGGGTTCAGCGTGACGTTGCCCGTGTTGACCACGTGGAAGGTGTAGGTCACCACGTCACCGGCGCCGACGATGCCGTCCCCGTTGTCGGCGACCGAGCCGATGGCCTTGGTCAGGTCCACGCCCGGCTTCTGCACGATCGGGGTGGAGGTGCCGTCGCCGGCGGTCATGGCCGTGCCGAGGGCGCTCGTGCCGGCGACCGTGGCGGAGTTGTTGACCACGCCCGCGTCGATGTCGGTCTGCTTGAGCGTGTAGGTGACCGGCTGGCAGGCGACGGTGGCGCCGGGCGCCAGCGGGGCGGCCGAGCAGGCGACGTTGACCAGTGAGAGCTTGGTGTCGGTGAGCGTGAGGTTGTTGATCGTCACGTTGCCGGTGTTGGTCACCGAGAAGGTGTACCGGATGGTGTCCCCGACGCTCGGGCCGCCCGAGCTGTCGGTGTCGAAGACCGCACCCGCGACCTTGTCGAAGGACATGAGGGGCCGCTCGGTGAGCTTGTTCTCGACCGTGTCCGAGCCGGTGACCTTGATGTCGCGCGGCGTCAGGCCGCTGGCCACGGCGGTGTTGATGACCGCCGCGCCCTTGCTGCCGTCACCCCGGGTCACCACGGTGTCCAGGTCGGACTGGGTGAGGGTGTAGGTGAGCGGGTCGCACTCGCGGGTCTGGCCCGGGTCCAGCACGTCGGTGCCGCACAGGGCGTCGATGATGCCGAGCCGCGCGTCGCTGTAGCGCACGTCGTGCAGGGTCAGGTTGCCGGTGTTGGTCACCACGAAGCGATAGGTGATGGTGTCGCCCGCGTTGCCGACGACGCCGTCCCCGCTGGTGTCCTGGATGGCGCCCGAGGTCTTGTCCATGGCGATGGTGCGCACCGCGCTGATCGGCGTGTAGGTCTGCGACGGCGAGGTGACCGTGGTGCCCGCGGGCGAGGTGCCGCTCGCGGTCGCCGTGTTGGTGACGCCATTGGCGTTGAGGTCGGCCAGCGTCAGGGCATAGGTCCGCGTGCCGCAGCTGCGGACCCCACCGGGGTCGAGCGGCGTGGTGCCGCAGGCCACCGGCGTCGAGGAGAACAGCGGGTCGACGTAGGTCACCGGCGACAGGCTCACCGTGCCGCTGTTGCGCACCGAGAAGGTGTAGTCGATGGTGTCGCCGACGTCCTGCACGCCGTTGCCGTTGACGTCCTTGATCGACCCGGCGGTCTTGGTGAGGACCAGCGCCGGGGCCTCGGGGACCGGCGTCGACGTCGAGTCGGGGCTCGACACGTCGCCGCCGTGCGGGTCGGTCGCGTGGATCGTGGCGGCGTTGTTGACGGTGCCGGCGTTCAGATCGGCCTGCGTCAACCGGTAGGCCGAGGACGTGCAGGACCGGCTGGCGCCCGGGGCGAGGGTCCCGGTGCCGCAGCTGGTCGCGTCGAGGCCGAGCTTGGCGTCGCTCAGCGTGAGCAGGTTCAGCGTCTCGGTCCCCGTGTTGGTGACCTGGAAGGTGTAGGTGATCGTGTCGCCGACGTCGACGCGCTGGTTGGTGTTGCTGTCGGCGATCTGGCTGGCCGCCTTGTCCAGGGCGATCGAGGCGCTGCCCGGGGTCGAGACGGTGACACCGGAGGTCTGGGTGATCGTCGAGCCGTCGGGGGTCCTCGCCGTGGTGGACGCGGTGTTGACGACCGACCCCTTGTCGACGTCGGCCTGGGTCAGCTGATAGGTCGGCGTCGCGCACACCCGGCTGTCACCGGGCGCCAGCGGGGTGGTGCCGCACGGCTGGTTGACGAACCGCAGCAAGGGGTCGCTGAGGGTGATCGGGTCCAGGGTCACCGAGCCGGTGTTGCGCACGGTGAAGGTGTAGACCACGGAGTCACCGGCGTCGGGTCCGTTGCCGTCGGTGTCGTTGACGGTCGACGCGGTCTTGACGAAGCTCATCGTCTTGACGACGTTCGGCGTGATGGTCACCGAGGACGGCGAGGTCACGGCGATCCCGTTGGGCGGCGTGGCCGAGGCGACCGCGTTGTTGACGACCTTGCCGGCGTCCACGTCGGCCTGGGTGATCGTGTAGGACGCGTCCGGGCAGGCGCGGGTGCCACCCGGCGCCAGCGGCCCGCTGCCGCAGGCGACGGTGGTGAGGCCGAGCTTGGCGTCGGAGACGACGACGTTCGTCATCGTGACCGAGCCCGTGTTGACCACCTGGAAGGAGTAGGTGACGGTGTCACCGGCGTCGACCAGGCCGTTGCCGTTGACGTCGTTGGGGGTGCCGGCCGTCTTGGTCAGCGTCACCTGCGGCACCTGGGCCAGGGTCGTCGACGTGGTGTCGGTCGCCGGCGTGGTGGTGTCGCCCTGGGTGTCGGTGCCGACCGCGGTGGCGAGGTTGTCGACGGTGCCGGCGTCCACGTCGGCCTGGGTCAGGGCGTAGGTCCGGGTCGAGCACAGCCGGGTCTCGCCGGGGGCGAGGGCGGTGCCGCCGCAGGCCACGTTGCTGAGCCCGAGGCGCGGGTCGCTGACCGTCACCGAGGCGAGCGTGACGGTGCCGGAGTTGGTGGCGCTCAGGGTGTAGGTGATGGTGTCACCCACGTCGCGCCGCCCGTTGTTGTTGACGTCGACGACGGTGCCCGCGACCTTGTCCAGGGCCACGCTGCGGGCCTCGGGCACGGTCAGCAGCTGGGTCGAGGTGTTGGCCGGCTTGGTCCCGTCGGGAGCGGTGCCGGTCACCGACGCCGTGTTGCTGACCTGGTTGGCGTCCAGGTCGGCCTGGGTCAGCGTGTAGGTCTTGGCCGGGCAGGTCGCGGTGGCGCCGGGCGCCAGGGATGCGACGCAGGCCGCGCCGGTGATCCCGAGGATCGGGTCGTCGTAGGTCACCGGGGCGAGGGTCACGTTGCCGGAGTTGCGCACCGTGAAGGTGTAGACCACCCGGTCACCGGCGTCGGTCCGCCCGGTGCCGTTGGAGTCGGCGATCGAGCCGGCCCGCTTGGTGAGCGTGATGCCGGGCGCCGCGACCAGGGTGGTGGACGTGGTGTCCGAGCCGGTCGTCGTCGCACCGCTGGGGGCGGTGGCGCGGGCCGTCGCGGCGTTGTCCAGGGAGCCCTTGTCGAGCATGGCCTGGGTGAGCGTCACGGTGCGCGAGGCGCACGAGCGCGACTCGCCGGGGGCGAGCGGTCCGGAGCCGCAGGCGAGGTTGCTGATGCCGGCGACCGGGTCGTCGTAGGTGACCGACCCGAGGGTCACGTTGCCGGTGTTGGTGACGACGAAGGTGTAGAGCACGGTGTCGCCTGCGTCGACGACGCCGCTGCTGTTGGCGTCGACCACCGTGCCGGCGCGCTTGTCCAGCTCGAGCAGCGGCTTCTCGGCGAGGGTGACGGTCGCGGAGGCGGGCGCGTTGACGTCCGCGCCGCTCGGCGGGGTGCCGGACGCGGTGGCGGTGTTGAGCACCTGGCGGGCGTCGATGTCGGCCTGCTTGAGCACATAGGTCTTGCTGATGCACCCGGTGCGGGTGTCGCCGGGGTTCAGGGCCACGGTGGCCGAGCCGCAGGCCTGCCCCACGAGCCCCACCTTGGCGTCGGAGACGTTGACATTGGTCAGCGAGACGTTGCCCGTGTTGGTGACCGAGAAGGTGTAGGTCACCGTGTCGCCGGCGTCGATCATGCCGTTGCCGTTGACGTCGTTGGGGGTGCCGGCTGCCTTGGTCATCGACAGCTTCGGGGCCGAGGTGATGGCGGTGGAGGTGGTGTCAGTGGAGGTGACCGGGTTGCCGAGCGGCGGCTGCCCGGAGACGGTCGCGACGTTGTCGATGACGCCGCTGTTCACGTCGGCCTGGGTCAGGGCATAGACCGTGGTGGAGCAGGTCTTCACCTCACCGGGCAGCAGGGTTCCGCAGTCGGCCGACAGGCCGATGCGGGCGTCGGTCACGCCGACCGGGTTCAAGGTGACGTTGCCGGTGTTCTTCACCACGAAGGTGTAGGTCACCGTGTCGCCCGCGTCCGGGCCGTTGCCGTCGGTGTCGACGAGCGCACCGGCCTGCTTGTCGACGGTGACCGTGGCGGTCTGGGTGAGCGGCTTGGAGACCAGGCCGGACGGGGCCGTGACGGTGGACCCGGGTTGGGGCCCGGAAGCGGTCGCGCTCGCGGTGTTGTCGACCCGGCCCGCGTCGATGTCGGCCTGGGTGAGGGTGTAGACGTGCGTCTGGCAGGTCACCGACTGCTGCGGCGCGAGGGTGCCCGAGCCGCACGCCTCGGCCGTCACGCCCAGCTTGGCGTCGGTGATGGTGACCGCGCTCAGCGACTCGGTGCCGATGTTGGTGACCACGATGGTGTAGCTCACGGTGTCACCGGCGTCGGTGCCGTTGCCGTCGAGGTCGGTGACGGCGCCGGCGGTCTTGACCACCGACATCGCTGTCTGGCCGGACGTGGTGGTCGAGGTGTTGTCGGTCTGGCTGAGGACCTGCCCGGTGGGGTCGGTGGCGACGACCGTGGCCAGGTTGTTGACCGAGCCGGCGTCGATGTCGGCCTGGGTGAGCGTGTAGGTCTTGGCCGGGCAGGCCCTGACCTCCTTGGGCAGCAGGGCGGTGCCACCGCATGCCTGGGCGTTGATCCCGAGCTTGGTGTCGGTGAAGGTGACGGGGTTGAGCGAGGTGTTGCCGGTGTTGGTCACCGAGAAGGTGTAGGTGATGGTGTCACCCGCGTCGGGACCGTTGCCGTCCACGTCGATGACCGAGCCGGCGACCTTGTCGAAGGTGAAGCTGCTCGAGCGCGTGATCGGCTCGATGAAGGTCGACGGCGCGACGATCTTGGTGCCGTCCGGCTTGGTGCCGGTCAGCGTCGCGTCGTTGCGGTAGGAGCCGGCGTCGATGTCCGCCTGAGTCAGGTCGTGGTAGCGCAGCCGGCCCGTCGTGCTGTAGTCCGACGGGTAGCAGGTGCGCTCCTCACCCGGAGCCAGGATCCCGTTGCCGCACAACGCGTTGTTGATGTTGATCGCCGGGTCGTTCTTGCGCACGTCCGTCAACGTGACGTTGCCGGTGTTCTTGCCGACCAGCGTGTAGTCGATCCGGTCGCCGACGTTCATCACGCCGTCGTTGTTGACGTCCACCCACACACCGGTCTTCTTCAGCGTCAGACCGACGTTCTGGCGCATCGGCGTCGACGTCGAGTCGGTCACCGAGCGGGTGGCACCACCGATGATGGTCGCGCTCGCCGTGGCCGTGTTGTTGACCGCGCCGGCGTCGATGTCGGCCTGGGTGATCGTGTAGCGGTTCGTCGTCGTGACCTGGCAGGTCCGCGTCTCGCCGGGGAGGAAGTCGCCGGTGCCGCAGACCACCGGCGTCGGACCCAGCTTGGAGTCGCTGATGCGCAGGTTGGTCATCGTGGTGTTGCCGGTGTTGGTCACCGTGAAGCTGTAGGTGATCGTGTCACCGGGGTCGTCCGCGTCGTTGGAGTTCGTGTCCCCGAGGGCGACGACCGTCTTGTCGAAGAACAGGGTCGAGGTGCGGTCGATGGGGGTGGTCACCGAGGCGGTGTCCGTGGCCAGGGAGCCGTCGGGCGCGGTGCCCGCGGCGGAGGCGTTGTTGGTGTGCGTGCCGGCGTCCACGTCGGCCTGGGTCAGCACATAGGCCTTGGTGGCACACACCACCCGCTCGCCGGGGGCCAGCGTGGTCTTCGCGCAGGCGAGGTCGCCCGCAAAGACCGTGGGGTCGGCGATGCTGACGTTGGTGAGGGTCGTCGTGCCGGTGTTGGTGACCGCGAACGTGTAGGGCACCCAGTCACCGGCGTCGGTGACCCCGTTGCCGTTGCCGTCCTGGATGGCCGAGGCCGTCTTGACCAGGTCGAGCGAGTTGGCGCGGACGAGCACCTTGGACGTCGTGTCGGTGGAGGCGAACGTCGTGCCGTCGGGGCGGGTCAAGGTGGCCGTCGCCGAGTTGTCGATGGTGCCCGAGTCGATGTCGGCCTGCGTCAGCGTGTAGACCTTGGCCGGGCAGCGCCGGACCTCACCCGGGGCGAGCGGTGTGGTGCCGCAGGCCGCCCCCGAGAGGGCCAGCTTGGTGTCGGTGATGGTCACCGGGTCGAGCGAGACGCTGCCGGTGTTGGTCACCGTGAACGAGTAGGCGATCTGGTCGCCCACGTCGACGCCGTTGCCGTCGATGTCCGACACCGGGCCGTCGACCTTGTTGAGGGTGGCCGAGGTCGAGACCGGCAGGTTCGTCGTGACGTTGGCGATCGAGGTGACCGCCGCACCGTTGATCGGCGTACCGGTGGCGGTGGCCGAGTTGACGACCTTGCCGGCGTCCCAGTCGGCCTGGGTCGTCGTGTAGCTGACGGCGGTGCAGTCCACGAACGTGCCCGGGTCGAGCTGGCCCGCGCCACAGGTGACGTTCGACAGGCCGAGCTTGTTGTCGGTCAGGGTGACGGTCTTGATCGACACCGTGCCGGTGTTCGTCACCCGGAACGAGTAGACCATGGGGTCACCGGCGTTCAGCCCGTTGGCGTTGGTGTCCTGGACCGGCGCGGCCGTCTTGGTCAGCGCGATGGACGTGCGCGCGGCGATGGGCGTCGAGGCCGTGTCCGTGCCCACGATCGTGGCGCCGGACGGGTTGGTGCCCGTGCTGGTCGCCGAGTTGTCCTTGGTGCCCGCGTTGGCGTCCGTCTGGGTGATCACGTAGGTGCGCGCCGGGCAGCTGGCCGACTCGCCGGGCTGCAGGGTGGCGGCACAGGGCGCACCGGTGACGTTCAGGCTGGGGTCGGTCACCGTGACGTTGGTCAGGGTCGAGGTGCCGGTGTTGGTGACCGTGAAGGTGTAGGTGATCGAGTCCCCGGCGGCGGGCACGCCGTCGTTGTTCGCGTCGGTGGGCACCCCGGCGACCTTGTCCAGCGCCAGGGCGGACGTGGTGGCGAGCGGCACGGTGGCTCGGGCGGTGGCGCTGATGAGCGCGTTCGTGGGGTCGAGCGCGGTGGCGGAGGCGGTGTTGACGACCGTGCCGACGTTCATGTCCGCCTGGGTGACGACGTAGGGCGCGGTCGCCTGGCAGGTCGCGACACCACCCGGCGCGAGGGTCGTGGCACAGGCCAGGTTGGTGATCCCGAGCTTGGGGTCGCTCACCAGGACGTCGTGCACGGTGGTGGTGCCGGCGTTGGTCACGGTGAACGTGTAGGCGATGGTGTCACCCGCGTCCTGGCGACCGTTGCCGTTGGCGTCGTTGACCGTGCCCGCGGCCTTGGCGAGGGTGATCCGCGACTGGCCACTGGTGTCGGTCGACGTCGTGTCGGGCGGGCTGGTCACCGTGGCACCCGACGGGTCCTTGCCGGACGCCGTGGCGCTGTTGTCGAGGGTGCCCGCGTCGACCTCGGCCTGGGTGAGGGTGTGCGAGACGGCGGAGCAGATCCGCGACTCCCCCGGCGCCAGCGGGTTCGCGCCGCACGCGGTGCCCGCCAGCCCGGCGGTGGCATCGGTGAGGGTCGGCGCGCTGATGGTGACGTTGCCGCTGTTGGTGATCGTGAACCGGTAGGTCACCGTGTCGCCGACATCCGTGCCGTTGCCGTCGATGTCCATGATCGTGCCGGCGGTCTTGTCGAGCGTGAGCGCCGGGGCCTGCGCGACCGTCACGGTCGCCGACGAGGCCGGGCTGGTGACGGTGGCACCGCTCGGGTCCTTCGCCGAGGAGGTCGCGCTGTTCACGACGCTGCCGGCGTTCACGTCCGCCACGGTCACGGTGTAGACCGACCGCGTGCCGATGTCGCAGGTGCGCGTCGCCCCGGGGGCGAGCGGTCCGGTCCCACAGGCGACGTTGGTGAGACCGAGCTTGGCGTCGTTGAGGACGACGCTCGAGAGGGTCTTCGTGCCGGTGTTGGTGACCTTGAAGGTGTACTCGACGGTGTCGCCGAGGTCGTTGCGGCCGGTCGAGTTGGCGTCGACGACGCTGGCCGCGGTCTTGGCCAGGGCCAGGCTGGTCGGCGCGACGACGGTGACCGTGGCGGTGTCGTTGCGGGTGAGCGCCGTGCCGGTGGGCGGCTGCGCCGTCGCCGAGGCGGTGTTGTCGATGGTGCCGGCGTCGACGTCGGCCTGGGTGGCCTGGTAGGTCACCGGGTTGCAGCTGCGCGTCTCCCCCGGGGCGAGCGCACCGCCGCACGCCTGGGCGTTCAGCCCGAGGCGGCCGTCGCTGATGGTGACCGGGGTGAGGGTGACGTTGCCGGTGTTGGTGACCGTGAACGCGTAGGTCGCGGTCTGGCCGACGGCGGTGACGGTCGCCGGGGACACGCTCTTGTCGAACGTCAGGTCGGGCTTGGCCGCGATGGGGGTGGTCGTCGTGGCGCCGTTGGTCTGGGTGTCCCCGGACGGGGTCTTCGCCGACACGGTCGCGCTGTTGGCCACCCGGCCGTCGTTGGCGTCCGCCTGGGTCACGACATAGGCCTTGGTGATGCCGCACGAGCGCGTGTCACCGGGGGCGAGGTCGCCCGTGCCACAGGGGTCGTTGACCCCGATCTTGGGGTCGGTCACCGTGACGCCACTCAGCGTGAGCGTGCCGGTGTTCTTGACCAAGAACGTGTAGGTGATCGTGTCGCCGGCGCCGATCCTGCCGTCGTTGTTGGTGTCGGTGAGCGACGAGGCGGTCTTGGTGAGCTCCAGCCCGCCGTTGGCGTTGAGCTGGATCGACGTGACGTCGGTCGCCGGCGGGGTCTTGGTCCCGCGGACCGAGGTGGCCGAGACGGACGCGGTGTTCGTCATCGTGCCGGCGTCGAAGTTCGCCTGGGTCAGCGTCCACACGAAGCTCGTGCAGTTGACGTAGGCCCCGGGCGCGATCGTGGTGGTCGGGTCGCCCGTGCAGGAGTAGGAGTAGCCAGAGGTGGGGTCGGTGATCTGCGGGTCGACGACGGTCGTGTTGCCGACGTTGGTCACCCGGAAGCTGTAGGTCAGCTGGTCGCCGGGGTCCTGGCGACCGGACCCGTTGGTGTCCCGGATCGGCGAGTTGGTCTTGTCGAACAGCAGCGCCGGCTTGTCCTCGATCGGCGAGGTCACGTCGTCCGTGGCGGTGTAGACCGTGCCGGACTGGTTCTTCGCCGAGACGGTGGCGACGTTGACGGCCTTCCCCGCGTCGACGTCGACGGTGGTGAGCGCGTAGAGCACGGCGGTGCACTCGCGCGTCTGGCCGGGCAGGAGCTCACCGGTGCCGCAGGTCACGTTGGCGAGACCGGCCTTGGGGTCGGTCAGTCGCACGTCGTTCAGCGTGACGGTGCCGGTGTTCTTGACGAGGAAGCGGTACTGGATCGTGTCGCCGGCGTCCTGCACGCCGCTGGTGTTCGCGTCGTTGATGTCCGAGCCGGTCTGCGGGTTGACGACCGACTGCTTGTCCAGGGTGATCGTCGTCGCCGGGGTGAGCGTCACCGACGCCGAGTCGGTGGCGGGGACGACCGTGTTGTCGGGCGTCGTCGCGCTCGCGGTCGCCGTGTTGTTGACCGAGCCGGCGTTCATGTCCGCCTGGGTCAGGGTGTAGACGGGCGACGTGCAGGTGCGCGACTCACCCGGCGCCAGCGGCCCGGTGCCGCACGGCGCGGCGGCCATGCCGAGCATGTTGTCCGTGATGGTGACCGGGTAGAGCGACACGGTGCCGGTGTTCACGACGGTGAAGGTGTAGGTGACGGTGTCGCCGGCATCCTGCTTGCCCGAGGCGTTGGCGTCGACGACCGGGTTGGCCGACTTGTTGAAGGTGTAGGACGGCCGCGTGATGAGCGGGGTCGTCACCGAGTCGGACGCGATCAGCGCCGCGCCGGTGGGCGGCGTGCCCGAGACGGACGCATTGTTGACGACCTGGGCGGCGTTCAGGTCGGCCTGGGTGACGGTGTAGACGTGCCCACCGGTGAAGCAGTAGGTCGAGGCGCCCGGCGCCAGCGTGCCGGTGCCACAGGTCACCTGGTTCAGGCCCAGCTTCGCGTCGGTGAGCTGCAGGTTCGTGAGCGTCACCGTGCCGGTGTTGGTCACGTAGAACCGGTAGGTGATGGTGTCGCCCGCATCGGTCCGGCCGTTGCCGTTGGCGTCGACCACCGCGTTGGCGGTCTTGTCGAGGGCCAGGCCACGAGTCTGGGTGATCGACGTCGACGTCGTGTCCACCGGGGAGGTGGCCACCGTGCCGGTCGGACCGGCCGCGGTCGCGGTCGCCGAGTTGTCGTAGCTGCCCGCGTCCACGTCGGCCTGGGTGAGCGTGTAGACCTTCTGGTAGCACTCGCGCGAGACGCCCGGGTCGAGCGGGGTCGCCGGGGTGCACGCGACGCCGTTGAGGCCGAGCTGGGCGTCGGTGACCTTCGGGTTGGTCAGCGTCACGGTGCCGGTGTTGATGATCGTGTAGGTGAACGTGATGGTGTCACCGGCATCGCGGCGGCCGTTGGCGTTGGCGTCCGCGATCGGCGACGCGGTCTTGTCGACGCCGACCGACGGCGGGGCGATCGTCGTGCTGAAGTCGGCCGTCTCGGTGTCGGTGCCGGACACCTGGGCGCCGGACGGCGGGGTGCCGATCGCGGTGGCGGTGTTGACCACCTTGCCGGCGTTGCTGTCGGCCTGGGTGAGGGTGTAGGTGCGGCTCACCGTGCAGGTCCGGGTCGCACCGGCCGGGACCGCGCCGACTCCACAGTCGACGGCGTTGAGGCCGAGCTTGGCGTCGGTGATGGTCACGGGGTTGAGCGAGACCGTGCCGGTGTTGGTGACGACGAAGGTGTAGGTGATCGTGTCACCGGCGTCGGGGCCGTTGTTGTCGGGGTCGGAGAGCGCCGAGCGCTGCTTGTCGAGGGTGAGCCCGGTGGCCGCGGCCAGCTGGCGCGAGGTGGAGTCGCTGCCGGTCACGGTGACGCCCTTGGGCGAGCGGCCGGACGCCGTGGCCGTGTTGTTGAGCGCACCGGCGTCCATGTCGGTCGTCGTGATCACGTACGCCTTGGCCGTGCAGGTCCGGGTGGCCTTCGGCGCGAGCGGCGTGGTGTCACTGCTCAGGCAGGCGGCGCCCGCGAGCCCCAGCTTGCCGTCGGTCAGGGTGAGGTTGGACAGCGACACGTTGCCGGTGTTGGTGATCGAGAACGTGTAGGTCACCGTGTCACCGGCGTCGACCCGGCCGCTGTTGTTGGTGTCGACGGGCGCGCTGTCCACCTTGTCGACCGTCAGGCTCGGGATCGGGGTGATCGGCACGTCGGCCATCGCGGTCGCGGCAGCGGCGGTGCCGGCCGGGTCGTTGGCCGTGCCGAGGACGGACGCGTCGTTGTGGACGTTGCCCGCGTCGACGTCGGCCTGGGTCAGGGTGTGGTCGCGCGGCGTGCACTGTCGCGACTGCCCCGGCTCGAGCACGGTGGTGGCGGTGGCGTCGCAGGCGACGCCCGCGAGGCCCAGCGTGGCGTCGGTGAGCTGCACCGACTTCAGCGACACGTTGCCGGTGTTGACGACGGTGAAGTTGTAGGTCGCGGTGTCACCCGCGTCGCGCGTGCCGTTGCCGTTGGTGTCGGTGTAGGACGCGGTCTTGGCCAGCGTGAGCGACACCTTCGGCGGCAGGGTGGTCGAGGTCGAGTCGGTGGAGACGACGTCGACGTTCTGCGGGGAGCGCGCGTGGATGGTCGCCGTGTTGTCCAGCGTCCCGGCGTCCACGTCCGCCTGGGTCAGCGTGTAGGTGTAGTCCGGGCAGTTCGCCGTCGCACCGGGTGCGAGGGGCGAGGACAGGCAGGTCGAGTAGTTCTGGCTCAGCTTGGCGTCGACCAGCTGCACCGGGTTGAGCGTGACGTTGCCCGTGTTCGTGATGACGAAGCGGTAGGTGATCTTGTCGCCGACGTCGACCCGGCCGTTGCCGTTCACGTCGGTGACGGGCGTGGTGCCGGCGTTGCCGGAGGCGACGACCTGCTTGTCCAGCAGCACCTTCGGGCTGGTGGTCACCGGCTTGCTCGCCGTGGCCACGCCTTCGATGAGCGCCCCGGAGGCGTTGTAGGCGTGGGCGCGCGCCGTGTTGTCGACCTTGCCCGCGTCGATGTCGGCCTGGGTGAGCCGGTAGCTCACGGTGGTCCCGCAGTCGCGCGTCGCGCCGGGGGTGAGTGGCCCGGTCCCGCAGGCGATGTCCGAGCCGCTCAGCTTCGTGTCGGTGATCGAGACGTTGGTCAAGGTGACCGCGCCGGTGTTCTTGACGGCGAAGGTGTAGGCGACCGTGTCGCCCGGGTCGGTCACGCCGTTGCCGTTGGTGTCGGTGACGGCACCGGCGGTCTTGGTGAGCTGCAGCGCGGACGTGGCGCCGACCGAGGACGAGGCGCTGCTGGTCGCACCGACCTCGTTGCCGGTCGGGGGCTGGGCGTAGGCGTTGGCCGTGTTGGCGACGGCGCCGGAGTCGATGTCGAACTGGGTGAGCCGATAGGTCGCCTGGGCGCACGACCGGCTGGTGTTGGGCGCGAGCGATCCGGTGCCGCAGGCGACCCGGTTGAGGCCGAGGGTGGAGTCGCTGAGCAGGACGTTGGTCACCGAGACCGAGCCGTCGTTGGTCACCAGGAAGCTGTAGGTGATCGCGTCGCCCGCGTCCGTCTGGCCGTTGTTGTTCGCGTCGACGACCGCGCCCGCGGTCTTCTTCAGCGTGATGTGCGAGGTGCCGCTCACGACGTTGGACGAGGCGTCCGTGGACTGCACGACCGTGCCGGACGGGCTACGGCCCTGGGCGGTGGCGTTGTTGTTGTACGAGCCGGAGTCCAGGTCGGTCTGGGTGATCGAGTGCGACGCGGTCGGGCAGCTGACCGTCGCGCCGGGAGCGAGGCCGCCGGTGCCACAGGTCGCGTTGGAGATGCCGAGGCTGGGGTCGCTCACGGTGACCGGGTTGAGCGTCACCGTGCCGGTGTTCTTGACCAGGAACGAGAAGGCGATGGTGTCGCCCACGTCGATGCGGCCGTTGCCGTTGACGTCGCTGATGGCGCCGGCCTGCTTGTCCAGCAGCACCGACGGGCTCGGCGGGATGGTCACCGTCGCCGTGTTCGTGGCCGAGCTCTTGCCGCCCGCGGTGTCGGTGCCCTGCGCGTTCGCGGTGTTGGCGACCGTGCCCGCGTCCACGTCGACCTGGGTCAGGGTGTAGGGCGCCGGGGCCGTGCAGGTGACCGACTGGCCGACGTTGACCGCCCCACAGTTGAGGTTGCTGATCCCGAGCTTGCTGTCGTTGATCAGGACACCGGTCATGTTGAGGTTTCCGGTGTTGGTGACCTTGAACGTGTAGGTCACCTGGTCGCCGGCGTCCGGCCCGTTGCCGTCCAGGTCGTTGATGACGCTGGCGCTCTTGTTGAGCGAGATGCCCGGGCCGGCGACGATCGAGCTGGTCGTGGAGTCCTGGCCGGTCGCGGTGGCGGTGCCGTTCGGTGACTTGCCGCTGGCGGTCGCGGTGTTGGTCACCCCACCGGCGGTGACGTCCGCCTGGGTCAGGGTGTAGGTGACGGTGCTGCAGGTCCGGGACGCGCCCGGGGCGAGGATGCCCGTGCCGCACGCCACGTTGGTCAGGCCGAGCTTGGCGTCCGACAACGTGACCGTGTCGAGGTTGACCGCGGAGGTGTTGGTGACGACGAAGCTGTAGGCGATGGTGTCGCCCGCGTCCTGCTTGCCGCTGCCGTTGAGGTCCTGGATCGGGCCGGCCTGCTTGTCGAGCGCGATCGTCACCGTCGGCGGCGTGGGCGGCTCGATGCAGGCCATGTTGTTGCTGGTCTTGATGTCACCGGTCACCGACACCGAGTTGTAGAGACCGGTGCCCGGCAGCGCCAGATCGCAGGCGGTCGCGACGTTGTTGTCCTTGAAGTGGAACTTCTCGGTGATGGCGTAGGTGTGCGTCGCACCGGCGGCCAGGTAGGTGCTGGCGGGCGCCAGGGTGTAAGGCCCTGCGCCGACCGCGTTGGAGCCGGCCGGTGCTCCGGGACCCGACCCCGTCCAGGTCGCGGAGTCGACCTGCAGGTTCGAGGAGAAGGCCGGGGTGTCGGTGAGCGGTCCGTACGTACCGTCCACGAGACCGGAGTTGGTGACGGTCACGGTGTAGGTCGCCGTGTAGGAGCCGTCGGCGGCCGGCCCGGTCACGGTGCCGGCACGCTTGACGGCGTCGATCTGCGGGGTCCGCACGGGCGGGTTGACGCAGGCCGCGTTGTTGGTGCTCACGGTGTCCGAGCCACCCTGCAGGCTCACGCTGTTGTAGAGCCCGGTGCCGGGTCCGTTACAGGTCGTCGCCGCGTTCTGGTCGGTGAACCTGAACGTCGAGGTGACCGTCCAGGTCATGGTGGTGCCGGCGTTGATCTTGGTGCCGGCCGGCACCAGGTTGGCCGTGCCGGCGCCGCTGACCGAGCCACCCGTCGCGCCACCGCCGGTGCCCGTCCAGGCCGTGCTCTGGATCGCCAGGTTGCCGGCGAACGTGGGGGTGTCCACGAGGGGGCCGACGACGGCGTAGCCCTGGCCGGTGTTGGCCAGGGTGACGTTGTAGGTGACCGTGTAGTTACCGCTCGCGTCCGGGCCGGTGATCGTGCCACCGGACTTGGACGCGTCCAGCTTGGGCGTGAGGACCGTGACCTGGGTCGTGTCCGTGACCGTCTGGGTGTTGCCGGCGCCGTCCTTGCCGGTCGCCGTCGCGGAGTTCGTGTAGCTGTCGGTCGCGTTCGGTCCCGAGCACGTCCACGTGACCGGGTTGCCCGGTTGCACGGTGAACGCGGTGGTCCGCGCGCACGCGGGGGCCAGCTGGTCGGCGACGGTCACGCCGGTCATGTCGGCGGAGCTGTCGTTGCGGACCGTGATGGTGAACGAGGGTGCGTCACCCTGGTTGACGGTCTGGGCGTCATTGCCGCTCGCGGCCGACTTGGTGATCGTGAAGCTGGCCACCGGCACCGAGATGGCGGCCGCCTTGAACAGATAGCTGTCCTGGGTCGAGTTGAACCCGAGCCGCACGGCCGTCGATCCGGTCGTCACCGCCGGCAGCGCGACCGTGTGGGCGTCGATGCTGGCGTTGTAGGAGCCGGCGACGCTCGTCTGGGTGGTGGGGAGGGCGCCGCTCACCGCTCCGGAGCTCGAGCTGCTGAACTGCCCGTTGGTCATATTGGTCAGGGGGGCCGCCCCGTCGGCGAAGGACACGCCCACGTTGCCGCCGCTCGGGGCGGCGCCGGCCCCGGTGCCGGTGGATGTCGCAGCCACACCCGAGGCGCCCGTGATCCCCTGTGCCGCCCCGTAGGCACCGGTGGTGCTGACGCTCTGGTAGATCGCGCCGTCACCGGTGATGCCGCCGTCACCCTCCATCAGGATGTAGGACGCCTTGGCGCCGGTCGAGACGGCGGTCGCCTGCAGCTGCGCGTAGACCGGCGCGTCGCCCTGGAACTGACGCAGATGCCCGTCGTAGATGGCGACCTGACGGGCGTAGGTGTTGGTGGCGCCGTAGGTCGACTTGCCGAAGTCGTAGACGAGGGTGAGGCCCCAGCCGCCCGCGCAGTTGTTGCCCTGCGGGGCCCAGACGTTGCCCACCGTGATGGTCTGCGGGGTGCCGGTGGCGAGGCTCGAGAAGGCGTTCGTGACGTCGGCCTGGGCGGAGTAGTACTGGCTCTGTCTCGGACCCAGCTGCGACTGGGACTCGGCGGCCAGCGACTCGTAGTTCACGTCGACGTAACCGGCACCACCGACGCTGAGCTTGACCGGCTGGCCGATCGGGCTGGACGGCTGGTTCGCCGCCAAGGACGCCTGGGTGCCGGTGGTGAAGCGCGTGCTGCAGGAGAAGGCGTAGGTCCCGGTGACCCAGTTGACGCCGTTGGCATCGGTCGTGGCGCCGGTGTTGCCCATCCAGTAGAGCATCGCCTTGACGACCTTGGCGCCGTTGGGCACGGTCACCGATGCCGAGGTGGAGTTGTAGGTGCTGGCGACCGAGTCCATGTCCACGGACCGCATGATGAGGTCGTCGTTGTAGACGGCGCCCGGGTTGGCGCTGTTCAAGTTCGTGCAGTTGGTCTGCCCCGAGCACCCGAGCACGCCGTTGCCGGTGGTGATGAAGTCACCGTTGACGACCTGGTTGAACGAGTAGTCCATGCCGTCGACGACCACACCGGACGCGGTGGGCATCGAGACGAAGAACGCGAAGACGACGGCGAGGACCGTGACCACGGACGTCGGGAGCAGCGTCCGGCTGCGCGCGAGACCGCGCAGGCTCGGGCCTCCAGCCGTACGTCCCATCCCGCTCCCTCAGACCGCCGTCCGCGGGGACACTCGCCCCACAGGCCCCCGCCGACAGTTCCCGAGCAACCACACAGTGTGATCACTTTCGCGGCCAATATAACGCTCTGCATACTGGCCGCCACGTTGAGTGAGAATAAACTGAGGACGCTGAGCACGCCGAACGGGTGAGTTCACCCGTTCGGCCCTGCCAGGATCAGGAGAAGTCCGGCATCACGGCGCACCTCGGATCGGACAGATCCGCCCAAGCCGGCAGCAGTGAGTGCGGTCGCTGCGCGGGACGACCGCGTCAGAGCGGGGTCGGCGCCCGGCGGTGACGCCGGGTCAACGCCGGGCCGGCTCCGGGGCGACGGCACGCACGCGCAGCCGCACGTCGCGCAGCTCGAACCCCTCGACGACGGCGTCCCAGCCGATCTCGGGGTCGCGCTCGATCACGAGCGGCAGCCGCAGCAGCCGCTGCAGAAAGACGTCGCTCTCCTGCAGCGCTAGCGCGTTCCCGGGGCAGCGGTGCGCGCCGTCACCGAAGCCGAGCATCTCGGGCTTGTAGCCGGGGGGCAGCTCGCGCCCCGGGCACAGCTGCGCCGGCCCCTCGCCGGCCGGGCCCGCGCCCACCACGCGCTCGTCGAGGTCGACCTCGTGGACGGGCACCGCGACCAGCGCCCCGGCCGGGAGGACGACGGTCTGCTCGCCGCTGCCCACCTCGAGGGGTGCCGCGAGCCGGCGGTAGAGCGTGCCGATGATCGGCTCCAGCCGCAGGATCTCCAGCAGGATCGCCATCCGCTCGTCGTCGCCGCCGCCGAGGTAGCGCTCCCGCAGGGCGTCGTCGCGCAGCAGGTGCCAGGCGGCGAGCGACAGGAACTCCCGCGTGGTGACCATCCCGGCCGCGGCGTAGGTCAGGCACTCGCTGAGGATCTCGGTGGCGGAGCGGCCCTGGTCGATCAGGTGCGAGATGACGTCGTCGCGCCGCCTGGCCCTGCGGGCCCGGACAGCAGGACGCACGTCGGACAGGTAGAACCGGCCCATCGGCAGCAGCGAGCGCAGCGCCGTCAGCCCCGCCGTCAGCCGGGCGAGCCGTCCCGCCGCCTCCGGCTTCTCGCCCGAGCCGGACGTGGGCGAGAGCACGCCGAGCGACCCGCTGAAGAAGACCTCGAGCCGCCGGGTCATGCCCTCGCGGTCCGAGTCGGTCAGCCCCACGACCTGCGCCGCGATGTCGACCGAGTATCGCAGCGCGACGTCCGCGAGGTCGGCCTCCCCCGCCGCCTCGATCTCGGCGACCAGCTCGTCCGCCCGCTGCTCCATCAGGTCGCGATAGCGCCGGGTCACCGTGGTGGGGGCGAAGTAGCGCC
Organism: Arsenicicoccus piscis; assembly: GCF_022568835.1. Lineage (GTDB taxonomy): Bacteria > Actinomycetota > Actinomycetes > Actinomycetales > Dermatophilaceae > Arsenicicoccus > Arsenicicoccus piscis. The sequence goes on from NZ_JAKZHV010000001.1 coordinate 320,581, forward strand.
CGATCGAGGTGCGGGCCGCGCGGTGCTCGTCACCGTCCAGGTAGAGCACGGGGTAGCGCATCCCGGTCACGCCCGTCCGCACGGCGTCGGCCTGGAAGCCCGCCTGCAGGGTGCCCCGGCTGCGCAGCAGCTCGCGCGCCACCGCCGCCGAGCGCACGTGCCACACGCCGGCCACGAGCTCTACCGGAGCGGTCCGGTCGTGCCCCGGCGAGGGAGCCCGCGGGACCAGCCGGTCGTCGGGACGGGGGCAGGCAGCAGGGCGGGGTGCGTTCACCCGTCCAGCCTAGGCACCCGGGCCGGCATCGTGAGACCCAGCCCGGCGCCGATCAGTGCCGCGATCGCGCCACCGCGCAGGACCCACTGCACCTGGACGATGCCGGCCGTGACCAGGGCGCGGGTGTCCGTGCGGTCGGGCAGCGCGGCCACCGCGGCGTAGTAGGCGTGCAGCCCGACGGCGGTGAGCAGCCCGAGGCCGACGACCATGCCGGTCATCCGGGCGACCACGACCAGGGACGACGCGGTGCCGTGCGCGTGCTCGGGGGCTGCGTCGAGCGCGGCCTCGTTGAGCGGGGCGAGGGTCAGCCCGAGCCCCAGCCCGGCGGCGGCCAGCACCAGCGTGGCGACGCCCTGCTCCAGCGACCCGCTCCCCCAGGTCCCCATGACGGCGAGAGCGGCCGCGGCCAGGACCAGGCCGACCGCCGTGACCCGGCCGGCCGCGAGGCGACGCAGCGCGAGTCCGCCGAGCAGCGCCCCGACGGGGACGGCGACGAGGAAGCGCAGCCGCGTGCCGGCGGCCCGCACCTCGTCCCCACCCAGCGTCAGCCGGGCGAGCACCGGCACGTCGACCACCACGGCGACCAGCGCCGCGCCGACGCACCAGCTCGCCCCCAGGGTCCGCCAGCCGCCGCGCCCGAGCGTCCCCCGGGGCACCAGCGGATCGGCCGCGCGGCGGTGCCGCCATCCGTAGCCCGCGGCGCTCACCACCGCCACCGGCAGCAGGGCCCACCCCGGTGGTCCCACCACCTCGCGCGCGGGATCGGAGGCCGCGAAGGTCAGCACCAGGGCGCCGAGCGCGCCCCCGAGCAGCAGCGCCCCGGGGAGATCGACCCGCCGGACCGTCGCCCACCACCACCGACCGCCGGTCACCGCGAGGAGCGCCAGGCCGCCGACCAGCAGGGCCGCGGCGGCCACCCCGAGGGGCGTCGCCAGGCGCGACGGCGAGGACCCCAACGGGACGAACGGCGTCCCGAGCGTCAGGTCCATGACCAGTCGTCGGGGTGCCCAGAGCGCCAGCAGCCCGCATCCGATGCCGAACAGGGCGACCGCCCAACCGACCTGGTGCAGCGGTCCGGCTCCCGGGTGCGGCGGGCGCTGGTCCGGTGTGCTCTGGTCCGGTGTCCTCTGGTGCGCCGACCCTGGTCTCGGCGCCGGCCTGGACGGCTTCGCCCCCGACCTCGCCGCCGCGAGTGCGAGCGCCGCCGCGAGGGCCAGGCCGACCACGGCGCCGAACCAGAAGATCGCCCGCCAGTCCGCCACGGCGAGCACCGCCGCGCCGAGGACCGGGCCGAGCACGCTGCCCATCTCCTGCACGGCACCGACCACCCCGAGCGGCAGGCCGCGCCGACGCGGCGGCCACAGGTCGGCCACGAGGGCCAGCGTGGCCGGCACCAGACCTCCCCCGCCGACCCCTTGCAGGACCCGACCCGCGACCAGGACCGGGAGGTCTACGGCGAGGGCGGTGACGACCGAGGACGAAGAGCAGCAGGCAGGCGCGCAGGACGCGGCCGCGATCCACCAGGTCGGCCAGCCGCCCGATGAGCGGCAGCGTGGCGACGTAGCCGAGCAGGAATCCCGAGATGATCGGCGCGGCCCGCTGCAGCTGGTCGATCCCGAGACCGACGCCGGCCATCATGTCCGGCAGCGCGAGGACGACGACGTAGGTGTCGGCCGCCGCGAGGGCTACACCGAGGCAGGCGAGCGCGAGCAGCAGCCTAGGGCGCGGTGATCGACGCCGGCTGGCCATAGTCGGCGAGGCGCAAGGTGTAGGTCGACGTCGTCCCGGGGTAGAGCTCACCGGTGAGGCTCACGGTCCGCAGCTCGTGCTCGGGGGCGACCCCGAAGGTCGCCTGGTAGGTCTTGGTCGCGTCCCCGACCCGCAGCAGGTTGCGCACCTGCCCACCCGGGACCGTCGCGGTGTAGACATCGAGCACGTCCTGCCCGTCGCGCACCTGCTCACCCTGCTTGACGCCGGTCGTCCCGGCAAACAGGTAGGCGATCCCGGTGTCGGGGTTGAAGAAGGTCGCGGGGTTGGGCGCGCCCAGCTTCGCCAGGTCGGCCTTCTCGAAGGTCGGGGTGAACAGCTTGAGCCAGGTGTCCCTGCCGATGGCGATGACGTCGATGGTGGCGCTCGTGCCCTGCACCCGCCCGGTCACCGTGCCGGCGAACTTCGGCGTGACCTTGTCGATCACGCCCGTGCCGGTCGCGCCACTCACCCCGTTGGCCGTCGTCGGGATCCCCTCGCTCGTCAGGGCCAGGTGCACCGACTTCGCCGCCACGAAGGCGTCGCGGGTCTTGCCCAGCGCCACCGTCGGGTCCTCGCTCGTCGAGGGCGACGGGTCACCGACCCCGCCCGAGCACGCGGCGAGCAGCAGGACGCTCAACGGCAGGCTGACCAGCACGGCACGACGCATGGGCACACCCTCTCACGGTGGGCTCACCCCGTGGGGCGCACCGCAGGGCCGCCCTCCCGCCCCGTCACCGATTTCCGCTGCGGTGCTCGCACCCGGTATAGTTCCTAGTCGTTGCGCACTGCTCCGGCGGTGCCACGCCAGCACCCGTAGCTCAACGGATAGAGCATCTGACTACGGATCAGAAGGTTAGGGGTTCGAATCCCTTCGGGTGCGCTCTGTGTTGAGACAGAAGCAAAGGCCCTGGCCAGCGGAGACGCTCGCCGGGGCCTTTCGCATGCCCCGGCCGGTGCGCCCGCAGCGACACTGACAGCCCCGCGTGCAGCAACGCTGAGCCCCACGCGTCGTCACGGCAGTGCCGGCGTGACCAACCGCCGTCTCGGTGCCCAACCGCCGTCTCGGCGACGCGCGGCAGGCCCCAACTGGCCTATCGGACCCGGTGGCGCATCGAGACAGCAGATGTCGGACACGACACGCCGTAGAGCTGTCCGACATCTACCGTCTCGATGGCACCCCAGCCCTGTCGCGTCCGGACGTCATGACCGACCCGGCACATGCGGCACGCCTCGCCGGGGTCGAGGGGGTGCTGACCGCCGACACGGCACGTGCGGCTCAGCGAGCGGCATCGGTCGATGCCCTCACTGCCTGGGGTGGGCGCCCAGCAACGGGAAACCGGCCAGGAGCTTCTGCAGCTGCATCACCTGGCGAGGGATGTACTCGGCGATGGTCAGGCCGACCACGTCCACCGCGGCGTCGACGTCGGCGACCACGCGGCGCGCCTCGGCGCGGGTGAGGCCCCCGAGATCGGCGCCCAGACCCAACCGGACCTCGTCGGCGTCGATGGTGTCGACGTCGAAGTGGATCGCCACCTTCGTCGCGCCGGTCGAGGCGAGCCAGTCGAGCAACGCCGTGCTGTCGGACCGTAGCGCGTCCGGCTCGATCACCGTCAGACCCCACTCGTCCGCGATCGCCGGGAGGGCCGGGTCGGTCCAGTCGTGCATCCCGACCAGGGCCACCCGGTCGGCGGGGATGGTGGCGGGGAGCAGGTCGAGCAGCTCGGGGTCGCCGTGCCCGGTCAACGCCGACACCACCATGGCGTGGTAGCCCGGGTACGGCGAGTCACCGGTGCCCATGTCGGGGTGGGAGTCGATCCACAGGACCGCCAGGACGTCGCCGGTGCGGACCTGCAGGGTTCTCGGCTCTCTCCTCACCTGGTGACCCGGCTGGGCAGGGACGGGACCGGCACGGACTACACCGGGTGGTCTGGCTGCGAGCTGCGCCGGACGACCAGCTCGGGGGCGAACTGCACGTGCTCGTGGGTGTGCGGCCGGCCCTCGTCCAGGGCGGCGACCTCGTCGAAGAGCAGCTCGGCCGCCCGCCGGCCCAGCCGCGCCCGGGGCTGTCGCACGGACGACAGCGGCACGGCGGCGACCGCGGCGAACAGGATGTCGTCGTACCCGACGATCGCGACATCGTCCGGCACCCGTAGACCGTGTGTCACGCACCCCTGCAGCACACCGATGGCGAGCAGGTCGTTGAGAGCGAAGACGGCGGTCGGCCGTTCGGCGTCGGGCAGCCCGGCGAGCTCGCCGGCGGCGGCTACCCCGGACGCGATGTCGAGGGCGGCCGTAGAGACGTGGAGCAGCAGGGCGTCGGATCGGCGGGCCCCGAGCGCCAGCTCAGCGCCGAGGCGGCGGTCCTGCACCTGCTGCAGGCTGCTCGGTCCGCCGACGACGGCGATCCGCTCGTGCCCCAGGTCGAGCAGGTGGCTCGCGGCGAGCCGGCCGCCCTCCACGTCGTCGACGGACACCGAGCAGAAGTTGGTGTACTTGCCCGCCCGATCGACCAGCACCACCGGGATGCCGCGCCGCTGCAGGTCCTCGGCCCGGGGGGTGACCCCCTCGATCGGCGCGTAGAGCACGCCCTGGCTGCAAGCAACCAAAATGAAACGTTCAATCTGCGCTTGCTGCGATCCGAGCCGATCCTAGTGATTCGTTTCAATAGCCCGCACAGGATCCCCTCACCCGGCTCTCGCCCACGGACCACGACGCGATCCAGGTCACACCGGCTGTGATCCTGGCCCTAAACTGCGCACCCTGTCGGGCGCGCCGTGGTAGAGGTCGGCTACCGTCATTGGTATGGATTAGGGCTTCTGCCGCGGGGCCGCCCAGCCCCCAGGGGCCCGTTGCGACTTGCACACCGCCGATGGCCGCAGCGAAGCGGCAACGAAGGGATGGCTCTACCATGACCACCACGCAGTCCGACACCGCTCGCACGTCCCACCCGAAGCTGGCCGCCTGGGTCGACGAGGTCGCCGCACTCACCCAGCCCGACGAGGTCTACTGGGTCACCGGCACGACCGAGGAGATCGACCGGATCAACCAGGAGCTGGTCGACGCGGGCACCTTCATCAAGCTCGACGAGTCCAAGAAGCCGAACTCCTACTGGTGCGCGTCCGACCCCACCGACGTGGCCCGGGTCGAGGACCGCACCTACATCTGCTCCGAGAAGGAGGAGGACGCCGGCTTTACCAACAACTGGATGGCGCCGGACGAGATGCGCGCGACCATGACCGAGCTCTACCGCGGCTCCATGAAGGGCCGCACCATGTACGTCATCCCCTTCGTCATGGGTCACCTCGAGGCGGACCAGCCGATGTTCGGCGTAGAGCTCACCGACTCGCCCTACGTCGTGGTCAACATGAAGATCATGGCCCGCATCGGTGACGAGGTCCTGCGCAAGATGGAGGAGACCGACGCCGACTTCGTTCAGTGCCTGCACTCCGTCGGCGCTCCGCTCGAGCCCGGCCAGCAGGACGTGCCGTGGCCGTGCAGCGACACCAAGTACATCTCGCACTTCCCCGAGACCCGAGCGATCTGGTCCTACGGCTCCGGCTACGGCGGCAACGCCCTGCTCGGCAAGAAGTGCTACGCCCTGCGCATCGCCTCGGCGATCGCCCGCGACGAGGGCTGGATGGCCGAGCACATGCTCATCCTCAAGCTCACCTCCCCCGAGGGGAAGACCTACTACGTCGCCGGCGCCTTCCCGTCGGCCTGCGGCAAGACCAACCTCGCGATGCTCGAGCCCACCATCCCCGGCTGGAAGGCCGAGATGGTCGGTGACGACATCTCCTGGATGCGCTTCGGCGAGGACGGTCGGCTCTACGCCGTCAACCCCGAGTTCGGTCTGTTCGGTGTCGCCCCCGGCACCGGTGAGTCGACCAACCCCAGCGCGATGGCGACCATCGACAAGGGCAACTCGATCTTCACCAACGTCGCCCGCACCAAGGACGGCGACGTGTGGTGGGAGGGCATGACCGTCGAGAAGCCCGCCGAGCTCATCGACTGGCTCGGCGAGGAGTGGACCCCCGACAACGGCAAGAAGGCGGCCCACCCCAACGCCCGGTTCACCACCCCGGCCAAGCAGTGCCCGATGATGGCTCCGGAGTACGACAGCCCCAACGGCGTCCCGATCGACGTGATCCTCTTCGGTGGCCGGCGCGCGACGACGGTCCCCCTGGTCTACCAGTCCCGCGACTGGAACCACGGCACCTTCCTCGGCGCGACCCTCTCCTCGGAGACCACCGCGGCCGCCGCCGGCGCCGTGGGCGTCGTGCGCCGCGACCCGATGGCGATGCTGCCGTTCATCGGCTACAACGCCGGCGACTACGTCAACCACTGGATCGAGATCGGCAAGTCCGCGGACGCCGACAAGCTGCCGAAGATCTTCCAGGTCAACTGGTTCCGCAAGGACGAGAACGGCGCGTTCGTGTGGCCCGGCTTCGGCGACAACTCGCGCGTGCTGAAGTGGGTCGTCGAGCGCCTCGAGGGCAAGGTCGACGGCGTCGACTCCCCCATCGGCATCCTGCCCAAGCCAGAGGACATCGACACCGACGGCCTGGACCTCACCCCCGAGCAGGTCGCCGTCGCCGTCGAGTACGACGAGGCCGGCTGGGAGAAGGAGCTCCCGATGATCGAGGAGTGGTTCGCCAAGTTCGGCGACAGCCTCCCCAACGAGCTCAACCTCGAGCTGGACACCCTGCGCGAGCGGATCGGCGCCAAGGCCTGATCCCCTTCCCGCACAGCGCTTGACAGCGCACCAGCACGGCACAGAGCAGCAGGCCCGCCCCCTCGGGGCGGGCCTGCTGCTGTGATCAGGACGAGTCGCTGCCGATGGGTCAGCCGGCCTGGTGCTGGTAGGGCACCCGCTCCCACGAGAGCGGCTCGGCCGCACCGGGGCGGTTGACGGTGAACTTCAGCCAGTCCTTGTTGTTGCTGGAGCCGTCGACGGTGATCCGCTGCAGGTTGTCGGCCGACCCCGAGACCCCGTAGGTCGTCAGCCAGCTCGAGCCGGTGGCGAGCGGCTTGTCGGTGTTGTAGACGTGGCTGTCGCCGTTGACGAGGTAGACCGGACCGTCGAACGTCGCGGACTCGTCGATCAGCGCCTGCACGAGCGGCTTGAACGCCGAGATGTCGTTCCACGTCGGCGTGTAGCTCGGGTCGAACATGTCGGCCTGCAGCAGCACCATCACCGCGCGGTCGTTCTTCCGCCGGGCGTCGGCAAAAGCATTGTGCACCACCGGGATCGCGTTCGCCATGCGGGCCTTCTCCTCGGCGGCCTGCTGGGGCGTGGCGGTCGTCTGCCCGATGCCGGTCCACGGCTGCAGGTCGTCGTTGCTCCCGACCACGTGGATCACCGCGAAGTCGATGCCCTGCTTGCGCAGGTTGACGTTCTCGGGGAAGCCGGCGTTCGCCTGCGAGGCGACCTTCATCGGCGCCCCCAGCGTGGTGCCCGGGTTGCTGAAGAACACGGAGCGGTCGTAGGCGAGGCGCTCCAGCGGGTTGTAGGAGCCGTTGTTGGCCCGGTGGCAGTCGGTCCACTCGTTGTCGCCCGGGGTGTAGATGAACGGGCTGGTGAAGCGGTTGAACTGGGTCTTGATCATGGCGTAGTACGGGTCGTCGCAGCGGGTCGACCCGTTCTTGATGTCGCCGACGTGGAAGGTCACCGCCGGCTTGGCGGCGTTGATCTCGTCGACCCAGGTCGGGAAGGCCGCGATCTGGGCCGCGCCGTAGGGCACGTCGCCGATCACGGCGAACGAGTAGTGGCCGGGCTTCTGCTGGCCGGGCGGGGTGTCCGCCGCGGCCGAGGCGACCGGGCCGACGACGGCGGTCGCGCCGGCGACCGCTCCGGTGAGGGCGAGTGCGGCCAGGCCGAGCCGGCGCGGCGGCTCGTGGTGGTGCTGCCGGTGGTGGTGCTGCCGGTGGTGGACGTGCGGGGGCGGGGGGAGGTGTGCGTCATGCTGGACACTCTGATCCTCGGCCGGTGCCGCCGGGTGTGGCGGCGATGAACGTTGGCCGACCGTTTCGTGACGGCAGCGGGCCCGCCGCTCGATCGCTCGAGGACGGGCCCGCTGGTGTCTGACTTCGCATCTGCGTTCGCGGCCGGCGTGGACCGGCCCTCCCGCCAGGGTTCGTGAGGCGCCTCCTGCTGGTCGTCGGATCTCGGTCCGCGGTGCGTCCACCGCTGCTACACCTGTCGAACGGGTAGCCCGCCGTGCCCGGTTCCGGCGTTCAGCGAACTGCCAGGCTGGGGTCCTGGCCCTGCTGGCCCTGCTGGCCCTGCTGCGGCACACCGCCCGGCAGCTGACCCTGCTGACCCGGACCGCCCTGGCCGCCGGGGCCGAAGCCGCCCGGGCCGCCGCGACCGCCATGACCGAAACCACCAGGACCCCGGCCGTCCTGCTGGGACTGGGCGTTGAGGGCGGGGGTAGCTGCCGCCACGGCACCCGCACCGATGCCGCCGATGCCGAGCGCCATGGCCGCGACGACCGCGGTCTTCTTGCCGGACCAGCGCGGCGGGGCGACGGCGGGGGCCACCGAGCCGGCCGGGGCTACGTGCTCCACCGGCTTCGTGACGGGGCTCTGCGGCACCGGCTGGGTCTGGTCGGGGCTCTCGTACCACTGCCCCGGTGTGTGCCCCTGGGTGGTCTGGTCCGACCTCGGGCGGTCGTCGTTCATCGCGTCTCCTTCAGCGTGCGGGTGCTCCCTCGAGCCGAGGGATCGTTGCTGCCACGCTGCGGGCCGCGCCTGTGGCGAGACTGTGCCGGACGTGTCGGCCCGCTGAGGCCTGGTGCGCCGACCACACTCCGAGACGGCTCACAGGCTCCCCATAGGGAAGGCCTACGAGTCGTACAGTCGGTGCACCAAGAGTGGAGGAATGGACATGACTACTCGCCCGGGCACCGCTCCCGCCCTGACCCGCCTCGACGGCTCGCCCGTCCGGGTCCTCGTCGTCGACGACGAGGCCAACCTCGCCGAGCTCCTCAGCATGGCGCTGCGCTACGAGGGCTGGGAGGTCAGGACCGCCGGCACCGGCATGGGCGCCGTCCGGGCGGCCCGCGAGTTCGAGCCCGACGCCGTCGCGCTCGACATGATGCTCCCCGACTTCGACGGGATGGAGGTGCTGCGTCGCATGCGCGCCGACAACCCCAACGTCCCGGTCCTGTTCCTCACCGCCAAGGACGCCGTCGAGGACCGGGTCGCCGGCCTCACCGCCGGCGGGGACGACTACGTCACCAAGCCCTTCTCGCTCGAGGAGGTCGTGGCGCGGCTGCGGGCGCTGATGCGCCGCACCGTCGTCTCCACCGAGGAGTCCGACTCCCTCCTCGTCGTCGGTGACCTCACGATGGACGAGGACAGCCACGAGGTGACTCGCGCCGGCGACCAGATCAACCTCACCGCAACGGAGTTCGAGCTGCTGCGCTACCTCATGCGCAACCCCAAGCGGGTGCTCTCCAAGGCCCAGATCCTGGACCGCGTGTGGAACTACGACTTCGGTGGCCAGGCCAACGTCGTCGAGCTCTACATCTCCTACCTCCGCAAGAAGATCGACGTCGGCCGCGATTCGATGATCCACACCATGCGCGGCGTCGGCTACGTCCTCAAGCCCGCGGCCGGCGCCTGAGTCGAGATGACGCCCAAGGACATTCGGTAGACCCCTCCATACGTTCGCGAGCGCCCATGAGTCCAAGCAGCTGGTCCCTCACGACCAAGCTCATCGCCTCGGTCGTCGCCCTGTTCATCGCCGTGACCGTGGCGATCGCCGGGGCGACGGTCGTGACGATGAACCATGTCCTCGAGGGCCAGGTGGCCCAGCAGCTCCAGGGCCAGACCCGGCGTATCAGCGACGAGGCCAACGGCATCGGGAGCGGTCGGGGCGGCCGCGGCTTCGACGAGTGCAGCGCGCCGACCTCGAACTCGTTGCCGCCCAACTCCGGTGACGGCGTGGTCCGGCTGTGCGTCACCGGCGACCAGATCCTCACCGCCTACAGCCTGAAGGAGCGCACGGTCAGCAGCCTCGACGCCGACCAGGTCGCCACGCTGACCGGTGCGGGCGTCACGGGCCAACCCCGCGCCATCGACCTCGGGGGCGACCTCGGCCGATATCTGGTGCAGGCCAACACCGTTCGCCTGCTGGCGACCGACACGTCCACCGGCTCGAGCACGGTCAAGACCGTGACGATCTACACCGGTCTGCCGCTGGCCCAGGCCCGCGAGGCGACCGACCAGCTGCTCAAGACGATCACCATGGCCTCCCTGTGCGGCCTGTTTCTCGTCGGTCTCGGCGGCACCTGGCTGGTCCGGCGAAACCTTTTGCCGCTCAAGCGAGTTGCCGCCACAGCCAACAAGGTGTCCGCCATGGACCTGGCCGAGGGCGAGGTCGCCCTCGCCGAGCGCGTCCCGGAGGCAGACACCAACACCCGCACCGAGGTGGGGCAGGTCGGCTACGCCCTGAACTCGTTGCTCGACAACGTCGGTGAGGCGCTGAACGCCCGCCACCAGTCAGAGATGCGGGTGCGCCAGTTCGTCGCGGACGCGTCGCACGAGCTGCGCACCCCGCTCGCGAGCATCCGCGGCTACGCCGAGCTGTCCCGCCGCGAGCCGGCACCCGTGCCGCAGGCCGTCCGACACGCCCTGGACCGCATCGAGTCCGAGGCCAAGCGGATGACCACGCTCGTCGAGGACCTGCTGCTGCTCGCGCGCCTCGACGCCGGCCGCCCGCTCGAGCACCAGCCGGTCGACCTGTCCCTGCTGGTCCTCGAGACCGTCGGCGACATCCAGGCCGCCGGGCCCGACCACGTCTGGCGGCTCGAGCTGCCCGACGAGGCGGTCGAGACGGTGGGTGACCGGGGCCGCCTGCAGCAGGTCCTGGTCAACCTGCTGGCCAACGCGCGCAACTACACGCCCGCCGGCACCAGCGTCACGACGTCGCTGCGGGCAGCCGGCGGCAAGGCCGTCATCACGGTCGCCGACACCGGTCCCGGCATCTCGGCCGACTTGCTACCCAAACTTTTTCACCGCTTCACGCGTGGCGACACCGCCCGCAACCGCGCCGCCGGCTCGACCGGTCTCGGCCTGTCGATCGTCGACGCCGTCGTCAAGGCGCACCACGGCACGGTCTCGGTCGCGAGCGAACCCGGCTCCACGGTCTTCACCGTCACCCTGCCGCTGCGGCCGACCTGGGCCGAGCCGCGCGACGACGTCTCGGCGTGAGCCGGCACGCCTTCCGGGCGTGACCCGCGACGCCTTCCGGGCGTGACCGCTTGCCCACCCCGGCAGATCCCGAAGCCACGCCAAAGCGCCTCCACAGCAACGGCATAGCCGCCGCGGCGAGGGTTGCACCATGGACACCATCACCCTCGACCGGACGGCCAGCGGCCCTGCGCCCGTCGCTCCGGCACCCGACACCAGGGCGAGCTCCTCGCCCGCCCGTGGACGACTCCAACGGCTGTGGCGCGGACCGGAGCAGGACCCCTCGTGGGCCCGCCCGGCCCTGCTGGGGCTGCTGTTCACCACCGCCCTGCTCTACCTCTACAACCTCACCGCGAGCGGTTACGCCAACGCGTTCTACTCGGCGGCCGTGCAGGCGGGCAGCCAGTCCTGGGAGGCGTTCTTCTACGGCTCCTCCGACGCGGGCAGCTCCATCACCGTCGACAAGCCCCCCGCCTCGCTGTGGCTGATGGCGCTCTCGGTGCGGCTGCTCGGGCTCAACTCGTTCGCGATCCTGCTGCCCGAGGTGCTCATGGGCATCGCGTCGGTCGGGGTGCTCTACGCAGCCGTGAAGCGCTGGTTCGGCGCCGCTGCCGGACTCCTCGCGGGCGCCGTGCTCGCCCTGACGCCCGTCGCGGTGCTGATGTTCCGCTTCAACAACCCGGACGCGCTGCTCACCCTGCTGATGACGCTCGGCGCGTGGGCCACCGGCAAGGCGATCTCCGAGGGCCGCGCCCGCATGCTGGTCTGGACCGGCATCTTCCTCGGCTTCGGCTTCCTCACCAAGACCCTCCAGGTCTTCCTCGTGCTCCCGGCGTTCGCCGCGGCCTACCTCTACGCGGCCGACACGACGCTCGGGAAGCGCATCAAGCACCTGTTGCTCGCCGGTCTCGCGATGGTAGTCTCGGCCGGCTGGTGGGTCGCGATCGTTGAGCTGGTGCCCGCCTCCATGCGGCCCTACATCGGTGGCTCGCAGACGAACTCGTTCCTCGAGCTGACCTTCGGCTACAACGGTTTCGGACGCCTCACCGGCAACGAGACCGGGTCGGTCGGTGGTGGCGGTGGCACCGGCGGCAACTGGGGCAGCACCGGCATCACCCGCCTGTTCGACGCCGAGATCGGCGGTCAGATCTCGTGGCTCATCCCGTCCGCGCTCGTGCTCCTCGTGGTGGGAGTCCTGTTGCGCGGCAAGGCCCCCCGCACCGACGGTCGGCGCGCGGCCTACATCATCTGGGGCGGCTGGCTGCTCGTCACCATGGTGACCTTCTCGTTCATGGCCGGCATCTTCCACGCCTACTACACCGTAGCCCTCGCCCCGGCCGTCGCGGCCGTCGTCGCCATCGGTGCCAAGGAGGCCTGGGACGCCCGCAGCCGTCTCCTCGGCTCGGTAACCCTCGCCGCAGCGACCGGGCTCGCGGCGTGCTGGTCCTTCGTGCTCCTTTCTCGCAGCGCCGATTTCGTGCCGTGGCTGAAGTGGCTCGTCATCGTCGTCGGCCTCACCGCCGCCGTGCTGCTCCTCGTCATCGACAAGATCCACGCGAAGGCCGTCCCCGCGGTCGTCGCCGCCGCCCTCGCGGCCTCGCTCGCCGGACCCGCGGCCTACTCGCTGCAGACCGTGTCGACCGGCCACACCGGCTCGATCGTCACCGCCGGCCCCACCGTCGCCGGCGCCAACGGCGGTCCTGGCGGTCAGGGCGGTCCGGGTGGCCAGGGTGGTCCTGGCGGCCAGGGTGGCCAGATGGGCACCCCGCCCCAGCAGGGCACCGGCACCACGGGCACCGGCACCGGCACGACCGGGAACACCGGCACGACCGGCGGCACGGGCACCACTGGCACCGGCACGACCGATGGCACCGGCCGCGGGACGGGTGGTGGCATGGGCGGCCTCCTCGACGCCTCCGAGGCCAGCCCGGCCGTCGTCGCCGCCCTACAGGCCAACGCCTCGAGCTACACCTGGGCGGCCGCCGCGGTCGGCTCGCAGAACGCCGCGGGCCTGCAGCTGTCCTCCGGCGAGGCCGTCATGGCGATCGGTGGGTTCAACGGCACCGACCCAAGCCCGACGCTGGCGCAGTTCCAGGCCTACGTGACCAGCGGGCAGATCCACTACCTGCTGGCCTCCTCCGGCGCGGGTGGTCAGTCCGGCTCGGGCACGGCCAGCCAGATCCTCGCCTGGGCGAAGGCCAACTACACGCAGGTCACCATCGGCAGCCAGACGTTCTACGACTTCACGCAGCCGTTGACGTCGGGGACCGCGAGCTCGACCGCCACCTCCTGACCGGCGGGCACCGCTCACCGGCGGTCGCCACCGGCCTGCGCCCCGGCCCGCGCCACCGAACCGGCAGATGTCGGACACGTTCACGGCGTGTCGTGTCCGACATCTGCACTCTCGGCGCGGGCCGGCGGCCCAGCACCTCCACCACGCACCACGCACCACGCACCACGCAGACCCCACGACACCCCACGCACCACGCCGACCTCACGCCCACGACACACCGCACACCCCGTCACGGAAGGCCCCACCATGACCACCCCGACCCCTTCGCCCGTCGTCCTGGACGTCGTGATCCCGGTCTACAACGAGCAGGTGACGCTGCGGGCCTGCGTGCGCCGACTCGTCGACCACCTGCAGGTGCACTTCGCCTACCCGTTCCAGGTGACCATCGCGGACAACGCCTCCACCGACGAGACCTGGGCGGTGGCGCGCGAGCTCGAGGCCACGCTGCCGACGGTGCGCGCCGTCCACCTGGACGCCAAGGGTCGCGGCCGGGCGCTGAAGTCCGTCTGGCTGGCCTCCCCCGCCACCGTCCTCGCCTACATGGACGTCGACCTGTCCACCGACCTCGACGCCCTGCTGCCGCTCGTCGCTGCGCTCATGAGTGGGCACAGCGACGTCGCGATCGGCACCCGGCTCGCCCGCCAGTCACGGGTAGAGCGTGGGGCCAAGCGCGAGCTCATCTCCCGGTCCTACAACCTGCTGCTGCGAGCGGGTCTCGGCGCCGAGTTCTCCGACGCCCAGTGCGGATTCAAGGCGATCCGGGCCGACGTGGCGCGCGAGCTGCTCCCCCTGGTCGAGGACACCAGCTGGTTCTTCGACACCGAGCTGCTCGTCCTCGCCGAGCGGTGCGGGCTGCGCATCCACGAGGTGCCCGTCGACTGGTACGACGACCCCGACAGCCGCGTCGACATCGTCCGCACGGCGGCCGACGACCTCGCGGGGATCCGCCGCGTGCGACGGTCCTTGCGGCAGAGCACAACTCGCGACGAGCTCACCCGCATCAACCGCGCGATGGGCCGCCGGCGACCCGGTGCGCGCCTGGGCACCCAGCTCGCCCGGTTCGCCACCATCGGGGTCGGGTCCACCGTCCTGCACCTCGGCCTGTTCGCCGCCCTGCGGCTGCCGCTCGGCTCCGCCATGCTCGCGAACCTGGTCGCCCTGCTCGTCGCGACGATCGCCAACACGGCGGCCAACCGCGCCTGGACCTTCGAGGTGCGCGGCGCGCAGGACCGCCTCAAGCACCAGCTCCAAGGGCTGACGATCTTCGGGATCACTTGGGCCGCAACGTCTCTCGGGCTGCTCGCCCTGCACGCGCTCGCTCCGACCGCACCGGTCGCCGTCGAGACCGCGGTCGTCGCCGTGATGAATGTCGTGTCGACCCTGGTGCGGTTCGTCGCGCTCCGCGCCTGGATGGGCGGGGAGCAGACCGACGCCGGCTACTTCGTGATCGACGCCGCCGACCAGCCTCGGACCGAGCCCGGCCCGGTCTCCGAGCCGACGACGCGGCTCGCGCTGGTTCAGGAGTAGCGGCGCAGCTCGCGGCGAGCGACGGCGAGCAGGTGCACCTCGTCCGGCCCGTCCTGCAGCCGCAGCATCCGCGCATAGCTGTAGAGCTCGGGCAGCATCGTGTCCGGCCCCACCCCGAGCGCGCCGAGGGCCTGCATCGACCGGTCGACCACCGCGCCGGCCATCGCCGGTGCGACGACCTTGAGCTGGGAGACGGCGGTGGCGGTGCGCTCGTCGTCGCGGTCCATGAACCACGCGGCGCGCAGCGCGAGCATCCGGGCCTGGTCGATCTCGATGCGGGAGCGGCCGATCCACTCCTGCACCAGGCCGTGCTGGCCAAGGACCCGGCCGCCGGACACGCGGTGCTGGACCCGCTCCGCCATCAGGTCGAACGCCCGCTCCGCCACCCCCACGAGTCGTAGACCGTGCAGCAGCCGAGAGGGGTTCATCCGCTCCTGGGCGAGGCTGTAGCCGCCGTGCCAGTCGCCGACCAGGTTGGCCCGGGGCACCCGGACCTCGTCGAGCACGATGTCGGCGTGCCCGCCGATGATCGGGTCGGCCTGGCCGAGCAGGGTGAGGTTGCGGCTGATCCGCAGCCCGGGCGCGTCCCGCGGCACGATGACGAGCGAGTGCTGGCGGTGCCGCATCGCCTGGGGTGCGCTCTGCGCCATGACGAGCAGGAACGCGCAGTCGGGGGCCATCGCCCCGGTCGTCCACCACTTGTGACCGGTGAGGACGAGCTCGTCGCCCTCCTCGCGCACCTGGGTGGCGATGTTGTGGGCGTCCGACGAGGCGACGCCCGGCTCGGTCATCGCGATGGCCGAGCGGATCGTGCCGTCGGCGAGCGGCCGCAGCCACTGCTCCTGCTGCTCCGGGGTGCCGTGCGCGGCGAGCAGGCGCATGGTGCCGACGTCGGCGCCGATCGAGTTCATCGCGGTGGGCGCGAGGTGGGGCGACCGGCCCGACGCCTCGGCGACCGGTGCCGCGTCGAGGGCGCCGAGGCCCTGGCCCCACGGCTCGGGCACCCACAGGTCCCAGAGGCCCAGCTCGCGCGCGGTGTCGCGCAGCCGGTCCACGACGGGCAGGCGGTCCCACTGATGCTCCGGCGGCCGCGCGGCCGCCTCGTCGCGGGCGACCGGCTCGGCGGGGATGACCTCGTCCTCGACGAAGGTGAGGGCCGCCTCGATCAGTCGGGCCTGGGTCGGTGAGTACGCAAGATCCACCCCCCGAGGGTATGTGACAGCCGCCACCGCGTGAGCACCGACCCCGACACCGACCTGACACCGGCCCCGACACGGACCGCAGCGGACACAGCCGAGGCCCGCACCGACGGATCGGTGCGGGCCTCGTGATGTCGAGGACATCTGGCGGCGGAGGTGGCGGGATTTGAACCCGCGAGAGGTTTTCAACCTCAACCCGCTTAGCAGGCGGGCGCACTAGGCCACTATGCGACACCTCCAGTGCTCGGTCGCGCGCGCAGGGCGGCGCAGACCAACCTGCGCAAGGCTACCGGGCTGCGTCACGAGTCACCAAACGAAGCAGCCTCAGCCCGTGCCGGTGTCGGAGCACACGGCCTCGTCCGCCGAGCTGGCGGAGATCGTCGCGCTCGACGTCGGTGTCGGTGCCGTGAGCGGCTGGGCGGGCAGCGGCGCGGTGCCGGTGCGGTTGGGCACCGCCACGACCGCCTTCGCACCCTGCCCGACGGTGACGCGGATCGGGCTGCCCGCAGCCCCGTCGGCCTTGAGCGTCGCCCCCGGGAACGCCGCCGCCACCGTCCGGGCCGCCTCCAGCTGCGCCGCGGTGTGGTGGACGACGACGCCGGTGATGTGGGTCGTCGTGCTGGTCACCGCACCGACCTGGAAGCCCTGCACCCGCAGCGCCTGCGCGACCTGCCCGCCGTAGCCCGTGAGGCCGGCCGCGTTCTCGACGGCGACGCCGATGGTGGCGGGCGAGACGGTGAGCGGGGCGGCCGTCGTGGGCGTCGGGCTCGGGGTGGGGCTGCTCGTCGCTCCGCTGCCCCACGGGCGGTCGGCCGCGATGAGCGACCACACCTTCTCGGCCGCCGGCAGCAGCTCGGTCCGGTTGGGGTCCTGCGGCCACGGGCCCGACGGTGCGGTCAGCATGTGCACCGAGCCCGGCTGCAGGCCGCGCAGCTCGTTCGCGAGGCCACCGAGGGCGGTCACGCTGGCCAGGTCGCGATCAGTCGAGAGCGACTTCGTCGCGGCGTCGAGGAAGCTGTAGAGCTTGGCGGGGTTGAGCAGCAGACTGGTCGAGGTGACCTCGCGCATCATCGCGGCGAGGAACGCCTGCTGACGCGACATCCGCTGGGTGTCGCTGCCGTCACCGACGTGCCGCAGGCGGACGAAGGCCAGCGCCTGCTCGCCGTTCAGCCGGGTCGTGCCGGCGGGGAGCTTGAGCCCGCTCAGCTTGTCGTCGACGGCCTTGGTGACGCAGACGGGCACGCTCCCGAGGGCGTTGACCATCGTCTTGAAGCCGTTGAAGTCCAGCGTCAGCACGTGGTCTACGCGGATGCCGGTCTCGGACTCGACCACCTTGACGACGCACGGGACCCCACCGGCCTCGAAGATCGAGTTGAACTGCACCGTGTGCCAGGTCGAGGGGCTGGCCGTGAGGTCCTTGCAGCTGCGCGGCGCCTGGATCATCGTGTCGCGCGGGATCGAGACGATGACGGCGGACTTGCGGTCGGCGGCCAGGTGCACCAGCAACGTGGTGTCGGAGCGGGCGCCGGCGCTGTCGGCCGCGCTGCCGTACTTGTCGGTGCCGAGCTTGGAGCGGTCGTCGATGCCGAGGACCAGCAGGTTCATCGGCGCGAGGTTGGTCGCGGCGTCGGTGGTCGCCGAGCTGGTCGGCCGCGAGCCGAGGCCCTGGTCGAAGCTGATGGCGGTGATGTTGCCGTCGAGCCGGCGCAGGACGCCCCAGGTGGCGCCGAGCGCGAGGACCAGCAGGAGGGCGACGACGTAGGTGGTGCGCCGCAGCAGCGGGTGCCGGTGCGTGCGGACCCTGCGGTGCCGTGGGCCGGACCCCTGCGCTGGCGCCGTAGCGCCTTCACTGTCCGACACCGCGCCGGTCCCCTCTCGTCGTCACCCGCGATCGTGCAGGTCGCAGCGTGTCCACGCAGTGTAGCGAGCGGATGCGCAAGACCCCCGGCACCGTGGGTGCCGGGGGTCTTGCCTGCCTGGGGCCGCGGCCCCTTGGCAAAGTCCTGATGCAGTGATCGGGACGGGATCAGATCAGAGGGGGCGGACCTGGTCAGCCTGCGGGCCCTTGGGGCCCTGGGTGACCTCGAACTCGACCCGCTGCGCCTCGTCGAGCGAACGGTAGCCGTTCGACTGGATGGCGGAGTAGTGAACGAAGACGTCCGGACCGCCGCCGTCCTGGGCGATGAATCCGAAGCCCTTCTCAGCGTTGAACCACTTAACGGTGCCCTGTGCCATGGGTGTAACTCATTTCCTTGCTGGCCGTGGGAGAGCCCACCCATCGTGGGCTCCCGATTGCCTGCCGGAAGCCCACACTGCTCCGGGACATGCCCGGAAGTAGAAAAAGTGCCCGCGCCGCGGGCACTTCATCGTCTTGCGAGGAACTGCTGACTGCAACCACGCACGACGTTATCACCGATCGGCCCCCGAGCCTATGCCGTCAGGTGAACCAACCGTGCCGGAGCTGACCAGCAGGTGGGCCGGGACCTGCTGGGACGCCCGTCCCGGCCACCGGTCGTCGCCGGTAGGCTGGACGGCACCTGGAGGGCTCGCATAGTGGCCTAGTGCGGCGGTCTTGAAAACCGCTATGGGTAACTCCCATCGTGGGTTCGAATCCCACGCCCTCCGCCAGTGCTCCCGCCACGCGTCGGCGCTGCTTCATGGCTTGCCTCAGCGCCGGGTTCGGGTGCTGCATGAGGCACTGCGCCGAGTGAGCCCACACGGACGGGGTAAGGAACGTAGGCTGACCTGAAGGGCAACTCATCCCCCTCACGAAGGAGCTCCCATGGGCTACAAGATCGGATTCCTCGCCGGTGCCGGCGCGGGCTACGTGCTCGGCGCCAAGGCCGGCCGCCAGCGCTACGAGCAGCTGAAGGGTCAGGCCGCGCACGCCTGGAACAGCCCCAGCACGCAGAGCGCGGTCACGAACGCGGCGGACGCACTCAAGGCCAAGGCGCCGTCGGCGGCCCACGGTCTGGTGGACAAGGCCGTCGAGGCTCAGCACCGGGCCGCCACCAAGGCCGACCCCACCAGCTGAGCCCGGGTGGGCGGCAGGCCCACCACCGACCCTCCACACCACGAAAGGAACCCCCTATGCAGACCCGTCTCGGCTTCATCGCCGGTGCCGCGTTCGGTTACGTCCTCGGCGCGCGCGCCGGACGCCAGCGCTACGAGCAGATCAAGAACCGCGCCGAGGCCGCCTGGGCCGACCCGCGCGTGCAGGACCAGGTCGCGACGGCCACCGAGGTCGCCAAGGACAAGGCCGCGCTCGCGTCGAGCGTCGCCAAGGAGAAGGCCGCCGAGGTCGCGGACCTCGCCAAGGAGAAGGCGCCCGAGCTGCAGGCGAAGGTCGCCGACGTCGCCGGCAAGGCCCAGGACAGCGCCAAGAGCGCTACCGAGCAGGCCAAGGCCAAGGTCTCGGGCAACAGCTCGACCGGCTCGAAGCACGACGCGGAGCAGACCGCGGTCGTCCCCGCGCCGCCCGCGGGTGTGCAGCTCGCGGACGCCACCGAGGACATCGACGCCCGGGCCGACGGCTGACAGCAGGTAGCCCACGCGCGCGGCGGCCATCGAGCCGCACGCAGCCGCCGAGCAGCAACGAGCGAGGCCCTGACCGGATCCGGTCAGGGCCTCGCTCGTCGTCGCTGTGCTGGTCCCAGGTGCTGGGGGCAGGTGCTAGATGAAGATCGCCGGGTGCCGGTAGAGCGCCTCGATCGGGTCCTCACCGGGCTCGGGCACCCGGTTGGTGGCCGGGATGCCGGTGGCGACCGCTCCCGCGGGCACCGCCTTCACGACCACGGAGTTCGCACCGACCTGGGCGCCGTCCCCGAGCTCGATGTCGCCGAGCACGCGGGCGCCGCACCCCACGGTGACGTTGTTGCGCAGGGTCGGGTGGCGCTTGCCGCGGTTGAGCGTGCGGCCGCCGAGGTTGACCCCGTTGTAGAGCATGCAGTCGTCGCCGATCTCGGTCGTCTCACCGATGACGACGCCCATGCCGTGATCGATGAAGAAGCGCCGACCGATGGTGGCTCCGGGGTGGATCTCGACGCCGGTGCGGGCGCGGGCCCACTGCGACAGCAGCCGGGCCGTCAGCTGGCGGTCGTGCCGCCACAGCCAGTTGGCCAACCGGTGCACCCAGACGGCGTGCAGGCCGGGCGAGACGAGCGCCATCTGCAGCCGCCCGGTCGCTGCCGGGTCGCGCTCGATCGCGGCGTCGAGATCCTCGAGGACCATGTCGACGGCCTTCGCGGCGATGCGCGGCAGCTGTGGCCGCGCGGCCGTGAGGCTGCCGCGCAGGCGTCGAGCCTCGTCAGGGGTGAAGGTCGTCATGGGACTCCTCAGCCGGCCAGGCCCTCGAACAGGACGGTCGACAGGTAGCGCTCGCCGAACGACGGGATGATGACGACGATCGTCTTGCCCTTGTTCTCGGGGCGGGCGGCGACGAGCGAGGCTGCGTAGAGCGCGGCACCCGAGGACAGGCCGACGAGCAGCCCCTCCTCCGTCGCGGCCTTGCGGGCGAACTCCACCGACTGGTCGATGTTGACGTCGATGACCTCGTCGTAGATGTTGCGGTCCAGGATCTCCGGCACGAAGTTCGCCCCGATGCCCTGGATCTTGTGCGGGCCGGGGGCGCCGCCGTTGAGGATGGCCGACTCGGCCGGCTCCACGGCGATGATCTTGACGTCGGGCTTGCGCTCCTTGAGGACCTGGCCCACACCGGTGATGGTGCCGCCGGTACCGATGCCGGCCACGACGATGTCGACCTGGCCGTCGGTGTCCTTCCAGATCTCCTCCGCGGTCGTCTTGCGGTGGATCTCGGGGTTGGCCGCGTTCGCGAACTGGCGCGCCAGGATGGCGCCGCGCTCGGCGGCGATCTCCTCGGCCTTCTCGACCGCGCCCTTCATGCCGCCGGCACCGGGGGTGAGCACGAGCTCGGCACCGAAGGCCCGCAGCAGCGCCTTGCGCTCGGCGCTCATCGTCTCGGGCATGGTCAGCACGACGTCGTAGCCGCGGGCGGCGCCCACCATGGCCAGCGCGATGCCGGTGTTGCCGGAGGTCGCCTCGACGATGGTGCCGCCCGGCTTGAGCTCGCCGGAGGCCTCGGCCGCGTCGACGATCGCGACGCCGATGCGGTCCTTGACCGAGTTCGCGGGGTTGTAGAACTCGAGCTTGGCAGCAACGGTGGTGCCGCTGTCGGCCGTGTCGATGATGCGGTTGATCCGCACGAGGGGGGTGCGACCGATGAGCTTGGTCACGTCGTCGTAGATGGGCATCCGTGGATCACCTTGTCCTGAAGTCTTGTGCTGAGGTCTGTCACGAAGGTCAACGTGGTTCATCTTATCCATGTTCCAACATCACGTTATAGGTCGGGACGGGTGACGAGGCGATCCCGCTCACATCTCGACCGTGGCGTGGTGCTGGCTGAGCCCGACCTTCGTAGGCTGCCCCCATGTCAGCGCTGCAGATCACTGCCATCGCCTTGTGCTTCACCATCCCGCTGCTCGGGTGGGTGCTGCTCTTCCGGCAGGCGTTCCGGTTCTACCGGCTGTTCACGTCCGGGTCCGCCGACCCGACGCGCACCGACCAGCCGGCGACCCGCACCGTGACGCTGCTGCGCGAGTTCCTCGGGCACACCCGGATGTCCCGGCTGCCGATCGTGTCGATCGCGCACTGGTTCACCGCGCTGTCCTTCCTCATCCTCTTCGCCACCCTGGTCAACGCCTTCTTCCAGCTCATCTGGGCGGACTTCCGGCTGCCGATCATCGGCCACTTCCCGCCGTTCGAGTGGCTCATCGAGACCTTCGCGTGGGGCGGCTTCATCGGCATCATCGTCTTGATCGTGATCCGCCAGCGCGCCCACCCGCGCAGCGCCGACGGGGACCACGGGCGCCGCTCCCGGTTTTACGGATCGACCTGGTGGCAGGCGTACTACGTCGAGTTCACCATCCTCGCCGTCACCATCTGCATCCTCCTGCTGCGCACGCTCGAGGCCGCGCTGCTGTCGCACACCGCCCCGGGCGAGAACCTCGCGCTGCACTTCCCGCTCACGTTGTGGCTCAGCGGGATCTGGAGCGGGCTGTCGGTCGCCTGGATCGAGCAGGCGATCTACCTCGTCGCGATGATCAAGATCCTGGTGTCCTTCGCGTGGATGATCACCATCTCGCTGCAGCCCACGATGGGCGTGGCGTGGCACCGCTTCCTCGCCTTCTTCAACATCTGGTTCAAGCGCAACGCCGACGGCCGTCCCGCGCTCGGTGCCGTCCCTCCGATGCGCGCCGAGGACGGCTCGGTCCTCACCACGGAGGCGCTCGAGGAGATGGAGGAGCTGCCCCGCCTCGGCGTCGGCTCGTCCGAGGACTTCACCTGGAAGCAGCTGCTCGACTTCACGACCTGCACCGAGTGCGGTCGCTGCCAGAGCCAGTGCCCCGCGTGGAACACCGACAAGCCCCTCTCGCCCAAGATGCTCGTGATGACGCTGCGCGACCACGCGCACGCCAAGGCGCCGTGGGCGCTCGCATCCGAGGAGGTGCGCGCCGGGCTCCCCGAGCACACCCGGGCGCTCGCCGAGGTGCCGCTCGTCGGGGCCACCGGCTACGACCCGAGCGCCCCGCTGTCCGCCTACGACGCGCTCGGGCCCAGCGCGGTCGTCGACGCGGACGTCCTCTGGTCGTGCACCACCTGCGGCGCGTGCGTCGAGCAGTGCCCCGTAGACATCGAGCACGTCGACGCGATCGTGGACCTGCGCCGGCACCAGACCCTCATCGAGTCGGCCTTCCCGAGCGAGCTCGGCGGCCTGTTCAAGAACATGGAGTCCAAGGGCAACCCGTGGGGCATGTCCCCCAAGGCGCGCCTGGACTGGGCCAAGGACCTGCCGTTCCCGGTGCGCCAGCTCGGCCAGGAGGTCGAGTCGCTCGACCAGGTCGACTACCTGTTCTGGGTCGGCTGCGCCGGCGCCTACGAGGACCGCGCCAAGAAGACGAGCCGCGCCGTCGCCGAGCTGCTCGACACCGCAGGGGTCACCTTCGCCGTGCTCGGCAACGGCGAGTCCTGCACCGGCGACTCGGCCCGCCGCGCCGGCAACGAGCTGCTCTTCCAGGCGCTCGCGCAGCAGAACGTCGAGACCCTCAACGAGGCCGGCGCCACCCGGATCATCGTCACCTGCGCGCACTGCTTCAACACCTTGAAGAACGAGTACCCCCAGCTCGGTGGCGACTACGAGGTCCTGCACCACACCCAGGTCCTCAACCAGCTGGTCCGCGACAAGCGGCTCGTGCCCGTAGCCCGTCCCGACGAGTCCGTCGGGATGTCTACCGCCAAGAACCCCGCGTCCACCGCCCCCGCCGTGACCTACCACGACCCGTGCTACCTCGGTCGGCACAACCAGGTCTACGCGCCGCCGCGTGAGCTGATCGGCTCGCTGCCCGGCGTCGAGCTGCGCGAGATGCCGCGCCACGGCGAGAAGTCCTTCTGCTGCGGCGCCGGCGGTGCACGCATGTGGATGGAGGAGAAGCTCGGCACCCGCATCAACGTCAACCGCACCGAGGAGGCGCTCGCCACGGGCGCCGAGCGGATCGCTGTCGGCTGCCCCTTCTGCCGCGTCATGCTCTCCGACGGCGTCACCGCCGCCCAGCAGGAGGGCCGCGCCGAGGAGGTCGAGGTCGTCGACGTCGCCCAGATGCTGCTGGCGGCCGTCAACCGCGGCCGTGCGGTGGAAGAGGTTGTCGTCGAGGAGGCTGTGGTCGACGAGACTGTGGTCGAGAACGCTGGGGTCGACGAGGCTGAGGTCGACGAGCCGGTAGCGCCGGTGGCGGCGCCCGCCGCCGAGCGCGCGCCCGCGGTCGCGGCCCCTGCCACCCCGGCTGCCCAGCAGCCCGATGCCGCCGACGAGGTCGCCGACCCGTGGGACGACGAGCCCGATGCTGCTCCGGCACCCGCAGCTCAGGCGAAGGCCGAGCCGGCCGCGGCCGCACCAGCTCCCACCGACGTGGCCGACCCCTGGGACGACGACGAGCCCGCCGCGACCCCGGCATCCGCCGCGAAGACCGAGCCGGCCGCGGCACCGGCTCACACCGAGGTCGCCGATCCCTGGGATGACGACGAGTCATCGGCCACTCCCACGCCCGCAGCCAAGGCCGAGCCGGCACCCACCGCGCCGGCTACCGCCGAGGTGGCCGACCCCTGGGACGACTAGTAGCCGCAGACGACCGAAGGGCCGGATTCCCCCTGGGGGTCCGGCCCTTCGGCTGTCTGTCGGGCGCAGGTCAGAGGGTGGCCTCGACCCGCCCCTTGGTCGCGGTCAGGCGCGGGGGCTTGTCGCCGCGCACAGTGATGACGGCGCAGGACGCGTCGAGCAGGACGTCGCGCGTGGTCCGGGAGACGAACCGCTTCTCGACGTGCTGGCGGTCGGTGACGCCGAGCACGATCAGGTCGGCGGCGACCTCGTTGGCGATGGCGACGACCGCCTCGCCGGGGAACAGGGCCGGGTCGCTGTCCATGATGCGCCAGGTGATGCCGGCCGCCGCGAAGGAGCGGTCCATCTGCAGCAGCTCGTCGGCGGGCAGCTCGACCTCGGTGACGCCGTCGTCGGCGCGGGCGGAGTTCACCACGATCACCTCGGCGTCGTGGCGCACGGCCTCGTCCAACGCGGCAGCCAGGGCGGCATGCCCAGGGGCGGACGCCGCGTACGAGAGAACGATGCGCATCGCTGGCTCCTGTCTGTGCCACCGCGGGCCACTGGCTGGACCTGTCACGCGAGGGCTTGCGGGCCTGAAACCGTAATCCCAACGGTCCGCACCCGCTCGGGGATTGGCGCATCGTCGTTCCCGTTGACACGGTTGCCTACCCCGACCGGCCCAACACGCAACTAGTCGTTACGCGCGAACACATAGAGTCCCCAAGCGCGCGGGCCACCCGAAGATGGTGGCAGCTTGCTGGTCACATCTGACCAGCAGACTGCCACTGTCGTCGAGCCGCGATGGTGCCGCGGAGGTTCTACACCCCGGTGGTGCGGTGGAAGCTCTGGAACGACCGGCTGGCGGTCGGCCCGCGCTGGCCCTGGTAGTGCGAGCCGTACGCGGCCGAGCCGTAGGGGTGCTCGGCCGGGCCGGTCAGGCGCATGAAGCACAGCTGGCCGATCTTCATCCCGGGGTAGAGCAGGATCGGCAGGGTCGCGACTTGCTCAGCTCGAGGGTGACGTGGCCGGAGAAGCCCGGGTCCACGAAGCCGGCGGTGGCGTGCGTCAGCAGCCCGAGGCGGCCGAGCGAGGACTTGCCCTCGACCCGGGCGGCCAGGTCGTCGGGGAGGGTGACCCCCTCGAGGGTGGAGCCCAGGACGAACTCACCGGGGTGGAGCACGAAGCTGTCGGAGGGGTCTACCTCGACCAGGCGGGTCAGCTCGGGCTGCTCCTGCGCGGGGTCGATGACGGCGTACTTGTGGTTGTCGAACAACCGGAAGTAGCGGTCGAGGCGGACGTCCACGCTGGACGGCTGGACCATCGAGGGGTCGTACGGGTCGAGGACGACCCGCCCGCTCTCGATCTCGGCGCGGATGTCTCGGTCGCGAAGCAGCACGCGGCCCACGCTACCGGAGGCGAGCCGGCGTGACCCGGACGTGACGGAGCAGGTATGCTCGTGGCGTTCACCGCCCAGTCGGTGCACTCGCGGGTGTAGTTCAATGGCAGAACATCAGCTTCCCAAGCTGACAGTGCGAGTTCGATTCTCGTCACCCGCTCCAGCAGGCCCCGGACGTCTCGTCCGGGGCCTTGTCGTGGGCCGATGTCGTAGACCGTGTCGCGGGGCGAGCCGGCCGCGCCCGGGGAGAAATATCGTTCAAATGCTCGCCTGGCAGGCGTAGACCTAGGACCATGTGAGGGATGAGCGGAAACCGAGCGTATCTGCCGCTGACTGCGGGTGCGCTCAGTGCTGCGCTCTTCGCCCTCACGGTCGTGCGACCGGAGCTGTTGTCCGGCGCGCTGCTGCTGATGAGCGTGCTGGCCGGGCTGGCCTGCGGCGCGGTCGCGCTGCGTGCCGACTCCCCCAACCAGGCGCCCTGGGCGCTGCTCGGGCTGGGCTACCTCGCCGCGGCCGCCGGCTACGTCACGGCCGGCTCCACCTGGCCGGTCGTCCCCGGTGACGTCGCGCAGCTGCTGTTCGCGGCGTCGGCGCTGCTCGTGCTCACCGCGATCATCGGCTTCGCGACGAGCGACCACGAGGAGTGGACCGCCGCGCTGCTGCACGGCCTGCTGCTCACGACGATCGGGTGGGTCGCGGTGTGGCAGTTCGACCCCCGCCACGCCCTCACCGGCCGGCTGCGCTGGCAGCCTTCCTACGAGATCGTCGACACGCTGGGCGTGGTCGCCGGCATCGTCTCGGTCGGGGTCGGGCTGACGCTCGCGCTGCGGGCGCGCCAGGGGGGCTACCGGCGGGTGGTCATCGGCATCGTCTGGTCCGCCGCTCTCAGCCTGATCGGCACGCTGGCCGCTTACCTGCCGGTCGACCCCGCCGCCTGGGTGCGGGTGAGCGAGTCCGGCTGGCTGCTCAGCGCCATCACCGTGCTGATCGTGGCGGCGGTCGCCACCGGCCTCGGCGAGACCGCACCGCCGGTGACCGTGCTGGACCGGCACCGGGACCTGGTCATCGTCAGCGTGCTCATCTTCGTGCTGCTGGCCGCCCTGGTGCTCACCGCGCGCAGCAGCCTCGACATCGCGACGACCTACGCCCTCACCTTCCTCGTCGGCATGCTGGTCTGCCTGCACCTGGTCGAGAGCAGCATCTCCCGGCGCCTCACCGAGGACCTGCGGCGCCAGGAGCGGCACATGCGTCTGCTCGTCTCGGAGACGCGCGACATCATCGTCGAGCTGGACCGTCAGGGATCGGTGGTCTTCGCCTCCGAGGCCCTGCGCAACATCCTCGGGCGCCGGCTGTCGGACTACCTCGGCCAGCACGTCAGCACGATGATCCCCGACCTGTCCGCCGGGGCGCTCAGCCACCTCGGGTACGTCCCGAACGCCCAGGTCCAACCGACCCTGCGGGTCACCTCCGCGCTCGCGACGCCGCAAGGTGCCGTGGTCCACGCCGAGTCCGTCATCACGCCGCTCTCGACCGGGTTCCTCGTCGCGGTGCGGGACGTGTCCGAGCGGGTCGGCCTGCAGAGCCGGCTGCAGCAGGTGGCCTACCACGACATCCCCTCCGGCCTCGCGAACCGGGCCCGGCTCGACCGCGAGGTGCGCAACCGGCTCTACGAGGCCGCCAGCGGGGAGATCTGCCTGGCTCTGCTGGACCTGACCACGTCCAACCTCGTCGACGAGCCGATCTCGGACGAGACCCGCGACGAGGTGCTGCGCCAGGTCGGTCGGATCCTGCGCAGCGAGGCACGCACCGGTGACACGGTCGCCCGCTTCGGCGACCTGCGCTTCGCCATCCTCTTCGGGCAGGGCACGGACGCCTCCCGGACCATGGCGGAGGCCCAGCGGATCGTGGACGCCGTCAACGCGCCGCGGCTCATGGCGGACATCACGCTGCGCGCCCACGCGGGCGTCGCGGTCGGCAGCCACACGGGGCTCGAGGTCGTGCGCAACGCCGAGCTCGCCCTGCTGCAGGCCCAGCGGAAGGGCACCGGCGCCGTCGTCGCGTTCGAGCCGGGCATGCTCCAGCAGTTCGCCCGGACCCGGGACCTGCGCCGCCGCCTCGCCCGCACCCCGGACGCGGACCGGTGGACCGTGCTCTACCAGCCGGTGATCGACCTCACGAGCGGCGCGGCGACCGGCGTCGAGGCCTTGCTGCGCTGGACCGACCCCGAGGGCGACTTCTTCGGGATCGAGGAGGTGATCCGGCTCGCGGAGGAGTTCGGCTCGATCCTCGCCATCGGCTCGTGGGTCATGGACCAGGCGGTAGCCCAGGCGGCGGCCTGGCTCGAGGAGGGCCTGCCGCTGTCGGTCGCCGTCAACGTCTCCGTGCGCCAGCTCACCGCGCCCGACTTCGCGGACACCGTAGAGCGGGTGCTCGCCGACCACGCGCTGCCGGCGGAGTACCTCGTGATCGAGATCACCGAGACCGTTGTGCTGGAGCAGACCGAGCAGACCATCTCGACCCTCAAGGCCCTGCGCAGCCTCGGCGTGCGGGTGGCGATCGACGACTTCGGCACGGGCTACTCCGGCCTGGCCAACCTGCGCTCCCTGCCGCTCGACATCCTCAAGATCGACCGGTCCTTCATTCAGGGACTCGGCGAGTCCGGCGGCGACGAGGCCGTGGTGGCGGCCGTGACGCGGCTCGGTCGCGAGCTCGGGCTCACCATCACGGCGGAGGGCATCGAGACCCGCGACCAGGAGCGTCGCGCGCGGGCGCTCGGCATCACGGCCGCTCAGGGCTACCTGTTCGCCCGGCCGATCCCCGCCGCCGAGGTCACCGAGCTGATCAAGGCTCGGGGCGAGATCAGCAGCGTCCGTCACTGATCGACTTCCCTGACCCCTCGACTCGGGGTACAGTCGCTGTTGTTACCCGTCAGTAACAACGGGTCGTGCACTGTCTCCCCGGCACCGGAGCCGGAACACAAGGTGGAAGGGACGCCGATGGGCCACTACAAGAGCAATGTCCGTGACCTGGAGTTCAACCTCTTCGAGGTGCTGGGCCGGGACGCGGTCCTCGGCCAGGGCGCCTACGAGGACGTCGACACCGACACGGCACGCGAGATCCTCACCGAGATCGCCCGACTGTCCGAGCACGAGCTCGCCGAGAGCCTGCTCGACTCCGACCGCAACCCCCCGATCTTCGACCCCGAGACCAGCTCGGTGACGTTGCCCGAGTCGTTCAAGAGCTCCTACAAGTCCTACATCGACGCCGAGTGGTGGCGCCTGGACGTCCCCGCCGAGCTGGGCGGCACGGTCGTCCCGCCGTCGCTGCGCTGGGCCGCCGCCGAGCTCGTGCTCGGTGCCAACCCGGCCGTGCACATGTACTCCGCGGGCTACGCCTTCTCCCGCGTGCTCTACGAGCTCGGCACCGAGGCGCAGCGCGAGCTGGCCGCCCAGATGGTCGAGAACCACTGGGGCGCAACGATGGTCCTGACCGAGCCCGACGCCGGGTCCGACGTCGGCGCGGGCCGCACGAAGGCCGTCGACAACGGTGACGGCACCTGGAGCATCAGCGGCGTCAAGCGGTTCATCACCTCCGGCGAGCACGACATGTCCGACAACATCGTCCACTTCGTCCTGGCCCGCCCGGAGGGCGCGAAGGGCGGCACCAAGGGGCTGTCGCTCTTCATCGTCCCGAAGTTCCATGTGCGAGAGGACGGTTCGCTCGGAGACCGCAACGGGGTCTACGTCACGAACGTCGAGCACAAGATGGGCCTGAAGGTCTCCACGACCTGCGAGGTGCGCTTCGGTGAGCAGGAGCCGGCGATCGGCACCCTGCTCGGCGGTGAGCACGACGGCATCGCGCAGATGTTCCGCATCATCGAGAACGCCCGAATGATGGTGGGCACCAAGGCAATTGCTACGCTCTCGGCCGGCTACCTGCAGGCCCGCGACTACGCCTTGGAGCGCGTGCAAGGCGCCGACCTCACCCAGAACGCCAACAAGGAGGCGCCGCGGGTGACGATCATCCACCACCCCGACGTGCGCCGCTCCCTGATGCTGCAGAAGGCCTACGCCGAGGGCATGCGGGCGCTCGTGCTCTACACCGCCACCCAGCAGGACGTCGTGGACCAGCACCAGCGCGAGCACGGCCTCACGCCGCCCGAGCCCGGCTCCCCCGCAGCGATCGCCGAGAAGGTCAACGACCTGCTGCTGCCCATCGTCAAGGGCCTCGGCTCCGAGCGGGCCTGGGTGCTGCTCGGCACCGAGTCGCTGCAGACCTTCGGCGGGTCCGGCTTCCTGCAGGACTTCCCCGTCGAGCAGTACGTCCGCGACGCCAAGATCGACACGCTCTACGAGGGCACCACGGCGATCCAGGGGTTGGACTTCTTCTTCCGCAAGATCGTCCGCGACAAGGGCGAGGCGCTGTCCTGGCTCGCCGGCAAGATCCAGGAGACGGCAGCCCCCCGCGACGGCGACGACTCGCTCGCCCCTGAGCGCCAGCAGCTGGCCAAGGCGCTGGAGGCCGTGCAGGGCATCATCGCCTACCTCGGCGGCGCGGCCTTCAAGTCCGACCCGCGTCAGGGCGGCGACCCGCGCAACCTCTACCTCGTGGGCCAGAACACCTCGCGGCTGCTGCTGGCCGCCGGCGACCTGGTCGTCGGGTGGCTGCTGCTGCAGCAGGCCGAGGTCGCGCAGCGGGCCCTCGCTGCCGGTGCGTCCGCCAAGGACCAGGACTTCTACGCCGGCAAGGTCGCCGCCGCGTCGTTCTACGCCAAGAACGTCCTGCCGCGCCTGCGCTCGGAGCTGGCCATCGCCCAGCTCACCGACAACGCGCTGATGGACGTGCCGGAGGGTGCGTTCTAGCGTCCGGGTTGGTGAGGTAGACCTCGTACGGCGCCTCGGGGCGGCGGGTCCGGCTACGGCCGGGCTCGCCGCCCCGAGGCGTTTCAGCACGATCCGCCGGGCACCCGGGGCAAGGACCCAGGGTCTGCCGGGCCTGAGCTGGTCGGCGTCGAGACGGCAGCTGTCCACGTCAACGCCGTCGAGATGGTGGTTAGCCACCGAGACGGCAGTTGGTCACCCCATGACCGCCGAGATGGTGGTTGGCCACCGAAACGGCAGCTACACCAGCCATCTCAGTGCCGAAGTGCCGTCTCGGCGGGTTGCGCGTGGCCAACTGCCATCTCGGCAGACCCCGACGTCCGGGCACGGCTGGTCAGGCCGGGTCCGGCTACGGCCGGGTCGCCGCCTCGAGGCGTTCCAGCACGATCTCGGCCACCGTGTCCTCGTCGGCGAGCGGCTCGGCCGCTGCCGTGACGCCGAGCTCGGCCGCGGCGGCGAGGCCCCGGTCCCACAGCAGCCCCGGCGCGAGGAACCACGGGAGCAGACCGATGGTGCGCGCGCCCGGGTGGTCGCCGCCACCGGAAGAGCCGGAGCGCAGGGCGCGGATGCCGTCCGCGACGGTCGGCTGCCAGGTCACGAACCCCGCCTTTACCGGCCGGCCCAGCCGCTCGGCAAGCCTGCCGGAAACTGTCACCACGAAGGCGTTCGCATCAGGGTCCGACGACCCGGGAGCCACGAGCACGTAGCTGTCACAACCGTGCTCGTCGTGCAGGGACGCGGCACGGTCGGCGAGCAGGTCGATCAGACCGGGTGCCGACCCCAGCACCTCCGCGATCCGTAGACCACCCCAAGACTCGCGCGCCTCGACAGCGGCGGCCGCCCGACTGGGCAGGTCGTGCCGCGCGTGGAACGCCGAGATAAGCAGCAACGGCACGATGACGAACGGCCCGTCGAGCTCACCGATCACGGTGTCCAGCAACGGCTCTCGCTGCTCGAGGTACGCGAGCCGCACGTCGGTGCCCGGGCGAGCCGCGCGCACCCGATCGGCCAGCCGCTCGAGCGTGGCGGCTGATCGGGGGTCCTTGCTGCCGTGGGCGACGAGCAGCAGGGCAGGCTCGGCAGCGTCGGCTCCATCAGCAGCCCCAGCACCGACAGCAGGCTGGGCAACCCCAGCAGCGTCAGCCACGATCAGATCGACGACCCGGCGCCCAGCCAGTCCTCGTCGTCGTCCTCCTCGATCTCAGCCGCGATCGGTGCTCCGGCCAGCGGGTCGCCGACCATGCCGGCCGCCAGGGTGGCGCCCGTGGGCGGGTCGAT
The DNA here is from genome assembly GCF_022568835.1 of Arsenicicoccus piscis. GTDB lineage: Bacteria > Actinomycetota > Actinomycetes > Actinomycetales > Dermatophilaceae > Arsenicicoccus > Arsenicicoccus piscis. The sequence continues at coordinate 352,542 of NZ_JAKZHV010000001.1, forward strand.
GAGCAGGAAGGCACCGGTGGACCGGTCGGTGGCGTAGTCGTCGACGGCCACCGGCTCGGACAGGCGCACCGTGATGCGCGCGATGTCGTTGAGCGCGACGTCGGCGCCCGGGTTGGTCCAGGCGAGCGAGTCGACGTCCCAGTGCCCGCGGACGGTGGTGAGCAGACCGCGCACGACCTTGGTGCCGACCTTCACGAGCAGGCGGGCGTTGTGTCGGCTGGGTCGCTCGTCGAGCCAGGCCACGACGCCCTCGATCTCGTCGATCGTGCGCGAGGGCTCCTCCGGCGTGGTGAGGACCTCACCGCGGCCGACGTCCAGCTCGTCGCGCAGGAGCACCGTGACCGAGTCGCCGGCCTGCGCCTGCGCCAGCGGGCCCTGGGGCGAGTCGATGCCCGTGACGGTCGAGGTCAGCCCACTCGGGTGCGCAGTGACCTTATCCCCCAACGCAACTCGCCCGGACGACACGCGGCCCGCGAGACCCCGGTAGTCGGGGTGCTCGGCGGTGCGCGGCCGGATGACGAGCTGCACGGGGAAGCGGAACGGCAGCGACTGCTCCACGGCCTGGACGTCGAGGTTCTCGAGGATGTCGAGCAGCGGCGGCCCGTCGTGCCAGGTGCCGGCCTTCGTGCCGTCGGAGGCGGTGCTGGACGCGACGTTCTCACCGGTCAGCGCGCTGATGGGCACGATCCGGACGTCCTCGATGCCGAGCCGCTCGCCGATCTCACGGATCTGGTCGGCGATCTCCTCGAAGCGCTCCTCGCTCCAGTCGACGGCGTCCATCTTGTTGACCGCGAAGATCACGTGCGGCACCCGCAGCAGCGCCATGACGGCGGCGTGCCGACGGGTCTGCACGAGGGCGCCGTTGCGCACGTCGACGAGGATGAGCGCGGCGTCGGCCGTCGAGGCCCCGGTGACCGTGTTGCGGGTGTACTGCGTGTGGCCGGGGGTGTCGGCCAGGATGAAGCTCCGTGCGGGAGTAGTGAAGTAGCGGTAGGCCACGTCGATCGTGATGCCCTGCTCGCGCTCGGCGCGCAGGCCGTCGGTGAGCAGCGCCAGGTCGACCTCCTGCGCGCCGCGGCGCTTGCTGGCGGCCTCGATGGCGTCGTACTGGTCGGCGAGGATCGACTTGGTGTCGTAGAGGAGCCGGCCCACCAGGGTGGACTTGCCGTCGTCGACGCTGCCCGCCACGACCAGGCGCAGCTGCGGGCGCACCTCGTCCTGCGGTCCCGTGCTCGTCAGCGGGAGTGTGGTGGCGGTCATCTGTCAGAAGTACCCTTCTCGCTTGCGGTCCTCCATGGCGGCCTCGGTGAGGCGGTCGTCGGCGCGCGTGGCGCCCCGCTCGGTGAGGCGGCTCACGGAGATCTCGGCGATGATCTCGTCGATCGTGGCGGCGGTGGACTCGACTGCGCCCGTGCAGGATCCGTCACCCACCGTCCGGTAGCGGACGCTTTACGAGCAGCTCGTCACCCTCCGCCGGCTGGCCCCACGGGCCCGGGGTCATCCACATGCCGTCGCGCAGCCAGACCGGCCGCTCGTGCGCGTAGTAGATGCTCGGCAGCTCGACCGACTCGATGTCGATGTAGTGCCACACGTCGAGCTCGGTCCAGTTGGAGATCGGGAACACACGCGTGTGCTCGCCCGGAGCGTGCCGACCGTTGTAGACCTGCCAGAGCTCCGGCCGCTGACGCCGGGGGTCCCAGCCGCCGAACGCGTCGCGCACCGAGAAGATGCGCTCCTTGGCGCGGGCCCGGTCCTCGTCCCGGCGGGCGCCGCCGAGCAGGGCGTCGAACCGGCGCTCGTTGACGGTGTCGAGCAGCGGGACGGTCTGCAGCGGGTTGCGGGTGCCGTCGGGGCGCTCCTGCAGCCGGCCGTCCGCGATCCAGTCCTCGACGTTGGCGACGACGAGGTCGAGGCCGTGCTCGGCCACGATGCGGTCGCGGAAGTCGATCACCTCGGGCAGGTTGTGCCCGGTGTCCACGTGCAGCAGCGTGATGGGCAGGGGCGCCGGCGTCATCGCCTTGAGGGCGAGGTGCAGCAGCACCGCGGAGTCCTTGCCACCGCTGAACAGCAGTGCGGGGCGGTCGAACTCGGCGACGACCTCGCGGATGATCTGGATGGACTCAGCCTCCAGCGCGCGGATCGTGTCGGTCTGCTCCGCGGACACGTCGTCCAAGACCAGAGCGCTCATAGCAGTCCCTTCTCGTGCAGCAGGGTTCGTAGACCGTGGACCACGTCCGACAGCTCACGTCCCGTGGTGTCGATGGTCAGGTCAGGGTCGGTGGGTGGCTCGTAGGGATCGCCGGCACCGGTCATCGGGGTGATCGCCCCCGCGTCGGCCTGGGCGTAGAGACCCTTGACGTCGCGGCGCCGGCACTCCTCCACCGGCGTCGAGAGGTAGACCTCGACGTAGGTGGTGCCGTCGCTCGCGTGCCGCTCGCGCACGGCCGCGCGGGACTCGGCGTAGGGGGCGATGACGGGGACCAGCGTAAGAACTCCGTTGCGGGACAACAGACTTGCCACGAAACCGGCGCGCCGCACGTGGGTGTCCCGATCCTCCCGGCTGAAGCCGAGCCCCTGCGAGATGCCCTGCCGCAGGACGTCCCCGTCGAGCACCTCGACCCGTCGGTCCTCGGCGCGCAGCTGCTCGGCCAGGGCCTCGGCGATGGTCGACTTGCCGGCGCCCGACAGCCCGGTCAGCCAGACCGTCGCGCCAGGGGTCGCGCTCACAGCTGGATCCCGCACTCGACCTTGTCCGTGCCCGACCAGCGCCCGGCACGGGGGTCCTCGCCGGCCGCGACCCGGCGGGTGCACGGCCAGCAGCCGATCGAGGCATAACCCTGGTCCAGCAACGGGTTTCGCACGACGTCGTGATCGCGCACGTAGTCGGCGACCTGCTCGTCGGTCCACGAGGCGAGCGGGGCCAGCTTGATGAGCAGCCGCCGCTCGTCGAAGGAGATGACCGGCGTGCTCGCCCGCGTGACCGCCTGGACCCGACGAATGCCGGTCGCCCACGCCTCGTAGCCGTCGAGGGCGTCGTCCAGCGGGTGGGTCTTGCGCAGCGCACAGCACAGGTCGGGGTCCCGCTCGAACAGTCGCGCGCCGTACTCCGCGTCCTGCTCGGGCACCGACTGCACCGGCGTCAGGTTCAGCACGTTGGCACCCGGGCGCGCAGCCAGGGCGTCCCGGGTCTGCAGCGTCTCGTCGAAGTGGTAGCCGGTGTCCAGGAAGAGCAGCGGCACACCGGGCGCCACCTCGCCCGCCAGGTGCGCCAGCACGCCGTCCTGCATGGACGCCGCGACGGCCCACCGCTCGCCGAACGTGTCTGCAGCCCAGGCGAGCACGTCGTGCGCCGACAGCGACTCGAGCCGGTCCTGCTGCTCCGCGACGATGGCCCGCAGCTCCTCCTCGGAGCGCGGCTCCTCAGAGCGCTCCTCCTCGGAGCGTGGCTCAGCGGCGTGGAGATCCGAGGCGGCGGGCGACGTGGACTGGGAGCTGGTGGTGGCCTGGGTCATGACACCTCCTGGGTCGATGCCGCGAGGTCCTCGCGGGCGAGGCCGACGAAGCGGACGGTGAAGACGCGCACGCAGTCACGGCAGCGCCAGGCGCCGCGCGGCTCCTCGACGGGGCGCAGGTCCTGCTCGCCGCAGTAGGGGCAGTGCATGACCGCGGCCCGCTGGCCACCGTCGGCACCGGCCACCCAACCGCCGCTCATGCCAGCACCTCGTCGGTGGCCCGGGCGGACCACGACGCGAAGGTCTCACCGGCCTCGGCGCTCTCGGCGTAGTGCGAGACGACCCGCACGACGTAGTCGCCGAGCCCGGCGGCAGTCACCTTGTGCCCGCGCAACTTTCGCCCGAGCTCGGGGGTGTTGCCCATGTGTCCGCCGAGCTGGACCTGGTAGCCCGGGACGCGCTCGCCGTCGTCGTCGGTCACGATCTGGCCCTTCAGCCCGATGTCGGCGACCTGGATGCGGGCGCAGGAGTTCGCGCAGCCGTTGACGTTGATGGTCACCGGGTGCGGGGTGCTGATGTCGGCCAGCCGGTCCTCGAGCTCGGCCACGAGGTCGGTCGCCCGCTGCTTGGTGTCGACGATGGCGAGCTTGCAGAACTCGATGCCGGTGCAGGCCATCGTGTTTCGTCGCCAGGTGCTCGGGCTGGCCTGCAGCCCAAGGGCGCCCAGACGGTCTACGAGGTCGTCGACGCGGTCGGGCGCGACGTCGGTGACGATGAGCTTCTGCAGCGGGGTGAAGGCGACCTTGCCGGCGCCCACGACGTCCACCGCGTCGGCGACGGCGGCGAGGGTGTCACCGGAGACCCGGCCGACCGTCGGCGAGAAGCCCACGTAGCGAAGGCCGTTGGCCTGCTCGTGCACGCCGACGTGGTCGACGATGTCGTCCGGGGCGATGGCCGCGGGACCGTCCACGAGCTTGCGGTGGAGGTACTCGTCCTCCAGCACCTGGCGGACCTTCTCGGCGCCCCAGTCGGCCACGAGGTACTTCAGCCGGGCGCGGTTGCGCAGCCGGCGGTAGCCGTAGTCGCGGAAGATCTTGACGACGCCGAGCCACACCTCGGGGATCTCCTCGAGGGGCACCCACGCGCCGAGCCGGACCGCGAACTGCGCGCTGGTCGACAGCCCACCACCGACGAGCAGGTCGAATCCCGGCCCGTGCTCAGGGTGCTCGACCCCGACGAAGGACACGTCGTTGATCTCGGGCACGCAGTCCCACTGCCAGGAGATGGCGGTCTTGAACTTGCGCGGGAGGTTCGAGATCTCGGGGTTGCCGATGTACTCCCGCTTGATCGCCTCGATGGCCGGGGTGGGGTCGATGACCTCGTCCTTGGCCAGGCCCGCGACCGGCGAGCCGAGGATCACCCGCGGCACGTCGCCGCAGGCCTCGGTCGTGGACAGGCCCACCGACTCGAGCCGGCGCCAGATCTCGGGGACGTCGGCGACGTCGACCCAGTGGAGCTGGATGTTCTGCCGGTCGGTGATGTCGGCGGTGTTGCGCCCGAACTCCTGCGACACCCCCGCGATGACCCGCAGCTGCTCGGTGCTGACCTGGCCGCCGTCGATGCGGATCCGCATCATGAAGTAGCGGTCGTCCAGCTCCTCGGGCGCGAGCGTCGCGGTCTGGCCGCCGTCGATCCCGGGGCGGCGCTGGGTGTAGAGCCCCCACCAGCGGAACCGGCCGCGCAGGTCGTCACCGGGGATGGCGTCGAACCCCTCGCGGGCGTAGACCTCCTCGATCCGCGTGCGTACCGCCAGCGGGTCCTCGACCTGCTTGAACTCCTCGTTGTGGTTGAGTGGTTCGCGCTGGCCGAGGGCCCACTGGCCGTTGGAGCGGTTGTCCTCACGACGCGTGCGCACCCCGCCGGAGCGAGCGGTGGGCGCCTCGCTGCGGGCCGAGTCGGAAGTGGTGGTGGTCATGATCCCTCCGGGACGCTGGACATAACTTCACCATAGTAAAGGCATAACCCGACATTATCATCCGGTCGTGTCCACCATCCGACCACCCGGGGACTCCCCAGCGACTACACCCGAGCTCTACCCTCTGGCTGAGCTCCTCGGCGCTCCGGGCCTCACTCGTTCCTCGCTCGTGTCCTCACGCTGTCGTCGCTCAGCTCAGCCCAGCTGAGCGCTCTTCAGCCACTCGTCCGCCACGGCCGACGCGTCCTTCTTGTCGATGACGACCTTGGTCACCAGACCCGCCAGGGTGTCCGTGTCGAGCTTGGCGGACACCGCGTTGAGCGCCTCGGTGACCTGCGGGGTGGCCTTGGCCTTGGTCATAACGGGGATGACGTTCTGCGCACCGAAGAGGCTCTTGGGGTCCTCCAGCACGACGAAGTCGTTGGCCTTGATGTTGGGGTCGGTGCTGAACAGGTTGGCGGCCTGCACCTGGCCGTTCTTCAGCGCCTGCACCGTCAGCGAGCCGGCGGAGTCGAGCGGCTTGAACTCCTTGAAGGTCAGGTCGTAGACCCGCTTGAGGCCCGGCACGCCGTCGGCGCGGGTCTTCCACTCCGGCGGGCCACCGAGGACGGCCTCGGACTCGTGCGCCTTGAGGTCACCGATCGCCTTGAGGGACCACTTGTCGGCGGTCTCCTTGGTGACGACGACCGAGTCCTTGTCCTCGGCCTTGGACGGCTCGAGGGCGACCAGGTTGTCCGGCAGCGCCTTGCGGAGCGAGGCGAGCGCGGTGGCCTGGTCGGTGACGACGGCGTTCTTGTCGAGGTACTTGGCGAAGTTGCCGGTGTACTCCGGGATGAGGTTGATCTCGCCGTTCTTCAGCGCGGGGACGTAGGTCTCGCGCGAGGCGATGTTGAGCTTGGTCGTCACCTGGACACCCTTGGCCTTCAGGGCGCCGGCGTAGATGTCGGCCAGCAGCTCGTTCTCGGGGAAGTTGGCCGAGCCGATGACGAGGCTGCCGGACGCAGCCGCCGAGGCCTCGCTCGAGGACTTCGCGAGGGGGTCCGAGCCGCCCCCGCAGGCCGTCAGCGACAGCGCCGCGGCGGCTGCCACCGCGGAGGCGGTGATGGTGGTGCGCTTCATGAGTTCTCCTTAGGGAGCGGTTGGTTGACCGGTCGTGAAGGTCGATGTGGATGATGCGGGGTCAGGTGGACGACGGTTCGGCGGCGTCGACGGACACGGAGCGGGCGTCGGCGGACCCGGAGCCAGCCGCACCAGCCGCGCCAGCCGACGGCGCAGCATCCGCCTCGCCCCGCCGACGGCGACGCGTCTGGCGCGGTGCGCTCAGCCCGGGCGACACGAGCAGCCGCTGCAGGCCCGCGAGGACGAGGTCGACGAGGACCGCGAGCACCGCGACGAGCAGGGCGCCGCCCGCCATCTGGCCGTAGTCCTGGGACGCCTGCCCGTCGTTGAGGAAGCGTCCGAGCCCACCGAGGCTCACCCACGCGGCGATCGTCGCGGTGGCGATGACCTGCAGCGTCGCCGAGCGGATGCCGCTGAAGATCAGCGGCAGCGCGCACGGGATCTCGACGTCGCGCAGCACCTGCCCGGGCGTCATGCCCATGCCCGTGGCGGCGTCGCGAGCGGACGGATCCACCTCGTCCACACCGGAGTACGTGCCGGCGAGGATCGGCGGGATCGCGAGGACCACGAGCACGAAGATCGCCGGCAGCAGGAACGCGAGGTCGCCGCTCAGGCGCGGGCCGAGCAGCAGCACGGCGATGAAGAGCAGACCGAGCGTCGGCAGCGCGCGGATGCCGTTGACGAGGTTGACGACGAGCAGCCGGCCCTTGCCGGTGTGGCCGATCCACAGCCCGAGCGGGATGGCGACGAGCGACGCGATCAGCACCGTCACGCCGGAGTAGATCAGGTGCTCGCCGATCCGTTGCCAGATGCCGCCCGCCCCACCCCAGTTCGCGGGGTCGAACAGCCAGGTCCACAGGGCGTTCATGCGGCCCTCCTTCCGTGCAGCCACGGGGTGGCCACCCAGGTGAGCGCGATGATGAGCAGGTCGAGCAGGACGGCGAGCAGCAGGCACGCGATGATGCCGACCACGATCGGGTCGAGGAACTGACGGGCGAACCCGTCGGTGAACAGCGACCCCAGCTGGGCGATCCCGAGCAGGGCGGCGACCGAGACGATCGACACGTTGCTGACCGCGGCCACCCGCAGACCGGCCGAGATCACCGGGACCGCGAGCGGGAGCTCTACGGTGAAGAACCGGCGAAGCGGCCCGATGCCCATGGCGGTCGCGGCCTGCACGACCTGGTCCGGCACGGCCGCGAGACCGTCGGCGACGGTGCGGGTCAGCAGCGCCACGGTGTAGAGCGAGAGCGCGACGATGATGTTGGTGTCGCTGAGGATCCCGGTGCCGAGGATGAGCGGCATGAGCACGAACAGCGCCAGCGACGGGATCGTGTAGAGCAACCCGGTCACCGTGATGATCGGCGGGTAGGCCAGCGGGAAGCGGCGCGCGACCCAGCCGAGCGGCAGCGCCAGGACCATCCCGATGACGAGCGGGATGACCGCGAGCCGGATGTGCGTCAGGAAGAGGGTGAGGACTTGCCCGACGTGGTCGAGGAACCAGGTCACGGCGTGTCCTCGATCCGCTCCTCCGCCGGCGCCGACACCTGCGGGCCGCGCTCGATCTCGGTGAGCACGTCGCGGGCCTGGACGGTGCCGACCAGCCGGCCGGCGTCGTCCACCAGGACGCCGCGGCGGGCGGGCGACGACAGCGCCGCGTCGAGGGCCGCGCGCAGCGAACCCCCCTGGCGCGCAACGGTGCCGCCCCGGTGCAGGAAGCCGCGGGAGACCGGCTCGCGCAGCTTGCGCGGCTCGACCCAGCCGACGGGGGCACCGTCGTCGTCGACGACGAGCAGCCAGTCCCGACCGGCCGCGGCGGCCAGCGCCTCCTGCGGCGTCGCACCGAGGCGCACGCTGGTCTCGGGCTCGATGGCGAGGGCGGGGGCCGACGCGAACGCCAGCCCACGGTAGCCCCGGTCGCGGCCGAGGAAGTCGGCGACGAAGTCGTCGTAGGGGTCGGCGAGCAGCCGGTCCGGCGTGGCGAGCTGGGCCAGCGTGCCGCCGACGCGCAGCACCGCGACCTGGTCGCCGAGCTTGACGGCCTCGTCGATGTCGTGGGTGACGAAGACGATCGTCTTGCCGAGCTCGTTCTGCAGGCGCAGGAACTCGTCCTGCAGCTGGTCGCGCACGATGGGGTCGACGGCACTGAACGGCTCGTCCATCAGCATGATCGGCGGGTCGGACGCGAGCGCCCGCGCGACGCCGACGCGCTGCTGCTGACCTCCGGACAGCTGGTTGGGGTAGCGCTTGGCGAGCGACGTCGACAGGCCGACCCGCTCGAGCAGCTCCATCGCCGTCGCGCGGGCCTTGTTCTTGTCCCAGCCGAGCAGCAGCGGCACCGTCATGACGTTCTCGACGATCGTGCGGTGCGGGAAGAGGCCGCCGCTCTGGATCACGTAGCCGATCCCCCGGCGCAGCTCGGTCGGGTTCATCGAGCCGGTGTCGCGGCCGTCGATGGCGATGACCCCGCTCGTCGGCTCGATCATCCGGTTGATCATCCGCAGCGAGGTGGTCTTGCCGCAGCCGGACGGCCCGACGAAGACCGTGATCTGGCCCGTCGGAGCCTCCAGCGTGAGCCCACCGACGGCGGTGGTGCCGTCCGGGTAGACCTTGGTGACGTCAGTGAAGCTGATCATGCCGGGCGACCTCCTGGTCGTGGATGGCGTGGGGCTCAGGGACCGCAGGGGCTCGCATCTCGGAGTGGTCGTCGCCTCGGCGCTCGCGGCGCAGTGCCTCCGTGACCCACGAGACTACGTCGCTGGTGACGTCATTGTGCTTGGTGATCTCCGTGATGGTGGCGGCAAGTCGCGCCACCGGCGCGCCCAGGGCGCGCGGGGCGCGACGCTGGCCGGCGTCGATGATCGTGGCCGCGAGCAGCGCCTCGACCGCGAACAGCCGCTCGACCACGTCCAGGATGTCGTCGGTGACCCGCACAGCGGGGTAGGCCATCGACGCGTGGTCCTCGACCCCGTCGCCGACGGTCGTGCCGGTCAGCGACACCGGGGTGGCGGCGTGCTTGACCTGCGCGACGAGCGCGGACGCGGTCTGGGCGAGGATCACCGGCGTGACATACCCCGTCGTGCTGATGGTGCTCTGGATCTGCTCGGCCAGGGTCACGCTGTGGCGCAGCTCGCGGACCAGCTGGGCCACCCGCCGCTCGGACAGCATCGCCACGTGGGCGAGCGCGACCCGCACCGAGTCGAAGCCGACCGCGAGCCCGGTGATCGAGAAGTTGCCGTTCGAGATGAAGACGCCACGGTCTACGTCGAGGTAGGGGTTGTCCGGCGCGCAGGACAGCTCGATCCGGATCATCTCGTCCAGGACCCGGAGCTCGTCGACCAGCGCGCCGTGCACCTGCGGGACGGTGCGGATCGAGATCGGGTCCTGCACCGACCCTGGGTAGACCCTGCCCTCGGCGAGGTCTCCACCGGCCAGGGCCGCTCGGACCCGGGCCCCGCTCTCGAGCTGACCGGGGTGCGGACGCGCGGCGAGGGCTACCTCGTCGAACGGACTGAGGTTGGCGTCCAGCGCCTCGATCGTGAGCGCGGCGACCAGGTCCGCCCGCTGGGCGATCAGCTCGGTGCGGCGGTGGGTGAGCGCCGCGGACGCCACGGACAGCGCGTTGGAGCCGACCAGGGCCAGCCCGTCCTTGGCACCGAGCACGAGGGGACGCAGGCCGGCGGCGGCGAGCGCCTCGGCGCCCGGGACGACGCGGTCCTCGCCCGGCAGCCAGGCGCGGCCCTCGCCGAGCAGCACCAGGCCGATGGCGGCCATCTGGGACAGGTCCGCCGCCCCGACCGAGCCCTGCGCCGGGATCACCGGGATGACGTCGTGGGTGAGCAGGTCCAGCAGCCCGTCGAAGAGGGCCACCGAGGCGCCGGAGCCGCCCGCGGCCAGTGTGTTGAGCCGCGCCAGCAGGGTCGCGCGTCCCTCGGCGCGGGTGAGCGGGGTGCCGATGGCGGCCGCGTGGCTCACGATGACGAACCGCTGGAAGTCGCCCATCAGGTCCAGCGGCACCTCCGAGTTGCGCAGCGGCCCGAGACCCCGGTTGAGGCCGTAGGTGGGCATGCCGGAGGCCAGGGCGGTCTCGACGACCGCGCGGGCCCGGCCGAGCCGCTCGTGGACGCGGGGCAGGTCGACGTGCACCACCGCGTGCCCGATGGCGAGGTCGGCCACGTCCTTCGCCGAGAGCTGCTCGCCGATCGTGACCATGCGACGCGCGTCGTTGAGCGTCCCCCCGGTCGTGGGGCACACCCGGGTGATGCTGGGGCGAGGGCCGGCGGCGACCGTCACAGACTGCGTCCTTCCATGGGCTCGGATTATGCCCTACATAACACCGTGTCATGTCGAGCGTCTGTCATGCGGTGTCGCGGTCGAGGCGCACCAGGGTGTGCGCCAGGACGTGTGCTCCCGCGGCAATGTCGGCCGGCTCGCTCAGCTCCTCGGGGACGTGGCTGCGACCGCCGACGGACGGCAGGAAGATCATGCCCATCGGGCCGAGGTGGGCCAGGTGGGCGGCGTCGTGGCCCGCGCCGCTCGGCACGGCCTCCCACGCGTAGCCCAGGCTGTCGGCCGCCGCGCCGATCCGGTCCTGCATCGAGCGGGCGCAGGCGACCGGGTCCTGGTCGTTCAGCCACTCGATCAGGGTGCTGACGCCGCGGGCCTCCGCGTCCGCCGCGATCTGCTCGACGACCCGACGCTTGGCGCCGCTCAGCCAGGGCGCGTCGATCGAGCGCAGCTCGGCCCAGATGCGGGCCTTGTCCGGGACGACGTTGAGCGCACCCGGAGAACTCTCGATGCGGCCGGTGGTCGACACTCCGTGCACCGGGGCGCCACACCCCTCGCGCTCGACGGTGAGGACGGCCTGCGCCGCTGCGACGAGCGCATCGTGGCGACCGGTCATCGGCATCGTGCCCGCGTGGTCGGCCCGCCCGGTGAACTGCACGAGCAGGCGCTCGATCCCGGCGATCGCCGTGACGACCCCGATCCGGTGGCCGGAGCGTTCCAGCAGCGGGCCCTGCTCGACGTGCAGCTCGACGTAGCCATGGACCGAGCCGGGTGCCCACGCCTGGTCGAGCGCCCCCTGGGGGTCCAGCCCGAAGGCGGTCATCACGTCACCGAGCCGGCGGCCGGAGTCGTCGACCCGGTCCAGGTGCTCGGGCGTGAGCAGCCCGGCCACCGCACGAGATCCGACGCACGAGATGCCGAAGGTGTTGGCCTCCTCGCCGAGGAAGTCGACGACGACGAGGTCGCTCTCGAGCGTGGCGCCCGTCTCGCGCAGCCGCCGCGCCACCTCGATCGCGCTCAGCACGCCGACGATGCCGTCGAAGCGGCCGCCACCGTGCACGGTGTCGGTGTGCGAGCCGGTCATCAGCACCGGCTTGGAGCGGTCGCGACCCGGCAGCCGGCCGACGACGTTGCCGGCGGGGTCCACGTGGGTCTCCAGGCCGGCGGCGCGCATCCGGTCCGCCACCCACCCGCGGGACGCGCGGTAGGGGTCGGAGAAGATCTGCCGGGTCCAGCCGGGCTCGCCCGACTCCGAGAACGTCGACAGATCAGCGAGATCCGCCGCGAGCCGCTCGGCATCGGGCAGCAGCGAGTCCCCGTCGGGCCGGCCCGTCACCGTCGTCACCTCACCGCTCCGACACGTAGGCGGAGGTGCCGGGACGCAGGGTCGGGTCGAGGTGGTCGAGGAAGTCGATGCCCATGATCTGCTCGCACTCCGCGATGCCGACCCTGTCGATGGAGGACGACGAGACCGGGAGGATGCCGGCCTTGCTGACCAGGAGGGCTACGTCCATGCCGGCGCGAGCGTCCTTGACGGCCAAGGCTTCTCCGGTGGACTTGTCGATGATGACGATCGTGTCGGGGTAGGTCGCGACCCGCCCGCCGTCGTTGTCGACCGCCATGAACTCGTTGAGGTAGGGCACGGTGTGGTCACCCACCCGGAAGGTGCCGTGGTCCCAGCCCCCCTTGGTGACCGTGGCGACCTCGAGACCGAGCGGCCCCTGGTCGACCACCGTCGCACCGAGCCGGTGGGCGACGGCCTCGACGACCGCGTCGCCCCCCTGCGGCTGGGCCGCCTCCATCTCGCGGCCGAGGTCCAGCGCGAGCGAGATGGAGCCGTGCGCGCCGTTGTCCTTGACCCACTGCAGCTCGACCGGGTTGCGGGCCGAGGCGATGAATCCGCCTGTGCGCACGGAGATGTCGCGCAGCACGTCGTCCACGGTGTTGAGGTTGCCCTTATTGACCGACAGGAAGTGGCCGTGCAGCGCGCGGTTGCCGCCCGAGACGACCTGGATCGACTCGTAGCCCTCCCGCTCGCCGAGGCCGAGCCCGCCCAGCTTGCCGGTGGGGTGCGCGCGCACGTCCCCGGCGGTGTCGAGCACCTTGACGCCGAGCACCGAGGACTGGATCCAGCCGTTGAGGGTGGTCGAGTAGCCGTTCTGCGCGGTCATGACCGCCGCGATCGGCACGTCGGCGACCTTGATGAGCTCCTGCAGCGCGTGCACGTAGTCGACCGGGCGGATCTCCCAGTTCTTGGCCGCAGGGGCGCCGATCGCCGTGACGGTGGCGACGTAGGAGTCCTCGGGCAGCTCGTCGACCTGCGCCAGCAGCGGCTTGTTGAGCTCGGTGGCCAGGTGCCCCATGAGCTCGCCGTGGTGCTTCCAGCCGCCGCCCCCGCAGGCGAGGACACCGCCTCCGAGCACGGCGTAGCGGGCGTCGTCCGGGGTGAGTTCGCGCATGGTGTGGTCCTGTTCGTCGGTGCGTTCGGTGGGTTGCGTTCGGTGGGTGCGTTCAGTTGCTGGTGTCGGCCGTGCTGGTGCCGGCCGAAGTGGCGCGGGTGTCGTGGAACCACGGGAAGTTCGCGTCGCCGGTCTCGCCGCCGCGCTCGATCGCCGCGTGGGCCTCGTCGTAGCCCGCGGTGGCGTGGCGCATCACGCCGAGCCCGGAGTCCGCGTCGAGGCAGCGGCGCAGCCGCACCGCGGTCTCCTCGCGGCCGTCGGCGACGATCGAGACGCCGGCGGACTGCATCCAGCCCGAGTAGCCCCCACCACCGGAGTGGATGGCCACCAGGTCGGCGCCGGTCGCAGCGAGCAGCATCGCGTCCAGCAGCGGGAAGTCACTCACGCCGTCCGAGCCGTCGCGCATCCCCTCGGTGCCGATGCGCGGGTGGGTCATGCCCGCCGAGTCGAGGTGGTCGCGGCTGAACAGCACCGGAGCGCTCAGCGTGCCGTCGGCGACCAGCTTGTTGGCCTCCACCGCCAGCCTGGAGCGCTCGCCGTGACCGATCCAGCACGAGCGCGCGGGGAGCCCTTGCTGCGGGACGTGCTTGCGCGCCAACGAGATCCAGCTCGCCACCTCGGGTCGATCCGGGAAGAGGCGGGCCGCGAGGTCGTCCATGACCTCCTGGTCGGCCACGTCCCCGGACAGGCAAACCCAGCGGAACGGCCCGATCCCCCGGGCGAACAGCGGCCGCAGGTAGGCCTCCATGAAGCCCGGGATACGGTTGACCCGCTCCGCGGCGGCCTCGCCGAGGTGCTCGACCGCCTGGACGCGCAGGTTGTTGCCGTTCTCGAAGACCACGGAGCCGCGCTCCGCCATCGCGAGCATCGCCTCGACCTGGGCAGCCATCGACGCGCGGGCCGCCTGCTCCACCCGCACCGGGTCGGACTCCCGCTCCTCGCGCCACTGCTCGAGCGAGAAGCTTTGCGGCACATAGCCGTAGCGCGCGTCGTGGGCTGCCGTCTGGTCGGTCACGATGTCGGGGGTGAGGCCGCGACGGTTGATCTCGGTGAACACCTCGGCGGCGTTGCCCACCAGGCCGACCGCGACGACCGGCCCGTCCGACCCCGCGTCGGGTCCACGACCGGCCGACGTGACCCGCTCGATCTCTGCGAGCGCCTCGTCCAGGTCATCGGTGACGAGGTCCAGACCGCCCGCGGCCTGGAGCCGAGCCAGCTTGGCGGGGTCGATCTCTACGGTGAGGGACGTGAGGCCCAGCATCGCGGCGCTGATCGGCTGCGAAGAACCCATCCCACCAAGGCCGCTCGTGAGCAACCACCGGCCGGCGACCGCCGCCGCCTCGGCGCCGGGCTCGGCGCCGAGGTCGCTGCGCGCGATGGTGCCGAGCAGCTCGTAGGTGCCCTGCAGCACCCCCTGGCGCCCGATGTACTGCCAGGCGCCGGCGGTCAGGCCGCCCCACATGGTCTGCCCCGCAGCGGCGCGCTCGTAGAACCGCTCCGGCGTGGACCAGCGACCGACGGTGTTGTTGACCGCAGAGAGCACGATCGGCGAGGCGGCTCCGGTGTCGACCAGCCCGATCGCCGCCCCCGACTGCAGCACGAGCGTCTGCGACTCCGGCATGGTGAGCAGCTGCTGGGCGATCGCGTGCGCCTGCTCCCACGAGCGCGCGGCCTTGCCGAGAGACGCGTAGACGATCAGCTCGTCCGGGTTCTCGCCGACCTCGAGGACGTTCTCGAACATCCGCAGCAGGCCTTCGGTGCGCCAGCTCCTGGCCCGCAGCTCGGTGCCTCGGGCCGCCCGGTAGGTCGTGCCGGGGCCTTGCAGGATGCAGCTGGTGGTCTCGGTCATCGTCCGCTCCTCGTCACGATCCGGCCGTCGCCCGGGCGCCCGACCAGCCCGGCGGCCGCACTCCACACCAGGCGGCCACGACTCAGCGTATGGGTGACCGCTCCCCGGGTCGATGCCCGTGGTAGGGGCTCCACCCCGCGTTGGAGTGCAAGGTGCGCTCGTCGATCGCGGCGTCGCTGCTGGGGTCGAACACGATCACGTCGGCGTCCTTGCCGGGGACCAGCGAGCCCTTGCGGTGGTCGATGCCGTAGCGGCGTGCGGGCCCCTCGGTGAGAGCGGCGACCGCCGCGTCGAACGCGGCCGGGCCGCGACGCCACGCGTGCCCCAAGGTCACCGGCACCAGCGTCTCGACGCCGGGGACGCCGGAGTGGTTGTCGAGGACGACGTCGTGGTCCTTCAGCTCGGTGGGCCAGGGCGCGTGGTCGGACGAGATCACCGACACCGCACCAGCCTCCACCCGCTCCCACAGACCCTCGCGGTCGGCAGCGGTGCGCAGCGGCGGGTTGATCTTGAGGCGACCGCGCTGAGTCAGCATGTCGTCCTCGGTGAACGCCAGGTAGTGCGGGCACACCTCGAGCGTGACGTCGGCGCCCTGCGACTGGTACCACCGGACCAGGTCGACGCTGCGCGGCAGGGACAGGTGGCACACGTGCAGCGAAGCGCCTTGCGTCGCAGCCACTTCCAGCGCCGTGAGGACACCGAGCGTCTCCGACACCGGCGGTCGCGTGCGGGTGTGGGTGAGCGGGTCGGTGGAGCGCTGCGGCGTGGCCTCGGCCAGCAGCCCCTTGATGATCTCGTTGTTCTCGGCGTGCGTGCAGAGGGTGCTGCCGGTCTCGGCCACCTCGCGCATCACCGAGATCAGCTCGAGGTCGTCGATGCGCGGGAAGCGGAATGGGTCGGTGAGGAACAGCGAGACCTTGAACCCCACGACGCCCTCGTCGACCAGGCCGCCGGCCCGCCGCCAGCCGCCGCCCGGCTCGAGGGTGCCGAGCAGGGCCACGTCGACCACGGCCTCGTCGGTCACCAAGTCCTGCTTGGCGCGCAACCGGTCGAGCGAGTTGATCGGCCCCGGCCCGTCGAACGGCATCTCGACGATGGTCGTCACGCCGCCACCGGCCGCCGCGCTCGTGGACGCGACGACACCCTCGCCGGCGTGGGACAGGGAGTGGACGTGGGCGTCGACCGCGCCGGGCAGGACGAGCGCCTCACCGACGTCGAGCACCTGCGCGCCGCCCTGTCCAGCCAGGACCGCCGGGTCCGGCTCGCCGTCGACCACCGCGGCGATCCGCTCGCCCTCGATCCACACCTGGCCCCGCGCGTAGCCGCCGCCCTGCGCCCGGATCCTGCCGAGGATCAGCTGTTGTGCGTGCGGGGTGTCGCTGCGGTGCTCCATGACGCTCACCATGGACCCCCGATGGCCGGTCCGGGTGCCCTTCTCACGTCCTGAAAAGGGCACCCGTGCAGGGGCTCCGGATCAGGACGGGTTGGAGCCCGACTCCGTCACCGGCGTCGCGGACGTGCCGGTCGTCGGGATGTCTGTGGCCGTCGGGGGCGCGGCGGTCGTGCGCGGCGTGGTCGTGCGTGAGGCGGTCTTGCGCGGCGTCGCCGTGCGGGCAGTCGTCGTGCCCGTCGTGCCCGACGTACCCGACGCTGCCTTGCGGGTCGTGGCCTTGCGGGTCGTGGTCGACCGGGTGGGCCCAGCCGCCGTCTTCGCCGGAGCCTTCTTGGCCGGAGCCTTCTTGGTCGGCGTGGTCCGTCGGCGCAGGCCCGACTCCGGACCGTCCTGGCTGACCGCCAGCTCGGCGACCGAGTCGGCGGCGGCCGCGACGATCGGGGCCACGGCCTGACGCTGCGCGGCGTCCGCCTTCTTCGGCTTGCCCTTCTTGCCCTCGCCCTTCTTGGCCTCGCCCTTGGCGCCCTTCGCCTTCTTGCCCTTCGCGGCCTTGTCCGCCTTGTCGGCCTTGGCTTTCTTGCCCTTGGCACCGTTGGCCGCGACGACCGCAGGCGCGGTGCCGTCGACGACGCTCTGGGCGTGGTCGGGGACGTACCGCTGGCTCGAGCGTGGCGGCCGGGCGTAGCCGAGCGCCTTGGGCCGCTCCGGGATCTCCACGGCCGGCGGCTGGATGTGCATGTAGGGCACGGAGTTCAGCAGGTGCGCGATGACGTTGAGCCGCGAGCGCTTCTTGTCCTCGGACTCGACGACGAACCACGGGGAGCTCGGCAGGTCCGTGTGCGCGAACATGCGGTCCTTGGCCCGGCTGTAGTCCTCCCACCGGGTGATGGACTCGACGTCCATCGGCGACAGCTTCCACCGACGCATCGGGTCGTCGGCGCGGCTGCGGAAGCGCTTCTCCTGCTCGACGTCGGACACCGAGAACCAGTACTTGCGCAGCATGATCCCGTCGTCGAGGAGCATCTGCTCGAAGACCGGGACCTGGCGCAGGAAGCGCTCGTAGTCGCTCTCCGAGCAGAAGCCCATCACCCGCTCGACCCCGGCCCGGTTGTACCAGGAGCGGTCGAAGATGACGATCTCGCCGGCCGCGGGCAGGTGCGCGATGTAGCGCTGGAAGTACCACTGGGTCTTCTCGCGGTCCGACGGCGCGGGCAGCGCCGCGATCCGCACCAGTCGCGGGTTGAGGTACTGCGTGATCCGCTTGATCGCCGAGCCCTTGCCGGCAGCGTCACGCCCCTCGAAGATCACCACGACGCGGCTGCCGGTCTCCTTGACCCACTGCTGCATCGTGACGAGCTCGGCCTGCAGGCGCGCCAGCTCGGCCTCGTAGCCGTCCTTGGGCAGCTTCGCCGCCTTGGGGGCCTTCACCTCGGGGTGGACGTCCTTGTTCTTCGCCATGCCTCATTCTGCGTCACCGTGCCGATCGGCACCCGTTCGGGACCCCTCTGCGGCCCCGAACGAGTCGACGACGGTCAGCGCAGGTGGTCGTCGCGGCGCTCCGGCGGCAGGCCGGTGTCGCGGTGCTCGACCAAGGTCTCGTGGCGCGACCGGTTGCGCTGCGAGTTCATCACCAGCCCCACGATGATCGACAGCAGACCGGCCGCCATGCAGATGTAGCCCACCGTCATCAGGTCGACGTTCGGGACCCGATCGTTCACGGCGAAGCTGAGGATGGCCCCCACCACCAGCAAGAAGATGCCCAGCCCAAGACCCATCGCGATCCTCCTCCACGGGCCCCCGACCCTGTGTCGGGGCGCGTGGTGCGACTCTTACCCGTAGCCCCCGTCTCGACTACGACGCGCCCGCAGGTTGTCGTCCGAATAGCTTACTCCCGCCGCGGCTTTCGTGGTGCTTTGGTCAAATTCGTCCCGCTCGGCCCGGGGCCGCGCTCGCGCTCAGGTCGCGCGCAACGGCAGGGTCAGCTGGTCGGCAGCGCCGTCGCGGACCACGAGCGGGATGCCCCAGTCCTGCTGGTAGAGATGGCAGGCGGCGTGCTCGGGCACCTCACCGGTGTCCGGGTCCCCGTCGCAGGCGGCCGCACGGACACTGATGTGCAGGACGCCGTCACCGACTGCGGGGTCCACGACGAGGGTCCGCCGCAGACCGACCTCGGTGCCGGCACCCTCGCGCAGGAGCGCCTCCGGGGTGGCGGACACCATCAGCTGGGTCGGGTCGCCCCAGCGCAGGTCGAGCTTCTGGCCGGTGGGCGGCCGGAAGTCGATCTGCAGCCGCAGCTCTCCAGGCGCCACCTCGGTCGCCGGCCGATGGGTGGCGTGCCGCGCCCCTTCGACCCGAGAGCCCTGGTCGGGCAACGCGATCCGCACGACGCGGTGCGCCGCGGACTCGACCACCAGGAGGGTGCCGTCGTGCGGGTCGACCAGCACGTCGCTCGGCTCCGCGAGACCGGTCGCCGCCGTGCGCACCGTCTCGGTCGCAGGGTCGTAGACCCGGATCGCTCCGTTGTAGGTGTCCGCGATCGCCACCCGCCCGTCCGGCAGCACCCCGACCCCCAACGGGTGCTGGAGCAGGGCGTCCGCCGCTGGACCGTCCACGTGACCGAAGTCGAAGAGACCTCGGCCCACGACGGCGCGCACCTCGACCGTGCCGCCCTCCGCCGTCGTGACCGAGCGCAGGGCCGAGGTCTCGGAGTCGGCGAGCCACAGCGTGCCGTCGTCTCCGACGGCCAGCCCCGAGGTCTGGGCGAACCACGCCTGGGAGCCTGCGCCGTCACGGATCCCCTCCGCGGACGTGCCGGCGAGCACTGACAACGAGTCGGCAGGAGAGTCGTTGTCCGACAACGAGTCCAACTGACCCAGCTCGAGCGCCCACAGCTGGTGGACACCCGCCATCGCGATGACGAGCCGCCCCTCCCACCAGGCCACGTCCCAGGGTGTCGACAGGTCCTGTGCGAGAGCGGGGCCGCCGCCGGACCGCTCGCGCAGCTGCTGGCCGGTGCCCGCAAGGACTCGAACCTGCTTGTCCCCCAACGAGATCCCGTAGACCTGGTGGCGCTCGGCGTCGGCCACGACAACCTCATATCCGACCCGGGCCGCCACCTCAACGGGCAGCAGGCACAGCCCCTGCGGCTCGCCGAACCCGCCGATCCGATCCCGCTCGGTCTCGAGATCGCTCTCCAGCCAAGCGATCTCGCCGTGCGCCGTGTCGGAGACGAGGAACGAGCCGTCGGGGAGGGCTACGAGCTTGCCGGGGAAGCGCAGCGGCGTCTCCGCAGGGGTCGGCGCCACGAATGGGCCGGACCCCCGGTGCAGCGTCCCCTTGGCCTCGTGCTCGGCGACGAGCTCCTCGACGAGAGAGGTGAGTCCGTGGGCGTGGCCCTCACCGGACATGCTCGCGACGATGTAGCCCTCCGGGTCGATGACGACCAGTGTCGGCCACGCGCGGGCGGTGTAGGCCTGCCAGGTGACCAGGTCGGGGTCGTCCAGCACCGGGTGGTGCACGGCGTAGCGCTCGACCGCGGCGGCCAGCGCGTCCGGGTCGGCCTCGTGGAGGAACTTCGGCGAGTGCACGCCGACGATCACCAGCTCGTCGGCGAATCTCTCCTCCACGGGCCGCAGCTCGTCCAGGACGTGCAGGCAGTTCACGCAGCAGAAGGTCCAGAAGTCGAGGACGACGACCTTGCCGCGCAGGTCGGCGAGGCGCACCTCGGCGCCGCCGGTGTTGAGCCAGCCGCGGCCGACGAGCTCGGGGGCGCGTAGTCGAGCCGCCACCGGTCAGGCGTGCTGGTCGCCGGCGCCCTGCGGGGGCTGCACGGAGTAGGCCGGCGGCTCGTCGGAGCCGTCCTCCTCGTCCCGCTCCGCGTCCGCAGCGGTCGCCTGCACGATGCCCTGCGCGTGGTGCACCGGCGCGTAGACCGTGTAGAGACGCAGCGGCTCGTCACCGGTGTTGATGACGTCGTGCCACACCCCGGCGGGCACCTGGATCGACCAGTCGTCGGCGACGTCCTGCTGGAAGTCGAGGTCGTCCTTGCTGGGGCCCATCACGCAGCGACCCCGCCCCGCCTCGAGGCGCAGGAACTGGTCGGTCTCGGGGTGCACCTCCAGCCCGATGGACTCGCCGACGGGGATGGACATGAGGGTCACCTGCAGGTAGCGGCCGGTCCAGGCCACCGTGCGGTAGGTGGTGTTGTCGAGCGTCGCGGCCTCGATGTCGAAGGCGTTGGGGCGCGGGCCCGGGTCGGTCACGGTCATGGGAGGTCCTTCCTCGTGGTGGATCGGTGGTCGTGCTGAGCGAGCCGGTTGAGCCGCTCGTTGTAGGCGCGCAGCTCGGCGTCGTCGTCGCGGTCGGCGGCCCGGTCCTTGCGGCGCGCCTCGGCGGTGTCCTCGCGCATCCAGCTGGCGGTGACCAGCAGGGCGAGGGCGAGGGTCGGGAGCTCGGCGATGCCCCAGGTGATGCCGCCACCGAGCTTCTGGTCGGCGAGCGGGTCGGGCACGTAGGGCAGCGACATCTCGGGGAAGAAGCTGGCAGCCAGCAGGTCCTCGCCGGACATCAGCGCGATGCCGAACCACGCGTGGAAGCCGAGCGTCGCGACCAGGATGATCAGGCGCATCACGCCGGGCCACTTGCGCGGTCCCGGGTCGATGCCGCACAGCACCCAGGCGAAGCCGTAGCCCGCGAGCAGGAAGTGCACGACCATCAGCACGTGCCCGGTGTGCGTGCGCAGCGCCAGCTCGAACAGTCCGGAGTAGTAGAACAGGATCAGGCTGGCGAAGAAGTTGATGGCCGCGACGATCGGGTTCGCCCAGAACTGCAGCCAGCGCGAGTGCAGGCAGGCGAGCAGCAGCTCGCGCCAGCCGAAGCTGCCGTCCGTGCGCGCCTTCAGCACCCGCAGGGCGAGCGTCGACGGCGCGCCCAGCACCAGGAAGATCGGCACCGTCATGCCGATCAGCATGTGCATGATCATGTGCGCCGAGAACATCACCTTCCCGTAGACCGCGGGGTAGCCCTGGGTCGCGTAGAGGAAGACGGCGTGCCCCGCGAGCCACGACAGCGTGCGCACCATCGGCCACCGGTCGTGCCGGTCCTTGAGCCGGTGCACCCCCCACAGGTAGAGCCCTACGGCCAGCAGCGACAGCACGAGCCACAGCCAGTCCACCCGCCAGGTGAGCAGCCACGCCAGCGGCCCGGGGGCGGGGGGCGCTGGGTAGCCGGTGATCGACTCGACCGGGGTGGCGGCCACCGCGTCCTGGGGCACGGGCGGAGCCGACCGCGAGAGGGCTACGGCGACACCGGCCGCGAGACCCATGACGGCCACCTCGGTGACGGCCAGCCGCACGAACGCGCTCACCGAGCCCGGGTCGCGCTCGATCCGGCCGACGTGGCGGCGGCGCTGGCGCAGGCCGAGGAGCCCGAGCGCGACGACCGCGAGCACCTTCACCACGACCAGCCGCCCGTAGGCCGACCCGAGCTCGGTGACCGAGCCGAGCCGCAGCCAAGCGTTGAGCACCCCGGAGAAGACCATGAGGGCGAGCCCCCACGCGGCGATCGTCGAGTAGCGCCGGACCACGACGGCCAGGCCGCGCCCGAGGACCGGCCGCAGCACGACCAGAGCGATCAGGCCGCCGGCCCAGATGGCGGTGGCGACCCAGTGCAGCTGCAGGCCGGTGACGGCGGAGTCGTGGGCGGCGGCGACGTTGGCGTGGCCGGCGAGCCCCAGCGGGAAGATCGCGGTCGCCGCGAGCGCCAGCACCCAGGCCAGCGTGTAGCGCGACCGGCCGAGCGCGGCCCCCACCGTGACGGCGAGCGCGAGGACGAAGACGACCACGAGGGCCTTGAACGCGTCCAGGCTCCACAGGTAGCCGAGGTTGCCGGTGAACTGCGGGCTACCGATCGGGGCACCGACGACGTCGGCGAAGCTCAGCAGCAGCCCCAGCCCCGCGCAGGCGGCCCACAGCAGGGCGAACCCGCTCGCCAGCCGCGCGACGGCGATCCGCCGGTGCCCCGCGCGGTCGTCCGGGACGACCATCACGCCGAGCATGAGCAGCCCGAAGACCGTCGCGAAGGCGAGGTCGTGCACCACCCGCACCAGCGGTAGACCGAAGCGCACCACCGCGCCCGGGTCGCCGAGCCCCGTGGCGAGCGGCGCGAACGCCGAGGTCGTGAACCCGGCCACCACGCAGGCCACCAGCGCGACGGCGAGGCCGACGAGCACGACGCCCCGGCGCGGCTGGGCTACGGGTGTCGCCGAGGCCGGGGGGCGGGTGGGTGCGGGGGCAGAGCTCACGGTCCCAGCGTAGGCCGCGCCGGCGGAGCCCCCGAACCCGGGCTTCCTGAGCCGGCTCTCAGGGAGGTACTTGCACGTTCAACCTAACCATTTGTATGATTCAAGCAAATGAATGACACCACGTCCCGCAAGGTCCCCGTCCAGCTGGCGGGGGAGCTCAGCGACCAGCTGATGGGGACCTTCAAGGTCATGGCCTCCCTGCGAGACCATGCGCCACGCCTGGTGCCGGGGGCCGACCCCGTCGCCTACCCCGTGCTCTTCCGCCTGACCGGCGGGCCGAGCCGGGTCTCCGACCTCGCCGACTGCCTCCACGCCGACGTCTCCACCGTGAGCCGGCACTGCACCGCTCTCGCCAAGGTGGGGCTCGTGGAGAAGGTCCCGGACCCCGTCGACCGACGAGCCCAGGTCGTCACCCTCACGCCCACCGGCGAGGACCTCGTCCACCAGCTTCACGTCCAGCGCAAGGAGTGGTTCGACACCATCCTGCACGACTGGGAGTCCGCGGACATCGAGGCCTTCCAGGGCTATCTCGCCCGCTTCGCCAAAGACGTAGAGCGTTACCGGGACGCTGCCCACGGCTGACCAGCCGCGCGGTCGATGCCGCACCCGCCGACGCCGTCCCCACCGTCGTCTCCCCACCCCGGAGACGACCACCGCCTGAATCCTTCGTGCAGACCCATCCAAGGAGTTCCATTGTCTTCCTCCGCCGCTTCGGCCTCGCTGGCCGCGCAGCGTGACGGCGAGCTGTCGCACCGGCAGATCGTCACCATCGTCCTCGGGTTGATGACCGGGATGTTCCTGGCCGCGCTCGACCAGAACATCGTCGGCACCGCGATCCGCACCATCTCCGACGACCTGCACGGGCTCGACCAGCAGGCGTGGGTCACCACGGCCTACCTGATCACGTCGACGATCTCGACCCCGATCTACGGCAAGCTCTCGGACCTCTACGGCCGCAAGCCGTTCTTCCTCGCCGCGATCATCATCTTCGTCGCCGGCTCGCTGGCCTGCACGTTCGCCACCTCGATGTACATGCTGGCCGCGTTCCGCGCCATCCAGGGTCTCGGCGCCGGTGGTCTGATGTCGTTGGCCCTCGCGATCGTCGGTGACATCGTCCCGCCGCGCGAGCGCGCCAAGTACCAGGGCTACTTCCTCGCGGTGTTCGGCACCTCGTCGGTGCTCGGCCCGGTCATCGGCGGCTTCTTCGCCGACCAGTCCTCCCTGCTCGGCCTCACCGGCTGGCGCTGGGTCTTCATGGTCAACGTGCCGATCGGGGCCGTCGCGCTGTTCGCCGTGTCGCGGACCCTGCACCTGCACCACGTGCGCCGCGAGGCGCGCATCGACTGGTGGGGCGCGTCCATGCTGGTCCTCGGCCTGGTGCCGCTGCTGACCGTCGCCGAGCAGGGCCGTGAGTGGGGCTGGTCCTCGGGCCGCTCGATCGCGTGCTTCGTCATCGGTGTCGTCGGCATCATCGGCTTCATCTGGGCCGAGCACCTGATGAAGGACGACGCCCTCATCCCGCTGCGCATCTTCCGCAACCGCGCGATCGTGGTCTCGCTGTCCGGTGGCTTCGTCGTCGGCGCCGGCATGTTCGGCGGCATGATGATCCTGCCGCAGTTCTACCTGCAGATCATCAACGGCTCGAGCCCCACCAAGGCCGGCCTGCAGATGATCCCGATGGTCCTCGGCATGATGATCGCCTCCATCGCCTCCGGCCAGCTGATGACCAAGACCGGCAAGCTCAAGCCCTTCCCGATCTTCGGAGTGGCACTGATGGCCATCATCATGTTCGTCCTGTCGCGGCTGTCCGCGGACACCCCGCTGTGGCAGGTCATGGTCATGATGTTCTTCTTCGGATTCGGCCTCGGTAACACCATGCAGCCGCTGACCCTCGCCGTGCAGGCCGCCGTCGAGCCCCGCGACATCGGCATGGCCACCTCCTCGGCCACCTTCTTTCGCCAGATCGGTGGCACCCTCGGCGTCGCGATCTTCTTGTCGATCATGTTCAACAAGCTCGGCGGCAACATCGCCAGCGCGTTCACCGACGCCAGCAAGGACCCGTCGTTCCTCGCCGCCATGAAGGACCCGGCCGTCCTCGCCGACCCCACCAACGCCAGCTTCGTGAAGGCCCTCGCCTCCAAGGACCCGAGCGCGCTCTCCGGCGTCATGCAGGACAGCTCGATCATCAACCACCTGGACCCGCGGCTCGCCCACCCCTTCAAGGTCGGCTTCGCCCAGTCGATGGACCTGATCTTCCTGCTCGCCGCCATCGCCTGTGTCATCGGCTTCGTCGTGATGCTGTTCATGCCGCGCCTCGAGCTCGGCAGCCAGTCCGCGGCCGCCCAGATCGCCGAGGCGGCCCGCCGCAAGGAGCTGCAGCTCGAGCCGCTCCCGGAGGACGCGAGCCCCGAGGACCTGCTGCTCCACAAGAGCCTCACCCAGTTCCTGGTCGACGCCGCCACCTACGACTCGGTCGGCCACACCATGGAGGAGCTCCCCGACGCGCACCTCGCGATGCGCGGTCGGCACCGGCCCGAGTTCGTGGCTGGTCAGCGGTAGGCGCTGAGCAGTAGGCGGTGGCGCCGTGCGCGTCACACGCCTCGTGGAACGGCACTCGTAGAACGGGGCCGAGGTCAGGACGTCCTGGCCTCGGCCCCGTTGGCGTGCGGACGGTCTACTCGGGGTGGGTGGTTCGCGAAGGTGTGGGGTTCGCGAAGGCGTGGACGCAGGGTCGTGCCGTGAGCGGAGGACCCGACCGCGCCCGTGAATACGTCAGACTGGAGACACTATGAGCAGAGCCTTCGTCCTCACCCTCGCGTGCCCCGACACCATCGGCATCGTGCATGCCGTCAGCGGATTCCTCGTCGACCGCGGGGGCAACGTCACCGAGTCCAGCCAGTACGGCGACCCGCAGTCGGGCCGCTTCTTCATGCGCGTCGCGTTCGAGGCCGACGCCGAGCTGGACGACCTGCAGCGCGACTTCGCCGGGGTGGCCGAGCAGTTCGCGATGAGCTGGCAGCTCTACGACGCCGCCCGCCCCACCCGCGCACTGGTGCTGGTCAGCAAGTTCGGGCACTGCCTCAACGACCTGGTGTTCCGCACCCAGATGGGCTCGCTCAACATCGAGATCCCGGCGATCGTGTCGAACCACCGCGACTTCGAGCGGCTGGCGGACAGCTCCGGCATCCCGTTCTTCCACATCCCCGTCACCAAGGACACCAAGCCCGAGGCCGAGGCACGGCTGATCGAGCTGGTCGACGAGCTCGACATCGACCTGGTCGTGCTCGCGCGCTACATGCAGGTGCTGTCGGACGACCTCTGCCGCACCCTCGACGGGCGCGCCATCAACATCCACCACTCGTTCCTGCCGAGCTTCAAGGGGGCCCGGCCCTACCACCAGGCGCACGCCCGCGGGGTCAAGCTGATCGGCGCCACCGCCCACTACGTCACCGCAGACCTCGACGAGGGCCCGATCATCGAGCAGGACGTCGCCCGCGTCGAGCACGCCGCCACGCCCGAGCAGATGGTCGTCCTCGGCCGCGACGTCGAGACCCAGGTCCTCGCCCGCGCCGTCGGCTGGCACGCCGACCACCGCGTCCTGCTCGACGGCCACCGCACCATCGTCTTCCGCTGACGCGTCGGATCGGTGCGGCTCGTGGCCGGCCACGCCTGCCCACCCAGCCGCGCCTGCCCACCCGGACGTCCCCGCCAACGTCGCCGCCGATCGCCGACGGCACCCACCGCCACGCCGCGACAAGGCAGTTGGTGACCGAGACGGCAGCTGGTCACGCCAGACGCCGCGACACGGCACTTGGGCACTGAGATGGCTGGTACAACAGCCGTTTCGGTGGCCAACCACCATCTCGGCGGCCGTCACGTGACCAACTGCCATCTCGGCGGCCCCCGCGTGGCCAACCACCGTCTCGGCCGCCCTCGCGCGGCCACCGTCTCGGGCCGCGCTGGGGGTGACCCGGCAAAGTCTCGGCGCGGTCGGCCAGGGTGGCCACCCCGGCCGAGACGGGACGCCCACCGGCCGAGGCGCGGTCCACTCCCACACCGACGGCCCACAGACGCGCACGAACCCGTAATCCGCCGCCGAACCCGTGAGATGCGCAGGGTCCGGACCCCGGCAAACCACGGCTTCCTAGGCGCCACCCGAGTTCCTGCGCATACGCACACCCAAAACGCCCCTTCGTAGACCCCTTCAGCACCACCCGCCACGCCGCCCACCCGGCCGTCCCCGCCAACGTCGCCGCCGACCGCCGACGGCACCCACCGCCACGCCTCGACACGGCAGTTGGTGACCGAGACGGCAGCTGGCCACGCCAGACGCCGCGACACGGCAGTTGGCGACCGAGACGGCTGGTACAACAGCCGTCTCGGTGGCCAACCACCATCTCGGCGGCTGTCGCGCGTCTAACTGCCGTCTCGGCGGCCCTCGAGTGGCCGACCACCATCTCGGCCGCGCCGGGGTGACCCGCCAGCCAGCCTCTCGGCGCGAGCAGACCGGGCAGGCTGGGACTATCCGATTATCGGTGTAAGTGGCATTTTCGTTACTGGTGGGTGCTGGCCGCGGGCATGCGGTCAGCGAAGGTGACGGCGAACGCGTTCAACGCTGGCTTCCAGCGCATCCCCCAGCGGGTCTGGCCGGTGCCCTTGGGGTCCAACGATCTCACGGTCAGGTAGAGCGTCTTCAACGCGGCCTGCTCGTTCGGGAAGTGACCGCGGGCCCTCACCGCCCTGCGGAACCTGGCATTGAGACTCTCGATCGCGTTCGTGGAACAGAGGACTTTGCGGATCTCGACGTCGTAGTCCAGGAACGGGATGAACTCGGTCCAGGCGTTGCGCCAGAGCCTGATCATCGCGGGGTAGGCCTTGCCCCACTTCTCGGCGAACTGTTCGAACGCCCGCTCCGCATCGGCCGGGGTGGATGCTTCGTAAACGGGCCTGAGGTTGGCGGCGATCTCGGGCCAGTGCCGCTTCGAGGCATAGCTGAAGCTGTTGCGCAGCAGGTGGATGATGCAGGTCTGGACCTTCGCGGCGGGGAACACGGACCCGATGCTGTCGGGCAGGCCCTTCAACCCGTCGCAGACCATGAAGAACACGTCCTTGACGCCTCGGTTCTTCAACTCGGTCAGGCAGGCAAACCAGAACTTCGCCGACTCCCCATCGCCCTGCCCGGGCCAGATCCCCAGAATGTCCTTGTGCCCGTCGAGGTCGACACCGATCGCGGCGTAGTAGGGCTGGTTACGGACCTGCCCATCCCTGACCTTGACCACGATCGCGTCGATGAAGACCGCCGCGTAGATCGGCTCCAACGGGCGGGCCATCCACGTGTTCATCTCGTCGACGACGCGGTCGGTGATCCGGCTGATCGTGTCCTTCGACACCGAGGTCCCGTAGACCTCCGCGAAGTGGGCAGCGATCTCCCCAGTCGTCAGGCCCTTCGCGAACAGCGACAGCACCATGGCGTCCATGTCCGACAACCGGCGTTGGCGCTTGGTGACCAACTGTGGCTCGAACGTGCCATTGCGATCCCGCGGCACCCGGATGTTGACGGCACCGACGTTGTCGGTGATCACCGTCTTCGAGCGGGTGCCGTTGCGGGAGTTGCCCGACCCGCGACCGACGGGATCATGCTTGTCATAGCCCAGGTGCTCGTTGAGTTCTTCGTCGAGGGCTGCTTCGACGATCTGCGCCGTGAGGGTCTTGAGGAGGCCGTCGGGGCCGGTCAGGGCGATACCGGCGTCCTTGGCCTGGCGCACCATCTGCGCGACGGCTTCACGCTGAGCCTTGTCCAGCTCGGCCGGCTCATCCTGCGGTGGTGGTGGGTTTGGGGTCACAGTCTCCAGTCTGGCCGACTCCACGGCCTCCGCACTGCTGCTGGTGGTGGTTGTCTCGGTCATCATGACTCCTCCTGCCCTTGCGGGCGATGGAGCCACTTACACCGTTTCTCGGATACTCCCGGCAGGCTGGCCTCAGCCAGGTCGGCGACCATCAGATGCGCAGGGTGGAGAGGTCAGCAGCGGCCGGTCAGGTCGATGACGGCTACCGAGGAGCCGGGGATGGTGACGCGGCAGCCGACGGTGCGGGCCCAGCCGACCATGTCACCGACCGGGCGGCGGGCGAAGTCGGGCGGGGACGAGTCGGGGGCCTTGCGGTAGGGACCGGTGAGCACCAGATAGCGCAGTCGACCGTCGCGCATCCAGGTCTGCACCTCGGCGAGCGTGGGTGAGAAGGCGCGACCGGTGAAGCCGCCGAGCGGCAGCACCGGTAGATCGAGCTGCAGCTGAAGCTGGGCGGCCGGGCTGGCCATCGGGGCAGCGGCGGCCCAGCCGCCAGCGCCACCGCCGGAAGCACCACCACCGCCAGTCCCAGCACCACCAGCACCAGCAGCACCACCACCCACATACTCACGCCGCAGGAACTCGACCACGGCGTCGTCGAAGACGGGGGTGTCGACGTGCGCCTCGGGGCCGGCGACGGGGTTGGCGCCGATGACGGGGTGCCGGACGGTGACGACGTCGAAGGCGAGGGGTCCCCACGCCATGGAGAGCGCGCACAGGGCGATACCGACGGGGGTGAGCAGCCGGGCTACCGGCCAGCGGCTCCACCAGCGGTGACCGATGACGACGGCGAGGGCCACGACCACCAGGACGTCCGCGACGTCGAGCCACCCGATGGGCAGGTCGGCGTGGGCGTTCATGATGACCATGCCGCTGGTGCTGGTGAGCACCGTGACGACGCCGAGCAGGATCCACGCCAGTCGGGCGCCCTCGGCGTCGCGACGGGCGACGGCCACGACCCGGTCGGTGGCGATGCCGATCAGGGCGGCGATCGCGGGCACGGCGATGACGACGTAGTAGGGGTGCATCGACCCGGCCATGAACGACAGGACGCCGAGACAGACGACCGCCCAGGTCACCCAGAGCACCTTGCCGATCCAGCGCAGCTCGAGCGACCGCCCGGCCATCGGGCCGATGAAGCGAGCCGCCGGCAGCGCCGCGAGCAGGCCAAGCGCGATGACGAGCGGCGCCAGGAACCACCCGATCTGACCGTCCATCGGCCACTGCACGAAGCGACCGAACCCGGGCATGCCGTTCATGCCGTTGCGCGTCGTCGGGTCATGAGTCACGATGCGGGACAAGCCGTTTCGGCCGAGCAGCAGGTCCGCCAGGCCACCGCTCGCGGCGTCGGGGTTGGGCCGGGAGCCCGTCGGGGTCAGCACGTAGACCACCACCCACCACAGCCCGAAGACCGCCGCGCTCAGCCCGACCACGCCGACCGCCCGCAACCGTGCGCGCAGGGGCAGCGCCCGGTCGGCCAGCAGCACCGCGACGAACGCCACCGCGGGCAGGAAGACGGCCAGCCACTTGCAGAGGAAGCCCAACCCGACGCAGGCGCCGACCAGCACGAGCCAGCGGCGACGCGGCGCCTCGACGTAGCGCACGGTGGCGTACGCCCCACCCACCGCGAGCAACGTCAGCGCGGTGTCCGGGTCGTTGAAGCGGGCCATGACCAGCACGATCGGCGTCAGCGCCATCACGGCGGCGGCCACGACGGCAGCGAGACCACCGTGGGTGCGCCGGACGGTGCGGTGCAGGAGCAGGATCGCCGCGAGCATGATGAGGACCTGCGGCAGCAGAATGGCCCACGGGTTCATGCCGAAGACCCGCACGGACAGCGCCATCGGCCAGACGAAGACCGGCGGCTTGTCCATCGACTGGGTGTTCAGCCACTCGACGCTGCCCCAGAAGAAGCTGGTCCACGAGTGCGCCGCCGACTGGACGGCAGCGGCGTAGTAGACGTTGGCGTAGCCCTGCTCGCCCAGCCGCCAGCAGTAGGCGACCGCTGCGATCGCGAGCACGGCGACGAGACCGCCGAGCTCCCCCGTGCCGGCGTGCCGGCGACCCCCCGTGCCCATCTGGTCCGGTAGCCCCTAGCCCCAGACCAGGGCCCGCGCGGGGTCCTCGAGCAGCGCCGCGACGTCGGCCAGGAAGCGCGAACCGAGCTCGCCGTCGATCAGCCGGTGGTCGAACGACAGCGCCAGCTGGGTCACCGAGCGCGGCACGATCGACTCAACGCCGTCGGCCCCCGTGACGACCCACGGCATCCGTCGCACCGCACCGAACGCCAGGATCGCCGACTCCCCCGGGTTGATGATCGGGGTGCCGGTGTCGACGCCGAACACACCGACGTTCGTGATCGTGATCGTCCCGCCGCTCATGTCGGCGGGCTGGGTGCGCCCGTCGCGCGCGGTGGCCACGAGCGCGCCGAGCGCGTCGGCGAGCTCGCGCAGGTTCATCCGCTGCGCGTCCTTGATGTTGGGCACCAGCAGGCCGCGCGGCGTCGCGGCCGCGATGCCGAGGTTCACATAGCTCTTGTAGATGATCTCCTGCGAGCTCTCGTCCCAGGTCGCGTTGATGCCGGGGTTGCGTCGCAGCGCGATGATCAGCGCCCGGGCGAGGACGAGCAGCGGCGAGACCTTGACCCCGGCGAACTCGCGGTCGGCCTTGAGCCGCTCGACCAGCTCCATCGTCGCGGTGCAGTCCACGGTCACGAACTCGGTCACGTGCGGCGCCGTGAACGCCGAGGACACCATCGCCGACGCCGTCATCTTGCGCACGCCCTTGACCGGCTCGCGCACCTCGCGCGGCCCGTCGCCCCAGCCCAGACCGGTGCCGGTGGGGGTTGCGGCGGTCGACGGGCCAGACTCCGTAGCGCCGCCGGTCGCGCCACCCGCCAGGTAGGCGTCGACGTCCTCGCGGGTGATCAGCCCGTCGGCTCCGGTGCCCGCGACGGCTGCCAGGTCGACACCGTGGTCCTTCGCGTAGCGGCGGGTGGGCGGCTTGGCGAGCGGGCGCTCGCCACTGCTCGCAGCCGGCTCGGGGGCAGGAGCGGGTGCAGGCGTCGGTGCAGCGGCGGGCGCAGGTGCGGGTGACGCGGCAGCCGCAGCAGCAGGCGCGGGTGCAGCGGCAGGCGCAGGCGCGGAAGCCGTTGCGGGAGCTACCGATTCGGCAGGCGCAGCACCCTTGCGGGGCCGACGCTTGGCGGCACCGGTGCGCGGGCCGTAGCCCACGAGGACCGGCACCCGCTCGCCCTCGGCCGGCTCCCCGTCGCCCCCGTCGTCGGCACCAGCCGAAGCAGCAGCAGCGCCAGAAGCGCCATCACCACCAGCCTCGCCACCGCCCTGACCGTCGTCGATCGTGATGATCGGCGACCCCACGTCGACGGTGTCGCCCTCGGCGACCAGCAGCTCGGCGACGGTGCCCGCCCACGGGATGGGCAGCTCTACGAGGGACTTGGCGGTCTCGATCTCGACGACGACGTCATTGACCTTCACGGTGTCACCGGGCTTGACCCGCCAGGTGACGATCTCTGCCTCGAGCAGGCCCTCGCCCGGGTCGGGGAGGTTGAACCTGTTGACAGCCATAGGGATTCGCGCCTTCCGCTCAGTAGGCCAGGGACCGGTCGACGCCGGCGAGGACACGGTCGAGGTCGGGCAGGTAGTCCTCCTCGACCTTGCTCGCAGGGTAGGGGACGTTGTAGCCGCCGACGCGCAGGACCGGCGCCTCGAGCTGGTAGAAGCACCGCTCGGTCACCTGCGCCGCGACCTCGGCGCCGACGCCGAGGAAGGTCGCGGCCTCGTGCACCACGACCATCCGCCCGGTCTTGGCGACCGACGCCGTGAGCGTGTCGATGTCGAGCGGGGAGATGGAGCGCAGGTCGATGACCTCGAGGCTGTGCCCCTCGTCCTCGGCCGCGGTGGCGGCGTCCAGGCAGGTCTTGACCATGGGTCCGTAGCACGCGAGCGTCACGTCCGTGCCCTCGCGCAGGACGTGGGCGCCGAACAGGTCGCGGGGCGCGGACTGGGCGTCGAGGTCTACCTCGCCCTTCTCGTGATAGCGCCGCTTGGGCTCGTAGAGGATCACCGGGTCGTCGGACTCGATGGCCTGCTGGACCATCCAGTAGGCGTCCTCGGGGTTGGAGCAGAAGACGACCTTGAGCCCGGCCGTGTGGGCGAAGTAGGCCTCGTTGGACTCGCTGTGGTGCTCGACCGCGCCGATGCCGCCTCCCATCGGGATCCGCACGACCACAGGCAGTTTCACCCGGCCCTGCGAGCGGTGGTGCAGCTTGGCGAGCTGGGACACGATCTGGTCGAACGCCGGGTAGACGAACCCGTCGAACTGGATCTCGACGACCGGCCGGTAGCCGCGCAGCGCCAGGCCGATCGCGGTGCCCATGATCCCCGACTCGGCGAGCGGGGTGTCGCGCACGCGGTCCTCGCCGAAGTCCTTCTGCAGATGCTCGGTGACGCGGAAGACGCCGCCGAGGGTGCCGATGTCCTCGCCGCAGAGCACGACCTTGGGGTCGCGCTCCATCGCGCGGCGCAGCCCGGCGTTGATGGCCTTGGCGATGGTCAGCTTCGTCATGCCTGCTCCCCCTCGACGTCGGCGAACGCCTCCTGGTAGGCGCGGAACTCCGCGCGGTCCCGGTCGACCTGGGCGTGCGGCTCGCTGTAGGCGTGGTCGAACATCGACTCGGGGGTCGGGTCGGGCATGGCATGGGTCTCGCGGCGCAGCTTCTCGGCGAGCGCGTCGGCCTCGGCCTCCACGTCGGCGAAGAAGGCCGAGTCGGCCTTCCCGCTGCGGGAGAGGTAGACCTTGAGGCGGGCGATCGGGTCGCGGTGCTTCCAGACCTCGACCTCCGCGGAGACGCGGTACTTGGTCGGGTCGTCGGACGTCGTGTGCGCGCCCATCCGGTAGGTGAACGCCTCGATGAACGCGGGGCCCTCGCCGCTGCGGGCCCGCTCGAGCATGGCCCGCGTGACGGCGTAGGTGGCGAGGACGTCGTTGCCGTCGACCTGCACGCCGGGGAAGCCGAAGCCGGACGCCCGCTTGTAGAGCGGGATGGCGGTCTGGCGCCAGTTGGGCTCGCTGATCGCCCACTGATTGTTCTGGCAGAAGAAGACGATCGGCGCGTTGTGCACCGCGGCGAAGACGAACGACTCGTTGACGTCGCCCTGGGCGGTCGCACCGTCGCCGAAGAAGGCCATCACGGCGGTGTCGCGCTCGGGGTCGTCGGTGCCCACGTCGCCGTCGAGCAGGATGCCCATGGCGTAGCCGGTGGCGAGCAGCACCTGGTTGCCGATGACGATGGTGAACAGGTGGAAGTTGTGCTCGGCCGGGTCCCACCCACCCTTGTTGGTGCCGCGGAAGAGGGCGACCAGCTCGAGCGGGTCGACGCCGCGGCACCAGGCCACGCCGTGCTCGCGGTAGCCCGGGAACGCGTAGTCCTGGGGGCGCATCGCGCGACCGCACCCGACCTGCGCGGCCTCCTGGCCGAGCATCGACGCCCAGAGGCCGAGCTGGCCCTGGCGCTGCAGCGCGGTGGCCTCGGTGTCGAGGCGACGGATCAGCACCTGGTCGCGGTAGAACCCGCGCAGGTCGTCGTCGGTGAGGTCCTCGAGGAACCGGCCGTACTGCGGATGCTCGATGAACTCGCCCTCAGGGGTGAGGATCTGGATCATCTCGGGGCTGCCGTAGCTGCCCCCCGGTCGCCGGTCGGGGTCCGGCGGGGGGACGACCCGCGCAAACGGGTCTCCGACCTCCGGGGTGACGGCGACGCCGCTGTCGCTGCTCATGGAGCTCCCTTCGTCCGACCGGCCAGGATCGCCACCGGTCCCGGTGTTGGCCGCGACCGTCAGCGGGGTGTGGCGACGGTGCCGACCCGCCCAGCAGGGGTGGCTGGGCTACCGCCGAATCTACCGGAGCGGGGTCGGTGCGTCACCTGAGACGCTCAGGCCGCCACCACCGGTCGGCTTGGTGGGCGTCGGGGCCGGGGCAACCTGCACGCCGGTGCTCGTCGGCGTCGCCGTCGCCGTGGGGGTGCGGTCGGTCGGCACCGGGGTCGCCTTCGTCGTGGTGGGGGCCGGCGTGGTGGGAGCTGTGCTGGTCGTCGGGCCGCCGCCGGTCGGCGTGGCCGTCGGGTGGCTGGTGGCCGGCGCGCTGGTGCCGGTGCCCGGTGTCGTGGTCGCAGTGGCCGGCCCGGTCGCCGTCCCCCCAGGAGTCGTAGACCCGGTGGAGCCTGGCGTGGAGCCACCCGTCCCGGGGGTGGCCGCCGGCGTGGAGCCGGGGGTGCTGCCCGCACCGGTGGTCGCACCGCTGCCTGTCGCGGCGCTCGGCCCGGTGGCCGGGGCACCACCGGAGGTGGTGGGCGCGGTGGCGCCGGTCGAGGCGCCGCTCGAGGCGGCCGGAGGCGCGGTCGACGGTGCGGCCTGGGTGCGGGCCACGGCGGAGCCGTCGGCGGGCTCGATGGCCGAGCGCGCCATCGCGGCGACCCCGGCGAGGGTGTCGGTGGGTGCCGCCGACGGGACGGCCGCGGCGGCGATGACGGCCTGCCGGGTCAGGGTCTGGTCGGTGGCGCCGGGGGCCAGGGCCGCGATCGCGACGAGCGGCGTGTCGGGGGCGGCGCCGGCGGCGACCAGCGTCGACGCGACCGGCGCGAGGGCCGCCATGACGGCGGTGGCCTCGACGGTGGAGGTGGACCCCGCGGCGCCGGCGCGCACCGTGGTGGCGGCCTTGACCCCGGCGTCGGAGGCAAGGACCTGCACGCCGGCGAGCTGCGGGCCGAGCAGGAAGGTGCCCTGCAGGGCAGCGAGCGCGCTCCCCTCGGTGACCGACCGGGATCCGGCGGCGAGGACGTCGGCCTGGGTCAGCTGACCGAGCGAGCCGGGCAGGAAGAGCGGAGCCGCGGCGATCTCGCCGACGCCGACCGCGGGGCCGCCGCCGACGGCGAGCAGCGGGGTGCCGATGGCGGGCGTGCCGTGCTTGACCCAGCTGCCGGCGTCGAGGCGGTGGGTGGCAGTGGGCGGCAGGGCCGCGGGCGAGTCACCTGAGCGCGACGAGTCGCCGGCGGGGTCCTGACCGCCCGAGCTCCCGGGCGCGCTGGGGGCCGTGGTGACGGTGGACGTGTCGAGCGCGACGGTGCGGGGCTGCGGACCCATCGAGGCGACGCCGATCGCGGTGAAGGCGGCGAGGGAGGCGGCGGAGAGGCCGACGAGGCCCAGCACGGGGGCCCAGGCGCTCGATGCGCCGGCCTCCTCGGCTCCGCCCCGGCCGCGCATGCGGCGTTCACCCATGGTCCCCACCCAACAATAGTGCGCTGGTGCACCGACCCCGACAACGACAATGGCGACAAATCGCCCGCGCGAACTAGTCATCACCGGTCCACGCGGACCGGCCAGCCCCCTGCTGGTCCCCTCCGGTCGTCGGCCGACGCGGTGCGCCGTCAGCCTGGCTGGATGCTACTCCTGTCGAAGGCGCCCGCGACGCGGATCAGCCGATCGTTGGCCTCGGGCTCCGCGATCGTCACGCGCACGCCCTCGTCGCCGTGGCGCCGGACCACGAGACCGGCGTCGTAGCACGCCTGCTCGAAGGCCGCGCCGGCCGGGCCGAGCGGGAAGAAGACGAAGTTGGCCTGGCTGTCGGGCAGCTCCCAGCCCTGGGCGGTGAGCGCGGCCACGACCCGGTCCCGCTCGGCCACCACGGCCGTCACCCGGGCGTCGAGCTCGTCGTAGGCCGCGAGGCTGGCGACGGCTGCCTCCTCGGCGACGACGCTGATGCCGAACGGCAGCGCCGTGCGCCGCAGCGCGGCGGTGACCTCGGACGACGCGACGGCGTAGCCGATCCGCAGGCCGGCGAGGCCGTAGGCCTTGGAGAAGGTGCGCAGCACCGCGACGTTCGGGTGGGTGCGGTAGAGCTCGAGCGCGTCCGGGGTGTCGGGATCGCGGACGAACTCGACGTAGGCCTCGTCGATCACGACCAGCACCGACGGCGGCACCTTCGCGAGGAACGCCTCGAGCTCGTCGCGGTGGACGCTGGTGCCGGTCGGGTTGTTGGGCGTGCACACGATCACCAGGCGGGTGCGGTCGGTGATGGCGGCCGCCATGGCGTCGAGGTCGTGGCGGTGGTCGGGGGTGAGCGGCACGCGCACCGCCTTCGCGCCGGCGATGGCCGTCGCGATCGGGTAGAGCTCGAACGAGCGCCACGCGAAGACCACCTCGTCGCCCTCGTCGCAGGTGGCGTTGATGAGCTGGCTGAGCACGGCCGAGGAGCCGGTGCCGGTGGAGATGTGGTCGTGCGGCACCCCGATGAAGTCGGCGAGCGCCTGCACCAGGTCGGTGACCGCCATGTCCGGGTAGCGGTTGACCTCG
Organism: Arsenicicoccus piscis; assembly: GCF_022568835.1. Lineage (GTDB taxonomy): Bacteria > Actinomycetota > Actinomycetes > Actinomycetales > Dermatophilaceae > Arsenicicoccus > Arsenicicoccus piscis. Next base: position 389,592 of record NZ_JAKZHV010000001.1, read on the forward strand.
GTCGCCGCCTCCGCGATGACGCCGACGACGCTCGGCAGCGGCGGGTAAGGGTTCTCGTTGCTGCTCATCTTGTAGGTCGTCAGCCCCTCGACGACCGGTGCCGGCCGACCGGCGACGTAGTCGGGGACCTGGGCGAGCGCCGCACGCAGCCCGACGGGCGAGCCAGAGCCAGAGGTGGTGGCTGTCATGGCCACACTCTAGGACCGACGTGGGAGGATGAGCACATGAGATCGTTCGCCATCAAGACGGTGGTCAATGCCATCGCCCTCGGAGCCGCAGCCCTCGTCGTCAGTGGCATCCACCTCGGTGAGGAGGCCAACGCGACGTCGACCCGACTGCTCTCGATGGTGCTCGTGGCCGTGGTGTTCGGCTTGGTCAACGCCGTGCTGAAGCCGATCGTCGTGTTCTTCTCGCTGCCCGCGATCATCCTCACGCTCGGCCTGTTCACCTGGGTGGTCAACGCGCTGATGCTGCAGGTGACGTCGTGGCTCGCCGGCCCGCTCGGGCTGGACTTCCACGTCGACCACTTCTTCTGGGACGCGCTGCTCGGCTCGATCGTGATCACGCTGGTGGCCATGATCCTCAACGTGCTGCTGCCCGACTCGATCGAGCGCTGACTCGATCGAGCGCTGGCCCCGACGGGGCGCCGCCCGGCCTCAGGGCTCGTGCGGCTCCCCGTCCACCACGTAGACCGTGCCGGTCGCCCCGGCGTCGCGCCGGTCCATCAGCAGGTGCAGCAGGCGGGCCGCGTAGGGCGCGCACCGGGTGGCGACGGTCGCCCGGTCGGCCCAGTGGACGGCCCGGATCTCGCGCGTCTGCAGGTCCAGGTGCTCGGGCAGCTGGTCCCGCGAGCCCAGGTCGAAGACGAACAAGGTGGCGTCCGACCACCCCTTGTAGCGCGGCAGCCACGCCACGGTCAGCAGCGCGCCGGCCACGACGTCGGCGCCGAGCTCCTCGTGCAGCTCGCGCTCGACAGTCTTCGAGGGTGGCTCGTCCGGGTCGACGATGCCGCCCGGCAGGTCCCAGTCCCGCTTGTAGGTCGTCTCGCACAGCAGCACCCGGCCCTGCTCGTCCCACACGACGCCCTGGGCGATGTTGCGCTTGAGCGGCATGATCGAGTCGAGGATCCCGGTGAAGCCGTCGCGCGACCCGGGGGCCGGGTCGGTCACGAGCCGGGCGTAGACCAGGAGGTCGTCGCCGTCGGTCGCGGCGCCTCGCAGCCGCCCCTCGCGGCGCAGACCCGCCCGCTGGGCCACCCGCTGCGCGGTCAGGTCGCGGCCGGCCACGTGGGTCTCGATGCGGGTCCACCCGTGCTCGGCAAAGGCCTGCTCGGTCTCGGTGCGCAGGGCCTCCACCAGCACGGCCTCCACCTGCTGAGACGAGTCGTGGCGAGAGTCGTCCCCGCCCAGGTCGAGGTGGACGCGACCGGTGGTCGAGCCGGCGGCGGTGAAGACGAAGGGGCTCACGATCGCGTGAGGCGGGGCGCGAGGTGGTCGCGCAGCTCGTCGGCGCAGCGTTGCAGGATGCCGCGGGCGGTCCGGGACAGGCCGGTGGCGTTGATGGCCGCGTGGATGAAGCCGGAGACGTCGTCGACGCTCACCTCGACGCCGTCGGCGCGCAGCTTGTCGGCCAGCTCGAGGCCCTCGTCGCGCAGCGGGTCCAGCCCGGCGACCACGACATGGGCGGGCGCCACCCCGCGCAGGCTGGTGTAGCGCAGCGGGTTCAGCCGCGGGTCGGCGGCCACGTCCGCACCGGCACCACCACCAGCACCGCGGTCGGCGCCGAGGTAACCGAGGTAGTGGTCGGCGTACCAGTCGACCAGGCGGGTCGTGAGGCCGAAGCCGTCGCCGTAGACCTGGTGCGACGGGCGCCGACCGACGAGGTCTACGAGCGGGGTGACGAGCAGCTGGAAGGCGAGCTCGGGGGCATCGTCCTCGACCACCTCGCGGGCGACGACCGCCGCGAGCGTGGCGCCGGACGACTCGCCGCCGACCGCCACCCGACCCCCGGGGCTGGCGACCTCGGCGACGTGGTCGCGCAGGTAGCGGGTGGCCGCGACCGCGTCCTCGACCGCTGCCGGGAACGGCGCCTCGGGCGCGAGCCGGTAGGCGACGGACGCGACGGCCTGGCCGCTGTAGCGGGCGAGGTGACGGCACACCGCGTCGCTCGTCTCGAGCGAGCCGAGGCAGTAGCCGCCCGGGTGGAACCACACCAGCAGACCCTTGCCGCGGCCGGGCGCCGGGTCGTAGACCCGCACGTCGAGCGGGCCCGCCGCGCCGGGGACCTGGATGTCGCGCACCGCGGCCACGTGCACCGCGCCGGCGAACAGCCAGGCCTCGGCGTCCAGCTCCTCGCGGGCGGCCTCCAGGTCGAGGTCCTCGATGGCCTGTCCGGGGGCGTTGTCGAGCAGGCGCAGCATGATCTGCACCTCGGGGAGCACGGTCTGCCCGTCGACCACCCGCTGGCGACCGGCGAGCACGCGCAGCCCGCGGGGCGGCAGCCCGGCGAGGCCGCGCAGGCTCCCGCGGACGGCACGCAGGGCAAGAGGTTGGTCCGGCACAGCGCTCATCATGCCGTGCCGGACCGTCTCCACGTGGGAGCCGTCCAGCGACGCGCCCCGGACGCGCCGGCCTGCGGTCACGCAGGCCAGGTGGGCGAGCCCGCGCGCTCGGAGGCGATGGTCGTGTCGGAGCCGTGACCGGTGTGCACGACCGTGTCCGGCGGCAGGGTGAACAGCCGCTGGCGGATCGAGGACACGATCGTCGGGTAGTCCGAGAAGCTGCGACCGGTCGCGCCGGGCCCCCCGTCGAACAGGGTGTCGCCGGAGAAGAGGGCGCCGAGCTCCTTGGAGTACCAGCAGGTGCCGCCGTGGGTGTGCCCCGGCGTGGTGATGGCCTGCAGGGTGACCCCGCCGACCCGCACGGTCATGCCGTCGCTCACGCCCACGTCGGGCAGCACGTCCGGGTGGGTCTGCTGCCACAGCTCGAGGTCGGCGAGATTCAGCCAGATCGGGGCGCCGGTGAGCTCCTTGAGCTTGACCGCCTCCCGCACGTGGTCGTCGTGCGCGTGGGTGCAGATGATGGCGAGCAGGCTCCGGTCACCGACGGCGTCGGCGATGGCCTGCGCGTCGTGCGGGGCGTCGAAGACCACGCACTCCTCGTCGTCGCCGACGAACCACACGTTGTTGTCGACCTCCCAGCTGCCGCCGTCGAGGTTGAACGTGCCGGACGTGACGATCTTGTCGATGCGGGCGCTCACAGCGTGACCACCGAGCGCAGCACGTCGCCGGTCTTCATCTTCGCGAACGCGTCCTCGATCTGGTCGAGCTTGATCGTCTCGGAGACGAAGGCGTCCAGGTCGAGCCGGCCCTGCTGGTAGAGGTCTACGAGCATCGGGAAGTCGCGGCTCGGCAGGCAGTCGCCGTACCAGCTGGACTTGAGCGCGCCACCGCGACCGAAGACGTCGAGCAGCGGCAGCTCGAGGGTCATCTCGGGGGTGGGCACGCCGACCAGCACGACGGTGCCGGCGAGGTCGCGGGCGTAGAACGCCTGCTTGTAGGTCGCGGGGATGCCGACCGCGTCGATGACGACGTCCGCACCGTGCCCGTCGGTCAGGCCCTGGATCGCCTCGACCACGTCGGCGCTGGTGGCGTCGATGGTGTCGGTGGCGCCCATCGAGGTGGCCAGCTCGAGCTTGCGGGGGTCCTTGTCGACGGCGATGATCTTGGCCGCGCCGGCGAGCCGCGAGCCGACGACGGCGGCCATGCCGACCCCGCCGAGACCGATGACGGCGACACTGTCGCCGCGGCCGACGTTGCCGGTGTTGATGGCGGCGCCGAGGCCGGCCATCACGCCGCAGCCGAGCAGGCCGGCGGCCTCCGGGCGGACGCTCGGGTCGACCTTGGTGCACTGGCCAGCCGCGACCAGCGTCTTCTCGATGAACGCGCCGATGCCGAGCGCGGGCGACAGCTCGGTGCCGTCGGTCAGCGTCATCTTCTGCTTGGCGTTGTGGGTGTTGAAGCAGTACCACGGCTTGCCGCGCAGGCAGGCTCGGCACTGACCGCAGACGGCGCGCCAGTTGAGGATGACGAAGTCGCCGACGGCGACATCGGTGACGCCCTCGCCGACGGCCGAGACGACGCCGGCCGCCTCGTGCCCCAGCAGGAACGGGAAGTCGTCGCTGATGCCGCCCTGCTGGTAGTGGTAGTCGGTGTGGCAGACGCCGCAGCTCTGGACGTCGACGACGGCCTCACCGGGGCCCGGGTCGGGCACGATGACGTCGACGATCTCGACCGGGGCGCCCTTGGCGCGAGCGATGACACCCTTGACGGTGGTGGGCACAGGGGGCCCCTTTCTCGACCGGGTCGTGGTCGGGGTCTATGGTCGGTGCGTGTCGATTCTGCCGCACGTGCGCGCTCCGGCAAGGGGCGTCCAGGTCGCGAACTGCGCAACACCGTTGAAGCATGCGCTTCCTCAGGGGAGCCTCAGTGGTGGGTCGGAGGATGGTGACTCATGTCCCAGAAGCCGTTAGGGCCTCTCACGCTCGGTGCCCTCGGCGTGGTGTTCGGCGACATCGGCACCAGCCCGCTCTACTCGCTGCAGACGGTCTTCTCGATCGAGCACAACACCGTAGAACCCACCCACCAGGACGTGTACGGCGTCATCTCGCTGGTGTTCTGGTCGATCACGGTGGTCGTGAGCATCAAGTACGTCGCGTTCATCCTGCGCGCCGACAACGACGGCGAGGGCGGCATCCTCGCGCTGGCCGCTCTGCTGCGCAGCAAGCTGGGCTCGGACCGGCACACCACGGCCGTCGTGCTGCTGCTCGGCATCGTCGGCGCCGCCCTGTTCTACGGCGACAGCGTGATCACGCCCGCGATCTCGGTGATGTCGGCGGTCGAGGGGCTCGAGGTGGCCAACCCGGGCTTCGCCAGCTGGGTGCTGCCGTGCTCGGTGGGGATCCTCGCCGTCCTGTTCGTCGTGCAACGGTTCGGGACCGAGGTCGTCGGCCGCGCGTTCGGGCCGGTGATGGTCTGCTGGTTCGTGCTGCTGGCCGTGCTCGGGGTGCCGCACATCGCGCAGCACCCCGAGATCCTGCGGTCCGTCTCCCCCACCTACGCGATCCTGTTCGGGATCGACCGGCCCTGGGTGGCCTTCGTGGCGATGGGGGCGGTCGTGCTGACGATCACCGGTGCCGAGGCGCTCTACGCGGACATGGGGCACTTCGGTGCCCGGCCCATCCGGCTCGCCTGGTTCGGACTGGTCTTCCCGTCGCTGCTGCTGAACTACCTCGGGCAGGGCGCGATGATGCTGCACGACCCGAGCACCGTCGCCAACCCGTTCTTCTCGCTCGCGCCGAGCTGGGCGACCGTGCCGCTCGTCGTGCTGGCCACGCTCGCCACCGTCATCGCGTCGCAGGCGGTGATCTCGGGGGCGTTCTCGGTGTCCCGCCAGGCGGTCCGGCTGGGGCTGCTGCCGCGCCTGACGGTGAACCACACGAGCCGTGAGGAGGGCGGCCAGATCTACGTCCCGGCGATCAACTGGCTGCTGTTCGGCGGCGTGCTGCTGCTGGTCGGGGTCTTCCAGGCGTCGGCGCGGCTGGCCACGGCCTACGGGCTCGCGGTGACCGGCACCCTGCTGCTCACGACCGGGCTGTTCCTGCTGCTCGCCCACCACGTGTGGGGCTGGGCGACCTGGAAGCTCGCGCTCTTCGCCGTGGTGATCGGCGGGGCCGAGCTGACCTTCTTCGCCGCCAACCTCACCAAGCTGGTGACCGGCGGCTGGCTGCCCCTGCTGATCGCCGCCGGGGTCGTCGTCGTGATGACCACCTGGCGGACCGGCGCCAAGCTGGTGACCGAGCGCCGGGTCGAGCTCGAGGGGCCGCTCACCGGCTTCATCGAGGAGGTCAACGAGCACAAGGTCCGACGCGTCCCCGGCCTCGCGGTCTACCCGCACCCCACCTTGGAGACCACCCCCCTCGCGCTGCGCGCCAACACCGACTTCAACCAGGTGCTGCACGAGCACGTCGTCATCCTGCGGATCGTCAACGAGGACGTGCCGCACATCCGGCACGTCGACCGGATCAGCGTGGACGACCTCGGGCACGAGGACGACGGCATCTTCGCGGTGAGCGTGCGGCTCGGCTTCAACGACGACCAGGACATCCCGAAGGCGCTGCGGCTCGCCGCCCCGCAGCTGGTCGAGTCCGAGATGAAGGTCGACGTGGCGCAGGCGCGCTACTTCCTCTCCGCCATCACCGTGCACCGCGGGGTTCGGCCCGAGCTGCCGCGCTGGCGGCAGGCGCTGTTCGTCGCGATGGCGCACAACGCCGCCAACCGGGTCCGCGTCTTCCACCTGCCGCCCGACCGCACGGTCGCCATGGGCGCGCACGTCGACCTGTAGCCGTCGACCCCGCGATGACGCAGGCCTTCCTCGCCGCCCTCGGCGCCACCGCGCTCTACGGCATCGCCTCGGTGCTGCAGGGGTTCGCCGCGCGCCGGGCGAGCGGGCCGGCCGTGGTGCGCCACCCCGCCTACCTGCTCGGCATCCTCGCCGACCTGCTCGCCTGGGCGCTGTCGCTCGTGGCGATGGTGTGGCTGCCGCTCTTCGTCGTGCAGTCGATGCTCGCAGGGTCGCTCGCGGTCGCCGTCGTGATCGGGTGGCCGGTCCTGCACCTCGCGCTGCGCCGCCAGGACTGGCTCGGGGTGGCGCTGGCCACGGCCGGCCTCGCGCTGGTGGCCCTCTGCGCCGGGCCCGAGTCCACGGTCCGGCCGGCCGCGTGGTTCGTCCCCGCCCTGGCCGTGGCGCTCGCGGTGCTCGTGGTCGCCGGGCTCGTCGGCTACAGCCGGCTGCCGGCGGTGGTGCTGGCGGGCATCGCGGGCGGGGGCTTCGCGGTCGCGGCGCTCGCCGGCCGCGCGCTGATGGGCGGCGGTCTGTCGGTGTCGCTCGAGCTGCTGGTGTCGCCCCTCGCCTGGATGGTGTGCGTGGGCGGCGGGCTCGGCACGCTGCTCTATGCGCGGGCGCTGGAGCGCGGCTCGTTCGGCGGGACCACCGCCGTCCTGTGGGTGGTCGAGTCGATCGTGCCCGGCGTGGTGGGGCTCGTCGCGCTCGGCGACACGGTGCGGGCCGGTTGGGGTGCGCCTGCGGCGGCCGGGGTAGCCCTCAGCGTCGCCGGTTGCGTCGTCCTCGCCCTCTCGCCGACCCAGGAGGCGGTGGCGGCCTGAGACGTCAGGGTCGGTCTACTTGCCGGTGATGACGGAGATCGCGAGGGCGACGACCGCGGCGTTGTAGAAGAAGCTGAGCACGCTGTGCAGCAGCACCCGGAAGCGCATCCGGCGCGAGGTGATCTCGACGTCGCTCGTCGCGAACGACGACCCGAGCGTGAAGGCCAGATAGACGAAGTCGACCGGGCGAGGGGTGCTGGTGGCCGGGAAGCGCAGGCCGCCCTCGCGGGCGTGGGCGCGCTCGTAGAGGCTCGCGAAACCGGTCTGCAGGATCGCCCAGGAGAAGACCATGGCCGCGGTGCCGAGGATGTTGAAACGCGAGCTTGGTGTGCGAGTCCACCTCCGCGTCGGCCTTGACCAGCGTCGACACCAGCGCGGCGGTGACGCCGACGAGGCTCGTGATGGCGGGGGGCAGCCAGACGTAGCGCCCCAGCAGGGAGACGTCGATCGTTGTGATCGTGCCGCTCGCCTGCGCGCGGTCGTCGACGCGGGCGCCCCACCACAGGGCCGCCCCACCGGCGACGAGGAAGAACATCGCCAGCGCGTTCCACGCACCGAGGACGATCCGCTCGTCGATGGGGATCACGTTGAAGACGAACTCCAGGCCGACGAGAGCCAAGAGGATCTCGAGGCCGCGGAAGGCGACAAGGCTACGCTGAGTCACCACGCCAGTATGGCCGGGCGACCGCTCGGTCACCGCACGTTCGCGGCTCACCCGAGACGCGCCCGTCGCACGGCCCCAGCCCGTAGGCTCGACCCCATGCGCGTTCTCGTCAGCGGGGGTGCCGGCTACATCGGCTCGCACACCGTCCTTCAGCTCCTGTCCGCGGGTCACGACGTCGTCGTGGTCGACAACTTCTCCAACGCCAAGCCCACCGTCATGGCGCGGCTCGAGGCTCTCGCCGGGCAACCCATCGAGGTGCACGGCTTCGACCTCACCGACTACGACAAGACCGAGCACCTGTTCGCCAGCGAGCCGTTCGACGCGGTGATCCACTTCGCCGGGTTCAAGGCCGTTGGCGAGTCGGTGGAGAAGCCGCTGGAGTACTACGAGAACAACCTGGACTCGACCTTCTCGCTGGTGCGGGCGATGGCCAAGCACGGCGTGAAAAAGCTCGTCTTCTCCTCGTCCGCCACGGTCTACGGCGAGGACGCGCCGGTGCCGATGAAGGAGGACTTCCCGACCTCGGCGACCAACCCCTACGGCTGGACCAAGGTGATGATCGAGCAGATCCTGCGCGACGTCGCCGTGGCCGACCCGAGCATGCGCATCGCGCTGCTGCGCTACTTCAACCCCGTCGGCGCCCACCCGAGCGGCACCATCGGTGAGGACCCGCAGGGCATCCCCAACAACCTCGTCCCGTTCATCGCCCAGGTGGCCGTGGGTCGGCGCGAGCACCTCAACATCTTCGGCGACGACTACGACACCGAGGACGGCACCGGCGAGCGCGACTACATCCACGTCGAGGACCTCGCCGCCGGTCACGTCGCGGCGCTGGAGAAGCTCGGTAGCACCGACGCCCCCGTCTCGACCTGGAACCTCGGCACCGGCAACCCCACCTCGGTCAAGCAGATGCTCGCGGCCTTCTCCCGCGCCGTCGGTCGCGAGCTGCCCTACGTCGTGGCCCCCCGCCGCGCCGGCGACATCGCCGCGTCCTACGCCGACCCCACGAAGGCCAACGCCGAGCTGGGCTGGCAGGCCACCAAGACGATCGACGACATGTGCGCCGACGTGTGGCGCTGGCAGTCCAACAACCCGAATGGGTATCCCGACGCCTGAACGGACACGTTCGGACCACCCGAACGGACGTGATCGGTCTCACAGCACGAGGCCCCCGGCTGAGCCCGGGGCCTCGTGCTGTCCCCGCCTGGGTGGAGATCGCCACGTTCTCTTGCTATGCCCGTCACCGAGCGTGATGATGCGGTGGGCCAACGATCGCGCCTGCGGGGCACCCGGCTCTGGCCCTGCTCCGGCCCGCCCCGTAGCGTGCCACTCGTCTCGATCTAGCATCCGGAGGGGCGATGGACAACCTCGACCTGGCGCGGTGGCAGTTCGCCATCACGACCGTCTACCACTTCTTGTTCGTGCCGATCACGATCGGCATGTCCGCCGTGGTGGCCGGCTTCCACACGGCGTTCATCCGCACCCGCGGCGAGCACTGGGACCGGCTGGCGCAGTTCTTCAGCAAGCTCTTCCTCATCAACTTCGCACTCGGGCTCGTCACCGGCATCGTGCAGGAGTTCCAGTTCGGGATGAACTGGTCGAGCTACTCCCGCTTCGTCGGCGACATCTTCGGGGCGCCGCTCGCGTTCGAGGCGCTCCTCGCGTTCTTCCTGGAGTCGACCTTCCTCGGCCTGTGGATCTTCGGGCGCGGGCGGATGCCCGAGAAGCTGCACGCCGCGACGATCTGGATCGTCCACATCGGCACCGTGCTCTCCGCCTACTTCATCCTCGCGGCGAACTCGTTCATGCAGCACCCCGTGGGCTACCGCTACAACCCCGAGACGAGGCGAGCCGAGCTCACCGACTTCGTCGCCGTGCTGTTCAACAAGGTCCAGCTCGTCACCTTCCCGCACGTGATCTTCGCGGCCTACATGGCCGGAGGCGCGATGGTGCTGGCGGTGGCCCTGTGGCACTGGCGTCGTCGCCAGGGGCTGGCCGAGCTGTCCGAGTCGGACGAATCCGCCGGTGCGACAAGCGTGCTCGCGTCGCGCGGCGGGCTCCGGGACCGCGAGATGTATCGCCGCGCGGCTCGCGTCGGTGCCATCGTCACGCTGGTCGCCGGCCTCGGGGTCGTCGTCTCGGGTGACCTGCAGGGCAAGGTGATGACCGAGGTGCAGCCGATGAAGATGGCGGCGGCCGAGGCGCTCTACGAGACGGCGGAGCCGGCACCCTTCTCGATCTTCACCGTCGGGACCCTGGACGGGTCCAAACCCCTTGCCTCCGTAGAGATCCCGGGCCTGCTGAGCTTCCTCGGCACCGGCTCGTTCTCGGGTCGGGTCCAAGGCATCAACGACCTCAAGAAGCAGTATGCCGAGACCTACGCGGGCAACCCGCTCACGGCCGACGCCGGGGGCTATGTCCCGAACATCCCACTGTCCTACTGGACCTTCCGGCTGATGATCGGTGTGGGCCTGCTGAGCATGGCGCTCGCCGCGTGGTCGCTGTGGATCACCCGGCACCCCAACCACCTCGGCACCAGCCGTCGCGAACGGGCCTGGTGGCACTGGCTGATCATCGCGACGCCCCTGCTGCCGGTCGTCGGCTGCTCGTTCGGCTGGATCTTCACCGAGGTGGGTCGACAGCCCTGGCTGGTGTTCGGCCAGATGACCACCGCGACCGGCGTCTCGCCCAGCGTCGCGAGCTGGGAGGTGCTGCTGTCGATGACGGTCTACACGGTGCTCTACGCCGCGCTCGCCGTCATCGAGGTCTCCCTGTTCCTCAAGTACGCCAAGGCCGGCGCCCAGCCGGTCGCCCAGCCCGACGACCACAGCGACGAGGACTCCACCCTCGCCTTCGCCTACTGAGAGGCGTTGACCTGACATGGATCTCCAGCTCATCTGGTTCCTGCTCATCACGGTCCTGTGGACCGGCTACTTCGTCCTCGAGGGGTTCGACTTCGGCGTCGGCATGCTCCTGCCGATCCTCGGCGGGCGGTCCCGCGGGCCCGAGGGCGCGGCCGAGGTGGAGCGTCGCCGGCGGGTGCTGATCAACACGATCGGCCCGGTCTGGGACGGCAACGAGGTGTGGGTGCTGACCGCCGGCGGAGCGACCTTCGCGGCGTTCCCGCACTGGTACGCCACGCTGTTCAGCGGGTTCTACCTGCCGCTGCTGCTCATCCTCGTCGCCCTCATCGTGCGCAACATGGGCTTCGAGTACCGCCACAAGCGCGACGACGACACCTGGCGGCGTCGCTGGGACCTCGCCATCGTCATCGGGTCGGTCGTCCCCGCGTTCCTCTGGGGCGTCGCCTTCGCCAACATCGTGTGGGGCGTGCCGATCAACGCCGACATGGAGTACACCGGCACCCTGTTCACGCTGCTCGGCCCCGTCGGCCTCCTCGGCGGGCTGACGACGACCGCGCTCTTCCTCACGCACGGGGCGATCTACGTGTCGCTGAAGACCGTCGGCGAGATCCGTTTCCAGGCAAGGGCTTTCGCGTGGAAGGCGGGGCTGGTCGCGGCCCTGCTCGCCGTCGTCTTCCTCGGCGTGATGATGGTGCACACCGGTAGCCCGCTGTCCTGGGCGCTGTCGTTCCTCGCCGCTGTCTTCCTGGTCATCGGCCTCGTCATGATCCGAGCCGGGCACGAGGGCAAGGCCTTCCTCGGGTCGCTGCTCGCCATCGCGCTGGCCGTGTGGGCGCTGTTCGCCGCGCTGTTCCCCGACGTCATGCCCTCGAGCACCAACCCGGCCTGGTCGCTGACCTACCAGAACGCGTCGGCCTCCGACCTGACGCTCAAGATCATGACCGGAGCCGCGCTCATCTTCACCCCGATCGTGCTGCTCTACACCGGCTACACGTACTGGGTCTTCCGCAAGCGGATCGGCACCCAGCACATCCCGGCGCCGCACGAGCCCACCGATCAGCTGCTCGCCCAGGACGAGCGCGGGCAACGCATCGGATGAAGCCGTTCGACCCCGCCGTCCTGCGCCTGCTCCCGGCGGCGCGCCGACCCCTGGCCGTGCTGGTGCTGCTCGGCGTGGCCGCCGGGGTCGCGGCGCTGGCGCAGGCGTTCGCCCTGGCCACGGCCGTCACGGTGGTGGTGGATGGCTCGGGGTTGGGTGGCTCGGGGTTGGCTCGCTCCGGGGTGGGGACTGCGGTGCTGGTCCTTGCCGCTGTGCTCGCCGTGCGCGCCCTGCTCGCGGGCGCGACCGAGCTCGCGGCCTCCTGGGCGTCGCGGACCGTGTCGGCCGGTCTACGACGCACGCTGGTCGCGCACCTGGCGCGGCCGGAGCGGGGCGACGCGCTCGCCCCCGGCACCGCCGTAGCCCTCGTGACCCAGGGCGCCTCCGCCACCGAGCCGTACGTCGCGCGCTACCTGCCGGCGCTCGTCAGCGGCACCGTGCTGCCGGTGCTCGCGATCGCCACGATGCTCGTGATCGACTGGCGCAGCGGAATTCTCGTGCTGCTGACCGTCCCGCTGCTGCCCCTCTTCGCCGCCCTCATCGGGAGCGCCACCGCGCAGGCGAGCGCGCGTCGCTGGGCCACGCTGGCCCAGCTCGCCGGTCACTTCCTCGACGTGATGCGCGGGCTGCCGACCCTGGTGTCCTACGGGCGGGCGGAGCGTCAGGCCACCGTCATCGCCGAGACCAGCGAGCGGCACCGCCGGGCCACGATGTCGACGCTGCGCCTCGCCTTCCTGTCCTCGGCCGCGCTCGAGCTGCTCGCCACCATCTCGGTCGCCCTCGTGGCCGTGTCGGTCGGCATCCGGCTCACCTGGGGCGACCTCGACCTGCACACCGGCCTGGTAGCCATCCTGCTCGCCCCCGAGGCCTACTGGCCGATCCGTCGGGTGGGTCAGGAGTTCCACGCCGCCGCAGACGGCGCCGCCGCGCTCTCCCAGGCGGTCGAGGTGCTGGACGGGTCGGCCGCCGGGTTGCCTGCCGGGACGTCCGGCCGGTCGAGGGTGCCCGTGGGATCGAGAGGTGCGGACGCGTCGAGGGATGCGCACGCGTCGCTCGACGAGGGCACGATCCGGCTGGTCGACGTGGACTACCACTATCCCGGCTCGGAAAGCCTTGTGCTGCAGTCTCTCTCGTTCGACCTCGGCCCCGGACTGACCGTCATCACCGGACCGTCCGGCAGCGGCAAGTCGACCCTGCTGGACGTGCTGTGCGGTCTGCGACCGCCGACCCGCGGTGAGGTCACCGGCTTGGCGGCGGGCCGCGGACCGCACCTGGTCTCGCAGCGACCGTTCCTCGTGCCGGGCACGATCCGGGACAACCTGACCCTCGGCCTGGCGTCGCACCAGCGGCCCCGCGACGACGGGCTGTGGCAGGCGCTCACGCGGGTCGGGCTGGCCGAGACCGTCGCCGGCCTCCCGGGCGGGCTGTCGGCGACGATCGGTGACGACGGGGTCGGGCTGTCCGCCGGGCAGCGCGCCCGGCTCGCGCTCGCCCGGGCCCTGCTGCACGACCCGGCCGTCCTCGTCCTCGACGAACCCACCGCCCACCTCGACGCCGCCGGCACCGCGCACGTGGAGGACCTGCTCGTGTCGGTGGCGACCGAGCGGCCGGTGGTCGTCGTGACGCATCGGCCCTCCTTCGCGGCCCGCGCCGACCGGCAGGTGACGCGATGAGGCGCCGTCGTGCTTTCGGCCATGGTGCTTTCGGCGATGGTGCTTTCGGGCCCGGCCTGCTCGGTGGACTGGCGTCGGCCAGTGGCATCTCCCTCACCGCACTGTCCGGCTGGCTCGTTGTGTCGGCCAGCCACCGCCCGCAGATCCTCACCCTCATGGCGGCCATCGTCGGGGTGCGCGCGTTCGGCATGGCCCGGCCCGCCCTGCGCTACGCCGAGCGGCTGCTCTCCCACGACCGGGCGCTGGGTCAGCTCGCGGACGACCGGGTCACGGTCTACGAACGGCTGATCCCGCTCACCCCCGCGCGCCTCGGCCGGCGCTCCCGCAGCCAGGTGCTCACCGGCGCCGTCGACGACCTGGAGGACCAGGTCTACGCGCAGGTGCGGGTCGTGGTGCCCGTCGTCGGAGCGGCCGTGGCCGGGCTGCTGAGCGTGCTGGCCGTGGCGCTCTGGTCCTACGTCGCGGCCCTGATCGTGCTGGCGGGTCTGCTGGGTTGCGCCGCCGGGGCCGCGATGACCGGGTGGGGCGAACGCCGCTCGCAGCAGACCCTGCTCGCCGCGCGCGAGGACGTCTCGCGGCTCGCGACCCTGATCGTCACCCAGGCCCGTGAGATCGCGGCCGTCGGTGCCACCGGCCAGCTGCTCGACCAGCTCGACACCGCGCAGGCCATCGCCGCCCACGCCGAACGGCGACGCTCGTTGTGGCGCGCCGGCGGGCTGATCCTGACCGGTCTGGTGTGCGCCGCGACGACGGTGGTCATGGCGCTGCACGTGGCCGACCTGGTCCGCGGCGGTCTCTCCGACGCGGTCGGCGCGCTGCTCGTCCTCACGCCGGTCGCCGTCGCCGACGCCCTCGCCCTGCTGCCCGACGCGGCTGGCTCCTGGGCCCGCGCCGCGCGTGCCCGCGAGCGCCTCGGTGCCCTGCTCGATCAGCCCCCGGCCCTCGGCCCGCACGGCGACCTGGCTCTGGACTCCGGCCCGGCTGCGGTCGAGGGCCGGCAGCTCTGCGCCGAGTGGGTCGCGGGCCGGCCCGCCCTCGGCCCCGTAGACCTCACCGTCACCCCCGGCGACCGCATGCTCGTCACCGGCCCCAACGGCTGCGGGAAGTCCACCCTCCTGGCCGTGCTCGCCACCCACCTGGACCCCTCGTCGGGGCGGCTGCTGCTCGGCGGCACCCCGGTCGATCACGTCGCCGTTGCCGACCTGCGCGCCCGGGTGGCGGTGCTCGACGACGAGCCGCACGTCTTCGCCTCCACCGTGCGGGAGAACCTGCGGCTCGCCCGCCCCGGCGCCGACGACGACGCCCTGCGGGCAGCGCTGCGCGACGCCGACCTGGACGGCTGGCTCACAGCGCTGCCCGACGGCCTCGACACCCACCTCGGCGCCGGCGCGCGAGGAGTGTCCGGCGGTGAGCGCACCCGGCTGGGACTCGCCCGGGCGCACCTCAGCGAGCGTCCCGTCTACCTGCTGGACGAGCCGGTGGCCCACCTGGACCACGCCACCGCGACGGCCGTGCTGGAGGCCGTGGTCAGGCGCAGCCGCGAGCACGGCACCACCGTGGTGCTCGTCAGCCACGACGAGGAGCCGGTCCACGGCTTCACCACCCGGGTCGAGCTCGTGGCCCCGGTGGAGCTCACGGCGAGGGATCAGGTGACGCCCGTCCGCCCCGGGTGGGTGACAGGTGTCATGGGTGACGGGCGGCATTGACGGCCAGGATTGACGTCATGGAACGACGAACCCTCTCCTTCATCGCCTTGACCATCACGATCCTCTACGGCGTCTCCATGGCGGCCTTCCGCGACGTCGACGGCTACGCGCCGATCGGTGCCGGTGTGGTCGCCATCGCCTGGATCGCCGTGGGCATCCTCGGCCGCGGCGACGACGGCGGGGACCGTGACCGCGACCAGGTGCGCGACCGCGGCTGAACCGACCCCCGGACGGCGGCCGGGGTCTGTCACACCCGACTGTTAGCGTCACGCCATGGGTGACGAAGGCGAGCAGCACGCGGGCGGATGCGGACGCCCGGGCACGAGACGGCGGTGGGTCGCCGCGCTCGTCCCGGGGCTGGTCTCGATGCTCGTCTCGATGCTCGCCGCTGCGCTGGTGAGCCTGGCCGGGCCGGCCGCAACGGCGGTCGCCGCGCCGGGCCGTCTCGCGGCTGGCACTGCACCGAGCTATCTCACGGCTGTCGCCGCGCCGAGCTATCTCACGGCCGTTCAGCGCATCGCGGTCGGGCCCGAGCCCGACGGCACCCCGGTCACCCTGGACACCACGATCTACGCGCCGGCGGGCGCTGGGGGCTCGACGGCGCGGCACCCGGCCGTCCTGCTCGCCCACGGGCTCGGCGGCAGCAAGGCCGACCTCGAGGACGCCGCCGTCCTCCTGGTCGGCGAGGGCTTCGTCGTCCTCACCTACAGCGCGCGAGGATTCGGCGCCTCGAGCGGGCGCGTCCACCTGGACGACCCCGCCTTCGAGGTGGCCGACGCCCAGCGGCTGGTCGACACGCTCGCCGCCCGGCCCGACGTCCAGCTCGACGGGCCCAAGGACCCGCGCGTGGCGGTCGTCGGCGGCTCCTACGGCGGCGCGCTCGCCCTGATGCTGGCCGCCACCGACCCCCGCATCGACGCCGACGTCGCGTCGATCACCTGGCACGACCTGGCCGACGCGCTGTTCCCCCAGTCCGCCTCGGCCTCCAGCGCCGACTCGTCATCGGGTGCCACCCCCGGCCCGTTCAAGCAGCTGTGGGGCGCCCGCTTCTTCGCCGGTGCGCTCGGCGGTTCACCGTCCGGCTCACCCTCGCCCGGGGACGGAGCATCGCCATCCACGAACCCCTCAGCAACCCCTGCGGCGGGGGCGGCTGCCCGGGCGGCCGCGAGCGGGGCAGCGCTCTGCGGGCGCTACGACCCCACCGTCTGCCGGCTGATGGTCACGGCCATGGAGCGCGGCACGCCGGACCAGGCCCTGCTGGACCTGCTGCGCCGGCACAGCCCCGCCCCGCTGCTCGGGCGGCTGACCGCGCCCACGCTGCTCGTGCAGGGGCAGACCGACACCCTCTTCGGCCTCGACCAGGCCGATGCGACGGCGCGTGCCCTGACCGCTGCCGGCACGACGGTGGCCGTCCGGTGGACCGACGGCGGTCACGACGCGCCCTCGACGACGGCCGACGCCGACGAGCAGGCCACCGTCGACTGGCTGCGCCACTTCCTCGTCGACAGCCCGGGCCGCCGCGGGGCGGCGCGTCCGGGCCCGGCCTTCAGCTACACCCTGCCGCTCCCCCGGGGTGCGAGCACCACCCCGCTCGCCACCTCCGACCGTTACCCCGGGCTGACCGCTTCGGGCACCACCCTGCCGATCAGCGGCGCCGGCGGCCAGGTCGTCACGCCCCCTGGCGGCCAGCCCGCGTCGGTGACCACCGTCCCGGGGCTCGGCACCGCAGCGGCATCCCTCCCGACGTATCCCCTTGCGGCACTTCCTGGTTCGTCGATCGCGTTCACCACGTCGGCCGTGCAGGCCAAGACGCTGGTCGTCGGCTCACCGCGGGTCCGGCTGCGGGTGCGCTCGTCCGGGACCCAGGTCACGCTCTACGCGACCCTGTGGCAGGTGCGCGGCGGCAACGTCACGCGGCCCCGCTCGCTGGTCGCGCCGCTGCGCGTCACCATCCCGGCCGGGCAGACCCGCGAGGTCACCGTGGCGCTGCCGCCTGGCACCTACGATCTGGCCGCCGGCACCAGCTGGCGGGTCCTGCTCACCACGACCGACAGCGCGTTCGCCAACCCGCGGGACGTTCGGCTCGACCAGGTCTCGCTCGCCGCCACGCAGCTGGAACTGCCGACCCTGCCGGTGCCCCGCGCCGCCGCCGCGCCGCTGGACCGGGAGTCTCTCGGGGTCGCGATCGCCATCGGTGCCGCCCTCCTCGGGCTGCTCGGCCTCGGGGCCTGGCGGCGACACCGTCGCCGCGCGCTGCACCGCCGCGACGATCTCGCCGACGTGCCGCTCGTCGTCGAGGACCTGGTCAAGACCTACAAGGACGGCCACCGCGCGGTCGACGACGTGTCCTGGCGCGCCGAGCGCGGTCAGGTGGTCGGCCTGCTCGGGCCCAACGGCGCCGGCAAGACCACCACGATCCGGATGATGCTCGGGCTGATCCGGCCCGACAGCGGCCACGTCTACGTCCTCGGTGAGCCGGTCGGCCCTGGGTCCGCGGTGCTCGGCCGGGTCGGTGCCCTGGTCGAGGGGCCGGGGTTCCTGCCGCACCTGAGCGGGCGGGCCAACCTGCACGCCTACTGGGAGGCGACCGGCCGCCCCGACGAGGAGGCCGCTTTCGAGGACGCCTACGCGGTCGCCGCGCTCGGTGGCGCGCTGGACCGGCCCGTGCGCACCTACAGCCAGGGCATGCGCCAGCGGCTCGGCATCGCCCAGGCGATGCTCGGCAAGCCCGAGCTGCTCTTCCTCGACGAGCCGACCAACGGCCTGGACCCGCCCCAGATCGCGGCGATGCGCCCGATCCTGCAGGACTACGCCGCGACCGGGCGCACCGTCGTGGTCTCGAGCCACCTCCTCGGCGAGGTCGAGCAGACCTGCAGCCACGTCGTCGTGATGCACGCCGGTCGGGTCGTCGCCGCGGGAGCCGTCGCCGACCTGCTCTCCAGCGACGACGTCACCGTGCTCGACCTCGACGCGGCCGAGGACCCGGCCCCGCTGGCCGAGGCGCTGCGCGCGGTGCCGGGTGTCGAGGCCGTCGAGATCGCACCCCCGTCCGTCGACCGCACCGGCGCCCGTGTCACGGTGCGCGCCACGCTGAGCCGCGCCGACGTGGTGCGGGCGGCCGTCGGGCAGGGCGCCGAGATCGTCGCCGTCGCCGGCCACCGACACCTCGAGGAGGTCTTCTTGCGCTACATCGAGCAGGCCCACGCGAGCGACGCCGACCAGAGCGCCTCGCTCAGCGAGCGGCTGCGGCAGGTGAGGGCCCGATGAGCGCGCACCGCCGAGCCCCGCTGTCGCTGCGCGCCGAGACCCGGCGCCAGCTCGGGCGCCGGCGCACCCTGTGGATCTTCGGCATCCTGCTGGCGCTGCCGGTCATCTTCGTCGCGGCGTTCGCGCTCGACTCCGGGCGGCGCCCCAACGGCACCCGCATGGTCGATCTCGCGACCGGCGGCTCGGCCAACTTCACCATCTTCGTGCTGCTGGTCTCGGCCGAGCTGCTGCTCGCGATCGTCGCGGCCCTGCTCGCCGGCGACCCCGTGCCCGCCGAGGCGTCCTGGGCCTCGTTGCGCTACCTGCTCACCGCTCCCGTCACCCGAGCCAGGCTGCTGACCAGCAAGCTCCTGGTCGGCGTCGGGTCGCTGGTCGCCGCCGTGCTGCTGCTCGCCGGCTGGTCGCTGCTCGTCGGGTGGGTTGCCTACGGCTCCGCGGGTTTCCTCGTGCCGGGCGGGGGCAGCATCCCCTGGTCCGAGCTGTGGCCGCGGCTGCTCGTCATCGTCGGCTACCTGCTGGTCTCGGCCCTGCCGGTGGCGGCGATCGCGTTCTGGGTCGGCGTGCGCACCGATACCCCACTCGCCGCGGTGGGCGGGGCGGTGATCGTGCTGATCGTGTCCGGCATCCTGGACTCGATCGACGCCCTCGGCACCTGGCGCGACGCCCTGCTCGGGCACTACTCGCGCGCGTGGATGGACCTGCTGGCGCCCGGGCCCCTCGACGCGGTCGACTGGACCGACCTGCGCCGAGGGGCGCTGTGGGCCACGCTCTACACGATCGTGTTCGTGGCCCTCGGCTACCGCCGGTTCGCCCGCAAGGACATCCTCAGCTGACCGGCTGCGAGCGCTGCGCCATCACCGGCGCGGCGACACGTGCCAGATGCGGTCCATGTAGTCCGTCATCGCCCGGTCGGAGGAGAAGAACCCGCTCCGGGCGACGTTGAGGATCGCCGAGCGCGACCAGGCGTCCGGGTCGGCGTAGCGCTCGTCGACCCGCTCCTGGGCCTCGATGTAGGACTGGTAGTCCGCGAGCACCATGAACCGGTCGTTGTAGAGCAGGTCGCCGACGATCGGGCCCACGGCCTCCCGGTCGCCACCGGTGAAGGCACCGCTCGCGATGAGGTCGATGGCCCGACGCAGCGACTCGTTGCTCTCGTAGAACGCCGACGGCCGGTAGCCCTTGGCCTGCAGCTCCTCCACCTGCGGCTCGGACAGCCCGAAGAGGAAGAAGTTGTCGTCGCCGACCAGCTGGCGGATCTCGACGTTGGCACCGTCGTCGGTGCCGATGGTGAGCGCGCCGTTGAGGGCGAACTTCATGTTGCCCGTGCCCGAGGCCTCCTTGCCCGCGAGCGAGATCTGCTCGGACAGGTCGGCGGCCGGGATCAGCGTCTCGGCCAGCGTGACGTTGTAGTTGGGCGGGAAGGCGACCGCGAGCCGACCGTCGACGCGCGGGTCGTTGTTGACGGTCTCGGCCACCCGGTTGATCAGGTGGATGATCTCCTTGGCCATCCGGTAGCCCGGCGCGGCCTTGGCGCCGAAGACGAAGGTGCGCGGGGTGATGTCCTCGATCTTCGCCTGCCCCGACACGACCAGGTCGTAGAGCGCGACGATGTGCAGCACCTTGAGCAGCTGCCGCTTGTACTCGTGCAGCCGCTTGACCATCACGTCGAGCATGGCGTCCTCGGGCAGGACCAGGCCGTCGCGCTGCTCGAGCAGCGCCCGCAGACGCACCTTGTTTGCGGCCTTGACCTCGCGGAAGGACGCGCGGAACTCGGGGTCCTCCGCGTAGGGCTCGAGCTCGCGCAGCCGCTCGAGGTCGTTCAGCCAGCCGACGCCGATGGTGTCGGTGATCAGCGTCGACAGCAGCGGGTTGGCGAGCTTGATGAAGCGCCGCGGCGTGACCCCGTTGGTGACGTTGGTGAACTTCTCCGGCCACATGGCCGAGAAGTCGGGCAGCACCTTGTCGCGCAGCAGCTGGGAGTGCAGCTCGGCGACGCCGTTGACCTTCGCGCCGGCGACCGTCGCGAGGTAGGCCATGCGGACCGACCGCTCCGGGTACTCCGCGATGATCGACATGTTGCGCGCCTTGAGCTCGTCGCCGGGGAAGGTCTTGCGGACCTCGGCGAGGAACTCGTCGTTGATGCGGTAGATGATCTCGAGGTGGCGCGGCAGCAGCTTGCCGAGCAGCTCGGTGGGCCAGACCTCGAGCGCCTCGGGCAGCAACGTGTGACAGGTGTAGGCGAAGCACTGCTGGGTGATCGCCCAGGCCTCGTCCCACGCCATCCCGCGGTCGTCGACCAGCACGCGCATCAGCTCGGGGATGGCGATGACCGGGTGAGTGTCGTTGAGCTGGAAGATGATCCGCTCGGGCAGCTTGGTGATGTCGAAGTCCGCCGGCAGCACGTAGTTGAGGAAGTCGCTGATCGAGCAGGCGACGAAGAAGTACTGCTGCTGCAGGCGCAGCTCGCGGCCCTGCGGCGTCGAGTCCTCCGGGTAGAGCACCTTGGAGATGTTCTCGGCGAAGGTCTGGGCGCGCACCGCTGCGGTGTAGTCGCCGGAGTTGAAGATGGCGAGGTCGAAGGACTGCGTGGCCACCGCGCTCCACAGCCGCAGCGTGTTGACCCGGCCGTTCTGGTAGCCGGGCACGAGGTAGTTGTGCGGGATGCCCTTGACGTTCGAGTCCGGGATCCAGCGGGTGCGCTCTACGCCGTCGTCGTCGGTGTAGGTCTCGGTGCGACCACCGAAGCCGACCTGCACGGAGTTCTCCGGGTGGGCGACCTCCCACGGGCTGCCGAGGTCCAGCCAGGTGTCCGGCTGCTCGACCTGACGCCCGTCGACGAAGGTCTGGCGGAAGATGCCGAACTCGTAGCGGATGCCGTAGCCGATCGCGGACACGTTCATCGACGCCAGCGAGTCGACGAAGCAGGCCGCGAGGCGACCGAGGCCGCCGTTGCCGAGGCCGGGCTCGATCTCCTGGGCGCGCACGACGTCGATGTCGATGCCGCACGCGGCGAGCCCCTTCTCGACGGTGTCGGTGAGGCCGGTCGCGAGCAGCGCGTTGTCGAACTGTCGGCCGAGGAGGTACTCGGCCGACAGGTAGGCCACCGACTTGGCCTGGGTCTCGCGCTGACGCCGCTGGGTCTCCAGCCACTGCGCCATGAGGTAGCTGCGGACTGCGCGCGCCGACGCGAGGTACTGGTCGTTGACCGACGAGCGGGACAGGGCCACCCCCTGCCCGTAGTTGAGCTCGTGCAGGAACTCCTTGACGAATCCCTCCACGGTGTGGGGCGGGGAGACGACGGGCCCCAGGGCGAGGGGCGAGGTGACCGGGAGCTCGGGACCGTAGGACGCGAATCTAGGGTTCGACTCGTCGGACATCTGCGGTGCGGCCGACCCGGCTGGCTGAGTGCTCATGCGAAGAGCGTTCCCTGCCGTATCAGGAGTGTCAAACCACCCCGCCGCCCGGGGGCCGTCAGCGGCCGACCGAGACCCGCAGCGTCTTCGTGAGGGCCATCGCGATCGCACCGATCAGACCGACCGCGGCGAAGATGAAGAAGCCCTGGGGGTAGGCGAGCCCGCGGTCGAGCAGCAGGCCGCCGAGCAGCGGGCCGGCGATGCCGCCGAGACGTCCCACGCCGGCCGACATGCCGAGCGCGGTCGCGCGGACGGCGGGCGGGTAGTTGGCCGAGGTGAACGCGTAGACCAGGACCTGCGAGCTGAACACGAAGAAGCCGGTGAGGAAGATCATCGCGTACATGCCGGCGAGCGGGAGCTTGATCGTGAGCGCCGCGAGGAAGCAGGCCGCGGCGAGGAACCACCCGACGGCCGTGATGCGCGGGGTCAGCCGGTCGCCGATCCGACCACCGACGAACAGGCCGGCGATGGCGCCGATGTTGAGCATGAGCAGCATGCCGAGGGAGTTGCCGAGGTCGTACTTGGCCTTCTGCATGATCTGCGGCAGCCAGGTGTTGAGGCCGTAGACGAGCAGCAGGCCCATGAACGAGGCGACGAAGATGGCGAGGGTGTTGCGGGCGTACGGCCCGGACATGACCAGCCCGAGGCCCTTCTTGTCGGTCGTCGGGTGGGTGGGCGCCATGTCGGAGAACTCGCGGACCTCCTCGACCGGCTTCTCGACGTGCAGCCCGTAGTGTCGCGCGACGACCTCGGCCTCCTCGTGGCGACCGACGCTCTCGAGGTAGGACGGGGACTCGGGGAGGAACTTCATCATCAGCGGGACGACGATGAGCGCCGGGACGATGGCCGAGATGAACATGGCGTGCCAGCCGAACCGGGAGATCAGCACGATCGCGAGCGCGGAGGTCAGCACGGCGCCCACGTGGTAGCCCGTCATGACTCGGGTCGTCGCGTGGCTGGTCTTGTCGCGGTGCGCGAACTCGCCCACCATCGCGATGGCCGTCGGCAGGCAGCCGCCGAGGCCGACGCCGGCGAGGAAGCGCAGCAGCCCGAACATGAACAGGTTGGGGGCGAAGGCCGCGGCGAAGGTGAACAGCGAGAACGCCGAGACGCACGCCATCAGCACCTTGCGGCGGCCGAGCTTGTCGGTGAGGAAGCCGAGGCCGAGGCCACCGACGACCATGCCGACCAGACCGAGCGTGGCCACGGTCGTCGCGCCCGCCGTGGTGATGCCCCACTCCTTGGCCTTGAGCAGGCTCGGGATCACGGTGCCGAGCACGACCGCGTCGTAGCCGTCCATCAAGATGGCGGCCCAGCAGAGGGTGGGCACCCAGTGGAGCGCCCCGAGCGGGGTGCGGGACATGCCCTGCACCTGGGACGGCGTGGCTGAGCTGGACATGGCACTCCTTCGTGACCGATGTTCGTTGTGCGAACGACTGTTCGTCAGATGACTCACCACTAGGAAAACACAGGAATCCTGTCGACACCAGAGGTTCTCGATCACCTTTGCACACCGTTACCGTCACGACACCCGTCTCCGGGGGACCGGGTGCCCATTCGCCCCCGCGAGGCCCGTGAGCGCAGGATGAGGGCATGTCCCGCGAACGGAACCACCCGCTCTACCGGATCACCGTGGTGTGCTCCGGCAACATCTGCCGCTCCCCCATCGCCGAGATCGTGCTGCGGCGCCGGCTCGAGGAAGCCGGGCTCGGCGACACGGTGCAGGTCGACTCCGCCGGCACCGGCGCCTGGCACGTCGGCGACCAGGCCGACCACCGCGCGCTCGCCGCCCTGACCACCGGGGGCTACGACGGCAACAGCCATCGCGCCCGCCAGTTCGAGCCGGGGTGGTTCGAGCAGACGGACCTCGTGCTGGCCGCCGACCGCGGCCACGAGCGCCAGCTGCGCCGGCTCGCCGGATCCGAGGAGGACCGCGCCAAGGTCCAGCTGCTGCGCGCCTTCGACCCGGACGCCGTCGCGGCGGGGACGCTCGAGGTCGACGACCCCTACTACGGGGGTCCTGCGGACTTCGCCCGCACGTTGTCCGAGGTAGAACGTGCGGCCGACGGGATCGTCGACCACGTCCGCGACGCCGTGACGGGACCGGGCGGGCCGGCTGCTGGTCAGCCAGCCAGGTGATCCGAGCCGGTCGGTCGGTGCGTGCACCTGACAGGAAACGCTCGGCATGATTCGCTGGACTGGCTCAGCACGACCGAAGACCTGCCATCACGCACGCCGCCGGGTCGACCCTTGGCCCGGCCTCAGCAAGGAGCCGAGTTGACCTCGTCCCGCCACGCCCTGACCGAGGGCCAACCCTGCTGGGCCGAGCTGGTCGCCAACGACGCAGCCGGCGCCCGCGACTTCTACGACCGGCTGTTCGGGTGGGACTTCGTCCCGTCCGTCCGCGCCGACCTCGGCCACAGCTTCGCCACCCTGAACGGCGTCCCGGTCGCGGGGATCGGGCCGGCCGTCGCGGAGATCCCGGACTTTCGCGGCTGGATGATCTACCTGCAGACGCCGGACATCGTCGCCGCCCTGCTGCGCGCGCAGGCGGGCGACGCCGAGGTGGCCGTCACGCCGATCAGCCTCGGCGAGGGCCGGTTCGCGTTCGGCACCGACCCGGGCGGGGTCACGTTCGGCCTGTTCGAGGACGACAGCTCGTTCGACCGTCCGGCGCCGGAGACCGAGCCGGGGTCGGTGATCTGGCACGAGCTGATGACCCGCGACTACGAAGGCAGCCAGGAGTTCTACCGCTCGCTCGTGGGCTACCGCTTCGAGGAGCTCGCCGGCGACGGCGAGCCGGCGTTCTCCGCCATCACCACCCGCAGCGGGCGGACCATCGGGGGCCTCGGCTCGATCGGGCCGGAGTTCGACGCGTCCGTGCCGCCGCACTGGATGCCCTACTTCCGCGTCGACAACGTCACCACGACCTGCAACCGGGCGCTCTACCTCGGCGGCGAGGTGCGCACCGGCCCGCTGAGCAGCCCCGAGGGGCCGTTCGCGGTGCTCGCCGACCCCCAGGGCGCGGCCTTCGCCGTCATCGCTCCCGTCGACCTGCCCGACTGAGTGCCGCTGCGTCGGCCCGCCTAGGATCGCGACCATGGACAACGCCGCCCGTCTCGCCGCCCTCGCCCAGGCCACCAGCCGCTTCGGCAGCGACCTCGCCCAGCTCGCCCCCGAGACACCGGTGCCCTCGTGCCCCGGCTGGACCGTCGAGGACCTCGCGCTGCACCTGCAGGACGCCTACCTGTGGGCGGTCGCCGCGCTCGGCACGACCCAGCGCCCCGAGCGCCCGCACACCGGGCACACCGACGAGACCACCCTCGTCGAGGGCTACAACACGGCCGCCAAGCTGCTGCTCGAGCGGCTGCGCGAGACCCCCGCCGACGCGCCGGCGTGGACGTTCTTCGCCGGCGACCGCACGACGGCGTTCTGGATCCGGCGGATGCTGCACGAGACGGTCATCCACCTGGTCGACCTGGGTCTCGCCGGCCAGCGAATCATCGGCGAGGGCGCCGAGATCGACCCCGAGGTCGCCGACGACGGCATCGAGGAGTTCCTCGAGGTGCTGCTCGGCCGGTTCGTCCTCGCCGACCCCGGCATCCTGCCGCTGCCGCTGCGGCTGACCACCACCGACACCGGCTCGCGGTGGACCGTCCAGATGGCCGGCGGCGAGTACTCCGTCGCCCCCACCGCCGACGGCGACGACGCCGCCGTGATCTCCGGCACGGCGGTGCAGATCTACCTCGCGCTCTGGGACCGGCTCGACCGGTCGGTCCTGCACATCGACGGTGAGGGCCCCGCCGCCCGGCACTTCCTGGCGTCCCGCATCGCGCCCTGACGCGTGCTGGCTGGCGGCCGCGGACCCCTCGTGAGCGCAGGACGCCCGAGGGGACGACCCTTGACACAATGGGGTCATGGCTTCCCTCGCTGACGTGTCTCCGCCCATCGCCCTCGGGGCCCTCGACGGCCGCTACCGCGGTGCCGTCGCGGCGCTCGTGGACCACCTGTCCGAGCCGGCGCTCAACCGGATGCGGGTGCACGTCGAGGTCGAGTGGCTGATCTACCTCACCGACCACCAGGTGGTGCCGGGGGTGCGCGCGCTGACGGACGACGAGAAGGCGCAGCTGCGCCAGGTAGTCACCGACTTCGGCGCCGACGACATCGCCGAGCACGCCGAGATCGAGCGCGAGACGGTGCACGACGTCAAGGCGGTCGAGTACTACCTCAAGCGCCGCCTGCAGCGCATCGCCCCGGCCGACGAGGACCGGGGGCTCGCCGAGCTCATCCACTTCTGCTGCACCAGCGAGGACATCAACAACCTGTCCTACGCCCTGATGGTCAAGGGCGCGGTCGAGCAGGTCTGGGCGCCCAAGGCCCAGGCTCTCGTAGACCAGGTGGCCGCGATGGCGCGCGAGCTGCGGGAGGTGCCCCTGCTGGCGCACACCCACGGCCAGCCGGCGACGCCGACGACCCTGGGCAAGGAGCTGGCCGTGTCGGCGCACCGCCTCGGTCGCCAGCTGCGGCGCATCGACGGCCAGGAGTACCTCGGCAAGCTGAACGGCGCGACCGGCACCTTCGGCGCCCACCTCGCGGCGGTGCCGGAGGCGGACTGGCCGGCCATCTCGCGCGGCTTCGTCGAGAGCCTCGGCCTGGTGTGGAACCCGCTCACCACCCAGATCGAGAGCCACGACTGGCAGGCCGAGCTCTACGCCGACGTGGCCCGGTTCAACCGGATCCTGCACAACCTCTGCACCGACGTATGGACCTACATCTCGATGGGGTACTTCGCCCAGGTGCGCGGGCAGGGCACGGTCGGCTCCTCGACGATGCCGCACAAGGTCAACCCGATCCGCTTCGAGAACGCCGAGGCCAACCTCGAGGTGTCCAACGCGCTGCTCGACGTGCTCGCGTCGATGCTGGTCACGAGCCGGCTGCAGCGCGACCTGACCGACTCGTCGATGCAGCGCAACATCGGCACGGCGTTCGGCCACAGCATCCTCGCCCTGGACAACGCCTCGCGCGGGCTCGCCGGCCTCGACGCCGTGCCCGCCGCGATGGCCGCGGACCTCGACGCCAACTGGGAGGTGCTCGGCGAGCCGATCCAGTCCGCGATGCGCGCGCTCGGCGCCCAGGGCGTGGCCGGCATGGAGAACCCCTACGAGCGGCTCAAGGAGCTCACCCGCGGTCGGCGCATCGGCCAGGCCGAGCTGGTGGAGTTCGTGCGCGGCCTCGGCCTGCCGGCCGAGGTGGAGGAGCGCCTCGCCGCCCTCACGCCGCAGACCTACACCGGTGTCGCTGACCGGTTGGTCGACCACCTCGACGGATGATCGACAGGGCGGCGTCCGGGAACCGGCCGCGCCGACCGCACGTCCGACGTGCGCACGTCCACCCGTCCGAAGGGATCACCATGAAGCGCTCGACCCTCGCCCTCGTCACCCCGATGCTCGCCGCGACGCTGGCGCTCAGCGGGTGCGGCGGTGGGACCACCGGCAGCGGCACCACCCCGACGACCAGCACCACTGGCGGCACCACCGCGGGCGCCACCCCAGGTGGCAGCGCCAGCACCGTGGCCGCCCCGGCCGTGACCTGCCCGACCGAGAGCACCCGGTCGTTCGCGAAGACCCGCTTCCTCGCCGACGTCGGTCTCGCGGCCGGCACCTTCCACCGGTGGATCTACAAGCCGTACCAGGAGGGCAAGTTCACCAAGGGCGCCGACGGGCGCACGCTCGCCCTCGCCAAGGCGGTCGGCGTCGCGGCGTTGGACGTCAAGCTGCTCAACAACGCCTACGAGAACGTCCAGGCCGACCCGACCCTGTGCAAGACGATCGGTGAGCCGCTCGGCAAGCTGAAGAACCAGGTCAACACCATGAAGGACCAGATCACCCACGGTGACTTGAGTTCCGTCGCGGGCGCCGAGGTCATCCTCGGCAGCCTCCTCGGCACCGCGAAGCAGAACGGCCTGCCCGTCACCGAGACCACCGACGAGTCCACCGCCAAGCTGTAGACCGTCATGGCAGCCAAGAGGTCGTCCTCCCCGCCGCCGTGCTCGGCGCCCGTCTCGCCGAGCAGGGCTACACCGTGCGCACCGTGCGCGGCGCGCAGCTCACCGACCTGCGCGCCGCGCAGCGGGCCGTGGCCACCGCCCTGCACCTGCCCGGCAACGCCGCCACCAACCTGGACGCGCTGGTCGACTCGCTGCGTGACCTCGACGACTGGTGGCCGCACGACCCGCGGCTCGCGCTGCTGTGGGAGGACGCCGACGTGCTCCAGGAGCACGACCCGAAGGGCTGGGCCACCCTGCAGGACATCCTCGACGAGGCGTCCGAGCGCGAGCCGGGGCGTCTTCGCATCGAGACGGTCGGCACCGCTGCCACGCAGCGTCGGCCGCGAGACGCCACGTGAGCTCGCGCCGGCTGCACCCCCTGGTCGGGGCCCTCGCCCTGGGGCTGGCCCTCACCGGCTGTGGCGCGGTAGCCCCCTCGCCCGGCTCCGGTGCCACGACCGGCAGCGGGGCCGGCACCACGACCAGCAGGGCCGCCACGAGCTCTACCGACTCCGAGGGCGTGCGGACCTGCGCGGTGGACACGCTCCCGGCGCAGGCGCGCGACACGATCGACCTGGTCAAGGCCGGCGGCCCGTTCCCCTACCCCCGCAACGACGGGGTGACGTTCGGGAACTACGAGGGCCACCTGCCGAAGGCCAAGCGCGGCTACTACCGCGAGTACACCGTCAAGACGCCGAAGGCCTCCAACCGCGGGGCGCGCCGCATCATCACCGGCGGGACCCCGGTTACGGACCCGCCGCGGTGGTACTACACCGGTGACCACTACGACCACTTCTGCGCGATCACCGGGCTGGGCTGACCGCCCCATCGGCCCCCGGTGCGCCTCTTGAGGGAATACCCCATGGGGGTATGCTGGTTCCAGCGAGACCAGCACCGATCGTCAGGAGCGCAGATGGCCGGATACTCCGAGTCCAAGGACGACTACCTCAAGCGGCTGGCCCGCATCGAGGGGCAGGTGCGCGGCATCCGGCGCATGGTCGACGAGGACGTCTACTGCATCGACATCCTCACCCAGGTCGCCGCCGCCACGAAGGCGCTGCAGGCCGTCAGCCTCGGGCTGCTCGAGGACCACATCGGCCACTGCGTCGTGGGGGCCGCACGCGAGTCCGACGAGGCCGCCGAGGCGAAGGTCCACGAGGCGTCCGCCGCGATCGCCCGCCTGGTGCGAGCCTGAGCGCCCACACCAGACCCAGCACGAGTTCTACCGTCTAGCAGGGGAGTTCATCATGGCAGCCGAAACCACCGTCCTGGTCGTCAAGGGCATGACCTGCGGGCACTGCGCCCAGGCGGTCACCACCGAGCTGAGCGCTGTCGAGGGCGTCACCTCCGTCGAGGTCGCGGACGTCGTGCCCAACCACGACACCGCCGTCACCGTGCACCACGAGGGTCCCATCACCAGCGAGACCCTCGCCGAGGCGGTCGACGAGGCGGGTTATCAGGTGGTCCTGTGACCCCGAGCACCAGCACCCGCACCACCGACCAGTCCGTAGACCTCGCCATCGGCGGGATGACCTGCGCCTCCTGCTCGGCCCGGATCGAGCGCAAGCTCAACAAGGTCGACGGCGTGCAGGCCTCGGTCAACCTCGCCACCGAGAAGGCGCACGTGACCTTCCCCGGCGGCGTCACCCCCGAGGACCTGGTGAAGGTGGTCCAGCAGACCGGCTACACCGCGACGATCCTCGGCGGCCAGGCGTCCGCCCGGGCGAGCGCCACCGGTGCCACCGGTGCGCCGGCCCACGAGCACGAGCACGACGCCCACGACCACGGCGACCCCGCGCCCGTGCAGCTCCCCGACGACGCGAGCCCCTGGGCCCGCGCGGACGCCTGGATGAGCCGAGCGTCGTTGCGGACCCGCGCGCAGGTCGCCGTCGCGCTGTCGATCCCCGTCGTGCTGCTCGCCATGGTGCCGTGGTTCCACCACGCCCTCGGCGGGTCGCGCCCGTGGATCGAGCTCGTCCTCACCACGCCGGTCGCGGTCTGGGCCGGCTGGCCGTTCCACCGCGCCGCCGCGATCAACGCCCGGCACGGCGCCTCGACGATGGACACGCTCGTGTCGATCGGCGTCTCGGCGGCCTACCTGTGGTCGGTCGTCGCGACCTTCGGCGGGTTCACCGGGCACCTGTACTTCGAGGTCGCCGCGGTCGTCATCACCTTCCTGCTGCTCGGTCGACTGGCCGAGCAGCGCGCCCGCACGTCGGGTCGCTCGGCCCTCACCAGCCTGATCGAGCTCGGCGCGAAGGACGTGGCGGTGCAGCGCATCGACCCGACCTCGCGCGCCACGCACGAGGTCCGCATCCCGGTGGACCAGCTGCAGGTCGGTGAGGTGTTCGTGGTCCGACCCGGCGAGAAGGTCGCCACCGACGGGGTCGTCGTCGAGGGCCGTAGCGCTCTGGACCGCTCGCTCGTCACCGGCGAGTCCGTGCCCGTCGAGGTCGGTCCGGGCGACGAGGTGACCGGCGGCACGGTCAACACCCACGGTCGGCTGCTCGTGCGCGCCACCCGCGTCGGCGCCGACACCACGCTCGCCGGGATCACCCGGCTGGTCGAGGCGGCCCAGACCGGCAAGGCGCCGGTGCAGCGCCTGGCCGACCGGATCAGCGCGGTCTTCGTGCCCGCGGTGCTCGTCATCGCCGCGCTCACCCTGATCGGCTGGCTCGTCACCGGGCACGACGTCACGGCGGCGCTGTCCGCCGCGGTCTCGGTGCTCGTCGTCGCCTGTCCGTGCGCCCTCGGGCTCGCCACCCCGACCGCGCTGCTCGCCGGCACCGGACGCGGCGCCGAGCTCGGCGTGCTGATCAAGGGCCCCGAGATCCTCGAGAGCACCCGCCGGGTCGACACCATCGTCCTGGACAAGACCGGCACCCTGACGACCGGCACCGCCACGCTCACCAGCGTGGTCCCGGCGGGCCGGCTCACTGCCGCACGGCGGCGCTGCAGGCCGCGGCCTCCGTCGAGGCGGGCAGCGAGCACCCGATCGCCCTCGCCATCGTGGACGCCGCTCAGCGTCGCGGCATCGAGCTGCGGCCGCTCACCGACTTCGTCAACCTGCCCGGCTCGGGCGCCCGCGCCAGCATCAAGGGCACCGAGGTCACGGTCGGTCGTGCGGCCCTGTTCGACTCCGTGCCTGCCGAGCTGGCCGGTGCGGACTCGACCGGCACCACGGTCTACGTGGGCTGGGGTGGGGTGGCGCGCGCCGCCCTGACGGTCTCCGACGAGGTCCGCACGACCTCGCGCGAGGCGATCACGCGGTTCCGCGAGCTGGGCCTCACGCCCTACCTGCTCACCGGTGACAACAGCCGCACCGCAGCCGCGGTCGGGCAGCAGGTGGGCATCGACCCGCAGCACGTCCTCTCCGACGTGCTGCCCGCCGACAAGCACGCGGCGATCCGGGCGCTGGAGGAGCAGGGCAAGGTCGTGGCCATGGTCGGCGACGGCATCAACGACGCCGCCGCGCTCGCGCAGGCCGACCTCGGCCTCGCGATGGGCACGGGCACGGACGTGGCGATCGACTCGGCCGACATCGTCCTGGTGCGCCCGGACCTGCTGGCCGTCGCGGACGCCATCGGGCTGTCCCGGCGCACGCTGCGGATCATCAAGCAGAACCTCGCGTGGGCGTTCGGCTACAACCTGGTAGCCATCCCGCTCGCGGTGTTCGGTGCCCTCAACCCCATGGTGTCGGGCGCTGCGATGGCCGCCTCGAGCGTCATCGTGGTGCTTAACAGCCTGCGGCTCAAGGCGTTTGCGCGGCGCGACGGCTGAGCCACTCGCCGACCCACGCCCCGACCGACGGCCCCCGAACGCGCTACAGCGTGACGGGGCCGTCCGGCGTCGCGAAGGTGACGCCCTGCAGCCCGGGGGCGCCGTGCGGCGCGACGAACTCGAAGCCGATCTCGACCGGCGCGAAGTCCGGCGGCAGGCCGAGCCACTCGAGCACCCGCGCGGGGTCGCCGGCGATCTGCAGCTCGGTGATGGTGACGGTCGTGCGCGCGTCGTCGGAGGGGTGCGGGCTGGCCTCGTCCCACTGCACGAAGTAGGGCAGCTGCGGGTCGTTGATCAGACCCTTCACGCCGATCTGGCGCCAGGTGTAGGCGACGCCGTCGGGGCGAGTCCGGTTGCCCGGCACGCTCGCTCGTCCGAGCCGGGCCTCGGGGCCGGTGAGGTCGTCGACCGCGACGACCCAGCCGAGCCAGCCGCCGCCCTCCTCGGTGCGGTGGCGCACCGCCTGGCCGAAGGGCGCCTTGTCCGACGCCGGGTGGTCGAGCACCTCGACGACCTCGACGTAGAGGTGCTTGGCCAGGGGCAGGATCATGTTGCGGGTGCCGAAGCGCGGGTGCACCCCGCCGTAGACCGGCCGCACACCGAGTGCCTCGCCGAGGCGGTCGGCCGTGGCGATGGACCCGTCGGGCTCCGCGGCATAGGACACATGATCAACGCGCATGGCGTCATGGTGGCACAGGGTGACGGACCTCAAGGAATCCGCCTCAGGGACGGGGAGCTGCCCTCGCTGCCCGCCGCTGCCGGACGGCCTCGTAGATGATCAGCGCGGCCGAGGTGGCCACGTTGAGCGAGTTGGCCTTGCCCGACATCGGGATGCGCACGCGCACGTCGGCCGCCTCGAGGAACTCGTCGGTGAGCCCGTCCTTCTCCGCGCCGACGCAGATCGCGACCGGACCGGTGTAGTCCACGTCGGTGTACTCCACGTCGGTGTCCGGTGTGGCGGCGACGACGGTGACCCCGCGCGCCTTCATCCGGGCGAGCGAGTCGGTGGTGGCGCCGGACGCCACCGGCACCGAGAAGACCGTGCCCTTGCTGGCGCGCACGAGGTTGGGGTTGCCCCAGTCGGTGACCGGGTCGATCGCGAGGACCGCGTCGACACCGGCGGCGTCGGCCGTGCGGAGCATGGCCCCGAGGTTGCCCGGCTTCTCGACGCCCTGGCAGACCAACAGGAAGGGCTGCTCGCCGAGCGGCACCGCGTCGCACTCGATCTGCCTCGTCCGCACGACAGCGAGGAAGCCGTCCGGGCCCTCGCGGTAGGCGACCTTCTCGAACGCCGCCCGACCGAGTCGGATGGTCTCGGTGCCGCTCGCGGCGACGTCGTCCACGACGGCCAGCTGCGCAGTCGGGTCGAGCATCAGCTCGGGGCAGTAGTAGAGCGTGATCGGGCGGAGCCCGGCCGACAGCGCCAGCGACAGCTCCTCGTAGCCCTCGAGGAGCGTCGTGCCCGTCTCCTCACGGGTCCGCCGCCGGCGCAGCGCGGTGAGCGCCCGCAGGCGCGGGTTCGACGGTGAGGTGATGACGAGCTCACTCATGGCTGCCGGTTCCGCTCTCTCCAGTTCCGCTGTCTCACAACGCGTTCGAACGTCGGTAGACGCGGGCTTCCCACGCGCTCAGGGTGATTGGCGAGTCGCCTTGTGCGACAGGACCGTTCGTCGAGACGAGCTCCGCCTCGCTCCAGGCCTGGGCGTCGTCGACCGGCACGGCCACCCCGTCGTCGTCGCTGAGGTTGGCCACCACGAGCAGCTCGGTCCCCTCGTGCGCCCGCGTGAACGCGTAGACCCGCTCGTCGTCCGGCAGCAGCATGGTGAAGTCGCCGTCCGCGACGGTCGGCTCGTCGTGCCGCAGGTCGATCAGCGAGCGGTAGTGGCTGAGCACCGAGTCGGGGTCGTCGACCTGGGCGGCGACGTTGATGTCGACGTAGTTCGGGTTGACCGCGATCCACGGATCCCCGCTCGTGAAGCCGGCATGCGCGCTTGCGTCCCACTGCATCGGGGTGCGCGCGTTGTCCCGGCCCTTGTAGCGCAGCGCTGCCAGCACCCGCTCGGGGTCGGCGCCGTGCGCGACGGCCTCGTGGTAGTGGTTGACCGACTCGAGGTCCTCGAAGTCCTCGATCCCCTGGAAGGGATAGTTGGTCATGCCGAGCTCTTCGCCCTGGTAGACGTACGGCGTGCCGCGGTGCAGGTGCAGCACGGTGGCGAGCGCCTTGGCGGACCGCACCCGGTGCTGCGGGTCGTCGTTGCCGAACCTGCTGACGGCGCGCGGCTGGTCGTGGTTGTCCCAGTAGAGCGAGTTCCACCCGCGCTGCGCGAGACCGGCCTGCCAGCGACCGAGCGATGCCTTGAGCGCCGTGAGGTGCAGGGGCCGGACGTCCCACTTGCCGCCGGGACCGGAGTCGAGGTCTACGTGCTCGAACTGGAAGACCATGTCGAGCTCGGCGTTCGCCGCGTCGGTGTACTCCTGCGCGAGCTCCACTGTGACACCAGGCATCTCGCCGACCGTGAGGAACGGACGGTCGTGCCCGGCGAAGACCTCGGTGTGCATCTCCTTGAGGAACTCCGGCAGTCGCGGACCGCACGCGACGGCCTTGAAGTTGTCGCCGTAGAGCCCACCGTCGGGCACCGGGCCGTCGGCGTAGGCCTGGTCCTTGGAGATCAGGTTGATGACGTCCATCCGGAAGCCGTCGACCCCGCGCGCCAGCCACCAGCGCATCATCGCGTAGACCGCCTCGCGGACCTCCGGGTGCTCCCAGTTGAGGTCCGGCTGCTTGGGGCTGAACAGGTGCAGGTAGTACTGCCCCGTCGCCTCGTCCCACGCCCACGCGGACCCGCTGAACGCGGCGCCCCAGTTGTTGGGCTCGGCGCCTGGCGTCCCACCGAGGAAGCCCGGCCGCGGGTCCCGCCAGACGTACCAGTCACGCTTGAGACTGCTACGGCTGGAACGGGACTCCTCGAACCACGCGTGCTCGTCGGAGGTGTGGTTGACCACCAGGTCCATGACCACGCGCAGCCCGCGAGCGTGCGCGGCAGCGATCAGCTCGTCCATCTCGGCGAGCGTGCCGAACAGCGGGTCGATGTCCTGGTAGTCGCTGATGTCGTAGCCGTTGTCGTCCATCGGCGAGCGGTAGACCGGGCTGAGCCACACCACGTCGACACCGAGCCGCTTCAGGTGGTCGAGCCGGTCGATGATCCCGCGCAGGTCGCCGATGCCGTCCCCGTCGCCGTCCGCGAAGCTGCGCGGATAGATCTGGTAGACGACCGCGGACTTCCACCAGTCGCGCGGCAGGCGTGACTCGCCCGGGATCAGCTCGGTCATGGCGGACAGCCTACGTCGGGCCGCCCAGGGCGATGGGCTCCGGGCGGCCGTCGGAACTCAGCGGACCTGGGCGCCGGACATCGAACCGGCCAGGGTGGCGTAACCGGTCGCCGGGAAGACGACGCGGTAGGTCGCCTTCTTGGGTGCGTAGATCCGGATCGAGCTGTTGCCCTGGGCGTTGGTCGTCGTGGTGCGGATCGTCTTCCACGTCGTGCCGACCAGCTGCTGGTACTGCACGGGCAGGCCGGCCCCGGGCGTCCAGTACGAGTGGAACTCCGTCGGCTGGATGTAGCGCATGGTCGTGCCGGCGACCGTGACGTAGGAACCGGACCGGCTCGACCGGATGTTCTGCGTCGAGTTGTTCTTGATGGCGAAGGTGAAGTCGCGCGAGCTGGGTCCACCCGATCCGTTGAAGTCGAGGACCTCCACCTTGGCCTTGCCGATGCCGTAGTGGCCGAACGCCTGGTAGTCATAGACGTTCTCGTCGAACCGGACGCTGGACGTGCAGCTGCTGATGCTCTGCGAGAGCCAGTCGACCTGGCCACCGTGGGGGTCGTAGAGGGTGACGTTCACCATCCCGTCGCAAACGGTCTGGCCAAGCTTCGCCGTGAAGAACCGGCGCTGCGTCTGGTCGACGCGCCACTCACCCGGGGTGAAGCTCGTCGCGGTGGCGGACGCCGTGGTCGTGGCCGGCAGCGCCGGGGCTCCGGCCGCCTGGCTGGCGCTAGCAGTCCCGCCCGTCGCGAGCGGGACGGCGAGCACGCTCGCAGCGAGGGCGGACGCACCGAGGGCGCGGGTGAGCTTCGTCTGGTTCCCCTGGGATCGAGGCCGCCGCGTCGCGGCGGCCGACACAATGAGCGCTCAGTATCACTGATGCGCCACCGATTTGGCGGCCGGAGCGATCTCCGATGTTGTTCAACGTCCCAGCGCTCAACGACCCGGTGGGGCAACGGGACTCAGGCGGGAAGGCGATGACGCGGCGCGCTCACTCCACGACGAAGAACTCGATCGTCACGCCACGAGGAGCGCGCCGGCCGACGCCGACGAAGATCCGTTCGTGGACCCACGCCCACGGACCGTCGACGGCGGCGGCGAGGCGAGGCGCACACCGGAAGTAGACCCGGTCAGGGTCAACGGCTTCTCCCCGGGCCAGGGCGGCGGAGTCCTCCGGCGAGGCCGATCGGATCGCCCTGTTGTCGACGTAGAGACGGGTGCCGTCGTCGAGATCGATGAGGTACCTCGCCTCGAGGTGGGCCGCGGTGTCGGCCACGAGGAGTTGGAAGTCCGCGCCGCCCGCCAGCACGCGGCCCGACACACCGGTGCCGTGGACCTGCCCGCCGCGGATGGGGACGACGCGGCGCACGCCGTCCCCGTCGGACCGACCGTCAACGGGTCGTCGAGGTCGACCTCGACGGTGAACACGCGCCGCAGCGCCGGCGGGCGGGGTGTCGACATGGTGTCTCCTTCGCGTGCACGGGTTTCCCCACTGTGCGTGGGTCAACCCTGACACGTCCCCGTCCGGCCGGCAGCCTGCCTCAGGCCGAAGGCGAGACAGCGTGCCTCAGGCAGAGGCGCCGGCCAGCTCGCGCTGCGGCTCGTCGGCGAGGACGTCGCCGTGGTGCGGCCGGTCGTACTCGTCACGGTCCAGGATGCCCTCGCGCTTGGCGACGACCAGCTGCACGACGACCTGACCGGCGACGTTGGTGGCCGTGCGGCCCATGTCGAGGATCGGGTCGATGGCGAGCAGCAGACCGACACCGGCCAGCGGCAGGCCCAGCGTCGACAGGGTGAGGGTGAGCATGACGATGGCGCCGGTGAGGCCGGCGGTCGCGGCCGACCCGATGACCGACACGAACGCGATCAGCAGGTAGTCCGTGAGGCTCAGCTGCAGGCCGAAGAACTGCGCGACGAAGATCGCGGCGAGCGCCGGGTAGATCGAGGCGCACCCGTCCATCTTGGTCGTGGCCGCGAGCGGGGTGGCGAAAGACGCGTAGGAGCGCGGCACGCCGAGCCGCTCGGTCACGCGCTGCGTGACCGGCATGGTGCCGAGCGAAGACCGGGAGACGAAGCCGAGCTGGATCGCCGGCCACGCACCCTGGTAGTAGCGCAGCGGCGACAGGCCCTGGCTGCGCAGCAGGATCGGGTAGAACACACCGACCACCAGCGCGAGGCCGAGGTAGACCGCGCCGGCGAACACCCCGAGGCTGGCGAGCGAGGACCAGCCGTAGGACGCTACCGCGTTGCCGATGAGGCCGAGGGTGCCGAGGGGCGCGAGCAGGATGACCCACCAGAGGACCTTCTGCACGATGGCGAGCAGGGAGGCGTTGACCTTGAGGAAGGGCTCGGCCGCGTCGCCGACCTTGATCGCGGCGATGCCGACGACCAGGGCGATGACGACGATCTGCAGGGCCTTGAAGGACAGCGTGCTGTCGACGCCCGTGACCGCCCCGTCAGCGCCGGTGACGGTCGAGCTCGAGACGCCCAGGCCGAGGAAGTTGCCCGGGACGATGCCGGAGATGAAGTCCAGCCAGCTGCCGGAGTGGGCGGGGGCCTTCGCGGCGTCCGCGGCGACCGAGGTGTGCCGGCCGGGCTGCAGCACCAGGCCGAGACCGATGCCGATGGAGACCGACACGGCCGAGGTGATCGCGAACCACTTGAGCGTCTGCCAGGCCAGCCGGGCGCCGTTGGCGACGCCGCGCAGGTTGGCGATGGACGCGACGACGGCGGTGAAGATCAGCGGCGGCACGAGCGCCTTCAGCAGCGCGACGAACGTCGAGCCGATGGTCTGCAGGATCGTCGTCAGCCAGTTCGGGTCGCCCGACGCGGTCGGGCCGATCAGCTGGGCGACGTAGCCGAGGCCGAGGCCCAGCACCAGCGCGAGCAGGATCTGCAGGCTGAAGGAGGGCAGGTGGAGCCGACGCTTCGTGGGCGCGGGCTCGACCGAGGACGTGGATCCGGGTGTGGATCCGGTGGAGCCGGACATGGCACAAGCCTTTCGAGGTCATGAGGAAGCCAGACCTCAAGGATAACGCCGTCACGGGGTAGAGATAATCCCGCGTTATGCAGTCGTGCCGCGGGCGGTGCGGGCCAGCGGCGGGACAGCGGGACCGTGCGCAGACGGTCTACGCGGACTTCTCCGTGCCGGCGGCGAGCACCCGACGCAGCACGGTGGCGAGCCCGTCCTCGTCGACCGTGCCGGTGACGTGGTCGGCGACCGCCTTGACCTCGTCGGGCGCGTTGCCCATGGCGACACCGTGGGCGGCCCAGCGCAGCATCTCGATGTCGTTGCGCTGGTCACCGCACGCGACGGTGTCAGCGGGGTCTACGCCCAGCTTGCGCCGCACCAGCTCGAGAGCCGACGCCTTCGAGACGCCCTCGGGGTTGATGTCGAGCCAGGAGGAGTACCCGACCGCGTAGGTGACGCCGTGCAGGCCGACGTCCTGCACCCGGCGCAGGAAGTCGGCGGGCGGGGTCTCGGGGTCGCGGATGGTCACGCGCGTGGCGGGCAGCTCGAGCAGCTCCTCCCACGGCACGACCCGGATCTCACCGGTCAGCTCGCCCTCGGGGAAGGGCGCCGACACCCGGTAGCCGCGGCCGAGCTCCTCGACGGCGAACAGCGAGGTCGGCATCTTCTCGCGCAGCAGCCGCAGCGACGGACCGGGGTCGAAGGTCACCACCTGGGTGAACTTGTAGCCGCGCCGACGGTTCGGGTCGAGCCGGATCGTCGTGGCCCCGTTGGAGCAGACGGCCCGACCGGTCGTGATGCCGAGCTCGGCGATGATCGGCATCGTGGCGACCGACGCGCGACCTGTCGCCATGACGACGTGGTGCCCGGCGGCGACGACGTCCTGGACGGCGTCGCGCACGGCCGGCGACAGCACTCCGGCATGGTTGATCGTCGTGCCGTCGATGTCCAGGCAGATCATCGACGGGCGAGCGAGCGGCTGGCTCATCGGGGCTCGAGCACCTCGACGCCACCGAGGAACGGTCGTAGCACGGGTGGCACCACCACCGTCCCGTCGGCCTGCTGGTGGTTCTCCAGGAGCGCGACGATCGGCCGGGTGCTCGTGAGCATGGTGCCGTTGAGCGTGGCGACCACCCGCGTGCCCTGCCCCTGCGGGTCGCGCTCGCGGATCCCGAGCCGGCGCGCCTGGAAGGTCGTGCAGTTCGAGGTGGAGGTCAGCTCGCGGTAGCGGTCCTGGCTCGGCACCCAGCCCTCGATGTCGTACTTGCGGGCGGCCGGTCCGCCGAGGTCGCCCGCGGCCACGTCGATCACGCGGTAGGGGATCTCGAGCGAGTCGAGGATGCCGCGCTCGATGCGCAGCAGGTTGGCGTGCTCGGCCTCCGCGTCCTCGGGACGGCAGTAGACGAACATCTCGGTCTTGGCGAACTGGTGCACCCGGAAGATGCCCTTGGTGTCCTTGCCGTGGCTGCCCGCCTCGCGCCGGTAGCAGGTCGAGGTCGCGGCGTAGCGCAGCGGCCCCTCCGACAGGTCGATGATCTCGTCCAGGTGGTAGCCCGCGAGGCCCACCTCCGAGGTGCCGGTGAGGTAGAGCTCGTCGGCCTCCAGGCGGTAGACCTCGTCGGCGTGGCTGTCGAGGAAGCCGGCCCCGGCCATCGTGTGCTCCTTGACCAGGTTGGGGACGACGAGCGGCGTGAAGCCCTCGTCGACCGCCACCTGCTGGGCCAGGCCCATGAGCGCGTGCTCGAGCCGGGCGCCCCAGCCCTTGAGGTAGTAGAAGCGGGACCCGGCGACCTTCGCACCACGCTCGATGTCGATGATGCCGAGGCCCTGACCGATCTCGAGGTGGTCTTTCGGGGCGAACCCCTCGGCCGCGAAGTCACGCGGCGTGCCCACCGTCTCGAGCAGCGTGAAGTCCTCCTCGCCACCCGTCGGCACCCCGTCGATCACGACGTTGCCGATGGTGCGGGCGGTGCGGTCCAGCTCGGCCGCGAGCTCGCCCGAGCGCGCGTCCAGTGTCTTGACCTGCTCGGCGAGCTCGGCCGCGCGGGTGCGGGCCTGCTGCGCGGTCGCCATCTGCTCCGCGGCGTCCGGGGCACCGGCCTTGGCGGCCTTCTGGGCCTGACCCATCAGCGCACCGACCTGCTTGGAGACCGACTTCTGCTCGGCGCGCGCCTGCTCGAAGGCCGACAGCGCGGCCCGACGGGACTCGTCGAGCTCGAGCACACGGTCTACGACGTCGGGGTCCTCGCCGCGAGCGAGCTGGGACTTGCGGACCCGCTCGGGGTCGTCACGCAACAGCTTGATGTCGATCACCCGCCCAGCCTATCGGGGCTGTGTGGAGCGGCCCACCCGGTTGTTTACCGGGGGGTACGGTGATCCCGTGTCAGCCACCACCTGGGCCGTCGTCGCCCTCGTCGTCCTCCTCGTCGCAGTCCTCGCCCTGGTGCTGGTCCTGCGGCCGCCGACGCAGACCGATGAGTTCCAGGGTCGTGGTGGCCGACGACGCCCGCACCGCAACCACTTCCGCGACGGGTCTGAGCACCTCGACGAAGGGCGTCCCATGTCCCAGGCAGCGATCATCGTCAACCCCACCAAGTTCGACGACGTCGAGCGTCTGCGCGACCAGGTCTCCGAGGCCTGCCGGGCCGCCGGCTGGGACACCCCGTTGTGGCTCGAGACCACCGAGGACGACCCCGGCTCCGGCCAGACCCTGAAGGCACTGGACGCCGGGGCCACCATCGTCTGTCCGCTCGGCGGCGACGGCACCGTGCGCCTGGTCGGCAGCGAGCTGGCCGGCACCTCGACGCCGATGGGGCTGCTGCCCGGCGGCACCGGCAACCTGCTCGCACGCAACCTCGATCTGCCGATCGACTCCGTCCGCGACGCCCTGCAGGTCGCCCTGACCGGCAAGAACCGGCGCATCGACGTGTGCACCATCACTGTCGCCCCCACCCCGTCGCCGACGGTCGAGGTGGACGACTCCCCCACCGAGCCCGAGGTGGCGAGCGGGTCCGGGCACGGCCCGCAGACCTACGACTTCCTGGTGATGGCGGGCATGGGCTTCGACGCCGACATCATGGCGAGCACCGACGAGGACCTGAAGGCCAAGGTGGGCTGGGTGGCCTACCTCGTCGCCGGCATCCGCCACCTCAAGGGCAAGCAGTTCAAGACCACCATCGTCACCGACGACGACCGGTTCACCCGGCGCACCCGCAGCATCATCGTCGGCAACGTCGGCAAGCTCCAGGGCGGCATGGCGCTGATGCCCGAGGCGAAGCCCGACGACGGCCTGCTCGACACCCTGGTGCTGTCCCCGCAGGGCGTCGTCGGCTGGGCCGGCGTGGCCGCCAGCCTCGTCTCGCACCACCGCGCGGTCACACGCGGGTCACCCACCACTCGACGAAGTCGGTCAGGGTCACCGCCGACCGCCCGGTCGCCGTCCAGATCGACGGTGACGTGGTGGGTGACGCGCAGCTCGTCGAGGTCGGTGTGCGGCCCGGCGCCCTGCTCGTGCGCGTGCCCGCCTGAGCCGCGGCCGTGCCGTGCGACCCCCGCTGACCCCCCGACCCGCCGCGGCGCGCGGCCCGCACTTCGTGTTCCGGCACAGCTGGACCGTGCCCGCCGACCCGTCCGCGACCTTCGCCGCCCTGGCCGACCTCGCGCACTACCCACGCTGGTGGCCGCAGGTGCGGGCGGTGGCCTCGATCAGCGCGGACGACGCGCACGTCCTGATCCGTAGCGCCGCCCCCGTCACCCTCGAGCTCGACATGCACCGCGAGGTCGTCGACGAACGCTCCGGCGTGCTGGCCACCGTCCTCGACGGTGACCTGGTCGGCTGGGCCCGGTTCACCCTCCACCCCGACGGGCCCGGGCGCACCCGAGCGCGCTATGACCAGGAGGTCATCCTGGCCAAGGCGCCGCTCTCGCACGCCCCCGCCTTCCTCCATCCGCTCATGCGCCTCAACCACGCCTGGATGATGCGCTCCGGCGAGCGCGGTCTCGCCCGGGCGTTGCGTGGTTAGGGCCTGACGGTCTGGGTGAGCTGTCCTGCGATGGGCGAGCTGTCCTGCGGTGGGCCAGCAGTAGATCGGCCACCCAGGGCGGCCGCGCCCGCGCCCGAGCTGGGCATCCGCGCACGAACCCGTGATCCGCGCAGGAAGCCGTGAGTCGCCGCGCTCCCGACCCTGCGCGTGTCACGGGAACGTGCGCATCTCACGGCAACCTGCGCAGATCCACCCCTCGCCAGGCCCAGGTAGACCCCACCCACCTCGCCGTCCACCGGCCACCCGTCCTGGCCCGCCGCCCTGATCGCCTCCCGGCCTCGACCCGCCAGGCCGCACTGGGCGAGCTGTTCTGCGGTGGGCGAGCTGTCCTGCGATAGGCCAGCAGATCGGCCTACCCCAGCCTCGCCACCCACCTGCGCAGGAGCTGGGCATCCGCGCACGAACCCGTGACCCGCGCAGGAAGCCGTGAGACGCCGCCCTCCCGGCCCTGCGCGTGTCACGGGAACGTGCGCATGCCATGGCAACCTGCGCAGATCCACCCCTCGCCAGGCCCAGGTAGACCCCATCCACCTCGCCGCCCACCGGCCACCCGCTCTGGCCGTCCCTATCGTCGGCCGCCAGGCGCACTGGCACCGACGCGCGCGCAACCCCGCGGCCGCGGGCGCCGACCGACACAACCCCACCGCAGCAGGCTAGATCTGCTGCATCACCTGGGCGGTCACGCTGCCGTCCCGGTCGACGCGGTAGGTGCGGGCACCAGGCTTCTCGGCGAGGTGGCCGACCACACGGCCGTCGAGCCAGTGGATCCCGGCGCCGTCGTCGGCACCCCAGCCGACCGGGAGGTCGCCCGCGGCAACCCAGGTGCCGAACTGCGGTGCCCGCTCGGCCTCCTGGCCGTAGTGCGGGCAGAACGATCCGCGCAGGAAGCCGAGACCGCCGCGCCAGGGTTGGACGTGCTCGCCGAACGAGTCCGTCGTGCACGCCTCGTAGAACACCGACGCGCCGGCGCCCGCACCGGCCAGCACGATGTCGCCCTCGGCGCGCAGGTCACGCAGCACCGTGGAGACGCCGTGGGCGTCCCAGAGGGCCATGCAGTTGACGGTGGAGCCCCCGCCGGCGACCAGCACGTCGGCCTCGGTCAGCCGCTCGATCGAGCGCTCGGCGTCCTTCCACAAGGTGAGGACCGTGGTGCGGACCCCGAGCCCGCCGTACGCCTTGAGGAACGCCGCCACATAGGCCGGGTCGTCCGCCGAAGCCGTCGGGGCGAAGCAGACGAGGGGGTTGTCCTTGCCGGAGAGCTCGACCAGGTAGCGGTCGAGGGCGGTCGCGCCACCGTCCGAGGTCGAGAAGGCTCCGCCGCCGAGGGTCACGATGTGCGTCATGCCTCGACGGTAGACCCGCCCCCGTCGGCCCCCGCACCCGGGGCGGCCGTTGGGGTCAGCCACGCCGCCGTTCCGCTCGCCCTAGAAGTCTCGGGCCTGACGGTTGATGAAGTCAGCCATGCGAGGGACAGTAAAGGCAACGCGTCCGTGCTCGGGTGCGTAGATCAGTCCTTTGGCGATCAGGCTTGCTCGGGCTGGGCCGAGCGACGTGAGTTTCTTGCCCAGTCTTTTCGCCACCTCGCCGGAGCTGCTTCCGCCATCACCATCGATGGCCATGGCCTGGAGGTAGTCCCGCTCCTTGGGGGTGGCTCGTTCCCACCGAACTCGGAAGAAGCCGCTGTCGAGGTCGCGCAAGGCGAGCAGGCCACCCAGTCGGGCGTCGTCGTAGCAGATCCTGCCCGCTCCATCCGGGGCCCAGTTCCAGGCAGCCTGGCCGTACTCTTGAAGAAAGTAGGGATAACCGCCCGTGGCATCGATGAGGTGCGTCACGGCATCGCCATCCCAGACGACGCCCTGTTCGACGGCCGGTTCGACGATCGCGTCACGAGCATCGTGGTGGGCCAGCTCGCGAACCTGGTGGAAGGCGAAGAGTCTCTCGGCATAGGACTTCGCCTCCGCGAGCTGGACCGGCAGACTTGGCAGCCCGGCCAGAGCAATCAGCAGCGGCAAGTTGCGCTGAGTGGCAAGGTGAGCGGTCGAGCACAGCACCGTCAGTTCTTCCCGCGTGAGATCTTGCGCCTCGTCGATCAGCAGAGCCAACCCAACGCCTTGGCCGGAGGCGGCGGCGCAGATGTCGCGGACCACCGTCGACACGTCGAACTCGAGTGCACCGCTGTCCGCACCGCCTCCCGCGTCGGCGTCCAGATCGAGGCCGAAGGTCCACACACCCTCGCTCGAGACGGAGGTCTTGAAGGAGACGAACGTCT
Source organism: Arsenicicoccus piscis (assembly GCF_022568835.1). Classification (GTDB taxonomy): domain Bacteria; phylum Actinomycetota; class Actinomycetes; order Actinomycetales; family Dermatophilaceae; genus Arsenicicoccus; species Arsenicicoccus piscis. The sequence goes on from NZ_JAKZHV010000001.1 coordinate 433,933, forward strand.
TCAGCGCCTTGCGGATCTGCGCACCTGCGGAGGGTCGGGCCAAGTCCGCCAAGGATGACTGAAGGGCATCCGAGATCATGCTCCGCAGCGACTTGCCCGCCCCCGCCTCCGTGTAGCCGACGATCCAGCCCACGTCCTCTGCTGCGGCCTGGAGGTCGACCAGGAGGACCGTCTTGCCGACGCCGCGGAGCCCGTACAGCACCATCGATCGTTCTCCGCGTCCTGCCGCAACGCGGGCCAAGGCACTCGCCCAGGCCGCCCGCTGCTCGTCACGTCCCACGAGAGCGGCTGGACGCCTGCCGGCACCGGGCGAATACGGGTTGCTCAGAGTGTCCACGGTCCCACCTATACACGAGTGTAAGCCTGTATAAAAGAACCCTATATTCTTCTACAACTGACCGCTCGAGGACGACCGGGCGGATCCAGGGCCCAGGCCCCCGCACCCGGGGCGCCCGTTCGGGTCAGCGGCGCCAGACGTACGGCGTCGTCGTGGTGACGGCGACCAGCCCGCTGCGCTCGAGGATCGGTCGGCTGGACGGCGTGCAGTCGCTCTGCAGGTAGACCACCCCCGCCTCCACGGCCGCGCGGGCTCGCGCTGCGGTCACGGCGCGGTAAATCCCCCGCCCCCGATACGCGGCGAGCGTCGCCCCGCCCCACAGACCGGCGAAGGCCGTGCCCGGCACGATCTCGAGCCGGCCGCCGCTACCACCGTCGCGGGTGCGCCGTCCGGGTCCGAAGCAACAGCAGCGGCACTCGAACCACCACCAGCACCCGCCGAACCAGCAGCACCCGCCGAACCAGCACCCACCGTCTCGGCCAACCACAGCCGCACGGCACCGGCACTACCGCGCACGGCGGCCAGCGTCTCCTCGACACTGGGCCCGGCGTCCGAGCCGAAGGCCTCGTGCTGCAACGCGGTCAGCCGGGTGACGTCGCCCTCCAGGTCGCCCGTCGAGCCCGCCTCGCGGACCACGAAGCCCGGCGGGAGGTCTACCGGAGCAGCGACCGCATCAGCGCGACCGACCATGACCGTCTCGACGTCCATGGGCAGGATTCCGTTGGCCACCAGGCGATCTGGTAGATCCGTGGGGAGGTCGTGGCCGCGGGTCTTCCACTCGAACCGGATGACCGACGGGTCGTCACGGAAGTGCGCGACCGTCTCGGCGATGAGCCGGTCCAGGTCCGCACCCTCGAGACCGCCGAGGTCGCGATAGGTCACGAAGCCGCGCCCGCCGGGGAAGACCGACCACAGCAGCGGGCCGTGCTCCACGACCTCCAGCGCGTGCGTCACCTCGGCCTCTCGCCGCAGTTGCCCGTCGTAGCGCCGACGCAGCTCGGCCAGGTCCAGCCGACCCCCCGCCGCCGACGGCGACGCCCCCGACGGCGACACCCCCGACTCCCCCGTGACAGCCATCAGGTGAGGCCCTCCCGGTGCCGCAGCGACCGCAGCCACGACCGCGCCTCGAGGAACGCGTCGTCGGTGGCGAGGTCGTCGATGGTCGCAGCGGTGCGGTCGGCGCGCGGGTAGGACCCGAGGAAGCGCACGTCCGCGCAGATGCGGTGCAGCCCGGTGAGGGTCTCGCCGACGCGCTCGTCGAGGACGTGCCCCTCGAAGTCGAGCGAGAAGCAGTACGACCCCATCCCGGCGCCGGTCGGGCGCGACTCCAGCCGGGTCATGTTGATCCCGCGGGCGGCCAGCTGCTCGAGCATCTCCAGCAGCGCGCCGGCCCGGTCTTCCCGCTGGTAGAGCACCACGGTCGTCTTGTCGGCACCGGTGGGGTGCGGGATGGCGCCGGGTCGGGCGACGACGACGAAGCGGGTGACCGCGCCGGCGTTGTCGCCGATGCCCGTGGCGAGCACCTCGAGCCCGTGCGTGGTTGCCGCGACCGGTGCGCAGACGGCGGCCTGATAGCTCGCCGTCTCCGGCACGTCGGCCGAGCCTCCTGAGCGCGAGCCACCCGAGCCCGAACCACCAGAGCCCGAGACCGACCCACCCGCGTCGCGACCCACAGAGAGCCCCTCGGCCGCGGACGCCGTCGACAGCGTGGGCACGTAGAGCGCGTCGGGCAGGTTGGCGCTCATCCAGCCGCGCACCTGGGCCCACGCGTGCGAGTGGGTGCCGACGGCGGTGATGTCCGCGAGAGTGACACCCGCAGCAGCGGCCAGCACGAACGTGATCGGCACCAGCACCTCGCCCACGACCTCCAGCGGGTCGCCGGCCGACAGGGCGTCGAGGGTGGACGGGACGCCGCCCTCGACGGAGTTCTCGATGGGGACGACCGCACGGTCGACGGTGCCGGCCCGAAGGGCCGCCAGCGCACCGTCGACCGTGGCGATCGGCACCCGCTCGCCGTCGACCTGGTTCGTCGCCAGCCAGCTCAGCAGCGCCTGCTCGGTGAAGGTCCCTGCTGGGCCGAAGTACGCGTATCTCACGCCCGTCAGGGTAGCCGGGTCAGTCCGTCAGCTGCAGCGCCTGCTTGTAGCCGATCCGCCCCTGGGTCTGCAGCAGCGACCGGCGGTAGATCCGCTCGCCCAGGTAGACCGTGAGGGCCGCGAAGGCGATGTTGAGCAGCAGCGCCACGAGCGCCTGCCACCAGCTGGCCGACCCCTCGACCAGTCGGACCGGCATCAGCACCGCCGACACGACCGGCACGTAGGACAGGATCGTCTGCACCATCCCGCTGGCCGTGAACCCTGCGACGTAGACCAGCGTCAAGATCATCGTCAGCGGCATGGTGGTCGCTTGCAGGTCCTCCTGCCGGCTGGCCAACGACCCCGCGACGGCCCAGATGCACGCCAGCGCAAGGAAACCCGCGAGGAAGAACGCGATGTACCACGCGACCGACGCCGACAGAGCGGGCACCAGGTTCTTGTAGTCGGTGAACGCGAGCCCGATCAGACCGACGCCGGTGTAGAGGATCATCTGCGCCAGCGCCATCACGGTGTTGCCGACGACCTTGCCGGCGAGCAGCTGCCGCAGCGGGATGGCCGACGCGAGAATCTCGACGATGCGCGACTGCTTCTCCTCCACCACGCTCTGCGCGATCTGCAGACCGAAGCCCAGCGCCGACATGAAGAACAGGATCGCGAAGATGAAGCCGACGGCCTGCGCCAGACCCGCCTGTTGCTCGCTGCCCTCGAGGATCTGGGTGGTCACGGTGGTGCCGCGTTGCAGCTCGGCGACCGTGGTGCCGAGGCGAGTTGCGTTGGCCTGCAACGCATCCTGGACGGACTGCTCCTGCACGATCTGCTTCAGGTCACCCGAAACGGAGTCCTTGAAGGTCAGCTGCCAGCCCTGCTCGGTCTTGGCGAGGTAGACATCGGCGTCGCCGGCGGTGACCGCAGCCCGGGCGGCTGCGGCGTCAGGCAGCTGGGTGACCTCGACGCTCTTCTTGTCGTCCCGCTGGTGGGCGACGGTGCCGACCTGGTCGGCGAACGTCCGCGCCTCCGAGGTCGTCACGACCGCCTTCGTCGTGCTGGTGCGGTTGGACAAGAAGATCTGCAGGCCGAGCATCCCGACGATGAGCGCCACCGACACCAGGGTGCCGACGATGAACGCTCGGTCGGTGACCTTCACGAGGATCTCGCGGGTCGCGACGATCAGCCAGGGCTTCTCCACACGGTTGTCGTTCATGCCGTCACCTCACGGTAGATCTCGGACAGGCTGGGTCGAATCTCCTTCAGCTCCAGCAGGTTTCCTCTGCGCATGGCTTCCTCGACGATGAGTCGTCGCGCGCCGTCGTCGAGCAGCTCGATCACGGCGCTCGTCCCGTCGACGTCGGCGACGTAGACACCGGGGGTGCCGCGCAGCCAGCCCGCGTCGTGGTCGAGGCGCACCTGCTGCAGCGCCCGACCGGTCGAGCGCAGCTCGTCGCGGCTGCCGTTGGCGACGACGCGTCCCCGGTTGAGGATCACCAGCCCGTCGCAGAGCCGGTCGATCAGGTCGAGCTGGTGGGACGAGAAGAGCACCGGGATGCCCTGGGCGGTGTGCTCGCGCAGCAGGTCCGCCATCGCCTCGACCGCCACCGGGTCCAGCCCCGAGAACGGCTCGTCCAGGATCAGCAGCTGGGGCTGACCCATCACGGCGGCGGCGATCTGCACCCGCTGCTGGTTGCCGAGGGACAACTTCTCGAGCTTGTCCTTGCCGCGGTCCGCGAGCGCGAAGCGCTCGAGCAGACCCGTCGCCTGCAGCCGGGCCTCGTTCTCGGGCTGGCCCTTGAGCCGAGCGAGGTAGACCAGCTGGTCGAGCACCCCCTGCTTCGGGTAGAGCCCTCGCTCCTCGGGCATGTAGCCGGTCCGGCGCCGGTCGGTGCGCGTCATCTCGCGGCCGGCCCAGCGCACCTCGCCCGCCGTGGGGGCGAGCAGGCCCATGGCCATGCGCATCGTGGTCGTCTTGCCGGCGCCGTTGCCGCCGACGAAGCCGATCATGTGCCCCTCGGGCACGGTGAACGACACGTCGTCGACGGCGACGAAGTCACCGAATCGTCTTGTCAGTCCGTCCAGCTCAAGCATGGACGCCTCCCGTTCGCTCGTGGCGGTGCGACCTGGTCGATCGGTCGATCGGTCGATCAGTCGCCACCGGTTGCTCTGCCATGGATCGTGGTCGATGGCTCTCGATGGCTTCTGGATGGCTTCTGGATGGCTCCAGCCTAGGAAGGCCGGGTGGTCGGGCGGATCCGTCGCGCGGCTGAACATGGTGGGCTTCGAGCGGGCCGCACGCACCCGATCTACGGGAGGTGCGGGGGGCTACTCCCCCGGGAGGATGAGGCCGGCCTCGTAGGCGAACACGACGGCCTGCACGCGGTCGCGCAGGTGCAGCTTGGCGAGGCAGTTGGAGACGTGCGTCTTCACGGTGGCCTCGCCGAGGTAGAGCTCCTTGGCGATCTCGGCGTTGGACAGGCCCCGGCCCATCAGGCCGAGCACCTCGCGCTCGCGCTCGGTGAGCAGGTCGAGCGCCTTCTCGCGCACCGGATCCGTCGGGGGCCGCGTCGCGGAGGGGTCGGCGCCCGCAGGAGCCTCGGCGGTCATGCCGGCCGGGGCGGGGGCTCCGGCGAGCCCGGCACCACCGCCCGCCATCTGCTCGATGACGCGGCGGGTGACCTCCGGGGCGAGCAGCGCGTGCCCGTGGCCGACGGCGCGGACCGCCTCGACGAGGTGCTCGGGGTCGGCGTTCTTGAGCAGGAAGCCGCTCGCCCCGGCGCGGAGCCCGTCGAAGAGGTAGTCGTCGCGGTCGAAGGTCGTGAGGATGATGACCTTGGACAGGTCGTCCTCGACGATCCGACGGGTGGCCTCGATGCCATCCATGACCGGCATCTGCACGTCCATCAAGATGACGTCGGGCCGCAGCCGGGCTGTCAGCTCGAGGGCCTCGGCGCCGTTCGCGCCCTGGCCGACGACCTCGATGTCGTCCTCGACCGACAGCATCATCGAGAAGCCCGAGCGCACGAGCTGCTGGTCGTCGACGAGCAGCACGCGCAGCGTCGCGCCCTCCTCCACCTGCGTTCCCATGCGCTCACCCTGCCACATCAGCGGTGTCGCGGATCGAAGCGGCCGGTCTACGCGGCCTGGGCCGGGAAGCGCACGCGCACGCGATAGCCGCCGGTGAGCCGCGGGCCGATCTCGGAGGTGCCGCCGTGCGACGCGATCCGCTCGCGCATGCCGAGCAGGCCTAGGCCCGAGCCGGAGGTCCCGGTGCGCGGCCGGCCGTCGTCCAGCACCTCGATCTCGGCGTAGCGCGGCCCCGACTGGTCGCGCCCGATCCGCAGCACCACCGATGCGGAGCGCGCGGTGGAGTGTCGCCGCACGTTCGTCAGGGCTTCCTGCGCGGTCCGGTAGAGCGAGAGGGAGACCGGCATCGGCAGCTGGGTGGCGGCTCCCGGCTCGTCCTCCACGACAGCAAGGGACGCCGAGAACCCTTGTCCTGCATAGGACTCCACGAGCCGAGGTAGATCTGCCACCGTCGGCTCCGGGTCGCGGGAGGGCTGCTCCTGCTCCGCCTGCGCCGCCTCGGCCTTGGTGGGCCGGATCCCGCCGCGCAGCGTCCCGAGCAGGCCGCGCATCTCACCGACCGCCTGGCGCGACGAGGACTCGACGTTGGCCAGCGCCTCGGACGCGAGCGCGGGGTCCTTGCCGAGCACGCGGCGCGCGGCGGCGGCCTGCACGCCCATCACGGACACGTGGTGGGCGACGACGTCGTGCAGCTCGCGCGCGATCCGCAGCCGCTCCTGCACGACGGCCTGCTCCTGCAGCGTCTCGGCCTGCTCCGCGAGCTGCTCGGCCTGGACCTCGAGCCGGGCCCGCGAGCGCGCCTCGCGCCAGGACGCCTGGCCGAGGACGAGCGCCCCGCCGAAGTAGATGACGTTGATCAGGTAGGTGTTGGCCACGGCCGCGAACGCCGGTGGCAGCAGGCCCTGCCCGCCGTGCAGCGTGCCGTTGTGCCGGAGGATGTCCTCGATGGCGGAGCCCATCGCGAAGTCCCAGCACAGCCAGCCGAACATGAGCACCATCACGCCACCGAGGATCAGCACCATGAGCCTGCGGTTGCGCGCCCAGGCCACGCCGCTGAACAGCGCGAAGAAGTACGTGATCTGGTAGGCGAACAGGTAGACGACCTCGGGCACGTAGACGCCGGACACGAAGAACAGCACCCCGGCGATGGCCGCGACCTCGATCGGGAAGCGTCGCCGCCAGACCAGCGGCAAGGTGCCCGCCACGAGGGCGAGGTACTGCACAGCAGCCGGTCGGGCGCCCTCCATGTCGGCGAAGGACCGCACCAGCTCCAGGCCGATGGCACCGACGAGGAACGCGACGAGGCCGGTCAGGACGTCCGCGCGCGACAGCGGCGGTCGGGGTCGCACCCAGCTGTCGTCGAGGGCGAAGAAGCGGGTGATGACGCCGGCGAGTCCGCCACCCGGCCGGTCGCTCGTGGCGGTGGCGTGGTCAGGCATGGCTCCAGCGTAGGGATCTCCACGTCCGCACGACTCCCCCTTGCGACGGAGTCGGGCGCGCGCGGCGCTCGAGTCGGGCACGCGCGCTCACCGGGTGCTCACCGGGGTTGCCGAGGTCGCGGGCCTACGCTGGCCCCGTGAGGCTCCCCGACGCGACGCGCCGCCCCCCGCTGCGGGCTGTCCTCGGGTCCCTGCTCGGCACAGCCCCGCTCGGCCGGCTCCTGCTGCTGGTGCTCGTCGTCGCGCTCGCCCTCGCGGTGGGTTCAGGACCAATCGTTGGTAGCCCTCCCCACGCCGTCGCGGCGCCACGTCCGAGCGCGGTGGCCACCGAGCCGGTCGTCGTCATCGGGGCGGGTGGCCTGCGCTGGGAGCAGCTCACCCCCGAGACCATGCCGCACCTGTGGGGCCTGCTGCGCACCGGGCAGAGCGCCGACCTGGTCGTGCGGGCGGCGGACGACCCCACCTGCCTCGCCGACGGCTGGCTGACCCTGGGCGCGGGTGACCGGGCCGCAGCGCCGCGCACCGGTGGCAGCTGCGCGGCGATCCCGAGCGGTGGCGCAGGGACGGTCGCCGGCTGGTCCACGTATCGCGCCGCCGCGGCCGCGAATCGCCAAGACGCCGTGCTGGGTTCGCTCGCCGACACCCTCGCCGCCCGCCAGTCCTGCGTCCTTGCCATAGACCCCCCGGCACGGCTGGGTGCCGCGACCGGCTCCGGCGAGGTCCCGGTCTACGCACGACTGTCCGACCCCGACCTCGGGACGCGTCTGACCCAGTGCCCGCTCGCGCTCGTCGACGCGGGCAGCGTGTCCGACCCGGACGACACCGCGGGCGCCCGCCGGGTGGATCTCGCCGTCGCGCGGGTGCTCGCCGCAGCCCCGGCGCAGGCGCGCATCGTGGTGGCCGGGCTGGCCGACGACCGCACCGGGCCGGCTCTGCACCCGGTCGTCACTCGGCTGCCGGGCGTGGCGCCGGGCCTGCTGACGTCGTCGTCGACGCGGCGCACCGGTGTCGTCCTGCTCACGGACCTCACCCCAAGCATCCTGGCCTGGTTGGGCCTCGGCTCGGCGACGCCGGCCGGCTGGTCCGGGCGACCGTTGTCGGTCCCACCGGAGATGACCGGCGTGGCCGGGGCTGCGTCCGACGCGGGCGCCGAGGCCAGGCGTGCGCAGCTGCTCGACGTGCAGACGCGCTCGGCGACCGTGCAGCCGTTGGTGGGGTGGTTCTACGGGCTGGGGGCGGCGGCTTTCTTCGTCGTGTGCGGGGTGCTGGCGGCCCGCCGGACGCGTCGGGTGCGCACGGCGTGCGCCGTGGCGTTCACGGCGCTCGCCAGCCTGCCAGTGGCGTCGTTCCTGGTGAATCTCCTTCCCTGGTCACGCAGCTCGCACCCCACGCTGACGCTCGTGGCGGCTCTCGTGGGCTGCGCCCTCGCCGTGGCCACTGTCGCCTGGGCCGGCCCCTGGCGTCGGCACCCGCTCACGCCGCTGATCACCGTCACGGCGGTCACGGCCGTCACCCTGGCTCTCGACGTGATGACCGGGTCGGAGCTCATGATCGCGTCACTGATGGGCGACTTCCCGGTGGTAGGCGGGCGGTTCTACGGGTTCGGCAACGTCGCCTTCGCCGTGTTCGCCACCGCGGTGCTGCTGCTCGCGGCCGCGGTCATCGCGCTGTCCCGTGGGGTCGGCGTGCCGGGCTCGACCGGGTCGAGCGCAGTTCAAAGCGATCGCGGGCGGCTCCGGAACGGCCTCGCGCTGGCTGCCGGGATCGGCCTCGCGGGGATCGTCGTGGACGCACACCCGTCCTTCGGCGCCGACCTCGGCGGGCCGGTGGCCCTGCTGCCCGCCCTCGTCCTGCTGCTCGCCGCGAGCGCGGGGGTGCGGGTGACGCTCGCGCGCGTGCTCGTCGTGGGTCTCGCAACAGCCGGGGTGGTGGGGGGCGTGGCGCTGGTCGACTGGCTCAGGCCGGCCCAATCCCGCACGCACCTGGGCCGATTCGTGCAACAGCTCATCGACGGGAGCGCCTGGGACGTCGTCGTCCGCAAGGCCCAGCAGAACTGGGAGCTGCTGACCTCCACGCCGCTGGCCCTGCTCGTCCCGGTGGCGCTGGTGGTGCTGGCCTACGGCTTCGCGCGCCCCGGCAGCCTCGTCGGCCGGCCCCTCGCGGCAGCGACCGCAGGGCTGCCCGACCTGCGCCACGGCCTCGTCGCCGTGCTGGTCATGGCCGCCATCGGCTTCGTCATGAACGACACCGGCACCGTCATCCCCGCCGCAGCGGCGTGCGTGGCCGTGCCGGTCACGATGACCGCGTGGCTGCGCGCAGCTCCCGGTACGCCTGGATCCCGAGCACCAGGAACACCGGCGCCGCCATCGCCGACGAGAAGGCCGCGGGGTGACCGGTGAGCATCCACACCACGAGCGGCACGAGCACCATGATCGCCACCGCGCCGAAGTAGGCGCGCACCGCCATCCGCAGCTGCGCCGGCGTCCGCGCACCCCCGGAGCAGCGGCCCTTCGCGGTCGTGGTGGCGGGGGTCTCGGAAGCGTAGGACCCGTTGGTCTGCTGGTTCGTCATCATGGGTCCAGCCTGGCCCGCGCCGCCCTGGCCGCGGATCAGCCGCCCGGATGAGTTCTACGCTCCACCCCGCGGCGGAGGGCAGCCCCCAGGTGTGGGTCACCTGGTCGCGCGAGGCCGCCTCCCACGCACCCGCGCTCCATCGAAACTGCAGATGTCGGACACGAATACGGCGTGTCGTGTCCGACATCTGCAGTTTCAATGACCGCGACTCGCGTACAAGCGCGCCACGCGTCACCGAACACCTGCGCGCACCACCTCAGCCAGGGCTCGGACTGATGAACACCAGACCGGTCGACGGACACCCGGTCGGCACCTGCAGCCCCTGCGCCCGATCAGCTGAGCCACCACCGGCGGCCTCGAACCTGTCACCGACCCGGTAGACACGTCCCCGCACCGTGAGCGTGTCGACCGTCGTCGAGACCTCCCTGCGTGGGAAGGCGACGTACTGCGTGCCGGCGGGGGATCTCAGCCGGAAGCAGCCGGCGGGGGTCCACCTCGATCGTGCCCATGATCCACGCCTCCGTCCCGCTGTCGTAGACCGTGTGGGTGGGCACGCGCAGCGCGCTCACCCCAGCGTCGGCGGTGCCCCCACACCCGGCCAGACCCAGCGCCAAGCACGAGCCCAACGCCCCAAGACCGCGACGCCCTGTCATGGGGCTCACGATCCGCTCGTGCGACCACCCCGTCAATGGCCGAGGCAGATCCGCGCCGTCCGACCACTCAACGACGACGGCGCGCGACCAGGGCCCGCAGCACGTCGCGGTACTGCGCGGCCCGGTGCAGCTGACCGCGCCAGTCCGAGCCGGTGACACGGTGGTGCAGCTCGGCCGGCACCTCCTGGATCCGTAGACCGGCCCGCAGCACGTCGATGGTCAGGCCGGTCTCGGCGCCCCAGCCTGCCGCGAGCGGCAGCGCCGCCTCGAAGGCCTCCCGGGTGAGAGCGCGCATCCCCGACAGTGGTTGGGTCGGGGTGAAGCCGGTGAGGTCCGCGATGCCGTCGCGAGCCAGCCCGACGACCAGGCCCCGACCGCCCCCGGCGGTGCGCTGCGGCGGCAGGATCGCGATGGTCATGTCGGCCTCGCCGGCGGCCAGCGGCGCGACGAGCGGGGCGAGCGCCACCGCGGACTCTTCGAGGTCGGCGTCGACGAACAGCAGGTAGTGCGAAGGATATTCGCGCCAGGCGTCGTAGCGAGCCACCGCCGCAGCACCGGTCGTCATGGCGGCGCCCTTGCCCTTGTTGACCGGGTGCCGGGCGACGACGGCGCCAGCGGCGGCCGCGACGGTCTGGGTGTCGTCGGTGGAGCCGTCGTCCACGACGACCACGAGGTCTACACCGGGGACGGTGCGAACGGCCTTGATGGTGGCCGCGATTCGCGACGCCTCGTTCTTGGCCGGGATGACGGCCGCGACGGCGTGCTCTGGGGCTACGGACATCTGACGAATCCGCTTCAGCGCAAGGTGATCTGGCGGCTGAGGACGCCGCTCTTGGCGCGCCGCTCGTCGGCCGTGAGCTGCTCGGTCGACGCGACTGCCTCGAACCGCTCCAGCCACTCGGCCACCGCAGGCTCGAAGCTCTCCGGCTCGGCCTCGGGGTCGACCTCCCACACCGGCACGAGCAGTCCCGACGCGCGGAACGCACCGAGCAGCTTGCCCACCTGGTCGGACGACGAGTCCCCTTCGCCCGCAACCGGACCCAGGCCGGCCGTGTGCGCCGCCCACAGCCGAGCGAGCGCGTTCGTCGCCTCGTCCTCGTCGTGCGGCAGCACCCAGCGGACGTAGGCGCGGCCGCCCATCTCGCACCAGTAGCAGGACTCGACGCCGGACAGCTTGACCGTCGGCATGACCGACTCGTTGGCCTGGTCGAGCGAGGCGCGTCCCTCGGCGTCGAGCTCGCTGTCCCCCACCCAGAAGTCGAAGCCGTCCTCCATCGTCACCTCGAACGGCGCCGACTCGTCGAGCAGGTCCTGCAGGCGCGGGGTGTCGACGGTCGCCATCGGCAGCACCGGCACCGGCTGGCCCGGCTCCTGGGCGGCCGCCGCGAGGAGCACCTGGGCGAGGTCGCGCGACGCGTCCCCCGAGGCGTTGCCGGACTGCAGCCCGACCAGGACCTCGCCGTCCGCGCGGTGCAGTCCGGGCCAGGCGAGCGGAAGGATCGTCGCGACGGTGACCTTCGAGACGTCCCCGATCGGCTCGCGCAGCGTCCAGGCCGAGGTCGCCGCCGGGACGATCTCGCGCAGCGCGACGAGGTCGGTCTCACCGGGCAGCCCGGCGAAGGGGCGCGCGACGAACGGCGCCGGCTTCGGACGCTTGGTGGCCGCGCCCTCGGCGCGCTGTCGACGAGATGCCTTACCCATGCGCGCCAGACTAGCGACCGCTCAGCGCGTGCGGCGACGCGACGGACCGCCGAGGGAGGCCCAGACCGTGCGCGTCCGCGGCCCGTCGACGACCCCCCACTCGTGGGCGTAGGAACGCACGAGTCGAAGGCCGCGGCCGGTCGTCGCCCGCGCGCCCGGCCGACGAGGGTGCGGCACCGACTCGCTGCCGCCGTCGGTCACGTCGACCTCGACGATGCCGCGCCGCAACGTCCAGTGCACGCGCACCTGGTCGCCGGGCAGCGCCTCGGCGTGCCGCACCGCGTTGGAGACCAGCTCGGAGACCACCAGCACCGACTCGTCCAGGGTCTGCTGCTCGAGGGCGTGCCCTTGCAGCGACTCGGCCAGGGCCTCGCGCGCCGCCTGCGGAGCGGTCGGCGAGGCCGTCAGCAGGACGGTCTCGTCGATCACGTCCTGGGCGCGCGCGGAGGTGCGGCTCGTCATCAGGGGGTCCACCTTCGTCCTCGGGGTCTTCGTGGCCGCGTCGTCGGGTCGAGTCCGCAAGCCGGTGCCGGCCGCAGGTTCGCCGCGCCGGCCCGAACACCACACCCTAGAGGCCGGAGGCTGAAGACGGGCCCTCACGCGGTCTACGAGAACGCGGTCGTCACTCGCCGGGCACTAGCCGCAACGCAAAGTCCGCAGCCCCTGCGCCGCGTTGCGATCGCGACCAGCCCGCGGCCCGTAGCCCGTCCGCGAAGGGGCGCAGCTCGGCCGGCACGTGCTGGCGCAGCAACGGTTCCACGACCGCAAGATCCAGGTAGACCTGCTCGCCCGCCCCGAGGTCGCGCACCGCCCGGCCGAGCGCGTCGCTGCTGCCGAGCAGCGTCGCACCGCCACCTTGGCCGCCGACCTGGCCGCCACCTTGGCCGGGGTTCGCGAGCGCAGCGCCGTACTGCGGGGTGCTCGCCGCCACGAACGTCGACCCGTCGCTGACCTGGTGCACCGGGAGGGTGGCGACGTCGCGTCCGCTCTGGCGGGCCAGATGCTCGACGAGGGTGCCGACGATGGCCTTCGCGCTGGTGGCGTCGGTCGTGGAGCGCAGCGCCAGGCGCAGGGCGGTGCCCTTGCCACCGCCCTGGCCATCACCGTCGCCGAGCCCCTCGCGGCTCAGCGCCACCGTGGTCTGCGAGCCTACGAGGGTCTGCAGGTCCTGCGGCAGCGCCACCCCGAGACTGCGCTGCAGCGCGGGAAGCCGGGCCGAGAGGGTCTGCCCCGCGGGGTCGCGCGCCTTGAGGGCGTCGTCGGCCTCGCTCACCCAGGACGCCCAGCGCGACCCGATCGTCTGGTCCAGACCGCTCACGGCCAGGCCTGCGGCCGTGTCGGCCGGGAGGTCGACCAGCCCGACGGCGGGTGCCGCGCCGCCGCCCACGCTGGTCGCGGCACCTCGCGAGACACCGGCCAGCTCCACGTGGTCCGGGCCGAGGCGCAGCGCCACGGCGGTCCGGCCCGACGACGACAGCGTCGTGCGGGCGCTCGCCCCCTGCGCCCACGTGAAGAAGCCGCCCACCACCTGGGCCGCCCGGTCCAGCCCGTCCGCCGCCCCTGCGGCCGTCCCCGTCGAGCTGCCCGCCCGACCGCTGCCCGCCGCGGCGAGCTCAGTCAGGTCGGCCGCGGCCACCGCGTTGCCGTCGAGCCAGCCCCACAGCACCCCTCGGTCGCCGAGGTCCCCACGGTCGTCGCGCAGCTCACGGTTGTCCAGCAGGCTTCCGTCGGCCCGCGCCGTGCGCAGCAGCTCGCCGCGCCCCTGCGGCACTACCAGCAGGTAGCCGTCCGCGCTCACCACGTCGTGTCGCTGCAGGTCCAGCCCCAGACGCGGTAGAGCCGCCCGGGCCTGAGCCTCGTCACGCACCTCGAGCGCGAGCACGGGGACGGGCCGACCGCCGATCCCCGAGGACATCAGGGCGAGGCTGACGTGCCGGCCGAGCCAGGGGTCTACGTCGCGGGTGAAGTCGACGCCCTCGGCGCGGTCGCCCAGCAGACCCTCGAGCAGGCGCCGGCGCCAGTCGCCGTCGTCCTGTGCCGCGCCGCCGTGCCCGCCCGCGCTTGTCGAGCCCGAACCCGGGGTCGTCGACGGCGTGGCCAGCGGGAGGCGCTGGGAGAGCTGGAAGGCCGCGATCTTCTGGCTGAGGCTGGGGTCGGTGTCGAGCTCTACGACCGCGACGGTGTCGCGTGGCAGGACGGCGGCGACTCCGTCGTCCCTGGTCAGCGCTGCGTGCAGGCCGACCCCGAGCGCGCAGATCGCGGCGAAGGCCCAGGCTGCGAGGACCAGGGCGAGGGTGCGGCGGCCGGGGTCGAGCAGCCAGGCGAATACCCGGCGCGGCCAGGCCGGGCGATCGGGGGACGGACCGGCGCCGCTCAGGCCGAGCACGCGGTCCAGGCTCACCCCGTCCCCTTTCACCTCATTCGTGACCAACCGTAGCGGACCGACCTCCCCAGGCTCGTCACTCAGTCTGGGCTCAGGTTCCTGAGGAGAGACTGGGGCCATGCGTGTTCTTCTGGTCGAGGACGAGGTGGCGCTGGCCGAGGTCGTCCGACGCGGGCTGACGGCCGACGGGTTCACCGTCGACGTGGTGCACAACGGCGAGGACGCCTTGTGGATGGCGAGCGAGAACCCCTACGACGTGATCGTGCTCGACATCATGCTGCCGCGGCTCAACGGCTACAAGGTGCTCGAGCAGCTGCGCGAGCGCGGCGTGTGGACCCCGGTGCTGATGCTGACCGCCAAGGACGGGGAGTACGACCAGGCCGACGCGTTCGACCTCGGCGCCGACGACTACCTGACCAAGCCCTTCAGCTTCATCGTCCTGCTCGCCCGGCTGCGGGCGCTCATCCGGCGCGGCAAGCCCGAGCGGCCCGTCGTGCTGACCGCGGGCGACCTCTCCCTGGACCCGGCGCGCCGTCGCGTGCAGCGCGGCGAGAGCGAGATCTCGCTGACGCCAAAGGAGTTCAGCCTGTTGGAGTTCCTGCTGCACCACCGCGGCGACGTCGTCACCAAGCCCGAGATCCTGGCCGGCGTGTGGGACCCCGCCTACGAGGGCGACCCCAACATCGTCGAGGTCTACATCGGCTACCTCCGCAAGAAGATCGACGCCCCGTTCGAGCGGCACGCCATCGAGACCGTCCGCGGAGTCGGCTACCGTCTCGCCGGCAACGGCGGCTAACTCCCGGCTGGCTCCCGGCTGGCTCAGGACACGTCTGACTGCCCGGGCGCCTGACCAGCTGCTGGCTGACCCAGCTCCTGGATGATGGCGTGGTGCGAGGGACTGATCAGGCCGTAGAGCTGCCGAGCGGCCGGACCGTGCGTGGCCGCAGGATCGGTGTGCCACCGGCATCGCGACCGGACTGGGGGCTCTACCTCGGACTGACCCGACCGGCCGTCGACTGGCCGAGTGCATGGATCTGCTGGCCCGACTTCGGTCTGCCGGTGCTGCGCCGCGAGGCGTGGGAGTCGATCCGGACGGCGTGGGACATGGCCCTCGAGCAGCGGGTCGAGGTCGCCTGCCGCGGTGGGATCGGTCGGACCGGGACCGCGTTGGCGGCGATGTGCATGCTCGACGGGCTGACCGATCGCGAGGCCATCGCCTGGGTGCGTGAGCGCTACCACGCGCGAGCAGTCGAAACCCCGTGGCAGGCAACGTGGTTGACCCGTGGACCGGGCCGCTGAGGCGGGTCCGCAGCTCACGCTCGATCGCCGACCGAGAGCCGGACCATCGGGGCACCATCGACCCAGTCGGCGGCCGTGCTGCCGCGGTTGGCGTACCAGGGTTGCCGCAGCCACGCGGTCTCGGTGAGTCGACCACGCTCCTGGCGGTCGTGGACGACGGTCGCCGTCACGTCGAGGCTGACATCCGGATCGCGCAGGTGCAGGACCGCGTGGGGGTTCGCGGCGAGGTTCGCGTACCAGTCGCGCCGTCCGGGAGATCCGACGATGTGCAGCTGTCCGTCGTGGACGACATACCAGATCTCCACCGTGCGCGGCAGCCCGGTGCGCCGCCCCGTGGTCGTCAGGTCACAGACTCCTGTGGGCGGGATCGCGCTGGGGTCGACCATCATGAGCTCCTCGACTCTCGGCGGGTTCGGCACGTCCGCAGCACCCCCTGGTCTCGGCAGGCGCGGTGTGCGTCAGCATCGGCATGCTCAAGAGCGTGGATGCTCAACCTCAGTTGACGTCAAGGCCGCGGCCGCCACGATGCCGGGGGGATCGGCCGGGCGCGGATCGGCGGCGAATCCGCGCAGGAACCCGTAATCTGCGCAGGAAACCGTGAGACGCCGCCCTCCCGACCCTGCGCGCCACACGACAACCTGGGCACCTCTCGGCAACGTGCGCAGATCACCGCACCCTGCGCCTCACGGGAACCTGCGCAGATCACCACGCCCTGCGCATGCACGGCCACCGCCAACCCGTCACCGGCCCTGAGCCGCCACCCCTCCCCGGACCCCCATATGCATGGGGGGCTTGCTCCTTCTTGATAGTCGCGCGAGACGAGTCGCATGAGAGACACCGCACTCTTCGTCCTCGCCACGTTGGCGGAGCGAGGGCCCATGCACGGTCACCAGCTACGGCTGCAGGCGGCGGAGGACCACGCCCAGGAGTGGGCGCAGGTCTCCCCGGGCGCGATCTACGGGTCCCTGACCCGACTGGCCGCTCAGGGGTTGGTGAGTCCGATCCGCACCGAGCAGGAGGGCAGCCGACCGGCTCGGCAGATCTACGACATCAGCGACGACGGGCGCCGAGCACTGTCCACCATGCTTGACTCCGCTCTGAGCTCGGTGACGGAGCACTCGGACCCCTTCGACCTGGCGCTGGCACATTCCCAGCAGTGGGACGACGAGCAGCTGCGCGACCTGGTGACGGCCCGCATCGCGGTCATCGAGGGGCGACTGGCTCAGCTGGGGGCGCACCAGCAGAGCGTGTCAACCTGGCTGAGCGCGCGGGAGGCCCTGGTGCTCGAGCACCAAAGGGCCCGGCTGCTCGCCGAGGTGGACTGGCACCGGCATCTGCTCAGCACCTTGGGATCGCCGGAGGCAGCCGCCCTCGGATCCGCTGCGGATCGGGGACCTCTGCGATGAGTCGCATCCTCGTCCTGGGTGCTAGTGGCCTGTTGGGGCGTCACGTCCTCGATCGACTTGTGCGAAGTCAGGTGGCGGTTGTCGCCGGCGCCCGCCGGCCCGAGTCCGTGCAACAGCCCGACGGACACCACCCCGTGCCCGTGCTGCACGTCGACTACGACCAGCCCGAGACGCTGCGGCACGCGCTGAGCGAGGGCGTCGATCGACTCTTCGTGCTGACCGGCGGGCCCGACGGTCCTCGGCATGACCAGACCATCGCTTCGTTGGCGGCCGAGAGTGGTGTGCGCCACGCCGTGAAGATCTCGGCCCTGGGTGTGCACGAGCAGGGACGTGACCCGATCAGCACGTGGCATCGTGCCGGCGAGTCGGCGTTCACCAGGGCGGGTCTGTCGTGCTCGTTCCTCCGACCGGGAGCATTCATGTCGAACGCTCTGATGTGGCGAACGTCAATCGAGCGCGACGCGCCCATTGCACTCGTAGCCCCGTCGCTGCCCGTCGCATGCATCGACCCCCGCGACATCGCCGACGTAGCAGCACAGCTGCTTCACCATCCCCGCCCCGGCGTGACCGGCTACCCACTCACCGGTCCGGCTGCCATCAGCCCGGCTGCGCAGGTCGCAACCCTGGCCAGGCTCCTGGACCGTCACGTGGCCTTTCAGGAGGTCACCGTGAAACAGGCCATCCACCAATTCATCGGCTACGGCATGAGCGGGGAGCTCGCTGGCGCGGTGGTGGCGACGATGGACAGCCCCCGACGCGGCATCGGCCACAGGACGTACCCGACCGTGCAGGAGGTCCTCGGCCGCGCGCCACGCAGCTTCGAGGACTGGGCGACGGACCACCTCTGCGCCTTCCGACCGGATCCACACCAACGAGGCGTCACGAAGGAGACCCATGACCCAGACCACTAGGTCGTCCCTCACCCCGGCGGACGACGCCGAGATCCGCCAGCTCTACCCGCATAGGCCCGCGCGTCCTGGCAGGATGCGGGTCAAGTCCCGGGTAGTGGTGTAGCGGTGGGTGTTCCTTCGTTGGGGGTCAGGCTGTGAGGGCGGGCAGGTTGTCGCCTCCGATCTCGGGGCCGGTGTCGGTGTCGGTGTCGGTGATGAGGTTGATGCGGCAGCGGGCGAGGACGTCGAGGCCGAGGTAGCGGCGTCCTTCGGCCCATTCATCGGTTTGCTCGGCCAGGACGGCTCCGATCAGGCGCACGATCGCTGCCCTGTTGGGGAAGATCCCCACGCTGTCGGTGCGGCGGCGGATCTCGCGGTTGAGGCGTTCGGCGGGGTTGTTCGACCAGATCTGGTTCCACACGTCTTTGGGGAAGGCGGTGAAGGCGAGGATGTCCGCGCGGGCGGCGTCGAGGTGCTCGTGGACCTCGGGCAGCTTCCCGTCGACGTAGTCCAGCAGCCGGTCGAACTGCGCCTGGACGGCGTCCTTGCCGGGCTGGTCGTACACGCTGTGCAGCATCGCTTTCACGGCCGGCCACATACTCTTCGGGGTCACCGACATCAGGTTCGCGGCATAGTGGGTGCGGCAGCGTTGCCAGGTCGCGCCGGGCAGGTTCGCCGCGATGGCCTCGACCAGGCCTTGGTGGGCGTCGGAGGTCACCAAGCGGACGCCGGTCAGGCCGCGGGCGGTCAGGTCGGCGAAGAACTCGTTCCACGCCGGCCCGGTTTCACTGGTCGCGATGCGGAGCCCGAGGACTTCGCGGTGCCCGTCGGCGTTGACACCGACCGCGATCAGCGCGACGGCGTTGACCACGCGTCCGCCTTCGCGGACCTTCATCGTCAGCGCGTCCGCGGACACGAACGTGAACGGCCCTGCGTCGGCCAGGGGCCGGTGGCGGAAGTCCTCGACGATCTGGTCCAGATCACTCGCCATCCGTGACACTTGGGACTTGGACAGCGAGTCGATCCCCAACGTCTTGACGAGCTTGTCCATGCGGCGGGTGGACACTCCGGCGAGGTAGCAGTCGGCGACGACGGTGATCAGCGCGGACTCTGCCCGCTTGCGGCGCTCGAGGAGCCACTCCGGGAAGTAGGTGCCTTGCCGCAGCTTCGGGATCGCGACATCCACGGTCCCGACGCGGGTATCGAGGTCGCGGTGGCGGTAGCCGTTGCGTTGCGCCGTCCGCGAGGCGCTGGGTTGGCCGTACTCGGCCCCGACCACCGCGTCGGCGTCCGCGGACAGCAACGCGTTGATCATGGTCTGCAGCAGGCTGCGCATCAGGTCCGGCGATGCTTCGGACAGGGCTTCACTCAGCAGGCCGGCAGGGTCGACAATGTGTGGTGCGGTCATCGTGATGACTCCGTTCGAGGATTCTGTGGAAGGTTGACTCGAAGGATCACGCGGTGGCCGCACCCACGTCCACTACCGGGACGAGGACAGCGACCGCGCTACACCACTATCGGGGACTCAACTAGGATGCGCGGGCCTATGCCGAGTGCTTCACCCCGGACGCCGACTACATCATCGCCAACGGCAAGCTGGAGCATGGCTGGGACGAGATCATCAGCAACCACGAGCTGATCTTCGGGGCCTGGGCTCGCAACAGCCACCTCGAAGGACGCATCTATCAGATCCGGTACATCACCGCAGACGTGGCCATCCTCACGGCCTACGGTCACATCGAGTACGACGACCACCGGTCCAGCGAGCTCAACAAGCGAACGATCTACACCCTCACGGCACTTCGACGGCCGGAAGGGTGGCGCTTCGTCGCCTACCAGAACACTTCTCTAGGAACCCGGTAGATCCCCTGCACCAGATCGCCCGTCCAGATCACCACCGGCGCGGGAGTCTGCGCACGAACCCGTGAGACGCCGCCCTCCCGACCCTACGCACCTCAAGACAACCTGCGCAGATCACCAGCCGCCCCGACGCGCGCAGATCACCACCCGCCCCGACGCGCGGGCAGCAGCAACAACCCCACCTCAACCCGACGGCCTCTACTCCGACTCGCCAGAAGGCACCCGCACCTCGAACCGCGCTCCGCCCCACGGGGACTCGCCGGAGACGACGGTGCCGCCATGCGCCTGGACGATCTCGCGGACGATGGCGAGGCCGAGGCCGGACCCTCCTGAGTCACGCGACCGACTGGCGTCGAGGCGCACGAACCGGTCGAAGATGCGCTCGCGGTCCTCCGCCGGGACCCCCTGGCCGTCGTCGTCGACCTGCAGCACGGCCCAGCCGTCAATCTCCTTGACGCGCAACGCGATCCGGGTGCGACCGTGTCGGGCGGCGTTGTCGGCGAGGTTGCGCACGACCTGCACGAGCCGCCGCTGGTCGCCGCGCACCCGGACCGGGGTGATGTCCAGGATCACCTTGTGGTCGCGAATCTCGTTGAGCCGCTTGGCTTCCTGCTCGAGGATGTCGTCGAGGTCTACGTCTTCCTCGCCGAGCATGATGCCGCGGTCGTCGGACTTGCTGAGCAGCAGCAGGTCGTCGACGAGGTGGGCCAGCCGGGTCGTCTCGGAGTCCATCAGCTCGCCGAGACCGCTCCAGGTCTGCCCGCTCGGGTCGGTCTGGGCGACCTCGATCGACGCCCGCAAGGTGGCGAGCGGCGAGCGCAGCTCGTGACTCGCGTCCGCGACGAACCGCCGCTGTGCGGTCTGCCCCGCCTCGAGCCGGGTCAGCATCGCGTTCATCGTGCGGGCGAGCTGGGCGATCTCGTCGTCGTTGGGCGGCACCGGCACCCGGTCGTGGAGGCGGGCGCTGCTGATCCGGTCGACCCGCGAGCGGATCTCGGCGACGGGGCGCAGCGAGCGGCCGACGATCCACCAGGCCGACAGCCCGCTCACCACCATGAGGAAGGGCACCCCGGCGAGCAGGATCAGGCCGGTCGTGCGCACGGCCTCCTCCTGGCTGTCCTGACTCGTTGCGAGCTGCACGACGTAGCTGTGCCCCTGGTGGCTCGCCCGGCGGGCCATGATCACCAGGTCGGGGTCGTCGTCGGGGGTCCACCACGGACGCACCCCCACGAGCTCGTCCTCACCGGCGGGCGGGTCGAGCGTGGGCATCGAGCCGGCCGTCCGCGAGGTCGAGGCGTAGACCACCTCGCGGGTCGCGCGGTCGACCACCTCCACCCGGAAGCCCTCCGCGGTCAGCGACTCCTGCAGTCCCGAGACCTCGCGCGGGCCGGACGTGCTCACCATCGTCGCCACGTCGTGCACGTGCCCGGACAGGGTCTCGACCAGGCTGTCGGTGAGCGCGCGATGCAGCAGCTGGGTCAGCGCCAGGACGCCCGCGAGGAGCGGCACGGCGACGATGAGCACCGCCACGACGGTGAGCTGCTGACGGACCCCGCGGCTACCGGGGCGAAGGAAGGCCATGCGGCCATTGTCCAGGTCGGGCGGCCGCGAGGACGGGCGCACGAGCCGGTCAGTCGGCCGCGGTCGCGGTCGACGAGTTCGTCAGGGCCTTCAAGATCTCGGCCGCGATGAGCCGGTGACCGGCGGCGTCGGGGTGGTCGCCGTCGTCGGCCAGCAGGGGGGTCGGGTCCAGGTCGCCCCCGCCCTTGAACGGCTCGTAGAGGTCCACGACCGTCGCGCTCTGGCCGATCGACGTGACGAGGGCGGCGTTGAACTGCGTGGTGAGCGTGTCGTTCGCCCGGCGCGTCGCAGCGTCCGTCACGACGTCACCGTCCTGGAAGACGTTCCAGTAGGTCGTCACGAGGACCCGGGCCTTCGGGGCCAACTGGTGCACGAGCGCCACATCGGCAGCCACGGAGGCCGTCGCTGTGGCGACCCTGGGTGCCCAGGTGGCGGAGGAGGCGGCCGTGATGCCGTCCTCGAGGTCGGCCAGGTCGTTGGCGCCGGTGGTGACGACGACCAGGTCGGCCCCCGAGACGGCCGTGCGGGTCGTGGGATCGCTGCGCAGCGACTCCGCCAGGTCGGTGCTCGTAGACCCCGCCTCACCGAGGTTGTCGACGCTCACCGGGTGGCCGAGCCGGGTCTGCAGCGACTGGGCGACCAGCTCGGGATAGGCGGCGCAGTCGCACGCGCTGCCCTCAGGCACCGAGTCACCGAGCGCGACGACCCGGTGGACGTCCGGGAGAGGCCTGCTCGTCGCGGGAGCGGTGGCGTTGGCGGCCCGGCCGTCCGCGCCTCCGGCGGCCGGCCCGGACGGTTGCGCCGCCGCGACGGCGGCGAGGCGGTGCGCCAGACCCGGCAGCTCCGGGATGGCGACCACGGTGCCGGCGACGGTCAGCAACCCAGTGGCAGCGAGGGCTACCGAGGTGGGCGCACGACGCATCGACACGATCCTTCCGACTACCGCCTCCCCCGATGGTCGCACGGGACGCCGTCTGCGGGCTGAGCGGACGCTGAGCCCGTGGTGTGACGTCGTACCCTGGCGGGCACACTCGTCCGCAGCGGACCGACGTGGATGCTGGGGGTCAGGGGGGTCGATGGGACCGACGTCGCTCAAGGTGGTGCTGCTGGTCGGCGCCCTGGCGCTCGCCGTGCCGGTCGTGCTGGGAGTGCTGGTGGCGCGCCGGCCAGGTCGGCTGCGCACCCGCATCCTGCACGGGGTCGGCGTAGCCCTCGCCGTCCTCGCCTCACAGGTCCTCGCGGTCGGCGCCCTGGGGCTGGCGCTCAACCGGGATCTCACGCTGTTCCCGACCTGGGGCAGCGTCGTCGACGCCGTCAACGCCGACCCGAGCGACGCCCTCGCCCAGGTGGGCATCGCCCCCCAGCAGGACGGCCTCGGGCTGGGACCGGACCAGCTCAAGTCCGTCCGCACCAAGGGCTACGCGCTGCACCACAAGCAGCCCAAGGGTGCGGCCGGCGTCTACCGCGACTATGTCGTGACCGGGCCGAAGAGCGGGGTGACCAAGAAGGTCGTGGTGTGGCTGCCACCGGGTTACGACTCCGGCCAGTCGGTCGCGAACCTGCCGGTCATGATGGTGCTCGGCGGGGCGTACGTGTCGCTGGACTGGACGGTGGACTTCCTCTACTTCGGCGAGGAGGCCAGCCGGCTCATCGCGGCCAAGAAGGTTAAGCCGTTCATCGCCGTCTTCCCCGACATCAACGTGCAGGCGCCCCAGGACACCGAGTGCGTGGACTACCCGAGCGGGGTGCTCGCCTACCGTGGCTGAGCACGGACATCCCGCACTGGGTCACGCAGACCTTCCACAGCTCGACCGACCGGCGGCGCTGGAGCGTGCAGGGCTGGTCGCTCGGCGGCTACTGCGCCGCCAAGCTGCAGGCCAGCGACCCGGGCCGGTTCGTCGCCGCCGCCGCGGTCCAGGGCTACTTCGAGCCCGAGCCCGACGGGACGACCGGCGCGCTCAAGCTGGACCTGATGCGCAGCGCGGCCCTGCGCAACAAGGCCAGCGTGAGCAGGCTGATCCGCAACAAGACCCCACGCGACCAGCTGCGCCTGCTCGCCATCTCCTCGCCGTCC
The DNA here is from genome assembly GCF_022568835.1 of Arsenicicoccus piscis. Classification (GTDB taxonomy): domain Bacteria; phylum Actinomycetota; class Actinomycetes; order Actinomycetales; family Dermatophilaceae; genus Arsenicicoccus; species Arsenicicoccus piscis. The sequence continues at coordinate 457,301 of NZ_JAKZHV010000001.1, forward strand.
GACGCCCAGTCCTACGACCAGACCGCCGCGTTCGGCCGAGCCGTGGCTGGACGTCCCGGCGTGCGGGTGGTCATGGTCCCGGGCCAGGGACACACCCTCGCCGCCTGGCTCGGCACGCAGGAGCAGGTGCTGCCGTTCCTGCTCAACCACCAGCCCTGAACCACTGAGCCGACCACGGCCACCAGCACCGCCGACGTCGATCGAGTGACCTGGATCGCATTGGCCGACCCTATCGTCGGGATCGAGACAATCGATCGACCACGCCTTGGGTTAGGTGGTGTTTCGATATAGACTGTTTATCGACAGTCATCCACCGAACGAACTCCACGAGGTGTGTACGCATGGCCCTGGTCAACACCAAGATCCTCCCCTTCTCCACCACCGCCTTCAAGGACGGTGCCTTCGTCGACGTGACCGACGCCGACGTCCTCGGCAAGTGGGCGATCTTCTTCTTCTACCCCGCGGACTTCACCTTCGTCTGCCCCACCGAGCTCGGTGACCTGGCGGACTACTACGACGAGCTCAAGGGCCTGGGTGTCGAGGTCTACTCGGTGTCCACCGACACGCACTTCGTGCACAAGGCCTGGCACGCCAGCTCCGACACGATCGCGAAGATCTCGTACTTCATGCTCGGCGACCCGAGCGGTGTCATCACCAACAACTTCCAGAACATGCGTGAGGGCCAGGGCCTGGCCGACCGCGCCACCTTCCTGGTCGACCCGGAAGGCGTCATCCAGTTCATGGAGGTCACCGCCGAGGGCATCGGCCGCAACGCCGCCGAGCTGGTCCGCAAGGTCAAGGCCGCGCAGTACGTCGCCGCCCACCCGGGTGAGGTCTGCCCGGCCAAGTGGGAGGAGGGAGAGGTCACCCTCGCCCCCTCGATCGACCTCGTGGGCAAGATCTGAGTCGTCCCACCGTCGCGACGCCCCGACCACCGGCGGTGGCCGGGGCGTCGCTGCTCAGCGCACCAGCCTGACCCCACCAGCCTGACCTGACCCCACCAGCCTGACCCCACCAGCCTGAAACCTCCACGCCACCACCACATCTCGCAAGGAGCCTCGTCGTGCTCGACGCCAACCTGCTCGCCCAGCTGAAGACCTATCTCGCCAACGTCACGGCGCCGATCGAGCTGGTGGCGTCCCTCGACGAGCGGCCCAAGTCGGCCGACCTGCGCGCGATGCTCACCGAGATCGCGAGCCAGTCCGACCTCGTCACCGCGCGGTTCGACGGCACCGCCGAGCGCCGTCCCAGCTTCCGCATCGAGCGGGTCGGCACCGACGTCGCCGTCGAGTTCGCCGGCCTCCCCCTCGGCCACGAGTTCACCTCCCTCGTGCTGGCGCTGCTGCAGGTCGGCGGCCACCCGGTCAAGGAGGACGAGGACGTCATCGCGTCGGTGCGTGACCTCGAGGGTGACCTCGAGTTCGTCACCTACATGTCGCTCAGCTGCCAGAACTGCCCCACGGTCGTGCAGGCGCTCAACGCCATGAGCGTCCTCAACCCGCGCATCAAGCACGTGGCCGTCGAGGGCTCGCTGTTCCAGGACGAGATCGACGCCCGCAAGATCATGGCCGTCCCCACGGTCTACCTCAACGGCGAGCTGTTCGGCTCGGGCCGGATGGACGTGGCCGATATCGTCGCCAAGCTCGACACCGGCGCCGGCGCCAAGGTCGCCGCCAAGCTCAACGCCGTCGAGCCCTTCGAGGTGCTCGTCGTCGGTGGCGGCCCCGGCGGTGCTGCAGCGTCGATCTACGCCGCCCGCAAGGGAATTCGCACCGGCCTGGTCGCGGAGCGCTTCGGCGGGCAGGTCCTCGACACGATGGCGATCGAGAACTTCATCTCCATCCCCTACACCGAGGGCCCCAAGCTGGGTGCCGAGCTCGAGGCGCACGTCAAGAACTACGACGTAGAGCTCTACAAGGGTCTCGCGGCCACCAAGCTGGTGCCGGCCACCGAGCCGGGCGGCCTCGCGACCGTCGAGCTCGGGCCCGATGCACGGCTGTCGGCGAAGTCCGTCATCGTGGCGACCGGCGCGCGCTGGCGGCACATGGGTGTGCCGGGTGAGCAGGAGTACAAGAACAAGGGCGTCACGTTCTGCCCGCACTGCGACGGGCCGCTCTTCAAGGGCAAGCGGGTCGCCGTGATCGGTGGCGGCAACTCCGGCATCGAGGCGGCCATCGACCTGGCCGGCGTCGTCGGTCACGTCACCGTGGTCGAGTTCCTCGACGTCCTGCGCGCCGACGAGGTCCTGGTCCGCAAGCTGAAGAGCCTGCCGAACGTCGACATCGTGATGAGCGCCCGCACCACCGAGGTGCTCGGGGACGGCGACCAGGTCACCGGCCTCGACTACGAGGACCGCGTCACCGGTGAGCTGAAGCACCTCGACCTCGAGGGCATCTTCGTGCAGATCGGGCTGCTGCCCAACACCGAGTGGCTGCAGGGCACCCTCGAGCTGAACCCGCGCGGCGAGATCGTCGTCGACGAGCGCGGCGCCACCAGCGCCGACGGGATCTTCGCGGCCGGCGACTGCACCACCGAGCCGTTCAAGCAGATCGTCGTCGCCATGGGCACCGGCTCCACCGCCGCCCTCTCGGCGTTCGACCACCTCATCCGCACCTCGGCCCCGACGAGCGACGAGGCTGCATGAACCTGCGCGACCTGGAGTACCTGGTCGCCCTCGACGAGCACCGCCACTTCGGCCGCGCCGCAGCCGCCTGCTACGTGAGCCAGCCGACGCTCTCCACGCAGGTCAAGAAGCTCGAGACCGAGCTGGGCGTGCCCCTGGTCGAGCGTGGTGTGCGCCGCGTCCTGCTCACCCCCGCCGGTGAGCAGGTCGCGGCTCGCGCCCGCATCATGTTGGACGAGGCCGCCGAGATCCGCGTGCTCGCCGACCGGGCCCGCAACCCGCGCTCGGGCACGCTGCGGCTCGGCATCTTCCCGACGCTCGCGCCCTACCTGCTGCCGCACGTCGTGCCGACGCTCAGGCGCCGGTTCCCCGACATCGAGCTGCGCCTGGTCGAGGAGCGCAGCCCCGAGCTGCTCGACCAGCTGCGCGCGGGGCGGCTCGACGCGGCCGCCCTGGCCCTGCCGGTCGCCGACGACTCGCTGCACAGCGAGCCGCTGTTCCGCGAGGACTTCCTGATGGCGGTCCCCGACGGTCACCAGCTCACCCAGCTGCACCGGCCGCTGCGCCCTGCCGACCTCGCCGGGGAGCCGCTGCTGCTGCTGGAGGACGGCCACTGCCTGCGCGACCAGACGGTCGCCCTCTGCCGCGTGTCGGGCGCCATCGAGCACCAGGAGTTCCAGGCCACCAGCCTGGAGACGCTGCGTCACATGGTGGCCGCCGGAGCCGGCTCCACGCTGCTGCCCGCGATGTCGGTCTCCCCGCCGGTAGCGCCCGCACCCGGTCTACGGCTGCTGCCGTTCGCCGCCCCCGCACCGCACCGCGACATCGCCCTGTTCTGGCGCGGGTCGAGCGCCGTGGCCGAGCTCGTGCGCGACGTCGCCTCGGTCCTGCGCAACCCCCCGGGAGCCGCGGTCACGCCCTGGCAGCCCAAGACCAGCGGGTGATGCACCACCCCAACTACTTGAACTCTCCACAAACGGGGACGAAGGTAGACCCATGGGCAGGGGTCGTCTCGGTGGTGCGTCGCGCGTGCGCCGACCCGTCCGCCGGCTCCAACGCCGCGCCGTCCGACCCGACGCTCGCGCACTGCTCGTCGTCGTCCTGACGCTGCTCGCGCTCGGCGCGGCCGCCCTCCTCGGCCCGACGACACCGGCGGCCACAGCGGCGCCAGCCTCACTCCGGCTCCCCGCCACGGCGCCCGCCGACGCCGGCGAACCGGTCCCGGCCGGGCCTACCCCGGCCACCGCGGCGCCGCTCGGACGCGGGTCGAGCGCCGGGGTGCTCCCCCGCAACACCGGGATGGGTGCCTGTGCGGGCTAGGTCAGCGACGCTGCCCGTGAACTGCACCAGTCCGCCGTGGTGACCGCCGTCGGGTCCGAGGTCGATGACGTGGTCGGCGGCTGCGATGACGTCGAGGTCGTGCTCGATGACGATGACGGTGCGGCCGCCGTCGACGAGGTGGTGGAGCAGGTCAACGAGCCGGCCGGTATCGATCGGGTGCAGGCCGGTGGTGGGTTCGTACAGGACGATGATCTCGGCACCGGCCGTGAGCTCCCGGGCCAGCTTGAGGCGCTGTCGTTCCCCGCCGGACAAGGTGGTGAGGTTCTGGCCGAGGGTCACGTAGCCGAGCCCGACCTGTGCGGCCGTGGTGAGCAGGCGGGTGAGGCGGGTGTCGGTCAGGTGGTCGTGTGCCTCGTCGATGGTCAGCTCGAAGACGTCCGCGATGGACAGCCCGTTCACTGTGTGTCGTAGGGCCCCGGGGGGAAGCGTCGGCCTGCACACGTCTCGCAGGGGGTGGTGACGGAGTCTGCGAAACCGAGGTCGATGAAGGTCAGGCCTGTGCCGTCGCAGGCACGGCAGCCCCCGTCGGCGTTGGGTGAGAAGAGCCCGGCAGGCTGGCCCGTCGCCTTGGCGTAGATGCGGCGGATCTCGTCGAGCATGCCGGTCCAGGACGCCAATGTCAGGCGTCGCGCAGACCTAGTCGGTCAGGCAGGGTCAGGCGTCGAGGTTGCGGTAGGCGCGCACGGCGAGGGGCGCGAAGACCGCCGTGACGACGCCTGACGTGACCAGCGAGAGCATGACGGCGTGCTGTCCGGCCCAGGTGGTGGAGGTGAAGGTCGGTGACCCGGTCAGCTCGCGGACTGCGTTAGCGGCTGCTGACAAGGGGTTCCACTCGGCGACAGCGCCCAGCCAACGAGGCATGGTCGCCGGATCCACGAAGACCGACGAGAGCATGCTGATCGGCCACACGAGAATCTGAACCGCGACGACAACCTCAGGCGACGTGGCGCGCAGACCAGCGAACAGTCCGAGCCAGAGCAGCGCGAAACGGAAGGCGAGGAGCACCAGCGCGGCCTCGACGAGACCAGTCCAGCTGCCGGGTCGCCACCCCATGAGAAGGCCGGCTGTGCAGGTCGTGGCCAGCGCGAGCAGCGAGGCCGCCATGTCGGCCAGGCAGCGTCCCGCCGGCACGGCCGCGCCCGAGATGGGTAGGGATCGGAGCCTGTCGGTGATCGCGTTCTTCGCATCCGTGGTGATCGCGAGCATCGTTCCTTCCAGACCGAAGAGCATCGCGACGGCCAGGACCCCTGGGACCGCATACCAAAAGTAGGTGGGTAGGTCGCCGGCGATGGCGCCACCGAGCAGGCCCCCCATCATGAGCAGGACCAGAGTCGGGAAGAGCAGATTGACCAGGAAGGGGACCGGCTGGGCTCGCCAGTGGCCGAACGTCCGACCGGCAAGGACGATGGACTGGGTGATGGCGCGGGTCATCGGTTCTCCTCGGCGGTCGTCGGGCCGTACAGGGTGAGGTAGAGGTCTTCGAGGGACGGTGGGCGAGTCTCGATCCGTGGGGGTCCCGCGAGGAGGCGCAGCTCGTCGATGGATCCAGCCAGGGCCACCGACCCGTCACGCAGGAAAACGACGTCGTCGGCCAGGGCATCTGCTTCCTCCAGGTACTGGGTCGTCAGGACCACAGCGGTCCCCTTGTCGACCAGCTCGCGCACCGCGTCCCACAGCGAACGGCGAGCCACCGGGTCCAGGCCAGTGGTCGGTTCGTCCACGAACAAGACACGCGGACGGTTAATGAGCGCCACCGCAAGATCGATGCGTCGGCGCATCCCGCCCGAATACTGGCCAACCGGACGTCCCGCCGCCTCGACGAGGTCAAACTGCACGAGCAGCTCCGCGGCCCGCTGTCGCGCCGCAGCGGGAGCCAGCCCCAGCAGGCGCCCGAACAGGACGAGGTTCGCGCGACCCGACAACACCTCGTCCAGAGCTGCGTACTGACCCACCACACCGATCCGGCGCCGCACCGCAGAGCCGCTGGTTCTGATGTCGGCCCCAGCGACGCGAGCGCTACCACCCGTGGGGCGCGTCAGCGTCGTCAGCATCCGCAACGTCGTCGTCTTCCCCGCACCGTTCGCACCCAGCAGCGCCAGCACCCGACCCTCTTCCAGGCGAAGGTCCACGCCGTCGACCGCAGCCGCCTGCCGACCTGGGAACCGCTTCGTCAGCCCCTCTGCCTCAAGGACCACCGTCATCCCGAACTCCTCTCTAAGGCATCCGTACCGTACATTGTACGGTACGGATGGCGGATATATTCCCGGTACGAACAAGGAGGTCAGCGATGAAGCCGTCCAGGGACGCCCGCTCAGGCGGCGAACCCGACCCGCTCCGCCTGCTCCAGCTCCTGTGGAGCCCCGCCACGAAGATGGGCCGGTCCGGCACGACGCTGGACGCCGTGGTCGAGCGTGCGGTCACCCTGGCCGACGCCGACGGGATCGGGGCGCTGACGATGCGCCGCCTCGCCGACGAGGTGGGTGTGGGTGCCATGACCCTGTACGGCTACGTCCCCGGCAAGCCAGAGCTGGTCGAGCTGATGATCGACCGCGTGGCCGCGATGACGTACGCGGGACGTGACAAGCCCGCCGATCTGCCCGACTGGCGCGCCGCTCTACGGCACATCGCGACCAGCAACTACGAACACGCCGTCGAGCACGGCTGGATCGGCGACGTGGCCCCGGCCAGGCCCATCCTGGGGCCCGGACACCTGGCGAAGTACGAGGACGAGCTCGCCCCGCTGGACGGTATAGGTCTGGACGACCTGGCCATGGACCAAGCCCTGACGCACGTGCTCGCCACCACGCAGCACGCAGCCCGATGGCAAGTGGCGATGGACCGGGCTCGTGCCGAGAGCAAGCTCTCCGACGCGCAGTGGTGGCAGACGGTCGGCCCTCGCCTCAGCGACATGCTCGGCGACAACGACCTGCCCATCTCCAGCCGCGTGGGCCACACCCTCGCCAATGCCGGCGACCCCCCAGGGTTCTGTGCACGTGCCGTCGAGACCATCGTCGGGGACCTGGAACGACGAGTTGGGCGACCTTGAGGCGGTAGCGGGGAAGAGGCCCCCGCCGCACGCGACAGCCGGTCCCCCTCGTGGCGAGGGAGACCGGCTGTCGGGTGTTGCTCAGCGGATCACTCAGAGGGCCGCCTGAGCGTTCTCGAGGGACTCGCGCAGGTCACGGGACATGCCCGAGCGGGTCGAGCCACCGGTGCTACCGGACTTGGCGGCCGTGGGCGCGGGGTCCGGAGCCGGCACCGGGTCGCACTGGACGTCCGAGCGGTTCTTGCCCTTGACCCGCGGGTCGAGCTTGCCGGTGAGCAGGTAGTCCGCGATCCGGTTGTCGGTGCAGGCCACGCCGGACAGCGAGCCGGAGTGGGTGGTGCCGCCGACGCCCTCGATGAGGACCGACTTCCGGAACGTGGCGCGGGTCTGCAGGGCGCCGGAGTACGGCGTGGCGCCGTCGTTGGTCTCGGCGATCATCAGGATCGGCGGCACGCCCTTGTCCTTGACCTTGACGGCCTTCTTGGCCGCCTTGGCGGGCCAGTAGAGGCACGGCATGTTGTAGCGCGCGTTGGCCCAGGTCTCGAACGGAGCCTGCTGGTGGACGCGCCAGTTGTCGACCTCCCACTTGTGCCAGCTGGTCGGCCACTGCACGTCGGTGCACTGCACGGCGTTGTAGACCGCGTAGGTGTTGTCCGAGCCGGGGCCGGCGCCGTTGGCGTCGTCGTAGGCGGCGACGACGGGGCCGTAGTCGCCCTTGACCGCGGCGACGAGCGCGGCGGCGGTGTCCTCCCAGCCATAGACGTAGTAGCCGGCCGACAGGAACGCGTCGGTCCACTCGTCCGGACCGATCTTGCCGGCGAACGGCGCCTTGCGGGTCTGCTCGAGCATGTTGAACCACAGCTGGCGGATCTTCGCGCCGTCGGTGCCGAGGTGGTAGGTGGCGTCGTGCTTGGCCACCCAGTCGAAGAAGATGCTCATGTTGCGGTCGAACGCGACGTCCTGGTCGAGGTTGGCGTCGTACCAGACGCGCTTGGCGTTGACGACGCCGTCCCAGACCATGCGGCGGACCCGCTCGGGATACATCGTCGCGTAGACCTGACCGAGGTAGGTGCCGTAGGAGAAGCCGTAGTAGTTGATCTGCTTGGCACCGAACGCCTTGCGGATGCTCTCCATGTCCTGGACCCAGTCGGTGGTCTTCATGTGGTCGAGCAGCTCACCGCCCGCCTTGGCGCACGCGTTGGCGTAGCCGGCGGCCTTGTTCATCCAGACGATGTTGGACTGGCGCGAGTTCGGCACGTAGTCCGGCCGGTTGTAGCCGAAGTAGTCGCCGTCGCAGGTGAGCTTGGGCTGGCTGGTCCCGACGCCGCGCGGGTCGAAGCCGATCCAGTCGTAGGGGTCGCCCGCCTTGTTGGGCACGAAGCCGCCGAGCCGCGCGAGGTTGAGGCCGGAGCCACCAGGACCACCGGGGTTGACCAGCATGATCCCCTGGGCCGCGGAGTCCGCCGTCTTGTGCTTGATCCGGGAGACGCCGATCTTGATCTTGGTGCCGTTCGGGTTGGCGTAGTCGAGCGGCACGGTGAGCAGTCCGCACTCAGCCTTGGCGGCGACCATGGCCTTGCTCGCGCAGGTGCCCCACTCGATGGGTGGCGGTGTGTAGCCGGGCGGCGTGCGGTGCCCCCCGGTGGACTCGGCGGCGGTGGCGGTGGGGACTGCGACGAGACCCACACCGGCGACGCTGAAGGCGAGCAGGGCTGAGGCGAGCTTCTTCATCCTGGTCTCTTTCGGTCGATGGCGATCCTGATGGTTTTCACACCTAACCACCAAGAAGACGCCCTGCCCACCCCCAACACGTAGAACTCTGATCACTGACAGTGATTTCATTCCTCCCTGCAGCGGGAACTTCTCGGCCGGCTCTTAGGTGAGGATGGGGCCATGACTCCTCACCTTCCCGGTCCCGCCCTCGACGACAGCCACGCCGACCTGGTCGTCGTCGGAGCCGGTCTCGCCGGGCTGGTGGCCGCCGCCGAGGCCGCGGATCTCGGGCGCACGGTGCTGGTCCTGGACCAGGAGCCGGCGCAGTCGCTCGGCGGTCAGGCGTTCTGGTCGCTCGGCGGGCTGTTCCTCGTAGACACCCCCGAGCAGCGTCGGATGGGGGTGCACGACTCGCTCCAGCTCGCCTGGGCGGACTGGCTCGGCAGCGCCAAGTTCGACCGCCCCGAGGACCACTGGCCCCGGCAGTGGGCGCGCGCCTACGTCGAGTTCGCGGCCGGCGAGAAGCGAGCGTGGCTGGCGGCGCAGGGTCTACGACTGATCCCCGTCGTGGGCTGGGCCGAGCGCGGTGACGGGCGCGCCGAGGGGCACGGCAACTCGGTGCCCCGCTTCCACCTCACCTGGGGCACCGGACCGGGCGTGCTGGAGCCATTCGTGCGACGGGTGCGCGAGCACGTCGACGCCGGGCGGATCCGGCTGCTGTTTCGCCGACGCGTCGACGGCCTGGTGCTCGAGGGTGGGGCGGTCACCGGGGTGCGGGGTGCGGTGCTCGCCCCGAGCGACGTCGAGCGCGGTCGGCCGAGCTCGCGCGAGGAGGTCGGCGAGTTCGCCGTCCGCGCGCAGGCCGTCATCGTCACCTCGGGCGGCATCGGCGGCGACGTGGACCTGGTCCGTCGCGCCTGGCCCGCTCGCCTCAGCACTCCGCCGCGCGAGGTGGTCGTCGGCGTCCCCGCGCACGTCGACGGACGCATGCTCGCGATCGCGCAGGACGCCGGGGCGAGCCTGATCAACCCGGACCGCATGTGGCACTACGTCGAGGGCCTGCGCAACTGGGACCCGATCTGGCCCCAGCACGGCATCCGGATCCTGCCGGGACCGTCGTCGCTGTGGCTGGACGCCCGGGGTCGACGACTGCCCGCCCCGTTCTACCCCGGCTTCGACACCCTCGGCACCCTGCGGCACCTGCGCGGCACGGGCTACGACCACAGCTGGTTCGTGCTCACCCAGAAGGTCATCGAGAAGGAGTTCGCGCTGTCCGGGTCGGAGCAGAACCCCGACTTCACCGGCAAGGACCTGCGGCTGCTCGCCTCGCGGCTGGGGTCCGGCGCGCCCGGGCCGGTCGAGGCGTTCAAGCAGCACGGCGCGGACTTCGTCGTCGCCGACACCCTCACCGAGCTCGTCGACGGCATGAACCGCGTCGGTGGTCCGGGCGACGACGGCACCGCCCTGATCGACGAGCAGGAGCTGCGCGCGCTGATCGAGGCCCGTGATCGGCAGCTCGCCAACCCGTTCGGCAAAGACGCCCAGGTCAGCGCCATCCGCGCCGCCCGGCGCTACCGCGGCGACCGGATCATGCGCACGGCCGCCCCGCACGCGTTCCTCGACCCCGCCAACGGGCCGCTCATCGCGGTGCGGCTGAACATCCTCACCCGCAAGACCCTCGGCGGCCTCGAGACCGACCTCTCCGGCCGCGCGCTGCGCCCCGGCGGGGAGCCGCTGCCCGGGCTCTACGCCGCCGGCGAGGTGAGCGGCTTCGGCGGTGGCGGCATGCACGGCTACAACGCCCTCGAGGGCAGCTTCCTCGGCGGCTGCCTGTTCTCCGGGCGGGTCGCCGGCCGCGCCGCCGCCTCAACCTTGTAGCCCTCCTGCGCACACTCACTCAGCTGGCGGGGCGGACGCCCTCGGGTCGGACGGGGACGAGCGCGTCGACCAGGACGTCGCGGACGGTGGCGCCCTTGTCGCCGTTGAACGCCGAGCCACCGGCAGCACCCGCGATCTGGCGCAGCACGCCGAGGTCGGCCTCGGCGCCGATGCCGATCAGGATCAGCTTGACCGGGCGCTGGGGCGTGGTGGCGGCCTTGACCTTGGTCAGCAGCGCAGGTAGACCGATGGTCTTGGGGTCCTCGTTCTTGCCGTCGGTGAGCACGATGACGACGTTGGCGAGCTTCGGGTCGTAGGTCCGCACCGCCTGGTCGTAGGCCGCCCAGATCGTGTCGTAGAGCCCGGTCCCGCCGCCGACCTGCGACCGGATCGACCCGAAGGCGCGCAGCACGTTCTCGCCGTGCGTGGTCGATCCCTCCTTGGCCGAGACCGGCGCGACGGGGGCCAGCTGCTTCCAGTCCTGACCGGGTCCGCCGCGGTTCTCGGCGAACAGCCACAGGCCGACCCGCGTGCCGGGCGGCACCTGCCCCATCGCCTCGCCGGCGCTCTTGGTCGCGGCGTCGATGCGGGTCATGCCGTTTGCGGTCTTGTACTTCATCGACCCGGACGCGTCGATCACGGTCAGCAGCCGCAGGTCGCGCGACATCGAGGCCCAGGTGCTCATGGTGAGGTCTACGAGACCGGGGGTCGGCCGCACGACGACCTTGGGCTGGGCCGGCATGCCGGGGACACCGGGGCCGGCGCCATCGCCGACGCGCATCCCGGCCTCGGTGAGGGCCGCCTGCCCGGAGTCCCCGCGCAGCGCGGCCAGCAGCTGGGTGACCTCGTTGCTCACCTCCTTGGTCGAGGAGGTGGTGAACGGCGTGAACTGCAGCGCACCCACGCCCTCGGACGGCACCAGGGCCGAGAGAGGGGCGTTCGGGTGGTCCTTGTTGAAGGCGGCCATCGCCTGCTCGCTGAGCGGGAAGACCGCGGCGTCCTTGGCCGCACCGGCCGCACCCTGCAGCAGGGCGGCGTCGGTCGAGGCTGTGCGCGACAGCGGGATGACGGCGTTCGTCAGCGCCTTCTGCCCGGCGGTATTCGAGGCGGTGCCCGTCCACGCGGCGAGCAGCATGACGGCGGACGTCGTGGACTGGTCCGGCTTGGCGACGCGCAGCTTGTCGCCCACGGACCCGACGATCTGCAGCCAGGGCCGGGACCCGTCGCCGAAGGAGGACAGCGCCTTCGGCACGGCGAACGCGATCGGGCTCGAGGCGATCGGGGCCCCCGACGCGACGACGGTGCCCGCCTTGGCCTTGTTGACCTGATCGGCGTAGATCGGGGAGTCGGGGATCCACAGCGCCGGCAGGTCTGTGCCCGTCGTGATCCCCTGCGCCGCGATGACCGGTGCCGCACCGGTGACCTGGTAGTCCGCGCAGCCGCCGGCCGACCGCAGCTGGGTCGCGACGGAGCGCACCACGTCGACGATCTGGGGGGCGACGCTCACCCGCACCGGCGTCGTCGTCGCGCACGAGCTCGCGGAGCCGCCGGCCGCCGCCTGGCCCGCGCCCGCACCGCCGGCCGCCGAGCCGGAGGCGGACGAGGCCGGGGTGTCCGGGCTGGAGACGCAGGACGACAGGACGAGGGCCGCGCCGGCGACGACACCCGCCATCCCGTGGCGCGTGGCGGGCGCCCCGCCTGGGCGGTGGCCTCGAGCGAACGGGCCGTGGACGGGGGCGCGGTGCTTGCCGGTCATGATCGGTCTTCCTGGGTGAGGGGGTCAGGGAGCGGTCAGGGCGTCCGCGACGACCTGGCGGCCGACGGTGGCGGCCGAGTCGGCGGAGTCGAAGGAGTAGGCGCGGCCGCCGGCCATCGAGGCGATCTGCTGGGCTGCGGCGAGGTCGGGCGAGGGTCCGACGGCGACCACCGCGATCGCGATGTCACGGTCGGGCGAGGACGCGGCGATGATCGCGTTGTTCATGGTGGCGCGGTCCATCCCGGTGGCCGGGATCTCGGCGCCGCCGGTGAAGACGACCATGACGTTCTTGACCGACGGCTGGAAGGTCTTGTTGGCCGCCGCCCACCCCGCCGCGGTGGCCTCGTGCACCGGCCGGTTGCCCGAGCTCGACGCCTTGAGCGCCTGGACGTCCGCGGTGATCACGTCCCGTCCGCGCTCCTCGCCCTCCTTGCCGCCGAGCGCGTGGCTCACCACCTGCCGCAGCGGCCCGCCACCCCCCGGGAACGTGTAGACCGTGAGCGTGGACTGGTCGGTCAGCGAGTCCAGCATCGAGACCAGGGCGGCCTGCTGCGTGATCAGACCGGCCCCGTTGCCGCCCTTGGCGGCCGTGACGGAGGAGGCGTCGACGAGGACGGTGACCTTGGACGTCAGCGTCTGGGGGATGGCCGCCGGGGTGCTGGGCGCCGGGTCGCTCGGGTTCTGGGTCGCGCCGGACCCGGCATCCCCGGGCGTGGTGGAGTTCGACGTGCCCACCGACGGCGAGGCCTGGGTGACCGTGCCGCCAGGGGAGGCCGTCGCGGCCGGGTCCGCGGACCGGTTCGACCACCACGAGGCTGCGACGACGAGCGCGACGGCCACGCACGCAGCGCCGATCCACCACAATCCGGTGCGCTTCCTGCGCGGTGCTGAGTGCCGACCCACGGGAGCAAACTAACCCGACTCGAGGGCGATTTGTTCAACATTCATGTACTTCACCCGGGTCGTCACCATGCGTCAATTTTCGTCACGTATTGTCCACCATTTCCGCCGATGAATCCGCCCGTTTGTCACCTAGAGTGGTCAGTGATGTCACCGCAGCGTGTCCACCGTCTTCCCCGCAGCCACCAGCAGCGTGCGGGCCGCTTCGTCGTGATCGGCGACTCCTTCTCGGAGGGGGTGGGCGACCCGCACCTGCTCTACCCCAACGGCGTCCGTGGCTGGGCCGACCGGCTCGCCCGCCAGCTCGGCCGCGCCGACCCGGACTGGGAGTACGTCAACCTCGCGCTGCGCTCGCGCACCCTCGAGGAGGTCGCCCGCCACCAGCTGGAGCCGGCCCTCGCCCTGCGCCCGACGCACCTGTCGTTCTACGCGGGAGGCAACGACCTGCTCTCCCTGCGCCTGGACGTGGACGCCCTGCTCACGGACTACGAGAGCGTGCTGCGCCGGCTGGTCGCGACGGTGCCGCAGGTGCTGGTGTTCACGACGTTCGACACCCGGACGACCTTCCTGCTGGAGCCGCTGCGCCGGCGGGTGCTCACGTTCAACGACGGGGTCCGACAGCTCGCTGCCCAGCACGGCGCCCAGCTGCTCGACCACACGCTGGTGCGCGAGTACGACGACCCGCGGCTCTGGGCACCCGACCGGATCCACCTGTCCGCCCAGGGGCACAAGCGGATGGCAGCGCTCGTGCTCGCCGAGCTGGGGATCCCGCACACGCTGCGGCTGCGCGAGCTGGAGCCGACGCAGCCGAGACACTGGCGCCGGACCGCCGTCGACGAGCTGGCCTTCGTGCGCTCCGAGGTCGTGCCGCTCGTCCGTCGCCGCGTGACCGGGGTGCGCGAGAGCGACACCATGGTGGCCAAGTGGCCCGTGCCCGTGCACCCCTCGGACGGGCTCAAACGCCTCGCCGGCTCGATGTCGGGCGCAGCCCTGAGAGAACGCTCAGGATTCGTCCAGACGCGGGACCTAGCGTAGATCTCCCCATGACCTCGCTCGCTCTCGGCCTGTTGGTCGTCATCCTCCTGACCGTCGCCACCGGCTACTTCGTCGCCCAGGAGTTCGCCTACGTCGCCGTCGACCGCGGGCAGCTGCGCCGCCTGGCCGACGAGGGCGACGCCCAGGCAGCCCGCGCCTACGAGATCACCGAGCGGCTCTCCTTCACCCTCTCCGGCGCTCAGCTGGGCATCACGCTGACCGCCCTGCTCGTCGGCTACGCAGCCGAGCCGCTGATCGGCGAGGGGCTGGCCGAGGCCCTCGGCGGCACCGGCCTCCCCTACGCCGCCCGGCTGTCGCTGTCCGTGCTGGTCGTGCTGATCTTCTCCACCGCCCTGCAGATGGTGATCGGCGAGCTGGCCCCCAAGAACCTGGCGATCGCGCGCCCCCTGCCGCTGGCGCGGGCGCTCGCGCGCTCGACCCACCTCTACCTCACCGTCGCCGGGCCGATCATCCGGCTGTTCGACTCCTCCTCGACCCGCCTGCTGCGCGCGGTCGGCATCGAGCCGGTCGAGGAGTTGGCCCACGCCGCCACGCCGGACGACCTCGAGCGCATCGTCGACGACTCCGCCAGCGAGGGCGCGCTCGACCCCGCCATCTCCCGACTGCTGGACCGCGGGCTGCGCCTGCGCGGGCTCACGGTCGCGCAGGTGATGACCCCGCGGGTGGACGTGCAGACCATCTCGGCCTCGGCGCCGCTGACCGAGCTGCTGGACCTGACCGAGCAGGGCCGCGCCCGCTTCCCCGTGGTGGACACCGACAACGACGACGTGCTCGGGGTCGCCGGGTTCACCGAGATCCTCTCGGTCCCCGGCCCGGAGCGCGCCACCACCTCGGTCGGCGACGTGGCCCGCACGGCCGTGGTCGTGCCGACCACGATGCCCGCCCTCTCCGCGCTCGAGGCCCTGCGCAGCGCGCACCAGCAGATCGCCGTCGTCATCGACGAGTTCGGCGGGCTGGCGGGCGTGATCACGTTCGAGGACCTGGCCGAGGAGGTCGTCGGCGAGATCCGCGACGAGGACGACGTCGACGAGCCGACGGGCGGTGCCAACCCGGACGGCTCGTGGACGGTTCCGGCGATCACCCGGCTCGACGAGCTCGACGTCGCCACCGGGCTCGAGCTCGCACCGGGCCCGGGCTACGACACCCTCTCGGGGCTGGTCATCGCCACCCTCGGCCGGCTGCCCCGCGAGGGCGAGGCCATCGTCGTCGACCTGCGACCGCAGCACGTCGACGGCTCCGACGAGCCGCACGTCGGCCAGGTGCGCATCCACGTCGACGAGCTGCGGCGGCGCGTCCCGGCGGTCGTCACGATCACCACGGTCTCGAAGGACGGTGACCAGCGATGAACGTCGGTGCAGCCCTCCTCGTCTCCCTCGGTCTGCTGGTCGCGAACGCGTTCTTCGTCGCGGCCGAGTTCGCCATCGTCGCGGCCAAGCGGCACCGCCTGGACTTCCTTGCCGCGCAAGGCAGCTCGGCCGCGCGCGCTGCTGTCCGCAACAGTCGTGAGCTCTCGCTCATGCTGGCCGGCGCCCAGCTCGGCATCACCTTGTGCACCCTGGCCCTCGGTGCCCTAGCAAAGCCCGCCATCGCCGGGCTGCTGGCCGACGGCCTCGGCCTGGTCGGGGTGCCGGACGCCGTGTCCACGGTGATCGGTGTGGTCCTCGGCGTGTCGATCGTCGTCTTCCTGCACATGGTGGTCGGCGAGATGGCGCCCAAGTCGTGGGCCATCTCCGACGCGGAGCGCAGCGCGGTCCTGCTCGCCTGGCCGTTCCGCGCGTTCGTCGTGGTCACCCGCCCGCTGCTCACCCTGCTCAACCACCTCGCCAACCTGTGCCTGCGGGCCGTCAAGGTCGAGCCGCAGGACGAGCTCGCCAACGTGCACGGCCCGCAGGAGCTGCGCATGCTCCTCGACGCCTCCCGGCACGACGGGCAGCTCCCCGACGACCAGCACCGGATCCTCTCGGGCGCCCTCGCGCTGCACGAGACCCCGGTCTACGACGTGACGCTGCCGCTCGCCGACGTCGTCGAGGTCCCTTGGACGGCAACGGCGCTGGAGATCGAGCGGGCCTCCCGCGACTCCGGCCGCTCCCGCCTCGTCGTGGTCGACGACGCGGGCACGCCGGTCGGGCTCGTGCACGTGCGGGACGCCGTCCGGGCCACCGCTCGTGGCGACCTGGACCTGCGGGCCGGCGACCTGGTCTACGACACGGTCCGGCTGGACGAGCACGAGAACCTGCTCGACGCGGTGTCGGTCATGCAGGAGGAGCGCAGCCAGCTGGCCTTCGTCACCCGCGCCGGCCGCGTCGTCGGCATCACCGCCCTGGAGGACCTGCTCGAGCGGATGCTCGGCGAGTTCGACGACGAGACCGACCCGGCCGTCGCGCCCTCTCGCTGACCTGGTGACGAGGGCGCCACGGTCTACTGGATCGTGAAGCCGCCGTCGATGGCGAGGGTGACGCCGGAGATCATCGTCGAGCGGTCGGGTTTACCGCGTTGACGCGGATGCCGTAGGGCCCGAGCTCCAGCGCGCTCACCCGCGTGATGTTGTCGACGGCCGCCTTGGACGAGCCGTAGGAGATGTGCCCCTTGAGCGCGACGAGGGACGCCTGGCTCGACACGTTGACGATCGAGCCACCGCGACCCGCCTCGATCATGCCGGGGGCGGCGAACTTGGTGACCAGCAGCGTGCCGCGCGCGTTGATCGCCATCACGCGGTCGTAGACCGCCATGTCGGTGTCCTGCGGCGTCGCGATCTCACCGCCGTTGCCACCGCAGTTGACGACGCCGAACCACTGGTGGGCACCCACCGCGTCGGCGACCTCGTCGTCCTTGGTCAGGTCGAACGTCACCGCGGTGGCGCCGGTCTCGGCGCAGAGCGCGTCGAGCTTGCTGACATCCCGCCCACTCGCGTAGACCTCCACGCCCGCCTTCGCGAGACGGCGGACGGTGGCGGACCCGATGCCTCCCGAGGCTCCGGTGACGAGGTACTTGCCGGGCTCGAGATCAGACAGCGTGGCTCCTGGGGCTACGGTCGGTCGACGTCCACGCGCAGGACGGCTCGGTCGCGCTCACCGCGGCTGGCGACGCGCTCGACGACCTTCATGATGTGGTACTCGAAACGGTACTTCTGCTCGAGAAGCCGCTCCACGCGGGCCAGCTCGCGTGAATCGGTGCTGACGACCGCCGTCCCGGGCACACGCTCGGCTCCGTCGGCAACCCGACCGCGCCGGTCGCACGGGGTCACCTCGACGCGCTGGGTGTGCTTGAGCCGCTTGAGCTTTCCCACCCCGAGCGGGGTGGTGAAGGCCAGGTGGTCACCGTCCTGCACCACCCACATCGGCGTCGACACCGGCTCTCCCGAGCGGCGGAAGGTCGTGACGCTGAGGAAGGGCTGGTGGCCGAGCCGCTCGGTGAGCGTCAGCGGCTCCGGCGGCGCTGCCTCGCCGAGCACCCGAGCCGCGATCTCGGCCGCCACCAGGTCTGGATGCGTCTCGGGGAGCCAGTGCGTCGCGTCCACCTCGACGAATCGGTAGTCGGCGGAGACGTGCTCGCCGGTGCGCTCGGCACCGGCGCGACCGAGGTAGGCGTCCTGGTTGCCCCAGACGAACGTGGTGGGCACCGTCACGCTGGTGCCCCGCTCGGTCTTTGTGCCGGGGCTGGCGGACGCACCGGTCTTGGCGGTGGAGCGGGAAGTCTGGTGGCGCAGAGCGCGATACCAGTTCAGCGGACCGCGCAGGTCCTCCGGTCGACGGAACCTGGCGGCATAGTGCCGGGCCGGCTCGGCCGGCACCCCCAACCGGGTGAGCCCCTGCTCGAAGCCACCGCCGAGCGGCCCGAGGACGAGCTGCTCGGGCAGGCGTGGGACCTGCACGGCGAGCATGTACCAGCTCTTGAGGCCCTGGGTGCTGTGCCGCAGCGCCCACCCCATGGCGTCGGGGTGCGGCACCGACAGGGCCGTCAGCGACGCCACCCGTCCGGGGTGCCGGATCGCGACGGCCCACGCCACCGCGGCCCCCCAGTCGTGGCCGACCAGGTGGGCCTGCTCCAGCCCGGCCTGGTCCAGCATCGCCAGCACGTCCGCGACCAGCTCGCGCATGACGTAGGCGGCCGGGTCGTCCGGCCGGGCGCCACGCGAGTAGCCCCGCTGGTGCGGTGCCAGCGTCCGCAGGCCCCGGTCGTTGAGCAGCGGACGCACCTCGTCGTAGGCGTGCGCGTCCTGCGGGAAGCCGTGGAGCAGCACGACGGGCGTGCCGTCGACGGGCCCGGAGTCGATGACGTCGAAGGTCAGGCCGGATCGGGTGAAGTGGTCCACGGCCCGACCCTACGCCGCGACGGTCGCCGCTGACAGGGCAAGTCGGGCGGATGGACCGCCCTGGTCAGACGAGGGCCAGGCGCGCCGCGAAGCCGAGCATGGTGACCCCGATGACGACGTCGATCCAGCGCCAGGTGCGGGGCTGGGCCAGCGGCCGGCGCAGGGCCCGGGCGCCGTACGCCAGCCCGGTGAACCACAGGACGCTCCCGGTCGCGGCCCCTGCCGCGAAGACCCAACGGTAGGAACCGAACTGGTTGGCGAGGCTGCCGAGCATGACGACCGTGTCGAGATAGACGTGCGGGTTGAGGTAGGTCAGCGCCAACGTGGTCGCCACCACCGAGCCCTTGCTCGCGGTCGCCGCCATCTCCAGGGCGTGGGGACGGGCGGCGGTCCGGAACGACGAGATGGCGAACCACGCCAGGTAGGCCGCCCCCAGCCAGCGCAGCACCACCAGCACGTCGGGGTGCTGCTGGACGAGCAGACCCACGCCGCCCGTCCCGAGCGCGATCAGCAGCGCGTCACTCAGCAGGCAGATCAGCGCCACCGTCCCGACGTGGTGGCGCAGCACCCCCTGACGCAGGACATAGGCGTTCTGCGCGCCGATGGCGATGATCAGGGCTAGGCCGGCCAGGAGTCCGGACACGAATGGGCTGCTCACACCTGCAACGGTAGGAGGGCGATCGCACATCAGTCCAACGAAAGATCCTTAACGATCATTAGCATGGCTTCATGCAGCTCGATCAGCTCCGCACCCTGCAGGCCATCGTGGTCGAGGGCAGCTTCGAGGGGGCGGCCCTCGCCCTTCACGTCACGCCGTCGGCGGTGAGCCAACGGATCAAGGCCCTGGAGGCCGAGGTCGGTCGCGTGCTGGTGCGACGGTCTACACCGTGCGAGGTGACCGACGCGGGGGCCCCGCTGCTGCGGATGGCGCGCCAGGTGGATCTGCTCGAGGCCGAGGCGCGCAGCGAGCTGGGCCTGGCCGAGGGACGACGCACGATCGTCTCGGTCGCGATCAACGCCGACTCCCTCGAGACCTGGCTCAAGCCGCTGCTGCACGTCGCCGCCACCTGGCCGGACCTCTCTCTGCACATCGAGGTGGAGGACCAGGAGCACAGCGTCGACAACCTGCGCCGCGGCCAGGTGTGCGGCGCCGTCTGCGTTGCGCCGCAACCGGTCTCGGGGTGTCGCGTGGTGCCGCTCGGCGCGATGCGCTACCTGCCGGTGGCTGCTCCGGCGCTGCGGGACGCCCACCGGCTGGGCCGCTCGGTGGACTGGTCGGCGATGCCGGTGATGCAGTTCAACCGCAAGGACGACCTGCAGGGCGCCTTCCTTCGCGAGCGCGGAGTCGAGACGGCACCCCCGACCGCACAGGTGCCGTCCCCCAGCGGGTTCTACGAAGCCGTGCGCGCCGGGCTCGGCTGGGGCCTGGTGCCGGAGCTGCAGCTGGCCGACGACCTGCGCACCGGCCGACTCGTGCGCCTGGACGCCCGGCGCCACGTCGACGTCGAGCTGGCCTTCCAGGTGTGGTCGCTCGCCTCCGAGCCGGTCACCCGCCTCACGGCGGCCATCACCGACTGCGCGCGGGCCCTGCGGCACGGACCGGCTCCGCGACAGAACGAGTCCCACCTCTAGACAGGTGACTATTTGGTCACCTATGGTCGAGGGGTGAACGACGACGACCTGGTCTTCAAGGCCCTGGCCGACCCCACGCGCCGGGCCCTGCTCGACGCGCTGTTCGAGCGGGACGGTCGGAGCCTGTCGGACCTGGAGCAGGTGGTGACCGAGACCACCGCCATGACGCGGTTCGGGGTGGCCAAGCACCTGCGGCTGCTCGAGGACGCCGATCTCGTCGTGAGCCGCAAGCAGGGCCGGGAGCGTCTGCACTTCCTCAATCCCGTGCCCATCCAGGCGATCCACCGCCGGTGGATCGACAAGTACACCGCCACGACGGCGAGCGCCCTGCTCGACCTGAAGGACCGACTGGAGGAAAAGCCATGAGCGACAACACGACCCAGGTGTTCCGGATCTACATCGACGCCCCCGCCGAGCGGATCTGGGAGGCCATCACGACGTCCGAGCTGAACAACCAGTACGGCTACGGGGGCAACCTCGAGATCGACCTGCGACCGGGAGGCACCTACCGCAACTTCGCCACCCCGGGCATGGTCCAGATGGGGATGCCCGAGGTGGTCGTCACGGGCGAGGTCGTCGAGGCCGACCCGCCGCACCGACTGGTCCTGATGTGGGACCCCGTCTGGGTCGAGGAGCCGGCCACGCGCCTCACCTGGGAGATCGAGCCGACCGGCAACGGCTCGTGCCGGGTCACCCTCACCAACGACCTGACCGACGCGCCGAAGACCGCCGAGATGGTCGAGGGTGCCGGGCCTGCCACCAACGAGGGCGGCGGCGGCTGGCCGTGGATCCTCAGCGGCCTGAAGACGTTGTTGGAGTCCGGTCGCTCGATGTCGGGCAGCGGCAGCTGAGGCACCGGCGGGCGACGCTGGACCGGCACGTCAGCCCAGCGTCGTCCGCAGCTCGCGCTTGAGTATCTTGCCGGACGGGTTCTTCGGCAGTGCGTCGACCAGCACCACCAGCTTGGGTCGCTTGTAGCCCGCGAGGTGCTCGGCGCAGTGCCGCTGCACCTCCTCGACGGTGAGGCCGGACCCCTGGCGCGGCACGACGGCAGCCGTCACCGCCTCGACCCACCGGGGGTCCGGCAGCCCGAACACGGCGACCTCGGCGACGTCGGGGTGGGCGTAGATGCACTCTTCGACCTCTCGGCTCGCGACGTTCTCACCGCCGGACTTGATCATGTCCTTCTTGCGGTCGACGATCGTCAGCCGCCCGTCGGCGTCGAGCACACCGAGGTCGCCGGAGTGGAACCACCCACCGCGGAACGCCTCGGCCGTCTTGTCCGGGTCCCGCCAGTAGCCCAGGGTCGCCTGCGGGCTGCGGTGCACCACCTCACCGACCTCGCCGACGGGCACCTCGCGGTCGTCGTCGTCGACGAGCCGGGTCTGCACGTTGAGCACCGGCCGACCGGCGGATCCGGCGTGCTCGAGCTGCTCGTGCGGCGGCAGGATCGTCGCCACCGGCGCCAGCTCGGTCTGCCCGTAGAAGTTCCACAGCTGGAGGTCGGGCAGCCGCTGACCGATCTCGCGCAGCACCTCCACCGGCATGGCGGACGCCCCGTAGTAACCCTTGCGTAGGCTCGACAGGTCGGTCGAGTCGAAATCGGGGTGACGCAGCAGCCCGATCCACACCGTCGGTGGGGCAAAGAACTTGGTGATGCCGTGCTCGGCGATCGCGGTCAGCACCCGACCCGGGTCGGGCGCCGGCAGCAGGTAGCTCGTGGCGCCGAGCATCAGGTCCGGACCGAGGAAGCAGTCCAGCTGGGCGCAGTGGTAGAGCGGGAGCGTGTGCAGCTCGACGTCGTCGCCGGTCATGCCACCGTCGACGACACAGCTGTAGTACTCCGCCAGCAGCGCGCGGCTGGACAGCATCGCTCCCTTCGGTCGGGACTCCGTGCCGCTGGTGTACATGATCCGGATCGGGTCGTCGTCCCCCACGAACGGCGGCTGCCAGCCCTCCGCCGCGGTCATCAACAGGTCGGTGAATCCGGTCCAACCCGAAGGGATCTCGACCCCCTCCCCCGCGACGAGGACGCACTGTGGCAGCGGCTCGTCCACGAGGTCTACTGCGCCCTGCACCGTGCACGCGAGGTCCGGCTGGGCCGCGACGGCAGCGGCTCCACTGTGCCCGAGGATGTAGGCGATCTCGTGCGCGCCGAGCATGAAGTTGACCGGCACGAGCACCACTCCCGCTCGGGCCGTCGCCCACGCCAGCACCGCGAACTGCCAACAGTTGCGGCTCACCAGTGCCAGCCGGTCGCCGGGCTCCAGACCCAGCCGGGCCAGACCTGCAGCGACGGCCGTGACCGCGCCGTCGAGCTCGCGGAAGGTGAGCGACGTCTCACCGTCCACGATCGCCACGCGGTCGCTGTAGCGAGCAGCGCTGCGCCGAAGCACGTCTCCCAGGGCGTTGGCCCTCGATGGCTGGACGAGGTCGTCGGGCTCGATGGGCTGCTCGTGCGACATGGCTCTCCTCGCGGCGTTGCGTGGTGTGGTGGCGTCGTCCGCTCATCCTAGGGACGTCGTGCGGTCCCGCCACCGTCGTCGGAGCCAGCGATCGTGACTGGCCACGACCACGGTCGCCGGCGTCGTCCGTAGCGCGTCCTCCAGCTCCTCGACCAACGCCAGCGACAGGTGGTTGGTCGGCTCATCGAGGAGCAGCAGATCGGTGGGGCCGGCCAGCAGCAGCGCCAGCGCCAGCCGACGCTGCTGCCCCAGGCTGAGCACCGACACCGGGCGGTGCAGGTCCCGAGGGTGGATCAACCCGAGGGAGCGCAGCGGCACCGAGCTGGCGTCGCCATCGGCGGCCTCCCGCGCCAGCCGGTAGAGCTCCCGCGGACTCGCGTCGGGGTCGGGCAGCTCCACGTCCTGGGTGAGCAGCCCGACGTGCCGGGCCGACACGTGCACCTGCCCCTCGTGCGGCAGCCGTCCGGCCAGCACGTGCAGCAGGGTGGACTTGCCTGACCCGTTGGCGCCCGTGACGAGCACCCGCTCTCGCGGTTCGACCTGCCACTGCCCCAACGTCATTCGCCCCGGCACACAGAGATCGTGCACCGTGGCCCAGCCGGGATCGCGGGCGTCGAAGTCGCCCGAGAAGCCTAGCGGCGCAGAAGGTTTGGGCACCAGCTCGCGCTCGATGCGAGCGATGCGCTGCTCCGCGCCCCGCGCGCGTCGGCGCGCGGCCTGCTGCACGTTGGCGCCCTTGAACCCGTAGATGAACTTGTCGTTGTCGCGCGGAGCCCGGTTGCGGGCGACCGCCGAGGTGTCGGCAACTGCCTTGTCCCGCAACGCATTCAGCTCCTCGTGCTGGGCGAGGAAGGCGTCCTCCCAGCGCCGACGGGCGTCGAGCTTGTGCTGCTGATAGCTGCTGTAGCCCCCGCTGAACCGTCGACCGCCGTCGCCGTCTGTCCCGAAGTGCGACGGGTCCAGATCGACCAGGGCTGTGCACACGGCGTCGAGGAAGACGCGGTCGTGCGTGGCGACGAGCACCACCCCAGGCAGCGAGCAGAGCTCGTCCTCGAGGAAGGCGAGCGCGTCGTCGTCGAGGTGGTTCGTCGGCTCGTCGAGCACCAGGCAGGACGGACGACGGGTGAGCAGCGCGGCGAGGGCCAGCCGACTGCGCTGCCCTCCGGAGAGCTCGGCGACCGGGCGGTCGTGGTCGATGTCGGCGAGTCCGAGCCGCTGGGCGGCCAGGACAGCGCGCCGCTCGGCGTCCCAGGCATCATGGGCGGTCACCCACTCGAGCGTCGCGTCGTAGGTGCCGGCGATCGAGCCTTGGTCGGCGTCCGCCTCGGCGAGCCGGGCGGCCAGCTGCTCGAGCCGCTCCACCCCGTCGTGCAGGGGTCGCAACGCATCCTCGAGGACCGACCGCACGGTCGCGCCTGGTGCGAATGCCGTGTGCTGGGCGAGGAATCCGAGATCCTCCGGCACCTCGATCGAGCCCCGCGACGGGACGAGCTCCCCGGCGACCAGGCGCAGCAGGGTGGACTTGCCGGAGCCGTTCTCGCCGATCAGACCGACCCGCTGGCCGGGGCTGACGGTGAGATCGACCCCGTCGAGGACGACGCGATCGGGCGCGGACCAGGCAAGGTCACGGACGACAAGGGGAAGCAATAACATGGGCAGACCTCAGCGGCAGGAAGGACGCTCACCGGGCAGGGCCGCGGTCGTGAGCGAGGGCTGAGTCAGATCCACATGGTGCTTCGATGGTAGCCGACGGGAGGTCAGGGTGTTCAACGGTCGGCTGCCGGTGGCCCTCGTGGCCTACCTGGCGTGCGGGGTCGCCCTGGGCGGCCCGATCGCCCTGGCGGCCGCAGTGGTCAGCTACTACGGGACCGACGCGCTGCTGGGGATGACCAACGGTTTCGAGTCGAGCTCCTACCGGTTCTGGATGAGCGTCGCCCTGCCCGCCGGGGTTGTCATGGCGATCGTCGGCAACATCGCTCGAGGCACTCGGCTCCCGCACCTCGTGGTTGCGCTGCTGGCGCCCGCCGTCATGGTCTACAGCGCGACCAGGGGCGGCTTCTCGGGACCGACCCAGCCCTGGTCGGACCGGATCGTCCTGATCGCGGCGGCCGCGCTCGCGACTGGACTGATCCTTCGATTTCTCCGCCGACGCGGCATGCTGACGTCATGCGAGACCAGCCGCGGATGACCTCGACGCCCGACCTGCCCAACCACCGGCCCGACGACCTCCCCCGCCGACCGGACGTGGCCCGGGCCGAGGTGGTGGTGCCTGCGCCGGGAGCCGGTCCGGGCAACTGGTCCGGGGCGCCCTGCGCGGTGC
Organism: Arsenicicoccus piscis; assembly: GCF_022568835.1. Lineage (GTDB taxonomy): Bacteria > Actinomycetota > Actinomycetes > Actinomycetales > Dermatophilaceae > Arsenicicoccus > Arsenicicoccus piscis. Next base: position 482,343 of record NZ_JAKZHV010000001.1, read on the forward strand.
ACGCGGACGGCTGGTGGGTCATCGCCTACCGGGTGCGACGGCCGGTGCTGGACGGTCGCGGGGTGGGTGTCGTGGTGGCGCGCTCCCGCGACGGCGTCACGTTCGAGACGGTAGCCACCGCGGCCCGGGACGAGTTCGGCGCCGAGTCCCTGGAGCGGCCGGCGCTCGTGCGACTCGAGGACGGGTGGCGGCTCTACGTCTCGTGCGCCACGCCGAACTCGAAGCATTGGTGGGTCGAATCCCTCACTGCCCCAACGCTGGCCGACCTCGCGGACGGCCAGCGGCAGATCGTCTTCCCGGGCGACGACACCGTCGGCGTCAAGGATCCGGTGATCGTGCGCGACGGCGACCGGTGGCGCGCCTGGCTGTGCTGCCACCCGCTGACCGACGCGGGGCACGAGGACCGCATGACCACGCGCTACCTCACGTCCGACGACGGGCTCGCGTGGACCGACCAGGGTGAGGTGCTGGCGGGTCGACCGGGCCGGTGGGACGCACGTGGCGCCCGGGTCACCGCGCTCGTGGCCGAGGAGCCGCTGACGCTCACCTACGACGGGCGCCCCGACGCGCAGAGCAACTGGTACGAGACCACCGGGTTGGCCGTCGAGCACGACGGCGCGCTGCAGCCCGACGAGGGCTGGCGGGCGCACTCCCCGCACAGCGACGGGGCGTTGCGCTACGCCGCGCTCGCCACGGCACCCAACGGCACCCGGCGGTGGTACTTCGAGGCAGCCCGTCCCGACGGCGCGCACGACCTGTTCACGGCGCCCGCCTGACGGCGTGGCGTACGTTGAGGCCCATGCGGCAGGTTCAGCCCCTCGGCCGGCGCCCCACGGCGGGTGAGCTCGTGCAGTTCCGGGACGCCACGGTCGAGGACCTGCTGCCCGACCCGCTGCGCCTCCTCTTCGTGGGCATCAACCCGTCGCTGTGGACGGCCGCGACCGGCGCGCACTTCGCCCGGCCCGGCAACCGGTTCTACGCGGCACTGGCGGGGGCCGGGATCATCGACCACCCCTTCGACGCCTCCGCGGGCTACCTCGAGCAGGACCGGGCGCAGCTGGTGGCGCGCGGTGTCGGCGTCACCAACCTGGTCCGACGCGCCACGGCCCGGGCCGACGAGCTGACGCCCGAGGAGCTGCGGGAGGGCGGCGAGCGGTTGCGGCGGACCGTGCGGGAGCACCACCCGCACGTGGTGGCGGTCGCCGGCATCACGGCCTACCGGCTCGCGTTCGGCCGACGCACCGCGAAGGTTGGTCGCCAGCCCGAGGACCTCGAGGGCGCACCGCTGTTCGTGGTCCCCAACCCGAGCGGGCTCAACGCCCACGAGAGCGTGCAGAGCCTCGCGGCGGCCTACCGCGAGGCCGCCGAGGCTGCAGGAGTCGTCTGACCAGGCGATGAGCGGCCGTGCGGGGCGCGTCACATTCGGGTTGCAACTGGCTGTGAGGCCACAGCAGAGGCCACTGCCCTGCGCGAGGGCGGCGTACGTTGACGCCGCCGCACTCGCAGAAGGGAACCTCAATGGCGAACTCGCTTCCCGCACTGCTGGCCCCGAGAGAAACTCTCATCCAGGCCGGCGCGGTCGACTACCTGATCCTGTCGATCTACTTCGCCTTCGTGCTCGGCATCGGCTTCCTGGCCCGGCGCCAGGTGTCCGACTCGATCGACTTCTTCCTCTCCGGCCGGTCGCTGCCGGCGTGGGTCACCGGTCTTGCGTTCATCTCCGCCAACCTCGGCGCGGTAGAGATCATGGGCATGTCCGCGACGGGGGCCCAGATCGGCATCCCGACGGTCCACTACTTCTGGGTGGGCGCCATCCCGGCCATGCTCTTCCTCGGTGTCGTGATGATGCCGTTCTACTACGGGTCCAAGGTGCGCTCGGTGCCGGAGTTCATGCTCCGCCGCTTCGGCAAGCCCGCCCACCTGGTCAACGCGATCTCGTTCGCCGTGGCCCAGCTGCTCATCGCGGGGGTGAACCTCTATCTGCTCGGCTCGATCGTGCACGCCCTGCTCGGCTGGCCGATGTGGGTCACGCTGATCGTCGCGGCGGCAATCGTGTTGTCCTACATCACTCTTGGTGGGCTCTCCGCCGCGATCTACAACGAGGTCCTGCAGTTCTTCGTCATCGTCGCGTCGCTGCTCCCGCTGACCCTGATCGGTCTGCACCGCCTCGGCGGCTGGAGCGGGCTCGAGGCCAAGATCACCGCCGCAGCCGCGTCCGCCCCGCCGGCCGCCAAGGTCGCCCCGGCGGCCGAGCAGCTGCACTCCTGGCCGGGTCAGGCGCTGTCGGGCTTCGACTCGCCGATCCTGTCCGTGGTCGGCATCGTCTTCGGTCTCGGCTTCGTGCTGTCGTTCGGCTACTGGACGACGAACTTCGTCGAGGTGCAGCGCGCGATGGCGTCCGACTCCATCTCGGCCGCCCGCAAGACCCCGATCATCGGCGCCTTCCCCAAGATGTTCGTCCCCTTCCTCACCATCGTCCCCGGCATGATGGCCGCGGTCCTCGTGAGCGAGATCGGTCAGCTGAAGAACGGCGGCACCCCTGCGGGCGGGTCGTCCGGCAACGGGGTGACCTTCAACGACTCGCTGCTGCTGCTCATGCGCGACGTCCTGCCGAACGGCCTTCTGGGACTGGCGATCACGGGTCTGCTCGCCGCGTTCATGGCCGGCATGGCGGCCAACATCTCGGCGTTCAACACGGTCTTCAGCTACGACATCTGGCAGGAGTACGTCGTCAAGAACCGCGACGACGGCTACTACCTCGGCGTCGGCCGCCTCGCGACCGTCGCCGCGACGCTCATCGCGATCTTCACCGCCTCGATCGCGGGCGGGTTCTCCAACGTCATGGACTACCTGCAGACGCTCTTCGGGTTCTTCAACGCCCCGCTCTTCGCGACGTTCATCCTCGGCATGTTCTGGAAGCGGATGACGCCCCACGCCGGCTGGGCGGGCCTGGTCAGTGGAACCCTCGCGGCCATCGGGCTCTGGGTCGCCTCGAAGTTCGGCGGAGCGTTCACGCTGCCGGGTCAGGGACTCGCCTTCGTCTGTGCGTCAACGGCTTTCATCGTCGACGTCGCCGTCAGCGTCGCCGTGACGATGTTCACGCGACCGAAGCCCGCGAGCGAGCTGGTGGGGCTGGTCTACTCCGAGACGCCGGTGGCGGACCGGACCGACCCGCTCGAGCACACCTACCCGTGGTATCGCCGCACCGTGCCGCTCGCCCTGGTGGCGCTCGTCATGGTCATCGCCCTCAACATCGCGTTCTAAGGAGCACCGACGATGTCCTCCACCAACACCACCGGCACCGCCAAGCACAAGGCGGGCGCCTTCGACATCCGCAACATCATCGGGCTGCTGCTCGCCATCTACGGCGTGATCCTGCTGCTCATGGGGCTGTTCGGCGACCAGGCCCGGGACCGCACCGGCGGGGTCAACGCCAACCTCTGGGCCGGCATCGTCCTGCTCGTCGTCGGCGGCCTGTTCATGCTGTGGGCGCGGCTCAAGCCGATCCTCGTCCCCGAGCACGTCGAGCACGACGGTGACGACGCCGACGGGCACGGCCACCAGACGCACGGCGGGGGTCGCCCCGCGCACTGACCCTGCGCACTGACGCAGGACGGCACGGCACGAGGGCCGGGTGTGGCGATGTCGCCCCACCCGGCCCTCGGCTCTTCTCAACGAAACTGTTGACCCAGTAGCGGACCAGTCGTAGCGTCGCTGGCGCCAGCTGGAGGGAGGTCTTGGTCATGTCACGAGGCCCCCACGCGTGGGTCGCACGACGTGGTCTTCGCATTGTCGGATCCGGTCCGGGCGAGCCACGCCAAGCCGATCCGAGGATGGGGAGTGCACCGTTGGGCGACGCCCCAAAGACTGTCGAGCGCCACCGGTCGCCTGGTCGGTGGGTCGCCCCACCCGGCCGCAGGCCGGCGTGGAACTGGACGCCGGAGGGGTACGGCCTGGTGCCCCGCCTTGATCGTTGCCCAGGGTGGACTCGGATCCTGTTCCACACTCCTGTGCTCGACCGCGTCGCCTACTCGTCCATGTGGAAGAACGGAGCCTGGGACATCGTCCGGCGGGTCCCTTGACGCGGACGGCACGGCACATTTCTCAACCAAATGATTGACAACCTTGCCACACCCTCGTAGAGTCCTTGTCAACCGAATGGTTGATGAAAACGGGAGGTGTCCATGACCGAGGACCGACTCACCCTGGTCTTCTCGGCGCTGGCCGACCCCACCCGGCGGGACCTGGTGGCGCGGCTGGCGACGGGGGACGCGACGGTCGGAGAGCTCGCGGAGCCCTACGACGTCAGCGTCCAGGCCATCTCCAAGCACCTCAAGGTGCTCACCCAGGCCGGCCTGGTCAGCCGACCGAGCACGTCGCGCCGGGACCCGGTGCACCTCGAGGCCGAGGTCTTCGACCTGGCCACGGGGTGGCTGGAACGTCGTCGGCGCGAGGCCGAGGCGCGCTACCGGCGGCTCGAGGACGTCCTCGCCGAGCTCGACGAGGACGGCAACCCCCTCCCGGCCGACGACGCCCGCGCCGTTCGCTCCAGCAGCACCCACCCCACCCGCACCACCTTCCAGGAAGGACAGGCATCATGACACTCATCGCCGAGACCCAGATCCAGGCCGACCCGACCGTCCCGCTCATCCGGATCACGCGCGACTTCCGGGCCACGCCCGCCCAGCTCCTGCGCGCCCACACCGACCCCGAGCTCTACGCCCGCTGGGTGGGCCCGCACGGCATCAGCACCCGAATCGACTACTGGGACGCCCGCACCGGCGGGTCGTGGCGGTTCCTGAACGTCCGCGGCGACGAGGAGTACGCCTTCCACGGCTCGTTCCACGAGGTCGGTCCCGACCGGATCGTGCAGACGTTCACCTTCGAGGGGATGCCCGAGTCGGTGAGCCTCGAGACGCTGCGCTTCGAGGACCTCGGCGACGGCATGACCCGGCTGCACGCCCAGTCGCTGGTCGACTCGTTCGAGGGCCGCGACGCCTGGCTCGCCAGCGGCATGGAGACCGGCGTCAACGACGGCTACGCCAAGCTGGACGCGCTCATCGCCGACGGGTCCGTGTGACCCTCACCGGGCCGCTCGACGCCGCTCGACCCACCTCAACAGCCTCACCTACCAAGGAGATACGCCATGCCTGATATCACACCGTGCCTGTGGTTCGACGACGACCTCGAGCAGGTCGTGGGGTTCTACACCGATCTGTTCCCGGACTCCGAGCCGGGCACCTTCCAGCGCTACGGCGAGGCCGGCCCGGGCCAGCCCGGCACCGTCGTGTCGGGTGACTGGACCATGCTCGGCCAGCGCTGCCGCGGCATCAACGGCGGCCCGATGTTCCCGCACACCGAGGCGTTCTCGTTCTCGGTGACCTGCGCGGACCAGGCCGAGGCCGACCACTACTGGGACGCGCTCGTCGCCGACGGCGGCGAGGAGAGCCAGTGCGGCTGGCTCAAGGACCGCTTCGGGTTGTCGTGGCAGATCATCCCGCAGCAGCTCTACGAGCTCATGGGCGACCCGGACCCGCGCCGCGCCCAGGCGGCGACCCAGGCCATGCTGCAGATGCGACGCATCGACGTGGCCGCCCTGCGGGCGGCAGCGGACTCGGCCAGCAGCAACTGACCGCTGACCGAGTCCGCTTGCGGCTCAAGCCTTCCCGGACTTACCCGACACCTCTGAGCCAGGCTCCTGGGCGATCCAGTCGCGCACCTCGGGCAGGTCCTCCAGATGCTCGCGGATGTAGACCTCGTGGCGATCGAGCTGGCTCTGGCACCAGGCCTTCAGCGCGGCCGACCCGCGCGGGTGCCGCTTGGAGTTGTTGAGCGCGTCCATCACCAGGTGGTAGCGGGACGCCTGGTTGCGCACGACCATGTCGAACGGCGTGGTCGTCGTGCCCTGCTCGATGAAGCCGCGCACGTGGAACCGGTCCGCGTCCGACCGGCCGTGCACCAGCTGGTGGATCGCACCGGGGTAGCCGTGGAAGCTGAAGATCACGTCCTTGTTGTTGGTGAAGAGCTCCTCGAACGCCATGTCCGACATGCCGTTCGGGTGGTCCTTCGGACGCGACAGGGTCATCAGGTTGACGACGTTGACGACGCGAACCGACAGCTCCGGCAACCGCTCTCGCAGGATCTGCGCCGCGGCCACGGTCTCCATCGTGACGACGTCACCGGCGCAGCCGAGGACGATGTCGGGATCCTGGCCGGGCAGCTCGTTGCCGGCCCAGTCCCACACGCCGGCCCCGGCACGGCAGTGCGCGTTGGCCTCGTCGAGCGTGAGGTACTGCAGCTGGGGCTGCTTGTCGATGACGATCAGGTTGACGTGCGAGCGGGACTTGAAGCAGTGTTCCGACACCGACAGCAGGCAGTTCGCGTCCGGCGGCAGGTAGACCCGGGCCACGTCACCCCGGTGCTGGATCATCGTGGTGATGAGCCCGGGACCCTGGTGGCTGAACCCGTTGTGGTCGTTGCGCCACGCGGTCGAGGTCAGCAGGATGTTCAGGCTCGGGACCTTGGCCCGCCAGTCCAGGTGCGCCGCCTCCTCCAGCCACTTGGCGTGCTGGATGGTCTGGCTGGCGCTCACCATCGCGAATGCCTCGTAGGTGGCGAACAGCCCGTGCCGACCGGTCAGGGTGTAGCCCTCGAGCCAGCCGTGGCAGTTGTGCTCGGAGAGCACCTCCATCACCCGGCCGTCCGAGGAGAGCTTGACGTCCTCGGGGACGACCCGCTCCATGGTCATTCGCTCGGACACGTCGAAGACGGCGCCCAGCCGGTTGGAGTTGGTCTCGTCGGGGCAGAACAGCCGGAAGGAGTGCGGGTTGCGCTCGTAGAGCTGCTTCATGAGCTCGCCGAGCACCCGGGTGGACTCGGCCCGCGACGTGGCCGGCGACTCTACCGGCGTCTCGAGCGTGGCGATGTCCGGGAGGTCCAGGTCCTCGGTGAGCACCCCGCCGTTGGCGTGCGGCGTCGCCGACAGCCGCAGGTCGCCCTCGGGGTTGTTGGCCGTGACCAGCGGGGTCGGAGCACCGGAGTCGTCGAAGAGCTCCTCCGGTCGGTAGGACCGCAGCCACGACTCGAGCAGCGCGAGGTGCTCGGGGTTGTCCTTCACCCCCGACAGCGGCACCTGGTGGGCCCGCCAGGTGCCCTCGACGACCGTGCCGTCCACCTCGTGCGGACCGGTCCAGCCCTTCGGCGAGCGCAGCACGATCAGTGGCCAGCGGGGGCGGCCGGTGGGCGACCATTCTACCTCACCGGACGCGGGATCCGTTGCGGCTGAACCACCCTCGGAGCCACGCGCCTTGGCCCAGATCGCCCGGATCTTGGTGTAGGCCTCGGTGAGCGCCTCGGCGAACCGCTCGTGCATGCCGGGCAGGTCGCTGCCCTCGACCTCGATGACGTCGTAGCCGTGACCCTCGAGCAGGGACCGCACCTCGGCCGGGTCCTTGCGGGCCAGCACGGTCGGTCCCGCGATCTTGGCGCCGTTGAGGTGCAGGATCGGCAGCACGGCACCGTCGCGCGCGGGATTGAGGAAGGAGATGCCCTTCCACGAGCCCTCCAGCGGACCCGTCTCGGCCTCGCCGTCGCCGACCACGGACAGCGCGATCAGGTCGGGGTTGTCCATCACCGCGCCAAACGCGTGGATCAGCGCGTAGCCGAGCTCGCCGCCCTCGTGGATCGAGCCGGGCGTGGTGACCGAGGCGTGGCTCGGGATGCCGCCGGGCGCGGAGAACTGGCGGAAGAGGCGGCGGACGCCGTCGACGTCCTGGGTGACCGCGGGAAAGCGCTCGGTGTACTCCCCCTCGAGGTAGGCGGCCGCCACCAGGGCCGGGCCGCCGTGCCCCGGGCCGGCGAGGTAGATCATCGGCTGACCGGTCTTGCGGATCAGCCGGGAGGCGTGGGCGTAGATGAACGCCAGGCCGGGCGAGGTGCCCCAGTGGCCGAGCAGGCGGGGCTTGATGTCGTCGCTCACGAGGGGCTCGCGGAGCAACGGGTTGGCCATCAGGTAGATCTGGCCGACGGTGAGGTAGTTGGCGGCTCGCCACCAGGCGTCGAGGTGCGCGATGTCCTCGGTGGTCGGGTGGGCGAGGTCGTGACGGATGTCTTCGGTGAGCGGGGTGTCCGCGACGGGAGTCGTCATGACCCCATCCTCGCCCGCGACCGTGGCGGTGGCTACAGCGGGGGTGAGGTGTCGTCGCCGAGCGGCCGCTGGACCCAGGCGACGTCGCGCCACTCGCCCTGCTTCCACCCGACCCGCCGGAAGACCCCGACCGGCTCGAAGCCGAGCGCCCGGTGCAGCCCCTCGCAGGCCGGGTTGGGGACGACCATCCCGGCGACCGCCATCCGGTAGCCGAGGCCGGTCAGCCGCTCCAGCAACTCGCCGTAGAGCCGGGTCCCAAGGCCCTGCCCCTCATAGCCCTGCCGCAGGTAGATGCTCACCTCGGTGGAGAAGCGGTAGGCGGGGCGGCTGCGGAACGCCACGCCGTAGGCGTAGCCCACGACCTCGCCGTCCTGCTCGGCCACCAGCCAGGCGTGGCTGCGCTGGGCCTCGTTGATGCGGCGCGCGAAGTCGACGGAGTCGGGGATCTCGGTCTCGAACGTGACGGCGGTCGAGTCGACGAACGGCGCGTAGATGTCCGCGCAGGACTGGGCGTCCACCTCGGCGACCCCATCACGGATCAGCAGCTCAGTCATGGTGACTCGGGCTGCTCGGGCTGCTCGGGCTGCTCGGGGGCGGACGTCGGTTCATCACCGCAGACTCTACGGGCCCGGACTCGGCGCGCACCACCGCCCCAGCCCGCCCCGTCGCCGCTCCAGGTGCGCGCGCTCGGCCGGGTCGTGCGTGAGCGCCACCGCCTGGTCGTAGACCGGGCCCGCCTCCGCGCACCGGTCCAGCCGCTCGAGCAGGTGGGCCCGCAGCACGAGCGCCGGCTGGAAGCGCGCGGCCGCGACGCCGCTCTCGCGGTCCAGCTGGTTCAGCCGGTCGAGCGCGGCCGCGGGCCCGGACACCTCGGCCATGACCGCCGCGTGGGCCACCGCGCCTCCGAGGGACGGGGCCACCTGCTGCAGCGCGTCGTGCAGCCCGAGCAGCGCCGGCCAGTCGGTGCGTCCGCTCTCCAGCCGCGCGCAGTGGACGGCCTGGATCGCCGCCTCGAGCTGGAACCGACCCAGCCGGCCGAGCCCGTGGGCGACGCGCAGGTGCTCGCGAGCCCGCTCGATCAGCGTCGCGTCCCACAGCATCGTGTCCTGCTCGGCCAGCGGGACGAACCGACCCCCGGCGCCGCGTCGAGCAGGGCGGCGAGCACAGTCGAGCTCGACGAGCGCCGCGAGACCGCGCGCCTCGGGCTCCGCCGGCACGAGCTCTACCAGGATCTCGGCGAGTCGCGCTGCTTCCCAAGGGAGTTCGCGCTCCTCCGAGCCGGTGGTGCTCCACTGGACGGCCAAGGCGCCGTAGACCGCCTCGAGAACGGCATCGAGGCGGTCGGGCAGCGAGTCGAGATCAGGCACGACGAACGGGATGCCGGCCGCCTGGATCCGACGCTTGGCGCGCACCAGCCGGGTCGCCATGGTCGCCGGGGGGACGGCGTAGGCCCGACCGACCTGCGCGGCCGTGCAGCCCAGCACCGTCGTGAGCATGAGTGGCGTGTGCAGGGTGCGGTCGATGGCGGGGTGCGCGCACACCATCATCAAGGCCAACCGGTGGTCCGGGATCGCGTCCACGTCGACCTCCTGCACGACGGCCGGGTCGTGCGCCTCGGGGACCAGCAGCGTGGTCCGACTGTGCTCAGCGCTGCGCCACCGGTCGCGCAGCCGGTTGCGGGCCACGGTCAGCAACCACGCCTGCGGCTTGGTCGGCACGCCGTCGACGGGCCAGGTGCGCACGGCCCGCTCGAAGGCGTCCGCCAGGGCGTCCTCGGCCGCGGTGATGTCGGCCCCTGTCGCGGCCAGCAGCGCGACCAGGCGTCCGTAGTGCTCCCGCGCCGCGCGCGCCACCGCCTCCACCGCCTCGTCCTGCGGGACGTCGTTGGCAGAGGCGGTGGACGTGGCCGCGGCCGTGGCTGTGGTCGCGGCGGCTGCGGCTGCGTCGAAGCCGACCGGGTCCTCAGCGAGTCCAGGCACCATCGACGAAAGCCGTTGCGGTGGGTCGGATCTCGATCGAGCCCCACTGGGCGCCCGGGCACTTCTCGGCCCACCCGATCGCCGCGTCGAGGTGCGGGACGTCGATCACGAAGACTCCGGCGAGCGCCTCCTTGGTCTCGGCGAACGGGCCGTCCTGGACCTGCAGGTCACCGTGGCGCCGCGTGACCGTCGTGCTCGCCGCGGTGGGCTGCAGCACGTCGGCGGCGATCAGGACACCGGCGCTGGTCAGGGCTCGTCCGTAGGCGCCGAAGGCCTCCATCGCCTCCTGGATCGTCTGCGGGTCCAGCTCGCCGTCGGCCGGCTCGGCGTAGTGCATCAGCAGTGCGTAGCGCATGGCGTCAACCTCTCATCTCGTCCTGGGCTCCGCGCTGGTCGCGTCGCTCCACCTCCATGACGAACGAGTGGGGTCGAGATCGTCACCTGGCGCAGCGTGGCGGATCGCGCCTTCGTTCGGGCCGTGGCTCATGCACCTGGTTCGTGCCCTAGTTCATGCCCGCGCCGACGGCCTCGCGCAGGGCGTCGAGCTCGACCGTGCTGCCGCTGAAGTCGGGCTCGGGACCGCGACCCCAGAGCCAACGGTTTACGGCCTCGGCGGTGCCGCTGACCGTGGCGTCCGAGGACGCGGGGCCCTCGACCAGCACTACGCCTGGCTCGTCGAAGACCTTCCCGTCCGGGGAGGTCCCGCGCCACCGGCCCGCCTGCACGACCCAGGAACGATCGACGTCCGTCGCGGTGATCGTCACGGTGGCGCCCACCGGTTCGAGGTCCAGACCCATCAGACCCCACCACACCCACATCACCTCGAAGGCGTGCGCGATGCCGTCGGCCGCGAGCTCGGGGTCGATCGGCGCCGGCACTGCGCCGGCCGCCAGCTCCGCGTCGATCCGGTGCATGAGCGCCTCGTGCGCCTGCATCCGGCGGGTGGAGCCGACGGTCTTGGCCGTGGGGAGCCAGAACCACGCCGGCGTGTCATCCGAACGAGAGGCCAGCTCCCGCAACAGGTTCGACGTCTGGTCCTCGAACAGCGCCAGCAGCCCGTCCTGGTCCGTGGGGCGCGGGGGCTTGGCCTGCTCGATCGCTTCGATGTCGTCGTCCTCGAGGGCACCGGAACGCAGCACCTCGGCCCAGAACAGGTGGACCTCGCCCAGGTGCCAGAGCAGATCGGCTGCCGTCCAACCGGGGCACGTCGGGACGGGCGCTGTCGGGTCGGCCTCGCGCAGCACGTCCGCAAAGCGGTCGGACTCCCGGCTGATGGCCTGCATGTAGTCCATGACTCATCTCAGCACGGTCGCGACTGCCGGCACCAGGGTTCCCCGCCGCCGTTCCCCGGGGAGTGCCGGGGGTGTCAGGGGTGTCCGGGGCGCAGGTCTCTGGTCGCCAGAACCGTTCTGACGCGCCGGCACCGGCCGGGGGTGAGCGCTTCGGACGGATTCATGGCCGTATGAACGTTCCAATCCGCTCTACGGGGGCGTGAATCCGTCCGAACGGTACGGCCGCGAGGGCCCCCGGCACGTCACGACGGCGAGGGCCGGACGTGCTGGGCGACAGCGGCGATCGCGAGGTCGAAAGCGACCAGGCGCCGCGGGGCGAGGGTCAGCCATTTGGGCTTTCAGGGTGTCGAAAACCTACCTTTCGTAATGTCCAGTAACTGATAGTCACCATAGGCTGGTGATGGTCGAGGCATGCCTCCGCGGGGGCCGGAGCAGTAGGAAGCAAGTCATGGCGGGTCGGCATCGACGTGCGGCAGTCGCTGGACTGCCCCGGCGGGTCGCTCTGGGCGTCAGCTCGACCCTGGCCGCGGCGGCCCTCGCCTCCCCCTCCGTCCAGGCGCACGCCGCGGAGACGGCCATCGCGGGCCAGTCGCGTGTCGCCACCGGCCCCATCCCCTACCTCGCACCGGACAAGCTGCCCGTAGCAGTCCTCGGCGCCGTTCCCGCAGCACGCACCTCCCAGCGCCCGGCCTCGGCGGATCCGTTGGGCGTCCAGGGCTATCAGATCGGCGTCCAGGGCCTGTCGACCGTCTGCGTGGACTCCCCGACCCCGACCCCGGTTCCCTACGACGCAGCGCTGGGCGCGCAGGGTTACCAGTCGCCGGACCAGGTCATCGTCGACTGCGTGGCGCCTGCGGGGGTCCAGGGTTTCCAGGATGGCAGCCTGACCTTCCCCGGTGAATCTCGTTCGACGGCAAGCGCATCGGCGGAACGACAGGGGCCTCAGGGGCCGCAGGGCAGCGAAGGCATGCCAGGGATCGACGGTGCGGACGGCCTGAACGGCGGAGCCGGCGCGCAGGGATCCGTTGGTGCGCAAGGGAGCTCGGGGGCACCCGGCACTCCGGGGGCTCAAGGGGTTCGGGGGATCCAGGGCGCAGCGGGATCCGCCGACGGCAAGGTCGGACCGTCCGGTGCAACAGGCATGCCCGGGCCGCAGGGCTTCCAGGGCACGACCGGCGCACCCGGACCTCAAGGTGTCGCCGGCTCGGCCGGCCCGCAGGGTGCTACGGGGTCGCAGGGCTCCCCCGGCGCACAAGGCAGTCAGGGCACCCAGGGTGGCGCCAGAGCCCAAGGCGCCCAACGAAGTCAGGGCACTCAAGGCGCAACAGGCGCTCAGGGCTCGACTGGCACCCAAGGCCCGCAGGGCTACCAAGGCTTCAAAGGCGACACCGGCTCTCAAGGCAGTCAAGGCACCACGGGCGCTCAAGGTGCCCAAGGCAACACCGGCGCTCAAGGTTCACAGGGCAACCAAGGGAGCCAGGGTTCGACGGGTGCTCAGGGAGTCCAGGGCGACACGGGAGCCCAGGGCAGCCAGGGCGACCCAGGGCTGACCGTGCCGAAGGTCTCCGTCTTCACCCCCAGTCACAAGACCCGCTACCTCGACGAGTGCTTCGCCAGCCTGCAACGGCAGACCTGGGAAGACTGGGAGTGGGTGATCGTCCTCAACGGCAACGCCCGGTGGCGTCCCGAGAAGCCTGACGGCAGAGTGCGACTCGTCGTCGCGGACGAGCTGACCGGCGCGGGCGCCGCCAAGCGGCGCGTCTGCGAGGAGTCCACCGGCGACATCCTCGTCGAGCTCGACCACGACGACCTCCTCACGCCGGACGCCCTTGCTGCCGTGGTCGAGGCGTTCGACGCGAATCCCGGTGCGGCACTGGTCTACAGCCACGCGGCGCAGGTCCTCGAGGACGGGAGCCGCGACGACTCCCGGTTCGCTGCGGACGCCGGCTGGGAGTATCGCGACGTCGACGTCGACGGGCGATCCCTCATCCATGCGGTGTCGCTCGCGCCCACCCCGCACAACGTCTCCTACATCTGGTTCGCGCCCAACCACGTCCGCGCGTTCCCGCGCTGGGCCTACGACCGGGCCGGTGGCTACGACGCGTCGCTGACCGTCCTCGACGACCAGGACCTGATGTGCCGGCTCTACGCGCTAGGTGAGTTCGTGCCCGTCGACCGTTGCCTCTACCTGCAGCGCATGCACGCGATCAACACCCGGCGGGACGGCGAGACCAACGCCTACATCCAGCAGCAGACGATCCTCCTCTACGACCGCTACATCGAGGCGAACGCCCCGGCCTGGAGCCGTCGACAGGGCCTGCTCGCGCTCGACCTGGGGGCGGCCCACAACCGACCGGCCGGCTACCTGGGCGTCGATCAGTACCCTGGCCCCGACGTCGACATCGTGGCCACGCTCCCGAGTCCCCCTGACCTGCCGGACGGCACGGTCGGCGTGATCCGAGCCCACGACTTCCTGGAGCACGTCGTGGACAAGGTGGCGCTCATCAATGAGCTCTACCGCGTGCTCGCCCCGGGCGGGATGCTGCTGACCCTCACGCCCAGCACCGACGGCCGCGGCGCCTTCCAGGACCCGACGCACGTCGCCTACTACAAGGAGAACTCGTTCTGGTACTACACCGAGCAGCAGTTGAGTCCAGCAGAGTGGTGTACGAGTTGGTGGCCGTGTCGCTCATGACGTGAGCGGCGGTCACCGGTGATTCTTCGAGAGATCTTCCACAACCACCTCGAAGAAGGAGCACACGATGACCGCCTCACCCCACGATATTGACCCTGCCCGGTTTCTGCAGGACCAGCTGGTCCAGGCCTCACCGGATTTGATGCGGGACATGCTGTCCACGTTCATCAACGCGTTGCTGTCGGCGCAGGCCGACAGTGTGTGTGGCGCGGAGTACGGCACACGTGACCCCGACCGGATCAACTCCCGCAACGGGTACCGCCACCGCGAGTTGGACACCCGCGTCGGCACGATCGATGTCGCGATCCCCAAGCTACGCGAGGGCAGCATGTTCCCCGGCTGGCTACTGGAACGCCACCGCCGCGCCGAGCAGGCCCTGACGACCGTGGTCGCGACCTGCTACCTGCTCGGGGTCAGCACCCGCCGGATGGACAAACTCGTCCAAACCCTCGGGATCACCGGCCTGTCCAAGTCACAAGTCAGCGTGATGGCCCAGGACCTCGACGCGCAGGTCGAGGCGTTCCGCACCCGCCCGTTGGACGCCGGCCCCTACACCTTCGTCGCCGCCGACGCGTTGACGATGAAGGTCCGGGAGAACAATCGCGTGGTCAAGATCGCGGTGATGATCGCGACAGGTGTCAACGCGGAGGGATACCGCGAAATCCTTGGCGTGCATACGAGTTCGACCGAGTCCGGTCCCGGATGGCTCAGCTTCTTCCGGGACCTGGTCGCCCGCGGCCTGACCAGCGCCGGACCGGTCGGGCTCGTCACCTCCGACGCGCACGCCGGCCTCATCGAGGCGATCGGTGCCACCCTGCCCGGCACGGGCTGGCAACGATGCCGCACCCACTACGCCGCGAACCTGATGAGTGCCACACCCAAGAGCAGTTGGCCGTGGGTGAAAGCGTTGCTGCACAGCGTGTACGACCAACCCGACGCCGACGCGGTCCACGCCCAGTTTGACCGGATCCACGACACCCTCCTCGACAAGCTCCCCGCCGTGGCCGAGCACCTCGAGGCCGCCCGGGAGGACATCCTCGCGTTCACCGTCTTCCCCAAGGCCTGCTGGCGTCAGATCTGGTCCAACAACCCCAACGAACGCCTGAACCGGGAAGTCCGGCGCCGCACCGACGTCGTGGGGATCTTCCCCGACCGCGGCGCGGTCATCCGACTCGTCGGAGCTGTCCTGGCCGAGCAGCACGACGAATGGATCGAGATGCGCCGATACCTCGGACTGGACCTGCTCAAGCAATGCCGAGCCGCTCTCACGGACACACCCGACACCGACGAAGGAGACGACACCATCATCGGCGCGATCAGCGCCTAACCAACCCAAACGAAGGAATCACCCTCGTACACCACGCAGCAGGACTTGACCCCGAGCAGCAGTACCGGGCGTTCGTCCCCACCATCACCGCGCGGTTCCAGAGCTCGCGCCTCATCACGTTCTATCCGACCGAGTGGCACCAGGCGCACAACATCCCTTACGTACGAGCCAATCTCATCACCATCAAGGACGGTGCGCCGCGCAACGGCGGGGCGCTGCTGGTCTGAGGTCCGAGGTCTGAGGTCCGGCCGGTCGGCAGGCCTCAGGCCGGGTCGTCCCTGGGGAAGAGCCGACGGGCGCCGGCGCCCTGGGCGGCCAGCTGATCCTGGGTGTTGTAGAGCCCGCACTGGCGCATCGACAGACAGCCGCACCCCACGCAGTCGGCCAGGTTGTCCCGCACCTGCTCGAGCTCGCGGATCCGCTGGTCGAGCAGCGGCTGCCACGCGGCGGAGATGCGCCGCCACTGCTGACGGGTGGGCGCTGCGTGGGGGTCCAGCGGCGCGAACGAGGCTCGGATCTCCTCCAGCGACAGACCGACTCGCTGACCCGCCCGGATGACGGCCAGGCGCCGCAGCACGGCCCGCTGGTAGCGCCGCCGGTCGCCGGAGTCACGATGACTGGCGATGAGACCCAGCGCCTCGTAGTGCCGCAGCGCGGAGGGCGCCAACCCGCTGCGCCGGCCCACCTCGCCGATCGCCATCAGATCGTTGGACTTCAGCATCTGGTCACCTCAAGTGCCGTTGATGTACTGGCTCAACCATGGCACACGCGGCCGGGGTCGCCCTGTCGCAATCCCGTGCCCCGGGGTTGAATGGGGTCATGACCTCAGAGCAGAAGCGCGTGCACAGCTGGCTCACCGACATGGACGGCGTCCTCGTGCACGAGGAGCAGGCACTGCCCGGTGCAGCCGAGTTCATCGAGGCGATCCGGTCCCGCGGGCTGAAGTTCTCCGTGCTGACGAACAACTCGATCTACACCCCGCGCGACCTGCGGGCGCGACTGGCATCCAGCGGGTTGGACGTGCCGGAGGAGACCATCTGGACCTCGGCGCTCGCCACCGCGGACTTCTTGCGCACCCAGCGACCCGGCGGCAGCGCGTTCGTCATCGGCGAGGCGGGTCTGACGACGGCGCTCTACCAGGCGGGCTACACGATCAGCGAGCGGAACCCGGACTACGTGGTGCTCGGCGAGACGCGCACCTACTCGTTCGAGGCGATCACGAGGGCGATCCGGTTGATCGAGAAGGGATCTCGCTTCATCGCGACCAACCCGGACCCGAGCGGTCCGTCGCCCGCCGGCACCCTGCCGGCCACCGGCTCGGTCGCAGCGCTCATCACCACGGCCACCGGTCGCAAGCCGTACTTCATCGGCAAGCCCAACCCGCTGATGATGCGTAGCGCGCTGAACCGCATCGAGGCGCACTCCGAGACCACGGTCATGATCGGCGACCGCATGGACACCGACGTCATCAGCGGTCTCGAGGCCGGGCTGCGGACCATCCTGGTGCTGACCGGCTCCACCCGGCCCGAGCAGGTCGACCGCTTCCCCTATCGCCCCACCCGGATCTGCCCGTCCATCGCCGAGGTCGTGCCGCTGGTCGCCGAGCGCGACGTCTCGAGCTGAGCCGCCATGATCCTGCCCACGGTGCGCGATCCGCGCCTGGTGACGATCCGCCGCGGGGGTTCGTTGACGGACGAGGACCACCAGCTGCTGGCCGTGTGGGCGGCGACGTGCGCCGAGCGCGTCCTCCCGATCTTCGAGGACGCGGTGCCGGACGACGAGCGACCGCGCGCGGCCATCGCGGCCGCTCGGGCGTGGGCGGCCGGGGAGCTGCCCATGATGCAGGCGCGCGCGGCGGGCGGCCATGCCATGGGTGCGGCGCGGCCACTCACCGGGGCACCCCGCTTCGCCGCCTACGCCGCCGGCCAGGCCGCATGCGTCGGACACGTTGCGGAGCACGACCTCGGCGCCGCGGCGTACGCGATCAAGGCGGCTGCCGCCGCGGCGCCCGGCGACCCGCACGCCGCCCGGGACGAGCGGGACTGGCAACGCGCCCAGCTCCCGGCCCAGGTGCGCCAGCTCGTGCTGGACGACCAGGCCCGCCGCAACGAGATCTGCTGGTCGGTCTTCTCGGACTGAGCCCCGTCACACCAGCCCGTCACACCAGCCCGTCACACCAACCCTGCTTCCCGGGCCCGGATCGCCGCCTGCACACGCGAGGCGCAATCGAGCTTGGCAAGGACGCGGGAGACGTGGGTCTTGGCGGTGGCCTCGGAGATCGAGAGCTCCTCTGCGAGAGCGGCATTCGACAGGCCCTGCCCCAGAGCCGCCAGGACCTCGCGCTCGCGGGTGGTCAGCTCCGCGAGGCCGGCCGGGGGCTCGCCCTCCGCCGCGAGCGCGGGCTGCGACCGGGTGAACCCCTCGATGACCCGGCGCGTCACCTCCGGGGCGAGCACGGCCTCACCGGCGGCCACCCGGCGCAGCGCGTCGGCGAGCGGTGCGGCGTCGGTGGTCTTCAGCAGGTAGCCGGCGGCACCGGCCTGCAGCGCCCGCCGCACGTAGTCGTCGATCTCGAAGCTGGTCAGCACCAGCACCTGCGCGAGCCCCTCCTCGAGGATCTGGGCGGTGGCGCTGATGCCGTCGCGCACCGGCATGCGCACGTCCATCAGCACGACGTCGGGTCGCAGCGCCCGCGCCTGCTGCACGGCCACCTCGCCGTCGCCCGCCTCGCCGACCACCTCGAGGCCCTCCTGGCCCGAGAGCAGCAGCCGCAGCCCGGACCGGATCGCGGCGTGGTCGTCGGCGAGCAGGATGCGGATCATCGGGCCCCTCCTTCGCTCGCAGCGGCCGGGTCGAGAGCATCGTGGCCAGCAGTAGACCGGGTCAGCGGCAGGTGCGCCCGCACCACCCAGCGCTCGTCCTCCCGGCCGGCACTCAGCTGCCCGCCGAGCGCCTCGGCACGCTCCCGCATCGTCCGTAGCCCGAGCCCCGCACCTTGCGACGACGACCCGACCGACCCAGTGAGCGAGGGGTCTACCGAAGGACCGGGGTGGGACGACACGACCAGGTCGAGCCGGTCGCCGACGGGGCGGAGGGCGACGTCGACCGACCCGCCCGGCATGTGCTGGGCGGCGTTGTGCAGCGCCTCCTGGACGATCCGATACGCCGCCTGCGCCACGCCCGGAGGGGTCTCACCGGGCAGCTCGACGGGGAGGTCGAGGTCCGCATCCACGGCGAGCCCCTGACGGCGCGCCTGCTCGACGAGGGCCCCCACCCCGTCGAGACCCGGGGCGGTCGCCGCGTCCCCCGCGTCGGGACGCAGCAGCAGGATCATGGTCTGCAGCTCGGCCAGGCTGTGTCGCGAGGTCTCCCGGATCACGGTCAGCGCCTGGTGCTGCACGGACCCCTGGCCACCATCGGCCGCCAGCGCCGCCTCGGCGTGGATGGTGATCGCCGCGAGGTTGCCGGACAGCGCGTCGTGCAGGTCGGCCGCCATCCGCCGGCGCTCGTCGCGCACCGCCGCAGACTCGCGCAGCTCGGCCACCCGGGTCAGTGACTGGGCGCGCTCGCGCTCCGCCTCCGCACGCTGCCGCTGCGCCTCCGCGCGCTGTCGCTGCGCCTCCGCCCGCTGCCGCTCCGCCTCGGCGAGGTCGACGTGCCGACGGCTGGACGCACCCCACCAGAACGACGTGCCGAACACCGCGAACACCTGCAGGGCGACCAGCACAGCGGCGCGCACGTCACGGGTCAGGACGAGCGTCGTCAAACCGGCGATCACGACCAACGCGCCCACCAAGGGTTCGAGCACCCGCACCGCTGCCGGCCGGCCATGGAGCGCCCCGGCGTAGACCAGCTCGATCAGCACGATCAGCGATCCGACGCTGCCTCCCCACACCGCTTCAGCGGCGAACACCAGCACGCCAAAACCCATGGCCAGCAACGGGATCCGCCGTCGGAGCGCCATCAGCACGCACAGCACGAGCAACGGCGCGGCGTGCCACCATCGACTCACGCCCCCAGGCATCCCCCACGCGTCGCTCCAGATGCCGACCAGGTCGAGCTCAATCAGCAGCAGCCCGAGCAGCGCCATCAGCACGGCACCCCGCACGTCCACGCCCCCGCGCGCAGGCAACCCGGCGGAGGTGCGATCACGGGTCGCAGCAGGCTCGCTCACCCCGCCATTGCACCACGACGGCTCGCAGGGACGTCAGCCAAAGGATGTAGACCCCGACCCACCCGATGGACCCTCCGACCGATGTGCGCACCCCCGCCGGCGACCGACAGTGGGGTCATGAGCACCGCCACACTCGCCTCCCTCGCCGTCCTCGCCCTCATCGACGCCACCAGCTTCGGGACGCTGCTGATCCCGCTCTGGCTGCTCCTCGCGCCCGGTCGGCCGCGGCCCACGCGGGTGCTGGTCTTCCTTGGGACGGTCGCCGCGTTCTACCTCGCGCTCGGGATAGCGCTCGTCTCCGGGGCGAGCCTCGTGGCGGACGACCTCACCGGGTTCCTGCTGACGCCGACGGGTGTGCGGCTGCAGTTCGCTGTCGGGGCGGTGATGCTGGCCGCCAGCCTGCTGTGGCCGAGCAAGCGCAAGCCAGGCGAAGCGAGTGCCCAGCACCAGGACACCCAGCACCAGGACACCCAGCACCAAGGCTCCAAACCCAGACCACCGAGCCGCCTGCTGCGCTGGCGCGACAAGGCGATGACGGCCGACGGTGCCGGTGGGGCGGCCGGGCTGGTGGGCCTCGCGCTGGCCGCGGCGACGATCGAGGCGGCGTCGATGCTCCCCTACCTCGCGGCGATCGGCATGATCGGGCAGGCGGACCTGACCGCCCCGACAAGGGTGCTGCTGCTGGTGGCCTACTGCCTGGTGATGATCCTGCCGGCCCTGGCGCTGCTGGCCCTGCGGCTCGGCCTCGGCCGACGCCTCGAGACCCCGCTGCGCCGCCTGGCCGGTTGGATGGAGCGGCAGAGCGGCGAGACGGTCTGGTGGATCATCGGCATCGTGGGCTTCCTGATCGCCCGGGACGCCGTGGGCAACGCGCCGACCTTCGCCGACGTCCTCCCCTTCGGCTGAGCTCAACTATTGCCGAGCTCCCCTCTGGCCGAGCTCCCTTTCGGCTGACCGGCGCTCGCGCCGGCGAGGAGCTCAGGAGTTGAGCTGCTCCATCCAGTCCTCGGGCACCCGGTCGGCCGGTGCGGGGACGGGCTGGTCCTCGGGACGGCTGGTCGGCGGGGCCAGCTCGGGTCCACGAGCCATCGACTCGTCGCGGAAGTCGTAGAACCACACCTCCCCCGGCTCGAAGCTGCGGATGGTCGGGTGGCCGGTGTCCCGCGCGTGGTGCGATGCGTGCTGGGACGGCGAGGTGTCGCAGCAGCCGATGTGCCCGCACGAGGCGCAGCGCCGCAGATGCACCCACCACCCGTCGTCGCTCGCCAGGCACTCCTCGCACCCGGACCCGGACGGTGGCACGGTGACGTCGATGTCGCTGGGGTCCAGCTGCTTCGGGCTCATGGTCCGACGCTACCGGGCGGCGGCCTCGACGGCACGGACTGCGCGGCCGATCGCCTCAGGACGGTCCCGCATCACCAGGTGGCCGCTCGGCCGGACCACCTCGACCTCGACCTGCCTCGACCCGGGGCGGTCGCCGTCAGATGCAAGCGTCGTGGCCAACTCGCGCTGCTTGCGCTCCCACCGCGCCGCGAGCGGCGACCAGGTTCTGCGCGCGGCCACCAGCACGCGGATCGGCAAGTCCGGCAACGGTTCTCGCGCGCGCAGCTCGGCGAGGTCGGCCGCCATGTCCGGGTAGACCGCGTCCTCGACCACCGCGGTCGCCCACCGACGCGGCACCAGCGGGACGGCCTCGAGCGCCATCTCGGCCATCCCCCACACCGCCAGCCGGCGCGGGCTGGAGGGTGCGGGGTGCCGCTCTACGCTGCCGTCGACGAGCAGCAGCCCACGCACGAGGTGCGGTCGACGCCGCGCCAGCGCCTCGACCACGAAGCCGGCCATCGAGTGCCCCACCAGCACGGCCGGGCGGTCGGTCGCGGCGCGGAGCGCGTGCTCCAGCTGCTCGGTCCACAGCGCGAGGCTCGGCCAGGACGCCACCCGGTGGTGCTCGGACTCGCCGAGCCCCGGGCGGTCGAAGGTCACCACCTGGTGGTCGGGTGCGAGGTCAGCCACCACCGGGTCCCACGACGACGCAGCCATGCCGAGGCCCTGGCAGAGCACGACGGGCGGGCCGTCGCCCTCGGTGCGGGGCTCGGGTGCCGGGGTGGCGGTCACCGCGGCCGAGTCATCGGGAAGGGCAGCGTCTCGCGGATGCTCGCACCCGTGATCAGCATGACGACGCGGTCGACGCCGATGCCGAGACCACCGGTCGGCGGCATGCCGTACTCCAGCGCGGTGAGGAACTCCTCGTCCAGCTCCATCGCCTCGGGGTCACCGCCGGCCGCCTCCTCGGACTGCGCGGTGAGCCGGCGCCGCTGCTCGATCGGGTCGGTCAGCTCGGAGTAGGCCGTGCCGAGCTCGACACCCCACGCCACCAGGTCCCAGCGCTCGGTCACGCCGGGCACCGAGCGGTGCGACCGCGTGAGCGGCGAGACGGAGAGCGGGAAGTCGGTGTAGAACGTGGGTCGGGTCGTGGTCTCCTCGACCAGGTGCTCGTACATCTCCAGCGCAACCGCCCCTGCGTCCCAAACCTTTTGCCACGGGACCCCGACGAGGTCGCACTGCTCGCGCAGCTCCTCGAGCGAGCTCTCGACCGACACGGCGTGCCCGCCGCGCGCCTCGAGCGCCTCGGAGACGGCGCCGAAGAGGGTCTTGACCGGCCACTCCCCGGAGATGTCCACGGGGTTGCCGTCCGGGTCGTTGACGACGCAAGAACCGTTGGCCGCCAAGGCAGCTCGCTGGATCAGCTCGCGCGTCAGGTCCATCATCGAGCGGTAGTCGCCGTGCGCCTCGTAGGCCTCGAGGATGGTGAACTCCGGGTTGTGCGAGAAGTCCACGCCCTCGTTGCGGAAGGTGCGACCGAGCTCGAAGACGCGGTCCATCCCGCCGACGCAGAGCCGCTTGGGGTAGAGCTCGGGGGCGATCCGCAGGTAGAGGTCGAGGTCGTAGGCGTTGATGTGCGTCTGGAACGGCCGCGCGTTGGCGCCGCCGTGGATGGTCTGCAGGATCGGCGTCTCGACCTCGAGGAAGCCGTGCTCGCCGAGCGTCGAGCGCAGCGACGTGAGCACCGCCGAGCGGGCCTGCAGCCGCGCGCGCATCTGCGGGTTCACGGCGATGTCGAGGTAGCGCTGGCGCACCCGCGCCTCGGGGTCGGCGATGCCGCGCCTCTTGTCAGGCATCGGGTGCAGGCACTTGGCCTCCACCCGCCACTGCTGCGCCAGCACCGACGTCTCGCCCCGCCGGCTCGTGCCCATGGTGCCGCTCACCCCGAGCAGGTCACCGAGGTCCACGCTGCGGGCGAGCTCGGCGAGCGAGTCGGCCCCGAGGCGGTCGCGCTCGAAGACGACCTGGACGTCACCGGACCAGTCGCGCAGGGTGCCGAAGACGACGCCGCCGAAGTCGCGCAGCGCGAGCAGCCGCCCGGCGACGGACACCGTGGAGCCGGCCGGGAGATCTACCGCGTCGGCGATGGTGCTGCTCGGACGCACCGCGACCGGCCACGGGTCGATGCCGCGTGCGGCCAGGTCCTCGGCCTTGGCGACCCGGACCCGCACCTGCTCGGGCAACGGACGCGGGGCCGCCTCCACCTCCTCGAGCGAGGCGAGCGACGGGGCGTTGCTGGCGACCTCACCGGTCGCGCCCCGGAAGTCCCAGCGGGGCCGGCTGCGCCGCAGGAAGCCCTCGGCGATGCCGACCGCGACACCGATCTGGGGCAGCCGGCGGGTGTCCGGGAAGCAGATGTAGCGGTCCACCCAGTGCGGGTGATACCTGACGTTGGACTTGTAGAGCGACTCCAGCTGCCACCAGCGCGACAGGAAGAGCAGCAACCCGCGCCAGAGCCGCAGGACCGGGCCGGCACCGATCTCGGCACCCTCCTCGAACGCCGAGCGGAACATGGCGAAGTTCAGCGAGACCCGGCGGACGCCGAGGTCGTCGCCGGCGCGGCACAGCTCGCTGACCATCAGCTCGAAGGTGCCGTTGGGGGCCTCCGGCGAGCGGCGCATCACGTCGAGCGAGACGCCGGTGGCACCCCAGGGGACGAACGACAGCAGGCCCACGGTGACCGGGGAGTCGCCCGGCCCGTCCGGCCCGTCGGGCCCGTCCACGACCGCCTGCACCAGCAGGCAGCGGGCGTCCTCTGGGTCGTTCCAGCGACCGAGCGCCATCGAGAAGCCGCGCTCGTCCTCCTCGCCGCGCCACCGGTCGGCCAGCTCGCCGAGCCGGCGCAGCTCCTCGGCCGGCAGGTCCTCGTGCCGGCTGATCACGACCCGGACGCCCGCCCGGGTGGCACGGGTGACGGCCTGCCGCACGGGGGTCATCGCCGGACCACGCAGGGAGAAGTCGGCGGTCTCGATCACGGCCTCGTCACCGAGGTCCAGCACCCGCATCCCGCGGCGGTGGTAGGCCGTGGCGCCGGCCTTCGAGGCACCGACGACCGCCGGGGTCCAGCCGTAGCGCTCGCCACCGGCCAGCCACGCGCGGATGGCGCCGTCCCACGATGCGCGGTCCCCGATCGGGTCGCCGGACGCGACGCACACGCCGGCCTCGACGCGGTAGGCGACCGCGGCGAGCCCGTCCGGGGAGAAGACGACCGACTTGTCCCGGCGGGTGGCGAAGTAGGCCAGCGAGTCGTCCTGGCCGAACCGGTCTATGAGGATGCGCAGCGCGGCCTCGTCGTGGGCGCTCTGCCCCACGGCGCCTCGGCGCGAGCGCAGCAGGACGGCGACGGCCCCGACGAGCGCTCCGGTCGAGAGCAGGCTGAGCGTCTGGATCACCCAGCCCGGCGGCTCGCCGTCGTAGGGGTCGGCGTCGCCGAAGCCCAGGCCGACGATCTCGCCGACCGACCAGGCGAGCCGGTCGGGAGCCTGGGTCGTGCCGGGCGCCAGCTCGACCAGCCCCCAGCCGAGCAGGACGGCGACGGCCAGGCCCACGACGAGGGTGGTCAGCGCGGTCACGAAGGCGCCCTGACGCACCCGTGCCGTGAACGCCCGGTAGCCGAACAGCAGCAGGGCCAGCATGAGCAGGTGCGCGATCGCCGAACCGATCGCCTGGTTGTCGCCGATCCGCAGGCTCTCGACGTCCAGCACGAGGTAGAAGCCGGTGTAGACCAGGACGAGCCACCAGGCGATCCGCTTGCGCACGGCGAGCGCCGCAGCCACCAGCAGGAGCACCGTCGCCCAGCCGAGGTTCGGCTGGATGTCGGCGTAGTAGATCGAAAAGGTCTCGAGCAGCGAGCCGGGGGTCTCGACCTGGGCGCGCAGCTGCGGCCAGAGGTAGCCGACAGCCGTGACCAGGGACAACGTGCCCACGATGCCGGCGATCAGGCCAGGCACGCGCGCGACCAGGCCGGTGGGACCGGCGGGCAGCGCGTGGCGGGGCTCAGCCGTGAGGGCCTCGGTGGCTGGTCGAGTCGCTGTGCTCATGGATGACGCTCTCGTCGTGGGCCGACAGGATCATGGTGTCGGGCGAGCACGCCACGCCAGCAGGTCGACCGGCGCTGGACAGGCACGCCGATCGGGCCGTGCTCCCCCTGTCGCGAGGGTACAACGGGCCACCTGAACGTCCGAGCGCGGCGCCCTAGTGGACGAGCTTCAGACCGACGACTCCGGCGATGATCAGCAGCAGGAAGAACACCTTGGCCACCGACACGGGCTCGGTGCCCGTGGCCATGGCATAGGCCACGGTGAGCCCCGCCCCGATCCCCACCCAGACCGCGTAGGACGTGCCGACCGGCAGCTCGCGCATCGCGAACGCCAGGCCCGCCATGCTGGCCACGAGGGCGACGGCGAAGACGATCGAGGGTCCGACCCGGGAGAACCCCTCGGACCGGCCGAGGGCGGTGGCCCAGACGGCCTCGAGGACTCCGGACAGGACGAGGACGATCCACGACATGACAGCTCCTGGTGGGCCGTCTTGTCGCGCTCCGGGTACGGCGCCCCTCGTCCGGGAGTCCAGCACGGACTCTGCCCTCCACGGTCTCACACAGCGTGCGCATGGTCTACCGGGCCGTGGGGGCGAGGCCCCACCAGGGGTAGAGCGTGGCGAGACCCGCGTCGAGGCCCTGGCGCAGGGCGGGCAGGATGTGTCCGCCGGTCGGGAACACGTGCAGCACGGTGCGCGCGCCGGCCTTGGCGGCCGCGGCCTGGACTCGCCGGGCGCTGGTGACGTCGGCCGGGGCGTCGGCGCACGTGGTGGCGACGACGAGGGTGTCCTTGATCGGCTTCGCCGCGGCGAGGAGGTTGACCGGCTTGACCGCCTCGTAGGCCGCGCGGTCACCGCGGAACATCTCAGTGAGGGTGCGCACGGGCCGGTCCGAGCCGGGGAACTCCTCGCCGGAGATGGCGATCCCGCTGCCCCACGTGTCGAGGTAGCGCGGCAGGTAGCCCTGGGCGCAGCCACCGCCGAGCGAGTAGCCCGCGACGGTCCAGCCGGCACGGTCGGTGCGCACCCGCAGGTGGCTGTGGATCCACGCGGGCACGTCGACGTTGACGTAGGTCCGGACCTTGCCGAACCGCGCCGAGACCAGGCACATGGTGTCGGTGTCGGGGCGCCCGATCTGGTCGACGACCACGGCGATCGGCGCGAGGCCGTGGTGACGCGCCGCGAGCCGGTCGAGGGCCGTCGCGATGAACGACGGGTCCGGGCTGCCCGGCTGACCCATCATGAAGACGACCACGGACAGCACCGGCGCGTTCGCCACCAGCGCGGCCGGCGGGAGGTAGACCGCGGCGCGGCGGGCGACGAAGCCCCACCTCGTCGGCGGGATGTCGACCGCACCCGTGCGGCCCTGGGCGGGCAGGTCGGCCGGCGCCTTCCAGGTGGAGTAGAGCGGCTTGGGCGCCTGGGTCTTCCTGGGGCCAGCCTGGTCGGTCGGCCGCGCACCCCTGGCCGCGTGGGACGAGCCGCCGGCAGCCTGGGCGGTGGGTGCCGGGCCGACGGGCGGCAGCTGCAGGGTGTCGACCACCGGGCGCCCGACCAGTGCACCGAGCGTCGGGTTGATGCCGTAGACCCCGTTGACGCCGAGCGCCGTCACCACGACCAACGCGGGCACGGCGGCCAGCGCACCGACGCGACGCCACGGTGTGGCACCGATGAGGTTCGCCAGGGCCACGCCGAGAGCGGCGCCACCCGCGACGACGCACGCCGCAGCCTGCGGCGGCAGCTCGGACACCCACTCCAGCGGACCCTGCGCGAGCAGCACCAGCACCCCGAAGGCGGTGCCACCCAGCACCGCGGCGAGCGCGGTGAGGCTCACCGCGGTCGGTGTGGTCACCGGCAGCCGCAGCAGGTCGTCGAGGGTCGGGAAGGTCATGCCTTCGACGGTAGGGCTGGCCTCGCGCGCGCAGTCCTGAAGTGCGCTGATCGCCGGTCCTCCGATCACCACCTGATGGGGTGTCGATGGGGAACTGAGACACTCGCGAATCGCCTCGGCTCCGCCGGCGAGGAGTCAGGGCTCGAGGATCACCAGCTGCTGGGTGGCGCGGGTCATCGCGACATAGCGGTCGACCGCGCCCTCGATGCCGTCGCCCCACGCTGCCGGGTCGACCAGGACCACGAGGTCGAACTCCAGGCCCTTGGCCAGCTCGGGCGTGAGCGTGCGGACGCGAACGGTGTCGGCGAGGTCGCCGGCGCCCGCGGTGCCCACCAGGTCACCGGCGCCCGCGGTCCCGATGACGCACACGACACCCTCCTCGTGGGCGGCCAGCCACCGCTCCACGACCCCTGCGAGATCCGCGACGCGGGCCCGGCCCACGGGAATCCCGTTGCTCCGGATGGATGTCGGCACGTTCGCGTCCGGGATGGCGGCACGGATCACGGGCTCGGCCTCGGTCATGACCTCCTGCGGCGTGCGGTAGTTGACCCGGAGCGGAGCGACGGTCGCTCGGTCCAGCCCCACCCGTCCGAGCCGCTGCTGCCACGACTCCGCGAACCCGTGCCTGGCCTGAGCCCGGTCGCCGACGACCGTGAAGCTGCGGGACGGGCAGCGCAGCAGGAGCATCTGCCACTCGGCGTTCGTGAGCTCCTGCGCCTCGTCCACCACCACGTGGGCGAAGGGCCCGGCCAGTCGGTCGTGATCGGTTGAGGGCAGAGCGGATTCGTCAATCAGCGCCCCTTGCAGGTCATGCCCCTTGAGCATCGACATCAGTCTCATCTCGGAGTCGTCGGAGGCGATCAGGTGCTCGACCACCTTGTCCCGCTCGGCCTGCTCGGCGGCGACGGCGGCGGCGCGCTGACGCCGTCGGCGCGGGGCCTGCGGGTCGCCGAGGCGTTGTCGCGCCGCGTCGAGCAGCGGCAGGTCCGACACGGTCCAGGCTGCAGCGTCCGGGCGCTGCAGCAGACGGATCTCCGCACGGCTCAGCGACGGTGCGCACAGCCGCAGGTAGGCGGGCACGGTCCACAGGTCGCCGACCAGGTCGGTGGGCTCGATCAGCGGCCAGGCTCGGTTGAGCAGCGCGTGCAGCTCCTCGTTGTGCGCCAACGCCTTTCGTAGATCCGCTGGCGCGAAGTCCTCGTCGCTCACCTTGTCCTCGAGGATGTCGACGAGCTCGGCCCAGATGTCGTCCCGGGCCTCGTTGTGCGGCGTCCCGGGAGCAGGCGCGTCGAAGGCCGCGGCCCAGTCGTCCACCGTCACCCGCACCTCGGCCCAGTCGACGTCGACGGTCGTGTCCGTCGCGGGCACCTCCTCGTAGAACCGGACGGCCTCCTCGATGGCCCCCACGAGGTCTATGGAGGACTTGAGGCGGGCGACCTCTGGGTCCGGCTCGACGACGGCGGTCGCACCCTCCGGGACGAGGTCACGGAGCGTGCAGGTCTGCACACCCTCCTCGCCGAGACTCGGGAGAACGTCGGCGACGTAGGCCAGGTAGGGCTGGTGCGGACCGACGAAGAGGATGCCTCCACCGTGCTGCCCGAGGCGCGGGTCGGAGTAGAGCAGGTAGGCCGAACGGTGCAGTGCCACAACGGTCTTCCCCGTGCCAGGCCCACCGTCGACCACCAGCGCACCACGTGCCCCGGCCCGGATGATGGCGTCCTGATCGGCCGCGATGGTGGCGAGCACGTCGCGCATCCGGCTGGACCGGTTGACCTCGAGGCTCGCGAGGAAGGCCGAGTCGTCGTCGAGCGCCAACCCGTCGACCCAGCCCTCGGCCGACGACCCGGCATCCCCGAAGGCCTCGTCCCAGTAGTCCGTGACCCGCCCGTGACTCCATCGATAGCGTCGGCGGCTCGCCAGGCCCATCGGGTCGGCATGGGTGGCACCGAAGAACGGCGCGGCTGCCGGCGAGCGCCAGTCGACGAGCAGCCGCCGACCGGTGTCCTCGGTGAGTCCCAGGCGCCCCACGTAGACCACGTCCCCCGGCTCCCCCAGGTCGCCTCCGACGCCGAGCACCATGCGGCCGAGGCAGAGGTCCAGGCCGAAGCGCCGCAGCAGCCGCAGCCGCGCGCTGAGGCGGTGGATCTCCTGGTCGCGGTCCAGCGCTCGCTGGCCCCCGCCGGCCTCGCGCGCCCGCTCGACGTCGAGCCGCTGCGACAGCTCGGCGATCGAGTGCTCCAGGGTTGCGGCGATGGCCGCGAAGTGCGCCGCGTCCGCCTCGACCAGGCGCGGCGCACCCTTGTGAGCCAGCGCGTCAGGTAGATCAAAAGCGTTGGTGGTCAATGGATTCACGTCTCCCGCCCCCGGCCTCGTCACCAGGTCTCGACTGCGCTCGGCCCCTCCGGACGCCCTGGCACGTCGAGCAGTGTGCGCCCCGGTGGGGGCCTTGCGGCAAGACCCCTGGGCGGGTATACCGTGGAGTTGGAAGGACACCTCGGTGCCCTTCCACTGCTGTGTCCGGGGTGTGTCGGCTGGGGACGACGGGGCGCCGTCAGCCGGCGCGCAGGAAGTCCGCCACCGCCGCGATGTAGCCCGGCCGGTCGGCGAAGTAGGCGCCGCAGTGGTCGACGCCCTCGGTGATCCGCAGCTGCGAGCCCTCCCCGGCCGCCTCCGCCAGCCGGTGGGCGTGCTCGACCGGGATGACCGAGTCCTCGGTCCCGTGCATCAGCAGCAGAGGTCGTGGCGCGATCCGGGCGACCAGCGTCACGGGGGCGACATCCCCGAACCGATAGCCGTAGCGCAACCGGGTCACCCGGTCTACGAGATCGACGAGGGGGACGGGCAGCAGGTGGAGCGAGCGCGCCGCGGCCGCGACCACCCCGCGCATGTCCGCGAACGCGGAGTCCGCGACGACCCGGCCGACGCGCGGGTCGCGAGCGGCCACCTGGATGGCGACGGCAGCCCCCATCGAGAACCCCACGACGTCGATCTCGGCGTCGGGTCGACGCTCGATGGCGAGATCGATGGCCGCCTCGAGGTCACGCTGCTCGTAGTGCGCCAGCGACTGCGGGCCGTCCTCGGAGTCGCCGTTGCCGCGGAAATCGAAGAGCAGCACGCCGAATCCCGCACGCCACAGGCCCGGTCCGATGCCGAGCATGTCGGCCTTGCTCCCCCGGTGCCCGTGGCACACGACGACGACCTGCTCCGAGCCCGGCCGGTCGAACCACCAGCCGGCGAGCCGGGCGCCGTCGGCCGCGGTGAAGGTGACGTCCTCGGCCTGCGCCCCCACCTCGAACGGTGTGAAGCCGTAGCTGAGGGCGGCCCGCTGCGGGCCGCTGATCTGTCGAGCCGCCAGCGTCGCCCCCGCCGCCGCAGCCAGCGACGTCACGGTCGCGGTCGCGCCGAGCAGAGCCAGTCGTCGAGCTGATCGCATGGGGTCATCTTAGGAGTCTGGAACATCGCAGAAGTCAGGGTCACCGCAGGAGTCAGGGTCACCGCAGGAGTCGGCGTCACCGCAGGAACCACCCCCGACGAGTGGATCCGCGCACGTACCCGTGGTGCGCGCAGGAAGTGGTGAGACGCCGCCCTCCCGGACCCCCGCACCTCACGGAAACGTGCGCATCTCCCGCGTTCCTGCGCGCCTGCCGGGGCCGGCTCATGGATGTGGCGAGCAACCCTGGGTCGTACGGTGGGTCCATGACGCCGAGCAGTGCGGACCGACCCGAGGCTCCCCTGCCCGAGGCTTCCGTGGCGGAGCGGCTCGAGGCGCTCCGGCGGGCCGGGGGTCTGGGCGAGGCGTTGGCGCTGTTCGACGCGTGCCCGGCGGTGCCGGTCGAGCAGATGCTCGGGAGCTGGCGCGGCGAGGGCGTCCGCACCGGTCACCCGCTCGCCGGCGTGCTCGAGGCAAGCGGCTGGCACGGCAAACGATTCGAGAGCACGGAGGACGTGCATCCGCTCGTATTCGGCTTTGGCACAACGCTTTTCAGCGTCAACCTCGCTCTGATCCCCCTGTCGGCCACCGTCCGCGTCGGCTTGATGGTGCCTCGGCCCCTCGTCGAGACTGTCGGGCGTCGGGCGCTGCGGCTCGCGCGGACATCGAGGCCCGCCGCCCGCCTGCGGATGATGGAGCACCGTGGTGTCGTGACGGCGACGATGGTCTACGACGCGCTGCCGATCAACGACCACTTCCGGCGGGTGACGGACGACACCATGCTCGGCGTCATGGACCGCCGCGGCGACGAGCGGCCGTTCGTGTTCGTCCTGCGACGCGAGCTCCCCTGACCACCGAGATCCCCTGACCGTCAAGCCAAGACACCAGCCCGTAGACCGGCCCACCGGGACGTGCCAGACTGGGCGAGATGGGTACTGGCACAGGGGATTTCGAGCTGACGATGGACGAGCTGAGAGCGGTCGCCGGGTTTGCGGCGGCGTGCGCGGAGCCGGCGCTGGTGCTCTACGCGAGGGAGGTCCCGGACGACGACCGACCGGCTGAGGCGCTCGCCGCGGCGAAGATCTTCGCCGAGGGTGGCCGGCGGTCGCGGCTGCAGCGCACCGCAGCCGTCGCCGCCAACAAGGCCGCGGCCGAGGCGCCGACCGAGACGGCCAGACAGGCGGCCTACGCCGCCGGGGCCGCGGCAGCCTCCGCCTATCTGCACCCGCTCGCCAAGGCGACGCAGCTGGGCCACCTGCTCGGCCCGGCCGCGCACACCGCCCGAGCGGCCGAGCTCTGGCGCGGGGACGACCCGGTGGTGGCCGAGTACGTCATCGCGGCGGCCGCCCAGCGGGCCACCCCGCAGGTGCTGGACGTGCTCAGCCGTTACCCGCGAGCGTCCGAGGGCCGCAGCCGCGTCGCCGCCCTCACCCGACGGCTCGACAGCCTGCTGCGCGACCCGGCACCGACCCCGCGGGTGGTCGACGACGCGGGACCGTTCTTCCACGGGACGCGGGCCGACGTGCAGGTCGGCGACCTGCTGAGCCCCGGGTGGCGGTCGAACTACGGGTCGCGGCGGACGTCCAACAACATCTACGTGACGGCCAGCGCCCAGGGCGCTCCGCTCGCCGCGGCGCTCGCCCAGGGCGACGGCCCGCCGCGTGTCTACCGCGTCGAGCCGCTCGGCACCCTCGAGGACGACCCGAACGTCACGGACAAGCGCTTCCCCGGCAACCCGACCCGGTCCTACCGCACCAAGCAGCCGCTGCGCGTGCTCGAGGAGATCCGGGACTTCGAGCGGGTCCCGCCCGAGCGGGTCGAGGCCATCCGCGCGAGCCTGGGTCAGCTAGCCGAGCTGGGCATCGAGGCGATGGACGACTGAGCCCGCCGTGTGGGTGCCGGCGCGGCCCCGCCGCACCACGCAGCGTCGGGCTCAGAGCTCTCGGTAGCGCCGCTCGGGCCGGCCGGTCGTGCCGTACTGGTTGCGCACACGATTCCGGGCAGCATCGGGCCGAGCACTCGCGCGTGGCGGATGCCCAGCCCGTGCGTGGCCACGTCGCTGGAGGTGATGCCGCCCTTGGCGATGACGAATCGCGGTGGGGCTGCGGCCAGCACGCCTTGCACGGTGGCGATGATGGCGGCAGAGACCTCGCGGGCGATCCGCAGGCTGTCGGTAGCTGATGCACCCGTGCGCAGTGCGCGAGTGGTGCTGACGATGACCTGACCGTGGTCCAAGGCGGCTGCCGCACGGTCTACGACATCACGGAGGTGGCTGTCGCGACGGTCGGGGTCGAGCACCTGCTCCACCTCGATCTCGATGCGGGTCACCTCGGGATGCTCGAGGGTCAGTGTCTCGAGCTGTCGAGTGGTGGTCGGCACGTGCGAGCCCACCACTATCAGTCCACTCCGAGGCTGGGGCGGTCGCTCGGCGAAGATCCCGGCGGCTTCGAGTGGTGCGTGCGCTCTCTGCCCGATCCGCGTCCTCGGGAAGGGCGGATCGACGCGATAGAGGAACGACTTCCCCTCAGCGACAACGCTTTCCACAGCCGCCGCCACCACGAGCAGGTCGGACTCGACCGCCGCGTCGACGACGACGGGAACCCCGTCGGTGACGCCGCGGAGGATCTCGGCGACCGCCTCCGGGCCGCGCCTGATCTGCGCCAGGGTGAGGGCCACCACGGTGTCAGCAGGGATGCGCCCCTCGGACTTCTCGGCCACGTAGTCCCGCAGGTTCGACGAGTGGTAGCCGAAGGTGGCGTCCTTCGCGAACTCGGTCTGGGCGCTCGGGATGGCCTCGCCGTCGACCACGTAGTAGTGCTCGGAGTCGATCGTGACCCGCCCGGCGTCCGGGAACGCGGGGACGAGGAGGACACCGTCCGGTGCGGGCTGCCCTGCGGCGACGAGCTCCTCGGCGAGCACTTCGGTCTCGAGGGGGTAGTGGCCACGCAGCGTGCTGTCGCTGCGGCTCACCAGCTCGACCTGCAGACCCATGTCCGCCGCGGCGGCCAGTGCTGCCGTGGCGACCTCGTGGTTGACCCGCTCGGCGTCCGCCGGGTCAAGGCTGCGGCTGTTGGTCATCACGTAGACCGCGGGCCGGTCCTGGGCGAAGGCCCAGCGGAAGTCCTCGACATCCCACGCCGTCACGACCGGTAGATCGGCCACGGACTGGGTGCCGGTCGGGTCGTCGTCCAGGACCACCAGCACGCGCCCGGCGCGACGCACCGACTCGGCCAGCTCCCCGGCATCGATCGAGACGGGCGGCGGGACGTCCGCCAGGAGCTCCTTGAGTGTCTCATCTGATGTCAGATATCTGATCTGTTCATCTATGGTGCTGGTTGCAAGCCCGCCTGTCAATGGGTCGCCCAGTGGCTTCTGAGGTCGCGCAGGTCCTCGGCGGTCTGCGCCATGTGATCCCCCATCGCGCGCCGGGCGGCCTCGGCCGAGCCGGCCTCCAGGGCGGCGAGCACCCGCTCGTGCTGGGCGATCGCGTTGATCTGGACCTGGTGCACCGCGCTCGTCTCCCGTCGACCCTCGAGCAGGATCGCCTGAATCGGGTCGAACACCCGGCGGATGAATTCGTTTCCGGTGGAGGCGAACACGATGTTGTGGAACGCGATGTCCGCCCGCACGAACTCCTCCAGATCGCCGGACAAGTTCGCCGCCTTCATCTGCGCCAGCTCGGTGCGCAGCTGGTCAAGATGCTCGGGAGCGCGGCGGTCCGCAGCCAGGCCGGCTGCACCGACCTCGATGATCTCGCGCATCTCCACCAGCTGTCGCGAGACCTCGCGCTCCCCCAGGCGGTGCATCACAGCCCGGATGATCGGCGCCATCGCAGACCACTCGTTCACCGGGTTGACCACGCCCCGCTTGCCGTGGACCGCTCGCACCACGCCCTGGGACTGCAGCAGCTTCAGCGCCTCACGCGCGGTGAGCCGGGAGACCGACAGGTCCTCGGCGATCGTGGCCTCCGGCTCGAGCTCGGATCCCGGCGCCAGATCGCCGTTCACGATGCGCTCGAGGAGGGCGTCTGCTACCTCCTGGGCCCGGGAGCTGGACATGCGTGCATTCTCGCACGCAGCCGATCATCGGCTGGGCCAGGGCGGGCTGTCGAGCAGCGGGGTCGAGCGGATGTTCTTGGGGAGGCTCTCGTCGAGACCTGCCATCCTGTCGTAGCGCTGTCGGAGAATCGCCTTGTCCTTGATGGCGCCGGCCTCGATCGCCCAGCGCAGAATTTGAATCGAGTCCACGACCTGGATGGAACCCGGCACACTCAGGCGCCTCAGGCGGGCCGCCTCCCTGGCGATGAGCTGTTGCGCGGGCCCATCGTCGCAGCACAGCACAACCTCCCGCCCAACCTGAGCCTCGACCGAGGCGTGCAGCAGAGCCATCTTCTCCCCGAGGTCCTGACGGACCCGCTGCACGGCTTCCAGATCCTGGCGCAAGACGTCCCGCGCGGCCTGCTCCAAGGCCGGCGTGGGATCGTCCGGTAACTCAACGATGAGCTTGGGTGCGACCTTCCGCCAGACGTCGGGCGCCGAGCTGAACTGAGGTCGGCGCCTCGGAACATCGAAGACCTCCGCGCACACCGCTTGCGGTGCGTGGATCGGCTGACCCGCCAACGCCCCGAAGAACCAGCGCTCGGTGTTGGTGGCGAAGAACTTGAGGACCGGACCGGTGTCGACGATATACATCTACTCGTCGTTCGTCACGGTGCCCAGGAGCTCGTCCAGCTCGATGCTCGACAGTCCTCCCGCACCAGCACGCGGTCGGATGGCGACCTGGATGGTCTCGGGTGCTCGCGGCTCGATGCCTTCATCGGCGAGCTCCTGCCGGACCCCCTGGACGTCGTCGGTCGATCCATTCAGCCGGGCAATGGTCGCCGCCGACACAACCCCCTCGGCATACGCAGAGATCGCCCGCGTCAGCAGTCGCTGCGGTGGGCTCTTCGTATCGGACTCGACCTGGAGCGTTCGATAAAGCGGCGACCATCCGAAACGGGTCGCCAATCGGGGGGTGGTCAACCTCGTCCAGTCAACACAGGTCCGCTCGTCGATGAGGCCGGCCTCACGCAGTTGAATGGCAGCGATGGCGGCCGACACGCGATGCGTCTGCACGAGGTCGGACAGGAGGCGTTCATCGACCTCCCTGCTGCGCGCGTGGGACTCGACCGCCTCGAGCGGGAGCAACAGGTGTCGAGCAAAGGCGTCGGCCCGCACCTCTTCAGGGCTGCGCTCAGCCCAGCGGGTTCGCGCAGTCGCGTCACGCAGGTCGTCAAACCAGATATGCCCCAGCTCGTGGGCGATCGTCGAGCGCTGGCGCATCGGATTGCGGCTGCGGGCGACACCGATAATTGTCGTCCCGCCATGTCGCACGGTCATGCCGTGCGCTTCATCGCTCCCATCGAGGACGGTGATGTCGCATTCACACTTTTGCTCGACCACCGTGATCAGGTCCAGGAGTGGCTGAGACCCGAGCCCGTGCTTCTCCCTGAAGGCCTGCGCGCCGTGCCGACCGAGTGCCTCACCGCTCACGCCGCGCTGCCGAAGCCTTGGCGATCGAGATGATCAGACAGCTCTAGGTAGCTGGTCAACTCCTCCAGCATCGCCTCCACGGCCTCGCCATCGGCACGGGCGGCGGAGACCGCCTCCGTCCTGACATGGGATGTCCCCGTCACCTCACCGACGGTTGCACCGATCGCGTCTGCAATCGCGACGATCTCGATCGCACTGGGTTGGCGCGCGCCGGACTCGATGCGCGACCACGTGGATTGCGACAGCCCACTCTCGCGCTCTGCGTCACGCTGGCTGAGGCCCGAACGCTCGCGCAGGCGCCGCACTCTCTCGTGCACTGCTTCCATCTGAATCACTCCCCTCTCATGTTGATTCTGACATGCCGGGCTGAGAGAGCCATGAACATTTCCCCAGGTCGCGTCGATCCAGCTCGTTCGCCAACTGGCGCCTCGCGTGCAAGCGCATGCTGGGCCGCGACGTCAGGGGCAAGTGCCCGCTAGTCGATCGCCGTCAGCGCGGAGCCCTTGTGCGCCGCAACGTGATCGGTCTTGTCGCTCTTGATCTCGTACTGCGGGTCGGCGTCACTGGCGCGATGCGTGTGGCCCTTGTAGTCGAAGTCGGACGTGTGGACCTTGATGATCCTCCCCGAGACGTGCCCGGCCTCGGAGTTCCACCTCACGTGGTCCCCCACCGCGAATCGCTTGCTCATCTCCAGCCTCCTTGTTACGAACCAGACGACGGCACGGCCACTCAGGTCTCGAGCCGCCGCATCAGGGCGAGGGCGTCGTGCGGAGCGCGGCCTTCTGCGCTGTTGTCGAAGTAGACCAGCACGTCACGTCCCTCGGCACGCCAACGATGACACCGCTGCGCCCAGGCCTCCAGGCTCGCCGGCTCATACCCGGAGCGGTAGAGCCGGGTGTGGCCGTGCAGGCGCACGTAGACCAGGTCCGTGGTCGCCACCTCGAACATCGGGTAACGGCCCGCCAGGTCCGAGACCACCATGGCGACGTCGTGCTCGGCGAGCAGCGCGTGGGCCTCGGGGTCGGCCCAGCTCGCGTGCCGCGGCTCGAGCGCGTGGCGCACCGGCCGGTCTACCTCCGCCTGTACGAGTGCCCTTGCCGCAGTGACGTGTTCGTCGTGTCGAGCCGCCAGTCTCGCCAGCTCCCTGGTCGTCCGTGGGAGCAGGTCGAGGAAGTCCTGGACCCGTTCGGCGTCGAAGCGCAGGCTCGGCGGGAGCTGCCACAGGACGGACCGAGCCCGGGGCCGAGAGCCAACACTCCTGAGGCAAAGAAGTTGGCGAGCTCCTGCTCTACATCGGCCAGTCGCCGCACGTGCGTCACCAGCTTGGAGCCCTTCACCGCGAACGTGACCGCGGGTGCCTCCTCGTGCCAACCGGCATAGGTGCTCGGGCGTTTCAGCGAGTAGAACGAGGCGTTGATCTCCAGGGTCGGGAAGTGCTCGGCGGCGTAGCGCAGCCGCTGTTTCGCCGGGAGCCCGTCGGGGTAGAAGTCTCCACGCCACTCGCTGTAGCTCCAGCCCGAGAGCCCGACCTTGATGGTTGCCACCTGGTCACCGTACGCCTTGGTCCTGCCCTAACGGCCGCCTGGGGCGACCAGCGACCAGCGCGACGAGCGGCCTTGGACCTCGGTGACGAGCTCGACCTGACCCGACGACGGGGCGGCAATGGCTACCGCTGCCCCTGGGACGCTCTCCACGACCGTCACGTGTGACCCCTCGACGATCGCCGTCCTCGTCGACCCTGCGGCGGTCGCTGCCACGACGTCGCTCGACCCCGTCACAACAACCAACACAGGGGCTGCTCGGCCGGGCTCGTCAAGACCGTCTAGGGCCCGAGTCGGCCTACCAGATGGGCCGACTCGGTGATCGTTCAGCTCCAACCGCCAGTGATAAGCATCCCGGCCGGCGCGTCCCACGACCGCGCAATGGTCTACGGAGCAGGAGAGGGCGAGCGCCCGGGCACTCGCGGTCTCGGCGGGCAGGGGCAGCGAGATCTGCCGCCACGGGCCCCGCGGCCGGTCCGCGCGCCACACGACGGGTTCCTCCCAGAGCTTCGGCAGGAGATGGGTGATCGAGCCCGCCACGACGTACTCGGCGTCCGTGCTGGTGACCGCCGCGGCAGTGGGCAGCGTGGTCGCGGTCGCCGCGGCAACCACGGGGTCGGTGCTCCGAACCCACTTCTGTCCCTGTGGGATCCACGACGTCACCTCCATGCCGAGCCCGGTCAGGTTCGACCAGGAGCCGATGATCATCGGACCCGCTGTCGTGACAGCAGCGCCGACGAGATCCCCCGCTCCATACCCGCCGAAGGTGTCGAAGAGCTGTGGCTGCTCCGAGATCCCGTCGAGGCTTCCACGCCAGACCGACCACCGCACGTTGCCGTGCGCCCCCGCACGCACCCCGCCCAGCACGACAAGCGCGCCGTCCCGAGCGCTGATCGAGTGCAGCTGCGCCTGATATCCGTAGCCATCCGGCGAGCTCTGGATCGACACCTGCCTTGTGTCGTCACCTCGCTGCACGTCGAGCACGAACCGCCCTGTCGCGGTGACCTTCTCGCGGCCCACCACCAGGTCCGAGCCGTCCGCGACGAGCGCCAGGACCCGCTCCCCCGAGTCGGCAACCGGGGCCCAGTGCGGATCCTCGGTCGAGCTGCATGCCACGAGCACCCCGAGCAGGACCGCGCACCACCCGACCCCGAGAGCGTGACGAGCGCGACCACGACGGGGACCTCCGTAGTCAGCGTCTGTCGTGGGTTGTCGTCCTGCCTCCGGTCGCGCCGTCATCATTACTCACCCCCGCTGCCACGACACAGGCGGGCGCATCGCGCTTCAGGCTTGCTGAGGTCAGCACGAACCGGAATCACCTGCACGCCAGGCAGTTTCGCTGCCAGCTGCTCGACGCGATCGCTCGATCTGACACCAACGATGTCGTAGCCCCTGGCGGCCAGCTGCCGCGCGATCTCGAAGCCGATCCCCGACGATGCCCCGGTGACAACTGCGAGTTCTCCCCATGTCCTCCATTGTGACACCGGGGTTCTCGCGCTCCGGCCGTGCCATGGTTGGCTATCGCTTCACCGATCGCGCTGCCCGGAGGACCGACGTTGACATCATCACCAACGGTGGACGAGCTCGAGCAGTTG
This sequence comes from Arsenicicoccus piscis, assembly GCF_022568835.1. GTDB lineage: Bacteria > Actinomycetota > Actinomycetes > Actinomycetales > Dermatophilaceae > Arsenicicoccus > Arsenicicoccus piscis. The sequence continues at coordinate 521,365 of NZ_JAKZHV010000001.1, forward strand.
CGAGCCCCGCTGCTCGGCTACTGCTACCGGCTCCTCGGCTCTGTCCACGACGCGGAAGACGCCGTCCAGGAGACCTTGCTCAAGGCGGTCAACGCGCTGTCGCAGTTCGACCCTGACCGAGGCCGGCTCTCGACGTGGGTCCACCGCATCGCCACCAACGTCTGCCTGGACAAGCTCCGGTCGGCCAAGCGACGAGCCCTGGTCCCGACCGTGCCGCACCCGGATCCGACTCAGGTGGTCGGCGAGAGCGTGAGCCGCGAGTCGTGGATCGAGCCGATGCCGACGTCACGCGTGGAGCTCGTCGGGGATCCGGTAGACCGTGTCATCGCCCGTGAGTCGGTGCGCCTGGCGTTCCTGGCGGCTCTCCAGCACCTCCCCCCGCGACAGCGCGCCGTCCTGCTGTTGCGCGACGTGCTCGGCTACTCGGCCAAGGAGACCGCGATCGTGCTGGACATCACGGTGCCCGCGACCACGAGCGCACTCCAGCGTGCCCGCGCGACGTTGTCGAGCCTGCCTGCGGCAGAGGCGTTGCCCCAGCCGGACGATCTACCCACCAGACGGCTGCTCGACCGATATGTCGCGGCCTTCGAGGCCCACGACTACGACGCGCTGGTGTCGGTCCTGCACGAGGACGCTGCCAGCGCGATGCCGCCGTTCAGTTGGCTCGTGTGCGGCCGCGCGAATATCGCCGCACTGATGGCGGCCTCCGACGCCTGCGCCGGTGCTCGCCTGGTTCCCTGCAGCCTCAACGGCGCACCAGGGTTCGGCCAGTACCGACCGGACGGCGGGGGCCGGCTGGTGCCGTTTGCCCTGGTAGCCGTGGAGGTCCAGAAGGGGCTCATCAGCACGGTCGTCACGTTCCTCGAAAGCGCCCACCGGTTCGCCGAGTTCGGCCTGCCCCCGGTGCTGGACGGGCCGGCGTCGCCCTCGACCGATGAGTAACGGGGTGCTGAGACGTACAAGTACACGTCCCGTGCCACCGAGTCAGGAGGACCCGAACCGATGAGTCCAGAGACCACCCCCGACCTCGTCCACGAGACCCGTCAGGAGCGACAGCGCCTCGTCAGAATGCTCGAGGACCTCTCCGACGAGCAATGGGACGCACCCTCACTGTGCGCCGGCTGGCGGATCAGAGACGTGATCGCTCACATGACCATGCCCGCACGAACGTCCCCACTCTCGGTCCTTCTCGGGACGGCTCGAAATGGGTTCTCGTTCAACCGTTTTGCCGAAGGCGCCGCGCGAGATGCGGCTACCCGGCTGGATCGTCCACAGCTCCTGGCCGACCTGCAGGCACACGTCACCAGCACCTGGACCCCGCCCGGCGGCGGGCAGCTGGGTGCCTTGAGCCACGACCTGATCCACGGGCTCGACGTCACCGAACCCCTGGGACTCCCGCAGCCGCCGGTGGACCGGGTTGCTCTGGTGCTCGGTGGGGTGAAACCGCGGCTGGTCCGGTACTTCGGCGTAGACCTCGGCGGTGCGGCCCTGGAGGCCACGGACGCTCCGGTGACGATTGGTTCCGGTGCCACGGTCTACTCCATGAGCGCGTGTGACGTCCTGCTCGTGGTCACCGGGCGCCGACCACTACACACCACGCCGGGCCACCGCGACGTCAGCGATCGGCCGAGCCGGAAGCCGCGGTGATGCGGGTAGACAGGTCCTGCAGCCCGTTGCGGATCAGCGCACCGTAGCCGTCGTCCGCGAGAGCATCTTGATGCGCGAGACCTGCTGCCAGCTGGGCGCGCGCTTCCTGGAGTCGCCCTTGGCGCAGATAGCCGTCTCCCAGGTTCAGGTGCAGGCTCGGCGCCAGCCCGCGCGCCGAGGCGATGCCGAGCACCGCCAGATCTTCGTCGTCGACGTGCGCGAAGTTGGCCAGCGCTTGCTCGTCCCACACGACCTCGTCGCTGACGTCGAACTCAAGATCAGCGAGGTAGTGAGCGAGGACGCACCGCTCGGCATGGTTGCCCTCGGCGGTCTGGTCCCAGCACCGCTTCAGGGCCGCGCCGCCCTCCTCCCGTGCACCGCTCAGGGTCAGGCCCACGGCCGCTGTGATCTCTTCCCACGTCACCATGCCCCCACCGTACGGAGGAGGACCCCCCGGGCGGTCTTGAGCGGATTCGCGAGGTGGGCGCACCTCAGGACTCCAGGCAGCGATACCGCAGCCGAGTGACGCCGTTGCCGAACCGCCGCTCGTCCATCAGCTCGAGGTCGGTGCGGTGGCCGCTGGGGAGGCAGAGCGTGCCGGCGCCGAGGATCAGTGGCAGGACATACAGGTGCAGCTCGTCGACGACTCCGGCCTGGATGGCCTGGCCGGCCAGCTCGGGTCCACCGATCATGAGATCCCCCGCGGTGGTCCGCTTGAGCGTCCTGACCTGTTCGATGTCGAGCGCGGGCTCGATGCGGGTGTTGTCGGTGATCGGCGTGGTCAAGGTCGTGGAGTACACGATCTTCACCGGCCGCTTCCACGCGGCGGAGAAGTCAGCCATGGCCGGGGACGTGGCAGCCAGCTCGGGGTCCGTCTCCCACACGGCCATCGTCTCGTAGAGGCGTCGTCCGTACAGGATGGTGCCGATCGAGCGATGCAGCTCGGTGTGGTCGGCGAACACGTCGGCGTTCATCGGGACGAGGTCTACGGCACCGTGCTCGTCTGCGACGTAGCCATCGAGGGTCATGTTCATGGCGTAGATCAGCTTGGACATGGCGGTCTCCTCCGTATGCGGATAGGAATGCGTCGGGTTGGAACGGGTCGGGTTGGACCCGGTGGCCACGCAGGGCTCAGGCGAGAGCGTCCTGAAGCGTCCGGTCGAGCTTGGCGAAGGCCTCGCGCCATCCCTGCTCCGCAGGCGGTGCGACCTGGTCGGGCAGCCACTGGGCGACCTCGAGGCGGGTGCGGCCGTCGGGCTCGTCGCTGAACGTGATCCGGAACCTGGTCTCGAACGGCTCGAACCCGCCTCGCAGCCTGCCCGTGACGCGCATGACCCCTTCGAGGACTTCCTCGTGGGTGACGTCGGTGAGGTCGATCGAGATGTGCGTCCGGATGGTCGGATCGCCTCCGACCACCTCCGTCCAGCGCTGGAAGCCACCGGTGCGCACGTCCATGACGATCTCGTCGAGCGGCATCGAGTTCCCCTCCGGCCCCCACCACGAGGCGAGCTGCTCTGGGTCGGTGAAGGCCCGGTAGACCAGGTGCCGCGGCGCGTCGAAGACCCGTCTGATCGAGACCTGGGGTGCGTCACTCACTGCTGCTCCTCGGGGTCGGTTTCGGTGCCACCCGGTTCGCCGCTGGTGCGGTCAGCGGCCTGCACAGCAGCCAGATGTGTGTCGAGTCGGTTGAACGAGGAGTCCCAGAACCGGCGGAAGAGCTCCAGCCAGTCGACGGCCTCTCGCAAGGAGGCTGCCTCCAACCTGCTGGCTCGCCACTTGCCGTCCTGAGAGCGCGAGGGTCAAGTCCGCTGGGGTGGTGTACGAGGTTGATCCCTCGGTTGGGTGTGTCGGTCAGGCTGTGAGGGCCTGGGGTTCTAGGTCGGTCACCTCCTCGACGTGGTTGGTGTCGACGGCCTGGGCTCGGGCGAGGACGTCGAGTCCGAGGTAGCGGCGGCCTTCGGCCCACTCGTCGTGCTGCTCGGCCAGCACGGCACCGACGAGCCGGATGATGCTGGCCCGGTCGGGGAAGATCCCAACAACGTCGGTGCGCCTGCGGATCTCGCGGTTGAGCCGCTCGTTGGGGTTGTTCGACCAGATCTGGCGCCAGACCTCCTTCGGGAACGGCGTGAACGCGAGGATGTCGGCGCGAGCGATCTCGAGGTGCTCGGCCACGGCGGGGAGCTTCTCGTGAAGGGCGTGGATGACCCTGTCGAACTGGGCGTGTACCGCTTCGGCGTCGGGCTGGTCGTAGATCGAGTGCAGCAGCGCCTTGACCCATGGCCACGACGACTTCGGTGTCGCGGACATGAGGTTCGCCGCGTAGTGGGTGCGGCAGCGCTGCCACGCGGCGCCGGGGATGGTGGCCGCGATCGCGTTCACTAGGCCAGCGTGAGCATCGCTGGTGACCAGCTTGACCCCGGACAAGCCGCGGGCAGTCAGGTCGCGGAAGAAGGCGAGCCAGCCGGCGCCGTCCTCGCTGGTGGTGACCTGCACGCCGAGGATCTCGCGGTGCCCATCGGCGTTGACGCCGGTCGCGACCAGCGCATGCACGGGCACCACCCGGCCGCCTTCGCGGACCTTGAGCACGAGCGCGTCGGCAGCGACGAATGTGAACGGTCCGCCGTCCTCCAGGCGCCGGGTGCGGAACTGTTCGACGTGCTCGTCGAGTTCCTTGGCCATCACCGAGACCTGGCTCTTGGACAGTCCGGTGATGCCGAGGGTCTGGACCAGCTTGTCCATCCGGCGCGTGCTGACCCCGAGCAGGTAGCAGGTCGCCACCACCGAGGTCAGGGCCCTCTCAGCCCGCTTCCTTCGTTCGAGCAGCCACTCCGGGTACAGGCTGCCCTGACGCAGCTTCGGGACAGCGACGTCGAGGGTGCCGACCCGGGTGTCGAGGTCACGGTGGCGGTAGCCGTTGCGGGAGTTGACCCGCTCCGGGCTTCGCTGGTTGAAGCCCGCGCCGCACACCGCGTCGGCCTGCGCGGACAGCAACGCGTTGACGAAAGTGGTGAGCAAGTCCCGCATCAGGTCGGGGCTCGCCTGGGACAGCTGCTCGTTCAGGAACTGGGCAGGGTCGATACTGGGCACAGCGGTCATCAAGGTGTCCTTCTTCGAGTCGGTTGTGAGAGATCACTCGAAGGATCCACCTGGTGGCCGCGCCTACGTTGGAGGCACGCGCTCACTCAGGTCCGTCGTACACCACTCTGCTGGACTCCACTAGCGCGAGATCAGCGACGCCTGCTCCAAGACCTTGAGGTGCCGCGAGACCGCTGGCATGGAGATCGAGAGAGGGGCGGTGAGCTGCGTCACGGTCGCCTCACGCTGAGCCAGCTCAGCCAGGATCGTTCGTCGCGTGGGGTCGGCCAAGGCCGAGAACACCCGACTCAGTTGATCGTTGGCCACCATCCGGCCACCTCCTCATTTAACGACATGGTTAAACGTACGGGAAGGCCACGGGCAGGTCAAGGTCCGCGGTGGACGATGGCACCCCATCCTCCGTGGCCCAGGTCAGGGCCTCCTATTGCCGGCCGTCCGATCTACACGTGGGGCACGGTGGTGGCTCGTTTGGCCTGCCAAGAGTCGGCGGCAGAGGCTCCGACCAGGACGAGCGACAGCAGGACGAGCGACCACGCAGCTGGCAGTGGCGGTGCCATGATCGCCAGGACCAGGCAGCAGCCTGCAGCCGCAAGGCGTGGGACGGCCAGGGTGTGCAGGAGCCGCCACCGGGTGAAGCCAAAGGTGCCCAGGTAGATCGCTGCTCCGCCGAACAGCAGCATGGCCATGTCGGCATGAAGGGGGCTCGTGGGTTCACGGACGGCGGCGCCAATAGCTGCGGCGACCCCGACGATCCCGGCGATGAATCCGAGGTAGCCGTACGAGAGGACTGGCCGGATGATGTCGATGTGCGTGCGGGCTACTTCGAGGCCGTGCTCGATGGCAGGCGCGGAGAGGTCGAAGTAGATCCACCAGAGGGCACAGCAGACAACGAATGCCAACCCCGCCGCTGTGAGCACTGCGCTCGTCATGTCACCATCGGCGGCGGCTCCGGCGGTCGTGGCGACGATGGTCTCTCCGGAGCTCCGTGGGTTTGCCGATCGGCATGACCCTCGGCACCGGAAACGGCAGCCGGTCAGCGATGTGGGGCAGCCAGCGCACCTCGGTCTTGAGGTCGTTGACGTAGCCGTCGGTCCGCGGCAGCCGGGCGGCGAGCTCCTCGCCCAGGCGGTAGACCCAGTTGCTGCTGCCGGACGTCGAGATCTCACGAACCGGCAGGTGAGCGAGGTGAGGCACCTGGCCCCGCAGCAGCCGAGAGACGAGCTCGGGCCCGGGCGTGACCTCGGACGATGCGTCACCGGTGGAAGTCGCAGTCACGCTGCCCATCATGGCGACTGCCCACGTCAGGCAACTGGGTTTCGCGGTCAGTTCACGGGCACGGCCGGCTCGGGACGTCGGGCGCCCATCGCCCAGTGCAGGGCCACCGGGCTGCCGTCGATCTCGTGCACCGGGATGTCGAGCCCGTAGACCTCCCGCAGACCCTCGGACGAGACCACCTCGCGCGCCGAGCCGTGCGCGACCACCCGTCCGTCGCGCATCCCGACGACGACGTCACAGGCAGCGGCAGCCACGTTGACGTCGTGCAGGACGACGATGACGGTGCGCCCCAGCTCGTCGGCGGCCCGGCGCAGCAGCCGCATGGTCGCTGCCGCGTGCTCCATGTCGAGATTGTTGAGCGGCTCGTCGAGGAGCACGAACTCCGTCTCCTGGGCCAGCACCATCGCCACGAAGGCGCGCTGTCGCTGGCCACCGGACAGCTCGTCGAGGTGGCGGTCGCGGAAGCCGTCCATCCCCACCTGGTCGAGGCACTCCTGCACGACCTCGTGGTCGCGGTCGGTCAATCGCCCTTTGCTGTAAGGGAATCGGCCGAAACGGACGAGGTCTACGACAGTCAGCCGCGCGGTGACGCGAGCGTCCTGGCGCAGCACTGCGAGCCGCTTGGCGACCTCCTTGGCCGGGGCCTTCAGCACGTCGAGATCGTCGAGCAGCACCTGTCCCGAGTCGGGGACGAGCAGTCGCGCCATGGCCGACAGCAGGGTCGACTTGCCGGCACCGTTGGGTCCGATGAGGCCGGTGACGCAGCCTCGCGTCAGCTCGACCGAGACGTCGTCGAGGACGAGGGTCGCGCCCTTGTCGTAGGAATGGCTCAGAGCCCGGGCACGGATCACAGTCGGACCGCCTTGACGAGGAGGACGAGGAAGTAGAGCCCGCCGACGAGGTTCACGACGACGGACAGCGGGACGGCGAGGCCGAGGCCGTGCTGGACGACGAATTGGCCTAGCACCAGGGCCAGTACGCCCACGAGCGAGGCGCCGACCACCAGGGCGTGGTGCTCGTGGGTCGGCACGAGCTGGCGGGCGAGGTTGGCGACGAGCAGCCCGAGGAAGACCATCGGACCCACGAGCGCCGTCGAGGTCGCGACGAGCACGGTGACGACGAGCAGCACCCGGGTGACGACGCGATGGTGGTCCACCCCGAGGGCGACCGCGCGGTCCCGACGGAGGTCGATGACGTCGAGCTGGCGCAGCAGCGGCCAGAGCACCAGGCAACCGAGCGCCGTCACCACGGCGCAGGCGACCAGGAGGTCTACGTTCACCGTGGTGAAGCTGGCGAAGAGCACCCCTTGCAGGGTGAGGTAGTCATCCGGGCTCAGCAGCCGTGACGCGAACGAGCTCAGCGACGAGAAGAGTCCGCTGAGCACGATCCCGACCAGGACGAGGACGAACAGGTTGCGGCTGTGCGCGCGGAACAGCCACCGGAAGAGCAGCATCCCGAACGCCGACAGCAGCGCCGTGTTGAGCAGGAACTGCTCGACCACCCCGAGCAGCTGCAGCGTCCCCGCCCCGAGGGTGAAGACGATGACGGTCTGGATGAACGAGTAGAGGGCGTCGAAGCCCATCACCCCCGGCGTCAGGATCCGGCTCCCCGACACCGTCTGGAAGACCAGGCTCGACACCCCGACCGCGACCCCGACGACGACGAGCGCGCCGAGCTGTCGTGAGCGCAGGTCGAGGGCATAGCTCCAGTTCCCCCGCAGGTTCCAGACCAGGTAGACCGTGCACGCGGCGACGCAGAGCCCGGCGAGGACCAGCAGGGTCGCCTTCACCCGCCGACGGCGGGCGGCCTCGGCGGGTGAGCGGAAGGCATGTGACCGAGGTGCGGGGTCGGCCGAACGAACCGTGACGACAGGGGAATTCATCCGTGCGCCTCCTTGCCCGCGGCGCTGCGCATGACCAACCAGACGAAGACGGCGGCACCGATGACGCCGGCCACGGTGCCGACGGGCACCTCGTAGGGGAAGCGGATGACGCGGCCGATGACGTCGCAGAGCAGGACGAAGCCGGCGCCGGCCAGCGCGGTGACCGGCAGGGTGCGGCGCACGTGGTCGCCCATGAGGAGGGAGACGACGTTGGGGGATCAGGCCGAGGAAGGGAATCATGCCGACGACGACGATGACCGTGGCCGCCATGACCGAGACGATGAGGAGCCCGATGTTGAGCACCGTGCGATAGGACACCCCGAGGTTGGTGGCGAACTCACGACCCATGCCGACGACGGTGAACCGGTCGGCGTAGAGGTAGCCGACGAGACCGACGACGATGACGAGGTAGAGCGGTTCGTACTGGCCCGCCATCGCTGCGCTGAAGGACCCGCTCGACCAGATCTCGAGCAGCTGGAGGAGGTCTACCTGGTACGCGACGAAGACGGTGACCGCGCCGATGACTCCGCCGTACATGAGGCCGACGAGCGCCACGACGATTGGGTCGCGGGCCGGCATCCGGCTCAGGATCTGCATGAAGCCGAACGTCCCGAGCAGCGAAACCCCAATGGCGAGAACCATTTTGACGATCAGGCTCTCATCGGGTGTGACGAGGGTCGCGATGAGCACGCCGAGGATGGCGGCCTCGGTGGTCCCCGAGGTCGACGGGGAGACGAAGGAGTTCTGAGTGATCCGCTGCATGATCAGTCCGGCGACGCTGAGGGCCGCACCCGCCATGAGGATCGACAGCACCCGCGGGATGCGGGACAACGAAAGCAGCTGCCACTGCTCCGGGCTCGGGTCGAGCAGATCGCGCAGGGGGATCGGCACGACGGCGACCGTCAGCGATAGGTACGCGGCGACGAGCAACGCCACCGTCGCGACCGCGAGATGCCAGCCGCGGACGCCACCACTCCCCCGGCGGGAGCCGGCGTCCGTGGCCCTCGCGGGCAGGGTCTTCATCAGAGCGAGCCCTGCACGTCCTTGACCATCTGCTGCCACGAGCTGGGCGCAGAGGTGGCGACGTACCAGGAGAAGCCGTCGATCTCGACGATCTTCTTGCTCTTCGCAGCATCCGTGGTCCCCACGAGACCGTTGTTGAGCACGTCCAGCGCGGGCGCCTGCTTCTGACCGACCACCTTGGCGCGGTCGAGGACGAAGAGCACGCCCGGGTTGTGCTGGACGAAGAACTCCTGGCTGATCTCCTCGCCGTGGCCGCCCTTGTCGTCCAGCGGGGCGCCGGTGGGCTTGTAGCCGAAGTCCTGGTAGACCGTGCCGAACCGCGAGCCCGGGCCGTAGGCGCTGACCGTGCCGTCGGAGACCTGGACGACCATCGCGGTCTTGCCCGAGCCACTTGCAGACTTCTTGACCGTGGCGACGTCGCTCGCGACCGAGTCCATCAGGTCCTTGGCCCGCTGCTCCTTGCCGAAGATCGAGCCCAGCTGCGTGACCCGCTCGGACGTGAGCGTGAAGGTGTCCGCCGGCTTCTTCGAACGCACCGACATGTCGATCACGGCAGGCGCGAACTTCTCGAGCTCCTTGACGACTTCTGGTGTGCCACTGCGCGATCCGACGATGACCAGGTCGGGGTTCATCGCAGCGATCGCCTCGTAGTCGGGCTCGAAGAGGGTGCCGACCTGGGTCGCCTTCTCGTAGCTCGCGAGGTCTGCCGGGAGGGCCGAGCTCGCCTTCGGCACCGCGTCGACCTCGACGCCGAGGTCGGTCAGGGTGCGGATGACGCTCCAGTCGGTGGCGACGACGGTCTTGGGGTTGGCCGGCACCTGAACCATGCGCCCCTGCGCATCGGTGATGCTCACGGAGCCGGCCGACGCCTCGCTCGCGGCGGAGGACCCGGCCGACGTCGGTCCGCCGGTAGAGCTGCCGCATCCGGCGGCGAGAAGGGCGGCGGTCGCGAGGGCGGCGAGGGCTCCGGCACGGCGGGAGCGGGTGATGGTCATCAGGTCGTGCCTTTCGGGTGGGGGTGTGGCGATGGCCTGGTGCACCTGTCGGGGATCAGATAAGAATTGCCTGAGTTAGGTGAGCCTTACCTTAACCGCACACCGCCGTCTCGCCCAACCCGGGAGACGGCTGATGCCCCCGGCCCGCCGACCCTCTGCTGGAGACTGTGCGTGCGGGGCCGACTCATACCCTGCGGTCGCTGCCACCGGCGACCGTGAGCTGCTCCGCCTCGTCTACTGGGAAAGCCTCACCCTCGACCAAGCAGCCACCGTCATCGGCATCACCCACCCCGCTGCCCGTAAGCGCGCTCAACGAGCTCGTGAGCAGCTGCGTGGCCGCGCTACTCGTAGCGGGTCCACGTCCGCAGGACGTGGACGACCCGCTCGTCCGGCACGACCTCGTACACGAGCCGGTGCTGGATGTTGATCCGCCGCGAGTAACAGCCGGCGAGATCGCCGACCAGCTTCTCGTACCGAGGGGGCGTGGCGAACGGATCCGCAGCCAGGACCGCAAGCAGGACCTGAGCCTTCACCCTCAACGCTGAGGATGTGAGCTTCTTGGCGTCCTTCTGGGCCTGGCGCGAGTAGACCAGAGTCCAGGGGTCGCTGCTCACCAGTCCAGCTCGGTCGAGCCGGACTCGATGCCCTCGGCACGCGCCTTGCGGATCGACTCAGACATCCCGGGCACGGACTCGAGGAGCAGGGTCTCCTGGATCGCACGCCAGTCGTCCTCGCCGATCAGCACGGCATTGCCTCGCTGACCGGTGATGGTCAGCGGCTCAGACTCCTCGTTGACCTGATCGATCAGCCGGTACAGGTTTGCTCGTGCCGAGGTAGCGGTCACCGCGGTCATGTTCTCCACCTCCATCGCAACCGTACGTCATCACGTACGTTTTCTCCCCGGCCAACATACCCTTCCGAGGTCTGAGCGCAGGACCTGCTTGTCGCGGAGGGGAGTCCTTTGGCCGCCGAGGTGCCGCAAACCCACGGAAGAGAGGCCTTGACGGGCACGGGGCCTTCGAAGCGGGACTGGAACGGGTCATCAACACCGAGAGTGTCGACGGGTCCGCGGCCCGACCCGCCAGTCGCGCCTCATGCACTCGATCTCTGGTGATATGGGCGAACCACGAGAGGGCACTTACATAGAGTGTGGGACAGGCCCTATGCCTCAGGCCTTAGGCCGCCTCCGCACTTTCGTGACACCGTGGTAGTAGAGCGGGTCCTGCTTGACCAGGGTAAACACCTCATCGAGGACCTCGTGACGCTGGTCGGGGCCGTGGAACAGGGCAACATTGGCGAAGGCGACCATCATCGACTTGGGATCAGCGTCCCGCAGTTCCTTGTCGAATATTCGCGGCTTCTTTGGGGAGGCCGTGGTCGGCCGCATCCAGAGGCGGGCATGGTGGGAGACCTGGTTACGAAGCACAGTAAGCGACTCGATGTTCGTATGAAACATCGGATGCTTGATCTCAAGCGCGTGGGCGACCGACCTCCAGGCAACCCGGTCCGGGTCGCTCGTCCCGTCGCATTCGGTGATGAAGTGGGACAGTGTGCCCAGCGTGAACGAGTCGACGACAGCCCACAGTGGCAGATCCTTGACGTAGCCGACCAACTCTTCGTGGCGAGCCTCCTCGTACTTCTTAGGTCGGTCCCGTCTACTGGCCCCCGCGAGGTCAGTGATGTGGTCATCAACATAGGGTTCCCCATGACGCAGGACGCTTTGAAGGACGGATCGCACCATGTCCACTTGGCTGCCCGGCTTCCTGCGCAGATACTGCTCCGCCTGCAGGTACGAGCAGGCATCGAACCGCGAACAGTACTCGTCCACGATGAGCGCGCGCAGACGCCACTCGACCTGCCGCAGACCCTTGTAGAGGAGCTGAGCGACGGCGTGATCCCGGTCGATCATGCGGAACACGTCATCGGGCGTAGAGCTGGCGATGCCAGCTGTCCGCTGAGACGCGAGCAGCCGGTAGTTGCGGGCGTACCCAAGGAAGTAGTGGAAGTTGACCGTACTGAGGCGGGCGACGTGATCATCCATGATGGTGTCCGCGGGGAAGTAGGAACGCTCGTAGAGGTATTCCACTTTCTGCTCCGGCCCCAGAAAAGGCACTGCGTCGACCATGTGCGTGAGCATAGACGGCTGCGACTGCTGAACGTCACGACTGGGCCGAGGGCAGGTGACACGCAGTTGCCCCCTCGCTCGAGCGAGGGGGCAACTGTGTGCGAGGACCCCCGGTTGCGCATCGTCGAGAGGCTGCGGGGGGACTGTTGCAGACAGGCTAACCTAGTGGCGCACGACGTGCTCAACTTCGACCCGAATCGATCTCGCCCGAGCGGATCGTGGACGCGCTACGGGGGCTGCTGGCCACCACTCGCCGCGACCCAGGCGCCGTACGCTGCTCACTGAGGCTGGGGATGTCTTGACGGAAGGGCGCGGTTTTCGCGGTGAGGGCGGCTCGCGTGGGGTGCGCAGACCTGTTCGGCCTCGAACGGCGTCATGGTGGTCAGTACCCGTGGGGTCGGTGTCCAGGACGGGGACGAGTGCTCCTCATCACGGTGGAGATACGGGGCGATGGTGTTGTTCCTCGCCGCCCCAGATGGGGGGCGGTACGCCGAACCCGCATGCGCCAAGGGGACGATCACCGAGCACACCGCTCAGGTGCCGCCCTCCGCACGGCTCACCACCCGGCTCAAGGAGAAGATCGTGACCGCGCTCTCCGAGCAAGTCCGGTGCGTGCAAGCGGTCGCCGCCGATCTTGGCGTGGCCGGCCGACCGGGATCCGGCAGCTCGGCGCGGCGATGACCGCCCACGCCGCCGCCGCGCGGGCTCACCCACGACTCGTGCACTCCCTAGGGGTCGCAGCACACCGGATCCGGACGGAACGCTGGCACCGCGACCAGGAGAAGGTGTGGCGTCGGGTCGAACCGTGGACGACTATCTTCACGAACTTGTGCCCCTGGCAGGTCATCAGCGTCGTCGACGGCCGCGACAGCACCGCGAGGAAGACCTGGCTCAGGGCCCGGCGCCGGTGGTGGCGCCACCGGGCCCGGGTCGTGGCCGTCGATCGGTCGGCAGCTCTCCGCTCTGCCGTGCCCGGACGTCTGCTCAAGGGGAGGGTCAGCGTCGACCACTTCCACCTGGAGTTGAGTCCAGCAGAGTGGTGTACGAGTTGGTGGCCGTGTCGCTCATGACGTGAGCGGCGGTCACCGGTGATTCTTCGAGAGATCTTCCACAACCACCTCGAAGAAGGAGCACACGATGACCGCCTCACCCCACGATATTGACCCTGCCCGGTTTCTGCAGGACCAGCTGGTCCAGGCCTCACCGGATTTGATGCGGGACATGCTGTCCACGTTCATCAACGCGTTGCTGTCGGCGCAGGCCGACAGTGTGTGTGGCGCGGAGTACGGCACACGTGACCCCGACCGGATCAACTCCCGCAACGGGTACCGCCACCGCGAGTTGGACACCCGCGTCGGCACGATCGATGTCGCGATCCCCAAGCTACGCGAGGGCAGCATGTTCCCCGGCTGGCTACTGGAACGCCACCGCCGCGCCGAGCAGGCCCTGACGACCGTGGTCGCGACCTGCTACCTGCTCGGGGTCAGCACCCGCCGGATGGACAAACTCGTCCAAACCCTCGGGATCACCGGCCTGTCCAAGTCACAAGTCAGCGTGATGGCCCAGGACCTCGACGCGCAGGTCGAGGCGTTCCGCACCCGCCCGTTGGACGCCGGCCCCTACACCTTCGTCGCCGCCGACGCGTTGACGATGAAGGTCCGGGAGAACAATCGCGTGGTCAAGATCGCGGTGATGATCGCGACAGGTGTCAACGCGGAGGGATACCGCGAAATCCTTGGCGTGCATACGAGTTCGACCGAGTCCGGTCCCGGATGGCTCAGCTTCTTCCGGGACCTGGTCGCCCGCGGCCTGACCAGCGCCGGACCGGTCGGGCTCGTCACCTCCGACGCGCACGCCGGCCTCATCGAGGCGATCGGTGCCACCCTGCCCGGCACGGGCTGGCAACGATGCCGCACCCACTACGCCGCGAACCTGATGAGTGCCACACCCAAGAGCAGTTGGCCGTGGGTGAAAGCGTTGCTGCACAGCGTGTACGACCAACCCGACGCCGACGCGGTCCACGCCCAGTTTGACCGGATCCACGACACCCTCCTCGACAAGCTCCCCGCCGTGGCCGAGCACCTCGAGGCCGCCCGGGAGGACATCCTCGCGTTCACCGTCTTCCCCAAGGCCTGCTGGCGTCAGATCTGGTCCAACAACCCCAACGAACGCCTGAACCGGGAAGTCCGGCGCCGCACCGACGTCGTGGGGATCTTCCCCGACCGCGGCGCGGTCATCCGACTCGTCGGAGCTGTCCTGGCCGAGCAGCACGACGAATGGATCGAGATGCGCCGATACCTCGGACTGGACCTGCTCAAGCAATGCCGAGCCGCTCTCACGGACACACCCGACACCGACGAAGGAGACGACACCATCATCGGCGCGATCAGCGCCTAACCAACCCAAACGAAGGAATCACCCTCGTACACCACGCAGCAGGACTTGACCCCACCTGGTCAAGCTGGCCAACGACATGGTCACCGCAGTGCGGCGCCGGGTGTCGTGGGAGACCCGCGGCCGCCGTGGCCGAGGCACCGACCTGACCTCGGCGAACCGGCAGCTGCTGATGGGCGGCTGCGACACCCTGTCCGACCGCGGCCGAGCCAAGCTGAAAGCTGTTCTGGGACAGGACGACCCGACCAACCAGATCGACGCCGAGTAAGGCGTCAAGGGAACAGCTCCGCCAAATCCTGGCGTGCACCACCCTCACGACGCCCAAACGCGACCGCGCGGTCCCCAGCCGGCCGTCACCCTCGCTTCGACACCTGAGACAACCCGGCTGAAGGAGACCATCGACACCTGGTGGACAGCCATCGGAACCTCATCCTCACCCCGCCACCAAGGCCAAGACCGCGGCCGCGAACATCACCGTCAAGGACATCAAGAGAACCGGCCGCGGCTACCGCTCGCACCACAACTACCGATGCTGCATCATGCTCTACAGCGCCGCCCGAACGGCAGCGTCTCTACCCACGCGTTCACGCGGAAAGTCGAAGACCCCTTTGTTGACGCTACCTTCCCGATCCCGACCGGTCCGACCGGTCGTGACGAGACCTGAGACGCGGTGTCGGGAGTTCTGATCTGCGTACGCGCTGAAGTTCAGCGTCGGACACCGACAGCCTTGACGAGTGATCTCGGACGCCAGCCCGGAGTGTCCCGAAACTCTGCTGCTGAGCCTCTCCCCCGCTAGCAGACAAGCTCCCTGGGTGTCCATGGCCTGGACTGGCCGAACTTACCGAGCCGGCACGCCACAGCAAACGCCCGGCGAGCGCCATTGGGTGTGCTTCGATGATGACCGCCCCGCGTCTTAGGAGGACACCATGGGCTCACCGACGCCGTGGCTCGTTTCCAACAACGTCAATCTGTTCGACGCTGAATCCGCCCTGCGCGATCACCCCTACGTGCTGTGGAGCCAGTCGCCCGGTATCCAGGTCGGCGACCTCGTGTACCTGTACGCGACAAAGCCTGTCGGCTCCGTCACCCATGTCCTGACCGTGATCGAACGCGACATCATGGACCCCACCGGCGATCCGAGCATTGAGTATTGGCACGATCGCGCCGCACTGGCGCGTCGGGAAGCCAGGTTGTGGATGCGGATTCGTCTCGAGCGGATGCTCACCCAGAGCGAACGCGAGGGTTTGTCCCTCGCAGAGCTGCGCGTCGCCAAGCATTCCGACGGCGTGGGGGACAACTTTCAGGGCCGCCGCAAGATCACCGGGGGGATACGTGAGCTCGTGGATCGCGTCCTCGGGCCTCGCCCATCTCTGATCGATGACGACGCACGCGCGGAGCACGCGCCCGCCGACCCGGTAGAGGTAGCGACCCTCGCCGCCCGACTCATCGCAGGTGATTACACCGTTCAGGACACCTACGCCACTGCCAAGACCCGCGGTAGCGCCCAACGCGCCTTCGCGGACGCTGTGAAAACCAATTACGAGCGCCGATGCGCTGTCACCGGCATCACCAGCCACGACTTCCTCGTCGCCTCTCACATCGTGCCCTGGTCCACCGACGAGACCACCCGTCTCGACCCCGCCAACGGAGTGTGCCTGTCCACCCTCATCGACCGGGCCTTCGACACCGGGCGCCTGCACCTCACCCCGGACGCGACTGTCGAGATCAACCACTCCCGACTCACCGAAGACCCCGCCCTCGCGGAGATGTTGACTCCCTTCGACGGACAGCCGTTGCGCAAGCCGACCAAGGCCGCGCCCGCTCGAGCTCACCTCGAACGCAGGTACGCCGCAGACACGAAGTCACCCTCCTAGCGCGCTTCACGTCCCGGCGGGCGACGTTGTGCGGCCTGGCGTCAGCCAGGCGCCATACTGCAACACGGGCGGCCGCCTCGCCTGGAACCGTGAACCGCAGCACTCCCTCCACGACCAGACCCAACCTCCCAGAAGTCCTAGACCTGAGAGCAGTACCGGGAGACGACAGCTTAAGTCGGAGACTCGGCTGAGTGGTTTCCACCTGGACCTGAGCTGGTTCCCCTACAGGGAGTATCCGAGAAACGGTGTAAGTGGCTCCATCGCCCGCAAGGGCAGGAGGAGTCATGATGACCGAGACAACCACCACCAGCAGCAGTGCGGAGGCCGTGGAGTCGGCCAGACTGGAGACTGTGACCCCAAACCCACCACCACCGCAGGATGAGCCGGCCGAGCTGGACAAGGCTCAGCGTGAAGCCGTCGCGCAGATGGTGCGCCAGGCCAAGGACGCCGGTATCGCCCTGACCGGCCCCGACGGCCTCCTCAAGACCCTCACGGCGCAGATCGTCGAAGCAGCCCTCGACGAAGAACTCAACGAGCACCTGGGCTATGACAAGCATGATCCCGTCGGTCGCGGGTCGGGCAACTCCCGCAACGGCACCCGCTCGAAGACGGTGATCACCGACAACGTCGGTGCCGTCAACATCCGGGTGCCGCGGGATCGCAATGGCACGTTCGAGCCACAGTTGGTCACCAAGCGCCAACGCCGGTTGTCGGACATGGACGCCATGGTGCTGTCGCTGTTCGCGAAGGGCCTGACGACTGGGGAGATCGCTGCCCACTTCGCGGAGGTCTACGGGACCTCGGTGTCGAAGGACACGATCAGCCGGATCACCGACCGCGTCGTCGACGAGATGAACACGTGGATGGCCCGCCCGTTGGAGCCGATCTACGCGGCGGTCTTCATCGACGCGATCGTGGTCAAGGTCAGGGATGGGCAGGTCCGTAACCAGCCCTACTACGCCGCGATCGGTGTCGACCTCGACGGGCACAAGGACATTCTGGGGATCTGGCCCGGGCAGGGCGATGGGGAGTCGGCGAAGTTCTGGTTTGCCTGCCTGACCGAGTTGAAGAACCGAGGCGTCAAGGACGTGTTCTTCATGGTCTGCGACGGGTTGAAGGGCCTGCCCGACAGCATCGGGTCCGTGTTCCCCGCCGCGAAGGTCCAGACCTGCATCATCCACCTGCTGCGCAACAGCTTCAGCTATGCCTCGAAGCGGCACTGGCCCGAGATCGCCGCCAACCTCAGGCCCGTTTACGAAGCATCCACCCCGGCCGATGCGGAGCGGGCGTTCGAACAGTTCGCCGAGAAGTGGGGCAAGGCCTACCCCGCGATGATCAGGCTCTGGCGCAACGCCTGGACCGAGTTCATCCCGTTCCTGGACTACGACGTCGAGATCCGCAAAGTCCTCTGTTCCACGAACGCGATCGAGAGTCTCAATGCCAGGTTCCGCAGGGCGGTGAGGGCCCGCGGTCACTTCCCGAACGAGCAGGCCGCGTTGAAGACGCTCTACCTGACCGTGAGATCGTTGGACCCCAAGGGCACCGGCCAGACCCGCTGGGGGATGCGCTGGAAGCCAGCGTTGAACGCGTTCGCCGTCACCTTCGCTGACCGCATGCCCGCGGCCAGCACCCACCAGTAACGAAAATGCCACTTACACCGATAATCGGATAGTCCCCCCCTACATGGCAGTCAGGTTTGGTCGCCTGTCGACAGACACCCACGGACCAGGGGTGCGCCGCTGTCCGTCACACCTCGGACTGGCTCCGCAGGTAGCGCCCGAAGTGAGGGACGGTGAACGCGATGCGGCCGCGCTCGCCGGAGTAGATCAGGCCCTTCTTCAGCAGGGAATCCCTTGCTGGAGATAGGGATTGAGGCTTGCGGTCGAGGACGGTGGCAACGGCGGAGGTCGCGACCGACTCGATGTCGTCGAGGGCGCCGCCGGCTTCCTTCTCGGCCAGGGCGGCGTCGGCCATGGCGCGCAGGTACTCCCGCTCGGCGGGGGTGGCCCGCTCGTAGCGGGAGCCGAAGAACCCGACGGCGAGCTCCTGCTCCGCCAGGGGTGCGGCGACGCGGACGTCGTCGGCGGTGATGGGCGACGCGGGGGCGGCGTCCCACGCCATCTGGCCGTACGCCTGGATGAAGTAGGGATAGCCACCGGTCACGGCATACATCTCCGCGAGCGCCTCGTCGGCGAAGCACGCGTCCTCCACCTCGGCAGGCGACTGCAGCGCCCGGTCGGCAGCCTCGCGCGCGAGGCGGTCGATGCGCGTGTAGCGAAACAGCCTCTCGCTGTAGGACTTCGACGCCGACAGCACGGCGGGCAGGTGCGGCAGCCCGGCCCCGACGACGATCAGGGGCGAGCCCGACTGCGACAGCTCATGGCACGCCGCGCACAACGCCGACACGTCCTCGGGGTGCAGGTCCTGCATCTCGTCGATGTAGATCGCGATGCCGCGCCCCACGTCGGCGGCGAGGCCGGCGCAGTCGGTGAAGAGCTCTACGAGATCGATCTCGATGTCGCCGGAGTCGGCTCGACCGAGCGCCGCCGGGACGTCGATCCCGGGGTTCCACCGGTCGCGAATCTTGGCCTTGGGGTCCACATCTCGCTGAGCGAAGGCCTTGATGACACCCAGCACGTGGTCTACGTCATCGCCCTGGGGGTGACCCAGCTCGCGCACCGCGGTGTGCAGCGCAGCGGCGAGCGGACGACGAAGCCGTTGCTCAGGACGCGCCTCGAGCTTGCCTGTGCCCCAGTGCGCCCGCACCGCGGCTGAGCGTAGAGCGTTGAGCAGCACGGTCTTTCCGACACCTCGCAGCCCGGTCAGCACGATGGACCGCTCGGGGCGACCCGCGGCGACCCGCTTGAGCACGATGTCGAACGCCGTGAGCTGCTCGTCGCGACCGGCGAGCTCGGGCGGGCGCTGGCCGGCGCCAGGGGCATACGGATTCCTGATCGGGTCCACGATGTCACCCTATGGGCTCCTCTAGCACGATCCCAAGAGACACGCAGAGACCCCGATTGTTGGGACGCGTGTCGCACCCGTTACCGTGAAGAGCGTGTACCTGGCCCGATATCGCGAACTCATCATCGACGCATACGACGTCGATCGGATGAGCCGTTTCTGGGCTCGGGCACTGGGTCTGCAGGACAGCCCGCCCGACGAGCGGGGCGGGGTGGCCCTGCGCGGCCACGACCGCGAGGACCTCGTCTGGATCCAGCCGTTGGTGGCGCCGCGCCAGGAGCGACGTCGCATCCACCTCGACGTCTACGCCCAGAACGTCGTCGACCTGCTGGACGCGGGCGCGGACCTGGTCGACCAGAACAGCTTCCCGTGGGACCTGCTCACCGACCCTGAGGACCGCGAGGTCGGCGTGTTCGTGCTCGAGCACGATCGGCCGAAGCGGATGTATCAGCTCGTCATCGACTCCCCCCACCCCGAGGCCAACGCAGCCTGGTGGGGCAAGGTGCTCGGCGCGCCCGTCCACCCGGTCCCGGAGGATCCCACGATCGCCTTCGTCGAGCCGGTGCCGCACGCTCCGTTCGAGTCGATCCTGTTCGCCCAGGAGCAGTCGCCCAAGACCTGCGCGAACGGCATCGCGATCGGGGTCGAGGTGCTGGACCCCGACATCCTCACCCTCATCGGTGCCTCGGTCGTCGACCAGCCGGACCACCGGCTCTGGATGGTGCTCGCCGACCCGGACGGCAACGAGTTCTACGCCTATCCCCGCGCCGGCGAGACCTGGTAGAGCCGCAGATCAGCTGACGGAGCCCGGCGCCCCGTCGTCGGTGACGACCGGCTTGCCCGCCTGCTCCCAGCCGGACATCCCACCGACGAGGTTGCGCACCTCGCGGCCCTGACCGGTGAGGAAGGCGACGGCACGCGAGGAGCGGCCACCGCCACGGCAGGTGACCGCGAGACCGGCGTCGGTCGGCACCTCGTCCAGCCGGTCGGGCAGCTCGCCGAGGGGGATGTGGACGGCGCCAGGCGCGTGCCCGGCGTCCCACTCGTCCTGGTTGCGGACGTCGAGGATCACGGCGTCGTCGGCCACCTCGGAGTTGTCGACGGACGGCACGTTCGGCTGGGGGTTGGCCGGGATGGTCATGGTCGATCCTTTCGTGGGCTACTTGAGGAACTTGCTGGTGCGGCGGTCGGCCAGCGGCTTGCCGCCGGTCTGGCAGGTGGCGCAGTACTGCAGGGAGGAGTCGGCGAAGGACACCTCGCGAACCACGTCACCGCACTCGGGGCACACCTCGCCCGTGCGTCCGTGCACGCGCATGCCGGCGCGCTTCGCGTCCTTGAGCTCGGCGGCCGGCTTGCCGGAGGCGGCGACCACGGCTCCGGCGAGGGTCTCCCGCAGGGCTGTGTAGAGCGTGGTGACCTGATCGTCCGACAGCGACGCCGCGATCGCGAACGGCGACAGGCGGGCTACGTGCAGGATCTCGTCGGAGTAGGCGTTGCCGATCCCGGCGATGATCGACTGGTCGCGCAGCACGCCCTTGATCTGTGCCTTGCGGCCACGCAGGATCGCCGAGAACGCCTCTTGGTCAAAGGAGTCCGCGAGCGGCTCGGGCCCGAGCGAGGCGATCTGCGAGATCGTCGACACGTCCTCGACGATGTAGGCGGCCAGCCTCTTCTTGGTGCCTGCCTCGGTCAGGTCGAAGCCGGACCCGTCAGAGAGCCTGACCCGCAACGCGATCGGTGACTTGCCCGGCCGAAGCGGGTTGGTGGACAACGACTCCGACCAGCGCAGCCACCCCGCCCGCGACAGGTGGAAGACGAGGTGAATCCCGCTGCAGTCCAGGTCGATCCACTTGCCGTGCCGGGTGATCGCGTCGATCATCAGCCCGGAGAGTGCTTGCGGCGCAGGTGAGTACGTCTTGAGGACGGAGATCGAGCCGAGCTCTACGGACACGACAGCCTGACCGACCGCGCGCTCGGCGAGGAAGTCGACGAGTCCCTGGACCTCGGGCAGTTCGGGCATCAGCGCCTCCGGCGACGAGTGTTGTGAGCGGCGATGCGCCGCAACGACGGTCGCCGCGCCTCCCGATCCTGCTCGGCCTCGTGCTTGGCCTTGATCCTGGCCGCGAGGCTGTAGCCGTCGGGGGCGCGGTAGACGGGTGTCGTCGCGTTGATGCTCTCGCTCGGCAGCAGGTCCTCGTTGCGGACGGGCAGACCGTGCGACAGCACCTGCTCGGCGGGGGTCAGCTCGCGCAGCGCGATGAACTCCACGACGTCCGGGTGGTCCTCGGCGAAGTCGCCGTAGATCTTGGGATCGTGCTGACCGTCGTCACCGATGAGCATCCAGTGCACGTGCGGGAACTCGCGCCACAGCCGACGCAGCGTGGCCCGCTTGTGCTCCTGCCCGCTGCGGAACCAGCCGGTGTTGGTCGGGCCCCAGTCGGTGAGCAGCATCGGCCCCTTCGGGAACCCGGCCCGCTGCAGGAAGTCCTCGAGCGTGTCGGCGGTGTTCCACGCCCCGGTCGACAGGTAGATGACGGGCGCGTCGTCATACATCTGCCGCAGCTCGCGATAGAACGGCGCCATCCCGGGCACCGCGGTGCGCGCCTGAGAGTGGACCACCAGGGTGTTCCACGCGGCGATCATCATGCGCGGCAGCATCGTCGAGATGCACGTGTCGTCGAGGTCGCTGATGATCCCGTAGCGCGTCTCCGGGCCGATGATCAGCACCGGCGCCGTGGCCGCGTCGCTGTCGTCCGAGCGGATGGTCGCCTCGTGCCACCCCGGCTTCAGCCCGTGCTTCTCGACCACCACGTCGACGTAGCCCGACCGGTCCGTGCGGCAGTTGACCACCTTGTTGCCCACGCGCACCTCGACGGCCGCGTTGACCGCCGGAGGGGGCGTGGTGAACGAGCGCCAGCCACGCCGCTCGTCGTAGCCCCGCAGCTGCCGCACCGGGTCGGCCTTCTCCTCCACCGGCTCGCCGTGCGAGTCCTTGCCGCTGGGCGCGAGCTTGATGCGTCCGAGCACCCGGACCTGCTCCGGCGACCCGTAGCCCGTGTAGCCGAGCGCGCGCGTGCGCCAGCCGCGGGCACGCAGCACCCGCTCGGCGCGGCTGTGCCACTTGTCTTCGACGATGGACGCGAGGTGCGGACGGCGGGAGGCCATGGCGTCAGCCTATGCGGCGGCCGGACGTCGCGGTGGGTGAGTCGCCCGCTCGCAACGCCCAGCCGCTCAGGTGCGGGCGCCGCCGAGCCCCAGCAGCGCCGCGACACCCAGCGCGCTGCGCGGGTCGTAGCCCGTGCGCCACAGCCCACCGTGCGCCGCCTGACGCGCCTCGGCCTCCCATGGGTGCGCACCGTCGGCGAGCAGCGGCGCCGAGCCACCCCCCCGCAGGTCGTGCACCAGCAGGGCAGCCATGAGGGTGTTGGACGTCGCCGGCTCGAACACCTCGATGCCGAACCAGTGCGCGCCGGCGTAGGCCGCGGCGAGCGCGCGGTTCTTCGTGACGGAGCGGGTGCGGGTGGGCGGGGCGACGTTCATCGAGACGAGCGCCCCGTCGGCGGCTGCCTCCGTCGCGCGCCACCGATGGATCCGCTTGGCCAGCAAGTAGTTCGGGCCCTGCTGCGGCACGATGCTGTCGCTGATGCCCGGGCCGACGGGGCCACGCGCGGGGTACTGCCGACGCAGCAGCCGGCCACCCGACACGGCCCGCAACGGACCGCGCACCAGGTGCCCGAGCCGCCCGGCGGCGTAGGCCGCTCGCGACTGCTCGACCGCGGCCGGCGGGACGACGAACACGTCGGTCGGCGTCGCGAGGAACGCCAGGCCGACATCCCCACGGGTCTCCCGCAGGCGCTCACCCAGGGCGTCGACGGCGGTCGCGACCCGCACGTTGGTCGCCCCGTCGGCATAGACGTAGTTGCCGAGCACGAACGGACCGGACAGCTCCTGCAGCCACCGCTCGACCGCGTCGACCTGGTGCAGCAGGTCCGCGCCACAGCGCTCGGGGACCGGCTGCGGGTCGGTCGAGGCCTGCGGCCCCGAGCACGGCACGATCAGCCGGCCGGCCCCGCGGCGACCGTGCATGAGGACGCGCCGCCACAGCTCGGTGCGCGGCAGGTCCACCCCGACGACGTCCGCGCCCCAGCGCAGCAGCGACTGCAGCGGGCCCATCTCGGCGCCGGCGCCGAGCACCGCGACGGTGGTGTCGCGCAGGTCCAGCCAGTCCGGCTCGGCCAGGACGGCCTCGACCGCCGTGGCGACGCCGGGCTCGATCACCCCGTCCGCGGCCCAGGTGTCGAGCCGGGCGCGCAGCGCGTCACCGCCGAGGCGTTCGCCCTGGTAGGGGATGGTCAGCGAAGTCTCGCGGGCGCCCTCCCCCACGACGACACCCGTGCCCAGGCGCTCCGCTCCCGACCCGGTAGACCCCTCGCTGCCGAGCGCGCCCGGCTCACCGAACGCGCTGGTCAAGGGCTGGTCGGGCCCCTCGGGGTCTGGCCGCCAGCGCATGGTGTCGTGGACGGCGGCCAGTCCGGTGCGTGCGATCGCGACCGCGGGGTCGGCGGTGGGGTTTGCGTGGTCGGCGGCCGGGTTCGCGTGTGCGGGGTCGGCTGTCGGCCTCGCGGGGTCGGCCGGCGCGGCGGGCTGGGACCCGGCGGCACGGTCTACCCCGGGGAGCGGAGTGACCAGACCCGCCTCGACCAACCGCCGGAAGTGGACGGGATAGCCCTGGCGCCAGGAGGACTCGCGCTCGGCAGCCGCCGCCCCGAGGGGATCGACCGCGCGCAGCGCAGCCGCAACGATCTGCTGACCGGCGAGTGACGTGCTCCGCCGAGCGTCGTCGTCCGGGGACGCGCCAGGATCCCCGCTGAGGGGGAACACCACACCGTGCTGCTCAGCCATGGTCGAACCCTAACGGCCGCCTTCCTGCGGTGATAGACCACCCGGGTGGCCGGCGAGGCGGGACGGGCGCGGCGCGGCGACTGGGGGAAGAATCACTCGTGTGGACGTGCAGCGGAGGGATCAGGCGGAGCCGCCGACCCGCGACGCGCTGCTCACGGCCTGGCGCGCGGAGGAGCGGGGCCAGCCGGAGGGCTGGGACTTCAGCGCGCTCGAGGGCCGGATGGTCGAGGACCCCGTGCCGTGGGACCTCGACCGGACCTACCGCGAGGTGCTGACCGGCACCCGGACCGCCCTCGACCTCGGCACGGGCGGCGGGGAGCACCTGCTGCGCTTCGACGGGCACCTGCCCGACGACACATTCGCCGCCGAGGGCTGGGCACCCAACGTCGCCGTCGCGCGGCGGCTGCTCGCGCCGCACAGCATCGAGGTCGTGCACTGGGCGCACGATCGTGACCGCGAGCCTCCGACGCCGATGCCGTTCCCGGACGCGCGATTCGAGGTGGTCCTGAGCCGGCACGAGGCGTACGACGCGCGCGAGATCTATCGCGTGCTGCGCTCGGGTGGGCACTTCGTCACGCAGCAGGTCGGCGGCAGCGAGCTGGGCGAGATCCACCGGGCGCTGGGGCTGCTCCCGCGCTATCCCGAGATCGACCTGGCGCGGCTCGCGCAAGAGGCGGCGCAGGCCGGTTTCGAGGTGCTGGACGCGGACGAGCACGTGGGGTTCTACCGATTCGCGGACGTCGCCGCGCTCATCGCCTATCTGCAGCGGGTGCCGTGGGACGCGCCGGACGACTTCAGCGTCGACGAGTACGCCGACGAGCTCCTCGCTCTCCATGACGACACCATCGGCGCCGGACGACCGTTGCAGGCCACGAAGATCCGCTTCTGGTTGCACCTGCGCAAGCCGGAGGCCCCCCTCCTGCCCTGACGAGGCCTCTCGTAGATGGCCGCGTGCTGACTCCCGACCGCGGCCTGCCGCGCCTGCTGCGAGCGCTTGCGCTCGCCGTGGTGCTGCTCGGTCTCGCAGGGGCAGCCCACGTCCTCGGCGGTGGCGCGCTCCCCCACCCCGGCGTGCTTGCCGGCGTCGTCGGGCTCGTCGTAGCCGCCGCCCTCGTCATCACTCCGCGCCGCCTCAGCACCCGCCGACTGCTCGCGGTGCTCGGTGCCGGTGAGCTCGCGCTGCACCACACCTTCGCCCTTCTCGCGGCGAACACCCTTGCACCCGTAGAACATTCGCTCGCCCCTGGTGGTGCGCTCGCCGGTGTCGTGGGCGCTGGGCATCACGGGCACGGGCATGCCGTGGTGGGGACTGTTGCCGGCTCGGTCGGTTCGGCGGGTTCGCTGGGTGCGATGGATGACATGGGCCACGCGACCGGCGCTGCCGGGTTGCTCATGCTGACCGCCCACGTCGTCGCGACCGTCGTCACCGCCGTCGTGCTCGCCCGGGGCGAAGCCGCCCTCTGGCTCCTCGCCGCCTGGCTCCTGCCCGTGCTGGTGCTCGTCCGCCAGCTCTGGGCGCTCCCCGTGCTCCTCGCTCGCCCGGCGTATCGGACGGCCACCTACCGACCCTTGTGGACCGCCACCGTCGCACCCCGGCGCGGGCCGCCGACGCTGGTCCCCTCGCTCGGCTGACCTGACCCTCGGGGTTCGGCGCCGGGGTGCTGCCGCCTCCCTGACCGGTAGACCGTCACGCCGCCCTGGCTCGCTCGGGTCGGGGCACTGACGCCTCCCGGGGCGACCCTGGCCGACTCGGTTCGGGCGCGCACGCCGGGCCCACCGACTGCGCATGCCGTGCTCCGAAGCCGGCTGCCACACCGCCAGGCTGCCCGAGCTCGGGCCCTCCGATGGCGCTCCAGCAGCACCGACCCGATGCCCTGGCCCTGTGGCCCACCACCAGCTCTCTCGACCTCGCGCATCTCGCGCACCCGTGAAAGGGGACCTCATGCTTCGCACCACCCACCGCACCATCAGCCCGACCAGCCAGATCCGCACCTCCAGCTCCAGCGGGACCACCAGGCACATCCGCACCATCTTGGTAGCCCTCGCAGCAGCCACCGCCCTCGGCGCGTGCGGTCAAGGCGGCGTCGGCACAACCGGCGCCACCTCCCCCGAGATCGCAGGCGCGGCAGCGACCGCGTCGACCCCCACCAGCACCGACTCAGCCAGCTCCACCTCAGGCCTGGTGATCAGCAACGCCTGGGTCAAGGCCACGACGGGCACCATGACCGGGATGTTCGGCACGCTGACGAACACGACCGACCACCCCGTCACGGTCGTCAAGGCCACCAGCCCGGGTGCCGACATGGTCCAGCTGCACATCACCGTCAAGGACGCCGGCGGCGCCATGGTGATGAAGCAGACCCACGACGGGTTCACGGTGCCGGCCAAGGGCAGCGTCGAGCTCAAGCCGGGCGGCAACCACGTCATGCTCATGGAGCTGCGCCAGCCGGTGCTCTCGGGCACGTCGACCGAGGTCACGCTGACCACGGACTCCGGTGCGACACTGCGGATCTCGGCGCCAGGGCGAGAGTTCTCTGGCGCCAAGGAGACGTACGCCCCCGGCACCGAGGGCTCCACCGGGGCCAGCCCGGCGCCCACGTCGGGGCACTGATGGCTGTCGGATCAGCCTCGGACGCGCCCGGTTCGCGCTCCCCGGGACCACGCCGCCGGGACCTGCTCGCCGGGGGCGTGGGCGCCCTCGGCGGGCTGGGCCTGGGCGGGCTCGCCGGGCACCAGGCGGCCCACGCGGAGGGCTCCCCTGCGAGGCCAGCCAGCTCCGGAGCGACTGGCGCGACCGGCACCGGCACGTCGGCGACCGCTGACGCCACGACCGGCCCCGGCGCCCTGGGCCGGGCGAGGCGACCGTTCTACGGCACGCACCAGGGCGGGGTCTTCGATCGGCCACAGGCACACGGCGTGTGGCTCGGTCTCGACCTCGTGGAGGAAGCGGACGCGAGCACCCTCCGGCGGCTCTTCACGATCTGGACCGACGACGCGGCGGCGCTGATGTCCGGGCGAGGCCCGCTCGCCGACACCGAGCCCGAGATGGCCGCTGTCACGGCGGGACTCACGATCACGTTTGGTGTGGGACCAGGCGTGTTCGACCTCACCGGGATCACCGCTGACCGCCCCGGGTGGTTGCGTCCGCTGCCGGCATTCCCGAGCATCGACCAGCTCGAGGAGCGTTGGCGTGGCACGGATCTTGTCGTCCAGATCTGCGCGGACTCGCCGCTCACCGTGGCGCACGCCCAGTGGGTGCTGCTCAAGGACGCTCGCTCGCTGGCGCGGATCGTCTGGTGCCAGAAGGGATTCCGCGAGGCCGTCGGCACCGAGGTGCCGGGTCGCTCGATGCGCAACCTCTTCGGGCAGGTGGACGGCACGGTGAATCCTGCTGCAGGACAGGATGATCCGGTCGTCTGGATGTGTGCCTCCGCACCCGACTGGCTGCGGGGCGGGACGTCGATGGTGCTACGCCGGATCGCCATGAACCTGTCCACCTGGGAGCAGGCCGACTCGGTCAGCCGGGAGCTCGCCCTCGGGCGCACCCAAGCCACCGGGGCGCCCCTGACCGGCCAGGTCGAGCACGACGTCCCCGACCTGCAGGCCACCGACGCCATCGGCCTGCCGGTGATCGACACGTTCTCCCACGTGCGCCGCTCGATGCCGCACGAGCACGGCGGCGTCGACCGGTTCCTGCGGCGGCCGTACACCTACGACGAGGGTCCCAGCGCCCACGCCCTGTCCGACGCCGGCCTGCTGTTCGTCGCGTTCCAGGCCGATCTGGAGCGGCAGTTCCTGCCGGTGCAGCGTCGGCTGGCCGAGGCGGACCGGCTCAACGCCTGGACGACGCCGGTGGGGTCCGCGGTCTACGCCATCCCGCGCGGGGTCCGTGAGGGCGAGGTCCTCGCCGAGGGTCTGTGGCGGTGACTTGAGGGGGTGAGCGGACGCGATTTGGGGTATGACTCTGGGATGCAGACTGACAACAGTGGCTACGGAAGCAACATCGAGCTCAACTCGGCTGCGGTCGACGAGATGAGCGAGCGGGACCTGGACGCGTACGTGTCGGCTCTGGTGGCCACCGCGCGCCAGGCGAGGGGCAAGGACCACGTCGAGGTCACGAAGATCCTCCAGGACGAGCTCGACGCCGCCGGCGTGAGCGAGAACGACGTCGTCACCCGCAACCTCGCCGAGACGATCATGCGCTCCGACGGCGACATCTCCATCACGGTGGACAGCGGCGAGGTGCTCTACGGGCCCGGCGCGGCGAAGCCCGCTCGCCACGAGCCGAACGTCCACGGCGACGACGACCCCGAGCACCCGGACCGCCCGGCGCTCACCTGAGTCGTCCTGGCCAGAGGCGGCAGCCCACCGGGCCGGGGCAACAGCGGTTAGAACAAGCGCGTCGCCGTCACCTCGGCCGGCTCCTCCAGAGCCAGCAGCGCGCGCTTGCGGTCGAGGCCACCGGCGTAGCCCGTCAGCGACCCGTCGCTGCCGAGCACCCGGTGGCACGGCACGATCACGCTGATCGGGTTGTGCCCGACAGACTGACCCACGGCCTGGGCGAGCCCCCGACCGCCGACCTGCTCGGCCAAGGCGCCGTAGGTCGTGGTGGCGCCGTACGGGATGGCGCACAGCAGCGCCCACACCCGCTGGGCGAAGGCGTCGCCACGTGGAGCGAGCGGCAGGTCGAACGCGCGTCGCTCCCCGGCGAAGTACTCGGCGAGCTGCTCGGCCGCGAGCCCGAGCACAGGGTCCGCGCCAGGGTCTACCCGAGGTCCGAAGGTCCACGCCTCGTGAAGGTAGCGCTGCCCGTCGAAGTAGGCGCCCACGAGCGCGGCCTCGCGCGCCACCAGCACCACGTCGCCGAGCGGGCTCGTCACACGCGTGTGCCGAGCCGTGGTGGGTCGAGCCTCGGTGTGCGTCTGGGTCATGTGCGTCTGTCCTGGGTCAGGGTGTCATGGCGTAGACGCGTGCGGCGGCCTGAGCGTGAGGTCTCGCCATGCGATGTCCGTCAAATAGACACCTCGCTCCGTTAAATTGACACCCTGCACCGCACATCGCATCGTGGAGCCATGTGCTCCTACTGCGGGTGCCGCAACCTCACCCTGATCGGTCGCTACTCCGACGAGCACGACGAGTGCGTCAACCGTCTCGGTGACGCCCGCCGCGCGGTGGAGTCCGGCGACCAGGAAGCCATCCGCGCGGCCATGGTGCACCTCGACGAGCTGCTGCGACCGCACACCCACTCCGAGGAGCGCGGCCTGTTTGCGGTGCTGCGCGAGGACGACGACTTCACCGACCACGTCGACAGCCTCTGCTCCGAGCACCGGGACCTCGACGAGATGCTCGAGACGATCCGCGACGGCGACCCGTCCGGCTTCGACGCCTTCGAACGCCGCCTGCGCGTGCATATCGAGCGCGAGGAGAACGGCCTGTTCCCAGCCGCGGCGGTCAGCCTCGACGGCGAGCAGTGGGAGCGGATCGTGGCGCTCGACGCGGCCGGCGGAGCATACTCGAACGTGCACGACCACCCGGGTCACAGCCACTGACCCCAGCGACCACCCGGGGGCGACCTGAGGAGCCACCGATGCGCGAGACGCCCGAGGACCTCACCCGGCTGCAGGAGCTGCTGGACGCGTCGCACGCACGCTCCACCGGGCACCTGCGCAGCATCATCAACGACGAACGTCGGCTCACCGCAACGGATCTCGCGGCCCTCCTCACCGGCATGAAGGTCCTCTCGGTCGCCACCGTCACGCGCGCCGGCGCGCCGCGGATCAGCGCGCTGGACGGGCACTTCCTGCACGGCACCTGGATCTTCTCGACATCGGGCGACTCCGCCAAGGCGCGGCACCTCGAGGCGCGACCGGCGGTCAGCGTCGCCCACGTGGACGGCGAGGAGATGGCCGTCTTCGCACACGGGGACGCCGAGCTGCTGGGACCCGGCACAGCGGTCTACGAGGAGACGGTGGCGCACCTCATCGCCCACTACGACAGCGACCCGCGGGGCTGGGGGCCCGACATCCGGATCTACCGGCTGGTGCCGAGCTGGATGGTCGGGTACGCGTTCGAGCGTGAGCGGCTGCTGCGTGAGCGGGTCGCGACGCCGTCACCGGGTGATGAGCAGTCTGTCTGACGATTAGTCCTGTGACTGGACATAGTGTCCAGCCCCGGGCTGTCGTGCAGCGGGATCAGGCGGCAGTGTGATCGATCTCTTGACGGCCGGTAGACATCGCCGCGACCCCGCCTCCACCCTGGCGAGCATGACCCACTCGACGCTGAACCCCGCGACCGACGACGCCACCGCGACCCAGCCGGCCGACGGCAGCCACCTGGAGCTGACCCAGGCCGAGCGCCGCGCCGAGCTGGACCTGCAGCAGCTCAAGCAGCTGGTGGGGCTGGTGGACTACGACATCGACAAGGACCCGTTCCCCGTGACCGGGTGGGACGCGATCGTGTTCGTGGTGGGCAACGCCACGCAGACCGCGCACTACTACCAGTCCGCGTGGGGCATGACGCTCGAGGCGTACAGCGGCCCGGAGCACGGCAACCGCGACCACAAGGCGTTCGTGCTGCGCTCGGGGTCGATCCGGTTCGTCGTCAAGGGTGCCGTCGACCCCGACAGCCCGCTGGTCGCACACCAGGCCAAGCACGGTGACGGCGTCGTCGACATCGCGCTCGAGGTCCCCGACGTGGACCGCTGCGTCGCCCAGGCCCAGAAGGCCGGCGCCACCATCCTCGAGGAGGCGCACGACGTCACCGACGAGCACGGCACCGTCCGGGTCGCCGCGATCGCGACCTACGGCGAGACCCGGCACACGCTCGTCGACCGCTCGCGCTACACCGGGCCGTACCTGCCGGGCTACGTCGCCAAGAACTCCACCCTCGTGCGTCGCCCCGACGCCCCGAAGCGCCTCTTCCAGGCGCTCGACCACATCGTCGGCAACGTCGAGCTCGGCAAGATGGACGAGTGGGTCGGGTTCTACAACAAGGTCATGGGCTTCGTGAACATGGCCGAGTTCGTCGGCGACGACATCGCCACCGACTACTCCGCGCTGATGTCGAAGGTCGTCGCCAACGGCAACCACCGGGTCAAGTTCCCGCTCAACGAGCCGGCCATCGCCAAGAAGCGCTCGCAGATCGACGAGTACCTCGACTTCTACCGCGGCCCCGGCGCCCAGCACCTCGCCCTCGCCACCGGTGACATCCTGCGCACGGTGGACGAGCTGCGCGCCAACGGCATCGAGTTCCTCGACACCCCCGACTCGTACTACGAGGACCCCGAGCTGCGTGAGCGCATCGGTGAGGTCCGCGTCCCGATCGAGGAGCTGCAGTCGCGCGGCATCCTGGTCGACCGCGACGAGGACGGCTACCTGCTGCAGATCTTCACCAAGCCCCTCGGCGACCGCCCGACCGTGTTCTTCGAGCTCATCGAGCGGCACGGCTCGCTCGGCTTCGGCAAGGGCAACTTCAAGGCCCTGTTCGTAGCCCTCGAGCGCGAGCAGGACATCCGCGGCAACCTGTAGACCGGGTCCCGTCGGGTCGGTTGGTCGGGCTGGCTGGCCGCTCGGTTTGCTGGCCGCTCGGAGGCTTGGCTAGTCGGCGGGCCGGCCGAGCGCATGGGCTGGCTGGTCGTCTGTGCGCACGTTGCGGTGATCTGCGCAGGCTCCCGTGAGGTGCGCAGGGTCGGGAGGGCGGCGTCTCACGGTTTCCTGCGCGTCTCACCGGTTTGCGCTCGCATTCGCGCTCGGATCGGGCCGCTCGACGTGGACGGTGGGGCCGCGGCGGTTGAGAGGCCCCGCGCATATCGCCACACCCCCACCACGGCAGCCACGACCGAGCGCCGGCCACCCGAGACGCCGCACCCGTACCCTTCGGACTGATTCGTGGCCCAAACCAGACGATTTGCACGTTCTACACGGCGTGAATCAGTCCGAAGCGCACGCCCACCGGCCTCGCGCGAGCCGAGCGGGGCGTGGGGCCCGACCCGAAGGGCCGTGGCGGGCCTGGCGGGAGGCGCGAGCTGGCGAGCGCCGGATGGTAGGCCCGTAGGGCCGGGCCCCACGACCGCCGACGAGCCCAACCACACGAGCCCAACCAGCGCGACGGCCTACGAGCTCGACGACCCCAGAGTGGCCACCATGACAGCGCGGATGGTGTGCATGCGGTTCTCGGCCTGGTCGAAGACGATCGACGCCGGGGACTCGAAGACCTCGTCGGTGACCTCGATGCCGCCGTCGATGCCGAAGAGGCGGTAGACCTCCTCGCCCACCTGGGTCTCGCGGTCGTGGAAGGCCGGGAGGCAGTGCATGAACTTCACGTCGGGGTTGCCGGTGCGGGCCATCAGGTCGGCGTTGACCTGGTAGTCGCGCAGCAGGTCGATGCGCTCCTCCCAGATCTCCTTGGGCTCACCCATCGACACCCAGACGTCGGTGTGCACGAAGTCGACGCCGCGGACGCCCTCGGAGATGTCGTCGGTGACGAGGATCCGGGCGCCGGTGCGGCTGGCGAGATCCCTTGCGGCGGAGAGGATCTCGGGGGAGGTCTGCTGCTTGGGCGGGGCGACCATGCGCACGTCCATGCCCATCAGGGCGCCGGCGGCGAGCAGCGAGTTGCCGACGTTGTTGCGGGCGTCGCCGAGGAAGGCGTAGGAGATCTCGGAGAGCGGCTTGTCCGAGTGCTCGCGCATGGTGACCAGGTCGCAGAGGGACTGGGTGGGGTGCCAGTCGTCGGTGAGGCCGTTCCAGACCGGGACGCCGGAGAACTCGGCGAGACGGTCGGCGGAGCTCTGGGCGGCGCCGCGGTACTGCAGGCCGTCGAACATCCGGCCGAGGACGCGAGCGGTGTCCTTGACCGACTCCTTGTGGCCGATCTGCGAGCCGAGCGGGTCCAGATAGGTCACTTGGGCGCCCTCGAGGTGGGCCGCGACCTCGAACGAGCAGCGGGTGCGGGTGGAGGTCTTCTCGAAGATCAGCGCGATGTTCTTGTCGACGAGGTGCTTGGACTGGAAACCCGAGCGACGGGCGGCCTTCAGCTCGTCGGCGAGGTCCATCAGCCCGAGCCACTCCTCGGGGGTGAAGTCGAGCTCCTTGATGAAGCTGCGACCGCGCAGGTCGATCACGTCAGGTCCTCTCGCTCGATGGGGCAGCTCATGCAGCGGGGACCACCGCGGCCCCGACCGAGCTCGCTTCCCTTGATCGTCAGCACCTCCACGCCGTTGGCGCGCAGGTGCTCGTTGCTCACGACGTTGCGCTCGTAGGCCACGACCACACCGGGGCGGACGGCGAGAACGTTGCACCCGTCGTCCCACTGCTCGCGCTCGGCGGCGGCGAGGTCCTGGTCGGCGGTCAGCGTGCGAATCTCCTTGATGCCCAACGCTGCTCCGATGGCGCGGTGCATGTGCTCGGGGGCATGGTCCTCGACGTGGACGGATCCGTCGTCGCGCGGGCGCAGGGTCCAGCTCGGCAGCATCCCGAGGCCGGCGAACTTGGTGAAGGTCTCCTGGTCGACCATCGACATCACCGTGTCGAGGTGCATGAACTCGCGCGCCTTCGGCAGGGCGAGCGCCACGACCGTGTCCGCGGAGCCGGTGGTGAACAGCTGCTGGGCCAGGTGCTCCACGGCCTGCGGGGTGGTGCGCTCGGAGAGCCCGACGAGCACGGCGCCGCCGCCGAGGATGTGGACGTCGCCACCCTCCATGGTCGACAGGCCGGCGACCGCACCGCGGCCCTCGTCGAAGCGGCGAGCGCCCGTCGCCTGGGCCCCGAGCACCGGGTGCCACTGGTAGATCGCGTCGTAGTGCAGCGACTCGCGCTTGCGGGCGGTCATCATCATCGCGTTGACCGACACCCCGTCGTAGACCCAGCACGAGGTGTCCCGCGTGAACAGGTGGTTGGGCAGCGGCGGCAGCACGAACTCGCGCGCGCCCATCGCGTGCAGCAAGCGAGCCCGGGTCCTTCGGCAGCAGCCCGAGCATCTCGTCCTTGGTGAGCCCGCCGATGAGCACCCCGGAGAGGGCCTGCTCGTCGAGCGTCGACAGCAGCGCCATCATCGGTTCGATCGCCTGCGGCCCGAAGATCTTGTCGTCGAGCAGCGAGTCGAGCAGGAAGTCGCGGGCCGCCGGCACCTCGAGCGTCTCGGTCAGCAGGTCGCGCAGGTAGAGCACCTCGACGCCCTCGCCGCGAAGCACGTCCGCGAACCCGTCGTGCTCGCGCTGCGCCTCCTCGATCCAGGGCAGGTCGTCGAAGAGCAGGCCCTCCTTGTTGTTGGGCGTGAGCCGGGAGATCTCCTGGTCCGGCCGGTGCAGCACGACACGGCGCAGCGCGCCGACCTCCGAGCCCACGTGGACCCGTGCAGTCGCGGTCATGGTCATCTCCTCCAGGTGCTGAGCGCGGCGGTCACCGCTGATCCTGCCGGACCGGGCGACCGTCGCCCAGCGTCGTCCACCCTAGACTTGGCCACCATGCGAAGCGAGCGGCGCACGACCATCGTCGAGGTGCTGCTCCTGCTGGGGGTCAGCCTCGGCGCCTCCGCGCTGTGGTCGATCCTGCGGATCATCGAGCGCACGACCCGCAACGTCGCCCTCAACCAGCAGTCCTCGCAGCTCAACACCTCGGTCACCCCCGACCGGCCGTGGCTAGACCTCGCCTACCAGCTCGTCGGGATCGGGCTCGGCGTGGTCCCCGCCCTCCTCGCGCTCTACCTGCTGCGGGTGCGTCCGGGGACGGCTGCGCCGGCTCCGGTAGAACCCTCGCTCGGTCTCGCTCGCCGCGCCCCTTTGCGCGACGGCGCCGATCGCCGCGCACCCGTGCGCGACGGCGCCGACCGGCGCGCACCCGCGCGCGCCCTGCTCCACGGCCTCGGCCTGGCCGCGCTGATCGGCCTGCCCGGCCTGCTGCTCTACGTCGTGGGCCGCCAGCTCGGCATCACCACCGAGGTGCAGGCGGCCAACCTGTCCGGCGCGTGGTGGACCGTCCCCGTGCTCGTGCTCTCGGCCGTGCAGAACGCCGTCCTGGAGGAGGTCGTGGTCGTGGGCTACCTGCTGACCCGGCTGCGCCAGATCGGCCTGCACCCGTGGGTGGCGATCGCGATCTCCGCGGTGCTGCGTGGGACCTATCACCTCTACCAGGGGTTCGGCCCGTTCCTCGGCAACGCCGTCATGGGCGTCGTCTTCGGGTGGTACTTCACCCGGACCAAGCGGGTGCTGCCGCTGATCGTGGCGCACACCGTGCTCGACGTGGTCGCCTTCGTCGGCTATACGCTCGCGAAGGGGCACCTGTCGTGGCTGTGAACCCGCTGCTGCGCCCGGGGCTGCTGGCCACGATCACGGCGGGGGTGCTCTGGGGCACCACGGGCACGACCCAGGCGCTCGCCCCAGCGGCCGCCGAGCCGCAGAGCGTGGGCGCGCTGCGCATGGTGCTCGGCACCGCGACCATGGCGGCCATCGTGCTGATCGGCGGCGAGAGCCGGGCGATCCCGCGCGAGCTCCCCGCGCTGCGTCGGTCGGCCGGCTGGCTGGTCCTCGGCGGCCTCGCGGTGGCGGCCTACCAGCTGTGCTTCTTCGTCGCGGTCGCCCGCACAGGTGTCGCCGTGGGGACGATGGTCGCGCTCGGCTCGGCCCCCGTGCTGACCGGCCTCTTCGGCTGGGCCCTCGGCGAGCGTCCCACCCGCTCGTGGATCGTCGCAACCGCGGTGGCCATCGTGGGCATCGTCCTGATCGTCCTCGGCTCCGGGCGCGGCGCCAGCGTCGACGTCGGCGGGGTGCTGCTCGCGCTGGGCGCGGCGGCGGGCTACGCGCTCTACACCGTGCTCGGCCGCAGGCTGCTCGTGGCGGGCGTCCACGGCCAGCTGATGATGACCCTGTTCTTCGCGGTCGCGACCGTGGTGCTGCTCCCCCGGCTCGTCGGTGCGGACCTCGGCTGGCTGGTCTCCCCGCGCGGCGCGATCTCGATGCTGTGGCTCGGCGTCGCGGCGACGGGCGTGGCCTACCTGCTCTTCCAGCGCGGCCTCGCGCACCTGCCCGCCGGCCTGGCGAGCACGTTGTCGCTGGCGGAGCCGTTCACCGCGACCCTGCTGGGCGTGCTGCTGCTGCACGAGCACCTGGGTCTGCTCTCCGCGGTCGGGGTCCTGGTGGTGCTGGTCGGCCTGGTGCTGGCCGGCGCGGGCGCGCGGCACGACGACCCGCCCCCGGGCTGAGCACACCAGGCTGAGCAGAGCCGACCGGACGGGCTACGCCCAGCCCTGCGGACCCGACGAGCCCGCGACGTAGTCCTCGAGCGGCACCTCGCCCGCGTCCCACGCCTCGAGGACCGCCGACATGATCCGCCAGCACTCTTCGGCCATGTCACCGCGGACCGCGAGCAGCAGGTCGCCGTCGATGAGCCGGCCGAGGATCTCGCCGTAGGGGCGCATCTCGCTGCTGCTCAGCTGCGCGTAGAGGTCGACGGTCGAGAAGTCCAGCGCCGCCTCGCTGCCGCTGCAGGCCATGGTGAGCGTGATGGTCTCGGGGTGCATGCCGAGCACCAGCCGGTCGGGGACGGGCTCGTTGCCGAAGCCCTCCGGCACATGCGCCACCGGCCGGAAGTCGATCCGCGCCTCCCGGCGCCCGCCCGCGATCGCCTTGCCGCTGCGCAGCACGATGGGCACGCCCTTCCAGCGGCCGTTGCGCACCTCGACGATGACCTCGGCCAGCGTCTCGGTGCCACGGCTCGGGTCCACCCCGGGCTCGTCGACGTAGGCCGGGATCTCGCGGTCCCCGATCCGCCCCGCCGTGTAGCGCGCCCGCCGCGATGCCACGCTCGGGTCGTCCTCCCACAGGTGGATCGCCCGCAGCGCGTGCGTGAGCAGGTCGCGCAGCTCGACCGAGTCGATCCGGGCCGGCTCCTCCATCGTGAGCAGCGCGGCCACGAGCAGCAGGTGGCTCTGCAGCATGTCCTCGAGGGCCCCGGCCTTGTCGTAGTAGCCCGCCCGACCCTCGAGCGCCAGCTCCTCGTCGTAGACCACCTCGATCCGCTCGACGTCGACGGCGTTCCAGACCCGCGACAGCACCCGGTTGCCGAAGCGCAGCCCGAGGATGTTGAGCACCGTCGCGATGCCGAGGAAGTGGTCGACCCGGAAGACCCGCTCCTCGGGCAGGATCTGGGCAAGCAGCGCGTTGAAGCGCTGCGCCGACGCGAGGTCGGCGCCGAACGGCTTCTCGATCGCCACGCGCAGGTCCTCGGGCCGCTCGACCTGGGCCAGCGCCTCGGTCGCCCGCTCGCTGATGGCCGGCGGCAGGGCGAGGTAGAGCACGACCGGGTCACCGGCGGGCAGCGACGCCAGCAGGTCGCCGAGCGCCGCCGGGTCCGTGACGTCGACTGACGCGTAGCGGGTGTGCTCGAGCTGCCGGGCCACCACCTCCTCGGGTGCACCGCCCTCGCTCAGGCCGTCGCGCACGATGGCGCGCCAGTCGTCCTCGGGGATGGTGCGCCCGGCCGCGCCGACCAGCTCGATCTCCAGCTCGGGGCGACGGCGCAGCAACGTCCCGAGACCGGGCAGCAGCAGTCAGCGGGTCAGATCGCCCGACGCACCGAGGATCACGAGCGTCACGGGCTGCGCAGAGGTGGGCGCCATGACGCCATCCTCCCCCGCATCGGCGGCGCTCGCTCGTCCGGCGGTACCTCGGGGATCGACCTACCGGTCAGTAGCTTTCCGGGCTAGCATCCGGGCATGTCGCAGCGCAGCGACCACGACGTGCTCATCCTGGCCGGGGCGGGCGTCGGAGGTGGTTCGCTCAACTACGCGAACACGCTCTACGAGCCGGCGCACGACACGTTCTACCGGGACCCGCAGTGGGGTGCCATCACGGACTGGGAGGCCGAGCTCGCCCCCTTCTACGACCAGGCCCGGCGGATGCTCGGTGTCGTCACGAACCCCACCCTCACCGCGTCCGACGAGGTCATCCGCGAGGTCGGCGAGCGGCTCGGCGTGGGGGCCACGTTCCGGCTCACGCCGGTCGGGGTGTTCTACGGGCGCGACGGGGCGAAGGAGCCGGGTCGTGCCTGCCCGGACCCCTACTTCGGGGGCGCCGGGCCCGAGCGCCGAGGCTGCCTCGAGTGCGGCGAGTGCATGACCGGCTGCCGGCACGGCGCCAAGAACACACTGGTCAAGAACTACCTGCACCTCGCCGAGCGGCTGGGCGTCCAGATCCACCCCCTGACCACCGTAGACCGGGTGGTCCCGCGACTGGACGGCACCGGCTACGAGGTCCATACCTCGCGCACGGGCGCGGGACCGGTCGGCCGCCGACGCAGCCACCGGGTCTACCGCGCCGACGACGTGGTGATCGCGGCGGGCACCTGGGGCACCCAGCACCTGCTGCACCGCGCGAAGGCCGAGGGGACGCTGCCGGAGCTGTCCGACCGGCTGGGGGTGCTGACCCGCACCAACAGCGAGGCGCTCGGCGGCGCGGTCACCCGCGGTCCGGCGGACTACACGCGCGGGGTCGCGATCACGTCCTCCGTGCACCTCGACGAGCACACCCACCTCGAACCCTGCAGGTACGGCAAGGGATTCAACGCGATGGGGATCTTCACGACCGTCCTGGTCGACGGCGGCACCGGTCGACCGCGCTGGCTCGAGTGGCTGCGCTCCGCGGCCCGGAACCCGCGCGACCTGATCGCGCTGGTGCGGCACTACCACGAGGGGTCCGAGCGCAGCATGATCGGCCTGGTCATGCAGGACGTGGACAACTCGATCACCGTGTCGCCGCAGCGGCGCCGCTCCGGACGGGTGCGCCGGGCCCTCGGCGGGGGGGGTGCGGCTCACCTCGCGGCAGGGCCACGGGGCGCCGAACCCGACGTGGATCCCGTTGGCCAACAAGGCTTATCGACAGATGGCCGCCGTCATGGGCGGCTTCCCGGTGAGCACCGTGGGCGAGGTCGTCGACATCCCGATGACGGCCCACTTCATGGGGTGGCTGCGTGATCGGTGACAGCCCCGAGACGGGGGTGGTGGACCCCTACCACCGGGTCCACGGGCACCCCGGCCTGCACGTCGTCGACGGCTCGACCATCTCGGCCAACCTCGGCGTGAACCCGTCGCTCACCATCACCGCGCAGGCGGAGCGGGCGATGTCGATGTGGCCCAATGCCGGTGACCCCGACCCGCGTCCGACCCCGGGCAGCGGCTACCAGCCGGTGGAGCCGGTCGCGCCCCGGCGGGCGGCCGTTCCCGCGCACGCGCCGGCCGCGCTGCGGCTCGAGGCGCCGGCGAGTCCCCACCCCTGACACCAGCCGGACGCAACGAGGGCCACCGCCGCACCGGGGTGCGGGGTGGCCCTCGAAGGATCGCGGTCGATCAGCCGACGTGGCCGTCGTTGTCGCGGTCGAGCTTGTCCTTGATGCGGTCGACCAGGCCCGGCTTGCCGTGGCGGTCACGGCCGTCGCGGTCCAGACCGTCGCGGTCGAAGCCCTCCTGGTTGTAGCCGGCGCGGTTGTAGCCCTCACCGTCGTAGTTGGTGTCGCGGTAGTCCTCGTCGGAGATCCGACGACCCGTGCCACGCTCGACGTCGCCGCTCTGGTCCACGTCGATGTGCTCGGAGCGCACCTGCTCGGTGACCTGCTTCTCGTCGGTGACGGTCTCCTTCTGGAGGCCGACCCGCTCGACCGGCACGGCCTTCTTCTCGACGACGACCTCCTCCTCGTGCAGGATCACCTCGGTGGAGTCCTCGCCGAGCTTCGCGTCGCCGAGGTCGACACCACGGTCGCCCTCCGCGATGGGCTCGCGCACGACGCGGACCTCCTCGCGCTGCACCGGCACGGTGACGGTCTTCTCCTCGGTGGTGACGTACTTGCGCAGACGCACGCGGCCGGCCTCACGCTCGCGCGTGCCGACGTTCAGCTGCTCCTCGTGGCGCACGACGCCCTCAGTGTCCGTGTCGGCGGCGCGGCGGCGGTCGGCGTCGACGTCACCGTCGGCGTCGCGGGTGCGGTCCCGGTCACCGTCGGTCCAGCCGGCGTCGTAGTCCTGGCCGTAGTAACGGAAGAGCTCGCGCTCCTCCTCCTCGGAGATGTGGCCGTCGTCGCCGAAGTGCGGCGCGTCCTTGACCTTGTCCTTGCTGAAGGGGACGCGGATCTGGTCGCCGTCGAACGACGCGTTCTCGAGCGGGATGAAAGAGCTCTTGTTGCCGAACAGACCGGTGTTGACCGTCACCCACGAGGGCTTGTTGGTCTGGTCGTCGAAGTAGATGTCGCCGACGTTGCCGATCTTGTCACCGGACTCATCGGTCACGACGCCGTTCAGGTACTGCTCCACGTTGTCCTGCGTGATCATGCTCAAGCCTCTTCCGTTGTCACGAATTCGGGTGTGTCAGGCACCCCAGGGGGGGTCGGGCCGACAAGCACCACCATGCCCCAGATCACGATTCGGTAACCCCTTGTCGGCCGAAATTGTCGCGAGATGGACCACCTGGTGGGTGTGATCACTCTGCGTCACCCCGATTCACTGCATGGCGCCTCGACTCCCCTCGGGTCACCTCGACCCGAGCCTGCGCGTCGGGGCTCGACATGGCGGCGAGGACCGGCCGCAGCGCCAGCCACCACTGGTGCCGCGGCCGCCGGTGGACCAGGTCCGACTCCTCGCGCATGGATGCGATCGGCGACTGCGTGACCGTGCCCTCGACGAGCCCGACGTAGTGCGCCCCGCGCGCACCGGCCGCCAGCTCGCGGTCGAGCAGGTCGATGCCGTGCGCCGCGAGCCGGGTCGCGAGGATGCGGTCGAACGGCGAGGGGTCGCCGCCTTGCTGCAGGTGGCCGAGCACCGCCTCACGGACGTCGAAGCGGCCGCCGCTCTCCTGCGCGAAGAGCTGGGCGAGGAAGTGGGTCGAGTAGTTCTCGCTCACGCACTCGTTGCGCACCGCGAGCCACAGCTCGCGACCGTCGCCGAACGCGCGCGCCATGGTCGCCGCGTCCTCGGCGAGCTCCTGCAGGCTGAGCCCGTCCTCGTGCAAGTAGACCCGCTCCGCACCGCCGGCGATCCCGCCCATCAGCGCGAGGAAGCCGCAGTGCCGCCCCATCGTCTCGACGACGAAGCAGCGCCGGGTGGCAGCGGCCGACTGCTTGA
Source organism: Arsenicicoccus piscis (assembly GCF_022568835.1). Classification (GTDB taxonomy): domain Bacteria; phylum Actinomycetota; class Actinomycetes; order Actinomycetales; family Dermatophilaceae; genus Arsenicicoccus; species Arsenicicoccus piscis. Next base: position 562,642 of record NZ_JAKZHV010000001.1, read on the forward strand.
TGCGGTCGATCGACTCGACGATCACGTTGAGGGCGGTGTCCGCGCCGATCGCGAGGTCCGAGCCGGGCAGGTTGTTGTCGATCGAGGCGGGGACGCAGAGCAGCGGGATGTCGAACGCCGGGTAGCGCTCGCGCTCGGACCACAGGGTCCAGGTGGCCTGATAGGCGTTCCACCCGCCGATGACCATGAGGGCGTCGATCTCGGCGCGCTCCAGCGAGCGCCCGATCGCGTAGAGCTGCTCCATCGGCGGGACGGTGCGCCGGATCCCCAGGTCGGCACCACCGGTGGCGGTCCACCCCTCGACGTCGCCCCAGGACAGCTCGCGCACGTGCCCGTCCCGCAGGCCGGGGAAGCCGCCGCGGATGCCGAGCATGGTGTGCCCGCGCTCGATGCCGAGCCGCACGGCGGCCCGGGCTGCGGTGTTCATGCCCGGGGCGAGCCCGCCGGCGTGCAGGATGCCGATGCGCCGGGCGGTGGCGTCGTGCCGCGGTTCGACGGTCGGCGGCTCCGAGAGGTCCCGGAAGACCCGGACCATCTCGGTGAAGGAGCCGCCGCGCAGCGCCATCGCCCCGGCGTAGTCACCCTCCTCGATCCGCTGCGGGACCTCGCGGGTGCGTTCCACGGCCTGCACCAGCGGCACCGCGACGACCCGGTCGCCACGCAGCCCGATGACCTTGCCCTCGGTGTCGGCAGTGGCCGACAGCACCTCGTGGGCGGCGGCGTAGCCGAGCCAGGTGGACGCCCAGCGGTCGTAGGCGCTCGGCCGACCACCGCGCTGGACGTGGCCCAGGATCGTGACGCGCGTGTCCTCGTGCAGCTGCTCCTCGATGATGGCGCGGACCATGTCGGCCGTGATGGGGCGGCCCTCGCGGTCCTGCGCCCCCTCGGCGACCGCGACGATCGAGTCCCGTCGCCCGGCCGCCCGGCCACGGCGCAGCTCGGCGCACATCCGGTCCTGCCAGCCGTCGGCCGGTGGGTTCTCCGGGATCAGCGCGTAGTCGCACCCGCCGGCGATCGCGCTCATCAGGGTGAGGTAGCCGCAGTGGCGCCCCATCACCTCGACGACGAAGCTGCGCTGGTGGCTCGCCGCCGTCGACGCGAGCGCGTCGATGGCCTCGACGATCCGGTGCAGCGCGCTGTCGGCGCCGATCGTCATGTCCGTCCCGACCAGGTCGTTGTCGATCGACCCGACCAGCCCCGCGATCATCAGCGCCGGGTGGGCGTCGGCCTGCTCGACGGTGATCCGGTCGCGCTCGACCAGCTCGGCGAGCAGCCCGGCCCACTCCTGACGGAACAGGTCGAGCCCCGACAGCGAGCCGTCGCCGCCGATGACGACGAGCCGGTCGATGCCCCGGTCCACGAGGTGAGCCGCAGCCTTCAGCCGGCCCTCGCGCTCGCGAAAGTCCTTGCTGCGGAAGGTCCCGATCATCGTGCCGCCACGGTGCAGGATGCGCGCCACGTCGTCCCAGTCAAGCCGCTTGATGAGGTCGCCGCCGTCGACCAGCCCCTGGTAGCCCTCGTAGACCGCGTGCACCTCGGCTCCCAGGTGGAGCGCGGTGCGCACGACCCCGCGGACGGCGGCGTTCATCCCTTGCGCGTCGCCGCCGCTGGTGAGCACCGCGAGACCCTTGCCGGCCCCCAGCGCGTCGTCCGTGAAGTCCCCGATGTCGATCAGCTCGCTGCCGGTGCCGGCTGTGGTCGCCATGGCTCCATCATGCCGAGGGGGTGCACCGGCGACCACCCCCGGGGTCTACCTCGGACCTGCTGCGCGGGCGTGGTGGGCGGGTCGCTCGAAGAGCAGGGCTGCCGCCAGCCCGACGAGCAGCACGGCCGCCGGCAGCCACATGGACTGGCCGAAGGCGGTCGAGAGCGGCTCACGGATCATGTCCGGGATGGGCCCACCGGTCGACATCCCCGACGTCGCGGTGCCACCGCCAGCCCCACTGGGCAGGTTGGCAGCGATCCGGGACTGCATGAAGACCGCGATCGCGGCGGACCCGAGGACCGAGCCGATCTGCCGGGTGGTGTTGTAGACCCCGGCACCCGCCCCGGCCCGCTGCGGCGGCAGGTTGGCCGTCGCGGACGTCGACAACGGGGACCAGACGAACGCGTTGGAGATGCCGAGGAGGGCTACCGGGATCTCGAACAGCCAGATCGAGGTGTCCGGCTTCATCAGCAGCCCGATGAGGAACAGCGAGACGGAGAAGAGGAGCAGGCCGAAGCCGGACAGCACGCGCGGGTGAATCTTGTTGACCAGGGTGCCGACCCAGCGCGCCAGGCCACCCGACAGCACGGCCATGGGGATCATCAGGCAGGCGGCGCGGGTCGGTGAGTAGCCTCGCACCACCTGCGCCCAGAGCATGAGCGGGAAGGCCATCGAGGTGATCGCGAAGCCGACCGTGGTGATCGCGACGTTGGCGACCGAGAAGTTGCGGTCGCGAAAGAGGCGCAGCGGGACGAGCGGCTCGCGCGGGTTGCGCGCCTGCCAGAGCACGAACAGGCCGAGGACGACGACGCCGAGGGCGATCAGCCGCCAGATCGTGAGTGGTCCGCTGATCGTGCCCCAGTCGTAGGAGCGCCCCTCCTCGATGCCGAACACGACGCAGAACAGGCCGACCGCCGAGAGCACGACACCGAGCCAGTCGAAGCTGTGGCCCTGCGTCGGCAGGGCGGGCACCAGGCGCATCGCCGCGACGAAGGCGATCAGGCCGACCGGCACGTTGATGATGAAGATCCACTCCCAGCCGAGGGTGTCGATCAGGGTGCCGCCGAGGATCGGGCCGACGAGGGTGGCCACGCCGGCGGTGGCGCCCCACAGGCCCATGGCCTTGCCGCGCTCCTGCGGCGGGAACAGGCGGGTGATCACGGCCATCGTCTGCGGGGTCATCAGCGCGGCGCCGAGGCCCTGCACGACGCGGGCGGCGATGAGCTGGTCGATGGAGTGCGCCAGTCCGCAGGCGAGCGAGGAGAGCGTGAAGATCGTCAGACCAGTGAGGTAGATCCGCTTGGGACCGAAGCGGTCGCCGAGCCGGCCGGTGATGAGCAGCGGCACCGCGTAGGCCAGCAGGTAGGCGCTGGTCACCCAGAGGACCTCGCCGAGGTCCGCGTCCAGGCCGGTCATCAGGGCGTCCGTCGCGACCGTGACGATCGTCGAGTCGACGAGGATCATGAAGAAGCCGATGACGAGGGCCCACAGGGCCGGCCACGGCTGGACCTCCACGGCGGCGCGGTGGCGCCCCGGAGGCCGTGACATCACGGGCGTGCGAGCGCTCGACATATCCGTTCTCTCTCTCGACGTGGGGCCCACTAGGCTTGGACCCATGCCTTCCCCGATCGAAGCCTTGACCCCGGCTGTCCAGTCCGCCCTCGTCGCCGCGTTCGGCGACGAGCTGCGCGGCGCCGACCCGGTGCTTCGACCGAGCCAGTTCGCCGACGTGCAGGTCAACGCCGCCATGGCGCTGGCCAAGAAGCTCGGGCGCAAGCCGCGCGACGTGGCCGAGGCGATCGTCGCACACCTGGACACCGACGGGCTCACGACGACCGCCGAGATCGCCGGCCCGGGTTTCATCAACATCACCTTCGCCGACGACTGGATCGCCGACCGGGCCACCGCCGCGCAGGCCGATCCGCGCCTCGGCGTCGCGCCCGTGGAGCCGCAGCGGGTCGCCCTCGACTACTCCTCGCCCAACGTCGCCAAGGAGATGCACGTCGGCCACCTGCGCACGACCGTGGTCGGCGACGCCCTCGCCCGGATCCTCGAGTTCGCCGGGCACACCGTCATCCGGCAGAACCACATCGGCGACTGGGGCACGCCGTTCGGCATGCTCGTCGAGCACCTGCTCGACGTGGGCGCCGACTCCCCGACGGCCCGCCTGCTCGAGACCGACCCCAACGCGTTCTACCAGGGAGCGCGCGAGAAGTTCGACGCCGACCCGACCTTCGCCGACCGGGCCCGCGCCCGCGTCGTGCTGCTGCAGGCCGGTGACCCCGAGACGCTCACCGTGTGGCGGACGCTGATCGACCTGTCGCTGCGCTACCTCAACCGGGTCTACCGCACGCTCGGGGTGACGCTGACCGACGCCGACCTCGCCGGCGAGTCGACCTACAACGACGACCTGCCCGTCGTGTGCCGCGAGCTCGAGGAGGCGGGCATCGCGACCGTGGACAACGGCGCCCTCGTCGTCTTCCTGCCGCAGTTCACCGGTCGCGACGACCAGCCGGTGCCGATGATCATCCGCAAGTCCGACGGTGGCTACGGCTACGCCACGACCGACCTCGCGATGATCCGCGACTGCGTCCGGCGGCTGCACGTGGACCGGATCCTCTACGTCGTCGGGGTGCCCCAGTCGCTGCACTTCGAGATGGTGTGGGCGACCGCACGGCGGGCCGGCTGGCTGCCCGACTCGACCGTCCCGACGCACGTCAAGATCGGCAACGTGCTCGGCGCGGACCGCAAGATCCTGCGCACCCGCTCGGGCGACTCGCTGCGGCTGATGGCGCTGCTCGACGAGGCCGTCGTCAAGGCGCGGGCCTACATCGACGCGGCCCGGCCCGACCTGCCCGAGGACACCCGGGCCGAGGTCGCCCACCAGGTCGGGATCGGCGCGGTGAAGTACGCCGACCTGTCCGTCGCGCACGACTCCGAGTACGTCTTCGACCTGGACCGGATGCTCGCCCTCACCGGCAACACCGGGCCCTACCTGCAGTACGCCACGGCGCGGATCCGGTCCATCTTCCGCGGCATCGGGCTCGACCCCGAGACCCAGACCGCACCGGTGCGCCTCGAGGCGCCGGCCGAACGCGAGCTGGCCCTGCGGCTGCTGGACTTCCCGAGCGTCGTCACGGCGGTGAGCACGTCGCTCGAGCCGCACCGGCTCAGCGCCTACCTGTTCGAGCTCGCGCAGGCCTTCTCCTCGTTCTACGAGGCCTGCCCGGTGCTCAAGGCCGAGGACGAGCCGACCCGGGCGTCGCGGCTGACCCTGTGCGCGCTCACGCTGCGCACCCTGGTGCAGGGCCTGGACCTGCTCGGGGTCGAGGCGCCGGAGCAGATGTAGCCCCCAGGGTATGAACGATCAAGCCGATATCACGTCAACGCCGATCGAACCATTGGCCGGGGCGACCAGGGAAGGTTAGCCTTGTCGATGAGTGTGACCCAGGGCACCGGGGTGCCTGCGGCTGCACGCCGGTTCCACCAGCCCGACGACGCCGTCGGTCCTTCCTCGTGAACGTGCCTCTCCAAGGAGTCTTCGTGGCCTCTGCCTCGCGCCCCCACGTCGTCATCATCGGTTCCGGCTTCGGCGGTCTGTTCTCCGCCCAGGCCCTCGCCGACGCCGACGTCGACATCACCATCGTCGGCAAGGTGACCTATCACCTGTTCCAGCCGCTGCTCTACCAGGTCGCGACCGGCATCCTGTCGCCCGGTGAGATCGCCCCCGCGACGCGCGAGGTGCTGAAGAGGCAGAAGAACGTCAAGGTCATCATGTCCGAGGCCACGGACATCAACCTCGCCGCCCAGACCGTCACCGCCGAGGCCCTCAGCCACGAGACGGTCCTGCACTACGACTACCTGATCATCGCGGCCGGCGCCGGCCAGTCCTACTTCGGCAACGACCACTTCTCGGTCTTCGCCCCGGGCATGAAGACCGTCGACGACGCCCTCGAGCTGCGCGCCCGCATCTTCGGCTCGTTCGAGGTCGCCGAGCTCACCTCGGACCCCGAGGAGCGCAAGCGGCTGCTCACCTTCGTGGTGGTCGGCGCGGGCCCGACCGGTGTCGAGATGGCCGGTCAGATCGCCGAGCTGTCCCGCACCACGCTGCGCAGCGAATTCCGCAACATCGACCCGACCCAGACGCGCGTCATCCTGCTCGACGGCGCCGACAAGGTCCTCGGCGCGTTCGGCGACAGGCTGTCGCGGTCGGCTCAGAAGACCCTCGAGGAGGCCGGGGTCGAGGTCAAGCTCGGCGCCCTGGTCACCGACCTCGACGGCAACAGCGTCACGGTGAAGTACAAGGACGGCCACACCGAGCGCATCGAGGCCGGCTGCAAGGTCTGGGCCGCCGGTGTGCAGGCCAGCCCGCTCGGCAAGCTGGTCGGCGACCAGTGCGGCGCCGAGGTCGGCCGCGATGGCCGCGTGGCGGTCAACCCCGACGTGACCCTCCCGGGCAACCCCAACGTCTTCGTCGTCGGCGACATGATGGCGCTCAACAAGCTGCCCGGTGTCGCCCAGGTCGCCATCCAGACCGGCCGCTACGCCGCCGCCAAGATCAAGGGCGAGCTGCCCGGCGGCACCCCCGTCACCGAGCCGTTCAAGTACCACGACAAGGGCTCGATGGCGGTCATCTCCCGCTTCGGCGCCATCATGAAGGCCGGCAAGATCGAGGCCACCGGCTTCCCGGCGTGGGTGGCCTGGCTGGGCCTGCACCTGCTCTACATCGTGGGCTTCAAGAACCGCGCGACGACGCTGCTGCACTGGCTGATCGCGTTCCTCGGCAACGGCCGCTCCGAGCGCACCACCACCCGTCAGCAGCTCATCGGCCGGCTCGCCGTCCGCCAGCTGGGCCCGGACTTCAAGCCGACCATCCAGGGCACCACCGAGCCGCACAAGATCGACCCGCGGCACGCCCCGAAGGACGCGGCCGTCGCTGCGGCCGCCGACAAGGAGCAGACGGCCGCCGCGGCCTCGGCCAAGGACGAGGCGGTCACGCCGACCGAGCCCCCGCAGGGCTGACGTCCGGCGACGGGTCGGCCCGCGGGCTGGCGACGTGCCGGCCCGCGAGGGCCGGCGCGTCAGCCCGCGAAGGGCAGCACCGGCAGACCACGGACCCCGAGACCGAGCGCGAACACCGCGCCGGCCTCGGGGTCTACGTCGTCCGGGAGGTTCTCGCGAGAGGTCGTGATGAACAGCGTCTGCAGGTCATCGCCCCCGAAGGTGCAGGCTGTGACGAGCCGCACCGGGAGGTCTACCTGCTCGAGGACGCGACCGTCGGTGCCGTAGCAGCGGACCTTGCCACCACCGTTGAGCGCCACCCAGATCCGACCGTCGGCGTCGACGGTGAGACCGTCCGGGCGGCCGTCGTCCTCGGGGACCTCGACGTGCCGGTGCCGGTTGGTGAGACCGCGCTCGCGCGAGTAGTCGAAGGCGTCGATGCGACCGGTCGGGGTGTCGATGTAGTAGGCGGTCGCGCCGTCGGGACTGAACGCGAACCCGTTGGAGATGGTCGCGTCGGTGATCACAGGCGTAGCGTGCTGCTCGCCCGGGTCCAGCCGGTAGACCGTGGCCGCACCCTCGGTGCGGTCGTAGGCCATCGTGCCGCAGTAGAACCGACCGTCGGGGTCGCATCCGCCCTCGTTGAAGCGGATCCCCTTGTCGCTGAACACTTCTGGCAGCGGCGTGAGGTCGGACAGGTCCTCCTCGGCGGCCAGCGCGAAGCCCCTTTCGAGGGCGACGATCGCGCCGCCGGACGTCCGAGGGCGGATGCAGGCGGTGACCGCGGAGCCGGTCGGGGTGCGCCGCACGGCGCCGTCGCCGAGCAGCGTCATCACGTCGCCGGCGAGCATGTCGACGAAGCGCAGCCCTCCCCAGCTCGGGCTCCAGCAGGGGCCTTCTCCGTGGTAGCAGACAGGGGCACTGACCTGGACGGCTCGCATGCGGTCCAGCCTAGCCGCGCCTGCCGGCCGGTCCTAGACTCGCCGGGTGCACCCACTCACCCTCGACCAGGCCGTGGCCCGGGCGCGCGATCTGCTCGCGACCGCGACCGGCCGGGTCGTCATCGGCATCACCGGCGCGCCCGGCTCGGGCAAGTCCACCCTGACCGAGGCGCTCGTGGCCGCCGTCCCCGGCGCCGTGGGGTTGGGGATGGACGGCTACCACCTCGCCCACTCCACGCTCGAGCGACTCGGTCGGGTGCCGCGCAAGGGCGCCGTCGACACCTTCGACGCGGCCGGTTACGTCGACCTGCTGCGCCGGATCCGTGCCGGCGAGCCGGGCACCATCTGGGCGCCGGAGTTCCGCCGCGAGATCGAGGACGCCATCGCCGGCGCCGTGGCGATCGAGCCGGACACCCCGCTGGTCGTCACCGAGGGCAACTACCTGCTCGTCGACACCCCGCCCTGGTCGGCCGTGCCCACCCTGTGCGACGAGGTCTGGTACGTCGACGTCCCCGAGGACGTCCGCCTGTCGCGCCTCGTCGCGCGGCACGAGTGGTTCGGCCGGTCGACGGCCGAGGCGATCGAGCGCTCCACCACCGGCAGCGACGGGGTCAACGCCCGCGTCGTCGAGGCCACCCGGCACCGGGCCGACGCGTTCGTCGTCACGTGACGGCGGTGCCCGGCGGGGGCGCGCTCGGCGGGGGCCCGCGCGACAGGGGTGCGCTCGGGCTGACCATCCTGCTCGCCGGCCTGTCGATGTTCGGGCCGTTCTCGATCGACACGGTGTTCCCGGCCTTCCCTGCCATGGGCGCCCAGCTCGGTGCCGACACCGCCGCGATGCAGCAGGTCACCAGCGTCTACCTGCTGGCGTTCGGCGCGATGAGCCTGTTCCACGGTCCGATCTCGGATGCCGTCGGACGCAAGCCGGTCATCGTCACCGGCATCACGGTCTACGTGCTGGCGTCGGTGGGCTGTGCGCTCTCGACCTCGCTGCCGATGCTGATCACCTTCCGCGCGCTGCAGGGGCTGAGCGCCGGTGGAGGCCAGATCGTCGCCCGTGCGGTGGTGCGCGACCGCTTCGAGGGGCCGCGCGCGCAGGCCGTCATGAGTCACATCGTGATGATCTTCGGCCTCGCGCCCGCCGTTGCGCCCATCGTCGGCGGCTGGATCCTCGCGTTCGGCCCGTGGCCGTGGATCTTCTGGTTCCTCGTGGCGTTCGGCGCGCTGATGACCGGGTGGGTGCTCGTCGCCCTCCCCGAGACGCACCCGCCGGCCGCTCGCACGGCGCTGCAGGTCCGGCCGTTGCTGTCCGGGCTGTGGGTCATCGCCAAAGACGCCGACTTCCAACGGACTACGGCAGCAATGACATTCGGCTTCGCCGGCCAGTTCCTCTACATCGCTGCGGCACCGATCCTGGTCGTCGAGCTGCTGCACCAAGGGCCGCAGGACTTCTGGAAGTTCTTCGTCCCGATGATCGGCGGCATGGTGATCGGCGCCTATCTCACGGGGCGGCTGGCCACGGCCATGCCGTCGTCGACCCTGGTCTCGCGCGGGTTCCTGATCGCCGCGTGCGCCGGCGTGCTCAACGCCACGGTGGGGCTGCTCGGCCTGGCCCCGATGCCCTGGGCGCTGATCGGTCCGACCGTGATCGCGTTCGGCATCGCGCTTGTCTTCCCGGTCATGCAGCTGCGGCTGCTCGACCTGTTCCCCGCCCGCCGGGGCGGCGCCGCGTCAGTCAGCTCGTTCGCCCAGCTGATGTTCAACGCGCTGCTCGCCGGCGCCATCGTGCCGTTCGTCTCCGGGTCGCTGCTCTCGCTCGCCGTCACCAGTCTCGGCTTCGTCCTGCTCGGCTGGGCGCTCTGGCGCTGGGAGCTCTCTCGCACGCCCCTGCCGGCGGAGTCGTGATGCCGGAGCTCGTCGAGCCGACCGTGGGCCTCCGTGGCGCCTGGCTGGAGGCGCACCTCGAGTGGGGTCCGGGCTACCACGAGGACGGTTTCGGCATCCGCGCGACCGACGACGTCGTCACCCCCGAGGGTTTCGGCTCCTTCGTGGCACGGCTGACCGCCCATGACCGCGGGCCCGGCGTCACGGTCTACCGCTGGATCGTCGACGGCGACCGGGTGCTCGGGGGCATCGTCCTGCGCCACGGTCACCCCCGCGAGGACGAGGTCGGCCACATCGGCTTCGGCCTACGGGCATCGGCACGCGGCCGCGGCGTCGCCACCTGGGCGCTCGGCGAGATGCTCTGTGTCGCACGGGATCTCGGCCTCAAGACCCTCCTCCTCATGTGCCTCGACGACAACGTCGCCTCCGCCCGCACGATCGAGCACCACGGCGGCGTCCTCGAGGGCGTCCGGACGACCGACCACGGCCCCGTCCGGCGCTACCGGATCAGCCTGTAGGTCAGGCGAGGCAGCCGCAGGACTCGCGGTGCCGGATCTCGGCGGGGAGGCGCACGATCTGGGTGGGCGCCTGGGGGTCGTTGAGCCGGCGGACGAGGAGCTGGACGGCGGTGCGGCCGAGGTCGCGCAGGGGCTGGGCGACGGTGGTGAGCGACGGGCTGAAGACCTCGGCCCAGCTGAAGTCGTCGTAGGAGACCAGCGCCAGGTCGTCGGGCACCCGCCGACCGAGCTGGCGCAGGGCGCCCAGCGCCCCGATCGTCATCAGGTTGTTGCTCGTGAACAGTGCTGTGGGAGGGTCGATCTCGGACAGCAGGCGCAGGGTCGCCGACCGACCGCCATGCTCCGTAGACCCCCCGCAGACCACCAGCGCCTCGTCCACCGGGACCCCCAGCCTGGCGTGCGCCAGCCGGTAGCCACGCTCGCGGTCCTCCGAGGTGGACAACCCCGGTGCGCCGGTGACCACCGCGACCCGCCGGTGCCCCTGGACCAGCAGGTGCTCCACCACCGCGGCGCTGGACTGCTCGCTCTCGACCGCGACCTGGTCAACGCGCACCGGGCCGGTCCGGTCGATGAGCACGTAGGGCGTGGCGCGGTCCCGCAGCATCGGCAGCAGCTGGCCCTCCCACCCGCCCGACGGCGCGACGATGAGGCCGTCGACGTGGTGGGCGAGCAGGTTCGCGACGACCGTCGCCTCGTGCCGGGGCTCATCCCGCGTGTCCACCATGATCAGGCTCAGCCCGGCCGCGCTGGCGGCGAGGTCGATGCCGGAGACCAGGTCGGTCCAGTAGGGGTTGGACGCCGCGGTGAGGGCGAGGCCGATGGTGCGCGCCGACCCGGACTGCAGCGACCGGGCGATGGGGTGGTGCTCGAACCCGAGGGCGTCCATGGCCTGGAGCACCCGGCTGCGCGTCTCGGGCGAGACCGGGCGGGTGCCGTTGACCACGTGGGAGACCGTGCTCACCGAGACGTGCGCCATCGCGGCCACCGTCGTCATCGTCACCATGTCGTCGTCATCACCCAGTCGTCGTCACCACGTCACCACGTCGCCAGCTCTCTGTCAGCGATCCTCACCACCGCACGCGGGAGGCGCAAGACTTTGCGCAAAACAGGACAGGGCGGGGGCTACCTCATAGGTTGACCGCCACGAGCCCTGGCAGCGGAGCCAGGGCAGCTGCCGAAGGAACTACACGATGAGCTCCACGCTTCGCACCGTCTGCGCGAGCGCCGCGATCGTCACCATCGCCGCCACCGCGTGCACCTCCACCAAGTCGACCGACTCGAGCGGCTCGGGAGCCACGGGCTCCGCCGCCGGCGGGACGGTCAAGGTCGGCCTGGTCACCAAGACCGACACCAACCCCTATTTCGTCAAGCTGCGCGACTCGGCCAAGGCCGAGGCCCAGAAGCAGAACGCCGAGCTCATCGCCCTCGCAGGCAAGTTCGACGGCGACAACGAGGGACAGGTCGCCGCGATCGAGAACCTCGTCCAGCAGGGGGTCAAGGGCATCCTCATCACGCCGAGCAACTCGACCGGTATCCTGGGCGCGCTGAAGAAGGCCAAGGACGCGGGCATCGTCGTCATCGCGCTGGACACCGAGACCGACCCCAAGGACGCGGTGGACGCGACCTACGCGACCAACAACGTCACGGCCGGCGAGCTGCAGGGCAAGTACGTCAAGGCCACCCTGGGCGTCACGGCCCCGAAGATCATCATGATGGACGGCACGGCCGGCGGCACCGTCGACGAGATGCGCCACCGCGGCTTCCTGCAGGGCATCGGCGTGGCCGAGGGCAGCCCGCAGATCGTGGGCAAGGCCAACACCAACGGCGACCAGAACAAGGCTCAGGCGGCGATGGAGAACCTGCTCCAGCGCAGCACCGACGTCAACGCGGTCTACACGATCAACGAGCCGGCGGCGCGCGGTGCCTACGCGGCGATCTCGGCCAAGAACCTGCAGTCGAAGATCACGATGGCCTCGATCGACGGCGGCTGCCAGGGCGTGCAGGACGTCAAGGACGGCAAGTACCTCGCCACCGTCATGCAGTTCCCCAAGAAGATGGCCGAGCAGGGCGTCGACGCGGTCGTGAAGTTCGCCAAGGACGGCAGCAAGCCGAGCGGTTTCCAGGACACGGGCGCCCAGGTCATCAGCGACAAGCCGGTCGCCGGCCTCGACATCAAGGACACCGCGTGGGGTCTGCAGAACTGCTGGGGCTGAGATGAGCAGCACCACCACCGCGCCGCCCGCGGCCGCTCCCAGCAAGGAGGACCGCCGCGGGCTGGCTGACCTCTGGTTGCGCTCCCCCACGCTGGGCCCGCTCATCGCGCTGGCCATCGCCGTCGTCATCTTCTCGTTGACGTCGAGCACCTTCATGAACATCGACAACATGTCCCTGGTGCTCCAGCAGACGATCGTCATCGCCACGCTGGCGCTCGGTCAGACGCTGGTCATCCTCACCGCGGGCATCGACCTCGCCAACGCGGCGATCATGGTGCTCGGCAGCCTGCTGTTCGCCAAGCTCGCCGCGCAGGGCCAGCCACCCTTGCTCGCCCTGGTCGCCGGCTTCGCGGTGTGCACCGTGATCGGCGCGGTGTCGGGCGCGCTCGTCACCCGGCTGAAGCTGCCGCCGTTCATCGTCACGCTGGGTCTGCTCACCGTCGTCACGGCGCTCGGTCGGCTCTACTCCGACGGGAACTCGTGGCCGGTGACGTCGGACCTGCTCGGCTACCTCGGCAAGGGGAGCTACCTGTTCGGTCAGTTCTACGTGACACCAGGCATGTTCGTGATGCTCGCGATGTTCGGCATCGTCTGGTACGCCCTGTCGCACACCGCCTGGGGCAAGCACGTCTACGCGGTGGGCAACGACGAGGAGGCTGCCCGGCTGACCGGCATCCACGTGCGCCAGACGCTCTTCAGCGTCTACGTCGTCGCCGGCCTGATCTACGCCGTGGCCGCCTGGCAGGCGCTCGGCCGCATCCCCAACGCCGACCCGAACGCCTTCCAGACCGGCAACCTCGACAGCATCACCGCTGTGGTGATCGGTGGCACCAGCCTGTTCGGCGGACGCGGTGGCGTCTGGGGCACCCTCGTCGGTGCCCTCATCGTCGCCGTCCTGCGCAGCGGCCTCACCCAGGCCGGCATCGACAGCCTCTACCAGGACGTCGCGACCGGTCTGCTCGTGATCGCCGCGGTCGCGTTCGACCAGTGGGCGCGAAGGAGGGCGTTGTGAGCACCCAGCAGCACGAGCAGGATCGGGTAGAACCTGGGGCGGCCGAGCCGGTCATGGCGGCGACGGGTCTGGTCAAGCGCTACGGCAAGGTGACAGCGCTGCGCGGCGCCGACTTCGAGCTCCTGCCCGGCGAGATCATGGCGGTCGTCGGCGACAACGGCGCCGGCAAGTCCACCCTGATCAAGGCGTTGTCCGGGGCGATCGTGCCGGACGAGGGCGAGATCCGCCTCGACGGATCGCCCGTGCGCTTCCACTCCCCGCTGGACGCCCGCAAGGCCGGCATCGAGACGGTCTACCAGACCCTCGCGGTGGCCCCGGCGATGGACATCTCGTCCAACCTGTTCCTCGGGCGCGAGCAGCGCAAGCCCGGGGTGCGGGGGTCGGTCTTCCGGATGCTCGACCGCAAGGCGATGCGCGCGGCCGCCCAGGACCAGCTGGACGCGCTCGGCGTCGCCACGGTGCAGAACATCGACCAGATCGTCGAGACCCTGTCCGGTGGCCAGCGTCAGGCCGTAGCCGTCTCTCGCGCAGCGATGTTCGGCACGAAGCTCGTCATCATGGACGAGCCGACCGCCGCGCTGGGCGTCAAGGAGTCGGGCCAGGTGCTGGACCTGATCCGGCGGATCCGGGACCGCGGGCTTCCGGTGATCCTGATCAGCCACAACATGCCGCACGTCTTCGAGGTGGCCGACCGGATCCACGTGCACCGGCTCGGCCGTCGCGCGGCGTTGGTCCAGCCGGGCGACTACACCATGAGCGAGGTCGTCTCGCTGATGACCGGCGCGCTGAGCCTCGACTCCGACGGCGCCCTGGTCGACCCCTCCGGTCACCGCGCCGAGGTGGACGAGCAGGGTCACGCCGTGGCCGTCGACGGCTAGTCTGCTGTGGGGCCGCGCGGGCACACCGCGAGGCCCCACAGCGCACCCGGGAGGAGCAACTCATGGACCTGGTGGTGGTCTGCCTCGGGATGGCGAATCTCGATGTCGTGCAACGAGTCCCGGGGCATCCGCCCAGGGGCAAGAAGTCCTGGTGCGACGACGTAGAGCTCGTGGCCGGCGGTCCCGCGACCAACGCCGCGATCACGACGGCTGCGGTCCTGCGGGCGGCGGGCCGCACCGACGTGCGGGTGGTGCTCGTGTCGGCGCTCGGCGGGTCGCCCGCCGCCCGGATCGTGCGGGACGACCTGGTCACCCACGGGGTCGAGGTGGTGGACCTGGTGAGCGACCCCACCGAGGGCGTCGGGGTGGGCGAGCCGCACCAGCTGCCCGTCTCCACCGCCCTGATCGACCCGGACGGCGAGCGCACCGTCGTCGCGACGGACGCCAGCACGACCGACATCCCGCTCACCGACGAGGCCCGCGCGATCGTGGCCGCCGCGCACGTGCTGCTGCTCGACGGGCACCACCCGGTGGCGGCCGACGAGGCACTCACGATCGCGTCCGGTCGGGACGGCGCCGTCACCGTGCTCGACGCGGGGAGCGTCAAACCGCATGCGGAGCAATGGATCTCGCGGCTCGACATCCTGGCGGGCTCAGCAGACTACGCCGATGGTCTCGGGCTCGACCTCGAGGCCGCGCTGGACCACGCGATCGAGGCCGGCGCCGGCGCCGCGATCATGACCGACGGCGGCGACCCCGGCTGCTGGCGTCGGTCCGCGCACGCGCGCCTCGCACCGACGCGGCCAGGGGAGGCGCTGCACGGCGTGCTGACGCCGCAGCGGGTGACGGCGCTCGACACGCTGGCGGCCGGAGACACCTTCCACGGCGCCCTCGTCGCAGGACTGGTGCTGCACGAGCGTGCCCTGGCGCCCGCGCTCGAGCTGGCCACGGACGTCGCGACGCTGCGGGTGCAGCACGCCGGCGCCCGGGCGTGGCTGCGCCACCTGTCCACCCTGCCTGCCCTGGCCGCACCGCCCACCTTGGCGGCGCCCGAGCCCGACGTCAGACCGTCGTGCCCGGCTCCAACCGAGACCCGACCGGGATGGTCTGCCGACGGCTGATGACGCTGTCCCGCCCGACCAGCGTCACGTCCTCGTCACGGAGCCGACGGCCGGTGTGCAAGGCCCCCACCTCAGCCCCCCGCCCGACGACGACAGACTCGTCGAGCACGGCGGTGCTGACCCGAGCCTTCGCCTCGACGCGTGCCCCGGCGAGCAGGACGCTGTCCTCAACGACGGCGTCGCGCTCGACGAGCGCGCCCGGACCCAGCACGCTGCCCCGGACCGTGCCGGCGACCACGCAGCCCGGCGCCAGCACGGAGTCCTCGATCACGGCGCCCGAGCGCACCAGCGCCGGCATCGTGTCGGGCTGGTTGCTGCGCATCGGCCAGCCCAGGTCGTCGAAGAGGTCGACCCGGCCGCGCACCAGGTCGCGGTGCGCGCCCAGGTAGGCCTCGGGTCTACCCATGTCCCTCCAGTAGCCCGGCAGCGCGAACGCGTGCGTGGCACCCCGCGCGACCAGCCGCGGCAGCAGGTGCTCGGCGAGGTCACCGAGCCCGCTCGCGCCCTCGTCGTCCCCGTCCAGCTCGCGGTGCAGCGCGTCGACGAGGTCGAGCACCAGCTCGCGGTCGAAGACCAGCACCTCGGCGGAGATGGTGCCGGTCGGCGGCTTGGCCGGCTTCTCGAGGACCTGCGTGACCAGGCCGGTCGCGTCGCTGACGACGACCGCCTTGTGGCTCGCGTCCCGCTTGCTGACCTCGGTCGTCACGATCGTGCACTCCGAGCCACGGGCCAGGTGCTGCTGGATCACCTCGGCCAGGTCCAGCCGGAAGACCTGGTCGGCGCTGGCGAGCACGAGCAGGTCCACCTCGTGGGCGCGCAGGTGGTCCGAGAGGCGGTAGAGGTCGTCGGCGTTGCCCGTCGAGAAGCCCGGGTGACCGCCGCGGCCCTCCTCCGGCACCAGCCGCCGGTAGCCCCCGCTGGTGCGGTCCAGGTCCCACGGCCGCCCGCTCTGCAGGTGCTCGTCGAGCGAGCTCGCTTGGTACTGCACCGACACCCACACGTCGTCGATGCCACTGTTGGCGAGGTTCGACAAGGCGATGTCGATCAGCTGGTAGGACCCGGCGAACGGCAGCGCCGGCTTGGCCCGCTCGCGGGTGAGGACGTCCATGCGGGAGCCCTGGCCCCCGGCCTGGACGAGGGCCAGCACGGTCGGGGCGTCGGGTGCGGGGACTCGGCTCATGTCTCAGCCTAGGCACAGGTCCATCCGTCGAGCAGGATCGGCGACGCGACGTGCGTCCGGTGGCATACTGACCCCACAACGTGTTCCGGGGTCGGTGAAAGTCCGAGCCGGCGGTGACAGTCCGCGACCCTCGCGCAGCCAGTGCGAGGTTGACCTGGTGAAACTCCAGGACCGACGGTGAGAGTCCGGATGGGAGGATCACGCGCGGGTGCTCGTAGGCGAGCGCCCGTCGGTTGGTGTGCTGAGGAATTCCGCAGTGCGGCAACCCTTCTTGAGACCCCGGAGCTCGCCGTCAGCAAGGCAGAGCACGAGGGGCAACCAATGTTCACCGGCATCGTCGAAGAGCTCGGCAGCGTCGAGTCCATCGAGCACGGCCACGACTCGGCCGTGCTGCGGCTGCACGGGCCGCTGGTCGTCGCGGACGCCCTGCACGGTGCGTCCATCGCGGTCAACGGCGTCTGCCTCACGGTGGTCGACCACGACCACGAGTCGTTCACCGTAGACGTCATGGCCGAGACCCTGCAGCGGTCGAGTCTTGGTGCGCTGCAGGCCGGTTCGCCGGTCAACCTCGAGCGCGCCATGGCCGCGGACGGCCGCTTCGGCGGGCACGTCGTGCAGGGGCACGTGGACGGCACCGGCACCATCACGGCCCGCCAGGCCGGTGACCGGTGGGAGGTCGTCACGATCTCGCTGCCGCCGTCGCTCTCGCGCTACGTCGTCGAGAAGGGCTCGATCACCGTCGACGGCGTCTCGCTCACGGTCTCGACCGTCACCGACGACACCTTCTCGGTGTCGTTGATCCCCACCACCCTCGCCCTGACCACGTTGGGGCGCAAGACCATCGGCGCCACCGTCAATCTCGAGGTGGACGTCATCGCCAAGTACGTCGAGCGGCTCGTCGCCGCCGGCGCCCTCACCGAGGAGCAGCACCCGTGACCAGCTGGTTCGACAGCGCGTTCAACGCCACTCTCGTCATCGCCGGATATCCGATCTTCTGGCGCGAGATCGTCGGCAACCTCTTCGGATTCGCCTCCGCCGTGGGCGGCATGAAGCGCCGCATCTGGGCGTGGCCCGTGGGCATCATCGGCAACGCCCTGCTCTTCACGGTGTTCTTCGGGGTGTGGTTCACCAACCCGCAGCACCACACGATGTGGGGCCAGGCGTTCCGGCAGGTGTTCTTCATCATCACGAGCGTCTACGGCTGGTGGCGCTGGCGCCAGACCAGCAGGGGCCTCGGCAAGGACGCCCCCGCGGTGGTCCCCCGCTGGGCGACGAGCCGCGAGCGTCTCGCCTACCTCGGCGTGTGGGTGGCCGGCGTGGTGCTGCTGCAGTGGGTGTTCTCCGCGATCGGCGCCGGCTGGCCCGCGCCGCGCTGGTACTTCTGGTGCGACGCCTGGATCTTCGTGGGATCGATGATCGCGACCTATGCCATGGCGCGCGGGTGGAACGACTTCTGGCTCGCCTGGATCGGCGTCGACCTCGTCGGCATCCCGCTGCTGCTGCACTCGGGCTTCCTGCCCTCCGCAGCCCTCTACGCGGTCTACTCGGCGTTCGTGATCTACGGATTCTTCGTGTGGCTCAAGGCATCTCGGACCGAGCGGCCCACGACGGTGCCGCTCGTGGACGCCGCGCCATGACCACGCTCGCGTCGGTCGAGGCCGCGCTGGCGGCGCTGCGGGCCGGCCGGCCGGTGCTGGTGCTCGACGACCTCGACCGGGAGAACGAGGGCGACGTGGTGCTCGCCGCGCAGACGCTCACGCCGCAGTGGCTGGCATGGACCATCCGGCACTCCTCGGGCTACGTCTGCGCCCCGATGCCCGACGAGCTGGCCGACCGACTGGAATTGCCGCTCATGGTCTCCCGCAACGAGGACTCGCTGGGCACGGCCTACACGATCACCGTGGACGCGAGCACCGGTGTCACGACAGGGATCTCCGCGGCCGACCGGTGCCGCACCATCCAGGTGCTCGCCGACCCGGGGTCGACGCCGGCGGACCTGATCCGCCCCGGGCACGTCGTGCCGCTGCGCGCTCGCCCGGGCGGGGTGCTCGAGCGGCGGGGCCACACCGAGGCAGCCGTCGACCTGGCCCGGCTCGCCGGGCTGGCACCGGTCGCAGCCATCGCGGAGCTGTGCCACGACGACGGCACCATGATGCGGGCACCCGCCGTGATCGAGCTCGCCCGCGCGCACGACCTCCCGGTGCTCACGATCGCCGACCTGGTGCGCTACCGCGAGCGCCACGACCGGGTCCGCGAGGTCGCGCGGGCGAGCCTGCCCACCGCGCACTGCCGGTTCACGACCGTGGGTTACCGGGACCTGCTGACCGGGGCCGAGCACCTCGCGCTGCTCAGCCCGCACGGGCTGGGGTCGAGCGCGGTCCCGCCGGTCGTGCGGGTCCACTCCGAGTGCCTGACCGGCGACGCCTTCGGGTCGCTGCGCTGCGACTGCGGCCCGCAGCTGGACCTCGCCCTCGAGCGGATCGCCGCCGAGCCGGGAGCCGTCGTCTATCTGCGCGGTCACGAGGGCCGCGGGGTGGGGCTGCTCGCCAAGGTGGGCGCGTATGCGCTGCAGGACACCGGGCTCGACACCGTCGACGCGCAGACCGAGCTCGGCCTGCCCGTCGACGCGCGGGAGTACGGCGCCGCCGCCGCGGTCCTGCACGACCTCGGCGTCGAGGCCGTGCGCCTGCTGACCAACAACCCGCACAAGGCGCGGTCGCTGGCCGACGCGGGCATCGCCGTGCCGGTCGTCGAGGGGCTGCAGGTGACCCCCAACCCGGCCAACGTCCACTACCTGCGCACCAAGCGCGACCGGATGGGCCACGCCCTGCTGCCCGACCCGGTCGACCCCCGACCCCTCGCCCACGGAGGCTGACCATGGCCGGTTCCGGCTCCCCCGACCTCGCCGCCGCCACGCTGGCCGCAACAGCCACCGCGGACACCGCCGACCTGCGGGTCGCCGTCGTCGCCGCGTCCTGGCACCGGCAGGTGATGGACGGCCTGATCGCGGGTGCGCAGCGGGCGCTCGCCGAGGCGGGCGTCACCCAGGTGGACCTGGTGCGGGTCCCCGGCACGGTCGAGCTGCCCGTCGTCTGCGCCGCGCTCGCGCAGCCCCAGGGCGGTGGGCCGGCGGTCGACGCGGTCGTCGCGCTCGGGGTGGTCATCCGCGGTGGCACGCCGCACTTCGACTACGTCTGCCAGGCCGCCACCCAGGGCCTCACGGAGGTCGCCGTGCGCAGCCAGGTCCCGGTGGGTTTCGGCGTGCTGACCTGCGACGACGCCGCCCAGGCGCTGGAGCGCGCCGGCTTGGAGGGGTCTACGGAGGACAAGGGGCACGAGGCGGCGACCGCCGCGATCGCGACCGCGCTCACCCTCCGGCGCCTCCGCGCCCCCATCTCGTAGACCACTCCCACCCGATTCGTGCACCGTGCGTCGAGCTCTGATGGACACAGCGTGAGGATCGATGTGGGATCAGTCTCTATATCGCATCCACGGGTTGGCCCGCTGGACTTTCGTCGCGTACCGTTGATAACGAATCCGTAACCTGCATGAGATCTTCGTCGCGTGCTGCCACCGCGACGACCACGTGCACTACGGGTACCATCTCCCGCCACGCGCGCCGTTGCGCAAGCGGCCCTTGGACTGCCTGCCTGACCGGTCGACGCCTCCCTCACCGGCGCCGACCGACCCCCGAGCACGGTGCCGAGAGATCGTGCAGGAGGTGGCCACGTCCTGCCCCCGCACCGAACGGTACTCATGCGCCTCCCTGCCTTTTCGTCCGCGTCCACGCCTGCCCGCAAGCCGGCCTCGACCCGTGCCCGGCACCGCCGCACCACCGCCCCCTACGCCGTCACCCTCGGCCTCGTCGGCGTGGCCGCCGTCGCGGCCATCGCCAACCCGGCCGTCGGCGCGCTGAGCTCGGCCGCCGCCGAGGGCAGCAGCCCCACCACCACCCGGGGCACGTCCATCGCCACCTCCGAGGCGCTGCTCGAGCGGGCCACGACGACCGGCACCTCCCGCTCCTCCGCCCGGGCCGGCGCGATCACCGTGGCCGCCGCCTCGCCGTTCGCCGCGAGCGGGCTCACGGCCATCAACGTCGACCAGGGGACCGCCGTCCCGGCGGCACTGCTCACCGTCACCGCCAACGACTCGGCTGCGACCAAGGCGGCTCGGGCCGGCCTGGCCGCAGCCGTCACGGGCTACGACCAGACCCGCGCGGCCTACCTCGCCGCCCGCGGCGTCGAGGCCCAGCGCCAGCAGGACGTCAGGCGCCAGCTCGCCACCGGGCAGACCACGGGCGCGACGCCCACGCTCGCCAGCAACCAGCTCGCGGCCGCTCGCGAGCGCACGGTGGAGGCCGCCACGGCGCACCGCGCCGCGATCTACGCGGTCAACAACGCCAAGCAGACCATCGCCCCGCTCGTGGCGAGGGACACCGCCGCCGCAGCCGTCCGCGCGCAGGCGGCTCGGGCCCAGGCGCTCAAGGACGGGAGCCTGATCGCGCTGCCCGGCGGCCGCACGGCGCCGTCCATCGCCCCGGGCACGCCCGTGCCCGGTGGGCGCGGTTATGTCGTGATCCCCGAGGTGAGCCGGTGGATCGGCCAGGCGCTCACCACGCTCTACCAGAACGGCTACCCGGTGCAGCCGGGCGACGCCGCGAACCTCGCGATCATCATCTTCAACGAGTCGGGCGGTGACCCGACCGTGCAGAACAACTACGACAGCAACGCCGCGAAGGGCATCCCGTCGTTCGGTCTGATGCAGACCATCGGCCCGACCTTCGACGCGTTCGCCCTCCCCGGCGCCAAGGACCGGAGCAACCCCGTGCACCAGATCATGGCCGGTGCCCGCTACGGCGTGCAGACCTACGGCTCGCTCGCCAAGGTGCCCGGCGTGGCCAGCGCCAACTCCGGCGGCGGCTACCTGCCCTACTGAGACCCTGCTGATCCGGCTCGAGCCGGCGCACCGGCCCGCCGTCGGCGATACGGTAGACCTGCCGGTCGGCCACGAGGCCCCGGTGCGGCAGGGTGGGGCCGGCAGCAGGACGGGGGCGGACATGGCGGGGCACGGCACGGCACTCGCGCTGAGCGTTGCCGTCGCCCTCGCCGGCCTGGGTCCCTGGACCGCCGACCCGCCGCCGGCACCAGCGCAGACGCCGGCCCAGTCATCACCCCAGACACCGGTTCAGACGCCCGCACAGACGCCCGCCCCGACCGGCACCAGCCACGGCGAGCCGGCGGCACCAACCGGATCAGGCCCCGGCCCGACGCCTTCCCCGACTCCCGCCCCGAGCGACCCGCTGAACCCGGGCGGCGTCACGGGGACGGGCAGCCAGGTGGCCAGCGGGTCGCTGCCCACCACGAACCCTGACCTGGTGCCGACCTTCGAGCCCTCGCTGCTCGTCATCACCGACGCCGACAGCGCCCCGACGATGATCGTGCGGTCCCGGCTGCGCACGGCGGAGGCGGCCTTCGAACGCAGCCGCACGGGCTACCTCACGGCGAAGGCGCGCGCCGCGCGCACCGAGGGGGCGCTGCGCGCGGCGCAGGACCGGGTCGCCAGCCTCCCGCAGCAGGCCCTTGACGCGGTGCAGCAGACCGGCTCGGACCCGAAGCGACGAGAGGCCTGGACCAAGCAGGTGTCCGAGGTCGGCGTGCTCGGTGCGCTCGCGGGCGCGCTCGACGACGCGATCGACGCCCCGCTCGCCGCCGACAGCGCTCTCACTGCCCACCAGGGTGCCGCCACCGCACTGGCCGCGGCGGCGCGCATGCACGGTGGCAACGTGCTGGCCCTGCAGAAGGCGATCACCACGGTGCGCGCCTCGATGACCTACGACCGGGACGTCTCCGCCGCCCTCGCCGCGTGGCGGGCCCGCCAGCAGCTCGACGAGCAGCGGCTGCTGAGTGCCGTGGCCTCGGCGCGCGCCACCTCCCAGCTGGCGCTCGCCGCCGAGCTGGAGTCGGGCCTGCGGGTGGCCACCTCCGACGGGCAGGTCGTGACCTCGATCAAGCCGGGCACGACGCTGCCGGGCACCGGGCGGCCGGTCTCCAAGGAGGTCAGCACCTGGATCGCGGAGGCGCTCGCGGTCCTCTACAAGACCGGTTTCCCGCGCGGGAGCGACGACGCCCTGCACCTGGCGATCATCATCGATCACGAGTCGGCGGGCCGGCCGACGGCCATCAACCTCACCGACAGCAACGCGCTCAAGGGGGATCCGTCGTTCGGGCTGATGCAGACCATCGGGGCGACCTTCAGGGCGTGGGCGCTCCCGGGCTACCAGCTCAAGGGTGACCCGGTCGCGCAGATCATCGCCGGCGCCCGCTACGGCGTGAACCGCTACGGCTCGCTCGCGCAGATCCCGGGCGTCGCGGCCGTGCTCGCGGGCCAGCCCTACCGGCCGTACTGATCGTGGGAGGCGTCCAGGCGCGACGGCTACGGTAGCCCCATGCTCGTGCCTGTGCTGCTCGTCCTCGGTGTCCTGCTGCTCGGCCTGGGCGCCTGGTGCTGGACCGGACCGGAGCTCGCCCACGGGCGCTCCACCTGGGACGACCGCGAGCGGGTGCTGCTGCTGGCCACCCCGCTGATCGGCCTGGGGCTGGTGCTCACCGCGGTGGTGCTGGCCGTGCCGCTGCTGCACCACGGCTGGTGGTCGACGGTGGCGCTGATGGTCCTCGGGCTGGTCGCCGTCGCCGTGCTGGTCGCGACCCTGGCTCCGCTGTCGCCGGCCTGGCTGCCGCGCCGGCTGTGCGAGCGCCATGACGACGATCGCGCGTACGTCTCGGCCACCCGGCGGCCCAAGCCCGCCAAGCGGCCGGGGCGAGGTCCGTTCGAGCTGCCCTGACAACACTGCGTGACGGGGCCTGAACAATGCGTCCAACAAAAGCGCGGTCCAGACCCCAGCAAATCGGACGTACAATGCTCATATCACCCAGTGCATAACGCTGTGTATGTGACTCGGTGCGACGCGTCATAGTCCGTTGTGAACGGTTGAACCATCCATCAAGTCGACCGTCCGTGCTCTCCCCGCTCCCTACTTTGTTGGTGGAGGGGATGCCCACCAAGAATTCGGATCAGGGATTCGGTGGGCTTCAAGAAAGCATTCTCAATCCCGAGAGTGCTCGTCCTGGGGAGAGACCAACAATGAGCATCGACGAAGTGACCAGCGCGGCCGCACCGGCCGTCGGGACGGCGCCACTCGGCCGCGTCCACGTCCTGGTCCCGGCGCACAACGAAGAGGCGGGCATCGAAGCCACCCTCGCCGCCCTGCGCGCCCAGACCTACCAGCCGGCGACGGTCACGGTGATCGCCGACAACTGCACCGACCGCACCGTCGAGCTCGCTCGCGCCGCCGGCGTCAGCGTGGTCGAGACGGTCGACAACGTCCACAAGAAGGCCGGCGCCCTCAACCAGGTGCTGCACGAGCTGCTCGACACGCTCGGCGACGACGACCTGGTTTTCGTCCAGGACGCCGACTCGGCACTGGACAACGCGTTCCTCGAGAACGCCGCTCGCTATCTCACGGCCTTCCCGCAGCTCGGCGCGGTCGGTGGCACGTTCCGTGCCCAGCCCGCCGTCCAGCGTGAGGGTTCACCCGACGAAGGTGCCGGCGCTCACCTCGCCCGCTCGACCTGGAACGCGAATTCCCTTCTGCTGCAACACCTCCAGGACAGCGAGTACGCCCGCTACGCCCGAGACGTCCGCCGCCTCGACGGCAAGTGCCTGGTCGTGACCGGCACCGCCGCGATGTTCCGGGCGCGCATGCTCCAGGACCTGTCGCGAGCCCGGCTCGACGGCCGGCTCCCCGAGGGCGACGGGCGTGGAGGGATCTACGACCCGCGGGTGCTGACCGAGGACAACGAGCTGTCCTTCGCGATCATGCACCTCGGTTACGAGCTGCTCGCTCCACCCAGCTGCACCCTCACCACCGAGGCGATGCCGACCTGGCGCGAGCTGTGGAACCAGCGACTTCGCTGGAAGCGAGGTGCGGTCGAGAACTGCGTGCAGTACGGCCTCACCAAGATCACGGCGGCCTACTGGGGCCGTCAGCTGCTCACGATGCTCGGTGTCGTCATCACGGTGCTCTACCTGAGCGACCGGACGCTGACCATCGCCCTCGGCGCGTTCCACGTCCAGTGGCTGTGGATGGGGATCACCCTCATCTTCATGCTGGAGCGGTTCATCACCGTTCGCGACAAGGGGCTTCGCCATCAGCTCGCCGCCTTCACGATGTACGAGCTGCCCTTCGACCTGTATCTGCAGGCAACCCACGCCAAGGCATACGCCGACGCACTGATCCGCACCGAAAGGAAATGGTGACCACGCCATGTACAACAACCCTGCTCCCGTCTTCGCTGCCGGAACCGCCGGAGGTCTGACCTACGCCGGCTTCGACAACCTCTACTACGCCATGGGCACGTTCGCTCTCATCGCCGCCTTCTCGGCCGTGAAGCGCGTCGCCCCGGTGTTCCGGAACAAGGCCGCTCGCGAGCGCGCCGAGATGCTGTCCCTCTGATCCAGGGCTCAGCGTCACACCGAGCCGTCGGTCCCTCCCTCCTCCCCGGGACCGACGGCTCACTTCTTTGCCTCCACTTTCCTCATCCATGCACGGACGGTGATCGCTATGTCACTCTTAGTACATGTCAGGTCACTCACCGTCACCTTTCCTGTCGCGCCGCACCCTGCTCCAGGGGCTCGGGGCGTCGCTGGCCACGGGCGCGATGGGAGGGTCATTCATGACTGACGCCAGCGCTGCCGCCGCTCCTGCCGCTGCTCCCGGTGCTGCGGGTGCCGCGGGTGCTCCCGGTGCTGTGGCCGGCACGCCCATCCACTACGGGTCGTGGACCCAGGGCATGGATGCCAAGCCCGCGCTGCTCACCGAGACCGGCCGCACGATCGGTCGGCCGATGTCGATCGCCAGCATCTTCCGCGGCAAGGGCGACACCTGGCCCTACCCCGGCGACGTGCAGCTGGGCTCGGGGCGCATCCTGCTCGTCTCCTGGTCGCTCGAGGACTGGGGCGGCTACGCCTGGTGGGCCGCCGGACACGGCGACGCCATCCTCAAGGAACAGGCCACCCGGCTGAAGGCCTACCGCGGCACCGTGGCGCTGCGCCCCTGGGCCGAGATGAACGGCGACTGGGCCGCCCACCAGCCGCTCCCGGCCGGCGGCCAGCAGAAGGCCCGCGGCGGCACGCCCGCGCAGTTCAACGCCGCCTGGCGCCGGGTCGTCACCCTCTTCCGCCAGCAGGGCGTCACCAATGTCCGGTGGGTCTTCAACCCCACCACCGACACCTACGCCGGCACCACCGACATCCGCTCGATCTGGCCCGGCGCGGGCTACGTCGACGTGCTCGGCCTCGACGGCTACAACTGGGGCGACGGCGCGGGGCTGCGCTGGCGGTCGTTCACCGACATCTACACCGAGCAGTACCGCCGCCTGGTCGCCCTGAAACCCGGTGCGCCCGTGTGGATCTGCGAGATCTCGTCCGCCGACCCGACCAGCCGCGGCGCCGGCCCCGCCGTCTCGGCCCCGGCCGGCCAGTCCAAGGCCCGCTGGTGGCTCGACATGCACGCCGCCCTGCGCACCGGCTTCCCCGCCGTGCAGGCCGTCGTCCTCTTCGACGCCAACAAGGAGCGCAACTGGCTGGTCCGTAGCTCCCCCGCCGCCGCCACCGGCCTCGCCCAGGCCCTCCGCACCCCCGTCACCCGCCCGAGTCTGGCGCTGTAGCTCCCTCCGTCGCACCACCACGCTCGGCTCTCGCGGCCCGAGGGGCGAGGCCCGGGTAGCGCAGACCCGAGGCGGCACACCCGTGCCGTTCGGACTGATTCATGGCCCAAACCAGGCGATTTGCACGTTCTACACGGCGTGAATCACTCCGAAGCGCACGCGCACCGGCCCGAGCGAGCCGAGCGGAGGACGTGGGGCCCGGCCCGAAGGGCCGTGGCGGGCCTGGCGGGAGCCGAGCGGGGGACGTGGGGCCCGGCCCGAAGGGCCGTGGCGGGCCTGGCGGGAGGCGCGAGCTGGCGAGCGCCGGATGGTAGGCCCGTAGGGCCGGGCCCCCACGACCGCCGCGGACAAGGCCAGGTCAGGCGCGCTGCGAGCACCGGGACCGATAGGCGGCAGCGGCGACGCGGTTGCTGCAGGTGGTGGAGCAGAACCGGCGCGACCGGTTGCGGGACAGGTCGACGAGGACGCCGGAGCAGTCGTCGGCGGCGCAGCGCTTGAGCCGGTCGGTCTCGCCGGCGCGGACGAGGTCGACGAGGGCCATGGCGATCTCGACCTTCATGCGGGTGGCGAGCGGGGCGTCGGACGGCGTGGCGTGCAGGTGCCAGTCCCACCCGTCGTGGCGCACCAGCTGAGGCAGGGCGGCGGTGTCGACGAGCATGGCGTTGACGGTGTCGACGAGCTCTTCGGTCGACAGGTCCCACAGGTGGCCGACGGGAGAGCGCAGCGACTGCACGGCGACGAGCTCGGCGCGGTCGTGGGCGCGGGTGCCGGAGTACTCGTTGTCGCGCACGAACTCGTCCAGGTCGGCCAGGGTCGCGAGGGCGTCGTCGGCTGGGTCGCGGGTGGTGTTGACCAGCGCGGCGGCGGCCTGCAGGGCCGACTCGGTGTCATGAGTGAACGGCATTTTGACTCCTGACGGTCGGCGGGTCTACAGTGGCGAGAGTAATGAGCGTAACGCCGTTTCACTCATGATGTGTTCCCACCCGTCGTCGGGCCTCGTGCCCGGCTTTTTTCGTGCGCCGAACCCGGCCCGGAACGCCGCCCGAACGCCAGGCACGGAGCACACCTCGTCATCGTAGGAGGGTCGTATGGCTGCCACCACCGTCACCGCGCACCGCGCATCGTTGTCTCCCCGCTCCGCCCTGAGGCGAGCCTCGACCAGCCGCCCGATGGCGACCGGGCTGCTGCTCGCGCTGGTCGCGAGCGCCTGCTTCAGCACGGCGGGCACGTTCGCGACCTCGCTGATCGACGCCGGGTGGAGCCCGGCGGCGGCCGTCACGGCCCGCATCGTCGGTGCCGCGCTGCTGCTCACCATCCCGGCCGTCCGCGCGCTGCGGGGTCGGTGGCGGCCGCTGCTCGCCGCCTGGCGCACGGTCGCGGGCTACGGCCTGCTCGCCGTCGCCGGTAGCCAGCTCGCGTACTTCATGGCCGTGAGCCAGCTGAGCGTGGGGGTGGCGCTGCTCATGGAGTACACCTCGCCCGTGCTCATCGTCGGATGGCTGTGGCTGCGCCACGGACACCGCCCGCGCCCGCTGACCCTGGCCGGCACCGGGCTGGCCGTGGCCGGGCTCGCCCTCGTGCTCGACGTGCTGCACGGCGTCTCGATCGGCGCGGTGGGCCTCGGCTGGGGTCTGATCGCCGCGCTGTGCTCGGCCGCCTACTTCCTGCTGAGCGCCAAGCCCCTCGAGGGCGTGCCGGCGCTCACCCTGGTCGGTGCGGGGATGTGGGTCGCGGCGGTCGTGCTCGGTGCCGCCTGCGCGCTCGGCTTCTTCCCGTTCGTCTGGTCCAGCGCTCCGGTGCACCTGCTCGGCGCGACGGTCCCTCCGCTGGTGCCGATCGCAGCCCTGGTCGTGCTGACGGCGGTCCTGTCCTACACGATCGGGCTGCTCGCCACCCGCCTGCTCGGCTCCAAGGTCAGCTCGTTCGTCTCGCTGAGCGAGGTGATCTTCGCGATCCTGTTCGCGTGGGTCGCCCTCGGCCAGCTCCCGGCCCCCACGCAGCTGCTCGGTGGGCTGCTCATCCTGCTCGGCGCCACAGCGGTCAAGGCGGACGAGGGTCGGGTCGCCGACATCGCCGTAGACCCTGCCGCGGACCTTTCGTCCGCAGCCGAGCCGCCGCCCGCCGACGCGGCTGCCGCCCCCGCTCCGGCTTGCCGGGCGTGACCGGGAGCGGCAGCCTGAGCGGGTGACCCGCACCTATCCGTTCGCCCAGGTCGACGTCTTCGCCGCGCGTGCCCTGAGCGGCAACCCGCTCGCGGTGGTCTTCGACGCCGAAACGCTCGACGACGACGAGATGGCTCGGCGCACGTGTGGCGCACGCACACCGGGAGCACGGCGCGCGAGGTCGTCCAGGAGTGCGGCGCCGGCCTGGTCAGGGTGCGGGTGGACGCCGACGGCGCCCTGGCGTTCGGGCGACAACGTGCCCGAGGACCCGGTCACGGGCTCGCTGAACGCCGCGATCGCGCAGTGGCTCACCGCGAAAGGCCTTGTGCCCCAGCGCTACTCGGCACAGCAGGACAGGATGCTCGGGCGCTGCGGAAAGATCCGGGTCGAGGTCGACGAGGGCACCGTCTGGATCGGCGGCCCCGTGCACGACCGGGTGCGGGGCACGGTCACCCTCTGAGCGGAGGTGTCCGTAAATCTGTCGGCTCAGGACCTTCCCGGCGCGACTCAGCGCGTCTACAGTGACCTCACCCATCTACGGTGTGCGCTGAAGCTCACGGTGCGCATCGAGGCTGCGGGACCACGCTCACTGGTCCCCTTCCCCTGAGGAGCACCATGATCCGACGTATCGTCGGGCTGGCCTCCGGTGCCGCCATCGTGGCGTCACTGACGGCCATTCCAGTTTCGCTCTCCGCCTCGGCAGCCCCCTCGGTCGACACCCCCGACCCCGCGGTGCAGCAGTCGGCCAAGGTCGACGACAAGTCCCACCCGCTCGGCGACAAGCAGCGCGCCCTGCGTCAGCGCGCTGTAGACCAGCTGGTCGCCGGGACCGCCGACGTCACCTCCACGGCCGGTGGCGGCAAGACCGTCCGGGTCGGCAAGGGCCAGTACGTCCAGCTGGGCGTCAACCGCGAGGAGTCGATCTTCACGATCCTCGCCGAGTTCGGCACCCAGACCAAGCCGGCCCAGGGAGGGACGCCGGGGCCGCTGCACAACCAGATCCCGGAGCCGGTGCGCTCGCCCATCACCTCCCCCGACTATGACAACTCGACCATCTGGCAGGCCGACTACAACCGCGCCCACTACACGGACCTGATGTTCGGGGCGACCAACTCGTTCAAGGACTTCTACCTCAAGCAGTCCAACGGCCGCTTCCTCGCCAAGGGCGACGTCTCCGACTGGGTCAAGCTGCCCTACAACGAGGCTCGCTACGGCCACAACCCGGTCGCGGGCGACGGCACGAGCGAGGGCGAGGGCTACTGGTCCTTCGTCGGCGACACCGCCACGGCCTGGTACAACGCTCAGAAGGCCGCCGGCAAGAGCGACGCCGACATCAAGGCCTACCTCGCGCAGTTCGACACTGTGGACCGCTACGACTACGACCAGGACGGCAACTTCAACGAGCCGGACGGCTACATCGACCACTTCCAGGCGATCCACGCCGGTGAGGGCGAGGAGGCCGGCGGCGGCGCCGAGGGCGAGGACGCCATCTGGTCGCACCGCTGGTACGCCTACCCCAACGGTGCCGGAAGCCAGGGCCCCGCGTTCAACAAGCAAGGTGGCGTCCAGCTCGGCAACAGCGGCATCTGGATCGGTGACTACACCACCGAGCCGGAGAACGGCGGGCTCGGCGTCTTCACCCACGAGTTCGGTCACGACCTCGGCCTGCCGGACCTCTACGACACCGCCGGCGGCGACAACGGCACCGGCTTCTGGACGCTCATGAGCGCCGGGTCGTGGCTCAACAACGGCACCGTCGACATCGGCTCCGAGCCCGGCTACATGGGCCCGTGGGAGAAGCTCCAGCTCGGCTGGCTCGACTACCAGACCGTCCAGCACGGCGCCGCCACGCAGGTCAAGCTCGGCCCGGCCGACCTGACCGGCAAGATGCCGCAGGCGATCCTGGTCAACCTGCCGCCCGTCCAGAAGGTCACCAACCTGCCGGCGCCGCACTCCGGCGCCAACCAGTGGTGGAGCGGCTCGGCGGACGACATGAACAACTCGCTGAACCGTGAGATCGACCTCACGGGTGCGACGTCCGGCTCGGTGTCGGCCTGGTTGAACTACGAGATCGAGAACGGCTACGACTTCCTCAAGGCCGAGGTCTCCGCCGACAACGGCGCCTCCTGGCAGGCGCTCAACCCGGTGATCACCGGCTCGTCCAAGGGCGCGTGGGTCCAGAAGTCGTGGGACCTCGGCGCGTACGCGGGCAAGAAGGTCCAGTTCCGCTTCCACGCGACCTCGGACGGTGGCGTGCACCTGCGCGGCGCCCTGATCGACGACATCGCGACGACCGTCGGCACCACCACGACGGTCGACGACGTCGAGTCCGCGACCTCCGCCTGGACGGCGCACGGTTTCCTGCGCGTCGGTGCGTCCTACTCCGAGGCCAAGCCCAACTACTACCTCGCCGAGAACCGCACCTACAACGGCTACGACCAGTTCCTCAAGACCGGCCCCTACAACTTCGGCTGGGCCACCACGCAGCCGAAGCGGGTCGAGCGGTTCCCCTACCAGAACGGTCTGCTGGTCTGGTACGTCAACGGGCTCTACAGCGACAACAACACCACCGCCCACCCCGGTGGCGGCCTGACGCTGCCCGTCGATGCCCGCCCGGCGCCGATCGTCTTCCCCGACGGTCGACTGCTGGGCAACCGCCGTCAGCCCTTCGACGCGACGTTCGGTCAGGAGGCCACCGACCCGGTGACCTTCCACCGCAACGGCGCTGCGGTCAACGTCCCGTCGCAGCGGGCCATCCCGGTCTTCGACGACTCCGACGTCAACCGCTACTGGTCCGCCGCCAACCCGCTGTCGTCCACCAAGGTGGCCGGCTCCGGCACCCGCCTCGAGGTCGTCTCGACCTCCAAGCAGGGCGACTCCATGCAGGTGCGCGTCTCCTTCACGAAGTAGCACGCGTCCGTAGATCGCATCCCGCAGATCGCAGCACGCGCTCGTTGCCCCGGTCCCCCTCGCGGGGGCCGGGGCAACGGCGTTGTGGGGGCCGGTCGGGCGGTCGTCGGGGCTGCGGGCGTGGGGGCGCTGGGCCTCAGGCAGCGAGACCGCAGATGTCGGACACAGCATCGGCGTGTCGTGTCCGACATCTGCAGTGTCAACGGGGACGCGAGCGTGCCGAGGGGTTCCAGGTCGCTGAGCGGGGCCGAGGAGGCGGGTGGGGGCCCGCCCGTAGGGCCGTGGCGGGCCTGGCGGGAGGCACGAGCGTGCGAGTGCCGGATGGTAGGCCCGAAGGGCCGGGCCCAGGTCGACGAGCGGGGGGTGTGGGGCCCCGCCCGTAGGGCCGTGGCGGGCCTGGCGGGAGGCGCGAGCGTGCGAGTGCCGGATGGTAGGCCCGAAGGGCCGGGCCCAGGTCGACGAGCGGGGGGTGTGGGGCCCCGCCCGTAGGGCCGTGGCGGGCCTGGCGGGAGGCGCGAGCGTGCGAGTGCCGGATGGTAGGCCCGAAGGGCGGGGCTCCACGCACCCCGCGCCCCAGCACCCCACGCCAAAGCACCCCGCGCCCCGGCACCCCGCGACTTAGGCTTGGGCGCTCGCAGGCAGTAGAACGTCCTCGAGCAGGTAGGCCGCGGCGGCCTCGGCGTGGGTGCGCATCGAGTCGATCAGCGGCACGGGGCTGTCCTGGGGGCGCACCAGCAGCTCGATCTCGGTGCAGGCCAGCACGATCGCCTCGGCGCCTTGGGCGACCAGCCCCTCGATTACCTGCCGGTAGACCGTGCGGGACTCCTCGCGCACGATCCCTTGGGTCAGCTCGCCGAAGATGATCTGGTCCACCACCGCGTGGGTGGAGGGATGGGGCGCGATGGCTCGGATCCCCTGGCGCGCAAGGCGATCGGCGTAGAAGCTCTCGCCCATCACCCAGCTCGTCCCGAGGATGCCGACGGTCGAGATGCCCCGCCGCTGAGCCTCGGCGCCGACGGCGTCGGCGATGTGCAGCAACGGCACGTCGACCGCCGCCTCGACGGCGGGAGCGACCTTGTGCATGAGGTTGGTGCCGATCAGGAGCAGGTCGACACCGGCCGCCACCAGACGACGACCGCTCTGCGCCAGGCGCTCGCCGGCCCCCACCCAGTCCTCGGCGATCTGGAACTCGCGGATCTCGTCGAAGTCCATGGAGTCCAGCACGACTCGCGCGCTGTGCAGTCCGCCGAGCGTGGCGGCCACCCGCTCGTTGATGACGCGGTAGTACTCGATGCTGGAGTGCCAGCTCATGCCGCCGATCAGGCCGATGGTCCTCATGCCTCGATCCTGGCGGGTCCGTCGGCCGGCCGGAAGCCCCGACTTGCTTGCACAGGCCATAAGCCAGGCTTTGACCCTGAGGTTCATCTACCTTCTAATCCTTGAGGTCGTGTCACACTGACGACCATGGACCCTCGGCGGCTGCTCATCTTCCGCACGGTCGCCCGAGCCGGGTCGATCAGTGCCGGCGCGCGCGAGCTGGGCTGGACCCAGCCGGCGGTCAGCCAGCACCTGCAGGCCCTCGAGCGCGAGGTCGGGTCGGCGCTGCTGGTCCGCGGCTCGGGTGGGGTGACCCTGACCGAGCCCGGTCGCGCCCTGCTCGCCCATGCCGACGCGGTGGCGTCCCGGCTGCAGGTGGCGGCCGCCGAGCTCGCCGACCTCGCCCAGCTGCGCGCGGGCACGGTGCGACTCGCGGCGTTCCCCTCCGGTGCCGCCGTGCGGGTGCCGCCGGCGCTGGAACGCCTGCGGCGGATCTACCCGGGGGTGGTGGTGCACCTCACCGAGGCCGAGCCGCCCGAGGCTCTGGACGCGGTCCGTGCCGGGGACGTCGACGTGGCGCTGGTGTTCGGCTACGACGACGACGTCGCCGCGGACACCGATCTCGTGCTCGTCCCCGCCGGAGGCGACCGGTCGATGCTGGTGCTGCCGCGCGAGCACCAGCTGGCGACCAGGCGGCGGCCGAGCCTACGCGCGCTGCGTTCGGCGGAGTGGATCGCGGGCTGCGAGCGCTGCCGAGCGCATCTGCTGCGCTCTTGTGCCGCAGCGGGATTCGAGCCGGACGTCCGGCACGAGAGCGACGACTACGTGGTCGTGCAGAACCTCGTGGCGCACGGGCTCGGGGTGTCGCTGCTGCCGCGCACGGCGCTCGACGCCTTCCAGCACCCCGAGGTGCACGTGACGGCCGTCGAGGGCGTGAGCCCGCGCCAGCTCTACCTCGCGCACCGACCGGGGGCCGACGCCGTGCCGGCCGTCGCGGCGGTGCTCAGCCAG
Source organism: Arsenicicoccus piscis (assembly GCF_022568835.1). Classification (GTDB taxonomy): domain Bacteria; phylum Actinomycetota; class Actinomycetes; order Actinomycetales; family Dermatophilaceae; genus Arsenicicoccus; species Arsenicicoccus piscis. Next base: position 596,220 of record NZ_JAKZHV010000001.1, read on the forward strand.
CTCGTCGCGTTCGGCACCCCCTCCGCGGCCAGACGCGCTCACTCCTCGGGCACTCCCGCGTAGAGCTCGTCGAGCCAGACTCGCGCGTTGCCGTCGGAGGGGGCACGCCAGTCGCCGCGCGGCGACAGCGACCCGCCGGCCGACACCTTGGGGCCGTTGGGCATCGCGGACCGCTTGAACTGGCTGAACGCGAAGAAGCGCTTGATGAAGACCTCGAGCCAGTGACGAATCTCCTTGAGGTCGTAGGAGGGTCGCTCGTCCTTGGGGATACCCGCGGGCCACTCGCCGACCGAGGCGTCGCGCCAGGCGTGCTCCGCGAGGAACGCGACCTTGGACGGGCGGAAACCGAACCGCAGCACGTGGAAGAGGGTGAAGTCCTGCAGCGCGTAGGGGCCGATGGACGCCTCGGTCGACTGCGGCTTCTCGCCCTCCTTGGTCGGCACGAGCTCGGGCGTGATCTCGGTGTCGAGGATGCTCTGCAGGATCGCGCCGACCTGGTCGTCGAACTGGCCACTCGAGATGACCCAACGAATCAGGTGCTGCATCAACGTCTTTGGCACGCCGGAGTTGACGTTGTAGTGCGACATCTGGTCGCCGACGCCGTAGGTGCACCAGCCCAGCGCCAGCTCGGACAGGTCGCCGGTGCCGAGGACGATGCCGCCGAGATGGTTGGCGAGCCGGAAGAGGTAGTCGGTGCGCAGACCGGCCTGGACGTTCTCGAAGGTCACGTCGTAGACCGGCTCGCCGCGCCCGGCGGGGTGGTCCAGGTCCTTGAGCATCTGCGTCGACGCCGGCGTGATGTCGATGGTGTCGAACGAGACGCCGAGCGCTTCGGCCAGCCGGGTCGCGTTGTTCCTCGTGTGATCCGACGTGGCAAACCCCGGCAGCGTGTAGGCGAGGATGTCGCTGCGCGGCCTCCCCAGCCGGTCCATCGCCCGCGCCGCGACGACCAGCGCGTGGGTGGAGTCGAGGCCGCCCGACACCCCGATGACGATCTTCGGCTGACCGATGGCCCGCAGCCGCTGCTCCAGCCCGGCGACCTGGATGGCGTAGGCCTCGTAGCAGTCCTGCGCCAGCCGCGACTCGTCGTTGGGCACGAACGGGTAGCGGTCGATCTCACGCCTCAACCCGAGGTCGCGGTCGCGCGGCGGATCGAGCGTGAGGTCTACGGTGCGGTAGCGGTCGAGCCGGTCCCGGTGGGTGCGCCGATTGTCGTCGAAGCTCCCCTGGCGCATGCGCTCCTGGCGCAGCAGGTCCAGGTCGATGTCGGCGACCGACCGGCGCGGACCGGCGGGGAAGCGCTCGGTCTCGGCGAGCAGCGCGCCGTTCTCGTAGATCATCGTCTGCCCATCCCAGGACAGGTCCGTCGTCGACTCGCCCTCCCCCGCGGCCGCGTAGACGTAGGCGGCGGTGCACCGCAGCGAGGCGGCGCGGCACAACGCGTGCCGCGAGTCGGCCCGCGTGACCGTGATCGGGCTCCCGGAGATGTTGAGCAGCAGCGCCGCCCCCGCGAGCGCCGCCTCGGCGGACGGCGGCACCGGGACCCACATGTCCTCGCAGATCTCGACGTGGAAGGTCAGCCCAGGCACGTCGGTCGCGCTGAAGATCAGGTCGGGCCCGAACGGCACGCTCCGTCCCGCAACCGTGATCGACTCGCCCTGCTGGTCGTCGCCGGGCGCGAAGTGCCGCTTCTCGTAGAACTCGCGGTAGTTGGGCAGGTTGGACTTCGGTGCGACGCCGAGGATCTCGCCGCGGTGCACCACCACCGCGCAGTTGAACAGGCGCGCGCCGTGGCGCAGCGGGGCGCCCACCACCAGGACCGGGAGCAGCTCGCGACTGGCCTCGGCCAGGGAGCCGAGCGCACGGTCTACGGCATCGAGGAGGGGGTCCTGCAAGAACAGGTCCTCCAGCGCGTAGCCCGACACGCTCAGCTCCGGGAACACCGCGACCGCGACACCTTCGTCGTGGCACACCTGCGCCTGCTCGAGGATCGTCGCGACGTTGGCGACGGGGTCGGCGATACGCACCGGGACCGTGCACGCCGCCACGCGCGCAAAGCCGTGCTCGTAGACCGAGTGGAAGCTCATGGCGCAAGCATCGCACCTTCGTCCGCGCCACCAGTGGTAGCGCGGGGCCGGCGCCCAGGCGGGGATGGCGGACAGAACGGGCAGACGGGAAACCGGCCAGCGACACGGCACCGAGAGCCAGGGCCAGCCGTCGACCCAACACAGTGGCAGTCTGCTGGTCACATCTGACGTGCAGACCGCCACTGTCTTGCCCAGGACGTGGAGACACCGCCGCTGCGCACCCCCGACACCTCGACACCGACGTCGACACGGCAGTTGACCACCGACACGGCACCTGCGCACGCCCGACCGGCCGACACGGCAGCTAGCCACCGAAACGGCTGTTGCAGCGGACATCTCAGTGCCGAAGTGCCATCTCGACGGGGCGGGCGTCACCAACCGCCATCTCGAGCCGCCAGCAGAAACCCGGACAGGTGCCGCCCCAACACAGTGGCAGTCTGCTCGTCACATCTGACGTGCAGACCGCCACTGTCTTGCCCAGGCGGAGGAGACCCTGCCGGGCTCGGGACGGAACGGGCGGACGGGACAAACGGCCGTCCGAGGGACAAGCCGCCAGCGCGCCGATCACCTTCTGTGATGATCGCAAATCATTGCGTGACGACATTGCCTGAATGCCGCACCCTCTTCCGGAAAGAGTCGGACAAAGGTGCAGATCAAAGCGTTCGTCAACGCTGAGTAATGACTCCTGACGAACCGTGAAAGGGCCCGTCTCATCGGTCGTTCCCGACGCCTTTTCCCTGCCACCGACCCGGCCAAGAAGCCATGCTCGAAGAGCCGACGGACTTCCGCTCACCAACGGAGGCGAGCAGGGTGCGACGGCGACGGACTGCTCGGTCCGGAGGAATAGTCAAGACCTGTGGATTGGCGTGTCACGCGGCGTGAGCCTCACCTTCTGATTCGTCGGGGCGTTCGACGAGCTTGCCGTTCTTGAACTGGGCGCCGGCACGGACCAGTGCGACGAGGTGGGGCGCGTTCACGGCGCGCCACCGGTGCTGGGCGGACTCGATGAGTTTGAACGCCATCGCGATGCCGGCAGCGCGGGAGCCGGGGCCTTTGGTGACCCGCTGCCGGAGCCGAACGGTGGCGAACGTCGACTCGATCGGGTTCGTGGTGCGCAGGTGGATCCAGTGCTCAGCGGGGTAGTCGTAGAACGCCAAGAGCACGTCGAGGTCGTCGACGATCTTGGCGACGGCCTTGGGCCACTTGGCGCCGTAGTCGGCCGTAAAAGCCTTCGCCGCAGCGATCGCGTGGGGCTTGTCCTCGGCGTTGTAGATCTCCGCCAGCGCAGCCTTCGCGCCGGGATGGGCCGACTTGGGCAGCGCGGCGAGGACGTTGCCGACCTTGTGCCACCAGCAGCGCTGCTCCTTGGTGTCCGGGAACACCTCGCGCAGCGCCTTCCAGAACCCGAGGGCGCCGTCGCCGACTGCCAGCGCTGGGGCGCGCATCCCGCGGCGTTTGCAGTCGCGCAGCAGGTCGGCCCACGACTCGCTGGACTCGCGGAACCCGTCGGAGATCGCGACGAGCTCCTTGGTGCCGTCGACGCGGACCCCGATCATCACCAGCAGGCACACCTTGTCCTGCTCCAGACGGACCTTGAGGTGGATCCCGTCGACCCACAGATACACGTAGTCGGACTCGGTCAGCGACCGCTTGCCGAACGCCGACGCGTCGTCCTGCCACTGGGTCGTGAGCCGCGTGACCGTCGCCGCGGACAAGCCAGCCGTCGAGCCGAGGAACTGCTCCAACGCCGGCACGAAGTCCCCGCTGGACAGGCCGTGCAAGTACAGCAACGGCAGGACCTCGGCCACCCCCGGGGACTTCCGCGCCCAGGCCGGCAGGATCGCCGAGGAGAACCGCTTCCGCTCGCCGGTGCTCTCGTCGATGCGCTTGTCGTTGACCCGCGGCTGACGCACCGGCACCGCCCCGGCGGCCGTGGCGACCTGGCGCGGGTCGTGGAACCCGTTGCGGACCACCAACCGGTGACCGTCCTCGTCGACCTCGTGTCGGTGCGCCTCAACGTACGCAGCGACCTCGGCCAGCAGCGCCGCGGCCAACATCTGCCGTGCACCATCCCGGGCGAGCTCGTCGAGCAGCGACCCACCCACCGCAGACGGGGTGTGGACGTTGGGCTCAGACTCCTCGTGGACTACCTTGAACATGGACGCGCCTTCCCGAACCGACGCGCCAACGCCGGTCCTGATCAGTGAACTCTGAATTCGATCATCCTCGGGAAGGGGCGTTCCTTCACGTCACCCGGCCGAGAGCCATCCACAGGTTCTGATCATTGCTCCTCGGTCCGCCTCGAATCACCCTGACAGCCAGGGGGATTCAGCTTCTTGCCAGGTTTTGGGGGGAGGGCCGCAAGGTCCGGCCAGGCCTGTGAGAGGCATTCCAGAGGGTGCGAAACGCTCTGGGCTTCTAAGGGGAAAGAAGGAATCATGACTCGCTCGCGCATGACCGTTCGCATCGCTGCTTCTGCCGCGCTGGCCTGCGGCCCGCTCCTGGGTATCGCCGGCACCGCTCTCGCCTGTGAGCAGCCGGCCGGCGACCACGCCAGCACTGCTTCGCCCGCCACCAACCCGGGCTCCCGAGGCGACCACGTCGCTCCGAAGGGTGACGCCAAGGACACGGATGCCAAGGACACCAAGGACCACGGCTCGAAGGGCGACCACGGCAAGGGCGACCACGGCAAGGGCGACCACGGCAAGGGCGACCAAGGCAAGGGCGACCAAGGCAAGGGCCACGACGGCAAGGGCCACGACGGCAAGGGCCACGACGGCAAGGGTCACCACGGCAAGGGTCACCACGGCAAGGGTCACCACGGCAAGGGTCACCACGGCAAGGGCGACTGCACCGAGCCGACCCCCGCGCCGCAGCCCGAGACCCCGGTGACCCCGCAGGCGCCGGAGCCGACCGAGAAGCCCACCACCCCGGTCGTCACCACGCCCGTCGTCACCACGCCGGTCGTCGACAAGCCCGTGGTGAGCAAGCCGGTCGTGCACAAGCCGGTCGTGCACCAGCCCGTCGTCGTCACGCCGCAGGGCACGTCCGTGACGGTGACCGTCAGCACGAGCACGAGCAGCACGACCGCCGCCCCGGCCGCCTCCGCCACGACCACCGCGATGCCGGTGTTCGACGCGGGCGTGTCCGGCGAGTCGTCCGACCAGCTGGGCTCCGCCCTCGCGCTCGCCGGCCTGGTCGGCGCGATCGCGCTGGTGCCGGTCGCCCGTCGCCGCACGGACTCCTGACCACCAGGACGGCCGGACGCGACGCGCCTGACCGAGCTCTGGCGGGGTCCATCCCTCGCGCGGACCCCGCCAGAGCTCACCGCAGCACCTCGCACCACAGCAGCACCTCAACCCCGCAGCACCCGCACCGCAGCACCACCACCACAGCACCACCACAGCACCACCCGACAAGAAGACCCACCGAGAACCGCAGCAGGAGAACCCGTGAAGACGTTCAAGGCACTGGCCGGCGCCGCGCTGGCCGCGACCCTGCTCGGCGGCTGCGGTCTCGACCTGGCGGGCGCCCAGCCCAGCCACCGCGACCCGAGCGCGGCGACCGCCGCCGCTACGGGCACCGAGGCCTCGACCGCGAGCGCCAGCACCTCCAGCAGCACCTCGGCCACCTCCCCGACCACGGCCCCCGCGGGCACGCCGGCCACCACGGCACCCACGACCAAGGCCACCACCAAGACGCCGGCCACCAAGGCGGCGACCAACACGCCCGCCACCACCGCCACGACCCCCGTGCGCGACGACGGCTCGCGCACGATCAGCATCCCGGTGCTGCACGTGTCGGCTCCGGTCACCACCTGCGCGGCGCAGAACGGCACGGTCACGCCGCCGTCCGACATCATGACGACCTGCCGGTGGACCGGCAGCAACGACTTCGCCGCCCAGCAGGGGTCGACCGTGGTGCTCGGCCACGCGACCTACAGCGACAGCTCGGCCGGCGCCCTGGAGTACGTCCGTGAGCTGCACCGCGGCGATCGCGTCAGCGTCGCCGGCCAGACCTGGCAGGTCGACCTGGTGAGCCCCGGCGTCAACAAGCACTCGCTGCCCGGCTGGGTGAGCGCCACGACCGGCCCGCGCTACCTCGTGCTGCTGACCTGCGACACCTCCGAGCACAGCCAGAACGACCTGGTCCGGCTGGTGCCGGTGCCCGCGGCCTGACGGGACCCGAACCGGGCGGGCGCCCGGCACGGCGAGATGAGTAGACTCGGCGACGCCGTCGTCGACCGAGGAGCCAGCCGTGAGCACGTCGCCCGAGTCCCTTGCCTTCCAGAACGCGCTACAGGCCGTGGAGGCCGTCGAGCCGCGCATCGCCGGAGCCATCCGCGACGAGCTGCACGACCAGCGCGAGTCGCTCAAGCTGATCGCCTCCGAGAACTACGCGTCCCCCGCGACGCTGCTCGCGATGGGCAACTGGCTGTCGGACAAGTACGCCGAGGGCGTGAGCGGCCACCGGTTCTACGCCGGGTGCAAGAACATCGACACCGTAGAAGACGTGGCCGCCGAGCACGCGAAGGCCCTGTTCGGCGCGCAGCACGCCTACGTCCAGCCGCACTCGGGCATCGACGCCAACCTCGTGGCCTACTGGTCCATCCTCGCCGCCAAGGTGCAGTCCCCCGCGCTCGAGAAGCTCGGCGCCAAGAGCATCAAGGACCTGAGCGAGGCCGACTGGGAGCAGCTGCGCAGCGAGCTCGGCAACCAGCGCCTGCTCGGCATGAGCCTGGACGCGGGCGGTCACCTCACCCACGGCTTCCGCCCCAACATCTCGGGCAAGATGTTCTACCAGCACAACTACGGGACGGACCCCACGACCCAGCTGCTCGACTACGACGCGGTCGCGGCCCAGGCGCGCGAGTTCAAGCCGCTGATCATCGTCGCCGGCTACTCGGCCTACCCGCGGCGGATCAACTTCGCCAAGATGCGCGAGATCGCCGACGAGGTGGGCGCGACCCTGATGGTCGACATGGCGCACTTCGCCGGGCTGGTGGCGGGCAAGGTGTTCACCGGTGACGAGGACCCGGTCGCCAACGCCCAGATCGTCACCACCACCACGCACAAGTCGTTGCGCGGCCCGCGCGGCGGCATGGTGCTGTGCGACGAGACCTTCAAGGACTACGTCGACCAGGGCTGCCCGATGGTCCTCGGCGGCCCGCTCGGCCACATGATGGCGGCCAAGGCGGTGTGCTTCGCCGAGGCGCGGCAGCCCGCGTTCCAGGAGTACGCCCAGCAGGTGTGCGACAATGCCCAGGCGCTCGCCGACGGGCTGCTCAAGCGCGGTGCCAAGCTCGTCACCGGCGGCACCGACAACCACATCGTGCTGATGGACGTCACGTCCTACGGCATCACCGGCGCGCAGGCCGAGGGGGCGCTGCTCGAGTCCGGCGTCGTCACCAACAAAAACTCCGTGCCCAACGACCCCAACGGCGCCTGGTGGACCTCCGGCGTGCGGCTCGGCACTCCGGCCCTCACCTCGCGCGGCCTCGGCACCGCCGAGATGGACCAGGTCGCCGAGCTCATCGACACCGTCCTCAAGCACACCAAGGCGGGTGTCACCAAGACCGGTGCCCAGGCCAAGGGCAAGTTCGAGCTGGCGTCCGGTGTGGCCGACGACGTCTCCGCCAAGGCGTCCGGGCTGGTCAGGGGCTTCCCGCTCTACCCGACGGTCGAGGGCGTCTGACCCGGCGACCAGCCCATGCGGTGGCGTCCAGGTGGCTAGCCTGGGCGCATGTTCTCGACGACGGAGCTGATCGGCTATCTCGCGTCGGCCCTGATCGTCGTGTCCCTCGCGATGCGCTCGGTCGTGCGGCTGCGCACCATCTCGCTCGTCGGGTCGGTGACGTTCGTGGTCTACGGACTGCTCATCGGGAGCTGGCCGGTGGTGGTGTCCAACGCGATCATCGCCGGCATCAACGTCTGGTATCTCCGCCAGGAGCTGCGCCGCGGCGGCCGCGACCTCGGCGCCGTCCCGATCGCCGCCGATGCGCCCTTCCTGCTGGACTTCCTGCACTCCCACGAGCGCGACATCACCCGGTCCCAGCCCGGCTTCACGCGGGTAGACCCTGAGGACGTCGCGCTGCTGCTCACCCGCGACGGGTTGCCCGCCGGGGCCCTGGTCGGGCGCCGCACCGACCCCGACGGGTCGGTCCTCGACCTGCGCCTGGACTACGTCATGGCGGCCTACCGTGACTCGCGGATCGGCCGATGGATCTACGGGGCCGGCGCGGCAGCGCTGAAGGACCTGGGCGTGCGCGAGGTCGTCGCCCACCCCGCGACCGCGGGCCACCGGAGCTATCTGCTGGGCGTGGGCTTCGAGCCCGCCGACGAGGATCGGCTGGTGCGGCGGCTGCCGTAGTCGCGCCGAGCCGACGGCGGTGAGGACCTCGTTTCCTGGCCGAAACACGACGTGAGCCCCGCCGAAACCCGACCGAACTAGCGTGGGCGGACACCAGCGGCGCGACCACAGGGAGGCCGTCATGAGTCTGCCGACAACCGTCCGAGCCCGGGGCGGCGGGGTGCCTGCACGGGTCACCGGGGCGCCCACCCGGGCGCCGGATCTCGTCCTCGTGCAGACGACGCCACCGTCCCGGCATCGAACGGCGATGCTCGACTGCCTGGTCCGCGCGATCTCCGGGCGACGCCCGGGCATCGAGGTGCACGTGGCCCAGCCCGCAGGGATGTGGCCCTCGCTCGAGGAGATCGTGGTCGACCTCGACCGCCGCGGCCGCCAGGGCGTGCTCGTGCCGCTGCTGCTCGCACGCCTGCCGCAGCTGCCGCCCGAGCTCCTCACGCCCGTCCCGGCCCGCGGCGTCGTGAGCGGCGGGGTGCTCGGGCCGGACCCGATGCTCGCGAGCATCCTGCTCGACCGGGTCTACTCCTGCGGGGCGCAGCTCGGCGACACGATCATCATCGCGGGTCCGCACGAGCACCCGGGTGCGGCCGACGACCTGCAGCTGGTCGCCGAGCACGTCCGCCGCAGCTGGCCCGGCCGGGTGCTCGTCGCCGAGCGGCCCGATGCCGCCACGGTCACGGCCACGCTCGAAGCCGCCCGCACCCCCACGCACCGGGCGGTCGTGCTCGCGCCGTACGTCCTCACCGAGGACACCTTCACCGAGTCGCTCCGCGACGTCCCCGTAGACCGGGTGGCCAGGCCGCTGACCTGCACCGCCACGCTCGTGTCCCTGGTGGAGTCGCGCTACGAGACCGGCCGGGTGCGCCTGGAGCGCGACGCCGAGCTCGCCACGGGGCGACGCGAGGTGCCGTGGCCGGCGGGGGTGCACCGCGTCACGGCGTGACCCGCGGCGGCGCACCGCGTCACCGCGTGACCCGTGCTGGACGGATCCGCCCCCGCCGCCGCGACCGGGAGAGGATGGCGTCATGCTCGCTCCCGCACAGACCCCGTTCGACGCGTTCGTCTTCGACATGGACGGCACGCTGACCGACACCGAGGCGGTGTGGGACGACATCCGCCGCGACCTGGCCGCCCGGCACGACCGGCCGTGGCCCGACGGCGCGACCCAGGCGATGATGGGCATGAGCACGCCCGAGTGGAGCTCCTACCTGGTCGAGACCGTCGGGCTGCCCGGCACCCCCGAGGAGGCCGCCCAGGAGACCATCGACGCCATGGTCGAGCAGTACCACCGCGACCTGACGCTCGTCCCGGGCGCCGTCGCGGCCGTGCGTCGGATGGCGGCCGAGCGGCCCATCGGGCTGGCCACCTCCTCGCCGCGGGTGCTCATCACGGCCGCGCTGGACGAGATGGGGGTGACCGACCTCTTCGGCGCCACCGTGTCCACCGAGGAGGTCGCCGCCGGCAAGCCCGCGCCGGACGGCTACCTGCGGGTCTGCCAGCTGCTCGGGGTCGACCCCACCCGGTGCGCCGCGATCGAGGACTCCACCAACGGCATCCGGTCGGCGCTCGCGGCCGGGATGACCGTCATCGCCCTGCCGCCGCACTTCCACCCACCCGCCCAGGACGTGCTCGACCGCTGCGCCGCTGTCATCGGCTCCCTCGACGAGCTCACCGAGGACCTGCTCGTGCAGATCTCGCCGCGCAGCACCACCGCGAGCACCACCGCTCCGAAGGAGGACACCCACCCGTGAACGACCGCACCATCGACACCAACCAGCACCCGACGTCGGTCTCGGTCACCGCGCACGTCGAGGCCCAGGTGACCACGGTCTCCGATCTGGTCTTCTCGGTCGCCGTCGCGACCACGCCGACCGGTCCCGCCGTTACCGACGAGACACTCACCGTGACCGTCGACGGTCAGCAGATGGTGCTCGAGGAGATCGAGGCGCCGTTCGGCGGGCGGCTGCACCTCGCCAACGGCATCCCCGCCGGGCAGCTGGTGATGGACTACGCCGCGACCACGAGCGGCTCGGCGCCCGGCGGCATCGTGACCGCCTACGAGGCGGTGCAGTTCTGCCGGCCCTCGCGCTACGCCGAGTCCGACAAGCTCGCGATCATCGGGTCCAAGCGGTTCCAAGGCCTGGCCGGGCAGGAGCTGATCGACCGGATCGTCGACTGGGTCCACGAGAACCTCTTCTACGTCCCCGGCTCGAGCGGGCCCACCGACGGCGCCGTCGACACCTACCTCGCCCAGGAAGGCGTCTGCCGCGACTTCGCGCACCTGACCATCGCCATGCTGCGGGCCTGCGGCATCCCGGCCCGTCTCGTCGCGGTCTACGCCCCCGGGCTGACGCCGATGGACTTCCACGCCGTGGTCGAGGCGGCGCTCGACGGCCGTTGGCAGGTCGTCGACGCGACGCGGCTCGCACCCCGCGCGTCGCTCGTGCGGATCGCGACCGGCGCGGACGCCGGCGAGACGTCCTTCCTCACCACCCAGTCCGGCGGGCTGGTCCTCGGTGACCTGACCGTCACCGCGGTCGCCGACGGCGGGCTGCCTACCGAGGATCCGCAGGCGGTTGTCTACCTGTAGACCCTGGTAGACCGTTGCCTGGGTCGGCGCCGCGCCGGGCCCTGAGCCGGCTCGGCGTCGCGCCGGGCCCTGGCCGCCGGGTGGCGGCCTCAGTTCGGCGTCGGCGCCTCCAGCGGCTGGGTGCGGGGGAACGCCCGCACTTCGCGGACCAGGTCGATCTCGGTCGTGACCAGCCCGCCGACCAGCTCCAGGCGGGCGACCGGGTCGTCCACGGCCAGGACCTCCAGGCGCGCCGTCAGGGCGAGCGGCACGAGGTCGGCGACCGTCCACGCGAGGGCCTCGGGCGGACCGTCGGCCAGGTCGAGCGGCTGGGCGCCGACCAGGTCGCAGTAGCCGTGATATGCGGTGAGCAGGCGGCGAGCAGGCTCGGCCAGGTCGGCTGCCTCGCGGCCACCCGGGTCCAGCAGGCGCACCTGAGCGCGCTGGTAGCCCGCGCCCCCGGGAGTCTCGGGGAGGTCTACGGAATCGACGCGGAAGCGCCGCGCGCCCTGGACCAGCACCTCGAAGGCGCCGTCCCCGGTGGGGGCCGCGTGCTGCACGACCGCCGAGCAGCCGACGTCGGACGTCGCCACGAAGCCGCCGGCACCAACCTCGCGACCCGCCCGGACGGTGACGACGCCGAGCTCGCGGGTGGGGTTCCGACCGCCGATGACCGAGGCGAGCAGCGCGACGTAGCGCGGCTCGAAGATCCGCAGCGGGAGCGGCCGCCCCGGGAACAGGACCGTGCCGAGGGGGAAGAGCGGGAGCATCACCAGCGCTCACCCACCACGGCCCCGCCGCCACCGTGCTGGACCCGCGCGACGGCCCGCACGGCGAGCGCATAGAGGGTGGGCCCGTCGAGCGTCGCCGAGCAGGCGTAGCCCACGCTGGCGCGCAGCGGGACGGGTGGGTACCCGGTCTTCAGCTCACCCCCGACGACGGCGAGCAGGTCGACAGCCACCAGCTGAGTCTCCTCCTCGGTGCGCGCGACCGGCAGCACCACGACGAAGCGTGCGCCGATCCGACCGACCGTCGCCGGCCGGGGCACCGCCTGCCCGATGCTCTGCCCGAGCACGTTGACGAGCGTCTCGGCGGCCACGCTGCGGGTCTGCGCCCACTCGTCGGCGGCGAGCGGCAAGCCTGCGACGTCGACGACGACGACGGCTGGCACAGCGACCGGCGGCGCCCCGATCGGCTCGGTGGGGCCGCCCGTGATGTCGCGCAGCCGGCTCTCGATCACGTCGGCGGTGGCGAGCCCGCTGAGCGGGTCGCGGCGGCGGGACCAGGCAGCCCGGTCGACGGCGCCGCGGCGCTCGATGCCGCGGCCTGCGGCCTCGGTCATCTCCTCGAGCGCGACCCGGTCGAACGGCTCGTAGACCCCCTCGAACGGTCCCAGCTCGGCGACCAGCCAGATCTCGTCCTGGCCGCGCACGACCGGCAGGCCGGACAGCCGGCTGGTCGAGCGCGGCGGCCACGGCCGCAGGTGCACGTGCGACCCGCGCAGCAGCTCCTGGCTGTGCTCGACGAGCGCGTGCAGCAGGGCGTCGATGTCACCGGCGCTCGCCATCGCGGCATCGGCCCGCTCGACCAGCGCCGCGCGACGGCGCCTCTCGAAGCGGCTGTTGACCCAGCGCGCCGAGACGACGAAGGCGACCATCGCGGCGGCCAGCACGAGCGGCCGGACCGGCCCGGGGGCCAGCACCGTCCCGACGAACCAGCCGATCAGTCCGAGCAGCACCTGCGGCCCGAGCATCGCCCAGACGTACCGGTGCTGCCACCAGCGCACCTCCCCCGCGTTGGCGAGGAAGCGGTCGAACAGGTCGATCATCGCGGGCTGCCCGAGGGCGTAGGCCGCGCAGGCCAGGGCGACCCCGACCGCCGACCCGAGCGCACCACCCCACAGCGTCGAGACGATCAGGTAGATCGTGGTGGCGGTCAGCAGCGGCGGCACCACGATCGTCATGTTGACGAACGCGATCGCGACCATGTGGCGGGTGGCGAGCTCGACGACGATGACGACCGCGAGCCAGAGCATCAGCACGGTGTGACCCGGCAGGGTGACCAGCCAGAAGCCCAGCACGCCGGTGTCCATCATGAGCAGGTTGATGATCAGGCGGGTGCGGATGACGACGGGGTTCACCATCGCCCAGACCACGAGCAGCGCGGCCCACCAGCCGTCCGGCAGCTCCGGGAGGACGAGCGGGCCGCCGGCGAGGAAGGACCCGAGCTGGCCGCCGAGCAGCGCGAGGAGGGTGACCGTCGCGGCGATGATGACGACGCAGGCGGCCCCCACGCGACTGGCCTCGGGCGTCGCCGCCCACACCCGTCCGGGTCCGCCGAGCTGGTAGGACAGCAACCGACGCCACTGCAACCGTCGCCGTCGTTCCACCGCCGTCCTCACCTCCTGGTCCGATCCCCTCCCGAGATCGTCGTCGATCCCGCAGTCGCGCGTGGGTTTACCCACCCGAAACCTCCCAGGTACGCGCACCGCACGCTCAAGCCCTACGGTGGGCACGTGACGATCAGAGTGGCTCTCGACCATCGGACGACCTACCGCTTCGAGCGGCCGGTCACCATCCACCCCCACACGGTGCGGCTGCGGCCCGCACCGCACTCGCGGACCCCGATCGAGGCCTACTCGCTCGACATCACGCCCAAGAATCACTTCATCAACTGGCAGCAGGACGCCTTCGGCAACTATCTCGCCCGTCTGGTCTTCCCCGAGCCCGCCAGCGAGCTGTCGATCAACGTCGGTGTCGTGGCCGACATGACGGTGATCAACCCGTTCGACTTCTTCGTGGAGGACTACGCCGAGCACGTCCCCTTCAGCTACCCGGCCGACCTGCGCTCCGACCTCGAACCCTACCTGCGCCGGGTCGACGACGGCGCACCGGGGTCGGGTCCCAGCGCCCAGGTGCTCGAGTGGATCGACCAGCACGTCCCGAAGCCCGAACCGGTGACCGTCGACGCCGACGGCGAGAAGTCCGGCGGCATGCGGATCGTCGACTTCCTGGTCGCGGTCAACCAGGCCGTCCAGCGCGACGTCGCCTACACGGTGCGGCTCGAGCCCGGTGTCCAGTCGCCCGACGAGACCCTGACCAAGGCCCTCGGGTCGTGCCGCGACTCGGCCTGGCTGCTCGTGTCGGTGCTGCGCGAGCTCGGCCTCGCCGCGCGGTTCGTCTCGGGCTACCTCGTCCAGCTGACCTCCGACATCAGCTCCATCGACGGACCCGACGGACCGGCCGCCGACTTCACCGACCTGCACGCCTGGGCCGAGGTCTACGTGCCCGGCGCGGGGTGGATCGGCCTGGACGCGACCTCCGGCCTGTTCGCCGGCGAGGGCCACATCCCCCTGTCCTGCACCCCGCACCCCTCGGCCGCCGCCCCGATCTCGGGGGCGACCGACTTCGTCGGGGTGGACTTCGAGTTCTCCAACACCGTCCGCCGCGTGCACGAGGACCCGCGCGTCACCAAGCCCTACTCCGACGAGCAGTGGGAGCAGGTCGCCGCCCTCGGTCGGCACGTCGACTCGATCCTCTCCGACCGGGACGTGCGGCTGACGATGGGCGGCGAGCCGACCTTCGTGTCGGCGTTCGGCACCGCGACCCCGCAGTGGGAGTCCGCCGCAGACGGCCCCGAGAAGCGCGAGCGCGCGGCCGAGCTCGCCGAGCTGCTCCGCCGACGCTGGGCCACCGGCGGCATCACCCACCACGGCCAGGGCAAGTGGTATCCCGGTGAGCCGCTGCCGCGCTGGCAGATCGGCCTGACCTGGCGCACCGACGGCGAACCACTGTGGCGCGACCCCGCGCTGCTGGACGAGCCGTGGTCGCCCGGCCCCTACCTCGACACGCCGACGGAGGCCGCCGACAAGGCCCGTGTGCTCGCGCACGCCATCGCGGCGCGGCTCGGCATCGGCGACGACCTGGTGCTACCGGGCTACGAGGACCCGCTCGACACGGTCCTCGCCGAGGCGCGCCAGCCCCGCGGCGACCGGCCCGAGGACGACGTCGAGCCGGACGACCCGGCGCTCGCCTCCGAGACCGGACGCGCGGGCATCGTCGACCGGCACGACGCCACGGTCGGCACGCCCGCCGGCTGGATCATCCCCGTCTTCCCCGACCCCGACGGCGAGGGCTGGGCCACCGCCCGCTGGCGGATGCGCCGCCGGCACGTCTTCCTCACCTCCGGCACCAGCCCGATGGGGCTGCGCCTGCCGCTGTCGTCCGTGGCCTGGGGCGAGGCCCCCGCGGAGACCGAGCGGTCCACCTTCGAGGAGCGGGGCGACCTGCCCTCGGGCGAGCCCTCCGGCGGAGCAGAGTCGGTGCGGCCGGCGCCGGTGCTGCCCATCGACACCTCCCCCCGCACCGCGCTCGTCATCGAGCAGCGCGAGGGGCACCTCTTCGCGTTCCTCCCGCCCCTGCAGCGCCTCGAGGATGCCGTAGACCTCCTGGCCGCCATCGAGTCCGCCGCGGCCGAGACGGGCACGAAGGTCGTGCTCGAGGGCTACGCGCCGCCCGGCGACCCGCGCACCAAGACGATCACCGTGACGCCGGACCCCGGGGTGATCGAGGTCAACGTGATGCCGACGTCGAGCTGGGACGAGCTCGAGGAGCTCACGACCACGCTGTTCGACGACGCCCGGCACGCCGGCCTCGCCACCGAGAAGTTCGACACCGACGGCACCCACACCGGCACCGGCGGCGGCAACCACATCACCCTCGGTGGCTCCACCCCGGCCGAGTCGCCGATGCTGCGCCGGCCCGACCTGCTGCGCTCGCTGATCACCTTCTGGCAGCACCACCCGGGGCTGTCCTACGTGTTCAGCGGCAAGTTCATCGGCCCGACCAGCCAGAGCCCCCGCGTCGACGAGGGCCGGCCCGAGACGCTCTACGAGCTGGAGCTGGCGTTCAGCGAGCTGGACGCGATGCTGGCCGACGCCCAGGTCAACCACGATCCGGCGAGCGAGATCGAGGCCGACCGCTCGGTCGACGAGACCTGGGACGAGCGGCGCGCCCGCCGCAGCACCTCCCAGCTGTGGCTGACCGACCGGTTGCTGCGCCACCTGCTCACCGACATCACGGGCAACACCCACCGCTCGGAGTTCTGCATCGACAAGCTCTACAGCCCGGACTCCGAGCGGGGCCGCCTGGGTCTGCTCGAGATGCGCGGCTTCGAGATGCCGCCGCACCCGAGGCTGTCGCTGCTGCAGGCCGCGCTCGTGCGCACCCTCGTGGCCCGGTTCTGGGACGAGCCCTACCGCGCGCCGCTCATCAACTGGGGCACCCGGCTGCACGACCGGTTCCTGCTGCCGGCGTTCGCCGCCGCCGACCTGCGCGACGTCGTCGCCGACCTCAACCGCTACCTCGCCGAGACGGCAGCCGAGGGCCCGGACGGGACCGCCGTGCCGCAGTTCGACGAGGCGTGGTTCAACCCGTTCCTCGAGTTCCGCTTCCCCCGCCTCGGCGAGGTCGACGTGGCCGGCGTGCACCTGGAGCTGCGCCAGGCGATCGAGCCGTGGCACGTCCTCGGCGAGGAGGTGTCGCTCACCGGCACCTCGCGCTACGTCGACTCCTCGGTGGAGCGCGTGCAGATCGCGGTCCAGGGCCTGGTCGAGGGCCGGCACGTGGTCACCTGCAACGGCGTCCCGGTGCCGCTGGTCTCCACCGCCGGTGCGGGCTGGGGGCTGGGCTCGGAGTCCACGGCCGGCGCCCCGGCTTCGGCCAAGGTCGGCGGCGTCCGGTTCCGCGCGTGGGCGCCGCCGTCGGCGCTGCACCCGACGATCGGCATCCACTCGCCGCTGGTCTTCGACCTCGTCGACACCTGGAACGGCACGTCCCTCGGCGGCTTCACCTACCACGTGGTGCACCCCGGCGGCCGGGCCTACGACGACTACCCCGTCAACGCGGCGGCCGCCGAGTCGCGCCGCGCCTCGCGGTTCCACGCGCACGGGCACACCACGGGCCCCATCGACATGACCGGTTGGCCGACCACGCAGGCCCTGATCGGACCGCAGAGCACCGCGACGGGTGAGTATCCCGTCACGGTGGACCTGCGCCGGTTCGACAGGGGCCACCGCTGACGATCTAGGGTGTGGGAGTGAGCGCAACCAGCAGCGCCCCGGACCTCGGCGCATCCGGGCTCCTCGACGCCTACCGGGCTCGAGTCCGCCACGACGCCAGCGGAGTTGCTGCGGCGGATCTACGCCACCCGGCGCCGCCGGTCACCTCCGTGTCGGACGAGCTCGTCGACGGCTCCGCGGTGCGCCCGGAGGCCATAGACCTCGCCGAGACGATCGAGTCCCTCGGCGCGGCCGGGCTGATGGCGCGCCGCGCCGCGGTCCGCCGCCTGGTGCAGGACGACGGCATCACCTACGGCTCCGGCTCCGAGGGTGCGGCCGGCCGCCAGTGGGAGGTCGACCCGCTGCCGCTCATCATCGACGCCGCGCAGTGGGCCGCCCTGGAGCGGGGCCTGGACCAGCGGGCCCGGCTGCTCGACCTGGTCCTCGCTGATCTCTACGGCTCGCAGCGGCTGCTGCGCGAGCGCCGGATCCCGGCGGCCGCGGTCCTCGGTCACCCCGGCTTCCTCTCGGCGGCCGTGGGCACCCGGCTCCCCACCGAGCGCCAGCTGTTCCTGCACGCGACCGACCTCGCCCGCAGCGGCGACGGCGCGTGGGTGGTGCTGAGCGACCGCACCCAGGCTCCGTCCGGGGCGGGCTATGCCATGGCCAACCGCCGGCTCATCGCCCGGTCCATGGAGGGGCTGCACCGCAGCACCGGCATCCGGCGGCTGCGCGGCTTCTTCGACCGGATGCAGCTGGCGCTCGACGAGGTGGCCCCGCACACCGACGACCGGCCCCGGGTTGTGCTGCTCACCCCCGGGGTCTGGAGCGAGACCGCGTTCGACCAGGCCTTCACCGCCACGCTGCTCGGCCGCCCGCTGGTGCAGTCCGACGACCTGACCATGCGCGGCGGCCGGGTGTGGCTGCGCACCACCGGTCGCCTCGAGCCGATCGACGTGATGCTGCGGCGGGTCGACGCCGACTACTCCGACTCCCTCGACCTGCGGCCCGAGTCCCGGCTCGGGGTGCCCGGCCTGGTCGAGGCCACCCGCCGCGGGGTCGTCAGCGTCGTCAACCCGCTCGGCGCCGCCGTCCTGGAGAACCCCGCCCTGCTGCCCTACCTCGCCGAGGTCTCCCGCACGGTGCTCGGCGAGGACCTGGAGCTCCCGCACGCCGAGACCTGGTGGTGCGGTGACGACGTCGCCCGCCGACACGTCCTCGCCCGGCTCGACCAGCTGGTGCTCCGCCCGATCTCGCGAGCCTCCGGTCGACCACACATCTTCGGGTGGGAGCTGTCCGCCGCCGAGCTCGAGGACCACCGCCGCTCGATCGAGGCGCAGCCGTGGGCCTGGACGGCGCAAGAGCCGATGCCGCTCTCGACCGCCCCGATCGTCACGCCGTCGGGGCTGCAGCCCCGCAGCCTGGTGCTGCGCACCTTCGCCCTCGCCGAGGGCGGCAGATATCACGTCATGCCCGGAGGTCTCGGCCGCGTCGCCACCGAGGCGAACTCGCTGCTCGTCACGAACCAGACCGGCGCCCTGTCCAAGGACGTCTGGGTGCTGTCGTCCCCCGACGCCGAGCACCGCGAGCGCGACCGCACCGACGCGGGTGAGCTCGGCCGGGTGCGCCTCGCGCCGCAGCCCGCGCAGACCCGCGGCATCACCCTCGCCCCCCGCAGCGCCGAGGACCTCTACTGGTGCGGCCGCTACACCGAGCGCGCCGAGGCGACGACCCGCCTGCTCGTGGTGGCCGACAACCTCGCCGCCGACAACATCAACCGCCCGAGCACCCCCGGCTTCAGCGCGATGACCGCGACGCTGCAGGCGGTCACCGAGGTGACCACCGTGCGTCCGGGCTTCACCGGGGTGGGCGCCGAAGATCGGCTCGCCCACCCGTTCGAGCACCTGCGCACCCTGCTCACCGCACCCGACGTCGTGGGGTCGGTCGCGTTCTACGCCCGGCGGGCGGGTCAGACCGCCTCCGACGTGCGCGAGCAGCTCTCCTCCGACATCTGGTCGGTGCTGTCCCGGCTCGACCGCACCCTGGCCGAGGCGCTCGCCGAGGGCAGCGAGAGCCAGATCCAGCCGGTCGGCGCCAAGAGCCTCGAGTCGTTGCTGGCCCTGTCCGGCATCGTCGCCGAGGGGCTGGTGCGCGACTCGACCTGGGCCTTCATCGACGCCGGCCGCCGGATCGAGCGTGCCCAGGTCATCACCCGACTGCTGCGCAACACGCTGGCGATCGAGCGACCGCCGATCGTCGACGGCCAGCTCACCGAGGCCGTGCTGCGCGCGTGCGACAGCGTCATCACGCACCGTCGGCGGATGGCCGCCGGCCTGGGGCCCGCCACGCCGATCGGCTCGGCCGTCGACCTGCTGCTGCTCGACGGCACCAACCCCCGGTCCGTGGCCTACCAGATGGACCGGCTCGGCGAGGACCTGTCGATCGTCCCCGACGTGCGGCTCGCGACCGAGATCCGCGAGATCGTCACGATGCTGCGCGCCGTCGACATCGACGAGGTGTGCCAAGGTGGCCGGCTCGACCTGGTCGACCTGCTGATCGCGCTCGAGCAGCGGCTGCGCTCGCTCGCGGACGACATCGAGGCGACGCACTTCGTCCACCAGGCGCCGCAGCGCTCGTTCATGGTGGCCGAGCTGATGGGGAGGCGCTGACATGGCCATCGAGTCCAACCCCACGATGCGTCCCGAGCACCACACACCGCGCCGCTACGAGGTGCGCCACGAGACGGCCTACACCTACGACGACGACGTCACCGCGTCCTACGGTCGGGCGTGCCTGCGTCCCCGGCTCACGCCGCACCAGGCCGTGCAGTCGCACGACATCTCCATCGAGCCCGAGCCGGACGTGCTCGGCGAGCACGTCGACTTCTTCGGCAACTTCAGCCACTACGTCGAGATCCTGCGCCCGCACCAGAGCCTGGTCGTCACGAAGAGGAGCGTCGTCGAGGTCGACTGGCCCGCAGTAGATCTCGACGAGCTCGACGCGTTCACCGTCGCCTCCGCGGCCGAGCGGCTGCGGACCGACCCGCTCGTCGACCCGGTCGAGGCCGAGACCTACCTGCTGCCCTCGCCGCTGGTCAGCTTCGAGGCCGAGGTCCACGAGTACGCCAGCAGCCACCTGTGGCCCGACCGACCGCTCGGCGAGGCGATCCTCGCGCTGACGCGAGGGATCTACAGCGACTTCCGCTACACCAAGGGCGCCACGACCACCAAGACCACACTGCCCGAGATCATCACCTCCCGCGAGGGCGTGTGTCAGGACTTCGCGCACCTCGCGAGCGCCTGCCTGCGCGTGCACGGGCTGCCGGCCCGCTACGTCAGCGGCTACATCGAGACGGTGCCGCCACCCGGCAAGCCCAAGCTCGCCGGCTCCGACGCCACCCACGCGTGGACGAGCGTGATGGTGCCGCGGCCCGGCGGCGGGTCGATGTGGGTCGACCTGGATCCGACCAACGACCACCTGGCCGACTCGCGCTACATCGTCACGGCCTGGGGCCGGGACTTCCGGGACGTCTCGCCGCTCAAGGGCGTGATCTTCACCGAGTCGAAGAAGTCGACGCTCAAGGTCGGCGTCGACGTCATCCGGCTCCCGGACTGAGTCCGCCCCCCAGCGGCTAGACCAGCGGCGCGTAGAAGAAGGTCTGCCGGCTCGCGAACCGGCCGGTCTCGTCGAAGGTGTAGAAGTCCGCGAACTCCAGGCTCGCGCTGGACCCGTCGCGCAGCTCGCCCTCGAAGGTCCCCGACACCGCCGCGGTGTCGCTCTCGATGACCATGGTCTGCACCTGGTGGCGCCCGGAGACGATCACCCGCTCCCCGGTGTAGAACTCCCGCAGCCCCGCGTGCCCCTGGATCGGCTCGTAGCCGGGCCGGCGGTAGACCGCGTCGGGGGCGAACAGGTCGACGAGCGCCGACACGTCGTCGGCGTCGACGTAGGTGTAGTACGCCGCCACGGTGGCCGCCTGGGCGTCGCGCTGGCCGGACATCAGACCTCCTGGGGGTGCTGCAACGTGCTGCTGCAGCGCGCTGCTGATGGCGTGCTGCATCGGGTGCGTCGCACCCATCCTGCCATTGCGGCCGCGTCCGCTCGAACCACGCACCCCATAATACTAAGTTATGGACACGGTAACGTTGCGACGCTACAGTGGTGCCATGACCGCACAGCCCGGCCTCGCCCCCTCTGCCGCCGAGATCACCTCGCTGTTCACGACCACGCGTCGCCCCCGTGCGGCGCGGCCGAGCGAGTCGGTGTGCCCGCGGATGGCCTTCCAGCGCGCGCTCTACGGTCGGACCCTGCTGGTGCAGGTGCACGAGGGCCGCGAGGCGCGGGTCGACGAGGCACTGACCGGTGACGTGCTGACGCTCCCCCAGCAGCTGCTCGACTGGCCCCGCCGGTTCGCCACGGCCGTCGCCGTCGCGGCGGGCGAGACGATGCTGCGCGAAGAGGACCAGCCGCTCGACGTGACCATCCTCGCCGCGACGCCGCAGCTCGCCGAGCGGGCCGCGCGCACCTTGCGTGCGGCCCACACCGCGGACCGGCTGCTCGTCCGCGTGGTCGACGGAGACGTCGCCGCCTGGGTGGCCCAGGGGCTCCCCGTCCGCTGACCTGATCCGCACGCCGGCACCCGACGCCGGCCGCCGACCCCCGGCGCAGGGCACGATAGGCCGGTGAGCACCCATCGGCTGGACTGGCAGGACCCGCGGCTCGACGACTTCTGGGGCGAGCGACGCTACGCGAGCCTCACCTCGCTGCGCCGTGACGGCACCCCGCACACGGTGCCCGTCGCGCCGGTGGTCGACCGCGCCGGTCGGCGTCTGCTGGTCCTCGCCTCGAGCACCTCGCAGAAGGTGCACAACGTGGAATCGGCCGGCGGGGACGCGCGAGTCTCGTTGTGCGAGATCGACGGTCGCCACTGGGTGAGCGTCGAAGGGCGGGCGCACGTCGCCCGGGACGCGGCCACGCTCGCTGCCGCAGAGGAGCTCTACGCGCAGCGGTTCCGGCAGCCGCGGGCCAACCCCGAGCGCGTGATCGTCGTCGTCGAGGTAGACCGGCTGCTCGGCCGGCTCCCCGACGCCCCAGCTCAGGCCTGACCGGGGACAACCAGACCGCTCTCGTAGGCCAGCGCGACGGCGGCCGCCCGGTCGCGGGAGCCGGACTTCATCAGGATCCGGGACACGTGCGTCTTGACGGTGGCCTCGCTGATGACCAGGTCACGCCCGATCTCGGTGTTGGTGCGTCCCCGCGCGATCAGCACCAGAACCTCGCGCTCGCGCTCGGTGAGCGCCTCGATCGCGCGCTCCTGCGAGGGCGAGCCCGTCGAGAGCTCGCGCAGGATGGTGATGACCCGCGGTGCCACGACGGGGTCGATCCAGGCGTCCCCGCCGGCGACCCGGCGGACGGCCGCGGCCAGGTCGGTCGGGGCGGCGTGCTTGAGCAGATACCCGCTCGCTCCGGCCCGCAGCGCGCTGTAGAGCGCGTCGTCGTCGGCGAACGTCGTCAGCACCAGGACCTTCGTCAGGTGATCGGGGTCGTCAGCCTGCTCGGCGGTGAGGCGCCGGGTGGCCTCGACCCCGTCCATCCCGGGCATCCGGACATCCATCAGGACGACGTCGGGACGCTCGGCGAGCACCGTCGCCACGGCCCCGGCCCCGTCGGTCGCCTCGGCGACCAACTCGATGTCAGGGTGGATGCTCAGCATCATCGAGATGCCGGCCCGGACGAGCTCCTGGTCGTCGACGATCACGACCCGGATCGGCCCACCCAGATCGTCCGGCGGCGCGCCGGCCGTCCCGCCACCGACCGGGGGGTTCACGCGAGCTCCTCTCGCACGACAGGGATCTCGCCAGATCCGGCGTCGCGGGTCGGCAGCGTCGCGGACGTGATGAAGCCGCCCTCCACCGGACCGGCCTCGAAGGTCCCGCCCACGAGCTCTACTCGCTCGGCGAGACCCACCAGCCCGAAGCCGCCCGAGGCCAACCGCTCGCCCTCGGACACGAATCCGGCGGTCGTGCGGACCCGCAGCGAGACCGTGTCCGGCGTCCAGACGAGGTAGACCCCGCAGGTCGCCCCCCGGCCGGCGTGCTTCATGGCGTTGGCCAGCGCCTCCTGGGCGACGCGGTAGCCGGCGAGGTCGACGCTCGGGTCCAGCGGGACGGGCGTCCCCTCGGTGACGAGCTCGACCTGCAGCCCGCCCGCCCGGCTGGCCGCGAGCAACGGTGCGAGGTCCTCCAGCCGGTGTCGATCCAGGTAGCCCAGGCCGTCGTCGCCCTCGATGGTGCCCTGCGTGCGCAGCACCCCGAGCAGCCGGTGCAGCTCACGCATGGCCTCGGCCCCCGTGGTCTGGATCGAGCCGAGGGCCCCCGTGACCCGTGAGTCGGGCAGGGCGTCGGGCGAGCTCTCGGGGGCGGCGGCAGGGTGGGCCTCGGCGACACGCGCACCCCCCGCGCCCGTGGCCGCGGGCAGCGCCAGCAGCGAGCTGGCCCCGGCCGCCTGCAGCGTCATCGCGGTGATCGAGTGGGCGAGCGAGTCGTGCAGCTCACGGGCGATCCGCTGGCGCTCCGCGGCCACCGCGCGGTGCGCCTCGGCCGTCAGCCGTTCCTCCGCCTCCTGGTGGCGCGTCCGGACCCGCCGCTCGCGATAGCCGACGAGCCAGAACCCGACCGCCAGCACCACCCAGACGAGGAAGACGAGCAGGCTGCTCGCGACGCTGGCGTGGGTGTGCTGCTGGGCATTGACCGTGTTGACGGCGAAGGGGGCGAGCGCGATGGCCACGAACCCGACGCTGACCCGGCGCGGCAGGTGGCGTCCCGCCGCGAGGAGCGCCATGAACAGCCCCACGAAGGGGATGAAGTCGGCGACGAGCAGCGCGCTCAGCAGGCTGAACGCCCAGAGCACCGTGAACACGGCGGTGGGGCGTCGGTTGCGCCAGTACAGCGCCGCGTAGACGACGGTGGTCGCGACCGGCACCACCCACACCGGCAGGTGGCCGCCGGCGCGCAGCTCGGTGGGGAATCCCGACATGACGAGATCGAAGCCGATGCACAGCACGATGACGAGGAGGTCCACCACGGGACCAGTGTGCCGGGGGCGCTCCGCCAGGACCAGGCCGGGGCGCGGTGGCCGGCCGGTCAGGAACACCCGGGTGCTTTGGGCCAGACCTGGCACCACCACGGCTTGCCCTCCGCGCGCTGTGGCTGCTGCGGGTCGTCCCCGCCACCATCGATCGAGTCGACGCCGAGCGAGGCGTTGCGGGCGTGCGGTCGCAGCTGGTCGAGCAGCGCGGCCGGCGCCTGGTCTACGGGACGGGCGTGGCTGGGGTCCCACAGCTCCACGGCAAAGACCGTCCACGCGGCCCCCTGCCCCGCGTGGACGGTCTTGACCTCGAGCTCCTCTGGCTCCTCGCCCGGGGCTCCCGGGACGAGGACTCGAAGTGGTAGTGCGGGTGACCCCGCCGTCCCCCCTGCAAGGACGACGAGATCAGCCCGGGCCAGCCACCCCCGTGCGACGAGCTCTCCGGTCGTCCCGTCCTCCCGTACGTGACAGACCCGGATGTGAGCGTCATCTCTGACCATGCCTCAGCCTCCCAATGACCGACGGCTCGGAGAATCCACCCGTGGGAGGATCTTTCTCCGGCTCGTCTCGGATCATGGACGCTCAGGACTAGTCCATCTGGACACCTTGCCACCCGCGGGGCCGCGGCGGCAGCGCTACCGGTTCACTCGATCACTGTGCGCAGCGCCGTGGCCACCTTGGCCACCTCGCCCGGGACGTGTCCCGTCGCGACGAGGTTGAAGACGAAGCCGTCGACGCCCGGCTCGATCACCCGCTGCTTGACCTGGGCCGCGATCTCGTCGGGCGAGCCGACGAAGTGGCGCGCGGTCGCCGCGCGGCGGGCCTCCTCGGGCATGGCGTCGAGATCCATGCCGAGCGACCGGGCGTAGTCGGCGTGCATCGCGCGGGCCCGGTCGCCGTCGTCGTCGCTGAACACGAAACCGAGGTAGCTCGTCTCCAGCGTCGAGCGGTCCCGGCCCTCCTCCGCGCACCGCTGCGCGAGGGCCGCGAGCTTGGTGGGGATCAGGGTGTCGTCGCAGATGAGGTTGAGGTGGTCGGCGTGCCGGGCGGCGAACTTGAACGTCTTCTTCTCACCGGACCCGCCGATGAGGATGGGCAGGTCGTCACGCACCCGCGGCTCGTTCATGGCCTCCTCGGTCCGGTAGTACCGGCCCTGGACGGTCGGGCGCTCGCCGCGCAGCATCGGCTGCAGGATCTGCAGCGCCTCGTCGAGCTTGTTGAACCGGTCGGTGAAGGTGCCGAAGTCGAACCCGAGCTGGCGGTGCTCCAGCTCGAACCAGCCGGCCCCGATCCCGAGCACCGCGCGACCCCCGCTGATCACGTCGAGGGCGGTGACCGCCTTCGCGAGCAGCGTGGGGTTGCGGTAGGTGTTGCCGGTCACGAGCGCGGAGAGCTGGATGCGCTCGGTCGAGGCGGCCAGCGCCCCGAGCAGCGTGTAGGCCTCCATCATCGGCTGGTCCGGGGTCCCGAGGCCGGGCAGCTGATAGAAGTGGTCCATCACGAAGACGCAGTCGACGCCGGCGTCCTCGGCCTCCCTGGCTTGCTGCACGACCGTCGGGAAGATCGCTCGGGGATCGCCCCCGGGGTAGCTGAAGCTCGGGATCTGGTAGCCCACGCGGATGCTCATGGCGCAGACGCTACGGCTGCAGGGGCGGTAGACCGGGGCGACCGGCCGTGCCGGCGGACCGGAGCACGTTGTCGCCGAGGACCCGAGCGGTGTGGGCCAGCCAGGTGGGCGGCTCGCCGGAGATGGTCGGCGGCATCACCACGACAGGGCAGTGCGCCCGGTCCAGCAGGCGCCGCGCGAACACCGCGTCCGAGCTCGGGTTGACGCTGCGCGGGGCGTCGACGACGAGCAGGTCGACCCCCTTGGAGGCCTCGACGAGGACGCTCCGGCGTCCACCCTCGACGGCCTTCAGCTCGACCCCGTGGTCGGTGCCGAGGATCGCGACGACCGACCGCTCAAGGTCCGCCAGCGCCTCGTTCGCCACGGCGCTCTCGTCGTGGGCCAGCGGTGAGACACCCGGACGGGTGCTGGCGTTGGCGGGGGCCGTCTTGCAGGCGCGCAGGGCGACGACGCGGCCACCGATCCGGTCGGCCTGAGCCATCGCCCACTGCAGGGCGAACGGCGAGCCCGCCCGGGGACTCACCCCGACGACGATCACAGGTTCTTCAGCCATGACCATCCCCTCAGACGACCTGGAGGTCGTCGTCGTCGTACTTGGACAGCGGGTCGGCGATGTCCTCGAGGCCCTTGCCCTCGGCGTCCACGCCGAAGAACCAGGCGATGATGCCGCCGGCCATCATCACGACGGAGCCGAGCACGTAGCCCCAGAACAGACCACCGCGGTCGGTGCCGTCACCGACGAGCGCACCGAACAGGGCCGGACCCGTGGAGCCGACCAGCTGGGCTACCGCGAAGAAGTAGGAGATCGCCTGCCCGCGGACCTCCAGCGGGAAGATCTCGGACACCGTGAGGTAGGCCGACGAGGCACCCGCCGAGGCGAAGAAGAAGGCGATGCACCACAGCAGCGTGTGGGTCATGGCGTTCAGCGCCCCCGCCTTGAACAAGAAGGCCGACAGCAGCACGGCACCGGCGAAGAAGTACGAGCCGAAGATCATCTTGCGACGTCCGACCGTGTCGAACAGCGGGCCGAGCAGCAACGGGCCGAGCAGGTTGCCCAGCGCGAAGGGGAAGAAGTAGAGCGCCGCGCCGTTCTCGGACACGTGGTAGAAGTTCTTCAGCACCATGGCGGTCGTGAAGAAGATCGCGTTGTAGAGGAACGACTGCGTCACCATCATGGGGATGCCGAGGAAGGTGCGGTCCGGGTACTTCTTGAAGAAGACGTTCATGACGTCCCGGAAGGGCAGCTCCTCCTTGGCCTTGATCCACATGAACTCGCTCTCGTCGACCGGCGCGAGCTCCTTGCCGGAGGCCTGGACCGAGGCCTCGATGTCGTCGACGATCTGCGAGGCCTCCTCGGCGTGGCCGTGCGTCACCATCCAGCGGGGCGACTCCGGGATGTGCCGGCGCAGCCAGATGATGATCAGACCGAGCACCGGACCGATGAAGAACGAGATGCGCCAGCCCCAGTCGGACGGCACGTAGTCCGGGTTCAGCACGATGTAGGACGCGGCCGCACCGAGCATGGCACCGGCCCAGTAGGTCCCGTTGACCGCCAGGTCGACGGGACCGCGGTACTTCGCGGGGATCAGCTCGTCGATCGCCGAGTTGATGGCGGTGTACTCACCACCGATGCCGAGGCCGGCGATGAACCGGAAGAGCCAGAGGAACCACACGTTCATCGACAAGCCGGCGATGCCCGAGCCGATCAGATAGATCGCCAGGGTGATGATGAAGAGCTTCTTGCGGCCCCAGGTGTCGGTGAGCCGGCCGAGCGTGAGCGCACCCACCACCTGACCGACGAGGTAGACCGTGGCGGTGAGTCCGACCTCGGTGCTGTTCATGTTGAGCGTCTTCTCGTATCCACCCATGGACACGAGCTGGATCTCCAGACCGTCGAGGATCCAGGAGATACCGAGGCCGACGACCACCATCCAGTGGAACTTCGCCCACGGGAGACGGTCCATCCGATAGGGGATCAGACTCTTGACCGGCTAGTTGTCGACGGCGGCAGCCGAGCTGCTCATGCTGCGCCTTTGTCCTACGTGCTGGGCTGCACCGCGGGACCGGACGGGTGATCTGGATCACGGCGCGAAGATCACCGATGAACATAACGAGAGGGCCCTGAGAGCGCGCTTAGGCAGGTTGTTTGCACAAACGCTCGCCCGCGCGCACAATGCGCCCTTCCTCAGGCTGGGCTCAGGTTGTCCCGCGGCGCCGCCGAGGGCGACAGCGACCTCCGCCTCACGGGGGAGGCGGACGACCGTGGAGTGAGCGAGGGTGGAGGCACACGAAGCAGGACATCTCGACCCACCACACCAAGGAGAACGTCATGAAGCGCAGCGCCGCCCACCGGACGATCGCCGCTGGCACCGTCGTCGGCCTGAGTGTCACCCTGGCCACCACCCTGACCGCGCCCGCCGTGGCTGCCGCAGCATCGGCACCCACCGTCACCGAGACCTCGCTCACCGGCAAGCGCCCGGTGGACCAGCCGCTGCAGGACCTGCTGGACACGATGGTCGCCGGCCAGGGGGTCGGCGCGGTCGGGGCCGTGCAGCGCGGTCAGGCGACCTGGTCGTCCGCAGCGGGCGTCCGCAGGGCGGGCACCACCCAGGCGGCCCGCGCGGGCGACGCCTTCCGAGTCGGCTCCATCACCAAGACCATGGTCGCTACCGTCGCGATGCAGCTCGTCGACGAGCGGCGGTGGACCCTGCAGACCCGCGTGGACGAGGTGCTGCCCGGGCTGCTGCCCGGCCACGGCGACGTGACGCTCGAGCAGCTGCTCAGCCACCGCAGCGGACTCCCCGAGTTCCTGCTCGGCGTGGCCGAGGAGCAGCAGGCGGCCGGACTGAGCGTGGACGAGGCCTACGCCCAGTCCTACACCGATCAGCACCTGGTGCGCCTCGCGCTGGCGCAGAAGTGGGGCGCCAAGCCCGGCACGGCTTTCTCCTACTCCAACACCAACTACGTGGTCGTCGGCCTGATGATCGAGAAGATCACCGGCGCGCCCATGAAGAAGGTGCTGCGCCAGCGGGTGTTCAACAAGGCGCACATGCCGCACAGCACCTTCGCCGTCGACGCCCGCACCCCACGCCGGATGCTCGGAGAGCACTGGGTCGACAAGACCGTGCACCCGTTCGTCCAGGACGCCAGCGTCTTCTCCAGCGCGGGGGCGGTCATCTCGACCACGGCCGACCTCAACGCGTTCACCGGCGCGCTGTTCACCGGCCGGCTCACCTCCAAGGGCAGCCTCAACCAGATGAAGACCGCGCGCAGCCAGACGCCGCTGCGCTACGGCCTCGGGCTCTACTCGATGCCGGACCCGTGCGCACCCAAGGGCTCGAAGCGAATGGTCTACGGGCACAACGGAGCGACCTTCGGGACGCTGGCATCCGTCGTCTCCACCCCCGACGGGCGGACCCGAGCGGCGGCGGGGGTGACGGGGCGGATCTTCCCTCCCGGGGACGTGACCAAGCAGCCCTACGGCGAGGACTTCACCCTCCCAGCGCTCAAGCTGATGTGCCGGCAGACCTCCCCGCCGGCCGCCCCGCTCAGCGCCGGGAGGTGAGGTGCCGACGGGTGAGCAACCGCCAGAACCACGACGTGGGCACCTCGTTGCCGGTCGCGACGTAGTCGAGCAGGGAGTCGTAGGCGAGGACCTGCTCGAGGTCGTCCAGTGCGGTCGAGCGACCGGCGAGGAGCAGCTCGTCGCCGCGCTGGAGCTCGGTGTCGGGCCCGGGGACGAAGGTCGGCGTGCCGTCGCGGGTGAGGACCAGGACCACGACGTCGAGCTGCTGCGAGCGGTCCGCCGGGTCGGTGCAGAGTTCACCGAGGGTGAGCGGTCGGGTGCGCAGCCATCGGGTGAGTGCCGGGGCCTCTGACCGTCGGATGGTGATGAGCCGCCGCTCGGGGGTGAAGTTGCCGCAGCTGCGCCGCATCCGCTCGAAGAGCTGTGCCGACCACTCGTCGTCCTGGACCAGCGCGTGCTCCACGAAGGACCAGAACGTCGGGGTGATCACCCGGGCGAGCGCCTCGGTGGCCACCAGGTCCGTCGGCGTGAAGACGGAGTCGACCCCGAGCGCCTTCACCAGGGTCTCGTTGGTCTCGGTCTGCTGCCGGACGGCGACGAAGATGTCGGCGTCGGCACGCCGGGCGTGCTCGGCGAGGGCCAGGTTGAGCGTGTCGTTGTCGGTGCCCGCGATGAACCCGGCGACGCCGTGCAGGTCGGGGTGCCCCACGTCCGGCCCGACCAGGTCGCACTGCATCCCGGCCGCGTGGAAGTCGCTCTGCACCTCGTGGCCGAACGCGCCGTCGGCGCACACCACCCAGCGGCCCCGCTGCAGGTGCTCGGGCTTGGCCGGCAGCGCGGAGCCGGTCGAGGCCATCAGCCAGGACACGAGGCGGTAGGTCGTGGGCCGCTGCAGCGCCAGCATGAGGTAGCCACCGAAGCGGTCCGACGGGTTGATGACGGCCGCGGGTGCGAAGTCGTGCATCCGCTCCTCGATCATCTGGCTCGAGCACCGTGCGATGACCGGCACCTCGGGGCGCAGCAGGTCGCCGGCGATGACGACGGCGAGGTTGACCGTGTCGTCGTCGGTGAGCGCGAGCACCCCCTCGAGCCGAGGATGACCGAGGCCGGCGAGGCCCAGCACCCCGGGCACGCTGGCGTCTGCGTCGAGGGCGGGGGTGTCCGCGTAGTGCTCGTCACCGGCGACTCGCTCGATCCGCTCGCGCCGGGTGTCGATGACGACCGCGCGGCGGCCGGCCTCGTCGAGCTCGCGGCACACCTTGCGACCCGCCTGCCCGTAGCCGACGACGATGTAGAACGACTCGCGGATCGCGTTGACCTTGCGGCGGAAGCGCTGCATCGCCAGGGCCTCCTGGAAGGCCTGGTCCTGGGTCAGCGCCAGCAGCGCGCCGATCGCGTAGGCCCACCCGATCACGGTCCCGTAGATCGAGGCGGTCACCCACATGCGCTGCGCCGTGGTGAACGGGTGCGGGACCTCGCCGAAACCGATCGTCATGGCGGTGTAGCTCATGAAGTAGAACGCGTCGAACACGCTCATCCGGTAGGGGTGCCCCTGCTCGTCCACCCCGGGGATGAACGACAGACCGAACACCGACACCGAGAGGATGCCGATCAGCACCATCAGCGGGGTGCGCATGCGCCGCAACGCCAGGAAGATCGCGTCGGTCGACGGGGCGTGCGTCGGGACGCACACCTGCTGCCGTCGCCCGGACTGGCGGCGCCGTTGCGCCGGTCGGGCGTAGAAGAGCAGGAGCGGGTTCCCCATGGCCGCGCCTCAGCGTCGCCGGTAGGAGACCGTCTCCACGACGAGCAGGACCACGGACACGATGTTGGCGAGCAGCGCGCCGCCGGACAGGGAGACGACGCTCGAGATGTGTTCGGCGCTCAGCCCGCTCGACGAGACCTGCGTCGCCCACACGTAGACCGTGGTGGCGGCGATGAGCTGCAGCACGGCGACCAGGCTGGTCGCCAGGTGAACCGCCCCGATCTGGGTGCGGTCCCCGAACTTCAGCACGGTGGCGGCGAGGTTCACGACCACCGCGAAGTACAGCTCGTAGACGTTGTGCACGCGCGGGTCGGAGATGTCGCCGATGAAGAATCCGAAGTTCAACGTGGCCGCGAGCAGCACGAAGAAGCCGAAGACGACTTTCTCGAGGTTCACGGCTCGACCTTACCCCGGCGAGTCGCTCTCAGGGCCGCCTTCGCCTCGGTCACGGCGGTGCGCGCCGCGAGCAGGTCCTGGTCGGCCTGGCGCCGGGCCTCGACGGCGGCGTCGAGGCGCTGCTCGGCCTCGGCCAGCTCGGCCTCCGCGGCCGCGATCCGGGCCCGCCGCTCCTCCTGCTCCTTGCGCCGCTCCGCCACGGGGTCCGGGACCAGGGTGAGGTGCCGGGGCCGCAGGCCGGCGACGGCCACCGCGTCGCTCACCTCCACCTCGCCGAAGCCGGCATAGCTGAGCGCCCGCACCAGGGCACCGGAGCGCAGCGCGGCGGCGGCCGCGGGGTCGGCGAGAGCGGCGACCAGCGTCCCCCGCACCTCGTCCAGGCCGGCCGGCGCCAGGGGGCGGTCCGCCTGCTCCGCGAGCTCGGCGACGGCCGCCACCCCGGCGGCGAGCGCCGCGTCGCGGTCGCCACGCAGGCCGGTGAGGGTCGCCGCGTCCAGCTGGGCCTGGGCCGCCCGCAGCGCCTCGCCGACCGACTCCAGGGCAGCCAGGTCGTCCGGGCGCTGGCGGACCAGCTGGTTCAGCGCCCACGCCGACACCGTCGGGCGACGCAGCGCGCCGATCGCCCGCGCCCCCTCGCGGTCACCGGCCGCCTTGGCCTCGGCCGCGAGCGCGCTGCGTGTCGCCACGAACTGCCCCGGCAGCACCCCGTAGAGCTCGGCCACCGCGTCCGCGACCGTGGCCGTGACCTTCGTCGCGACCTCCACCGTGACCTCCGCCGCGACCTCGACCGGGGGCCGGACGGACTCGCCGTCAGAGCGTTCGTCCATCTGGGCATTGTGCCAACGAACGGCCCCTGCCGGTGGCCCCAGCGACGGCGTATGGTTACAGATAGGCAAGGTTTGTCTACGCTGCGGCGTCAACGTCCGAGGCGGTCGGTGGAGCAACCGCCGGGAGGGATAGCACGGTGGAGGGTGCGGCCGTCGCCATTCTCGCGGTCTACGCTGCCGCGGTGACGGGGGCCGTGGCGGTCGGCGTGGTCTGTTGGAGACGACGGCGCGGCACCCCAGCGGCCTACTCGATGCTCGTCGTGATGACGGGCATCATCTGGTGGTCCCTCACCGAGATGATCGCCCACGCGGCGAACAGCCCGACGGTGACCCGGGCGGGCTTCGCGCTGTTTCCCATCGCCCTGCCGATCCTGGTCCTCGGCTTCCACCTCACGGTGCGCTATCTGATCGATCCGCGCTACGTGCCGAGCCGTCGGGTGATCGCCATCCTCGGCGGCAACCTGCTCCTCGTGGTGCTCGCGGTGCTGCTGCCGCACACGCGCGAGCTGGTCGTCGGCACCTTCGACTTCCAGCCGGGCGGCGGGTGGTGGCATCCCGGCCCGTTGTTCTGGATCGAGGTGGTGGTCGCCCTGGCCCTGCTCGGCTGGAGCGGCGCGCTGGAGCTGAGGGCCGCCCGGCACACCTCGGCCACTCACCGAGCCCAGCTGCTCACCAACCTCAGCGGCGCCCTCGTGCCCTCTGTCGGCATGCTCATCTCCACGACCATCATCATCCGCAACGGCAACGCGTGGCCGCTGGACGCTCTGGACTGGACGGCACTCGGCTGGCTGTTCACCTGCCTGCTCGACCTGTGGTCCCTGGACACCCAAGGCCTGATGGCGACCGTGCCCATCGCGCGGGGGCTGATCCTCGAGGAGCTCGGCAGCGCGGTCTACGTGTTCGACACGCGGGACGGGATGAGCGACGTGAACGCCGCCGGCCGCCGACTGCTCGCGGACGCCGGGGTCGAGGCCGACGACCTGCTCGGGGCGTCGCGCGTCGACCTGCTCGCCCTGCTCGGTGCCCGACCCGGGTCCGAGACCGGCGAGCTGGTCCTCTCCGCGACGCGCAACCCGGTCCGGGAGGTCGAGCTGCGCGACACCCCGCTGCACAGCGGCAAGCGTCCGATCGGCTCTGCGGTCGTGCTCCGGGACATCACCGGCGTCAACCAGTCACGCCGCGAGCTGGCGCTCGCGAACACCCGGCTGCGGCACCAGCTGCAGACCATCGAGGAACTGCGCTCCGAGCTCGCCGAGCAGGCGGTGCGCGACAGCCTGACCGGCCTGCACAACCGGCGCTACCTCGACGAGCGGCTGGCGCTGGCGATCGAGGACGCCCAGGCGACGGACGAGAGCGTGTCTCTCGTCGTCCTCGACATCGACCTGTTCAAGGCCGTCAACGACCAGCACGGTCACATGGTCGGCGACCAGGTGCTGGTCGCCGTGGCCCGGGCCCTCGCCCAGCGGGCGCGGCACGCCGAGACGATCACCCGGTTCGGCGGCGAGGAGTTCGTGCTCGTGCTCCCGGGGGTCGGGTTCGACGCGGCCATGGAGCGAGCGCGCGAGCTGCAGACCGCCGTAGACCACACCCTCGTCCCCACCGAGGTGGGTCCGCTGCGGGTCACCGTGTCGGGCGGGGTCGCGACCGCACCGCTGCACGCCGCCGACCCCGAGAGCCTGATCCGGGTCGCCGACGAGGCGCTCTACCGGGCCAAGAGCTGGGGGCGCAACCGGGTGACGGGCGCGGGCCTGTCCCGCAGCTCGGCCGACCTCGGCTGAGCTACCGGCCAACCGGTCACGGGACGGTCAGGTCCCGGCGCCGGTAGCCGACCAGCCCGACCACGATCAGCGCGGCGGCGACGAGCGTCTGGACGACGACCGCGGTCCAGGTCATCGGCGCCCCGGGCAGGTGCGGCAGGTGGCCGAAGAGCTGCAGGTTCTGCAGCCAGCCGGGCAGGTCGAGCAGCGGGCCGATCCACACCACGAAGGTGGTCCAGCCGACGACGGCCGGGCCGATCCAGGCAACGGCGCGCGAGCGACCCGCCCAGCCGTGCACGAGGACGACGATCCCGACGACGAGCCAGATCCCTGGGGCCAGCGCGAGCGCGCCGCCGGTCACGGTGGCGACGAAACCGGGGTCGCCGTTCGCCATGGCCGCGGGCAGCGCCATCAGCGCGCCGGTGAGGGCGAGCAGCACGGTCGGGACGACGAGGGCCGGGACGAGGTGACTCGCGGCCAGCCGCAGCCGGGAGGTGCCGGTCGCGAGGAGTGCCTCGGCGCCGCCGGTCTGCTCCTCGTGCCGCAGCCGGGACCACAGCTGCAGCGCGAGCATCGCGAGGACCGTGGCCATGATGCCTACGAGAGCGACGTAGAACGCGTCCTTGAGCTGCTGCACGCCGCCGCCCATCTTGCGCATCATGTCGGCGAGCTGGGGGTTGGCCGCGAGCATCTGGTCCATGCCGTTGCCGAGGGACCCGAAGGCGATGCCGCAGATCACCACGGCCACGGTCCAGCCGATGACGGCGCCTCGGTCGAGCCGGGCCGCGAGGCTCCACGCGCCGCGCAGCCCCGGGGCTGCCGTCGCCGGGCCCAGGCCGGCAGGGCGCAGTCCGGCGCCGAGGTCACGCCTGTTCTCCAGCGCGACCGCGAGGCCGATGAGCAGCAGGGACAGCGCGAGCGGCAGGAGCAGGACCCACCAGCGCTCGTCGACGTACGGCCGGGTCAGTGCCGCCCACTCCAGCGGTGACACCCACTGCAGGGCGACGAGCGGCGAGTCCGCCGGGGAGCCGTCGGCGACGGCGCGCACGAGGTAGGCCCCGCCGAGCACGCTCATGGCGATGAACCGCGCGGCGCGTGCGCTCTCGGTCAGCTGCACCGCGACCGCGGCCACCCCGACGAAGACCAGGCCGGTGAGGGCGATGCCGAGCCCGACGGCGAGCGCCCCCGAGGCGGGTGGGGCGGCCTTCGCCATCGAGGCGGCGATGAGCAGACCGAGCACCAGGGTGCCGAGCGTGCTGACCAGCAGGCCGGCGGCGAGCGGCGCATGCCGACCGATCGCCCCGGAGCGCAGCAGCTCGGTGCGGCCTTCCTCCTCCTCGGCGCGGGTGGCCCGGATCAGCCCGAGCGCGGCCATCATGGCGGCCGCGGCGGCCACGAACGTGCCGACCCGCCACATCGTGAACGGGCCCGCGCGCAGCAGGTCGAAGGGCGGCCCGAGCATCGCGCGCATGGTGACGTTGTGCTCGAGCGAGGCGGCCGTGGCCCGAGCCGACACCGGGTCCGGCATCAGCACCTCGTACTTCGAGACCGTCGCCGGCAGGATCAGCCACAGGCACGCGATCCAGACCAGCCAGAACCATCGGCTGCGGCGCAGCTCCAGGCGCACCAGCAGCCCCACCCCCGAGACCGTAGACCCCCCGGTCGCCGGCCGCTCGTGCCGTCCCCGCGCACGCCCGCCCTCTCGCCCCCCCACTCGGCCCCGCCCGCGGATCGAGCCGACCTGGGTGCTCGCGCTGGTCATGACGGGTCCGGACCGACGGCCACGCGGACGAGCTGGTCATCCCGGGCCTCGGCGCGCTGGTAGTGCTGCAGGAAGAGCTCCTCGAGCGTGGGCGGGGTGCTGACGAGCGAGCGGAGCCCGAGCGTGCTGAGCCGACCGAGCAGTGGGTCCAGTCCGGTGGCATCGACCTGGCAGGTGAGCCGGTGGGTGGCGCCGTGCTCGCCCGAGTGCTCGTCGATGGTGAGGTCGTGCACGCCGGGCAGCTGGGCGAGATCGGCCGGCACGGCGTCCGCGAGCTCGGCGACCACCTGGGTGCGCCGCAGGTGTCGCAGGTCGTCCAGCGTGCCGGACTCGACGATCCGGCCGTCCTTGACGATGCTCACGTGGTCGCACAACGCCTCGACCTCGGAGAGGATGTGGCTGGACAGCAGCACGGTGCGGCCGTTGTCCCGGTCGGCCCGGATGATGTCGGTGAAGACGCGCTCCATGAGCGGGTCCAGCCCCGAGGTGGGCTCGTCGAGCAGCAGCAGCTCGACGTCGGCGGCCAGCGCCGCGACGAGGGCGACCTTCTGCCGGTTGCCCTTGCTGTAGGCCCGGCCCTTCTTGCGCGGGTCGAGGTCGAACGCCTCGATCAGCTCGTCCCGCCGGCGCGGGTCCAACCCGCCGCGGGCGCGACCGAGCAGGTCGATCGCCTCGCCGCCGGTGAGGTTGGGCCACAGGTTGACGTCACCGGGGACGTAGGCGAGCCGGCGGTGCAGCTCGGGCGCCTGGCTCCACGGGTCTCCGCCGAGCAGGCTGACCGAGCCGCTGTCGGCGCGCAGCAGGCCGAGCAGGACGCGGATGGTGGTGGACTTGCCGGCGCCGTTGGGGCCGAGGAAGCCGTGGACCTGGCCGGTCTGGACCGACAGGGTGAGCCCGTCGAGCGCCCGGGTCGGCCCGAAGGTCTTGACCAGGTCGCGGATGTCGATGGCGGGTGTGCTGGGTGTACTGATGGTGGGCACAGCACCGACGGTACGCATCTTTCACAACTTTGTGAAGTGACTAACTCTTGAGAATCTTCTGAACGACCGGTTAGGGTGGCGCCATGGAAGGCGACCGCACCCCCGCCCGGCACGCCTTCGCCGAGCGCCTCGCCGATCTCGCCGCGGCCTCCGGCATGCCGCGCATGGCCGGCCGCGTGCTCGGCGTGCTGATGGCGACCGACGAGGGCCGCGCCACCGCCGCCGAGCTGGCCGAGGCGCTCGCCGCGAGCCCCGCGGCCGTCTCGGGGGCCGTGCGCTACCTCGAGCAGACCCGCTTCGTGCGGCGGACCCGCGAGCGTGGTTCGCGCCGCGACCAGTTCGTCATCGAGGACCACCTGATGGTCGACTACTACCGGCAGAGCCAGGCGCTGATCCGCAGCTGGGCCACGGTCTTCGTCGACGGCGCCGCCGAGATCGGCACGGACACCCGGGCCGGGCGCCGGCTGGCCGAGAGCGGTGACTTCTTCAGCTTCATCGAGCAGGAGTTCCCCAAGACGGTGGACACCTGGATGGAGCGTCGTGAGCGCGGCGAGCGCACCGCCGACAGCGAGCGCGACTGATCGGCTCAGCTGCGCGGCAGCGCCAGGTACTTCACCTCGAGGAACTCCTCGATCCCGAAGGCACCGCCCTCGCGCCCGAGGCCGGACTCCTTGACCCCGCCGAACGGCGCCGCCGGGTTGGACACCAGTCCGGTGTTGAGCCCGACCATGCCTGTCTCGATCCGCTCGCCGAGCCGGAACGCGCGGTCGACGCTCTCCGTGTAGACGTAGCCCATCAGCCCCCACGGGGTCCCGTTGGCGAGCGCGATCATCTCGTCCTCGTCGTCGTAGGGGATGAGTGGCGCGACCGGCCCGAAGATCTCCTCGCGCATGATGTCGGCCGATGCGGGGATGTCGTCGAGCACGGTGGGTGCGTAGAAGAACCCCGAGCCGTCGTAGCCAGTGCCGCCACAGAGCACCTCGGCCCCCTTGTCGGTGGCGTCCTGGACGAGCTCGGTCACCTTGGTGAGCGCCTTCTCCTCCACCAGCGGGCCGGTCTGCACGCCCGTGGCGAGCCCGTCGCCGACCACCAGCGACTGCATCTTGTCGACGAGCTTCTCGGCCACCTGGTCGTGGACGTCGCGGTGCACGAAGATTCGGTTGGCTGCGGTGCACGCCTCGCCCATGTTGCGCATCTTGGCCACCATCAGCCCCTCGACCGCCGCGTCCACGTCGGCGTCCTGGCAGATGATGAACGGCGCGTTGCCGCCGAGCTCCATCGAGGACCGCAGCACGTGCTTCGCGGCCTGCTCCAGCAGCTTCACACCGACGCCGGTCGAGCCGGTGAAGGACACCTTGCGCGCGATCCCCGAGCTCAGCCACGGCTCGACCACCGACCCGGCGTCGGAGCTGCACACGACGTTGAGCACACCGTCGGGCAGGCCGGCCTCCTGCAGGATCTGCACCAGCGCGAACGACGACAGCGGTGTCAGGTGCGCCGGCTTGAAGACCATCGTGCAGCCGGCGGCGATGGCCGGGCCGATCTTGCGGGTCCCCATGGCCAGCGGGAAGTTCCACGGCGTGACGAGGACGCAGGGACCCACCGGCTGGCGGCTCACGAAGATGCGCGTCTTCCCGTCGCCGGACAGGGTCATGTCGCCCCGGACGCGGACGGCCTCCTCGCCGAACCAGCGGAAGAACTCGGCCGCGTAGGTCACCTCGCCGCGGGCCTCCTCGAGCGGCTTGCCCATCTCGCTGGTCATGATCGTGGCCAGCTCGTCGGCGCGCTCGATCATCAGCTCGTAGGCCCGGCGCAGGATCTCCCCGCGCTCGCGCGGCGCCGTGCGTCCCCACTCGGCCTGCGCCGCGGCGGCGGCCTTGAGGGCCCGCTCGGCATCCTTCGGGCCGCCGTCGGCGATGGTCGCGATCGGCTGCTCGGTCGCCGGGTTGATGACGGTCGTCGTCCGCCCGCTCGCGGCGTCGCCCCAGGTCCCGTCGATGAACACCCCGGTGGGGATCTCGTCGATGATCGCCTTGGCCTGCCACGCCTGGTCCTTCGTGGCTTCGCGGACCGACTGTTTCGAGGTGGCGTTGCTCATCGGACTTCCTTCCGTCGCAGGGCGGCTCGTCTGTCTTGACGGTACCCCGCCAGCGGTCCGGTGTCAGAGCCGGTGCCGTCAGAGGTCGTAGTCCACGACCACGGCTGCGTGGTCGCTCAGCCGCTCGCTCGCGGTGGGTTCGCGGTCGGTGACGGCGGACCGCGCGACCTTGGCCAGCCGGGGTGACGCCAGGTGGTAGTCGATCCGCCAGCCCGTGTCGTTGGTGAACGCGTTGCCGAGCCAGCTCCACCACGAGTAGGGCCCGTCCACGTCCGGGTGCAGCGCGCGCTGCACGTCGACCAGGCTGCGCGGCGACAGGATCGAGTCGAACCACTCCCGCTCCTGCGGCAAGAACCCCTCGGAGCGGTTGCTGGTGCGCCAGTTCTTCAGGTCCTGACGCGACCGGGCCACGTTGAAGTCCCCCATCACGAGGAACTCGCGACCCGAGGCGAGCGCGGTGCGCCGTGCCCGCGTCAGGTGGCGAGCGAAGCCGGCGAGGAAACGCATCTTGCGCTCGAACTTCGCACCCCCGTCGGGTGCCTCGCGCATCCGGCCGGGCACCTGCAGCTCGGCGGGGAGCCCGCCCTCGGGCAGGTAGAGCGAGGCGACCGTCAGCGGCTGGTCCGCGAGGTCTACCTCGAGGTAGCGCCCCTCGGTGGCGAACGCCTTGAGCTCGCGGGCGAGGGGTCCGGACTCGGCCGGCTCGCTCAGCTCGACGTGCGCGTCACCGGGCGCCCGCACGAGCACGCCGGCGCCCCAGCTGCGGATGGCGGCGGGCTGCTCGCGGGTGAGCACGGCGACGCCGTTGCGACCGGCGAGCTGACCGGCGTCGTAGGCGAGGTGGTAGTCGGCGAACGCCCCGCTCGGCAGCAGCGGCACCGGGCAGCGCACCTCCTGCAGGGCGGCGACGTCGACCTCCCGTCGCCTGAGCCAGTCGTCGAACCCACGCCGCTGAGTAGCCCGGATCCCGTTGACGTTGAAGGTCGCGACACGCAGCACCCGCCGACTCTACGGGGCAATACACCGCACGACGAAGCAGGCCAGGCACCCGGAGGTGCCTGGCCTGCTCGCTGGTCGTGCTGGGTGATGCTGGTCGTGCAGCTGACCTCAGGTCACGGGATGACCAGCAGGCCGTTGCCGGCCTTCACGTGGTCACCGGCGACGACCTCCGGCTGCCCGACGGTGGCCGCGTTGGTCACCACGACCGGGGTGGTCAGCCGGTAGCCCGCCGCCTCGATCCGCTCGGGGTCGAAGGAGATGAGCGGCTGACCCTGCTCGACGATCTGGCCCGTCTCGACGTGGGCCTCGAAGCCCTCGCCGTTGAGCTTGACCGTGTCGAGGCCGATGTGGATGAGCAGCTCCACGCCGGTGTCGGTCTTGATGCCCACGGCGTGCTTGGTCGGGAAGAGCAGCATGACCGTGCCGTCGCAGGGGCTCTCGACCGTGGTGCTGCTCGGCCGGATGGCGACACCCGGTCCGACCAGGCCGTCCGCGAACGCCTTGTCCTCGACCTCGGACATCGGGATCACCTCACCGGACAGCGGCGCGCGCACGATCGTGGCGACATGCC
Source organism: Arsenicicoccus piscis (assembly GCF_022568835.1). GTDB lineage: Bacteria > Actinomycetota > Actinomycetes > Actinomycetales > Dermatophilaceae > Arsenicicoccus > Arsenicicoccus piscis. Next base: position 636,694 of record NZ_JAKZHV010000001.1, read on the forward strand.
GGTCAGCGGCGACCGCGGCGGCGGTCGGCGCCTCCGCGGCGGCGACGTCACCAGAACCGTCCAGGTCCACGTCGACGGGGTGCTCGAGGAACTGGTGCACGGCGTTCGCGACCGCAGTCACCCGCGGGCCGTAGATCACCTGGACACCACGCCCGGAGGACATGACACCCGCAGCACCGGTCGCCTTGAGCAGCTGCTCGTCGACGAGGGAGCTGTCCTTGACCTCGGTGCGCAGCCGCGTGATGCAGTTGTCGACGTCGGTGATGTTGCCGGCGCCGCCGAGACCCTTCACGACCCGGGCCGCGAGCAGCGTGTCCTTGTCGATGTTCTGGTTCGCCGAGCCCGAGGCACCGGCGTCACCCGCGGAGCTGGAGCCCACCGAGGTGTTGCGGCCCGTCTTCGCGTCCACGTCCGAGCGTCCGTAGAGCTTGATCTCGTCCTCGTCCTCCTCGCGACCGGGGGTCTTGAGGTTGAACTTGGCGATCATGAACTTGAACAGGAAGTAGTAGATGAAGAAGTAGAAGACACCGACGATCGGGATCCAGTACCAGTTGGTCTTCGACGGGCCCTGCAGGATGCCGAAGAGGGTGAGGTCGATCAGACCGCCGGAGAAGGTCATGCCGACGCCCACGTTGAGGATGTGCATCAGCATGAACGAGATGCCGGCGAGGATCGCGTGGATCACGTAGAGCATCGGGGCGACGAACAGGAAGGTGAACTCGAGCGGCTCGGTGATGCCGGTCAGCATCGCGGTGAGCGCGGCCGAGAGCAGCAGCGAGCCGGCGACCTTCTTGTTCTTCGGCGCAGCGGCCTGATACATCGCGAGCGCGGCACCGGGCAGGCCGAAGATCATGAACGGGAACTTGCCGGCCATGAAGCGGGTCGCCTCGACGTCGAAGTGGGTGACCGTCGGGCAGCCGAGCTGGGCGAAGAAGATGTTCTGCGCGCCCTGGATCGACTTGCCGCACACGTCGAGCGTGCCGCCCACGCTGGTCTGCCAGAACGGCAGGTAGAACACATGGTGCAGGCCGAACGGGATGAGCGAGCGCTCGATGATGCCGTAGATCAGGGTGCCGCCGTAGCCGGAGGACCGCACGAGCGCACCGAGCTGGTTGATGCCCATCTGCACGTAGGGCCACAGGAACGCCATCGCGATGCCGACGATGAGGTAGGTGATGGCCGAGATGATCGGGACGAACCGCTCGCCGCCGAAGAAGCTGAGCACCTGGGGCAGCTGGATGTTGTGGAAGCGGTTGTGCAGGGCGGCCACACCGAGGCCGACGATGATGCCACCGAAGACACCCATCTGCAGCGAGGGGATGCCGACGACGTCGGCGTAGGAACCGGCCGGCAGACAGCCCGCGGGCATCGCGCCGCCGGCGGAGTTGGCCGCACGGCACGCGGCGAGCGCCTCGCTGCCGTAGCGGATCGTCATGACGGCGCCGATCGAGGCGTGCATGACGAAGAAGCCGATGGCGCCGGAGAGGGCCGCGACCGCCTTGTTCTGCCGGGCCATGGCGAGCGCCACGGCGATGGCGAAGATGATCGGCAGGTTCGAGAAGACGATGCCACCGGCAGCGTTCATGACCTGGAAGATGGCGTTGGGGATGGTGCCAGGGCCCATCGCTCCCAGCAGCCCGAAGTTCTTGAGCATGGTCTCGTTGGTGAACGAGCCACCGATGCCCAAGAACAGTCCGGCTACCGGGAGGATGGCGATCGGCAGCATGAACGCGCGTCCGATGCGTTGCATCGTCGCGAACAGCTGATCTTTCATCCGTGCTCCAGAGGGGTAGAGGGGGGTGGCGCGACCCCGGGCAGGGACGGCCAGTGCGGGGCCGAGTCTGCCAGACACCTCGGACACACCCTCCGGCGGGGCTCGGTCCGCCCCCGACCTGGGACCGAACCTTCTCCCAGTCGTTATCTGCGCGACCTCCGGCCACGCTCTACGCGGGGCACGCTCTACGCGGGTCAGGTGCCGCAGAAAGTGACGTGCGGCGGGGCGTCGTCGGGCGCAGGTCCCGTGAGGTCCTCGAAGCCGGGTCGCTCCTCGAACGGGCGCGAGAGCGCCTCCAGGAGCCGGATGGTGGGGCCGAGGTCGCCGGCGACGGCTGCGTCGAGGGCCTCCTCCACGCGATGGTTGCGAGGGATGTAGACCGGGTTGACCCGGTTCATCTGATCGGCCGGCGCGGCTCGGTCCGACGGCAGCAGCCGCTCGCGGCGGGCGCTCCAGCGCTCGAACGGCTCGGGGTCGGTGAACAGGGCGGACGCCGTGCCGGCGGCGAGGGCGCGGAAGAACAGGGTGAAGTCGACGCGCTGGTCACGCAGCAGGACGAGCAGGTCGCTGATGAGCTTGCGGTCCGGGGTCCCGATGCCGATCTTGGCCGCCATGCCGGCCGACGCGACCTCGTCGTAGCGCGTCCCGAACCGGCGCAGCACGTCGGTGACCTGCTCGATCGCGGCATCGGTGGAAGGGTCGATCAGCGGCAGCAGCCCCTCCGCAAGCCGCGCGAGGTTCCACTGGGCGACGGCGGGCTGGTGGCCGTAGGCGTACCGGCCCTGGGTGTCGATCGAGCTGAAGACGGTCGCCGGGTCGTAGGCGTCGAGGAAGGCGCACGGCCCGTAGTCGATCGTCTCGCCCGAGAGGGTCATGTTGTCGGTGTTCATGACGCCGTGGATGAAGCCGACGAGCATCCACTGCGCGACCAGCCGGGCCTGGGCGTCGACGACCCGCTCGAACAGGTCGAGATAGGGCGAGCTCGCGTCGGCCGCCTCGGGGTGGTGCCTCGCGATGACGTAGTCGGCGAGCGCTCGCAGCGTCGTCTCGTCGCCGCTCGCCGCGGCGAGCTGGACCGTGCCGACACGCAGGTGGCTCGCCGCCACGCGGCACAGGACCGCGCCGGGCAGCACGCGCTCGCGGTGGACCGGGTCGCCGGTGGCGACGACGGAGAGAGCCCGCGTGGTCGGGATGCCGAGCCCGTGCATGGCCTCGCCCATGAGGTACTCGCGCAGCATCGGCCCCACCGTCGCCAACCCGTCGCCGCCGCGCGCGAAGGGCGTGCGACCCGAGCCCTTGAGGTGGAGATCCCGGCGTCGCCCCTCGCTGTCGACGACCTCCCCCAGCAGCAGGGCACGGCCGTCGCCCAGCCTCGGCGAGTAGGCACCGAACTGGTGCCCGGCGTAGGCCTGCGCGAGCGTGGGCACTCCCTGCGGGGCCTGCCCCGTCAGCACGTCCACCCCCTCGGGGGTGGCCAGCGCGTCGGGGTCGACCCCCAGCTCGCCGGCGAGCTCGCGGTTGAGCAGCAGCAGCGCGGGCGCGGACGGCTTGACCGCGGTCCAGGGCCGCGACAGCGCCGGCACGGCGTGCGCGTAGGAGTCCTCGAGGCGGAACAGGGTCGCGGCCGTCATGACTCGAGGTTAGGCCACACCGTGGTGGGTTCCCCTACGACCAGGCTCCTACGACCAGGGTGGCAGGACGGGCCGGCCCAGCTCGGGACCTGGGGTGGATCCGGTGCGCGAGCGCTCGGAGCAGGCTGGAGCCATGAACCTCACCGACATCGCCACCGCCGTCGTCGTCGCCCTCGGATTCCTCGTGCTGCTGGCCATGGCCACCGCGCCCACGCTGCTGCAGCTGGAGGCCGAACGAGCAGAACGAGCCGAACCCAGGCGCGCCTGGCCGACCGACCGGGTTACTCCCGCACCTGCAGTCCCACGTGCTCCGCGAGCAGTGGTGCCAGCAGGGCGAGCTGCTCGGGCGTGATCGTCGCGCCGCGCAGGCCGTCGATCCCCTCGACCCGGCTGAGCCCCTCGACGCCGCGCAGGTCCACGTGCGTGAGGACCGCCCGGCTCAGCACCAGCGCGCCGACCCGGCAACCCCGCAGCGCCACCCGCGTCGCGCGGGCGCCCGCCAGGTCGAGCTCGTCGATCGTCGAGTCCTCGATCAGGACGTCGGTCAGCACCGCGTCCCGCAGGTTGAGGTAGCCCATCCGGCAGCCGCTGACGTGCACGGTCCGCAGCTCGGCGTCGTAGAGCTCGCCCGAGCCGATCCGCGAGTCGACGAGCTCCACCTCGCGCCAGGTCGAGCGCCTGGACTGCAGCACCGGGGCGTCCAACCGCTCGAACCGCGTCTCGAGGAAGGTAGCCCGGTCCAGCCGCGTCTCGTGCAGCCGCACCCCGTGCCAGAGGGTCTCGGCCGCGTGCAGACCCTCGAGGTCCACGCCGGAGAGGTCGCAGTCGGTGAGCCTGGCGCCGTCGACCCGAGCCGCGTCGAGCACCTCGCGCTCGGTCGCGTCGCGCAGGTCGTCCAGCCACAGCGGCGTGATCCGCGGCTGCTCCTTGGCGCGAGCCGGCGCCTTCTGGCGGGCGTGCTTCGAGGCCTTCACGGGCTCAGGCGTCGAGCGAGACGTGGCGCGTCTCGCGGATCGGCAGCAGGCAGAGCAGGGAGATGACCGCGACGGCGGACACGTAGAGCCCGGCCACGCTGGAGCCCCACCGGGCCTGCAGAGCGGTGAGGATGAGCGGGGGCAGCGAGCCGCCGAGGATGCCACCGATCGAGTAGGCGAGACCGGCGCCGGAATAGCGGAAGCGCGTGGGGAACAGCTCGGGCAGGAACGCCGCCATCGGCCCGAAGCACAGCCCCATCACGAACAGCGCGCCGGCGAGCGCCAGCCACACCAGCGGGTAGGACCGGGTGTCCATCAGCGGGAACATCACCAGGCCCCACACGATCCCGAGCACGCACGCCATCGTGAGCACCCGCTTGCGGCCGATCCGGTCCGACAGCGGCGAGCTGATGACCGTGCCGAGCGCCAGAGCGAGCACCGCCAGCATCGTGATGGTGAGCATGGAGACCTGCGGGATCTTCAGGGCCTTGGTGCCGTAGGAGAGGCAGTACGTCGTCGCGGTGTAGAACAGGGTGTACTGCACCATCATCACGCCGGACCCGAGCAGCAGGTGGGCCCACTCGTGCCGGACCAGGTCCAGGAACGGCACCCGCGAGAGCGACTCCTGCTCGATGGCCTTCTTGAAGACGGGGGTCTCGGCGATGCTCAGCCGGATCCACAGACCGACGACGACCAGCACGATGCTCGCGATGAACGGCACCCGCCAGCCCCACGAGGCGAACGCTGCCGCGTCGATGTTGAGGCGCACGCCGAGGAAGATCGCGTTGGCGAGGATGAAGCCGAACGACGGCCCGAGCTGGGGGAACATCCCCCAGAGGCCGCGCTTGTCCGCGGGCGCGTGCTCGGTCGCGAGCAGTGCCGCGCCACCCCACTCGCCGCCGAGGCCGACGCCCTGGACGAAGCGCAGGATGACCAGCAGCGCTGCAGCCGCGATGCCGAGCGTCGAGTAGCCCGGGAGCAGACCGATGAGCACCGTCGAGATGCCCATCATGAGCAGCGACACGATCAGCACCGACTTGCGGCCGACCCGGTCGCCCCAGTGCCCGAAGATCACCGACCCGATCGGCCGGGCGAAGAACGCCACGGCGTAGGTCGAGAACGCGGCGAGCGTGCCGGCTGTCTCGGACAGCTCCGGGAAGAACGCCGTGTTGAGCACGAGCGCCGCCGCGATGCCGTAGGCATAGAAGTCGTAGAACTCGATGGTCGTCCCGACGAGGCTCGCCAGGGCGATCCGCCCCATGCTCGTCGAGCCCTGCCGCTGGTCGCCGTCGACCGTGGTCATCGCTACCGCCGCCCGCGCCGGCCACGGGACTTCAGCCGCACCCCCGGCAGCGGCGGCGCCGGGATGCGCGACACCTCGCCCTCGTAGCCATCGACCGTGCCGAACCGGTCGGATCCGGCCTCCCACTGCTCTCGTGCAGCGGCCACCTCGTCATGGCTTCGGCCGACGAAGTTCCACCACATGACGATCTCCTCCTCGAACGGCGTGCCGCCGAGCAGTACGACCCGGGCAGGATCGTCACCCACCTCGAGGACGAGCCGGTCGCGACCCTCGTCCACGCACCCCAGGTCGGCCGGCCCGAGCGGTCGGCCCTCGAAGGTCACCGACCCGGTGTCCACGAGCAGGCCGTGCTCGAAGCCGGGGTCGACGCTCAGCTCGAGCCGGGCGCCGGCAACCAGGTCGAGCTGCGCGCCGAGCAACGGCGTGTAGGTGTGCACGGGTGACGCCGCGATCCCCTCCAGCGACCCGAGGAAGACGAGCGCGGTCCCGGAGCCGGCCGGGAGGTCTACCGGATCGGGGGCGTAGTGCTCGAACTCGCGCTCGCCAGAACGGGACTCGTCGGGAAGGGCTACCCACAGCTGGACGCCGTGGAGCACCGACGGACCGGCGACCGAGACCTCGGAGTGCGCGATCCCGTCACCCGCGGTCATCAGGTTGACCTCGCCCGGGAGCACCTGGCCGAGCACACCCGCGGAGTCGCGGTGCTCGATGTGCCCGGCGAACAGCCACGACACGGTCTGCAGCCCGGTGTGCGGGTGGGGCGGGACGTCCATGCCGCCGGAGCCGTCCGGGTCGACGTCGACCGGACCGTAGTGGTCCACGAAGCACCACGCCCCCACGAACGACCGGTCGCGGTGCGGCAGCGTGCGCCGGACCGTGAGCGCCCGGATGCCACCGAGCGGCACCTCGCGGCCCCCCAGCACCTGCACCGACCCAGAGCTCGTCATCCGTGATCCCTCTCCTTCGTCCGGACCGACCACACGATCGTGGCCGGTCCGGGCGCTCGACGCCACCTGACGCCGGGACGGGGCGATGGTTCTACTTGATCTCGCGGCGGGAGATCAGGACGCACCCGACGACGAACGGCAGCAGCGTCCAGATCGCGGCCGCGGACGCGAGGTGGGCCCACGCCTCACCGTTCATGGTGCCCATGACGAGCGGCTCGGTGGAACGGGCCATGTCGATCCACGGGCCGGCGTCGCGCAGGGCGCTGATCATCCCGGTGAGGAACATCCACAGTGTCGGGACGATGTAGAACGCGGCGATGGCCGCGGCCGGAGCCGTCAGGAGCAGACCGAAGGCCACGCCCTGCAGCAGGTTGAGCAGCTGGGCGAGCACGCCGCCGAGGGCGCCCCAGCCGATGTGCCACGGGTCGACCGGGTCGTGGATCGCGACCGCGATCCCGGTGGAGACGACGCCGACCAGGAGGGCGACGGCCATCGAGGCGAGGCCGAGTGTCAGCGCCGCCAGAGTCTTGGCCAGCACGACGCGCAGGCGACGCGGCTCCTGGGTGAACGTCACCAGGCCGGTGCGCTGAGAGAACTCGCTGGTGGCGGCGAGGATGCCGAGGACGGGCAGCAGCAGCATCATGGCCTGCGACGAGCCGCCGACGAAGGTCGTCAGCCCGGTCGTGCTGTGGTCGCCCCAGATGAGGAAGCCGACGTTGATCGCGGCCACCAGCCCGAGGGTGATGATCAGCAGCCAGCGCCCGGAGCGGGTGTCGACGAGCTTGCGCAGCTCCAGGTGGAGCAGTCGGCCGAACGGGATGCCGGGCGATCCGGTCCCCGCGCTGCCACCGGTAGAACGGGTGGTCGGGTCCGCGGGCCCGGTCGCGTTGGCCGCGTTGGCCGCGTTGGCCGCGTTGGTCGCAGCCGGGTCGTGGGTGAGGGCGGACGTGCTCATGCTGCACTCTCCTGGGTGTCGGTGGCGTGCGTGTCGATGGCCTGCGTGTCGGAAGCCTGGTGGCCGCGGTCGGTGCTGCTGGTGAGGTCGAGGAACATCCGCTCGAGGTCGCGCTCCTGCTGGCGCAGCTCGAGCAGGACGACGCCGGCGGCGAGGGCGGCGCGGCCGACCTGCTCCGGCGTGCCGTCGACCACCAGGGCGTCGTTGGTGGACGTGACGACCAGGCCGTCGCGGCGCAGGGCGTCGGTGAGGGCAGCGTCGTCGAGGCTGCGGACGGTGATGCCGCCCTGGGCGACCAGCTCGTCGAGC
>NZ_JAKZHV010000010.1 GCF_022568835.1 Arsenicicoccus piscis
CCTCCTGCAGGGCTGCGAAGGGCATGGCTGCGCTCGCGCGACTTCGCGTAGAGCCGGCCGCGGCTGCGGGTGGTCTCGATCGCCCGCACCACGACGGGCAGCGGCTCGACGACCAGTCGGCCGAGGCGGCGCCCCCGCCACAGCATGGTGGCGAGCACCGCGATCCCGAGCAGATAGACCAGCGGCGTGAACCACACCGGCAGCACCGCGAGCGGGTCGGCGTCGCGCTCGACGGGCGCGCCCGCCTCCGCACCGCCGTCGTCGCTCGGGACGAACCACACGACCCGCGGGTTGTCCGAGAGCAGCCGCAGCGCGAACGCCGCGTTGGTGTCGGAGGTGGTGCTCTGGTTGGTGAGCGGCCGAGTGGCGCCGAGGACGTCCACCGCAACGGAGTCCTTCGTGCCTTGCGTGCTCAGCAGGCCGTACCCACCGCTCACGGGGAAGCAGCTCTGCCAGCCGAGCTCGCTCTGTTCGCCGAACGCGTTCGCCCTGAAGATGTAGCTGCCCGGCCCGGTGGTGATCGTCGTCACCTGGTCGAACCGGGGGTCCGCACAGGTGGCGAACGTCGATGCCGACCCGGAGCCCCCGGAGCCCGAGCCGCTCGACCGGTCGTCGAACCCCGCGTAGTCGCCCTCCTGCACCGGGAGCCCGGTCGCCTCGTCCACCGCGGCGGCGGGCAGGCCGGCCAGCACCAGCCGCGCATAGCTGTCCCGCACCGACGCGATGGTCGTCATGGCGTCGCTGTAGACCTCGCTGCTGTCCGACACGACCAGCGTCGCGCCGCGTCGGTCAGCGTCGGTCGAGGCCGCCGAGGCCGTCGAGGCCGTCGAGGCCGTCGAGGCCGTCGAGGCCGTCGAGGCATCCGAGGCATCCGCCGACGCCGACGCCGACGCCGACGCACCCACGGACTGCGTGATGGCCCTCAGCTCGGCCTGGGTTCGCACGACGTCCACGCGGATCCCCTTGGCGCGCAACACCTCCACCAGCGCCTTGGTGCCGAGCCGCCCGGCGTTGTCGGGGTCGAGCGGGGTCTGGTTGCCACGGGGCCAGGTCGTCACCGCGAGCACCGCGACCGCTGCCACGACGACCGCGGCCCACAGCAGCGCGGACCGGATCTTGCCGCCGAGGCCGCGCTCGACGGGGCGCGCGGCACCGCTCGGTCGTGCCGTGTCGCTCGGGCCCGCAGCGCCGTGCGCGCGTGCGGTGTCGACACCGGCTGGAGGCACCCGCGTGCTGCTCATCGGGTCACCCTCGTCGTCGGGTGGCCCGGGTTGTCCTGGTGGTCCAGGTGGCCCGCCGCGGCGTGAGCACCGCCCGTGCCGTCGGCGTGCACCGGCCTGGCCGCGGCGAGCCGCTCGCCCAGGTCGAGCACGGCGACGACCTGATCCCGGCTGCTGCGCTCCTCGGCGCTGGAGCGATGACCGTAGGCCGCGCAGTCGAACCACCGTGCGGCGTCAGCGATCTCGTCGCGCTCGTCGGGGAAGGTGCGGCCCGCGACGGCAGCGATCTCGGTCACCGTGCGGCCCGGCACGTCGCCGAGGACGGCCCGACGGTCCAGGTCGGACACGATCGCGCGGAAGGCATCGACCAGCGCCGAGTCCAGCCGACCGTGCGCGAGGTGGTCCGTCGCGAGCGCGCGATAGTCGGCGGAGGTGAGGCGAGGGTCTACCAGATCAGTGGCGCGAGCGTCCTTGGCCGACAACGGATCCCGCCGAGCCGTCCGCAGGTAGCGCCAGGCGCCGGCGGCCAGGACGAGCACGAGGAGGGCCAGCACCACCCAGCCGAGGAGCGGCGACCCGCCCTCGCCACCGGCCAGCGCCTCCTGCAGCCAGTTCCACAGGCGTTCGAGCAGGCCTGGGCCAGAGTGATACTCGGGCTTGGCGAGCTCCTCGGCGAGCCACGATCTGGCCTCGTCGGGACCGGGCTCGAGCACCTGGACCAGCATCACCGTTGCGGCTGGCTCTGCCCGAGGCTCTGCAGGAGGGTGATGTCGAAGCCTTCCTTGCGCATCCGCTGGTCGAGGTAGAGCAGGCAGACGACCGCCGCCGCGAACGGCGACACGATCGCGGTGGCGAGCACCTGGGAGAGGAGGCTGCTGATCATGCTGAACACGAAGGCCATCGTCTGGTTGTTGGGGTCGATCATCAGCGGCGCGGCGACCCCACCGATGAGCTGCAGCGGGAAGCTGAGCACGCTCGAGGCCACCGACGTGATCAGGCCGCTGACCACGAGGATGCCGAAGATGCGCCAGAACGAGCCCGACACCAGGCGCCACGACCGCCGGAAGGCCTGCAGCACCGGCGAGCGCTCAAGCACGATGACGGGGGAGAGGAACATCCAGCGGGTGTAGAGCCACACGGCGATGACGACCAGCGCGATGGCCACGAGCACGGTGACCAGGACGGCGAGGCCGCTCGGCGCCGTCTCGAAGGAGTTCGAGCTGCTGATCAGCGCCCACAGCGCCACGCCGCCGAGGCCCAGCACCAGGACGAGCCACACGATGCTGGTGAGGATCGAGGCCCCGACGCTCGGCAGGATGCGGCTGCGGGCGGCCCGCCACGTCTCGCCGATGGTGGGCTTGCGACCGAGCACGGCCTCGCTCGCCACGTGTGTGAGCAACGCGGTGAGGACGATGCCGGACAACCCGAACGGCAGCATCGCCGCGGCCAGCCCACCGCCGAGGGAGAGCACCGAGCGGGTGTCGGGGACGGCGTCGGCGTTGGTGGTGGAGAAGATCGACCAGTCCACCCCCGACGCGAAGAGCCCGAGCAGCGGCAGCGAGATCACCAGGGCGACCAACTGCACGACGAGCGCCAGCCCGATGGTCGAGGCGGGGTTGAAGCGCAACAGCTTGATGGCGCCGTCGAGGATGTCACCGAGCGAGAGCGGCCGGATCGGCACGATGCCCGGCTTGAACGCCTGCCACGACGGGTAGCCCTGCTGGTAGCCGGGCTGCTGGTAGCCCGGCTGCTGGTAGCCGCCCTGCTGATAACCCGGCTGCTGGTAACCCTGCGCGTAACCCGGCTGCTGGTAACCGGGCAGCGGCGGTGCGGGCGGCGGCTGGGTGGGCTGCGGCGAAGGCTGCTGGTCCGGCTCCGGCACGGGTGCCGTGGGATCGCTGGGCTCGCGCCCCTGCCCCGGTGCCTGCCAACCCGAGTCGCTCATGTCCACCCCTGTCGAGTCGGGGCGTGACGATCACTACCCCCGTCTGTGGAGACGCTATCAGCGCCGGGCCAGCGCCTCCGCGCGCGACTCGGCCCGTCGCGGCGTGAGCGGGGTCGCCCCGAGTCGCCGCTGCCGGGCGATCACCTCGGGTTCCTGGCGCTTGAGCAGCAGCCCGCGCCGCCACAGCGTCAGCGGTGGCTTGCGGTGCTCGCGCAGGTCGCGGGCCAGCCGCAACCAGAAGGTCAGTCGCGGGTCGCGGCACACGCACCACGCGTCGGCGAGCAGGCCCTCCTGGCGCAGCACGGCGATCGCCTCCGCCGCGAAGATCCCCTCCGCCAGCACGTAGTCCGTGGGTCGAGCCTGCAGCTCGTGCTCACCGACGCGCCGCGACGCACTGATGTCGTAGACCGGGAGGCGGGCGCTGCCGGTGTGCACCAGCTCCGCGAGGACGGCTACGGCGCCGACGAGGTCCCAGCTGGCCGGGTCGTCCCAGTCGGGGATGCCCAGCTGGCCGATCGGCAGGCGGGGGTCGTCGCCGTCGAGATAGAAGTCGTCGAGCCGCACGATCGGCCAGCCGTGCCGCTGGGTGAGCCGCTCGCACAGCCGCGACTTGCCGGCGCCGCTCGGCCCGCAGACCACGACGACCCGCGCCGCCGCACCCCTCACGGGGCCGTGAGCGCGCGGAACGCGTCGACGAGCGCGGCGAGTCGTTCGGCGGCACGCCGGCGCGCCTCGGGCAGCCCGTCGTCGCCCGCACCAGCTGCACCGGCACCACCACCCGCACCACCACCCGCAGCCGCACCACCGGCCGCCGGCTCGATCACCTCGAGATAGACCTTGAGCTTGGGCTCGGTGCCGCTCGGGCGGACGATGACCCGGCTGTCGTCGTCGAGGTAGTAGCGCAGCCCCTCGGTCGGTGGCAGGTCGGGCGAGCCGACCGTCAGGTCGTCGGCACGCGAGACCTGGTGCCCGGCAACGGTGCTCGGCGGGTTGGCCCGCAGCCGCGCCATGATCTGCCCGATGATCGCGAGGTCGTCGACCCGCACCGAGAACGCATCGGTGGCGTAGACCCCGTGCCGGCGAGCGAGGTCGTCGAGGACGTCCAGCAGCGTGCGTCCCTGACCGCGCAGGATGGCGGTCATCTCGGTGAGCAGCAGCGCAGCGCTGATGCCGTCCTTGTCCTGGACGTGCTGCGGGTCGACGCAGTAGCCGATCGCCTCCTCATAGCCGTAGGTCAGGCCCGGGACCCTCGCGATCCACTTGAAGCCGGTCAGCGTCTCGGCGTGGGCGATGCCGGCGTCACGGGCCATCGCGGCGAGCAGCCGCGACGAGACGATCGAGTTCGCGAACACCGCGCCGTCGCCGCCCAGCCCACCCGCGCCGACCCCGTCGACGCCAGCAGTTGCATCAGCACGACCAGCAGCACCACCACCAGCAGCCAGCCGGTCGATCACGTGCTGACCGAGCAGCGCCCCGAGCTCGTCGCCGCGCAGCATCCGCCAGGTGCCGTGGTCGTCGACGGCCGCGGCGCACCGGTCGGCGTCGGGGTCGTTGGCGAGCACCACGTCGGGGCGGACCGAACCGGCGAGGGCGAGCGCGGCGTCGATCGCGCCCGGCTCCTCGGGGTTGGGGAAGGCCACGCTGGGGAAGTCGGGGTCGGGCGCCTGCTGGCTGGACACCTCGTGCGGCGCGGGGAATCCCGCTGCGGCAAAAGCCTTCTCGACGGTGGCGGACCCGACGCCGTGCAGCGAGGTGTGCACGACGGATACCGCGCGAGGCGCGTCGGGACGGACTACCGAAGCAGCCGCGTCGACGTAGGCCTGCTCGATCTCGTCGCCCAGGGTTTCCCAGCCGTCCTCCACCCGCGGGACGGACGCGACCGAGGGGACCGCCGCGATGTGCGCGGCGATCTCGGCGTCGACCGGGGGCACGATCTGCGAGCCGTCGCCGAGGTAGACCTTGTAGCCGTTGTCCTGCGGCGGGTTGTGGCTCGCGGTGACCATCACGCCGGCGTGCGCGCCGAGGTAGCGGATCGCAAAAGCCAGCACGGGCGTAGGGAGCGGGCGGGGGAGCACCATGGCCCGGCCACCGGCCGCGACGACGACCGCCGCTGTGTCACGGGCGAATTCGTCGGACTTGTGTCGCGCGTCGAAGCCGATGACGACGACCGGCTCGGGCTCGCCGCCCTCGTCCTTCAGCCAGGCGGTGAGGCCGGCCGCGGCGCGGATGACGACGGCGCGGTTCATCCGGTTGGGTCCGGCACCGATGGCACCGCGCAGCCCGGCGGTGCCGAACTCGAGCATCCCGGCGAACCGGTCCGCCAGGTCCACCGCGGCCGCCTCGTCGCCACTCTGCGCGGCGGCGATGACGGGCGCGAGCTCGCTACGGGTGTCGGGGTCGGGGTCGTCGTCGAGCCAACGCGTCGCCAGTTCGACCAGCTCGCCGGCCTCGCCGGCCTCGGTCGGCCTGCCGGCCTCGGTGGGCCCGCCGGCTGCGGTCGACTCGCCGCTCACTGGTCGTCCCCCTCGGCGATCGTGCGCACCACCTGGGCCAGCAGCAGGCCGCAGCGCGACGCGGCCTCGCGACCGGCGTCCAGGACCTCCTCGTGCGACAGCGGCTGGTCGGAGATGCCCGCGGCGAGGTTGGTGACCAGGGACACCCCGAGCACCTCGAGGCCGACGTGGCGGGCGGCGATCGCCTCCAAGGTGGTGGACATGCCCACGAGGTCACCCCCGATGGTCATCGCCATCTGCACCTCCGCCGGCGTCTCGTAGTGCGGCCCGCGGAACTGGACGTAGACCCCTTCGTCGAGCCCGGGGTCTACCGTCTTGGCGATCTCGCGCAGGCGAGGGGAGTAGAGGTCGGTGAGGTCCACGAAGGTCGCGCCCTCGAGGGGCGAGGTCGCGGTGAGGTTGATGTGGTCGCGGATGAGCACCGGGGTGCCCGGGCCCCACGCGGGGTTGAGCCCGCCGCAGCCGTTGGTGAGCACGATCGAGCTGCAGCCGGCGTCCGCCGCGGTGCGCACGCCGTGCACCACCGCGCGCACACCGCGTCCCTCGTAGAAGTGGGTGCGGGTCCCGAAGACCAGCGCCCGGCGACCGGTGTCACCGATCTCGACCGAGCGCATGACGCCCGAGTGCCCGGCGACGGCCGCCTTCGCGAAACCCGGCACGTCGGTGTTGTCGATCGTGGCCTTCGTCTCGCCGATCAGGTCGGCCGCGCCGCCCCAGCCCGAGCCGAGCACGAGGGCTACGTCGTGCCGGTCCACCCCGGTGCGGTCCGCGATCACCGCGGCCGCGGCCTGGGCCACCGCGAACGGATCGGTGGCGGGGTCGCTGAGGTCCAGGGCAGGCGCGTTCGTGCTCATGGGGGTCAGCCTACGGCGCGGGGGTCCCGGGCGTGGGCGCAGGCAGGGCTCCCACGAGGCTCGACGCCGCACGAGACGCAGCTAGAGTTGCGCTGGTCACAGTGGGTGGCCCGGCGACGGGCTACCCTGCGCAAGCCAGCAGACCCACCAGCCTCCCGCTGCCGAAGCAAGGACGTAGCACCATGCCCCTGGACGACCCCCGCACTCGGGTCTTCGTCGCCGAGCGTCCGTGGGGCCAGTTCGAGCAGTTCGTCCACAACGAGCGCGTGACGGTCAAGATCATCACGGTCCTTCCCGGACGCCGCCTGTCGCTGCAGCGCCACGAGAACCGTGGGGAGCTGTGGATCGTCCTCGACCACGCGATGCGGGTGGAGGTCGGCGACCAGGAGTGGGACGCCATGCCCGGCGAGCAGGTCTGGGTGCCCGACCACACGCTGCACCGCCTCAGCAACACCCTGTCGACCCCCTGCCGGGTGATGGAGGTCGCGTTCGGGCCCTTCGACGAGGCCGACATCGAGCGACTCGAGGACGACTACGCGCGGGCCGACCCCGAGGCCTGAGCGGCCCGATGATGGTTGGATAGAGCCGTGATCGAACGCACCTCGTCCGTCGTCATCCTCGGTGGTGGCCCCGGTGGCTACGAAGCCGCCCTCGTCGCCGCCCAGCTCGGCGCCTCCGTCACGGTCGTCGACCGCGACGGCCTCGGCGGCTCGTCGGTGCTCACCGACTGCGTCCCGAGCAAGGCCCTGATCTCCACGGCGTCGTTCATGACGCGCCTGGACGACACGCGCGCCCTCGGCGTGCACCTCGAGGACCCCGTCTCCGGTCACACCTCCGACCCCGAGGTCGACGACGTCGCCGTCGCCGACCTGCCGATCATCAACCGGCGCATCCTCGACCTGGCGTCCGCCCAGAGCGCCGACATCCAGGCGCGCCTCGAGAGCGAGGGCGTCCGGATCCTGCGTGGCGTCGGCCGGCTCGTCGGGCCGCTCGAGGTCGAGGCCACCCCGGCCGACGGCGGCGACCCGGAGCGGCTGACCGCCGACGTCGTGCTCGTCTGCACCGGCGCCACCCCCCGGGTGCTGCCCACCGCGATGCCCGACGGCGAGCGCATCCTCACGTGGAAGCAGATCTGGGACCTGCCCGAGGTCCCCGAGCGGCTCATCGTCGTCGGCTCCGGTGTCACCGGCGCCGAGCTGGCGCACGGCTACCTCGCGCTCGGCTCCGACGTCACCCTCATCTCCTCGCGCGAGCACGTGCTGCCCGGTGAGGACCAGGACGCCGCCAAGGTCATCGAGGACGTGTTCCAGCGACGCGGCATGACCGTGCTCTCCCGCTCGCGCGCCTCCGCCGTGGAGCGCCGCGGCGACGGGGTCGTCGTCACCCTCGACGACGGCCGCACCGTCGAGGGCTCGCACTGCATCATGGCCGTCGGCTCCGTCCCGCAGACCGACGGGCTCGGGCTCGAGGAGGCTGGGGTAGCCCTCGCACGCTCCGGACACATCGAGGTCGACCGCGTCTCGCGCACGACGGCGCGGGGGGTCTACGCCGCGGGGGACTGCACCGGAGCGCTCCCGCTCGCGTCGGTCGCCGCCATGCAGGGCCGCACCGCGATGTGGCACGCGCTCGGCGACGCCGTCGCGCCGATCAACCTGCACGGCGTCTCGGCCACGATCTTCACCGATCCCGAGATCGCCACCGTCGGCGTCTCCCAGCGCGAGATCGAGGACAAGAACCTCGACTGCGCCACCATCACCATGCCCCTCGGCACCAACCCCCGCGCCAAGATGGACCGCGTCACCGATGGCTTCATCAAGCTCTTTGCCGCCTCGGCCTCGGGCGTCGTCGTCGGCGGTGTCATCGTGGCGCCCAAGGCCTCCGAGCTGATCTTCCCGGTAGCCCTCGCCGTCACCAACCGCCTCACCGTCGACCAGGTGGCGCACACGTTCACGGTCTACCCGTCGATCACCGGCACCATCGCGGAGGCCGCCCGCCGTCTCCACCCCTCCAGCGAGGTCTAGGCTGCTCGCCGGCCGCTGCCCGGCGCCCGCGCCGAGACGTCGGTTGGTGACCGAGACGGCGGTTAGCCACGCGCAGGGCCTCGACATGGTGGTTAGCCACCGAAACGGCTGTGACAGCGCGCATCTCGGTGCCGAAGTGCCGCGTCGGCGTGCTTGGCGTGACGAAGTGCCGTCTCGGTGGCCACGTGCCATCTCAAGCAGGGGTAGACCGTGGCCTCTGCGCCCGCGTCGGCGTTGGCTGCGTGGGTGGGCAGCTAGGAAGCCTGACCGAGCCCGACGCCCGTGCTGACATGGCGGTTAGCGACCGAGACGGCGGTTAGCCACGCGCGGCACCGCGCCGACACGGCGGTTGGTGACCGAGACGGCGGTTAGCGCCCGGCGCCCGCGCCGACACGGCGGTAGGTGACCGAGACGGCGGTTAGGAACGCCCCGCGCCTCGACATGGTAGTTGGCCACTGAAACGGCTGTGACAGCGCGCGTTTCGGTGGCGAAGTGCCGTGTCGGCGCGCTTGGCGTGACGAAGTGCCGTCTCGGTGACCAAGTGCCATCTCACGCCCGACGCAGGCGCGTCACCCACGACACGCGTCACCCACGACACGCGTCACCCACGACCCGCGGAAGCGACCTGAAAGCAACCGAGAAGGGCTACTCGGCGTCCTTGATCTCGACCAGGACGGCGCCGTTGGAGACGGTCTCGCCGACGTTGGCGGCGATGGAGGTGATCACGCCGGCCTTGTGGGCGTTGATGGGCTGCTCCATCTTCATGGCCTCGAGGACGAGCACGAGCTCGCCGGCCTCGACCTGCTGGCCCTCCTCGACGGCGATCTTGACGATGGTGCCCTGCATCGGCGCGGTGAGGTGGTCGCCGGACGCGGCCGCGCCGCCACGCGAGCCGCCACCGGCGCGGCGGGGGGCCTTCTTCTTGGCCGCACCACCAGCACCACCAGCACCGCCGCCACCCAGCGACAGGTCACCGGGCAGTGAGACCTCGAGGCGCTTGCCGCCCACCTCGACCACGACGGTCTGGCGCGGACCGGACTCCTCGGCGCCCTCAGCACCCTCGGAGCCGCCGGCGTAGGGCGGGATGTCGTTGTCGAACTCGGTCTCGATCCACCGGGTGTGGATGCGGAACGGCTCGGCCGGGTCCTCGGGGGCGAACGCGACGTCGCTCACGACCTTGCGGTGGAAGGGCAGCACGGTCGGCATGCCGTCGATCTCGAACTCCGCGAGCGCGCGGCGGGACCGCTCGAGCGCCTGCTGGCGGGTGCGGCCGGTGACGATCAGCTTGGCGAGCATCGAGTCGAAGTTGCCGCCGATGACGTCCCCGGTCACGACGCCGGAGTCGACGCGCACGCCGGGGCCCGACGGCGGGTTGAAGACGGCGACTGTGCCGGGGGCCGGCAGGAAGTTGCGGCCGGCGTCCTCGCCGTTGAGGCGGAACTCGAAGGAGTGGGCGTGCGGCTCGGGGTCGTCGTAACCGAGCTCCTGGCCCTCGGCGATGCGGAACATCTCGCGGACCAGGTCGATGCCGGTGACCTCCTCGGTGACCGGGTGCTCCACCTGGAGGCGGGTGTTGACCTCGAGGAAGGAGATGGTGCCGTCCTGGGCGACGAGGAACTCGCAGGTCCCGGCGCCGTGGTAGCCGGCCTCCTTGAGGATGGCCTTGGACGCGCGGACGAGCTCGGCGTGCTGCTCGTCGCTGAGGAAGGGCGCGGGGGCCTCCTCGACGAGCTTCTGGTTGCGCCGCTGCAGCGAGCAGTCTCGGGTCGAGACGACCACGACGTTGCCGTGCTGGTCGGCGAGGCACTGGGTCTCGACGTGGCGCGGCTTGTCGAGGAAGCGCTCGACGAAGCACTCGCCGCGGCCGAACGCGCTGACCGCCTCGCGGACCGCGGAGTCGAACAGGTCCGGGATCTCCTCGATGGTGCGGGCGACCTTGAGGCCACGCCCGCCGCCGCCGTAGGCCGCCTTGATGGCGACCGGCAGCCCGTGCTCCTTCGCGAACGCGACGACCTCGTCGGGACCCTCGACCGGGTCCTTGGTGCCGGGCACCAGCGGGGCGTTGGCGCGGGTGGCGATGTGGCGTGCCTTGACCTTGTCGCCGAGGGCGTCGATCGCCTCGGGGGAGGGGCCGATCCAGATCAGCCCGGCGTCGATCACGGCCTGCGCGAAACTGGCGTTCTCGGCGAGGAATCCGTAGCCCGGGTGGACGGCGTCCGCGCCCGACCGCTTCGCGATGTCGAGGATCTTGTCCTGCACGAGGTAGGTCTCGGCCGAGGTGCTGCCGTCGAGGGCGTAGGCCTCGTCGGCCACCCGGACGTGCAGCGCGTCGCGGTCGGGGTCGGCATAGACGGCGACGGACGCGATGCCGCTGTCGGTGCACGCACGAGCGACGCGGACCGCGATCTCGCCGCGGTTTGCGATCAGAACCTTGGAGATGGACGCCATGGCCCGGACTCTAGTACGGACCGAGCACGCCCACCCGTCGGCAAGAGACGGATCTTCGTCACATCCCGGGCTAGGGTGGGGAGACATGAGCGTGCCTCGCATCTTCCTCAATGACGGCCACAGCATCCCCCAGGTGGGCTTCGGTGTCTGGCAGGTGCCGGACGACGAGGTCGCCGAGGCGGTCCACGTAGCGCTGGAGGTCGGCTACCGCCACATCGACACCGCCGCGATCTACGGCAACGAAGAGGGCGTCGGCCGAGCCCTCAAGGTCACCAACGTCCCTCGCGACGAGCTCTTCGTCACCACGAAGGTGTGGAACTCCGACCAGGGCTACGACTCGACCCGCAAGGCGCTGGACACCTCCCTCGCCAAGCTGGGGCTGGACCACGTGGACCTCTACCTCATCCACTGGCCGTGCCCCGAGGCCGACCGGTACGTCGACACCTGGAAGGCCATGCTCGAGCTCAAGGAGTCCGGCAAGGCGCTGTCGGTCGGCGTCTGCAACTTCCAGCCCGCGCACCTGCAGCGGCTCATCGACGAGACGGGGGTCGCGCCGGCGATCAACCAGATCGAGCTGCACCCCTACCTGCAGCAGGACGAGCTCCGGGCGTTCAACGAGGAGCACGGCATCGTCACCGAGGACTGGAGCCCGCTGGCCTCCGGCAAGGACGTCATGGACGACGAGACGATCTCCGAGATCGCCGAGGCGCACGACGTCACGCCCGCCCAGGTGATCCTGCGCTGGCACGTCCAGCTCGGCGACGTCGTGCTGCCGAAGTCGGTCACGCCCGAGCGGATCCGCTCCAACCTGGACCTGTTCGACTTCGAGCTGTCCGGCGAGGAGATGGCCGCGATCGCGGCGCTGGACCGGGGCATGCGGACTGGCCCGGACCCCGACACGTTCAACGAGGGTGCGCGCTAGTCCCGACCGGACGGCTTGAGCCAGAAGAACAGGATGATCAGCAGGACGGCGGTCACGAGCGCGCCGGCCGTGGGTCGGCCGCTCGCCGCCGTGCTGCTGACGTCAGCAGTGCGCGTCCCGCCGGTCGTCACGGTCGAGTCCGTCGTGCCCGTAGACCCCGTGGTCCCGGTCGTGCCCGTAGCGCCGCTGGTGCCGCTGGGGTTCGAGCCGGCCCGGGCGGCGGCCAGGACGGACTGCAGCGTCCGGGTCAGCTCCCAGCTGGTCGAGGCGTCCTGGTAGGTGCCGTTGGAGGCCGACGCGATGCACTGCAGCTGGCTTCGCGCGGCCGAGTCGACCGCCAGGCCGACCGTGTGGATCGTGACGCCGATGCCGCGGTCCTCGAGCGCCTTGACGGCGTCGCACGGGTCCTCGTAGCACGACTCCTTGCCGTCCGAGACGAGGATGACCGTGCGCCGGCCGCCCGACCCGAGGTCGTCGGCGGCCTGCCGCAGTGCGTAGCCGATCGGCGTGTCCCCATGGGGCGTAAAGGAATTCACCAGGCGCTTCAGCGTGGGGCGGTCCAGCGGGCCGACCGGGTGCACGAGCCGGCTGTCGCGGCAGGCGGCTGCCGTCGGCGGTCCCTTGACCTTGATCGTCGAGCCGTAGACCCGCAGGCCCACCTGCGCGTCGTCGGCCGTCTCGTCGATGATCCGCGTCAGCGCGGTGCGTGCCGCCTGCATTTTGGTCTCGCCGCTGCCTGCCGGCTCGGCCATCGATCCGGAGTCGTCGAGGAGCAGCAGCACGCGGGCCGGCCCGGTCGCCACCTGCTGGTTGGAGCCCTGCTGGTCGGTGCCCTGCTGGGTGGTGGCCTGGCCGGTGGGGTTCTGCGCGCCACCGTCCGCGCCGGGCACCACCGCGCTGGCCAGCGGGCCGGGCGTGACGGGTGCGGCCGTCACGGTCCGGGTGACGGTGGGGACGACGGTCTGCGTGACGGTGGGCCGCGCCGTCGCGGTGAGGGTCGGGAGCGCCGCCGGAGTGGCCGTCGTGGCCGGGTCGCCCGCGCCGAACGGGTCGGCGCAGCCGCTCAGCAGCACCAGGCCGGTGACGGCGACGGTGGCGGCGAGCGGGCGGCTGGGCATCGGATCCTCCGACGTAGGCGAGGGCAAGGGAGCGAGGCGGCGAGGTGGACGGTCTACGTCAGAGTCGCATGCAACTGGGACAGAAGGGACATGAGTGACGCGGTGCGCTCCACTCGTGACCGACCCGCAACCCATCTGCAACCGCCACCGCCACCGCGGGCTACCCATAAACTGGCGCCATGAGCGCGCAAGGTCTTCAGCAGTCCGTCGACAAGATGCGAGCGGCCGGTCAGGCCGAGGAGTCCATCAACGCCTTCACCCACTACTACCGCCTCCTCGAGGAGGGCTACCAGGGGACCATCGCGGAGGACGAGATCGAGCCGGTCGAGGGCCTCGACGCGCTCGCCGACCTGCACTTCTCCGACGAGCAGCTGAAGGACGCGATCGCCAAGACCGTCGTCATCAAGCTCAACGGCGGCCTGGGCACGTCCATGGGCATCACCGGTCCCAAGGCGGCGCTGCCGGTCATGGAGGGGCTGACCTTCCTCGACGTCATCGCCAAGCAGGTGCTCGCCATCCGCGAGCAGTACTCCGTAGAGCTCCCGCTCGTCCTGATGCACTCCTTCCGCACCCGCGACGAGTCGCTACAGATCCTCGCGAAGTACCCCGACCTCGCGGTGGACGGCCTCGACCTGGACTTCCTGCAGAACGCCGAGCCCAAGCTCACGGCCGACGCGCTGGAGCCGGTCGAGTGGGCCGCCAACCCCGACCTCGAGTGGTGCCCGCCGGGCCACGGTGACCTGTTCGTGGCGATGCAGGCGTCCGGCGTCCTCAAGGCGATGCGCGACAAGGGCCTGAAGTACGCCTTCATCTCCAACTCCGACAACCTCGGTGCCGTCCCAGACGCCCGGGTCGCGGCCTGGATGGCGGCGTCCGGGGTGCCCTTCGGGATGGAGGTGTGCCGGCGCACCCGCTCGGACCGCAAGGGCGGTCACATCGCTCGCCGCAAGGCCGACGGACGCCTCGTCCTGCGTGACACCGCGATGGTTGTCGAGGGCGAGGAGGACCAGTTCCAGGACATCTCCAAGCACACGCTGTTCAACACCAACAACCTGTGGATCGACCTCGACGCGCTGGCCGAGATCCTCGACGCCAACGGTGGGGTGATGGGTCTACCGATGATCGTCAACCACAAGACCGTCGACCCGGCCGACAAGAAGTCGACCAAGGTCATCCAGATCGAGACGGGCATGGGCACCGGCATCGAGGTCTTCGAGGGCGCGGATGCCGTTGTCGTGGAACGCGATCGGTTCAAGCCGGTCAAGACGACCAACGACCTGCTGGTGCTGCGCTCGGACTTCTACGAGCTCGACCTGGCCGGCCGGCTGGTCGCCTCGCGCTCCGGTGACGAGCCCTTCGTCGACCTGGACGGCGACCACTACAAGGTGCTGGCGCAGTTCGACGAGCGCTTCCCGCAGGGGGCGCCCAGCCTCACCGCCTGTAACAGTCTCAAGGTCATCGGCGACGTCACCTTCGGCGAGCGGGTCGTGTGCACCGGCGACGTCCTGATCGAGGCGCAGACCCCCACCTTCGTCGAGGACGGCGCCGTCCTGTCGTAGACCGGACCGGGGCGGCTCGGGGTCGCCGCCGCGAGCTCGCGGGAGTGGCTACGGGCTGACGCTTCTCGCCGACCGCCGCGAGGTCTGCCCTGCAGTGTCGGAGGCCAGCTCGGCGCGGCAGCGCGCCTCGAACTCGCCGAGCTCGCGCAGCGCCTCCTGGACGTCCAGGAGGCGCTGCTCCAGGTCCGCCCGCCGGTCACCGATCTGACCGAGGACGTACTCCAGCTGGGCGCGCTGGCCGTGGACGTCATCGTAGAGGTCGACGATCGTACGGATCTCCTCGAGCGGGAAGCCGAGCCGCTTGCCGCGCAGGATGAGCTGCAGCCGGGTGCGGTCGCGGCGGCGGAAGACGCGCACCGTGCCGCGCCGCTCGGGGGAGAGCAGGCCCAGCGACTCGTAGTGCCGCAGGGTCCGGTGGGTCACGCCGAAGTCGTCGGCGACCTCGGCGATGGACCACTCGTCCTGTGCCGTGGTGGTCTGCGGGCTTGTCATGCCGACCAGGATGCTTTACGTTTACGTCAACGTCAAGAATGCCCCGCACACGTCGCCGCACCCACCCCTCCGCGGCGACGACCCGGCCACCACCGTCGCTGCCGAAGGGACCCGCCCCATGTTCGAGCTCACCCGTGACCACGAGGACTTCCGCCGCACCGTGCGCGAGTTCGCCGAGGCCGAGATCGCCCCGCACGTCGCCGAGTGGGACCGTGAGCACCACTTCCCGGCGGACCTGATCCCGAAGCTCGGTGAGCTGGGCCTGTTCGGCCTGGTCGTCCCCGAGGAGCTCGGCGGCCACAAGGACGCGAGCGGCGAGGGTGGCGAGTTCACCTACCTCTGCCTCGCCATCGAGGAGCTCGGCCGGGTGGACCAGTCCATCGGCATCACCCTGGAGGCCGGGGTGGGACTCGGCATCAACCCGATCCTCACCTACGGCACGCAGGAGCAGAAGGAGCGCTGGCTGCCCGACCTCGCCGCCGGCCGCACCCTCGCGGGCTTCGGCCTGACCGAGCCGGACGCCGGCTCCGACGCCGGGGCCACCAAGACCCGCGCTCGCCTCGAGGACGGCGAGTGGGTCGTCGACGGCGCCAAGTCGTTCATCACCAACTCGGGCACGAACATCACGTCGCTGGTCACCGTCACGGCGCGCACCGGCGAGACCGAGGACGTCAAGCCCGAGATCAGCACCATTATGATCCCTTCTGGCACACCGGGATTCACCGTCGCGCCGCCCTACCACAAGCTCGGGTGGAACATCTCCGACACCCACGGCCTGTCCTTCGAGGGCGTCCGCGTCCCCGAGGCCAACCTGCTGGGGAAGCGCGGGCACGGCTTCAAGCAGTTCCTCGCGACCCTCGACGACGGACGCATCGCCATCGCCGCGCTCGCCGTCGGCTGCATCCAGCGGATGCTCGAGGAGTGCGTCGCCTACTCCTCGACCCGCCTCGCCTTCGGGCGGCCGATCGCGGTCAACCAGGGCATCTCCTTCCAGGTCGCCGACCTCGCCGTCATGGCCGAGACCGCCCGGCTGCTCACCTACAAGGCCGCCTGGCTCAAGGACGAGATGGACGCCGGTCGCCGCACGGCCAAGGAGGTCAAGCAGGCCGCGTCGATCGCCAAGCTCTACGCGTCGGAGGCGGCGGTGACCTCCACCCGGGTCGCCACGCAGGTTCTCGGCGGCAACGGCTTCATGGAGGAGTACCCCGTCGCGCGGTTCTACCGCGACTGCAAGATCCTGGAGATCGGTGAGGGCACCTCGGAGGTGCAGCGCATGCTCATCGCCCGCGGTCTCGGGCTCCCCGCCGCCTGACGGCCGTCCGCAGAAAGGACCCGGTAGAGATGACGCAGGCTTCCGACCCCAAGGTCGCGCAGGTGCGTGCTCGGCTCCAGGCCGCGCACGACGCGTCCGCAGCGCCGACCGAGCAGGCCGCAGCCAAGCTCGCCAAGCAGGGCAAGCTCTATGTGCGAGAGCGGATCTCGTTGCTGGTCGACGACGGGTCGTTCGTCGAGGACGGACGCTACGCCAACGCCCTGGCGGACGGGCTGCCGGCTGACGGGGTGGTCACCGGGCGGGGCACCGTCGACGGCCGGCCGGTCATCGTGGTTGCGAACGACCCGACGGTCAAAGCGGGTTCGTGGGGTGCGCGAACGGTCGAGAAGATCGTGCGTGCCACCGAGACGGCGCTGCGCGAGGAGCTGCCCGTCTTCTGGTTCGTCGACTCGGCCGGTGCGCGCATCACCGACCAGGTCGAGATGTTCCCCGGGCGGCGCGGCGCCGGGCGCATCTTCCACAACCAGGTCGCGCTGTCCGGCAAGGTGCCCCAGATCTGTTGTCTCTTCGGGCCGTCCGCGGCCGGCGGTGCCTACATCCCCAGCTTCACCGACCTCGTGATCATGGTCGACGGCAACGCGTCGATGTATCTCGGGAGCCCC
Source organism: Arsenicicoccus piscis (assembly GCF_022568835.1). GTDB lineage: Bacteria > Actinomycetota > Actinomycetes > Actinomycetales > Dermatophilaceae > Arsenicicoccus > Arsenicicoccus piscis. The sequence continues at coordinate 17,028 of NZ_JAKZHV010000010.1, forward strand.
CGGATGGCCGAGATGGTCGTGGGGGAGAAGGTCACCCTCGAGGAGCTCGGTGGCGCGCGGATGCACTGCACCGTCTCCGGCGTGGGCGACCTGCTCGCCGCCGACGACGCCGAGGCGATCGAGCTGGCCCGGCTCTACTTCTCCTACCTGCCGCAGAGCTGGCGCGGCGAGCTGCCCGTCTTCGACCCCGAGGCGCCGATCGAGCCGCTCACGGCCGAGCACGTGCCCGAGGTCGAGTCGGTGCCGTTCGACATGCACGACGTCATCGACCGGCTCGTCGACGACGAGCAGTTCTTCGAGGTCAAGCCCGACTTCGCCGCCGAGCTGATCGTGGGTCTCGGGCGGATGGAGGGCCGGACGGTCGGCTTCGTCGCCAACAACTCGGCCGTCAAGGGTGGCGTCCTGTTCAGCGACTCCGCCGACAAGGCAACGCGATTCATCACGATGTGCGACGCCTACTCCATCCCGATCGTCTACCTCGCCGACGTGCCCGGCTTCATGATCGGCTCGGAGGTCGAGCGTGGCGGCATCATCCGGCACGGCGCCAAGATGGTTTACGCCGTGTCGATGGCGACCGTCCCGCAGATCTGCGTCGTCGTCCGAAAGGCTTACGGCGCAGGGCTCTACGCGATGGGCGGGCCCGGTTTCGCCCCCGACGCCACGATCGCGCTCCCGACGGCGCGGATCGCCGTGATGGGGCCCGAGGCCGCGGTCAACGCGGTCTACGCCAACAAGATCGCCGCCATCGAGGACCCCGCCGAGCGCGAGGAGTTCGTCCGCACGCGGCGCGAGGAGTACCTCGAGGACGTCGACCTCGAGCGCCTCGCCGCCGACCTCGTCATCGACGACATCGTCGACCCCGAGGACCTGCGGGCAGACCTCGTGCGCCGGCTCGCCTACGCCGCCGGCCGCGACCGCCACTTCGCCACGAAGCGGCACGGCATCTCACCCGTCTGACGACCGGCCGTCTCGAGGGGTGCAGACCGCGGTTGGTGCGCTCGGGTCAGGAGATCAGCCGCTGCACGGAGAACCAGCCGATGTCGAGCTGACCGAGCAGGTCGCGCAGCAGCGGCAACGAGACGCCGACGACGTTGTGGTAGTCCCCCTCGATCGCCGTGACGAACGGGCCGCCGAAGCCGTCGACGGTGAAAGCGCCTGCGACGCCGAGCGGTTCGCCGGTCTTGATGTAGGCACGTATCTCGCGGTCGGACAGGTCCGCGAAGTGCACGACGGTAGATCCGACGGCACCGATCGAGCCGCCGGTGCCCTTGCGGTCCAGGTCGCGGTTGTCGATCAACCAGTGCCCGGTGTGCAGCACCCCGGAGCGCCCACGCATCAGCTCCCACCGGTCCCGGGCGGCCTCGGGAGTGCCCGGCTTGCCGTAGGCGACCCCGTCGATCTCGAGCACCGAGTCGCACCCGAGCACCAGCGACTCGTCGGGGACGTCCTGGTGGCCGAGCCCCCAGGACAGGCGGGACGCGACGTCCTCGCACTTGGCGCGGGCGAGCAGCAGCGCGACGTCGCTGGGCGTCAGCGGGTCCGCACCCTCGGGCAGCGCAGCGCTGGCCTGTGCGACGGCGCCGTCCTCGTCCACCTCGGACACGCAGACGACGGGGGCGATCCCGGCGCCGCGCAACGTCTTCAACCGCGCGGAGGACGCCGACGCGAGGACGAGCGGGATCTGCTTCATGGCCTCAACCCTAGCCCCGGGGCCAGCCCGGAGACGAAGCTCGCCAGCGCGTCCGCCACGGCCTCGGGGTGCGTCACCGGCGCGAAGTGCGTGGCGCGCGGGACGGTCACCGTCGTCGCTCCCGCGTGCGCCGCAGCCGCGAATTCCTTGGCGTGCAGGCCCAGCTGGTCGAGCTGGCCGTTGACGAGCAGCACGGGGGCGTCGACGTCGCGCAGCAGCTCCGGGCCGCACCGGGCCATCACCGCCGCCCAGGCGGACGGCAGTGCTGCGTAGGCCCCGCCGCCGCCGACCACGGCCGCCACGTCGAGGTCGGGCGCGATGCGCACCAGCACGCGGTTGACCGCCCGCGCCAGCCGCTCGTGGTCCACCCGGGTCGACAGCCCTGCGAACCCCCGGTAGACGACTGCGAGCCGGCTGCGTGGGTCGGCGCTGGCCCCGAGCAGGGCAAGTCCAGCTAGCCGGCCGGGGTGGTGCGCGGCCCAGTCCAGCGCGACGTAGCCACCCAGGCTGTGGCCCACCAGCACGTCCACCCGCTCCGACTCAGCCGACTCAGCCGACTCAGCCGACCCAGCCGACTCAGCAGACTCTCCCGAGTCTTCCGACCCCGTCGACCCTGCCGGCCCTCCCGACACGGCCGCCGACACCGTCTCCAGCGCACCCTGCCAGGTGAACGTCTCGGCCACCCGGGAGCCGTGACCGGGCAGGTCGGGGGTGACGAGCTCTACGCCGGCGAGCCGGTCGGCGAGCAGCGCCGGGTAGGCGTCCCAGAAGCGTGCGCTCATCCGGGTGCCGTGCACGAGCACGAGCCGGACGGCGTTGGGGGACAAGGGTGCTCAGCTCCCGAGCAGGTCGTCCACGAAGCACCAGCGCCAGTGCTCACCCGGCTCGATCGAGCGCATCACCGGGTGGTGGGCCGTCTCGTAGTGCTTGCTCGCGTGCTTGCCGACCGAGGAGTCGCAGCACCCGACGTTGCCGCAGGTGAGGCAGAGCCGCAGGTGGACGGGGGTGAGCCCCTCGGCCTTGCACTCGAGGCACCCGTCGTGGCTGGTGGGCTCCACCATGACGGGCGCCTCGGCGAGGTGCTCGCACGGGCTGTCGGGGATCGACGGGGTGAGCATCTCGCCGCGGACGGCGCGGGCGCGCTGGTCGAGGCGGCTGATCATCGACTCCTCGACGTCCAGGCTGGCGAGCGCCGCGTCGAACACCTCGGCGTCGGTCCAGCCCTCGGAGCGCACCTTCAGCAGCTCTTCGCGCTCGGCGGCCAAGGTGGCGAGCCGGAGCCGGCGATAGGTGTCGGACGGGGTGTCGACCTCGAAGGACGGGCGCCCGAGGCTCTCCCAGATCGCGTTGGTGCGCCGCTCGGCCTCGTCGCGGATGCGCTCGGCGACCGGGTCGCCCGGCTCGGTGAGGTGGTCCAGCTCGGCCATGCCGGCCGCGGTCGTGCGCTGCATCAGCGTGGCCATCTGCAGGGCGTCCTCACGCGGGTCGGGTCCGTGGACGTCGAGCCGGCGGGCCAGCCAGGGCAGGGTGAGCCCGAGCAGGAGGAGGGTGCCGGCCGTGACGACGAGGGCGATGAACACCAGCACGTCGCGGTAGGGCACGTCGGCCGTGAGCGTGAGGGCGGCTGCCAGCGTGACCACGCCGCGCATACCGGCCCAGGAGATGATGACGGACTCGCGCCACGGCCTGGCGTCCTCGGGGTGGCGGCGCACCCGCACCAGGGCCCGGGTGGCCATCACCCAGACGACGCGCAGGACCACCACGGCCACCAGTACGGCGAGCGCGGCCAGCACGACCCGGGTCGCGCCGAGGTCGCTGGTGAGGGCGTTCTCCACGATCGTGCTGGCCTGCAGGCCGATGAGCAGGAAGACGGTGTTCTCGAGGAGGAACTGGACCGTGGCCCAGTTGGTGCGCTCCGACACCCGGCTCGCCGCGGTCTGCACCATCGGCGCCTTGTGGCCGAGCAGCAGGCCCGCGACGACCACGGCGAGCACCCCCGACGCGTGCAGCTCCTCGGCCGGCGCGTAGGCGAGGAACGGCACGACGAACGACAGGCTGACCAGGGTGATCGTGTCGGTGGTGCGCTTCTGGACCAGGGCGACGAGCTTGGCGACGACGAAGCCCACCGCGATGGCGATGACGACGGCCTTCACGAAGTCCCACAGGACTCCGCCGACGGTGACGGCCGCCCCGAGGGCGACGGTCGCGGTCCGCAGGCTCACCAGCGCCGTCGCGTCGTTGACGAGCGACTCGCCCTCGAGGATGGTCACGACCCGTCGCGGTAGACCGATCTGTCGGGCCACGGCGGTGGCGGCCACGGCGTCCGGCGGGGCGACCACCGCCCCGATGGCGAACGCAGCCGCGAACGGGATGGGCAGCAGGGCGGTGAGCAGCAGGGCTACGCCGAGCGCGGTGAACAGCACCAGCCCGATGGACAGCCAGCCGATCGCGGAGGCGTTCTCCCGGAAGTCGATCAGCGAGGTGGCCCGGGCCGAGGCGTAGAGCAGCGGCGGCAGGATCCCGATCAGCACCAGCTCGGGGGCCAGCCCCGGCTGGTGCACGAACGGCAGGTAGGAGCCGATCAGACCGACGACGAGCAGCAGCAGCGGGGCCGACGCCGAGTAGCGCCGGGCCACGGCCGCCACCGCCAGCACCGTGAGGGCCAGCAGGACGAGGGTGATGAGCAGCTCCACGCCGCGAGTCTAGGGCCGCCCGAGCACGGCCTCGCGCAGGGTGTCGAGCCCGACCCCGCCCACGTTGAGGGCCCGGGTGTGGAAGTCCTTGGGGTCGAAGGCGTCACCCTCGCGCTCGCGCACGTCGTCGCGCAGCTGCAGCCACAGCCGCTCGCCGATCTTGTAGGACGGGGCCTGGCCGGGCCAGCCGAGGTAGCGGTCCAGCTCGAAGCGCAGCGACGCCTCGTCCATGTTGGAGTGCGCGCGCAGGAAGGCCCATGCCTTGTCGTAGTCCCACTCGCCGCCGCCGACCTCGTCGGGGGCGGGGAAGTGGCAGTGCACCCCGATGTCGAGCACGACGCGGGCGGCGCGCAGCGACTGCGCGTCGAGCCAGCCCATCCGGTTGCCCGGGTCGTCCATGAAGCCCAGCTCGGCCATCAGCCGCTCGGCGTAGAGCGCCCAGCCCTCACCGTGCCCGGAGGTCCACGCGAACAGCCGCCGCCACCGGTTGAGGGTGTCGGCGCGGAACACGGTCTGGGCGACCTGCAGGTGATGGCCGGGCACGCCCTCGTGGTAGACCGTGGTCAGCTCGCGCCAGGTGGAGAACTCGGTCACGCCCTTCGGGACCGACCACCACATGCGCCCGGGGCGGGTGAAGTCGTCGCTCGGCCCGGTGTAGTAGATGCCGCCGGTCTGGGTGGGGGCGATCAGGCACTCGATGGTGCGGACCGGCCCGGGGATGTCGAAGTGGGTGTCGGCGAGGGCCGTGATGGCGTCGTCGGCCTTGACCTGCATCCAGGCCTTGAGCGCGTCCTTGCTCTCGAGGAAGTAGCGCTGGTCGGTGTCGAGGATCTCGATGGCCTCGGCGACCGTCGCGCCGGGCCGCACCGACTCGGCGACCTCCTTCATCGCCGCGGTGATGCGGGCGAGCTCCTGCTGGCCCCAGGCGTAGGTCTCCTCGAGGTCTACGGCAGCACCGAGGAAGCCCCGGGACAGCAGGCCGTAGCTCTCGATGCCACACGCGTCGTCCTCGGGGGCCTCGTCCAGCAGCTCCTCGCGCAGGAAGGTGCCGAGCGCGGCGTAGGCGCGGCGGGCCTGGGCGACCTCGTTGGCGAGCCGCTCGCGCAGCTCGAGCGGGAGGTCTACCGGACCGGCGAGGGCGTCGGCGAGGAAGGTCGCGAAGTAGCCGTCGTCGGCCGTCAGGTCCTGGCACTGCTCGATGCAGCGCTCGACCTGGCGGCGTGGGGTGATGTTGCCCTTCTCACGGGCGGCGAGCAGCGACTCCTCGAACTGCTCGAGGGCGACCGGCACCCGGGACAGGCGCAGCGCGATGGTGGCCCACTGCTCGACCGTGTCGGTCGGCATCAGGTCGAAGATCGCGCGGATGTCCTGCAGCGGCGACGCGATCACGTTGAGGGACATCTCGAGCAGGCCCGCGGCGTGCATCTCCTCGGCGAGACCCAGCCGCTCGCGCATGGCGGCGATGGTGACCTCGTCGATCTCGTCCACCGGGTCGACCGCGGCCAGCGCCGCGAGGGTGCGCCGGCGCAGGTCCGACTGACGCTCGAGCCCGTCCGGGCTGAAGTCGTCGAGCAGCTCGTCGTAGCCGCTCACCCCCACGTAGGTCGCGGTGATGGGGCTCAGCTCGACCAGCTCGGAGACGTAGTCCTCGGCGATGCGGTCGACACGGGTGCGGGCGCGTGCGGTGGTCACGGCTCCGACCGTAGCCGACCTCCTCGCCCCGCGCCCGACGACGAGGGGTGTCAGCGGGTGGGACGGGCTACCGGGTCGCGGCCCGCCAGGCCGCTATCGGGTCGCGGCCCGCCACGCTGCCGAGGTGCGCCGACCGCGGGCTCCTTGCGGGCGCACGCCGAGGTTGCCGGCGCGCGAGGCCCAGCGGCTGAGCTCGGGCGCCGGCGCAGCCGCGTCGTCACCTCCGGAGCTCGCGGCGGCCACGACCAGCACCAGCGCGGCGAGCTCCTCGGGTGTCGGGGAGCCCTTGACGACGGTCAGCATCGGTGCCGCTGCTGGCGCTGCCGCTGTGGTCGGCGCTGTGGTCGGCTCGCTCATGCCGCTCGTCCTCTGCTCGGGCTGGTCGTGCTGCTGGTGGGGGTCGTGCTTGTGGGGGTCACAGCGGGATGTTGCCGTGCTTCTTCGGGGGGTGCTCCTCGCGCTTGGTGCGCAGCGCCCGCAGCCCCTGGACGACCTGCGCCCGGGTCTGCGACGGCTCGATGACGGCGTCGATGTAGCCGAGCTCGGCCGCGATGTAGGGGTTGGCGAGGTGGTCTTCGTACTCCTTGATGAACGTCGCGCGCGCCTCGTCGACCGAGCGGCCCTCCGCGGCAGCCGCCGCGAGCTCCTTGCGGTAGAGGATGTTGACCGCGCCCTGCGCGCCCATCACCGCGATCTGGCCGGTGGGCCAGGAGATGTTGAGGTCGGCGCCGAGGTGCTTGGACCCCATGACGTCGTAGGCGCCGCCGTAGGCCTTGCGGGTGATGATCGTGATCTTGGGGACCGTGGCCTCGGCGTAGGCGTAGATCAGCTTGGCGCCGCGGCGGATGATGCCGTTCCACTCCTGGTCGGTGCCGGGCAGGAAGCCGGGCACGTCGACGAAGGTGATGATCGGGATGTTGAAGGCGTCGCAGGTGCGCACGAAGCGGGCGGCCTTCTCGGAGGCGTCGATGTCGAGGCAGCCGGCGAACTGCATCGGCTGGTTGGCGACGATGCCGACGCTCTGACCGTCCACGCGACCGAAGCCGACGATGATGTTGGGCGCGAACAGCGCCTGCACCTCGAGGAACTCGCCGTCGTCGAGCACCGTCGAGAAGACCTGGTGCATGTCGTAGGGCATGTTCGGCGAGTCGGGGATGATCGTGTTGAGCGCGAGGTCGTCCTCGTTGGGCTCGAGGTCCTCGGTCGAGCCGTAGAGCGGGGCGTCCTCCTGGTTGTTGCTCGGCAGGTAGGCGAGCAGCGCCCGGACGTAGTCGATGGCGTCGTCCTCGTCGCTGCCCATGTAGTGCGCGACCCCCGACTTGGAGTTGTGCGTCGTGGCGCCGCCAAGGGCCTCCATCGCCACCTCCTCGCCGGTGACGGTCTTGATCACGTCCGGACCGGTGATGAACATGTGCGAGGTCTGGTCGACCATGACGGTGAAGTCGGTGATGGCGGGGGAGTAGACCGCGCCGCCGGCGCACGGGCCCATGATCAGCGAGATCTGCGGGATGACGCCCGAGGCGAGGACGTTGCGGCGGAAGATGTCGCCGTAGCCGCCGAGCGAGAGCACGCCCTCCTGGATGCGTGCACCGCCGGAGTCGTTGAGCCCGATCACCGGGCAGCCGACCTTGAGGGCGAAGTCCATGACCTTCACGATCTTCTGCGCGACGACCTCGCCGAGCGAGCCCCCCATGATGGTGAAGTCCTGCGCGAAGACCGCGACCTGGCGACCGTCCACCGTGCCGTAGCCGGTGACGATGCCGTCGCCGTAGGGCCGGTTCTTCTCGAGGCCGAACGCCATCGAGCGGTGCCGGGCGAACTGGTCGAGCTCGACGAAGCTGTCGTCGTCGAGCAGGGCGGTGATGCGCTCGCGGGCGGTCTTCTTGCCGCGCGCGTGCTGCTTCTCGACGGCCTTCTCGCTGGCCGCGTGGACGACCTGGTCGTGCCGGTGGCGCAGGTCGTCGAGGCGACCGGCCGTCGTGGCGAGATCGAACGAAGGCTCAAGAGTGGATGCAGCGTCAGCCATGGGAGCACCTTAGCCTTGGGCCCGTGGTGGACGCTCTCCGACGAGATGTGATTTCGAGCCTAGTGAGCGAGCGGCTCGCCGGTCGCGGGGGTGACCCCTGGGTAGGCCTCGACGTCGTCGACGCGGTCGGCTCGACCAACGCCGAGCTGCTGCGCGACCCGCGTCCGTGGCGGGTCCTCACCACCGACCACCAGCAGGACGGCCGCGGCCGGCTGACGCGCCCCTGGCAGACCCCGGCAGGCGTAGCCATCGCGGTCTCGGCCTGCGTCCCCGTCCCCGAGGCGCGGATGGAGTCCCTCGGCTGGCTGCCCCTGCTCGCCGGCCTCGCGATCCGCTCGGCGATCCAGCGCGCCGGGGTCGACGCGGTCCTGAAGTGGCCCAACGACGTCCTCGCCCCGGTCGACGGCGAGCGCAAGCTGTGCGGGATCCTCTGCGAGCTCGCGCCCGGGCCGGCCCCGGGGGTGGCCCTCGCCGTGCTCGGCGTCGGCGTCAACGTGCACCAGACCCGCGACCAGCTCCCGGTCGACACGGCCACCTCTCTCGCCCTCTGCGGTGCCGTAGACCCCTCGCGCGAGGTGATCCTTGCCGACTTCCTCGCCGAGGTGGCGACCCGCCACCGGCAGTGGATCGCCGGTGGCGACCAGCTGGCCGCGCTCGTCGACGACTACCGCGCGGTCTGCGCCACGATCGGGCGCGAGGTCGACATCCACATCCCGGACGGCGGCCTCGTCCACGGGGTGGTCGACGCCGTCGACGACGACGGCCGACTGGTGCTGACCAGCGCTGGCGGGCGCACGGTCTACTCGGCCGGAGACGTGGTGCACGCGCGACTGCGCCCCGCGTGACCGACTTGCGACCGGGAGCGTGACCCACGTCACCTAGCATGAGAGCAGACGCAAGGTCCCGACCGGCCCGGGTGGCCAAGGAGGCAGGGTGGAGCCGTACGACGAGTCGTCCCTCGACGAGGGGCTGGTCCCGGCACACGTCGATCCCTTCGTCGAGGCGCTGCAGGAGCGGATCCTCGGTGCCCCGCTCGACCTCGACCGCCGCGCGGTGGCCCGCGAGGTGGGGGTGTCGTTCCGCACGGCCGAGCGGTTCTGGCACGCCCTCGGTTTCCCTCCGGTCACCGACGGCGCGCACGCCTTCTCCCGCACCGACCTCAAGGCGCTGGAGATCATCGCCGAGCTGGTCCGCAGCGGGCGCCTCGACGAGTCGACCGCCCTCGGGCTGACCCGCGCCTTCGCCCGGACCACCGACCGGCTGTCGGTGTGGCAGACCTCGCTGCTCGCCGAGGCTCTCTCGCCCTGGCAGCAGGGGGACGTCGAGCTCTCCCGCGCGCACCTCGCCGAGGGGCACGACTCGACCCGCGCCGAGCCGGACGAGTCGACCGCCCGGGCCGCCGTCTCCGCGCTGGCCGAGCTCGCCGACGAGCTGGAGCCGCTCCTGGTCTACGCGTGGCGCCGGCACCTGACGTCCGCCGTGGCCCGCATGGTCTCCGACGCCGACCCCGTGGCGATGGGCCCGGGTGGGCTGCGCCGGTGCGTGGGCTTCGCCGACCTGGTGGCCTTCACCTCGCTGGTGCGGCGCCTCTCGGAGCGCGAATTGGCACGCGTGGTGCAGCAGTTCGAGGCCGTGTGCTCCGACGTCATCACCGCTCACGGTGGCCGGGTGATCAAGACGGTGGGCGACGAGGTGCTGTTCGTCGCCAAGGTCCCGGCCGACGGCGCACGCATCGCGCTCGACCTGGTCGCCGCCATCCACGCCGACGACATGCTGCCGCCGGTCCGCCTGGGCCTGGCGTACGGCCCCGTGGTCTCGCGGCTCGGCGACGTCTTCGGCACGACGGTCAACAAGGCGGCTCGCCTGACCGCCGTCGCCCCGCGCGGCCGGATCCTCGTCGACGACGTGCTGGCCCAAGAGCTCGTCGACGCGCCCGGCCTGGTCACCGTCAAGCAGCGCAGCCGCACCCTGCGCGGCGTCGGTGTCGTCACGCCGTCGCTGCTGTCGCCCGGCCTCGGGGACTCGCTGCTGGCGTAGGTCGTGGCAGCCGGGCAGTCGAGGGCCGGGTCAGGGCTCGACTCAGACCTCGGTCGGGCCGGGCCAGCGTGGCCGACGCTTCTCGGCGAACGCGGCAACGCCTTCCGCCCGGTCGGGGGAGAAGGCGGTCGCCCGCCAGCAGCCGTCCTCGACCTCCAGGCCGGCGGCAAGGTCGACGTCGGAGCCGAGGCGCATGGCCTTCTTCGCATTGACTACTCCCACAGGGGAGTTCGCCGCAATGACCGTAGCCAGCTCCAGGGCGGCCGTCCGCGCCTCGCCGGCCGGGACCACGCGTTCTACGGCACCGAGGGTGAGTGCGTCGGCGGCGCTGAGCCGGGCTGCGGTGAAGATCATCGACGACGCCCGACCCCACCCGACCCGGCGCACGAGCAGCTGGGTGCCGCCGCCTGCCGGGATCACGCCGACGGCGACCTCGGGCAGCCCGACCGTGGCGCCGTCACCGCAGACGATGATGTCGCAGGACAGAGCCAGCTCGAAGCCACCGCCGAGTGCGAAACCGTCGACGGCCGCGATCGTCGGCTGCGGCAGGTCGAGGACCCCGTTGTAGGCGGCGCGAGTGATCGGTCGCTGCGCGAAGATCTGGGCGTCGGTCAAGGAGTTGCGCTCCTTGAGGTCGGCTCCGACGCAGAAGGCCTTCGCGTGGGTGCTGGTCAGCAGGACCGCGCGGGTGTGCGGGTCGGCGGCCGTCCACCGGGTCGCCGCACCGAGGTCGCGGGCGAGCGCGGTCGAGACGGCGTTCATCGCCTCGGGACGGTCCAGCGCGATCTCGAGCACGTGACCGTCGTCGCCGTGGCGGGTCAACGTCACATGGTCGTAGACCGGTAGGTCGGCTGGGGTGGTGGCCATCGGCGACTCCTTCGTCGTGGTCGGTCTGGCGAGGTGGTGCCGCCTCGGCGACTGGGACGCCATCGTCGGGAGCGGACCCGAGGGCGAGCGGACGCTCTACGGGTCAGAGCTCGGTGAGGTCCTTGAGGGTGACGTCGCCATCGGAGGTGGACCAGCGGGTGTCGTCGACCGAGCCCTGCTGCTGGCTGACGCCCGTGATCGTGCGGTCGCCGGTGTCGAAGACGCGCACCCGGTCGCCGGTCTTGACGGCCAGCCGGTGCTTGTCGGGGAAGATCGCGTAGGCGCTGTCGTTCTGGCCGCCCGAGGACGCCGGCGAGCCGAGCTCGGCCGGCCACCAGTCGCCAGACCGGCCGGAGCCCTTCGAGTCGGAGCCCTTCGAATCGGAGCCCTGAGACGCGGACTGCGACGCTTCGGGGTGCCGGTGCTTGGCCTGGTAGTCGTCCCGGCTGTCCCGCGAGCTCCCTTGCGAGGCAGCGCCGTTCGAGTCGCCGGAGCCGGCGGACGACGCGAGGTCGCCGGCTGCTGCCGCCACCTTGGCCTTGAGGTCGTGGTTGCCCATCTCACCGATCTGGGTCATGCCACCGGCCATCCACTGCCCCGAGCCGCCGAGATCCGGGTGGGAGAACTGGGCGGAGCGGCCGTTGCCGCGGTCGACCGCTTCGGCGAGAGCCGAGACTCCTGCCTCGCTCAGGCCGTGTCGCTCGGCGATCTCCTTGATGCGCTCGGTGCTCATGAGTCCTCCTGCGGTTCGGTGGGTCTCGCCCCAGGCTAGCGCCGACGTGCGGGCGCTGCGGACTCGCCCGAGCCGGCTCCCCGGTCACCGAGGGGCGTCTCGTCCTCCGGGGCGATCTCGGTCGTCGGGACGCCGGTGAACACGAACCGGCGATAGGTCAGGAACCGGAAGATGGTGCCGATCCCGATCCCGACGAAGCGGGCGAGGTTGTCCCACGCGATGCCGTGCAGGCCGAGGCCGTAGCGGCTGAGATAGAGAAACCCCGCCGTGATGACCAGCGCGATGGCGTTGAACAGCACGAAGAGCGCCGCCTCGTGACCCACGTGTGCGCGGCGCTGGTGTCGATAGGTCCAGTGCCGGTTGCCCAGCCAGCTGAAGATCGTGCCCAGGATCGTCGCCACGATGGACGCGGTGGTCGGCTTGTGCGCGAGGAACCCGTCCGTCGGCCCGACCGGCCCGAACACCAGCAGGTTGTAGGAGCCGGTGTCCACGATGAACGCGCCCAGCCCCACCGTCCCGAACGCGAGAAGCTCGCGCCACAGCCGCCGCGCGAGCCCCGTGAGGCGCTGCAGCAGGGTGCGCGGTCGCTCGTTGGGCATCCATCCAGGGTAGACCGGCTGCCGACTACCCTGGACCGCGTGACCTCAGAGCGCTCTGACCTCCCAGCCGCCCCAGCAACGTCGTCGGCGGAGCCCGCCTCGTCGCCCGCGCCCCAGCGCACCCCGGGAGGGTTCCCGGTCGTCGGCATCATCGGCGGGGGCCAGCTGGCCCGGATGTGCGCGCAGCCCGCGGTCGGCCTCGGCATCACCCTGAGCGTCCTGGCGGAGTCGGAGTCGGCGGCCGCCGCCCTGGTCGTCCCGAGCGCACCGGTCGGTGAGCACACGTCGATCGAGGACGTCCTTGCGTTCGCCGAGCACTGCGACGTCGTGACCTTCGACCACGAGCACGTGCCCGCGGACGTGCTGGCGGCCCTGGTGGACTCGGGGGTGTCGGTGCACCCACGACCCGACGCCCTGGTCTACGCCCAGGACAAGCTGGCGATGCGGCGACGACTGACCGAGCTCGGTGTCCCGTGCCCCGCGTGGGCCGAGGTGCGCGACGAGGGCGAGCTCGAGGCGTTCGGTGCCGAGCACGGCTGGCCGGTGGTGCTGAAGACGCCGCGAGGGGGCTACGACGGCAAGGGAGTTCGGGTCATCGGTAGCGCCGCCGAGGCCCGCGACTGGCCGCTCGCAGACGGTCTGCTGGTCGAGGAGGCCGTCCCCTTCAGCCGCGAGCTCGCGGTGCTGGTGGCGCGGAGCCCGATGGGTCAGTGCGCCGTCTGGCCGGTCGTGGAGACCGTGCAGACCGACGGCATCTGCACCGAGGTGCTCGCCCCCGCGCCCGGGCTCCCGGACGACCTCGCCGCGGCGGCGAGCCAGGCGGCGCTGACGATCGCGGGTGCGCTGGACGTGACCGGGGTGATGGCCGTCGAGCTGTTCGAGGTGCCGGTGGGTGATGAGAGTGATTCTGGCACAACGGGATTCGTCGTCAACGAGCTGGCGATGCGTCCGCACAACAGCGGCCACTGGACCATCGACGGTGCCGTGACGAGTCAGTTCGAGCAGCACCTGCGCGCCGTCCTCGACCTGCCGCTCGGCGACCCGCGCTCGCGAGACCGGTGGACCGTGATGGGCAACGTGCTGGGCGGGGAGTACCCCGAGCTCTACCCGACGTATCGGCACCTCATGGCGCGCGACCCCGCGATGAAGTTCCACCACTACGGCAAGGACGTGCGGCCCGGCCGCAAGATCGGGCACGTCAACGTCGGCGGCGACGACCTCGATGATCTACGCGAACGCGCCCGCCACGCAACGCAGTTCCTTCAAGGAGTGATCACCGAATGAGCACCGAGACCACCCGTCGTCCCGTCGTCGGCCTGGTGATGGGCAGCGACTCCGACTGGCCCGTCATGGAGCTGGCCGCCCAGGCGCTCGACGAGCTCGGGATCGCCTACGAGGCCGACGTGGTCTCGGCGCACCGGATGCCGACCGAGATGATCGACTACGGGCGCTCGGCCTCCGACCGCGGGCTGCAGGTCATCATCGCCGGCGCCGGCGGTGCGGCCCACCTGCCCGGCATGCTCGCCGCCGTCACGCCGCTGCCGGTGATCGGCGTGCCCGTGCCGCTGAAGTACCTCGACGGCATGGACTCGCTGCTGTCCATCGTCCAGATGCCCGCCGGTGTCCCGGTCGCCACCGTCTCCATCGGCGGCGCCCGCAACGCCGGGCTGCTCGCGGCCCGCATCATCGGCGCCGGCACCGACGCCGAGGCCCAGCGCGTCCGCGCCGCCATGGTCGACTTCCAGTCCGCCCTGCGCGACGAGGCCCACGCCAAGGGCGCCCGCCTCCGCGACCGCACCCAGGCCCCCTGACCTGGCCCCGGCGCCGACACGGCACTTAGGCGCCGAGATGGCACTTGGAGGCCGAGATGGTTGGTGTAACAGCCGTTTCGGTGACGGACTGCCGGTTCGTGGGGGTGGACGTGACCAGCTGCCGTCTCGGTCGGTAAGTGCCGTCTCGGTCGCCAACCGCCGTGTCGGCAGCGCGACGAGCGGTCAGCGGGCAGGGCAGCCCTGGTCGAGGGCGGCGAAGTCGGCGAGGGCGGCGGTGCGGGCGGAGCCGGTGAGGTGGCGGGGGAGGCCGCCCTCGATGAGGGCGGGGGACCAGGCCATGGTGGGCGTGCCGCGGGGTGGGACGGTCAGGGTGAGGACGCCGGTCTTGCGCTGGACGCCGGAGCCGCTGCCGAAGACGAAGTTTCCGAGGCCGTAGGCCACGGCGGTCGAGCCGACGGTGTCGGTGGTCTGCTGGATGTGGGCGTGGCTGCCGACGACGGCGTTCGCGCCGGCAGCGGACAGGCGGGTGGCGAGCTCGACCTGGCGCGGCTTCGGGCATCGCACCCGCTCGCTGCCCCAGTGCAGGTAGGCGAGGATCACGGCGTCGGGGTCCTTGGCGCGGGCGGCCCGCACACCCGCCTCCAGCCGTTCGAGCCCGCCCGGCGTGTCCAGGTAGGCCATGCCCGGCTTGTCGGGCCCGGCCGTCCAGTTGAGGTGCGGGTCGAGGACGTCGGACGCGCCGAAGACGACCACCGAGCGGCCACGCACCGTCGTGGCCCAGGGGGCGTACGCCTGGTCGGCGTCCTTGCCGATCCCGATGACGGGCAACGGGTTTGACGCCGTGACGGCCAGCATCCGACGCAGCCCCTCGGCGCCGAAGTCCATGCCGTGGTTGTTGGCGGCGGTCACCACGTCGACACCCTGCTCCCGCAGCACGTCGAGGATGCGCGGCGGCGCGACGAAGGTGAACGGCTTGTCCTGCGGGTGCAGGCCCGCACTGCTCTCGGCGACCACGGTCTCGAGGTTGACCATCGCCAGGTCGGCGGCCGCGAGCTCCTTGCCGACCTCGCCCAGGCCCTCGGTGAGCAGCGAGCCCGCGACGCCGTGCGACTGGGTGTCGCCGCCCAGGGCGATCGTCACGGTCTCCTTGGTGCGCGGCGGCGGGAGGTCGGTAGACCCGGTGGTGCCAGTCGTGGCATCTCCGCCGGTCGGTGCCGCTGGGGTGGTCGACGCGCCACCGGTCGAGGCGGCCGACGAGGGCGACGTGCCGGACGACGGCGACGAGGACGCGGCTGCCTGAGCCGAGGTGCGGTCGTCCCGATCGGCGGAGATGCCGGCGAGGGCGCCACCGGCTACGACGACGCCGACGACCCCGGTCGCGACGGCGGCGGCCGATCGCCGGAGGCGGTGGATCGGGCGGTTCGAAGGTGGCATCGGTGCGTCCTCGCTGTGCGACGTCCGGCGCAGCCCCTGACGTCTCGTGGTGTTGCGTCCACTCTACGTAGGGATTGCCCCGGTCCGCGCACGCCGCACGCCGTCGAGGGTGGTCGGGTGGTCGGGCAGCGCAACGCTCAGGCGATCAGGATGGCCGACGTGTCGATCGCTTGCGGTAGCGCTCGAAGCCCGCCGCGTCCGGCGGCAGGTCGGCGACGTAGTCGGCGGTCGCGAACAGGCGCCGCGACGGCTCGTTGTCGGTGTGGACGACGGCGAGGTAGGACCGCACGTCGGCGGTCTGGGCCAGGTGCTCCTCGGCTGCCAGCAGCATGGGCGTGGCGAGCCCCTGCCCACGCGCGCTCGGCGCGACGGTGATCGACACCTCCCAGTCGTCGTGCCCCTCGTGGTCCCAGCGCACGGTCCCGACCTGCCCGCCGTCCGGCCCGGTCACGATCAGCAGCACCCGGTCGTCCCGCTCCAGCGAGCCGCGCAGCCATGCCACGTGGTCGTCGTAGACCAGCTCGTCGCTGCTGCGGGACAGCGCGCGCGTCTGCGGGTCGTTGCGCCAGTCGAAGAGCGTGCGCGCGTCGTCGAGGGTCGCACCACGGACGGTCAGGCCCTCGGAGGTGCGCGGACGCCCGGCGGTCGCGGCGACCTCCCAGGTGTGCACCACCCGGTAGGCCCCGAGCTCGTCGACCAGCTCGCCGGCACGACGCGCCGCAGCCTCGCGGACGTCAAAAGCGTTCGGGGACAACCACTCTCGCAGCTCGCTCACGGCGGTGTCCTGCTCGGCCTGGTCGAACGCCGGACCCCCGAGCCCGAGCGCGGCGCCCGCGTCGACCACCCTGCGGTAGCCCTCGACCTGGTTGTCGACCGCGCACACCAGCGCCATCGGCACCTGCACGCAGCACAGCTCCCAGACCGACGTGCCGGACGCGCTCACCACCACGTCATGGGTCGTGTAGAGCTCGGGCAGGCTGCCCGTCGGCGGCGTCACCGTGAGTGCCAGGCCGGGGTGCGTCGCGGCCACCTCGGCGACCGCGGCCTGCGCCGCCGGCTGCACGACCGCGGTCACGGCAAGCGGCACGCCGGTGCGCCCGAGCACGTCGAGGACGCGGGGCGTCAGGCCGGTCGGGTCGGCCCCGCCCATCACGACGAGCACCCGCAGGCGGCCATCGGCATCCTCGGCAGCATCCCCGGGAGCCACGGCATCCCGAGCGACACCCTCCCGAGCGGCAGCCCCACCGTCACGACGACCGCGCAGACGGCTGATGTCGGTCCGCAACGGCGTGTAGCGGGCGCCCAGGGCCAGCCAACGCGCAGGCACGCCGGGACGGGCTACCTCGTCCGCGCCGATGGTGGAGTCGACGACCACGTGGGCTGGCCGCCGGCCGAACTCGCTGTCCTCCATGGCGGACAGCAGCACCCGCTCGGAGCGCTCAGCCAGCGCGGCGAGCAGGTCGTCGTGCAGCCGGTAGGTGTCCACGTGGATCACGTCCGGCAGCGCACCAGCCCCAGCGCCACCACCGGTCTCAGCACCACCACCAGCCCCAGCACCACCACCAACTCCAGCCCCAGCACCACCACCCAACGCCGCCAGCATCTCGGCGCTCTGCGCGTCGGCGGACAGCGGGACGACCGGCAGGTCGGCGTGCGCGAGCAGCTCGGTCAGGAAGGGCCCGTCGACCCAGCCGGCGAGGGTGACGTTGTGGCCGCGCGAGCGGGCCTCCTGGGCGAGGGCGACGGCGCGCACGACGTGACCCACCCCGATGCCAGGACCACCGTGGGCGACGAGGGCGACCCGCATCAGCCGTCTTCCAGGGACTTCTGGCGGACCTCGGCGTTGATGGCGACGAGGTCGGGGCGCGAGCGCAGCGTCGAGACGACCTCGCGCCACCGGGGCGGCCGCGAGGCGCCGCCGGGGAGGGCGGCCACGAGGGACCGCAACGCCTCGAGGTCCTCGGGCGTGTCGAGGGTGACGCGCAGGTCGTTGGACGGGGGCGTGACGGTCAGCCCGAGGAGTCGATAGGTGTCGGGGTCGGCGTAGAGCCCGGACGTCACGTGGATGCGGTCGTGGCCGGTGGCGGTCGCGTCGATGCGGCGCAGCGCGTCGGCGGTGGCGAGCTCGACGTCGAGGCCGCGGGGGAGCGAGCGCACGAGGACCGTCGAGACGTAGTCGTGCTCGGGAGCGCCGCGCCAGGCGCCGGCGACCGCGCCGATCAGCTCGGGGTCGAGCAGCGGGCAGTCGGCGGTCAGGCGCACGACGGCGTCGGGGCGGTGCTCGTCGACGGCCTGCACGAAGCGCTGCAGCACGTCGGCCTCCGAGCCCCGCACGACGGGGCAGCCGAGCGACGCCGCGAGGTCGGCCACGGCGGTGTCGGAGTCGTGCGTAGAGGTGGCGACGACGACCTCGTCGAGGCCCGTCGCGGAGCGGGCCGCGCGGACGACCCACTCGAGGACGCTACGGCCGTGCAGGTCCTCCAGGACCTTGCCCGGGAGGCGGGTCGACCCGGTGCGGGCCTGGATGACGGCGACGATGCGCATGCGGCTTCCTCAATCACTGGCGTCCGAGGTGTCACGCGGTAACGTTTGGTCAATCCGCTACGCCTCAGGAGGCACGATGTCCATGCTGTCAGGTTCCTCGATCCTAGTCACCGGAGGGACTGGCTCGTTCGGCAAGGCGTTCATCCGGGAGGTGTTGGACAACCACGACCCGCGCCGCGTGATCATCTACAGCCGGGACGAGCTCAAGCAGTACGAGTGCCGCCAGCTGTTCGGCAACGACCCCCGCCTGCGCTGGTTCATCGGCGACATCCGCGACCTGCCGCGCCTCAACCGCGCGATGCACAAGGTCGACTACGTCGTGCACGCCGCCGCGCTCAAGCAGGTCGACACCGCTGAGTACAACCCCTACGAATTCGTCAAGACCAACGTCATCGGGTCGCAGAACGTCATCGAGGCGTGCATCGACGCGGGCGTCAAGAAGGTCGTGGCGCTGTCCACCGACAAGGCCTCCAGCCCGATCAACCTCTACGGCGCGACCAAGCTGACCGCCGACAAGCTCTTCATCACGGGCAACCACTACGCCGCCGCCTACGACACGCGCTTCTGCGTCGTCCGCTACGGCAACGTCATGGGCTCGCGCGGCTCGGTCATCCCCTTCTTCCGCAACCTCGCCGCGGCCGGCGAGTCGCTGCCGATCACCGACCTGCGGATGACCCGCTTCTTCATCACGCTGCCCCAGGCCGTGAAGTTCGTGACCGACTCGTTCGAGATGATGCAGGGCGGCGAGCTCTACGTGCCGCGCATCCCGTCGATGAAGATTACCGACCTGGCCCAGTCCGTGGCCCCCGGTGCCGCGATGCACGAGATCGGCCTGCGTCCCGGCGAGAAGCTGCACGAGGAGATGATCTCCGCCGAGGAGGGTCGTCGCGCGCTGCTCATCGGTGACCGTTATGTCCTGCAGCCCGACCTGGCGTCCTGGGGCTACACCCCGCCGGAGCACGGTGTGCCCGTGCCGGACGGCTTCCACTACACCTCCGACAACAACGACCAGTGGTTCACCGGCGAGGAGATGATGCAGATCCTCGAGACGGAGGTCTGAGCGTGCTGCCCTACGGCCGGCAGTCCATCGACGAGTCCGACATCGAGGCCGTCGCGCAGGTGCTGCGCGGCGACTGGCTCACCACCGGCCCCGCCGTCGCGGCGTTCGAGCGCGACGTCGCCGACGTCGCGGGCGTGCCCACCCCGGCGGTCGCCGTCACGTCCGGCACGGCCGCGCTGCACGTCGCCTACGCCGCGGCCGGCGTCGGCCCCGGCGACCAGGTCATCACCACGCCGCTGACCTTCCTCGCGACCGCCACCTGCGCCGCGATCCTCGGGGCCGAGATCGTCTTCGCCGACGTCAGCCCCGACACCGGCAACCTCGACCCCGCCTCGGTGGCCGACAAGATCACCGACCGCACCAAGGTCGTCGCCGGGGTCGACTACGGCGGCCACCCGATCGACGCGCCGGGCCTGCGCGAGGTGATCGGCGATCGCGACATCCTGCTGCTCGAGGACGCTGCCCACTCGGTCGGCGGCAGCCTCGACGGCACCCCGGTCGGGTCGCTCGCCGACCTCACGACGTTCTCGTTCTTCCCCACCAAGAACCTCACCACGGCCGAGGGTGGTGCGGTGGTCGGTCTCGACCCCGAGGTCGTAGCCCGGGCCCGCACCTTCAAGGGCATCGGCATGGTCCGTGAGCCGGACCAGCTGCGCGTCAAGGACGAGGGCGCGTGGTGGTACGAGATGCCCGAGCTGGGCCTCAACTACCGCCTGCCCGACGTGCTCGCGGCCCTCGGCTCCAACCAGATGAAGCGGCTCGCGCAGTTCAAGGAGCGCCGCCAGGCGATCACCGACCGCTACAACGAGGGCCTGGCCGGTCTGGACGAGCTGATCCTGCCGACCCGGCGGCCCGGTGCCGAGCCGGTCTGGCACCTCTACCCGCTGCGCATCCGCGACGGCCGCCGCCGGGCGCTGTTCGACCACCTGCGGGCGTCGGGCATCGGCGTGCAGGTCAACTACATCCCGGTCTACTGGCAGCCGTGGTTCGCCGACCGCGGCTACGAGCGCGGGCTCTGCCCGGTCGCCGAGACCTACTACGAGGGCGAGATCTCGCTGCCGATGTATCCCGACCTCACCGACCAGCAGGTCGACCAGGTCATCGGGCTGATCCGCGACTTCGTCACGCACCAGCACTAGCACCACCGCACCCATCAAGGAGAGCGCATGAGCGCCACCACCCCGTCGGTGACCATCGGCGACCACCACGTCGACCGCGACCACACCCCGTTCGTCATCGCCGAGATGTCGGGCAACCACAACGGCTCCCTGGACCGCGCGCTGGAGATCGTCGACGCGGTCGCCGGCACCGGCGCGCAGGCCCTGAAGATCCAGACCTACACCGCCGACACGATCACGATCGACGCCGACACCCCCGCGTTCCGCGTCGAGGACGCGCACGGCCTCTGGGGCGGGCGCAACCTCTACAGCCTCTACCAGGAGGCGCACACCCCGTGGGAGTGGCACAAGCCGATCTTCGACCGCGCGCGCGAGCTCGGGCTCGTGCCGTTCTCGAGCCCGTTCGACCCCACGGCCGTGGCCTTCCTCGAGGACCTCGGCGTCGAGTGCTACAAGACGGCGTCGGCCGAGATCGTCGACCTGCCGCTGATCCGCGAGATCGGGCGCACCGGCAAGCCGATCATCATGTCCACCGGCATGGCGACCCTGCGTGAGATCGACGCGGCCATCAACGCGGCCTACGAGGGCGGCTGCTCCGAGCTGGTCCTGCTCGCCTGCACCGCGTCCTACCCGGCCGACCCCAAGGACGCCCACCTCGCCAACATCGACCTCTTCCAGAAGGCCTTCGGCGTGCCGGTCGGGCTGTCCGACCACACCCTCGGCCTCGGGGTGGCCGTCGCCGCCGTCGCGCTCGGTGCCGTCTGCCTGGAGAAGCACGTCACCCTGTCGCGCTCCGACGGCGGCGTCGACAGCGAGTTCTCCATGGAGCCAGGGGAGTTCGCGATGATGGTCCGCGAGAGCGAGGCCGCTCGCCTGGCCGCGGTCTCACCGCCGAAGACCGGACCGACCGAGTCCGAGAAGTCGGTGCTGCGACTGCGCCGCTCGCTCTACGTCACGGCCGACGTGCGCGCCGGCGACGAGGTGACCCGCGACAACGTGCGCTCGATCCGCCCGGCCGGCGGCCTGCCGACCGACCAGATCGACCTCGTGCTCGGTCGCACCTTCGCGCGCGACGTCGAGCGCGGCACCGCGCTCACCTGGGACCTGATCTAGCCGCAGGAGCTGGCCGAGGCGAGGGGCGGCGTCCTGCTGGACGCCGCCCCTCGTCGTGCGTGCTGCTCGGCCGGTGGCTGACGGCCGCTCAGCTGGTCAGCCCGCCCAGGTGAACGGACCGCCGCCCTGGTTGAACTGCGCCATGTTCTGCAGGTCGTAGACCCCGTCGCCGATGAACCAGCCGTCCCACATCGCGCCGTCGGTGCCGAGCAGGAACAGGCTGGTGGGGTTGCCCGTGAACCGCTCGGTGCCTTGGATCTGCGTGAAGCCCTTGAAGCTCTGGCTGGCGACCGTCTTGATCTGCCCCCACTGGGCGGCCGCGACGCCACCGCCGCCGTAGAGGACCAGCGCGCCGGACGACGCGTTGCGCGCGACGATGTCGGGCCGGTTGTCGTAGTCCGCGTCGCCGACGCCGACGATCATGTCGTGCATGGTCCAGCCGGCCCCGATCTGCACGCGCGGCAGGAACGCCGACCCGTAGACCCCACCGGTGCCGGACCCGCGGTAGAGCCAGAGCGTGCCCGCGGTGTCGCGCGCGACCAGGTCGGCGTTCGTGTCGCCGTCCCAGTCGCCGACGGCCGTGATGGTGAAGCCACCCCAGCCGCGACCGATCACCTGACCCGGCCGCACGGCGCCACCCTTGACGGCGTAGAGCAGCAGGTCACCGGCGGCGTCGCGGGCGAGGATGTCCGACTGCCCGTCACCGGTCCAGTCGCCGGCGGCGATGATGGCGTTGAAACCGCCCCAGCCGGAGCCGATCTGCTTGGGCGTGCCGGTCGGCTTGTTGACGTTGAGGACGTTCGGGTAGACGAGCAGCGCGCCCGCCGAGTTGCGGGCGAGCAGGTCGCCCGCGCCGTCGCCGGTGTAGTCGGCCGCGCTCTTGGTGGGCTGCTGGCGGATGGCGAACCCGGTCGGGACCGAGGTCGCGCTGTCGTGCGCGAAGCCGATGTTGGTGGCGTAGCTGGTCCCCTGGTAGCGCACCGACACACCCACGTCGACGGGGTCCGTGGTGTCGGCCGGGGTGCTGTCCGTGGTCGACAGGTACCAGAGCGACCCGTCGAGCGCCTGCTTCGGGTAGCGAGCGGTCGTGTTCGCCGCCGTCGTGAAGACGGTGACCACCGAGCCGTTGGCGAGCCGGCGCTTGACGTCGGTCGTCCCGTCCGCCTTGTTGACGACGAAAAGCACTGTGCCGTCGGGGGACTGGGCAGCATCGCGACCGCCGGCGGTGTTGGCCAGCGTCGTCGTCGCACCGGTGGTGGTGTTGACGATCGCGATGCCGCTGCCGTCGGTCCGGCTGCCGATGAGGATCGAGCTGTCCCCGCCGTAGACCGCGCCCTGCAGGAACGTCGACGGCGTCACGCTGCGCGTCGTCCGCGCGAACCGGTCGTAGACCGTGATGGTCCCGCTGGTCGCCTTGGCGGGCCCGTCGGCGGTGTGCGCCACCGAGCTCCACGCCAGGTAGCGACCGTCGGCCGACCAGGAGGGCGTGACGTTGTCGCGGGCCGAGGTGGCCCAGACGGACTGGCCGCCGAGCCCGTCGGCGCGCTGGGCGACGACCTCCCAGGTGCCGGCGGCGTTGAGCCGCGAGTACGCCATCCACAGGCCGTCGGGGGAGAACGCCGGTGCCATCGTGTAGGCACCGCCGCTCGCGGTCGTGACGCCCTCGGACACGTCGCTCTGCTGCAGGATGCCGAGGGCCTGGTCGGTCGTGCTCACGACGTCGACGTAACCGGGGCCGGCGTCCTCGGCCGTGGCCAGCGACCCCCCGGCGGTGCCGTCGGGGGCCGGGATGGCGCACGACTTGGCGACGCCGTTCTGGGTGAAGTCCAAGGTGTAGGTCGCGCCGAAGAACGGGTTCATCCGGCGATCCAGCGCGGTGGTGGCCGTCGCCGGGACGGTCGCCGCCGTCTGCCAGGTCGTCGACCCGTCCCGCAGGCGCTTGAGCGTGTAGCTGGAGGTGACCCCGCTCTGGGCGTCCCACGCGAAGTAGGTGCGGTCGCGCAGCTGGATCGCCTGCAGGCCGAGGCCGGTGCACACGGTCGCGGCGGGGGTCGGATTTGCCTGCGGTACAGCGCGCTTCGCGCCGGACGTGGGGGACTGGCGCTGTGGCGACGTCTTGGGGGCGGACGCGACGACCTTGCCCCTCTGGTGGCTGCTGGGCCGCGGGGCGTCGTGCCGGTCGGCGACGGTGGGCTGGCCGAGCGCGCGCTGCACGACCGGCTTGGGCTTGGCGCTGCCGACGGTGGCGGCGCCGCCGACCGCGCTGGCGGTGACGGGGAGCAGGGGCACGGCGAGCGCGGCCGCGGCACCGGCCGCGAGCGCGAGCGTGGCGTGGGGGGAGCGTCTGGACATCGGATCTCCTGGGCGGATTGTCTACGCAGGGTGAGCGATTGTGTACTTAATGTGACAGAGCATACGACTCGCACCCCCGCGCGCGTGGACGGGCCCGCCGAACGGTGACAGGGTGACCCCATGCGCTTCGGACTCTTCATCCCACAGGGCTGGCGGATGGACCTCGTCGGCATCGACCCGTCTCTGCACTGGGGGGTCATGGCCGGGCTGGCGCGCCGCGCGGACGCCGACCACCAGAACTGGGAGTCCATCTGGGTCTACGACCACTTCCACACCGTGCCGATCCCCTCGCACGAGGCGACCCACGAGGCCTGGAGCCTCATGTCGGCCTTCGCGGCCGTGACCGGTCGGGTCCGGCTGGGCCAGATGTGCACCTGCATGAGCTACCGCAACCCGGCCTACCTCGCCAAGGTCGCGGCGACCGTCGACATCATCTCCGAGGGCCGCGTCGAGATGGGCATCGGCGCCGGCTGGTACGAGCACGAGTGGCTCGCCTACGGCTACGGCTTCCCGCGCGCCGGTGAGCGGATCGCGCGGCTCGCCGAGGGCGTCGAGATCTTCCGGCAGATGTGGACCCGCGGCGAGGCCACGCTGGACGGCAAGCACTACCAGGTGGACGGGGCGATCTGCGCGCCGCGACCGCTGCAGGGCACGACCATCGACGGGTCGCCGCGCAACGGCATCCCGATGTGGGTGGCGGGCGGCGGCGAGCAGAAGACGCTGCGCATCGCCGCCGAGTACGCCGACTACACCAACTTCGACGGCACGCCGGAGGGCTTCGTGCACAAGAGCGAGGTCCTGCGTGGTCACTGCGCCGACCTCGGCCGCGACTTCGACGAGATCGTCCGGTCCGCCAACTACAACGTCGTCATCGGGCGCAACCAGCGCGAGGTCGACGACCGACTTGCTTGGTACGAAGACCAGCTCGTGCGCGCCGGCGTCGACGCCGACCGGGCCCGCGGGCAGCGTGAGGACCTCGCGCGCCAGCCGCTCGTCGGCACACCGGACCAGATCGCCGAGACCCTCACGCGCCTCGAGCAGGACGGGATGACCTACGCCATCACCTACTTCGCGGAGGCCGCCTACGACACGTCCGGGCTCGAGCTGTTCGAGCGCGAGGTGATCGGGTCGCTCCACCGACACGGCCGCCGGTGAGCACGAGCGCGGGCAGCACCGCGCGCGCCGGCGTCCTCTATCTGCTCGGCACGGCGCTGCAGGGGGTGGCGCTGCTCGTCATCACCCCGTTCCTCACCTCGACCCTCGGCGCCTCGCGCTACGGGGAGGTCGCGGTGGGGCTGGTGCTGGTCCAGATGGTCTACACGGTGGCGGTGGCGGGGCTGCCGACCGTCATCCTGCGCGAGTGGCACCAGGACGAGCAGGGCCCGCTCGTCGGCCGCGGTCTCGCCGGCGCGATGATCGGCTTCGGGCTCGCGCTCGGCGTCGTCGGGTCGCTCGTCGCGGTCGTGGTGGCGCTCACGACGGACATCCCGCTGCTGCGCGGGGTCTCGCTCGCGTGGAGCGGCGCCGGTCTCACGGGCGTGGCGGCCGGCCAGGCCGTGATGCGCGCTCGCCAGCACCCGGTGGGCTTCTTCGTCCTCGCGCTGGCCTCGACGGCCGTCGCCCAGCTGGCCGGCCTGCTCGCGGCTCGGGTCGACCCCACCCCCGAGGCGTTCCTCGCGGCCTACGGCGTGGCGCTGGTCGCGAGCGCCGGCCTCGCCGTGCTGCTGACCCACCCCATCGTGCGCTGGGGGAGCGTCGCGGCCCGGGTGCGCGCCGGGCTGCGCCTCGCGCTCCCGATGCTGCCGCAGGCGGTCGCCATGATCGGGCTGCTCACCGGGGACGTCTACCTCGTCATGGGGCTGCTCGGCAGCGGCGCGACCGGGTCCTACCAGGCGGCGCTCACCACCTTGGGCAACATGCCCTTCGTCTTGTCGACGGCCCTGTTCAACGCCTGGGGACCCTCGGTCTACGCCCGGCCGCGGGAGGCTCGCTGGCCCTACGCCGCGTCGACCGGCACGCTGCTCACCGCGTTCGTCGCCGTGGGAGGAGCAGGGGTAGCCCTCCTCTCGCCCTGGCTCGTGCCGATCCTCGCGCGCGACCCCAGCTTCGACCACCTCGCCATGGTGCGGGCCGTCGGGCCGATGGCGGCGGTCGCCGTGTTCTACCTGCTCTTCCAGGGCGCGTCGCTCGCGGTCGTGGACGCGGAGCGCACCGGCTGGCTGCTGCGCGCCGCGCTCTCCGGGCTGGTCACCCTCGGAGTCGTCGGCAGCGGGCTGGCGCTGGCCTTCGCGATCCCCGGGATGGCACTCGGTCGCCTGCTCGCCTACGTCGTGCTGGCGGCGGTCGCGATGTGGGCCGGGAGCCGGATCGGCGGGCTGCACTGGGACGCGCGCCGGCTCGGGCCGGTGCTGGCGTTCACCCTGCTCGTCACCGTGCTCGCGGGGGGCTACCTTCCCTCGACCGGCCCTGGAGCCGTGCTGCGGCTGGTGCTCGCGGGCCTGCTGGCGCTCGCCGGACTGGCCGTCGCGCCTCGGCTGCTGCGGCTGGTGCGCCGCTAGACTCGCGCCATGGTCACTCCGCTCGTGCACATGGGACTGGGTTTCGACGACCTGTTGGTTCCCGCCCTCGTCGAGGCCGGTTTCGAGACCAAGGATCTGGTCATGGTGCTGCGGACCGACGCCAACATCGCGTGGGTCAAGAAGCACACCCCACGGGCCACCGTCGTCCGGCTGCCCTACCGGGAGGCCCTGTCGGCCAACGTCGTCTCCGGCCTCACGCCGCACGCCGCGCTCAAGCGGGCCGCCGCGGGGGTCGGGCTGGACGTGCTGGACCTGCTGGTCAGCGAGCGGGCCGTGCGGCGCAACCGGGTGGACGCCGCCATGAACTTCCTCAACCTCGCCGCCGAGGAGCTCGAGGCCGCGATCGCCGGTCGCGGCCCCGTCTTCGCCCTCACCGAGTTCACCGTCGTGTCCGAGCTGCTCACCGCCGGTCTGGTGACCCACCACGGCGGGCTCGCGACCTGGCCGCGCACCATGCGCCTGCCGGCGGAGCGGTTCGGCCTGTTCGGGGCACCGCTCGGCATCGACCTGTTCCGCCGCACGGTCACCGACGAGGCCGCCGTGGAGCGCGGCCGCGAGTACCTCCCCGAGTGGTTGGAGAAGCAGGGCCGACCGTCCTACTTCGCCTCCAACAACAAGGTCGAGTCGCGCCAGGAGATCATCCGGCTCGCCAAGGACCGCATCGCCGAGTTCGCCGTGGACCGCGGCACCAACATGCAGCTCCCCAAGCCCACGGACTACGCCCGGCTCCCGTGGCTCAACCCGATCCGCTCCCGGATGAACCTGCGCACCTACCAGTCGCGTCACTGGGACCCGCTGCCCGAGCGGTTCGTCTTCATGCCGCTGCACGTGCAGCCCGAGTCCAGCGTCGACGTGATGGGCCGCGAGTGGCGCGACCAGGCCTACACCGCCGTCGTGCTGGCGGACGCGCTCGCCGGCACCGGCATCACGGTGGCGGTCAAGGAGCACGCCAACTTCATGTGGCGGCGCGACCCCGACTTCTGGCCGGTCCTCGACCGGCACCCCGGTGTGGCGTGCGTCGACCCGCACGGCGACTCGCGCCAGATGGCCCGCGACGCCGTCTTCACCCTGACCGCCACCGGGACCGTCGGCCTCGAGGCGGGCCTGATGGGTCGCCCGGTGGTGAGCGGGGCCGCGATGCCGTGGACCGAGCTCGGCAACATCGCCTACCTCGAGCGCCCCGACGACCTGACCGAGTTCGTGGCCGAGCGCGGCTGGGAGCACCTGCACGAGAGCCCGCAGCGGATCGCCGACTGGTTCGCCGAGGACTACGTGCGCAACTCCTGGCTCGGCAACGTCCTCGACCCGCCGCGCGTCCCGGAGGTCCTCGAGCCGGACAACCTGCGCCGCCTCGGCGCGGCCTTCGCCGAGGCCGCCGCCACGCTGCGCTGACGCCGGC
The DNA here is from genome assembly GCF_022568835.1 of Arsenicicoccus piscis. Taxonomy (GTDB): domain Bacteria; phylum Actinomycetota; class Actinomycetes; order Actinomycetales; family Dermatophilaceae; genus Arsenicicoccus; species Arsenicicoccus piscis. The sequence goes on from NZ_JAKZHV010000010.1 coordinate 44,736, forward strand.
GCTGGTTCCTCACGAGGCGGCGCGCCGGTCAGGCCGGCACGACCACGCCGCGGCGCAGCAGCTCGCGGGTGACGCCCACCCCGAGCTCGGCGGCGGTCACGACCGCGCCGTCGAGGAGCCGGTCGAGGCCGGCCCGGTCCACGTCGCCGGACTCGACCACCAGGCTCGCGACGCGCGAGCTCAGCCGGAGCCGGTCGGCCGAGACGTTGCCCGTAGATCCAGCGCCGGCGTCCGGCGCGACCGTCAGCTGCAGGTGCGGGCGCAACCGCACCCGAGAGTGGTCGGTGAGGTCGAGCGCGGCCTGCACCTGAGCGACCGGGGAGACCGGTGACGTGCGTGTGCTGGAGCGGTCTCGTCGGGCCAGGGCCGCGGCGACATCAGCGGGCTCGAGCTCCGAGATCGCCTGCAGCAGAGCGTCTTTGGCCTGCTGGAAGACGTCGGGCGCGGTGCTGGCGAAAGCCTCGGCGGTGCTGAGGTCGGCGCCGAGCGGCAATGACCGGCGGATCTGTTCGTCCCGACCGAGGCGGCTCATCGCGGCACTGCTCAGCTGGTGCGCGACCTCGTGGACGGTCCAGCTGTGCACGCCGATCGTCACGTGCGACGACACCTGCCCGAGCGCCTTGGCCGAGTGCAGGAAGCCGCGCGGCAGATAGAGGCAGTCACCGGGCTCGAGCACCGTGTCGATGACGGGCTCGCCGAGCGCCGCCTCGGCCACCTCGGCGCGGCGCTCGTCCCACGGGTCGGAGCGCAGCGGAGCGGGATGGACGGGTTCGTGGATCCGCCAGGCCTTGCTGCCCGATGTCTGCAGCACGAAGACGTCGTGGATGTCGTAGTGAGCGGCGAACCCCTGGTTCTGCGGGGGCGTGATGTAGGCGTTGATCTGCACCGGGTGCCCGAGGTCCTCGGTCAGCTGCTGGCCGAGCTCGAGCAACGGCGGCCAGGTGCGGTGCAGCCCCTGGCCGACCAGGGTGGCCCCGTCGGCGAACAGCGCGAGCAGGTCGTCGTCGCTCACCTGGTCGGTCACCCCGGCCCCGACCCCGCCGCCGCGGGTGAACGCGCGGTCGGGCAGCGCGGAGCCGTCCTTGGCGACCCGCAGGAACGGCGTGCGTAGACCGCGCCGCGAGACCAGCTCGTCGATCGCGTCCGGGCCGAACAGGTCGTCGAACGGCTGGGGCAGGTCGGCGGCGCGCACGAGCAACGGCCGCGACCCCCACGTCGAGGACGCGAAGTCCTCGACATGGGGGCCGACGAGCCGGCGCAGCGCAGGACGCTCGCGCTGGGGACCCACTGCTGCTAGCGGGGCTCGGCGCCCGCGTCGGCACCGCCGTCGGCGCCGTGGTCACGGTCGTAGCCTGGGTCCACCACACCTCCGCGGCCGGCCTCGGCGTCGGCACCGTGGTCGGCGCCGTGGTCGCGGTCGTGGCTGGTGCCTGCGCCCGCGTCCGCACCGCCGTCGGCACCGTGGTCGCGGTCGGTGCCCGCGCCGCCGGCCACACCGGAGCGCCCGGCCTCGGCGTCGGCACCGTGGTCGGCGCCGTGGTCACGGTCGTGGCTGGTGCCCGCACCCGCGTCCGCGCCGCCGTCGGCGCCATGGTCGCGGTCATAGCCCGCGTCGCCGGCCGGGGCGTTCTCGAGGTCGGTCTGGGTGCCGAGCGGCTCGCTGCTGTCGTTGCGCGCCCGGTCCTCCATCTCCTCGGTCGTGAGGACGTGGACCTCGCCCTCGGCGGGGGCCGCAGCACCCGCACCGCGCCCGGCCTCGGCGTCGGCACCGTGGTCGGCTCCGTGGTCGCGGTCGTGGCTGGTGCCTGCGCCCGCGTCAGCGCCGCCGTCGGCGCCATGGTCGCGGTCGTAGCCCGCGCCGCCGGCCACACCGGAGCGCCCGGCCTCGGCGTCGGCACCGTGGTCGGCGCCGTGGTCACGGTCGTGGCTGGTGCCCGCTCCCGCGTCAGCGCCGCCGTCGGCACCGTGGTCGCGGTCGTAGCCCGCGCCGGCCGCACCGGCGTCGGCGCCCTTGTCATCGGTGGGGTAGAGCCCGGAGGCCGACACCGCACCCGCCTCGCCGTCAGCGGCGGTGCGGAAGACGTCGCCGTCCTTCGCGGGCACACCGTCGGTGGTGTCGTCCCGGCGGTCGCGCATGTTCTCGTCCGACATGTGTCCTCCTCGTCGAGGGGGCGTGGCCAAAGTGCCGCTGCCCGTCTGGTGTGCTCGACGCTATACCCGGGCCGCACGTCGCGCATTCCTGGCGGGCCCAGGTGGCAAGGGTAGGCTCGGCGTGTGCGAGCCACTGCTGACTTCGACCTGTTCAAGACCTCCGACGACCACGAGGAGATCCGCGCGGTGCTGCGCGAGGTGGTTGCCGAGAAGATCACCCCGCACGCCGCCGAGGTCGACGAGACCGGCGCCTTCCCGCAGCACGCGTTCGACGCGCTCCGCGCGCTCGACCTGCACGCCCCGCACATCCCCGAGGCCTACGAGGGCGTGGGTGCGGACGCGCTCGCCACCTGCATCGTCATCGAGGAGGTCGCACGCGGCTGTGCCTCCAGCTCGCTCATCCCCGCGGTCAACAAGCTCGGCACGATGCCGCTGATCCTCGGCGCGGACGAGGAGGTGCTCCAGCGCTACCTGCCTCCGGTAGCCCGTGGCGAGGCGATGTTCTCCTACGGCCTGTCCGAGCGGGAGGCCGGGTCCGACACGGCGGCGATGCGCACGCGCGCCCGCGCCGAGGGCGACAAGTGGGTCCTCAACGGGCAGAAGGCGTGGATCAGCAACGCCGGCGTGTCCGAGTTCTACACCGTCCTGGCCGTGACCGACCCCGACGGACGCCGGGGTGCCAACATCACCGCCTTCGTCGTCGAGAAGGGCGACGAGGGGTTCGGCTTCAGCGAGCCCGAGCGCAAGATGGGCATCCACGGCAGCCCCACGCGCGAGCTGCATCTCGACAACGTGCGGATCCCCGACAGCCGCCGGGTCGGCCCCGTCGGTGACGGGCTGAAGATCGCGCTGCGCACCCTCGACCACACCCGCATCACCATCGGTGCGCAGGCGGTCGGCATCGCCCAGGGAGCCCTCGACACGGCGCTCGCCTACGTCAAGGAGCGCAAGCAGTTCGGCAAGGCCATCGCCGAGTTCCAGGGCCTGCAGTTCATGATCGCGGACATGGCGATGGAGCTGGAGGCGGCCCGCCAGCTCGTCTACGTGGCCGCGGCCCGGTCCGAGCGCGACGATGCCGACCTGCCCTTCTTCGGCGCGGCGGCGAAATGCTTCGCGTCCGACGTCGCGATGAAGGTCACGACCGACGCCGTCCAGCTGCTCGGGGGAGCCGGCTACACGAGGGACTTCCCGGTGGAGCGGATGATGCGCGACGCGAAGATCACCCAGATCTACGAGGGCACCAACCAGATCCAGCGCATGGTGATGGCCCGCCAGCTGCTCAAGGGCTGACGCATGACCGGGTCCCCGCGCGTCGCGGCCGTCCTCGTCACCTGGAACCGTCGTCAGCTGCTGGCCGAGTCCATCGCTGCGCTGCAGGCCCAGACCTACCCGCTGGCGCACCTCGTGGTCGTCGACAACGCCTCGACCGACGGCACCGCCGAGGACCTGGCCGTCGCCGAGGGCATCGACGTCGTCACCTCGAGCCGAAACACCGGTGGCGCAGGCGGATTCGCGATCGGGCTGCAGCGGGCCCTCGCGCTCGGCTGCGACGCCGTCTGGTTGATGGACGACGACACCGTCCCGACCCCCACGGCGCTCGCGGCGCTCGTCGCGGCACGAGACGAGTTCTCGCTCGGCACACCGGCGCTCGTCGCGAGCAAGGTCGTGTGGACCGACGGCCGCGACCACCCCATGAACACGCCCCGAGCGAATCCCTTTGCGACACAGCAGGAGAAGGACGCCGCCGCGGCGATCGGGTGCATCCCGGTGCGCACCGCGTCGTTCGTCTCGATCCTCGTCGACGCTGCCGTCGTGCAGGACCGGGGCCTGCCGGTCGCCGACTACTTCTTGTGGAACGACGACTTCGAATACTCCGCGCGGCTCGTCAAGGGCGGCCACGGGCTCTACTGCCCGGCGTCCGTCGTCGTGCACAAGACCAAGACCTTCGGCTCGTCGGACGCCGACCCGGGCAAGCGGTTCTACTACGAGGTCCGCAACAAGGGCTGGGTCTTCGGGCGCTCGCGCTCGCTGTCGCCGAAGGAGAAGCTCGTCTACGGCGGCTCGACGCTGCTGCGCTGGGGCCGCACGTTCGCGCACTCGACGGACCGGTCCACGCTGGGCCGCGAGCTGCTGCGCGGGGCCAAGGACGCGCTGATCGCCGGCCCGCGCTCGACCGAGGCGTTGATCGCCGAGGTAACCCGGCCGGTCGACGGCGACACGCCGCTGGAGGACCCGAGCGCCCGGCGCGAGGACTTCTCGGTGCTGCTCAGCTGCTACGCCAAGGACGACCCGGGGCTGCTCGCCGACGCGGTGCGCTCGGTCACCGACGAGCAGACGCGTCGGCCGGCCCAGCTGGTGCTGGTGCTCGACGGGCCGCTCCCGGACGCCCTGCGGACGACGGTCGACGAGCTGGCCGCCGCCTCGTCGGTGCCCGTCACGCTCGTCCCGCTGCCGGCCAACGTGGGGCTCGGCCCCGCGCTGCAGGCCGGGCTGGCCGCGTGCGAGCACGACATCGTCGCCCGCATGGACGCCGACGACATCACGCTGCCGCAACGGTTCGCCCGGCAGGTGCCGCTGCTCGAGCAGGGGTGCGACCTGGTCAGCTCGGCGATGCTCGAGATGGGCGCCGACCGGCACGACATCGTCGGCCGGCGGGTGCCACCCCTCACTCCCGAGCAGATCCGGGCGACCAGCCGCTTCGCCCAGCCGTTCAACCACCCCACCGTCGTCTACCGCAAGACCCTGGTCCAGGCGGTCGGTGGCTACACCGACCTGGCCAACATGGAGGACTACCTGCTGTTCGCCAAGATGATCCTGGCCGGTGCGCAGGTGGCCAACGTCGCCGAGCCGCTGCTGCTCTACCGGGTCGGCCAGGGCGCCTACGCCCGGCGCGGTGGCACCGGGATGCTCGCGACCGAGTGGCGCCTGCAGCGGGCGTTCCGCGAGATCGGCTTCACCACCGCGGGCCAGCAGGCGCGCAACCTCACGGTGCGGGGGGTCTACCGGCTGGTGCCGGAGTCGTTGCGCAAGAACGCCTACCGGGCCCTGCTCGCGACCCGGGGCGAGCGGCGTGCAGACCGCCGGGGCGAGCGCGAATCCGGCTGAGGTCAGCCGGTCTTCACCAGGTCGGACGCCTCGATGGGCTCGTCGTTGCTGATCTTGTCGAAGATCGCCTTGGCCTTGGTCGAGTCCCACTTCACGGCCGTGCCGGCGTAGGTCGAGTAAGACTCGGTCTCGATCGGGACGACCGTCGACAGGGTCGAGCCGGAGCTGGTGCCCTTCATCGTGCGCAGCAGGGTGACCATGTCCATCATCGACGCGTCCTGGCCGATCGTCAGCCCGCTGCTCGCCGCATGGGTGAACGACCAGTAGCGCCAGGGGAGCAGGACGGTCGCGGGGCTGAGCGCCTTGCTCATGATCGCCGAGAGGAACTGACGCTGGCGCTCGGCGCGACCGATGTCGCCGCGCGGGTCGGAGTAGCGTGCGCGCACGAAGCCGAGGGCGTTGGCGCCGTTGAGCGTCTGGGTGCCCTTCTTGAGGTTGATGCCCGCGCGCCAGTCGTTCATGTCGAACGGCACGTCGATCGTGACGCCGCCGAGCGAGTCGACGACGGACGCGAACCCGGCGAAGCCGATCTCGACGTAGTCGTCGATCCGGACGCCGGTGTTCTGCTCGACGGTGTCGACCAGCAGCTTGGCGTTGCCCTGGGTCGGTGTGGCGTTGATCGAGAAGGACGCGTTGATCTTGTTCTTGCGGTGCCCCGGGATGGACACCCAGCTGTCCCGGGGGATCGACATCATGACGGCCTTGCCGCCGTTGCCGGGGACGTGCACCAGGATGATCGAGTCGGTGCGCGCGCCCTCGTCGGAGCCCGTGGACAGGTCCTGCTTCTGCGCGTCGGTCAGGCCCGCGCGCGAGTCCGAGCCGACGAGCAGGTAGTTGTGGCCACCGGCGTTGGTGGGGCGGTCGTCGGTGGGCGTCGCGTCGACCCGAGTCACCTTGTTCCACGCGTCGATCGGAGCCCACACGAGGAAGGCGAGCCAGAGGGCTACCAGCACCGCGATCCAGCGCAGCCAGTGCCGACGGCCGCGCGGGCGGCGGGAGCGTGGGGGACGGGGAGCGCGGGTCGCGCCACCGGACACCGGCCGTGCGGGCGCGTCGTGCTCGCTGCGGTGCAGGTCCGGGTCGGCGTCGCGCTGGTCGCGCACGGGGCGTGCGCCGTCCGCCGGACTGGCCGCACGGGCGGGGCCGGTGGCGGCGGAACGGGCCCGGGACTGGTCGCGGCGGCGGGTGCTCTCGGTCCAGCGGCCGGCCGGGGCACGGGTGTCGATGACGTAGGGCTCGTGCTCGTCGTGGTCCTCGTGGTCGCGGGACGGGTCGTCAGTCACGATGGGTCGAGGTGCCTTCGTCGTCGGGGTCGGTGAGCGTGGAGCGGTCCTGGGCCTGCCTCCCCGGCTCGGTGGGCGCCTCCATTGTGGACCAGCGAGAGGTGAGTTCCGGGTAGCGACGCAGGGATTCGTCGAGCGCGATGCGCCGCGCCAGCCTCGTGTAGCGCGTCTCCATGTCGCGGAACTTCAGGTAGGAGTTCATCGCGTAGCCGAGGAACGCGACCACGAGGATGTAGAGCACCATGTCGGCGCCACGGCCGACGCCCACGAGGTTGGCGAGGTGGGTCCAGGTGTTGGGGACGAGCACGGAGAAGATCGCGACGATCCCGAAGAGCGCCATGCCGAGGCGGCGCAGCGCCTGGGTGCGGGCACCGCGCACGGTGATCAGGCGATAGACGACGACCATGACGGCGGCGACCAGGAAGGCCTGGATCAAGAGCTTCATCGCAGCATCAGCTCCACGAGGATGTTGACGGAGTTCCACAGCGACTGACCCTTGGACATCGAGTAGTCGGTGTAGAGGATGTGGACCGGTGCCTCCTCGTAGCGCAGCGGCCGACCATCCAGCCGCATCTCACCGAACTGGGCGACCAGCTCGGAGGCGTGCGCCATGCGGTTCTGGGTGATGTCGACCCGCTCGACCACCGGCCGGCTCAGCACGCGTAGACCGTTGTGCGCGTCGGTGAGCCGGGTGTGCGTCGTGGCGTTGGTGTAGGCGACGGCGAGGCGCAGCACGAGCTTCTTCAGCCGGGACGGCTGGGTGCGCTCGTCGAGGAAGCGGGAGCCGATGACCAGGTCGAGGTCGTTGCGGCGCAGCTGGTCGAGCATGACCAGGACGTCGTCGATCTGGTGCTGGCCGTCGGCGTCGAAGGTGACGACGTACTCCATGCGCGGGTCGGCGAGCGCGAACTCGAAGCCGGTCTGCAGCGCGGCGCCCTGCCCGAGGTTGACCGGGTGCTGCACCAGGTGCGCACCGGCCGCCAGCGCCTCGGCTGCGGATGCGTCGCGGGACCCGTCGTCGACGCAGACGACGTTGGGGAACGTGGCTCGCGCGTGGCGGACGACGTCGCCGATGACCGTTGCCTCGTTGTAGAGCGGCACCACCAGCCACACGTTCTCGTTCACCCGTGACACGATACGGGCTAACGGAACAGGGCACGCGTAGGGCGCGCCTGCGGCGAAGGGTAGGTGGATGAGCGCAGCGGCACCCCACCTGCTTGTCGTGACGACGAACCTGCACCAGAACGCCGGAGGCGTTCAGGAGCACCTCAAGGCGCTGCTGCCCCGGTTGGTGGAGCGCGGTCTACGGACGACGGCGATCTATCTCGGCGACCCCGAGCCGCCCCAGCTCGTCGACGGGGTGCAGGTCCTCGCCCTGCAGCGGCACCTGGACGTGCGCGAGGTCCTGGGGGTGCCGCACCCCGGCGACTGGGGCCGCATCGAGCGGCTGGTGCGCGACGGCGACCTGCTCGGCGGACCGCCGGTGACGGCGATCGCGACGCACACCCGCTTCTTCCCGATGAGCTATCTCGGGGTGCGGCTCGGCCGCCGCCTCAACATCCCGACCCTGCACACCGAGCACGGCGGCGGCTCGGTCATCACGGCCTCCGCGCCCTATCGCGCCACCAGCCTCGCCGTAGACCTCACGATGGGTCGCGCGGTCCTGCGCGGTGCCGATCGGGTCCTCGCGGTGTCCGAGCGCTCGGCGGCGTTCGTGGAGCGGCTCAGCGGCGTGTCCGCCCACGTGCTGAACAACGGCGTCGACCTGGCGTCCTGGGAGCGGCCGAGAGGGGTGCGCGCCCCGGCGGGTCCGCGTGCTCTGGTGTTCGTCGGCCGGCTGGTCCCCGAGAAGGGGTGGCGCACCTTCCTCGACGTCGTCGAGGCGGCCCGGGGGGCCGGTCACCCGGGGACGGCGCACGTCTTCGGCGCTGGGCCGGACGAGGAAGCGGCCCAGCGCGAGGTGACGACCCGCGGCATCGCCGACGTGGTCTTCCACGGGCACGCGACCGCGGCGCAGATGGCTCCCGCGCTGAGCGGCGCGGTCTTCGTCAACCCGACGCTGGCGGCCGAGGGCTTCCAGCTCACCCTCGTCGAGGCGGCGGCCGCCGGGGCGTCGGTCGCGAGCTACGCGGTGGGCGGCGTGGACGAGCTGGGCCACGCCGGGTGCGTCGACCTGACCAGCGTCCCCCAGGGGGACGAGGCCGGGCTGACGCAGAGCGTGCTCGCCCTGCTGGCGAGCCCGCCCCCGGAGGTGGTGCACGACGACCTGGCCCGGTGGGACTGGGATCATGTCGCGGACGCCTACCTCGAGCACGTGCGGGCCTTGCGCACCCGCTGAGCCGGCGCGCCACGGTCAGGAGCACGATGGACATCCAGAACCACTTCTACGGTCACAGCGCCCTGCTCGCGCAGGCTGCGGGGTTGCCGCGGGCGCGTCACCTGGCCGGTCTGCTGCAGCACGGCTGGGTGGGGCGCTCACCGCTGCAGGTCAACTTCGGCGACTTCCCCGACGTCGGCGCGGCCGGTGACGGCCGACGCCTGCTCGTGTGGACGCACGAGTCGCGCGCCTGGAGCCCCGACCCCCGCCCGACCCGGCCCACGACCCCCATCGGCGCGCCCTGGCTCTACGCCGTGGCGGTGGCGTCCGGCGCGGGTCCGGGACCCTCGGGGGTTCACATCCCCCGTCCCACGACGGTCGCTGACGCCCGGCCGGTGATCATGCCGATGCACGGCACCCACGTGCTGTCGGTGCAGACCGATCACGGTGAGCTCGCCCGCTACTACGCCGACACCGAGGGCTCGTCGCTGGTCTGCCTGCACCACGAGGACCTGGCGCGCCCCGAGGTGGTGCGCGCCTGGGCCGCGGCCGGGCACGAGGTCGTGTCGGCCGGCGGGCGGTTCGACCCGCTCTTCCTGCCGCGTCTGCTCACCGGCCTCGGCGGGGCGTCGCGGGTCGTTTCGAACCGGCTGTCCACGTCGGTGTGGTACGCCGCGTCGCTGGGCGTGCCCTCCTGCGTCCACGGTCCCCGGGCCCTGATGGCGGGGGAGTCCCCGGACGTCGTCGAGCGGCTCGAGCGGCTGTGGCCCGAGGTGCACACCACCAGCCCGGACGTCGACGCCGTCCGCGCGGTAGCCGACGCCGAGCTGGGCGCGCAGCACGTCCGCGAGCCCGAGGAGCTGCGGCGGCTGCTCGGCTGGGAGGGTGCCTTCTCGGCGCGCCCGGCGTTCGACTACTGGCTCGGCGCGCCGCTGCAGAAGGCCGCGACCGTTCTCGGGCTGCGTCGACGTAGCGCCGGCGCTCACCAGGTGGAGCCGGCGGGCGTGGGTGGCGAGGCTGGTGTCGAGTGTGGGGTTCAGTCTGGTGGCCCGTCAGAGGTTGAGTCGGGTAGCGCGTCAGGAGTCGGGTCCGGTAGCGCGGCAGGTGTTGAGTCGGCTGACGGGCACTCCTCGTTGGCCGCGCAGCCGAGCCCGCTCTCGTTCCTGCGCCACCCGCTGTCGCACCTGCCGCGGCAGCTGCCCCGCTCGACCTGGGCGGGCGAGCCCGTGCCCTGGCTGCGGCCGCCCGCCTGACCTGGCGCCCTGCGGTGGGCCCGAAAACTCCGCAGCGGCGCAGGAATGGGGATCTGCGCAGGAACGCGTGAGAGGCCGCCCTCCCGACCCTGCGCACCTCACGGGGTCGTGCGCAGGTCACGGCATCCTGCGCAGATCCACGCCTCGACCACACCTCGACCACGCCTCGACCATCCCGCGACCCGATCGGCAGGCGAGCCGCCCTCGGGTGCGGCCCAAGGTCTACGGGGTCGTGGTGGTTGGCGCCCTCATCACGGCTCCCCGCGTACCGCTCGGCGTACCGCTCGGACGGATTTATGGCCCGATCTACCCGCTTTGACCGTTCAAACTCCCGTGGATCCGGCCGAGGCGCACGGCAGCTGCGCGGGAAACGGGGATCTGCGCACGAACGCGTGAGACGCCGCCCTCCCGACCCTGCGCAGGTCACGGGATCCTGCGCAGATCCACCCGGCCCGGGCCATCCCACGTCCCCGGTGGCCGACCAACCGCCCCGCGGCGTACCTCCCGGACGGATCCATGGCCAGATCCACCCGTTGTGACCGTTCAAACGCCCGCGAATCCGTCCGAGGCGCACGGCGCCGATCGCGTAGACCTCCCGCTGACCTACGGACGTAGACCCACCGACCCAGCCACGGCCCTCAGCGACCCAGCACCCGCCGCAGGACGTGCAGGGCGAGCAGGCCGAGCGCGACGGCGACGAGCAGCCGGGTCCACTGCAGCACGCCGCTCGTGGGCAGCAGCGCACCGAGCGCGCAGCCGACCGCCCCGATGGCGAAGGGTCGAGCGAGGACCCGCTCGTGCCAACGGATCTCGCTGACCCGGCGACGCAGCAGCGCGACGCCCACGAGCTGGGCCAGGTAGGCGAGGGGGTAGCCCGCGGCCACGAGTCGCAGGTCCAGCGAGCCGAGCAGTGCGGCCCCGAGAACGCCGATCCCGAGCGACAGGGGAGTGACGAGGGCGAGGCCGAGCGTGCGCCCGGAGAGGAACACCAGATGGGCGTTCGCGAGATACCCGATGGCGAGCACGGTGCCGAACGCGGCGATCGCGGCCGACGCCGTGAAGTGCACCGGGCGGTAGGTCGCGGGGGCGAACAGCTGCAGCAACCAGGGCGCGAGCACGGCGACGCCGCCGGCGACGGTCGCGGTGAGCGAGCCGATGTCTACGGTGGTGCGCTCCAGGACGGCCGCGCGGTGCGCCGGATCCGCGGCGTAGACCGTGGGCGCCCACGAGTTGTTGAGCGACGAGGTCACCACGCCGGGGGCCGCGCCGAGCAGCAGCGCCGGGCTGAGCAGCGCCGCCGCCGCCCGTCCCGCGAGGCCCGAGGCGACGAACAGCAGCCCGTAGCTCGTGCAGTAGAGCGCCACCAGGTGCGGCAGGATCGGCAGTCCCATCCGCAGGGCCGCGGCGAACGCGCCGGGCTCGAGCGACCGCTCGGCTCCGCGCAGGCAGAGCCCGAGCCCCACCAACCCGGCGAGGGCGTAGCCGAGCAGCACCCCCACGAGGTAGACCGTGGCGGTGCGTTCGCGGACCAGCAGCAGCACCAGCCCGAGGACGGGCCCGCCGAGCGTCGCGAGCACCGAGACCTGCACGAAGGCGAACGGTCGATCGAGCACCCGCAGCATCGCCTGGGCGTCCTCGACGGCGACGAAGCAGCCACCGGCGAGCAGGGCGACGACGGCCGCCGACCGCACGTCGGGGTCGAGGGCGGCGCCCCAGAGCGGGGCCGTCGCAGCGCCGAGGAGTGCCACCCCGAGGCCAAGTGCCGAGCCGCGCAGCAGCAGGGCTCGCGCGCCTGCCGGGCCGGCGGCCGTGGCGAGCCCGGTGCGGGTGATGACCGACGGCATCCCGAGGCTCGCGACCATCATGGTCACCTGCAGGACGACGAGCGCCTGGACCACGAGTCCCATCTGGGCGGGCTCGGTCGCGAAGACGCGGGTCAGTGCCGGCGTGACGAGCGTGTTGGCGAGGATGGGGCCGGCCGTGCCGAGCGCGTAGATCGCCCCACGCCCGAAGACCCCCCGGCTCGCTGCTGCCGCAGCGGCCTGCCCATCGGTCTGCGCGCCGGCGCCTGGCCCGGCTGCCGCGGCGGCCTGCTCACCAGCCCCCGACGTGGCCGTCTCCTGCGAGTCCATGGTCCGGTCAGCGTAGTGCCGCAACCCCTCGGCGTGGGACGCGGTCGGGCGCTCGCACGGTAGTAGCCTGTCCACCAAGTTGGCCCGAGGCCAGTTTTCCCCCATCCAAGGAGAGTGGACCGATCGTGGATGCCGACCTCGTCGTCGTCGGATCAGGACTGTTCGGGCTGACCGTCGCCCAGCAGGTCGCGGAGCGCTTCGACAAGAAGGTGCTGATCGTCGACCGGCGCAGCCACGTCGGGGGCAACGCCTACAGCGAGATCGACCCGGCCACCGGCATCGAGGTCCACAAGTACGGCGCGCACCTGTTCCACACCTCGAACCAGCGGGTCTGGGACTACGTCAACCGGTTCACCTCGTTCACCAGCTACGTCCACCGGGTCTACACGAACCATGGTGGCGAGGTCTACCCGATGCCGATCAACCTCGGCACGATCAACCAGTTCTTCCGCTCCGCCTACAGCCCCGACGAGGCCCGCGCGCTGATCCGCGAGCAGTCGGCCGAGCTGGGCGACAAGACCCCCGAGAACTTCGTCGAGAAGGGCGTGTCCCTCATCGGGCGGCCGCTCTACGAGGCGTTCATCGCGCACTACACCGCGAAGCAGTGGCAGACCGAGCCCGAGAAGCTGTCGGCCGACATCATCAGCCGCCTCCCGGTGCGCTTCACCTACGACAACCGCTACTTCAACGACACCTACGAGGGTCTGCCGACCAACGGCTACACGAAGTGGCTGCAGACGATGGCGGACCACAAGAACATCGAGGTGCGCCTCGACACCGACTTCTTCGACACGAGCCAGCCGGTCAACAAGGCGAGCGTCGTCGGCAACGTCCCCGTGGTCTACACCGGGCCGGTCGACCGCTACTTCGACTACGAGGCGGGCCGGCTCGGCTGGCGCACCATCGACCTGGAGGAGCAGCGCCTCGACATCGGCGACTTCCAGGGCTGCCCGGTGATGAACTACCCGGACGCCGACGTGCCGTTCACCCGCATCCTCGAGTTCCGCCACTTCCACCCCGAGCGGGAGATGGCCAAGGACAAGACGATCATCCACCGCGAGTACTCTCGCTTCGCCGAGACCGGTGACGAGCCGTACTACCCGGTCAACACGCCCGAGGACCGGCAGCAGCTGCTGACCTACCGCGACCTCGGCGCGGCCGAGGAGGGCGTGCTGTTCGGTGGCCGACTCGGCACCTACAAGTACTTCGACATGCACATGGCCATCGGCGCCGCGCTGAGCATGGTCGACAACAAGCTGGCCCCGCACTTCGAGGGCGGCCAGACGCTGGAGAGTGGAGGAGTGGACGCATGAGCACCGAGGTGACCGAGCAGGTCGCGCCGCAGCGCGAGTCGATCGCGACCCGCGTCGACGAGGACGGCTACCGCGTCGCGTCCCGCGTGATGTTCCCGCTGGACGGCGACCTCGACGTCCTCGGCCTCTACATCGACTTCGTCAAGAAGGACGGCCAGGGGTCGATCCACCCCGACGACGTCCTCGGCCGGCACAGCGTCAAGGTCCGCGCGGGCCGACGGATGTCGTTGGGCTCGTACTTCAACGCGTTCCCGGCGAGCTACTGGCGCCGCTGGACCGTCGCGGACCACGTGCGGCTCACGGTCCGCACGAGCGGCGACGGCAACCTCATCGTCTACAAGTCCAACGCGCGCGGGAACCGGCAGCGGGTCGAGTCGGTGCGCGTGAGCGGTGCCGGCACCGTCCACTCGTTCGACCTGCCGCTCACGACCTTCGGCGATGGCGGGTGGTACTGGTTCGACCTGGTGGCGGGCACCGAGGCGCTCGTGCTCGACGGCGCCGACTGGTCCGTCCTCGCCGGCGACCAGCCGTTCGGCCGCACCACGTTGGCGGTCACGACGTTCAACCGCCCCGACTACTGCGTGCGCACCATCGGTGCGGTGGCTGGTGACGCCGACCTGCGCAGCGTCCTCGACGAGCTGATCATCGTCGACCAGGGCAACCAGAAGGTCGAGGCGGAGGACGGCTTCGAGGCGGTCGCGGCCGAGCTGGGCGACCAGCTGCGGGTCATCAACCAGCCGAACCTCGGCGGCTCCGGCGGCTTCGCCCGCGGGCAGTACGAAGCGGTCACGCAGGGCCGCAGCGACTACGTGATCCTGTTGGACGACGACATCAACCTCGAGCCCGAGAGCATCATCCGGCTCACGGCGTTCGCCGACATGTGCCGCAAGCCCACGCTCGTCGGTGGGCACATGTTCGACCTGCTCAACCGCTCCGCCCTGCACACCTTCGGCGAGATCGTAGAGCCCTACCGCTGGCAGCCGGCGCTGCCTGCCGCCAACCAGATCCTCGGGCACGACTTCAACCGCCGGGGGCTGCGCGAGACGCCCTGGCTGCACCAGCGGGTCGACGTCGACTACAACGGCTGGTGGATGTGTCTGATCCCCACCAAGGTCATCAAGGAGATCGGCCTGTCGCTGCCGATCTTCATCAAGTGGGACGACTCCGAGTACGGCCTGCGCGCCAAGGAGGCGGGCTACCCCACGGTCTCCCTGCCGGGCGCGGCCGTCTGGCACGTGTCCTGGCTGGACAAGGACGACCTGGTCGGCTGGCAGGCCTACTTCCACGAGCGCAACCGGATCATGACCGCGCTCATGCACTCGCGCTTCCCGCACGGCGGTGACGTGCTGCGCAACTCCGAGCTGAACGACCTCAAGCACCTCGTGTCGATGCAGTACTACACGATGACCGGTCGGCTGAAGGCCCAGGAGGACCTGCTCGCCGGGCCGGACCGGCTGCACGAGATCCTGCCGAAGCGGCTGGGGGAGCTGCGCGCCGACGCGGCCAACCACGACGACTCGGTCCTCAAGCCCGAGTTCGACCAGTACCCGATGGTCCGCTCGCCCAAGCCGCGTCGCCCGCGCAAGGTCGAGCAGCCGGGCCCCGGCACCGTCGCGCTCGAGGGTCTCAAGGCCGTGGCGCGTCAGTTCCGGCCGCTGCGCCCGGGTGCCTACGACAACCCGCAGACGCAGGTCGCGCACAAGGACAACAAGTGGTGGAACGTCGCCCAGCACGACTCGGCGCTCGTCACCAACGCCGAGGGCACGGGCATCGCGTGGTACCGCCGCCGGCCGGAGCAGATGCGCTCCATGCTGATGCAGTCGAGCCTCAACCACGCCCGGCTGCTCGCCGAGTGGAAGAGCCTGCGCGAGACCTACCAGGAGGCGTTGCCCCGGATCACCTCCTTCGAGGCCTGGGAGAAGACCTTCGGCATCGAGCGCGGCGACGCGCCCGATCAGCACTGATCGCCCGTGCTGCCCTCGAGCGAGCTGGCCGACGAGCCGCTGAAGCAACCCGGCCGCTCGGCCGGGTTGCTGGAGATCCCGCGCTGGCGGTTCCTGCTGTCCCTGCTCGTGCGCAAGGAGCTGCGGGTCCGCTACCGCGGCTCCGCGCTCGGGCTGCTCTGGAGCTACGTCAAGCCGGCCGTCCAGATCATCGTGTTCTACCTCGCGCTCGGGAAGTTCCTGCGGCTCGAGGACAGCATCCACAACTACGTGATCTATATGTTCTCCGGCATCGTGATGGTGAACTTCTTCAACGAGATCTTCGGCAACACCACGAAATCCATCGTCTGGAACGCCGACCTGGTCAAGAAGATCTACCTGCCGCGTGAGCTGTTCCCGGTCGCCAGCGTGTGGGTCGCGTTCATCCACTTCGTGCCGCAGCTGCTCGTGCTGATCGTGGGCGCGCTGTTCCTCGGCTGGCGTCCCGGGCCGCTCAACCTGCTCGCCGGCCTCGGCGCGATCACCATCATCGGGCTGCTGGCGCTCGGGCTCGGGCTGATCTTCGGCTCGCTGAACGTGCTGTTCCGCGACGCCGAGAACTTCGTCGACCTGATCGTCATGGTCGCCACCTGGATGTCGCCGGTGCTCTACACCTGGCAGAAGGTCCACGACGTGGTCCCCGGCTGGCTGTGGACGGTCTACCAGCTCAACCCGCTGACCGCGGCCGTCGAGCTCGCGCACTACGCGTTCTGGGTGCCGACCCGCGGGGTGGTGCCGGACGGCGCCAACGCCGCCACGCTGATGCCCCCGCACTGGATCTGGTGGGGCGCCACCGGCCTCGCGATCGCGATGGTCGTGGTGGTGATCGGCCAGCTGGTCTTCCGTTCCTTCGAGTCGCGTTTCGCCCAGGAGCTGTGAGTGAGCACTGCCACCGACCTCACGGTCGTCGACGTCGAGCACGTCGACAAGCGCTTCACCTTGCGCCACTCCCACTCGCTCAAGGAGTGGGCGATGTGGACGGTGCGCGGTCGCAAGGGTGAGCTGGCCGAGACCTTCCTGGCGCTCGACGACGTGTCGATGCAGATCCGCCGGGGGGAGTCGGTCGGGCTGCTCGGCTTCAACGGGTCGGGCAAGTCGACCATGCTCAAGCTGCTGTCCGGCGTCATGCTGCCCGACAGCGGCACGATCGGGATCCGCGGCCGGATCGCCGGCCTGATCGAGGTCGGCGCCGGCTTCCACCCCGACCTCACCGGCCGCGAGAACGTCTACCTCAACGGGTCGATCCTCGGCATGAGCGAGAAGGAGATCGACGCCAAGTTCGACCAGATCGTCGCCTTCTCCGAGATCGAGAAGTTCATCGACACCGAGGTCAAGTTCTACAGCTCGGGCATGTTCCTGCGGCTCGCATTCGCCGTCGCCGCGCACTCCGAGCCGGACATCTTCCTGATCGACGAGATCCTCGCCGTCGGGGACGAGCCGTTCCAGCGCAAGTGCATCGAGCGGGTCCAGGAGCTGCGAGCCCAGGGGCAGACGCTCGTCGTCGTCACGCACGACCTGGACATGGTGCAACGCGTCTGCCAGCGCGGCGTGGTCCTGAACAAGGGGCACAAGGAGTTCGACGGCGACATCGTCGGCGCGGTCGCCCACCTGCGCGGTGAGCGATGACCGCCTGGCTCGGCGTGCTGCCGGCCATCCTGGTGTGCGTGCTGGTGCTGCTGGTCCCTGGCCTGCTCGTCGGGCTGCTGGCCGGGCTGCGCCGTGAGATCGCCTGTGGCGCAGCGCCGCTGCTGTCCTTGATGACACTGGGTCTGGCGATCTTCGCCGCCACCAAGTGGCACCTCTCGTGGGGGATCGTGCCGCTGCTGGTCGGGCTCGTGCTCGCCGTCGTCGTGGTCGCCGGTCCGCTGCTCGTAGCCCGGCTGGTCACCGGCAGGCTCGCCGGTCGCCGGTCGCCCGCGTCGGTCAGCTCGACCACGTCGGGCGCCTCGACCGGGTCGGTCAGCTCGACCACGCCGGTCAGCTCGCCGTTCCTCGCGTGGGGCCGCGGCGACGTCGTGTTCTTCCTCGCCTGCACCGGCCTGTGCGCGCTCGTCGTCGCCGCCGTGGTGATGGCGGGCATGAGCTACCCCGACAACATCCAGCAGACCTTCGACGCACCCTTCCACGTCAACGCCATCGAGCGGGTGGCCGAGCTGCGCCGGGCCGACCCGGCGACGATCGCGTCGGTCTCCAACACAGTCGCGCCCGGGTTCTACCCGCCCGCGTTCCACGACATCGGCGCGCTGCTGGTGATCTACACCGGTGTCGATGCCATCACCGCCGCCAACGTCGTCGCGCTCGTGACGGCCGCCGTCGTCTGGCCCCTCTCGCTCGGTCTGCTCGCCGCCGTGCTGCTGCACTCGCGGCGCGCGGGGCTCGCCTACACGCTGTTCGCCGGCGCCGTGGTGGTGGCCTTCCCCTACATGCTGCTCAGCTTCGGGGTGCTGTGGCCCAACGCCCTCGGCATCGCCGTGCTGCCCGCGGTGGTGGCCCTGGTCTACGGCGTGGCGGTGCGCGACCCCGGCGCGCGGGTGGGCTGGGTCGTGGCGCTGTGGGTCGTGCTGGTCAGCCAGCTCGGGCTCTACTACGCCCACCCGGGCACCAACTTCGCGTCGGTGGCGCTCTGCCTGGTCCTCGCGGTGCACCTGCTGGCCCGGCTCTGCCGCTGGCTCGCCGGGCGCGGCGTGGCCGGCCTGGTCGCCATCCCGGTTGTCGTCGTGGTCGCGGTGCTCGGCTCGCGGGCCGCGTTCGCCCTGCTGTCCGGCTACCCGGCGGTCGCGGCCGTCAAGAAGTTCAACTGGCCCGCCGTCCAGTCCATGCCGCAGGCGCTCGGCCAGGCCATCTCGCTTGGCGTCGACACCCCGCCCTCGCTCGTCGTCGGCCTCGTCGCCGCGTTCGGCGCCCTGGTCGCCCTGCGCAGCCCCCGGCTGTGGTGGCTCCCGGTCACGCACGCCTTGATCGGGTGGTTGTTCCTGCTCGCCTCCGCGGAGGACTCGCCGCTCTCCCAGGACCTCACCGGCTTCTGGTACAACGACCGGTTCCGGCTCGCCGCGCTGCTGCCGATCACCGCCGCCCCGCTCTTCGCGATCGGGCTGCTGCGGATGCACGACGCCTTCGTGCCGTGGGCGCGCGGGTGGCTGGACCGCCCGCTGCCCGCTCTGGCGCCAGCCGCGCGGGCGGTGCGGTCGCTGCTCGGTCGCCCCGCACTCACCACCGGTCTGGCGCTGCTGCTGGTCGCCGTGCTCGTGCCGCTGCCGAGCGCGCTGCGGCACGCCCGCACCTACATCGCGGCGCGCTACATCGGCGATCCTGGGCGAATCCTGGTGTCCGGCAACGAGCGCGCCGACTACGAGGCGCTCGCCAAGCAGCCCGACCCGCAGCAGGCCGTCGTCGGCAACCCGTGGGGTGGGGCGGTCTACGCCGGGGTGCTGTCGGACCGACCGGTGATCTTCGGCCACCTCAACAACACGCTGAACCCCCAGCTCAAGCTGATCGCCGAACAGTTCCGGGACTACCAGAGCGACCCCGCGGTCTGCGCCGCGGTCAAGGCCCTCAACATCGGCTACGCCGTCGAGGACACGTCCTACTTCGACAAGGGCAGCAAGGGCTACCTGCGCTACCCGGGGCTGAACGACCTCGCCGGCGTGAAGGGGCTGACCCCGATCACCAAGGACGGGACCGTGACGACGTACCGGGTGGAGCCCTGCGCGGTGCGCTAGGACCCCACCCGGTCGGTGGTGGCTCGGCTGGTCCGGATCGGCCTCAGGAGCGGTGGATCGACGCCGTGCCGGTCGCGGTGCGCTCGTCGATGTAGCCGTTCTGGAACCACTGGCGCCGCACACCGGAGGCCACCTGGTAGCCCTCGGAGGTGGGCATCCCGAGCGAGCCGTTGGGGCCACCCGCCGCGAAGTAGGCCGCGTTGATCGCGCCCGAGGTGCTGAAGCCACGCCCGGCGTAGTTGACCATCACGGTGCCGTTCTGGAAGGACTGCAGCCAGCCGCCACGCACCGCCTGGCCGGTCGCGATGGGCAGCTGCAGCGGCGAGCGCTGCGGGCCGCCGGTCTGCCACCAGTAGGCGTGCAGACCGCCCGAGAGGTAGGCCGGCTGGTTGTTGGTGGTCCAGGTGACCGAGTTGCCCTTGCTGTAGGGCACGTACCAGCCACCGGGGGCCTTGGTCTCGTCGTTGATCGCGTAGCCCACTCCGTCCAGCCCGCCGAAGCGCGACCAGGCCGCGTCGATGCCGGGGCCGACGATCGCGGTCCCGCGGGGGGTGGCGTAGATGCGCTGGTTGCTGGTGAAGACGGTGCGCTTCACCGAGCTGCTGAGCGCGGACTCACCGACGTTGACCAGACCCCACTTGGCGGCGCCGCCGGTGGCGACGTAGCGCTTGTAGATCGGGCTCGAGAAGGTGCCGTTGCTGTAGCCCGCGAGCGCGGCCGCGCCGTCACGAAGCTCGTTCAGACGGGGGTAGAGGTAGCGCCCCGGGCACGCGGTGTTGCTCGAGTCACGGTGTCCCGCAATGTTGTTGGCGAGGTAGGCCGAACCCTTCGGGTACTTGCTGGTCGTGCCGTTGTACTCCGAGTACAGCGTGGTCTGGCCGTAGGGCTTGATGTAGAACTGCGACAGCCGCATGGCGATGCCCTGCTTGAGGGCGGTCATGCCGGCGGCCGGCACCGACGTGGTGTCGTAGTTGCCGAGGATCGAGATGCCGAACGTCGCCTGGTTGAAGGAGTCGGCGTGGGCGCCCTGCACGGTCTTGTTGAGCCCGCCGAAGCGGCCCTCGAAGCGCTGGCCGTACTTGTCCACGATCATGTTGTAGGCCACGTCGCACCAGCCGAGCGTGCCGGTGTCGTAGGCGTAGATCCCGCGGATGATCGAGGCGCTCTGCGCGGCCGTGTAGTTGTTGGAGCCGGCGGTGTGGTGCACCACGATGACCTTGGTCGTCGGGCGGATCGTCGGCACGCAGCCGTTGCGCAGCCGCTCGTTGGCGCCCCAGCCCGCGCGCGAGATGACCGAGGGGACGTAGGCCGCGTTGGCGGCACCGGGGATCGCGGTCGGCGTGAGCTGGGCGTCCGCCGCGGTCGTGGGCGAGGTGATGGCCGCCAGCTGGGCGGTCTTGAGCAGGTCCTTGGCCTCGGGGGCGACGCGGATCTGCACCCGCTGGGCGCCGTCGACGAAGATCGGCTCGGTGCCGATGCGGTGCGCGGACGCGTCGCCGCGGTCGTCGACGGTGAGCTCCTGCCAGTCCTGCCACCCCTTGTCGGTCAGCACGCGGACCGCGACGGTGGCCTTGCTCGCCAAGGTCGTGTCGGTCGGCCAGGTGAGGCCGACGAGGTCACCGCTCGCGGCGACCTCGACGACGTTGTCGTCGCTCTGGCCGGCAGCGAGCGCGGCGGGACGGGCCGCGGTGGCGGCCTTGCCGGTGCTGTCCACGACGGCACCGTCGGAGGTGCGCGGAGCCGACGGGGCAGCGATCACGCGGGTCGACGGCCCGGAGGCGGTGACGCTACGGACCTTCTGGGTCTTCAGCGCCACGTGCTTCACCGTGGGCGTCACCACGCCGTTGCGGGCCGGGGCCGCGCTCGGCGCGCTGACGGTGAAGCTGGGGGCCATGACGAACGCCAGGGTGAGCGCTCCGCCGGCGGCCAGCGCGCCACGCAGCGGGCGCTGGGTAGAACTCGAGCTGGGGGTGGGGTCCTTCGTCACGATCGGCTCCGCTTCGTCTCGTTGCTGATGGCTGGGGGTGATGGTCGAGCTGGGGTTGGGGCTGGTTCGAGCGCCGGCCGCTGGGGACGCCCGCGGTGGGACGTGGTGCCTGGTCACAGCCACCGCCCGGGGGTGGTCGTGGTCAGCCGCTGCCGCGGGTCGAGGGTGGCCGTGGTGGACGAGAGGGCTCGGCCGCGGACCAGCCAGGTGCTGCCGGCCGAGTCCGTGGCGAGCAGGTCCCCGCGGCCGTCGCCGGTGAGGTCACCGACCCCCGCCAGGGCGGGGTAGCCCCCGAACCCGGTCGCGAGCTGCACCCGCGGCCGCAGCCCGTCCCGGCCGTCACCGGTGTAGAGCCACAACGTCCCGGCGGCGTCCCGAGCGACCAGGTCGGGGCGGCCGTCGCCCGTGATGTCGCCGAGCGGCAGCACGTCGCGGTAGATCTGCCAGCCGGTGCCGATGGTCGTCAGCCCCGCCAGCAGACCGCCCGTGCCGTTGCTGGAGACGCGCCGCAGGGTGCCGTCGGCGAACCGGACGAGGACATCGCTCTGCCCGTCGCCGTTGAGGTCGCCGACGCCGAACGCCTGCACCGCCCCGGTGAGGTCGGTGCGCACGGTGACCGGGCTGCCTACGGACGTGGTGGTGCTCGTGGCACTGGCGGCCGTGACACGCAGGAGCTGCAGCGTGCCGGTGCCGGTCAGCGCGACGACGGTGTCGCGGGTCCCGGCGATGCGACCGGCGGTGGCGACCGAGCGCGAGGTGGCGAGGACACCGGCCGCCCCGGGGGCGCTCGCGACGCCGGTCGGGACGCTGAACGAGGGGACGGCGCTGATCGTGGTGCCGGCCGTGCCCGCCACCTTCGTGCGCTGGGTGAGCGCGCCGCTCGGAGCACGCAGCAGCAGGTCGGCCGCGCGGTCGCCGGACAGGTCACGAGGAAAGGCCGCGGGCGTCGGGGTGGCGACCGTGAACAGCGTCGAGCGGGCGACCGAGGTGCCGAGCGCGGAGCGCAGGGCGTCCCCGGTCACCGTCACGCTCCCGCCGCTGCCCTCGACCCGGGCGCCGGTGATCCGGCCTCCGAGCTCACCCCGACCGTCGCGCGACACCACCACCAGGCGGGTGAAGGCACCGATCGCGGGGTAGGCGCGCTCCAGCGCGGACACCGGCACCGCGGCCGACCAGGAGTTCATCGGGTTGACGGCGCTGCGGTCCCACGGGTCGGCCTTCGCCGGCAGGTAGGGCGTGCGGCCGTCGGCGGTCATGCTGCCGTTGGAGGAGGAGAACTGCGCGTCGATCGGGACGCCGCCGTAGGTCAGCGTCACGCCCGCGGTCGCCGCCACGGCGGCGTCGGCGCCGGCCGTCTCGACCCGGGTGCCGGCGAAGTTCTGGCAGGTCGAGGTGTCGCACAGGTCGTAGCCGGCCGAGCGGGGGTGGGCGAGGAAGTAGGCGGCGTAGGTGCGCGCAGCCACTGCCTGGGCGGCCAGCGCCTGCACCGGCCAGGAGCCGGGGCTCTCGGCGGGCACGACACCGCGCAGATAGGTCTCGAGGGGAGTGGTCAGGACGGGCACGAGGATGCTGCCGGAGCGCACGCCCGCGAGGCTACCGCGGTAGCGCGGCCCCGCCTGGCCCGTGCTGGTGAACGTCGAGAGAACCCCGGTCGTATTCTGCTGCAAGGAAATTCGTCCGGTGGCGCTCGACGTCAGCGCCTTGCGTGCGCCCGCGCTCGTGCGGAACCACAGCGCGAGGGCGGTGCTGCTGGGGCCGCTCGGGAGGTCTACCTCCCAGGCGGTGATGGGGGTGCTGACGCCGGCGACCGTGTCGACCGTCGGCAGCGCCTTGCTGACGCCGTCGACGACCGCGACCAGGCCCGGCTCCGCCTTGACCCGCACGCTGCGGCCGAGGCGGCCGTCGACCGCGACGCGGATGGGCCGGTTCGCGAGGACGGTGCGCGTGGTGCCGGGGTAGTAGAAGCTGGTGATCTCGCCCCAGCCCTTGCCGAGCAGGGCCGCCCGGTAGGCGCCGTACTGCGACATGCCGCGGCCGTGGCCGAAGCCCTTGCCGACGAGGTGCAGCACGCCGTCGGCCGGCCGGACCGTGACCTCGTTGGTGGTGACGGCCGGCACGGTTGCTGTGGCCGGGGCCGGCGCGGTCGCTGCGGGCGTGGCCGCTGTGGCCGTCGTGGCGGTCGCGCACGTCATCGCGAGCGCGACGGTGCCGACCAGCGCAGCACCACCGGCGCGGCGCGCACGAGTCAGGACGAGAGGCACGGGGGGATCCTTCGCAAGACGGTGGCCGGTAACGGAACGTCACCGGGGAGGTCTCCATCGGATCACAGAAAGTAACGATTAGGAACGTTAGATCGTCCAAACTCCCGATCTAGAGTAATGACACGGCTGTGTTTCCCGAGGAATATGGGGTAATTGGTGCCTTTGTTTCCTCTGTGGCTGGTGTGACAGTCACTCTGCGTGTTCTCGTCTGTGGCGGCGGTGGAGAGGCCATGTCGGGGCCGTCCAGGAGGTGTCGAGGCCTCGGACCCCCTCGCCGAGACGGCAGTTGGCCACCGAGACGGCTGGTGTAGCGGCCGTCTCGGCCGCTAGGTGCCGTGTCGGTCTACAGGTGCCGTGTCGGCAGAGCGGGCAGGGCAGGGGCGGGCAGAGGCGGCGGCAGGCCAGGACAGACAGCGGGACGCCGCCAGGGCCGGAGAAGCGGGAGAGCCGTCAGGCCTCGAGGATCAGGGCCCGGTCGGCCTGCTCGGGGGCAAACCGGTCGGGCCAGTCCTCGGGGGCGGCGCCGTCGGCGGTGCGCACCAGGACGACCGATCCAGCGCCGGCCCAGACCGAGGCCGCGACCTCGAGGAGGGCGGCGGTCCGGTCCGGCGCGCCGGCGACGAGGATGCGCTCACCGGTGCCGGGGGAGTCCGAGCCGGCTCCCGGCGAGGTCGGCGCGGCGACCAGCTCGTCGTAGCGCACGGCTCGCCCGGGCGTGATCAGCGCAGGTCGTGCCGGGTCCACCTCGGGGGCGGCGAAGGCGCGGCGGTCGGGGTAGGAGGCGAGCTCGGCGGCCTCGTCCATGGCGTGCGAGGGCAGGGCGCCGGGGTGGGACCGGGCGAGGGCGGCGAGGGTGACCACGATCGCGGCGTCGGCGGCCTCGGCCAGCTCGACGGAGTCGGTCACGACGACGGACGCGATCGCGAGGGTGGGGTCGTCGGATCCGAGTGCGGGGTCGGCGACGTGGACGCTCGCGCCGACGGCCCACCCCGCGAGAGCCCAGTAGACCGTGCGCCAGTGCGGCGGCAGGGCGAGCACCACGACGTCGCCGGGCTGGATGTCGAAGTCGCTGGTCAGCGCGTTGGCGGCCTTGGCCACCCAGTTCGCCAGCACCCGGCCGGACAGCTCGATCCGCTCGCCGCGGGTGGGTCCGGGCAGATCGTCGTAGCAGGTGATCCGGGGCGCCGCAGGATCGTCGGCCAGCAGGCTCGGAAGCAGGTCGGCGGCGGTCATCACCCCGTCACTCTAACGGCCCGGATCCGTCCTCGGGATCCCGGCACCAAGGTGGGGGTAGGCTCGCTGCACCATGGCGAAGCTGACCGGTCCGGACGACACCCCGAGGGACGCGCACGCGGTCACCGTCGCGGTCGTCGGCGGGGCGGACTCTCCGCACGACATCACCCTCGCTCGTCACCTCGCGGACGCCGGTCACCACGTCCGGCTCGAGGCGCTGGGGGCCCGCGGTGCGGCCGAGTGGATCGCCATCGGGCGTCGCCTCAAGGAGGCCGAGGTCATCCTCCTCGTCCACCCGCAGGGGCAGACGCTGCTGCCCTCGTCGATCGTCACCGACGTGTCCCGGGCCGGCTCGACGGAGGGCCCGCGCCTGGTCACCCTCCTCGACGACCATCCCGGCGCCTCCGACGCCGCGACGCAGAACCTCGCCGAGCGCAGCCTGTGGCGCCGCGTGCTCACCCGCAGCCACGTCGTCGCGACCCCGGGCCACGGCACTCCGCTGCCCCGGGAGGAGCTGCGCGACCTGGTCCGGCTGCCGCTGCCGCGCGACGACGAGAACTCCTGGATGGACTACGTCGGACGGATCGAGTCGCTGCTCGCGCCGGTGGCCGCCGAGGAACCGCACCGGGTGCAGCCGGCCTCGGGCGCCACACCGGGTCTGCGCGGCCTGGTGGAGCGGGCGCGCGTCGGCGTGCGCCTCGCGATCCGGCCGCGCACCGTGCACCTGGTCGCCTACGACTTCCCCGAGTGGGTCCGGCCGACGGACGTGCTGGCGTCCTACGAGGAGGCCGACGAGCAGCGCGACCTCGCCCACACCCTCGGGCTGCCCTGGGTGGGTGACGAGATCCGCGCGTGGGCCGCGCTCGGGGCGCTGGCTGCGGTCATCCGGCTCCGCGACGGCTCGGCCCGGTCGGCGCTCGTGCTCGACGCGTCGGGACCCCGCTCGCCGTTCACCCGCTGGGCTCGTGCGGTGGGGTTCGCCCCGCTGGAGCTCGGTCCGCACGACGAGCTCGACTCGGCCGGGCTCAGCGAGGGCTCCCTCGACGTGATCACCCGGCTCCATCCCGGCGGGGTGACCGCCGACGACCTCGACGGCACCGTCATCGAGTCGTCCTGGTTCCTCAAGCCCGGTGGCCTGCTCGTCGTGACCGTCCCGCTGTCGGACGGCGGCGCCGCCGGAGGGGTAGACCGTGCCCGCCTGCGTGCCTCCCTCGCCCGGGCCGACGGGCACGGCATGCCGCTGGTGGGCGACGTCGACAAGGATCTTGGCGAGCGACTGCGTGACGCCGTGGTGGGCGCCCGCGAGGCGCGGCACCGCGAGCAGGACGAGGCCTTCGCACTGGTGCGCCTGACCTTCCGGCGGCGGGCGTGACGGTGGCCGCCTCCCAGCCAGTCGCCCCCGTCGCGTCCCGGACGCTACGACCCGAGCGCCCGCTCGACCCCGCCCTCACCCTGGCCTGCCTACGTCGGGGTGGCGGCGACCCGACCGGGACGACCACGCCGGACGGCTCGGTCTGGCGGGCGCTGCAGACCCCCGACGGACCGGTCACGCTGCGCGTGCGGGCGGACCGGTCGCTGGGGGAGGTGACCGCAGAGGTCTACGGGCCGGGTGGCGGGTGGGCCCTGGAGCAGCTGCCGTCGCTGCTCGGTGAGCTCGACGACGACTCCGGGTTCGTCGCTCATCACGAGCAGGTGGCGCGGGCTCGGCGCCGGGTCCAGGGTTGGCGGATCATCCGCACCGGGCTGGTCATGGAGGCCCTGGTCCCCGCCATCATCGAGCAGAAGGTGACCGGCCAGGAGGCCTTCGGCGGCTATCGCCGGCTGGTGCGCCGGTTCGGCCGCGCCGCTCCCGGGGTCGGTGCGCGGCTCGGCCTGCACGTCGCACCGACGGCTGCGGGCTGGGCGGCGGTGCCCAGCTGGGAGTTCCTCCAGGCGGGTGTCGACGCGTCCCGGTCGGCGACGATCGTGCGCGCCGCGAAGGTGGCCGATCGGCTCGAGGAGTGCATCCGGCTGCCCCTGCCGGAGGCGCATCGCCGGTTGCGCGCCGTGCCCGGGATCGGCGTCTGGACGGCAGCGGAGACGCGTCAGCGCGCCCTCGGCGACCCCGACGCGGTGAGCTTCCGGGACTACCACCTCGCGGGATTCGTCGGCGTCGCCCTCACCGGCGAGCGCGTCGACGACGAGGGGCTCGCGCGCCTGCTCGAGCCGTACGCCGGCCAGCGCCACCGGGCCACCCGCCTTCTCGAGCTCACCCACGGGATGCCGGAGCGGCACGGCCCGCGGCTCGCTCCGCGCGGTCACCTGCCGGTGCGTCGGGGACGCCGCTGAGCCTCAGCCCCTCGAGCCGCCCCCCTCAGCGACCCACCGACCTCAGGGCCGGAACGTCACGACCGTTGGTCGCGAGGCCGACGGGTAGCGGATCAGCCCGAGGTAGACCCGACCGGCCGTCAGCCCGGACCAGCGGGCCGTGACGGTGGTCGAGCCACCGGCGGCGATGGTCACCGGGTTGGGCGCCACGCTGAGGCTGCCGGTCCTGGCGCCGGGAAGCAGCCAGCGGGACAGCGTGAAGGACGCGGTCCCGGGAGCGGCGTAGACCACGGCGGTGAGCCGGTAGGTGCCCGCCGGCAGCCAGTCGACGTCCAGCTGCTCGTTGGCCGAGGACGTGGCGGACGAGGCGTAGGTCTCCCAGGTCCCCTGCGCCGTCCGACGCTGCAGCTCCAGGTCCAGGTCGGTGCCCGCCGGGGTGGCCGCGGTGAGCGTGAAGCGAGCCAGCTCCAGGTCACCGGTCGTGAACGCCGTGCCGGGGACGGTGGTGCCGGGTGCCCCCGACGCCGACTGGGTGACGGCCGCGACCGGGCCGAGCACCGTGGCGGTCTGGGTGGTGGCGAACGGCGACGAGACGGTGAAGGCCTGGCTGCCGGTGGTGCCGCGCACGCTCAGCTCCCTGGGCACCGCCAGCTCGGCGCGCGCCACGAGCGGGAGCCGGACCGTGGTGGGTCCGCTGAGGGTCAGCCAGCCCTGGCTCCAGGTGCCGAGCTGGGCGGTGGACCGGGCGATCCGCACACTGACCGGCACGGCCTGGCCGATCGAGGAGGCGGTGACCGACGTGGGGACGGTCACTGTGAAGCCGGGCAGGCTCGCGGTGACCTTCCAGGTGCCCGTCACGAGCGGCAGGAACGTGCGTCGGGTCGTGACCGGCGCAGCCAGGTGGCCCACGGCGATGGACGGCCCGTTGAAGTCGACCGCGCGCAGGGCGGGCGCTCCCGTCGCGACCCCGAGGCCCTGCAGGTAGCCGTTGTAGGACGACGCGGGCGCGTCGAGCACCAGACCCGGGTTGAAGGCCGGTCCGGGCCGCAGGTAGCCCGCGCCGGACGCGAAGACGTCCTTGGTCGCGAAGGTCGTGGGATCGGCCGTCGTCATGAGGGCGGACTTCACCATCATCGGTGTCCACCGCGGGAAGCGGGAGAGCAGCAGCGCGGCCGCACCAGACACGTGCGGGGTCGACATCGAGGTGCCGGACATCGACTCGAACGCCGATGGTGCCGTCGTGGACCAGGTGGTCGGCGGGACGGCGGCGATCACGTCGGTGCCCGGCCCGGCCAGGTCGGGCTTGAGGAGGTTGTCGTCCGAGGCCGGTGACGGGCCGCGCGAGGACGAGGGCGCGACGTCGATCGTGCCGGTCCACGTCGCGTTCGCGACCGTGGTGACCCAGGGGCTGGGGTTGTTGGCGGGCTCGCCGTACTCCCCGTAGTTGCCGGATGCGGCGGCCACGAACACACCGGCGGCTGCCGCTCCCTTGAAGGCCAGCTGCACCGGGTCGTCGAGCGTGTCAGAGGCCCCGCTGATCGAGTAGTTGAGCACGTCGACGCCGTCCGCGACCGCCTGGTCGATGGCGGCGACGATCGAGTCGTCCGGGCAGCCGGAGTCGTTCACGCCGTCGTGATCGGTGTCGGCCGCGTAGTTCCAGCACACCTTGTAGACCGCGAGGCTGGCACCCGGGGCCACCCCGGCGCTCGCGGGGTAGGAGCGCGGCTGCCGTCGGCGAGGGTGACCGTCATGGGAGTGGAGCGCCCGACGGCGGTGGAGGCGGTGTGGCTACCGTGCCCGGAGCTGTCGCGCGGCGAGGCCCACTCCCGACCCTTGGGGTCCGTGCTCGTCGGCGCGACCCAGCCGACGGCGGGCGGGAACGAGCGCGCCGAGATCAGCGTCGTGCTGCAGGTCGCCACCGACCACGCGTCGGCGCTGGTGCGCCCGGGCAGCAGGCCCGAGCAGTCCCCGCGGAAGGTCGTGCCGTCCGCCTTGCGCATCACCGTGGTCGAGGTCGTGCCGGCCAGCCGGTAGGGCGCCCCCACGGTCGTCGACCGGGTGGCGACGGGCAGCGGCGCGCCGGCGAACGACGCGTTCTCCGGCCACACCCCGGTGTCCAGGTCGCCCACGACGATCCCGCGCCCGGCGGCCGACGGTCCGCCTGCAGCCCCGAACCGCGTCGCGTAGACCCCACTGGTCCCGGTCAGCCCCAGGCGGTCGGGCGTGCCGACGACGACCGGCCGGCGCACGGTGATCTTGTGCACCGACAAGACGTCGCTGCGCGCTGCGAGGGTGCGGGCCTGCTCCGGGGTCAGCCTGGCGCTGAAGGCGTTGAGCGCGACCGTGAGATCGCGCTGGACGCTCACGCCGACGGCGGCCGCGGCGGCCCGGTGCGAGCGGGTCAGCCCGGCCCGGTGCGCTACCGACTCGGTCGATCCCGCGTCGAAGACGATCGGCGCTCCCGCCGCCCGCGCCGTCCGGGCCGCGTGCTGGGCCGCCGAGTCGGCGCGCATCGTGACCAGGTAGCCCGCTGGTGCGCGCGTCCCAGCGGCACTGATGGCACCGCCTGCACCGCCGGCGTTGGCGGCACTGCCGGCGCTGCCCGCAGCTGCGGAGGCAACGGGCGCCAGGGCCGTGAGGGGGAGCACGCCGCTGAGGGCGAGGGCCAGGGCCCCGAGGACCGCGGTGCTGCGAAGGCGCTGGGGGAGGTGAGGCGTAGCGAGCACGGGGGTCTCCGTCGTCTGGGGGTCGACGACACTATACGTAGATAGCTGGCTACTCAGTGCTCGCATTCACCGGTCCCCGGTGGTGACTCCCCGTCAACGGCCGTGGACTTGCCTCAGGTTGTCCGCGGCGCGGCCGGCGAGGATCGCCCGCTCGCCGGCGTTGCGCGTCCGGGCGGCGGCGTCGGTGAACGCCGCGCTCGCGGCGCCGTGGCGCCCGGCCCGCTCGAGCAGGTCGCCCCGCACGCTCGGCAGCAGCGGAGAGCCGCCGAGCGCGTCCGGGTCGAGGGCGTCCACGACCGCCAGCCCGGCCTCGGGGCCGAATGCCCGTCCGTGCGCGACTGCGCGGTTCACCTCGACGACAGGACCCGGCGCGGCCCGCGCCAGGATGTCGTACAGCCCGGCGATCCGCACCCAGTCTGTGGCGTCGGCGCTGCGGGCGCGGGCGTGCTGGGCGGCGATCGACGCCTGCAGGACGTATCTCCCGACCGGTCTGCCGCGAGCGGCCAGCCGCTCCGCCTCGCGCAGCGCCGCCAGCCCGCGACCGATCAGGTCGTGGTCCCAGCGGCTGCGGTCCTGGGCCTCGAGCAGCACCGGCTCGCCCGTCTCGTCGACGCGGGCCGCCGAGCGGGAGCCCTGCAGCTCCAGCAGCGCCTGGAGCCCGAGCACCTCGGGCTCGTCGGGCGACAGCTCGGCCAGCATGCGGGCGAGCCGGATCCCCTCGGTCGCGAGGTCTGGGCGCATCCAGTCGTCGCCGGCCGTCGCGGTGTATCCCTCGTTGAAGATCAGGTAGATCACGGCCATCACGTCATCGAGCCGCGCGACTCGCTCGGCAGCAGCGGGCAGCTCGAACTCGGCGCGCACCTGCGCGAGCGTCTTCTTGGCGCGCGAGATACGTTGTCCGACAGCAGATTCCGCGACCAGGAAGCCGCGAGCGATCTCTGCGGTGGTCAGTCCTCCGACCAGCCGCAGGGTGAGCGCGGCGCGTGAGTCGGGGCTCAGGCTCGGGTGGCAGCAGAGGAAGATCAACCGCAGCACGTCGTCCTCGATGTGCTCACCGAGGCTGTCGAGGTCGGTCACGGCAGCCTCCTCGCCCTCGGCGTGCTGCAGCTCGGCCACCTTGCGGCGCAGGGTGTTGGCACGACGGAAGTGGTCGACGGCACGGCGCTTCGCCGTGGTCATCAGCCAGCCGGCCGGGTTGTCGGGGACGCCTGTCGTCGGCCACTGCTCCAGCGCCGCGACGAGCGCGTCCTGGACGAGGTCCTCGGCGAGCGCCAGGTCGCCGGTCAGCCGGGTCAGGGCGCCGACGAGACGGGCCGAGTCGGCCCGCCACGCCGCGTGGACCACCTGGCGAGGGTCGCCCGGCTGGGTCTCTGCCTGCACCTGGTCAGTCTAGGGAGGCCGGTCTCGGGGGAGTGGTCCCCGGAGACCGGCCCAACGAGGCCGGCCCAGGAGACCGGTCAGGCGCCGGGCTCCTCGGGGCCCTCGGAGATCTGGCGCAAGGTCGCGACCACGGTCACCTCGGGCCAGTGCTTCGCGTGCAGCTCGGCGAACTCCCGCTGGTCGGCCACCGCAGCCTCGAGCGAGGGGTAGTCCATGATCGCCCAGCCGCCGACGACCTCCTTGGCCTCGGCGTACGGCCCGTCGACCCGCGTGACCTCGCTGTGGCGCACCACGAAGTTGACCGCGTCCTCCGTGCCGTAGAGCCCTCCGCCGTCCAGGAAGATCCCCTTGGCGGCGCGTTCACCGATGTGGGCGTCCATCGCCTCGAACAGCGCCTGCGGCGGCGTGCCGATGTTCTCTTCCATCCGGACGAAACCCATGAAACGTGGCATCTGAATCACTCCTGCTGGTTGCTGGTGGACTGCTGTCATCCCTACGTCGAACGGCGTCGACCGGTTTCGACACGCAGCATGAAGGATTTTCGCGGCGGTGCGCCAGCACGAGGGCCAGGACATGACGAAGGCCAGGACCCGGGGGGGTCCTGGCCTTGCCGATGCCGTGAGTGCGCGGCGCCCCCTGCAGGATTCGAACCTGCGCACCCGCCTCCGGAGGGCGGTGCTCTATCCCCTGAGCTAAGGGGGCTCAGGACCGAGGGGACCGGACGCCAGGGGCGACCGGGTCCAAACGGTGCGACGACAGACGATAGCAGCCTAGTCTTCGTTTCATGCAATGGGATCCGGCGGGGCTGGGCGAGGACATGGATGCCGGCCGGGTCCTGGTGTGCGACGACACCGAGCAGATCCGCCAGCTGATCCGGGTGAACCTCGAGCTCGAGGGCTACACCGTGCTCGAGGCCGGCGACGGGCTGGAGGCGCTGGAGATCCTGCGCGACCCCGAGATCCCGCTGCCCGACGTGGTGACCGTCGACGCCCTGATGCCGCGCCGCGACGGCTGGTGGACGGTGCAGATGATCCGGGCCGACCCGCGCCTGCAGCACCTGCCGATCGTGATGGTCACGGCCTCGGTCCAGCAGCACCACCGGATCCAGGCCGAGCAGGCAGAGGTGGACGGCTTCATCGGCAAGCCGTTCGAGCTGGACGAGCTGCTGGCGATGGTGGGGATCTTGGCGGCGAGCGGCCGCGTGTAGGTGCAGCGGCGAGCGGCCGCGTGTAGGTGCAGCGGCGAGCGGCCGCGTGTAGGTGCAGCGGCGAGCGGCCGCGTGTAGGTGCAGCGGCGAGCGGCCGCGTGTGAGTGCAGCGGGTGAGCACACCGACGCCCCAGGACGATTCGGGGTCGTCCTGGGGCGGCGGGCTCCGCTGGCTGCGCGTGCCAGCGGGGTCTGGGATGACTAGCGGGCCATCAGGCGCGACCAGGTGGCCGGGCCGGGGATGCCGTCGGCGTCGGCGCCGGTCCAGCCCTGAGCGCGCTGGAACGAGGCGACGGCGGCCTTGTCGGCGGCGGTGAAGACCGGGCCGGGGCCGACCCGGTAGGAGTCACCGAAGCCCTTGGCCACGAGGCGCTGACCGAGCAGGGTGGTCATCGCGCTGGAGTGGCCGAGGCTGAAGGTGCTCGCCCCAGGGAAGGCCAGCGACGACGCACGCTGCACGTGCTTGACCGAGCCCATCGAGCTCTTCGGCGTGGTGCGGTAGGCCTTGGTCGAGGAGCTCTTGGTGGAGGAGCTGGAGCGCTGGGTGGTGACCTTCGAGGTGCGCGAGCTGCTGCGCGAGGAGGTCACGGTGTCGGCGCTGGACGCGCCACCGTTGCTGCGGCCGAGGCCGGCCTTCTTGGAGCACACCGGCCAGGCGCCGGGGCCCTGGCCCGCGAGCACGCGCTTGGCGACGCGGATCTGCTCGGCCTTCGACGCGTTGTGCGCCGAGCCGCTGCCGCCGTAGGCGCGCCAGGTCGAGCCGGTGAACTGCAGTCCGCCGGAGAAGCCGTTGCCGGTGTTGATCGACCAGTTGCCGCCGGACTCGCAGGCGGCGACCCGGTCCCACACCCCGTCGTCGGCGTGCGCGGACGTGGAGGTGGCGATCCCTGCACCGGCGGCGAGGGCGGCTCCGGCGATGCCGGTCGTCGCGGCCCGGGCCAGTCGGCGCGAGGGCAGGGTGGCGTGACGGGGGGTGTAGCGCAAAGGAGTTCCTTTCCTGACGACGCCTGCGAAGTGAGCTGTCGGGTTCGGGCGGTCAGGTGCCCGGTCGCTGGCGCGACTTCACCCCGAGGGCCGGCAAGCCGGCCCGAAGTGGGTCCTCCACCGTCGTCCTTCCCCCTGGCGGCTCCTCGCGGAGGTGTCCGCCGGACGACGCTCGGCGAGGCGGACACGGGTGTATGGGTGTGTGATGGCTGCGAGTCTGTTGACCGGCTTTCCGTCCGGGCTCCGGACGGCCCCCGCTGGTCGGTTCGGCTCGCAGCAACCACCGTAGGTCGATCCGGCGGCCGTGCCAACGACCTCGGGACGCTGGACCGGGTCAGCGAAAGCCCGAACGGGTGGTCTCGCGGCACCCAGGGTCAGAATGTGTGCGTGGGTGCACCGAGCGTTACGAGTTCCCGCGGTGACAAAGGTCACACGCCTAGGATCGCCGCCATGGAGCTCCGTGACGTCGCCGCCGCTGCGGCCGTCGCGTGGCCGGCCGTCGTCGCGGCCCAGCTGGCGACCGCTGCGCAGGACGTGCTGGCAGGGGACGGGTCGGCGCCCGACGCGTCAGCACCGGACGATCTGGGGCCCTCGTGGTCGGCGGCCGCGGTGCCGCTGGGTCGCGACCGCAGCGGTGCCGGTGACCTGCGCAGCGCGCTCCCGCTGCGGCTCGCGGCGGCTACGGGCGACGCGGTGCCCACCGTGGTCGACCGGCTTCTCGAGGCGCTCCGGCGGCAGGGGGAGCAGCCCGGCGCCATCGCCGACGTGCGGGTGGTCGGCGGGCTCCTGGAGCTGCGCGTCGACGACCGCGTCCTGGCGAGCGGGCTGCACGCCCTGGCTTCGGTAGACCTCCCGCGGGCCTCGTCGTCCCCGTCGCCGGCCCCAGCCCCCACCCTCGACGGACCGACGGCGTGGCGGCGGCGCGACCGCAGCAACCCGGTCTACGCGGCCGCCCTGGCGCACGCGCGGTGCGTGCGCCGGCTCGCTCAGCCCGACGACGACCCACCCGACGACGACCCACCCCATGACGACCTAGCCGAGGCCGACCGGGCCCTCGCCCTGCTCGCGCTGGAGACGCCGGCGGTCCTGCTGCAGGCGGGCGCGACCGACCCGGCCGACCGCACCGCCCCGGCCGACCACACCGGCCTGACCGACCACACAGGCCTGACCGACCACGTCCCCGCCGACGTGGACCAGCGGGTGATCGTGCGCCACCTCGAGGAGCTGGCGCGTGGCATCCTGGACCGGCTCGACCCGGCCCCCGGCGCGAGCGGCGCAGAGCGTGCCCCCGTGCCGCTGGTGACGGACGCGACCCGCTCGGCGCTCGCCCTCGGTCTGGCTGGGCTCGGCCGCCGAGCTGCGACGCGGCTGTAGGCCCCGGCCCCAGGGCCGGACCGGGACCGGGACACGGACCAGCCAGCACCACGAATCGTCAGCTCCCCGAAAGGCTTTCAGGCACATGCACGCACACGAGGCAGGCGCGCTCCACTCCGACGGCTACTCGGCCGCGCCGGACTGGCTGCCGTGGCCGACCGACCTGAACGCCCTCGAGCCCGAGCTCTGGCCGCGGCACACGACCCGCGACGCGGACGGTGCGCTGTCCCTGGGCGGGGTCGACGTGCGCGACCTGGCGAAGGAGTTCGGCACCCCGGCCTACATCCTGGACGAGGACGACTTCCGTTGGCGAGCAAAGGAGTTCAAGCGTGCCTACGACGCGGCGTTCGCGCCGGTGTGTGGGGGGGCGGATGTCTTCTACGCCGGGAAGGCGTTCCTCACGACCCAGGTGGTGCGCTGGCTGGTCGAGGACGGGCTGAACCTCGACGTCTGCACGGGCGGCGAGCTCGCCGTCGCGATCCGCGGGGGCATGCCGGGTGAGCGGATCGGCCTGCACGGCAACAACAAGTCGCGCGCGGAGATCGAGGCCGCGCTGGACGCCGGGGTGGGCCGGATCATCGCCGACAGCTTCGACGAGCTCGACCGGATCGTCGAGATCGCCTCGGCCCGTGGGGTGGTCGCGCCCGTCATGGTGCGCGTCACGGCGGGCGTGGAGGCGCACACGCACGAGTTCATCGCCACCGCGCACGAGGACCAGAAGTTCGGCTTCTCGCTCGCCGGCGGGCTCGCCTACAAGGCGTGCGAGCGCATCCTCGCCGAGCCGTCGCTGCGCCTGCTCGGCCTGCACAGCCACATCGGCTCGCAGATCTTCGAGACCAGCGGCTTCGAGCTGTCCGCGCGCCGGATCCTCGGCCTGCACGCCCGGGTCTCGCGCGAGCTCGGTCACGACATGCCCGAGCTCGACCTCGGCGGCGGGTTCGGCATCGCCTACACGACCCAGCACCACCCGCTCGGCCCCGACCAGCTGGGCACCGAGACCGCCGAGATCGTCCGGCGCGAGTGCCAGGCCGAGGGGGTCGTGGCGCCGCGCGTCTCGATCGAGCCGGGCCGGGCCATCGCCGGTCCGTCGACCTGCACGCTCTACGAGGTGGGGACGGTCAAGCCGGTGGAGCTGGATGGCGGCGGGGTGCGGCTCTATGTCTCGGTCGACGGCGGGATGAGTGACAACATCCGCACCGCCCTCTACGGCGCCGACTACTCGTGCGCGCTCGCCAACCGTGCCTCCGAGGCGCCCCCGCAGATCGCCCGCGTCGTCGGGCGGCACTGCGAGAGCGGCGACATCATCGTGCGCGACCACTACCTGCCCGCGGACGTGCGCCCGGGCGACCTGATCGCCGTGCCCGGCACCGGCGCCTACTGCCGGTCCATGGCGAGCCAGTACAACCACACCCCGCGCCCGCCCGTGGTCGCCGTCACGGACGGACGCGCCCGGGTCATCGTGCGCCGCGAGACGGTCCAGGACCTGCTCGCTCTCGACGTCGACGCGTCCGTCTGACGGCGCACGCTCGAGCCCCCCGGGCGTCCACGAGTAGAGACGTCCCCGTCCCGTAGGGTGGACCTCCCGGCTCGGGCCCGCTGGCCCACGGGAGGATTCCGCACGTGATCAAGGAGCAGAGCCCCACCATGGAGAGCGACAAGCAGACCCCCATCCGCATCGCGTTGCTCGGGTGCGGCGTGGTCGGTGGTGCGGTGGCGACCCTGCTCACGGCCAACGCCGCCGACCTGGCGGCCCGGGTGGGTCGCCCGCTGCAGCTCGTCGGGATCGGCGTGCGCCGGCTGGACCGCGACCGCGGCCTGGACCTCGACCCGGCGCTGTTCACCCTGGACTCCGAGGAGCTGGTCACCCGCGCCGACATCGTCGTCGAGGTCATCGGCGGCATCGAGCCGGCCCGCAGCTTGATCCTGCGGGCGTTCGAGCACGGGGCCTCGGTCGTCACGGCCAACAAGGCCCTCCTCGCCGAGGACGGTCCGACGCTCTACGCCGCCGCCGACGCGGCCGGCGTCGACCTCTACTACGAGGCGGCCGTCGCCGGCGCCATCCCGCTGCTGCGCCCGCTGCGCGAGTCCCTGGCCGGCGACGACGTCACCAAGGTGCTCGGCATCGTCAACGGCACCACCAACTACGTGCTCGACAAGATGGACTCCACCGGCGCCGGGTTCACCGAGGCCGTCGAGGCGGCCCAGGCGCTCGGCTACGCCGAGGCCGACCCGACCGCCGACGTCGAGGGCTTCGACGCCGCCGCCAAGGCGGCGATCCTCGCGAGCCTCGCGTTCCACACCCGGGTCAGCGCCCAGCAGGTCTACCGCGAGGGCATCACCGAGGTCAGCGCCGCCGACGTGCAGGCCGCCAAGGACATGGGCTGCGTCGTCAAGCTGCTCGCCATCTGCGAGCGCAGCGAGGACGGCGGCGTCGGCGTGCGGGTCCACCCGGCGATGATCCCGCGGACCCACCCGCTCGCCGGGGTGCGCGAGGCCTTCAACGCGGTCTTCGTCGAGGCCGACGCGGCCGGCGAGCTGATGTTCTACGGGCGCGGTGCCGGTGGCAACCCCACGGCGAGCGCCGTCCTCGGCGACCTGGTGGCGGTGGCCCGGCACCGGGTCGGAGGAGGCCGGGGGCCGGGGGAGTCCGCCTACGCCGACCTGCCCGTCCTCGACATGGGCGACTCGCGCACGCGCTACTTCGTCAGCCTAGACGTCGCCGACGAGCCAGGTGTGCTCGCCGCTGTCGCAACGGTATTCGCCGACAACGCCGTCTCCATCGAGACGGTCCGCCAGCAGCAGGTCCGGGCGTCGGGCGACGACAGCTACGACGACGGGCAGCGCGCAGAGCTCGTGATCGTCACCCACGCGGCGCCCGACAGCGCGCTCGCGTCCACCGTCGAGACCCTCCTCGAGCTGCCCCAGGTGCACGAGGTGTCCTCCGTCATGCGAGTCGAAGGAGACTGACCCATGGCCCACCAGTGGCGCGGCGTCATCAATGAGTACCGCGAGCGGCTGCCGCTGCTCGAGGGAGCCCCGACCATCACGCTGCACGAGGGTGGCACCCCGCTCATCGAGGCGGGTCACCTCTCCGACCTCGTCGGCGCGCAGGTCCACCTCAAGTACGAAGGGCTCAACCCCACCGGGTCGTTCAAGGACCGGGGGATGACCACGGCCATCTCGGTCGCGGCCGCGCAGGGGGCCAAGGCGGTCATCTGCGCGTCCACCGGCAACACCTCCGCGTCCGCGGCGGCCTACGCGACCAAGGCGGGCATGACCTGCGGCGTGCTGGTGCCGGACGGCAAGATCTCGCTCGGCAAGCTGAGCCAGGCCATCGCGCACGGCGCGACCCTGCTGCAGGTCGACGGCAACTTCGACGACTGCCTCACCCTCGCGCGCAAGCTCTCCGAGGCCTACCCGGTCGAGCTCGTGAACTCCGTCAACCCGGCGCGCATCGAGGGTCAGAAGACCGCGGCGTTCGAGATCGTCGACGCCCTGGGCGACGCCCCCGACATCCACTGCCTGCCCGTCGGCAACGCCGGCAACATCACGGCGTACTGGCGCGGCTACGGCGAGTACACCACCGATGCCGTAGCCGCTCCCGGTGGCCCTGGGCCCGCCACGCACCGTCCGCGGATGTGGGGCTTCCAGGCGGCGGGTGCCGCCCCGATCGTGCTCGGTCACCCCGTGGACCAGCCCGAGACCATCGCCACCGCCATCCGGATCGGCAACCCGGCGTCGTGGCAGCAGGCCGAGGCCGCCCGCGACGAGAGCGACGGGGTGATCGACAAGGTCACCGACGAGCAGATCCTGCACGCCCACCGGCTGCTGTCGAGCAAGGAGGGCGTCTTCGTCGAGCCCGGCTCCGCCGCCTCCGTGGCCGGCCTGCTGCTCATGGCCGAGCGCGGGCTCGTGCCCGCTGGCGCGCGCATCGTCTGCACGGTCACCGGTCACGGCCTGAAGGACCCGCAGTGGGCCCTCAAAACCGCCGACGGCGACGAGGTCGTCCCCACCAAGGTGTCCGTGGACGCGGTGAGCGCAGCCACGGCCCTCGGCCTCGAGGGCTGAGCCGCGTTGTCGGGCTCCATGTCGAGCAGCGAGTCGATGGCGGCGCCCGGTCCGGGGCCGCTGCCCGAGGGCCTCGCCGTGCGGGTCCGGGTGCCGGCGAGCAGCGCCAACCTGGGTCCGGGCTTCGACTCGGTCGGGCTCGGCCTCGGGGTCTATGACGAGTACCACGTGACGGTGACCGGCGAGTCGCTGGTCATCGACGTGACCGGCGAGGGCGCCGAGGAGGTGCCGCGCGACGGCCGCCACCTGGTCTACCGCTGTCTCGCGCTGGGGCTGACGCGGCTCGGCGTGCCGGTGCCGGCCGGTCTACGGCTGACCTGCCGCAACGCGGTGCCGCACGGGCGGGGGATGGGCTCGTCGGCGACTGCGGCCGTCGCCGGCTTCGCGGCCGCGTCGGCCCTCGTGTCCCTCGCCGTCGACGGCACGGGCGAGGTCGACCTGGACTTCTGCAACGACCTCGCCGGTGAGGTCGAGGGCCACCCCGACAACTCCAGCGCCGCGGTCTTCGGCGGGCTGACCGTCTCATGGTCGGACCACCCGCCCGCCGTCACGCCGGTGCGCACGGTGCGCCTCGACCTGCACCCCGACGTCGTGCCGGTGGTGCTCGTCCCGGACGCCCAGCTGGCCACGGCCACCGCCCGCGCCGTGCTGCCCGGTGAGGTGCCGCTCAAGGACGCGGCGCTCGGCGCCGGACGCGCCGCGCTGCTGGTCGAGGCCGCGACCCGGCGCCCCGAGCTGCTGCTGCCCGCGACCCGGGACTGGCTGCACCAGGAGTATCGCCGCCGCGCCTACCCCACCTCGATGGCGCTGCTGGACACCCTGCGTGAGCGCGGGCTCGCCGCGACCATCAGCGGTGCCGGGCCCACCGTGCTGGTCCTGGCCGAGCGCGAGCACGTGCCCTCGGTGCTGGACCTCTCGCTGCCCCCGGGGTGGCGCGCGCTGACCCCTGGGGTCGCCGAGCACGGTGCCACCGCGACCGTGTTGCCCTCGGTCTGACCCGGGGCGTGCGTGTCGCGCTGCTGTCTCGCCCCACGGAAAAACGCGCGTCTGGGGTGGGGCGATGCAGGTCAGAGCGGGGAATGGTGGTATTTTTGAGTTGTTGGCAGTGCATGTGCCGTGACGGCCACCGTCGTGACTGACGGGAAACGGTCCGGATCTCGAGGCGCAGCTGCCGCTCCACTCCTTCCTTCTGGTGCACCACGACCTCACTCGCGTGAGCAGGGTCGCCAGGCGGGGGCGTACCCAGAGCCCATCTCAGCCCTGTCATCGCTGAGCGGCTCACACGTGGCCTTGGTGACCTTGCCGGCCAACGACATCGAGCGAGGGGAAGGAACCTTCGTGATGGACCTCATCGAGCTCTCGGCCCAGGGCGGCGACGCCGCAGCGGGCGAGGCTCCCAAGCGCACTGGTGCACTGAGCGCCATGCGTCTGTCCGAGCTGCAGCAGGTGGCCAACGAGCTGGGCATCTCCGGCACCGCCAAGATGCGCAAGAGCGATCTGCTCACCGCCATCCGGGAGCGCCGCTCCGGCGGCTCTGCAGCCAGCACCCAGAGCGCCCCGACGCAGCGGGACACCACCGACGAGCGTGGCGCGACCTCCGAGCAGGGCGGCACCCGGCGCACCCGACGCGCCGGCGCGCCCGCAGGAGCGCCCACCTCCGGTGGCCAGCAGACCTCCGACCAGACTTCCCGGCCGGCCGCGCAGCAGGACTCGGGCTCCGGCCCCGCCGACCGCGCGGGTGCTGAGCAGGCGGTCGAGGAGGCCCTGGCGCGCCGCGCTCAGCAGGCCCACCAGGACGAGCCGGGCAGCGCGCGCACCGACAGCGCCGACCGCACCGAGCGCGGTGACCGCAGTGACCGCAGCAACCGGGACCGGTCGGGTCGCGGCGAGCGCTCGGGCGAAAACGGCGACCAGTCGCGCTCGCGTGACAACGACCGCGACGGCAGCCGCGACTCCCAGAACGCCGGCCAGCGCAACCGCCAGCAGGGCCAGCAGCGGGACGGCCAGCAGCGTGACGGTCAGCAGGGCCAGCAGCGCGATGGCCAGCAGGGCCAGCAGCGCGACCGGCAGAACCGCGACGGCAACCGTGACAACCAGCGCGACAACCAGCAGCGCGACAACCAGCAGCGGGACCGTCAGCGGGACAACAACCGCGACAACCGTGACAACCAGCGCGACGACGAGCCCGGTGGTCGGCGGCGCAACCGCAACCGGAACCGCGACCGCAAGCGTCGGGGCCGTGGCGAGGACTACCAGGGCCTGCAGGGCCAGGAGGTCGAGACCTACACCGAGGACGACGTGCTCGTGCCGGTGGCCGGGATCGTCGACCTGCACGACAACTACGCGTTCGTGCGCACGTCCGGCTACCTGCCCGGCCCCAACGACGTCTACGTGCCGCTCGGGATGGTCAAGAAGCTCGGCCTGCGCAAGGGCGACGCGGTCCAGGGCGCCGTCAAGGCCAACCGGGACGACCAGGGCGGCCAGCAGAGCGGCAACCGAGCCAAGTTCAACGCGCTCGTGCGGGTCGACGCCGTCAACGGCAAGGACCCGGAGGAGGCGCGCAACCGCGCCGAGTTCAACAGCCTCACCCCGCTCTACCCGCAGGAGCGGCTGCGCCTGGAGAACCCGCAGAACAACCTGACCACCCGGATCATCGACCTCGTCGCCCCGATCGGGAAGGGCCAGCGCGGTCTGCTCGTCAGCCCGCCCAAGGCCGGCAAGACGATGATGCTGCAGGCGATCGCCAACGCGATCACCACCAACAACCCCGAGGTCCACCTCATGGTCGTGCTCGTCGACGAGCGTCCCGAGGAGGTCACGGACATGCAGCGCACCGTCCGCGGCGAGGTCATCGCCTCGACCTTCGACCGGCCCGCGGGCGACCACACCACGGTCGCCGAGCTGGCGATCGAGCGGGCCAAGCGCCTGGTCGAGCTCGGGCACGACGTCGTCGTGCTGCTCGACGGCATCACCCGCCTGGGCCGTGCCTACAACCTCGCGGCCCCCGCGAGCGGGCGCATCCTCTCCGGTGGTGTCGACTCGGCCGCGCTCTACCCGCCGAAGAAGTTCTTCGGTGCGGCGCGCAACATCGAGCACGGCGGCTCGCTGACGATCCTCGCCACGGCCCTGGTCGAGACCGGGTCGAAGATGGACGAGGTGATCTTCGAGGAGTTCAAGGGCACCGGCAACATGGAGCTCAAGCTGTCGCGCGAGCTGTCCAACCGCCGGATCTACCCCGCGGTGGACGTCAACGCGTCGGGCACCCGACGCGAGGACATCCTGATGTCCGCCGAGGAGCTCAAGATCATGTGGAAGCTGCGCCGCGTCCTCGCCGCGCTGGACAACCAGCAGGGCCTGGAGCTGCTCCTGGACCGCATCAAGAAGACCTCCACCAACATGGAGTTCCTTATGCAGGTGCAGAAGACCACGCCGGGTGCGCTCGGCTCCGACGACTAGCTCGACCCAAAGCCGCTGCCCCAAGGCCCCGCCTTGGGGCAGCGCGCGTTATCCTCACCGCGGGCGACGCCATTCCGGCCACCTGCACCGTGGGCCACACCGAGCCAGGGGGATTCGTGAGTCACCGTGTCTGCTACGTCGTCATGTGTCACAGCAGGCCCGACGCCGTGCTGCGTCTCGTCCGCCGCATCCGGGAGCTGTCGCCGACGGCCGACGTGCTGGTGCGCTTCGACGTGGACGACCTGATCACCGACGAGCAGGCCGCCGCAGCCGGAGCGTCCCTGCTGCGCAGCCAGATCCCCGTCTCGTGGGGCGCGTGGTCGATGGTGGAGGCCGAGCTCGAGGCGTTCCGGGTGGCCACCGAGCGGTTCGACCCAGACCATGTCGTCCTCGTCTCCGGGACGGACTATCCCGTGCGGGACCTCGCCGCCTGGGAGCGCGAGGTCGCGGCCCAGGGCGACGACGCGTGGGTGGCGATGGACGAGCCCGCAGACCCCACGATCGGCTCGCACTCCTGGCGGGTGCTGCGGAGCCGGACCTTCCCCGGGTCGCTGGCCGCCGCGGCGATCCACCGCGGTGTCCTGGCGGTCGGGCGGCTCAGCGGCCGGCGCCTGCTCGTCCTGGTCAACACCGACGCGGGCATCTGGTGCGTCGGGCGCCGTCGACCGGCCGGCGAGGCGCGGTCCTTCGTCAAGGCGTCCCAGTGGGTCACCTTGTCGCGCAACGCGATCCAGGTGCTGCTCGACACGCAGGCCCAGGGCGGCCCGCTGGTCGACTTCCTCTCCACGACCCGCATCCCCGACGAGATCTTCGTGCCGACCGTGCTGAGCGATGACCCTCGGGTGAGCGTCCGCTCACGGCCGACCACGCACGCGTCGTTCGCGTCCGGTCTACCGAGTCCTGACCCGGTCGACGCCCAGGTGATCGCCGACGCCGTCGCCGCGGGCGCGGTGTTCGTGCGCAAGGTCGACCCCGACGCCAGCGCGGAGCTGATCGCGACCGCGGACGCCGCCGCACGGTCTACGACGTCGACGCAGGGCGAGGTCGATCGTCAGGCCTGAGCGGCCTCGTGGCAGGTGACCGTCATGAGCTGCAGCCAGGGGGCGCCGTAGGTCGTCACGAGCGCCACGTCGGCGGCGTCGCGGCCGTGGGCGATCTTGACCCGACCCTTGCGCCGCACGCCGTGACGCGGGTCGAAGTCGTACCACCGGTCACCGATCCACACCTGGACCCACGCGTGGAAGTCCATCGCGGTGGGCA
The DNA here is from genome assembly GCF_022568835.1 of Arsenicicoccus piscis. Lineage (GTDB taxonomy): Bacteria > Actinomycetota > Actinomycetes > Actinomycetales > Dermatophilaceae > Arsenicicoccus > Arsenicicoccus piscis. Next base: position 88,234 of record NZ_JAKZHV010000010.1, read on the forward strand.
GCGGCGGCACGTCCATGTCGGGGAGCAGGCCGCAGGCGTAGCGCGCGGGGATGTTGAGCGCGCGGCACAGCGAGATCATCAGGTGGGTGAAGTCGCGGCACACGCCTTGGCCGGTGCTGTAGGCGTCGACCGCCGTCGAGATCGCGGTCGTGGATCCCGTGGTGTAGGTGAGGTAGTCGTGCACCCACTCGCTGATCGCCTGCACCCGCTGGTAGCCCGGCTCCAGCTGACCGAACCGCGACCAGGCGATGTGCCCGAGCACGTCGGGGAGGACGAACCGGCTCGCCAGCGTGTAGACCAGGACGTCGTCCGGCAGGTCGGCGGCGCGGGACTCCTGGGCCGTCTCGTCGGCCTCGTCCAGCTCGTCGGGCACGATCGCCTGCGCCTTCCAGGTCATCGTGGTCTGGCCCGTGGGGAGCACCATGCGGTGGCAGAGGTTCCCGTAGAGATCGCGGTACTCGTGCTCGACGACGTCACGGTCGTTGCTGCGCTCGGCGCCGATGATCGGGACCCGCTCGGTGCTCTCCGGCGTGGTCATGAAGATCGCGGCGGTGGGCTGGGTGGTCTGGTAGCGGAAGGTCCACCCGAGGTCGAGGGTGCGGGTCTGCATGGAGCGATTCCTTCGTGGGGAGGCGGTCGGGGGCCGCGGCACTGCGGGCGGTGCTGATGGTGCGGTGGTGCGGGCGGTGCGCACGAGTCGGTCAACGACGATGCGGTCCGGCCACCGAGGCGAGCCGGACCGCAGTCGCGGAGGATGACAGCGTGCTGTCGAGGACCTACTGGGTGCTGGTCTCCCACTCCTCGACAGGCCAGCCCTTCTTCTGCAGGCGGGCTGCGACGCGCCTCATGTCCGTCTCGGACGGCAGCTCGTCGGTGACGTTCGTGATGCCCACGCCGATGTCGATCTTATCGGCTGGGATCACCCGCGCTCGTCGAAGCGCCTTGCCGACCTGCTTGACCTCCTCGTCGGTCAGCCGCCGACGCAGCAGCGCCAGCATGGGCAGGTAGTCCTGGTCGGGCACCCCGTGAGGGTAGCCCGCCCGGAGCCAGCCGACGATGCGGGACATGATGTTCACGCGTCAACCTTCACACGAGGAGTTGGGCTCGGGCTAGAGGTTGCCGTCGCTGTCGGGGGACGCAGCCGGGTCCGCGAGCGGCCAGCCGGCGGCCGCGAGGTGCGCGCTGACCCGGGCGACGTCCTCGGGGGACGGCTTGAGCAGGATCTGGCTGCGGATGCGCGAAGCGATGTCGTCCTCGCTGATCGGCTCACCCTCGGACCGCTCGTGCCGCAGCGCGGTCGCGACCTGGATGATCTCGTCCTCGGTGAGCTGACGGTGGAGGATGCCCAGCAGGGCGACGTAGTCCTCGCCCGGGACACCGTGGGGGTAGCCGGCGCGCAGCCAGCTGAGGACCCGCTGCACGACGCTCTGGCGCGTGGGGGCGTGCTCGGTGCTGCTCGGGCTCGACGTGGTAGGCATGGCCGGATCAGCCCTTGTCCTTGAGGATCGGGTAGATGTGCTCGAAGCTGAGCTCCTTGCCGAAGCCCGACGCCACGATGAAGGTGATCCCGAGAGCGATGGCGGCGAGCACCACGGCGAAGCAGACGACCGCGACGAGCTTGCCGATCGGGTGCGGCGCCTGGTGGTCGACCTCGGCGTCGCCGCCGGAGCCGTAGGCCATCGAGCGGACGCCGACCGCGAAGAGGGCGGGGAGCCCGGCGCCGAGGATCAGGCCGGCTGCGAGCACCTTCCAGGCGGCGTCGAGGGCGAGGGCGACGTTGTTCATCGCGCGACCTCCTTCGAGGACTCGGTGGTCTGGAACGAGGTGGTGTCCGTGGGCGTGCTGCCGAGCGGGGTGCCGGTGGACGCGGTGGTGTCGGCCGCGCCGACGGTGACGGACTTCTTGGCCACGGCGTTCTTGGAGGCGGACGGCATGTCGGTCCACTCGTCGTTGACGTTGTTGGGGTCGATCTTGTCGTGCTTGCTGCGCAACCACATGTAGCTCGAGAGCCCGACGAGGAGCGCGAAGATGGCTACCGGGCCGACGGTGTCGCCGAGCAGGTGACCGATCCACCAGGTGACGCCACCGACGAGCGCGGCCAGCGGCAGCGTGATCAGCCAGGCGGCGACCATGCGGGCGGCGACGCCCCAGCGCACCTCGGCGCCGCGGCGGCCGAGGCCGGTGCCGAGGATCGAGCCGGTGGCGACGTGCGTCGTCGAGAGCGCGAAGCCCAGGTGGCTCGAGGCGAGGATGGTGGCCGCGGAGGCCGACTCGGCGGCCATGCCCTGGGGCGAGGAGATCTCGACCAGACCCTTGCCGAGCGTGCGGATGATCCGCCAGCCGCCGAGGTAGGTGCCGAGGGCGATCGCGAGGGCGCAGGCGAACTTGACCCACAGCGGCACGCCGTCCATGACGCCCTGGTGACCCGACGCGATCAGGGCGAGGGTGATGACACCCATCGTCTTCTGCGCGTCGTTGGTGCCGTGAGCCAACGAGACCAGCGAGGCGGAGCCGATCTGACCCCACCGGAACCCGGTCTCGGTGAAGCGCTTGCTGACGCCCTCGGTGATCCGGTAGATCAGCCAGGTGCCGACGGCCGCGATGAGGCAGGCGATGACGGGGGAGAGCAGGGCGGGCATGACGACCTTGCCCATCACCCCGCCGAGCTTGTGGCCGTCGCCGAACCAGTTGACGCCGCTCATGCCGACCGCCGCGATGGTCGAGCCGATCAGGCCGCCGAACAGGGCGTGCGAGGAGCTGGACGGCAGGCCGAGCAGCCAGGTCAGGAGGTTCCAGAGGATGCCGCCGATCAGGCCGGCGAGGACGATCATCAGCAGCGGGGCGCCCATGAGTGACTGGATCGGGGCGCCGTCGCTGGACTGGATCTTGATCACGGCGTTGGTCACCGTGAGGGCGACCTCCACGGAGAGGAAGGCGCCGACGAGGTTGAGGACCGCGGAGAGCGCCACTGCCGTCTTCGGCTTCAGGGCACCGGTGGCGATGGACGTCGCCATCGCGTTGCCGGTGTCGTGGAAGCCGTTGGTGAAGTCGAAGGCGAGGGCGGTGACGACGGTCAAGCCGAGGATGAGGAGTTCAGAGCTCACGTCAACAGTGTGGGGCACGAAGGGGCCCCCCGGAACAGGCGATCGGATCGTTCAGGGCCGAACGAGGTGTTGTTCATGCGTTGTTCACCCAAAACGCGCCCCATTCTCCGTTCGGACGTCCGGTTGGCGCCGCCTAATGGGCAGGCGCAGCACGCTGGTCGGTGGTAGGTCGGCACTGGCGCAGGCAATCAGAGGCGATCGGGCACGCTCGGACTCGGCGGCTCGACCCCCAGCTGCTCGCGAGGACAGGGGAATGCGGGGCTGGGGCGGCGCGTTGGAGGGGAGGTGCCGCATCTGGCACAATGGAGAGGTTGCCGGTTCACGAGCGAGGGCCCTGCCTATGGGGGCAGCTCCCGTAGACCTCGACCCGGCGCAGAGACCACCGAGGAGTCGCAGTGAAGAAGGACATCCACCCGACGTACGTCGAGACGCTCGTGACGTGCACGTGCGGCGCGCAGTTCACCACCCGCAGCACGGCCGCGAACGGCAAGATCAACGCCGACGTGTGCTCGCAGTGCCACCCGTTCTACACCGGCAAGCAGAAGATTCTCGACACCGGTGGTCGCGTGGCCCGCTTCGAGGCCCGCTACGGCAAGAAGGCCGCCAAGTAGCTTCCCCGCAGGCCGGTTCCGTCCGCAAGGACGGGGCCGGCCTTCGTAGTTCCGTGATCCCCCGAGAGGCCGCCCCGATGTCGACCCGCAGCGAGCACCCCACCTTGGCCAGCGCGCAGGCGATCGTCGCCGAGCACGCCGACCTCGAGCAGCAGCTCGCCGACCCGGCGGTCCACGCCGACCAGGACGCGGTCCGCAAGGTCAACAAGCGCTACGCGGCGCTCGGTCCCACGGTCGCGGCCTACCGCACCGCCGTCGCGGCCCAGGGTGACCTCGAGGCGGCGCGCGAGCTGGCGGCCGAGGACGCGGCGTTCGCGGCCGAGGTGCCGGCGCTCGAGTCCGCGCTGACCCAGGCGCTGGAGCGGCTGCGGGTGCTGCTCGTGCCCCGTGACCCCGACGACGACCGCGACGTGATCCTGGAGATCAAGGCGGGCGAGGGCGGCGAGGAGTCGGCGCTGTTCGCGGGCGACCTGCTCCGGATGTATCTGCGCTACGCCGAGCAGCGTGGCTGGTCCACCGAGCTGCTGGACGCTACCGAGTCCGACCTCGGGGGCTACAAGGACGTCTCGGTGGCGGTCAAGAGCAAGGGCACCCCGGCCCCCGGCGAGGCGCCCTGGGCCCTGCTCAAGTACGAAGGTGGGGTGCACCGCGTGCAGCGCGTCCCCGTGACCGAGTCGCAGGGACGCATCCACACCTCGGCCGCCGGCGTGCTGGTGATGCCCGAGGTGGAGGATGTCGCCGAGGTTGAGCTGCACGACGCCGACCTCAAGATCGACGTCTACCGCTCCTCGGGGCCGGGTGGTCAGAGCGTCAACACGACGGACTCGGCGGTGCGGATCACCCACCTGCCGACCGGCGTCGTCGTCTCCTGCCAGAACGAGAAGTCCCAGCTGCAGAACAAGGAGTCGGCGCTGCGCGTGCTGCGCGCCCGGCTGCTGCAGATGGCCCGTGACGAGGCGGCCGCTGCGGCGTCGGACGCCCGGCGCTCCCAGGTCCGCACGGTCGACCGGTCCGAGCGGATCCGCACCTACAACTTCCCCGAGAACCGCATCGCCGACCACCGCACGGGCTACAAGGCCTACAACCTGGACCACGTGCTCGGCGGCGACCTGCAGCCCGTGGTGCAGTCGGCCGTGGAGCTCGATGAAGCCGCTCGGCTGGCCGCCGTGGCCGGTCAGTGACGTCGGTGACCTCCCCGACCTCGCCGACCGCTGCGTCGGCCACGGTCCGGGGTGCGGTCCAGGACGTCGCGGGCCGGCTCGCGAGCGCGGGGGTCCCGTCGCCGCGGTTCGATGCGGTCGCGCTTTTGGCCCACGTCCTCGAGGTCCCGCACGGCGAGGTAGAGCGCTTGGTCGTCCTGGGCGCCCCGCTCCCGGACCCTGCCGCTGCAGCGCTCGAGCCCCTGGTCGCCCGCCGGGTCGCGCGGGAGCCGCTGCAGCACCTCACCGGGCGCGCCGCGTTCCGCCGGCTCGAGCTGCGGGTCGGGCCGGGAGTCTTCGTCCCGCGCCCCGAGACCGAGCAGGTGGTGCAGGCCGTGCTGGATGAGCTGACCGGGCTGCTGGAGTCGGCCGGGTCTGCCGGGTCGGCCGGTTCTGCTCCGGTCGTCGTCGACCTCTGCACCGGGTCCGGTGCCATCCCGCTGGCGGTGAAGGACGAGGCCCCGCAGGTCCAGGTGCTGGCCGTCGAGCTGTCCCCCGAGGCGCTGACCTGGGCCGAGACCAACCGCAGCCATCTCAACCTTGACGTGACGTTGATGCTTGGCGACGCCACCCTCGACCCGAGGTCCACCCCCGAGCTGGCGGCGTTGCGACCGCACCTCGGTGCCGTCGACGTCGTCGTGAGCAACCCGCCCTACATCCCGCTGGGCATGGTCCCGCGCGACCCCGAGGTGCGCGACAACGACCCTGAGCTCGCGCTCTACGGCGGCAGCGCCGACGGCCTGGCGATCCCGATGGCGGTGGCCGACCAGGCGGCCCGCCTGCTGCGGCCGGGCGGGCTCCTCGTGATGGAGCACGCCGACGTCCAGGGGGCGGACCTGGTGGCCCGGCTGACCGCCGCCGGCCCCTGGCGAGACGTCGTGGACCGGCTGGACCTGTCCGGGCGGCCGCGCTACGTCCTGGCCCGGCGTCATGGCTGACGCGGTGGCCGACGTGTTGGCTGACGCGGTGCCCGACGTCGTGGCTGACGAGGGCTTGTCGGTGCCGACCACTAGGCTGACCGGCATGAGCGAGCGCATCGACTGCACGAGTCCCGAGGGGCGCGCCGCCGGGGTGGCCGCCGCGGTCGCCGCGGTCCGCGCCGGCGAGGTGGTGGTGCTGCCGACCGACACGGTCTACGGCATCGGCGCCGACGCCTTCAGTCCCGAGGCAGTGACCCGCACGCTGGCGGCCAAGGGCCGCGACCGCGACATGCCGCCGCCGGTGCTGATCCCGTCCGCACGCACGGTCGACGGGCTGGCGACGTCCGTGCCCACCTACGCGCGCGACCTGATGGAGCAGTTCTGGCCGGGCCCGCTCACGCTCGTGCTGCTCGCGCAGCCGTCGCTGATGTGGGACCTCGGCGAGACCAACGGCACCGTCGCGCTGCGCATCCCGCAGGACGAGATCGCGCTCGCCGTCCTCACCGAGGTCGGTCCGATGGCCGTGACCAGCGCCAACCGCTCGGGTGAGCCGGCTGCGGTGACCATCGAGCAGGCGCAGGAGCAGCTGGGCGACGCCGTCGCGGTCTACCTCGACGGCGGGCCGTCCGTCGGGGGGCTGGCCTCGACCATCGTCGACTGCACCCAGGACGTGCCGCGGGTGCTGCGCGCCGGCGCGATCGCCGAGGAGGACCTGCAGCGGGTGCTCGGCGACCTGGCGCTCGGCACCGACGAGGACCTCGAGACCTGAGGTCGGGCGTTGCGCGAGTACCTGTTCATCTTCGTCATCGCTGCGGCGACCACCTTCGCGACCACCCCGCTGGTGCGGGCGTTCGCGATCCGGGTCGGTGCGATGACGGCGGTGCGGGACAGGGACGTGCACGTGGTGCCGATCCCGCGGCTCGGGGGAGTGGCCATCCTGCTCGGGTTCCTGGCCGCGGTGCTCGCGGCGTCGCGGCTGCCCTACCTCGGCGGCTACCTCCCGTCGGGGTCCGGCGTCGCTGCCCAGAGCATCATGTCCGACGGCCGGATCATGGGTGTCGCCGTCGGAGCGACCCTGGTCTGCCTGGTCGGCGCCATCGACGACATGCGCGAGCTCGACTGGCTCACCAAGCTCGCCGGTCAGTTCCTGGCGGCGGGGATCATGGCCTACCAGGGAGTCCAGCTGCTCAGCCTGCCCATCTTCGGCGAGCAGACCGTGCTGCCGCTCTCGGTGCTGATCGCGCTCACCATCATCATCGTGGTGGTGTCGACCAACGCGGTGAACTTCGTCGACGGCCTCGACGGGCTGGCCGCCGGCATCGTCGGCATCGCCGCGCTCACCTTCTTCGCCTACGCCTACCTGCTGTCCCGGTCCTACAACCCGCCCAACGTGTTCTCGTCGGCGACCTTCATCTGCGCCGCCCTCGCGGGCTGCTGCATCGGCTTCCTGCCGCACAACTTCTATCCTGCCCGGCTGTTCATGGGTGACAGCGGCGCGCTGCTGCTCGGCCTGCTGCTCTCGGCCGCGACCATCTCGATGACGAGCATCGACCCGAGCCAGGTCGACCAGGGTGGTGGCGGCTCGGGTCAGGCGTTCGCATGGGTGCCCATCGGTCTCCCGCTCGCGATCTTGTCGCTCCCGCTGCTCGACGTCGTGCTCGCCGTGGTGCGGCGCACCCGTGCCGGGCGCCGCCCGTGGCACCCCGACGCCCACCACCTGCACCACCGGCTGCTGCGGATGGGTCACCCGCACCCGGTCGCCGTGCTGCTCATGTATCTGTGGGCCTCGATCGTCTCGTTCGGCGCGCTCGGCCTCGCGGTCGTCGACGACTGGTGGCCGCTCGCGGCCATCGGCGGTGGCGTCCTGCTCGCCAGCCTGCTGACGTTCAGCCGACTGGGGTCGCGTTCCCAGGAGACTTTGTGATAGTTTTCACAAGCGGCCGTTCGAGCCGTCCTGTGACCGAGGCGATGCTGCGCGGGGCGCTCGTCCCGACCGGCCTGCTGCTTCCGCTCGCCGCCCTCGGGGGCTGGCTGGCGGACGGCCCGGCCGGTGCGGGCTCGGCCGTCTTCGCGGTCGTCCTCGTGGCCGGCTTCTTCACCGTCGGCTTCCTCGGCGTCCGCGAGGTGGTCAAGTTCGACGGTGGGCTCAGTCTGATCGGTGCGCTCCTGGTCTACGGCACCCAGCTCGGCATCTTGATGCTGGTCCTGGTGCTCGCCCGGGACGCGCCGTGGGTCCGAGAGGGCCCGGTGGCGGTCGCCGCCGTGGCGGCGACGCTCGCCTGGCAGGGCGGGCTGACCGCCGGGTGGCTGCGCGGTCGGCACCAGGTCTACGACCTGGAGCGCGAGCGGGAGGATGCGGACCGCGACCAGGCGGGCCAGGATGGGGCGCACGACCGGCGCGCACCGACGACGCAGGCGAAGGAGGAGACGTGACCGACCACGAGGGGACCACCCCTTCGCCGGACGCTCCGAAGGAGACGCCGCGATCGGCGCACTCGCTCGCCCAGTCGACGGCCACCGACGTCACCGCCTACCTGCTGGCCGGCCCCATCACCTTCGGCGCCATCGGCTGGGCGATCGACGAGGTCGCCGACACCTCCTACGGGGTCGCGATCGGCGCGTTGTTCGGCATGGCCGTAGCGCTCTACCTGGTGTGGTTCCGGTACGGTAGGTCCCGATGAGGAGACAGCGTCGGGTCCCACCTGTGAAAGCCCTTATCCTTGACCCTGATCAGCAGACCTCATTGAGGAGACGCACGTGAGTTTCACCGCCGCCCTGGCGCTGGCCCCCTCGTTCGCGACCGAGGACGGTGGAAGCTTCGAACCGCCGGCGCCCGCTGAGTTCTACCAGCCGGTCGGCACGCTGCTGGGGGTCGAGATCACCCGCTCGATGGTGCTCGCGCTGGTCGCGTTCGTCATCCTGGCGGTCTGGCTGCTCTCCACCACGCGCAAGGCTGCGGTAGTCCCGAGCAAGGCGCAGTGGATGACCGAGCAGATCTACGACTTCGTCCGCAACGGCATCTCGCGGGACATGATCGGCAGCAAGGACTTCATGCGGTTCACGCCGCTGCTGTTCGCCCTGTTCGTCTTCATCCTGCTGAGCAACCTGTTCGGCTCGCTGCCGCTCGCGAACTTCCCGATCATGTCGCGCATCGGCTTCCCGATGGCCCTGGTGCTCATCGTCTACGTGATCTACCACGCCGTGGGCATCCAGAAGCACGGGCTCGGTGGCTACTTCAAGTCCATGGTCCCGCCCGGCCTGCCCAAGGCCATGGTCCCGATGATCTTCATCCTCGAGCTGAGCACCTTCTTCCTGGTCCGCCCGCTCACGCTGTGCCTGCGACTCTTCGGCAACATGTTCGCCGGCCACATGCTGATGGGCGTGTTCATCCTCGGTAGCACCTACATGATGCTGTCGGGCAGTATCGGCCTGATGGCCGCCTCGGTCGGTGGCTGGGTGATGACCTTCCTGATGCAGCTGCTCGAGTTCCTGATCCAGGCGATCCAGGCCTACGTCTTCACCATGCTGGCCGCCTCCTACTTCGGTGGCGCCGTGGCCGACGAGCACTGAGCGGACGCTCGGCGACCCCGAGCCCGCCGCGTGCTGTCACCCGAACCTTTCTGTCCCACAACTGAACACACCCCTGAACGACCGGGTCGGCCCTTGGCCCGGGACATCTATCAGAAGGAAGAAATCGACCATGACTGGCTCCATCGCGATCATCGGCTACGGCCTCGCCTGCATCGGCCCTGGCATCGGCATCGGCCTCATCTTCGCTGCGCTGCTCAACGGCATCGCTCGCCAGCCCGAGGCCGCCGGCCTCCTTCGCCCGCAGGCCATCTTCGGCTTCGCCGTCGCCGAGGCGCTCGCGATCCTCGGCTTCGTCCTGTTCTTCCTCGCCCGATAACGACCTCGGTCGCACCGAGCGAGATCGTCCGAGCGAAGGAGTAACGCGTGCAACTCGTCAACAGCGTGGCCGCTGTCGCCGTCGGCCTCCCGGCAGCAGGGGAGGAGGAGTCGGCGCACGGCAACCCGATCATCCCGCACATGCCGGAGTTCATCTGGAGCCTGATCATCTTCGGGCTCTTGTGGTTCGTCGTGGCGAAGTACGTCTCGCCGCGGCTGGAGCAGGCCTACCAGGCCCGCAAGGCGGCCATCGAAGGTGGCATGAGTCAGGCCGAGGAGGCCCAGCGCGAGGCCAACGAGGCCAAGGCCCGCTACGAGGCCCAGCTCGAGGACGCGCGCGACGAGGCCGCGCGGATCCGCGAGGAGGCCAAGGAGCAGGGTGCGGCGATCATCGCCGAGATGCGTGCTCAGGCCGGCGCCGAGGCGTCGCGCATCATCGAGAGCGCGCACCGGCAGATCGAGGCCGACCGCCAGCAGGCGTCGGTGTCGCTGCGCTCGGAGGTCGGCCGCCTGTCGATCGACCTGGCGAGCCGCATCGTGGGCGAGTCCCTGCACGAGGAGACCCGGCAGAAGGGCATCGTCGACCGCTTCCTCGCCGAGCTCGAGTCCGGTGCGATCACGCCCCGGTCCGCGAGCGGGGACGAGCGCTGATGCAGGGCCAGTCCCGCACCGCGCAGGCCGAGACCCGTCGCTCGCTGCAGGCCGCCCTGGACTCCGGGGCGGACTGGAGGCAGCTGTCGGACGACCTGTTCAACGTGGTCGCGCTGCTCGACAGCAACGTCACCGTGCGTCGGGCGCTGGCCGACCCCACCCGTGAGGCCGACACTCGTCGCGGCATCGCCGACCGGCTGCTGCGCGGCAAGATCGGTGACGCGGCGCTCGGTGTCGTGACCGCGGCGGTCGGCTCGCGCTGGTCGCACGAGCGGGACCTCGCGACGGCGCTCAACGAGGCCGCCGTCGAGGCCCAGGTCGCCATGGCGGACGCCGCCGGGCGCGCCGACGACGTCGAGGAGCAGCTGTTCCGCTTCGAGCGCACCGTCGCCGCGAACCCCGAGCTGCGGGACGCCCTCGGCGACCCGGCGCTCCCGGTCGACCGCAAGCTGTCGATCGTCGACCAGCTGCTGGGCGACCGGGTGCACCCCGAGACCGCTCGGCTGCTCCGCCAGGTCGTCCTCAACCCGCGGGGCCGTCGGTTCGGCCCGGCGCTCGAGGACATCCTCGACGTGGCCGCCCGGCGGCGCTCCCAGCTGGCTGCGGTCGTCACCGTCGCCACCGAGCTGGACCAGGCCCGGCACGACCGGCTCGCCGCAGCCCTCGGCTCGATCTACGGCCGGCCCGTCCAGCTGAAGGTCGTCGTGGACCCCGCGGTGGTCGGCGGCATCCGGGTGCAGGTCTGCTACGACGTCATCGACGGCACCATCTCGAGCAAGCTCGACAGCGCACGACGGCACTTTGGCGCCTAGCCCGCCGTCATCCGATCATCCACAGGACGCACTTCCGGTCCGCCGGACCACATGAGGAGAGATACACAATGACGGAGCTTTCGATCCGTCCGGAGGAGATCCGGGACGCCCTGGACCACTTCGTTCAGTCATACGAGCCCGGTGCGGCCACCCGCGAAGAGGTCGGCATCGTGGCGGACGCCGGAGACGGCATCGCCCACGTCGAGGGCCTGCCCTCGTGCATGACGAACGAGCTGCTCGAGTTCGAGGACGGCACCCTCGGCCTGGCGCTGAACCTCGACGTGCACGACATCGGTGTCGTCATCCTCGGTGACTTCGCCGGGATCGAGGAGGGCCAGCAGGTCAAGCGCACCGGCGAGGTGCTCTCCGTCCCCGTCGGCGACGCCTTCCTCGGCCGCGTGGTCAACCCGCTCGGCCAGCCGATCGACGGTCTCGGCGAGATCCGCGCCGACGCCCGCCGCGCGCTCGAGCTCCAGGCGCCGACGGTCGTCCAGCGCAAGTCGGTCCACGAGCCGCTGCAGACCGGCATCAAGGCGATCGACTCGATGATCCCGATCGGTCGTGGTCAGCGTCAGCTGATCATCGGTGACCGCCAGACCGGCAAGACCACGGTCGCGGTCGACACGATCATCAACCAGAAGGCCAACTGGGACTCCGGCGACCCCGACAAGCAGGTGCGCTGCATCTACGTCGCGATCGGCCAGAAGGGCTCGACCATCGCGTCGGTCCGCGGCACCCTCGAGGAGGCCGGCGCGCTCGACTACACGACGATCGTCGCGGCCCCCGCGTCCGATGCGGCCGGCTTCAAGTACCTCGCCCCCTACACCGGCTCGGCCATCGGCCAGCACTGGATGTACCAGGGCAAGCACGTCCTCATCGTGTTCGACGACCTGTCCAAGCAGGCCGAGGCCTACCGCGCCGTGTCGCTGCTGCTGCGCCGCCCGCCGGGCCGCGAGGCCTACCCGGGTGACGTGTTCTACCTGCACTCGCGGCTGCTCGAGCGTTGCGCCAAGCTCTCGGACGACCTCGGCGCCGGCTCCATGACGGGTCTGCCGATCATCGAGACCAAGGCGGGTGACGTCTCGGCCTACATCCCGACCAACGTCATCTCGATCACCGACGGACAGATCTACCTGCAGGGTGACCTGTTCAACGCCAACGTGCGCCCGGCCGTCGACGTGGGCATCTCGGTGTCCCGCGTCGGTGGCGCCGCCCAGATCAAGGCGATGAAGGACGTCTCCGGTCGTCTGAAGGTGGACCTCGCGCAGTTCCGCGCCATGGAGGCGTTCGCCATGTTCGCCTCCGACCTCGACCCCGCCTCGCGCCAGCAGCTGGCTCGTGGTGCGCGCCTGGTCGAGCTGCTCAAGCAGCCGCAGGCCTCGCCGATGCCGGTCGAGGAGCAGGTCCTGGTCGTGTGGGCCGGCACCTCCGGCAAGCTGGACGAGGTCGCCGTCGAGGACGTGCGTCGCTTCGAGAGCGAGTTCTTGGACTTCGTGCGCCGTGAGCGCCCCGGCATCCTCGACGGGATCCGCGAGACCAAGAAGCTCGACGACGCCAGCCGCGCGGCCATGGCCGACGCGATGGACGCGTTCTCGTCGCAGTTCCGCTCCGGCACGCCGCACGCCGGCGTCCACGCCGGTCACGAGGAGTTCGGCGAGCTCCCCGAGTCCAGCAGCGACCGCGCGCAGATCGAGAAGCACTAGGTCCGCTCGTCCCCGGCCACCCGGCCGGGGACGGCGGTCCCTTCCAGGCACGAGCAGACGAAGAGAGGCGGAAACACATGGGTGGGCAGATGCGGGTCTACCGCCAGCGCATCCGGTCCGTCACGGCGACCAAGAAGATCACCAAGGCGATGGAGCTCATCGCGGCCTCGCGCGTCGTGAAGGCGCGCGAGCGAGTGCTGGCCTCCGCCCCCTACACGCACGCGCTCACGCACGCGGTGTCGGCGGCGGCGACGTACTCCTCCGAGGAGCACCCGCTGACCCGTTCCGCTGACGCCGGCACCCGTGCCGGCGTGGTGATCGTCACGAGCGACCGTGGCCTGGCCGGCGCCTACTCGGCGTCCGCGCTGAAGGCGGCCAACGAGCTGATGGAGCGGCTGCGGGGTGAGGGCAAGGAGGTCGTGCCCTACCTGGTCGGTCGCAAGGCGATCAGCTGGTTCAAGTTCCGCGACCGGGACTTCGCCGCGTCGTGGGAGGGCTTCTCGGACTCCCCGAAGCCGGAGAACGCCCGCGAGATCGCCGACCGAGTGATCGCGGACTTCCTCACCCCCGACGAGGAGGGCGGCCTGAGCCAGGTCCACGTGGTCTACACGCGGTTCCGCAGCATGGTCACCCAGGAGGCGCGCGACCTGCGGCTGCTGCCCCTCGAGGTCGTCGAGAAGGGCGCCCGCGTCGAGGTCGACGAGGGTTTCGTCGAGCAACGCGACGAGGGTGAGCTGCAGCCGCTCTACAGCTTCGAGCCGGACGCCGACACGGTCCTGGACCAGCTGCTCCCGCAGTACGTCGCGTCCCGCATCTACACCTGCCTGCTCGGCGCGGCGGCCTCCGAGCTCGCCGCACGTCAGCGGGCGATGAAGTCGGCGACGGACAACGCCGAGGAGCTCATCAAGACCTACACCCGGCTGGCGAACCAGGCTCGCCAGGCCGAGATCACCCAAGAGATCAGCGAAATCGTGGGCGGCGCCAACGCCCTCGCCGACGCCAAGTAAGCCGTCCAGAGGAGACACGCACCATGAGCACCAGCACTCTCGAGCACACGAAGGACGCGCCCTCTGGGGGCGGCGTCGGGCGCATCGCGCGCTCGGTCGGCCCCGTCGTCGACATCGAGTTCCCCGCGGACTCGATGCCGCACATCTACAACCTGCTGCACGTCGACGTCGAGCTCGACGGTGAGACCAAGACGCTGAACCTCGAGGTCGCCCAGCACGTCGGCGAGGACATGGTCCGCGCCATCTCGCTGCAGCCGACCGACGGCCTGGTCCGCGGCGCTGTCGTGCGCGACACCGGCGGCCCGATCACCGTGCCCGTCGGCGACGCGACCCTCGGCCACGTCTTCAACGCCACCGGCGAGTGCCTCAACCTCGAGCCGGGCGAGCGGCTCGAGGTCAACGAGCGCTGGGGCATCCACCGCAAGGCGCCGGAGTTCGACCAGCTCGAGTCCAAGACCCAGATGTTCGAGACGGGCATCAAGGTCATCGACCTGCTGACCCCCTACGTCCAGGGTGGAAAGATCGGCCTGTTCGGCGGTGCCGGTGTCGGCAAGACCGTCCTCATCCAGGAGATGATCGCCCGAGTCGCGCGCGACCACGGTGGTGTCTCGGTGTTCGCCGGCGTCGGCGAGCGCACCCGTGAGGGCAACGACCTGATGGTCGAGATGGAGGAGGCCGGCGTCCTCGGCCAGACCGCGCTCGTGTTCGGTCAGATGGACGAGCCGCCGGGCACCCGCCTGCGCGTCGCCCTCTCGGCGCTGACCATGGCCGAGTACTTCCGCGATGTGCAGAAGCAGGACGTGCTGCTCTTCATCGACAACATCTTCCGCTTCACCCAGGCCGGTTCCGAGGTGTCGACCCTGCTCGGTCGCATGCCGTCCGCCGTTGGCTACCAGCCGACGCTGGCCGACGAGATGGGTGTGCTCCAGGAGCGGATCACCTCGACCCGCGGTCACTCGATCACCTCGATGCAGGCGATCTACGTGCCGGCCGACGACTACACCGACCCGGCCCCGGCCACGACGTTCGCCCACCTCGACGCCACCACCGAGCTCTCGCGTGACATCGCGTCGATGGGCATCTACCCGGCCGTGGACCCGCTGACCTCGACGTCGCGCATCCTGGACCCGCGCTACATCTCCCAGGACCACTACGACACCGCGGTCCGCGTCAAGGGGATCCTGCAGCGCAACAAGGAGCTGCAGGACATCATCGCGATCCTCGGCATGGACGAGCTCTCCGAGGAGGACAAGATCCTCGTCAACCGCGCTCGTCGCATCCAGCGGTTCCTGTCCCAGAACACCTACGTCGCCAAGCAGTTCACCGGCATCGAGGGTTCGACGGTCCCGCTGGCCGACAGCATCGAGGCGTTCACCAAGATCGCCGACGGCGAGTACGACCACGTCGCCGAGCAGGCCTTCTTCATGTGCGGTGGCCTCGACGACGTCGAGCGCCAGTGGGCCGAGATCCAGAAGTCCCTCTGACGCGCCGCTGACGGCGGCGCCGGCCTCGGTCGGCGCCGCCGGACCACCGGACCAGAGCGCGAAGGCCGCCACCCGATCGGGTGGCGGCCTTCGTCGTTGTGGCTGGGTCGGTCAGCGGGCAGCGCGCTCCTGCACCTCGCGCAGGAAGGTCTCCATCGCCGCGGCCTCGAGGCCGGGCGTGAAGCCCGCCTCGACGGCGCGCCGGCCGGCCGCACCCATGGCACGGCGGCGGTCCGGGTCCTGCGCGAGGTCGACCAGCGCGTCGGCGAGCAGGTCGGCCCGCCCGGCGTTGACCACGTGGCCCATGGCCCCGTCCTCGACCAGCTCGGCCACGCCGGCGATGCGGGTGGTGACGACCGGCAGCTCGGTGGCGAGCGCCTCCATCAGGACGACGGGCAGGCCCTCCTGGAAGGACGGCAGCACGAACACGTCGGCCCAGTGGTACCAGTCCAGGATGTCGTCCTGGCCGACCGGCCCGAGCAGGGTGACCGACGAGGCCAGCTGGTCGGCCTCGATCTGGTGGGTCAGGGTGGCCGCGAGCTCGCCGGCGCCGATGAACCGCACGTCGACCGCGACGCCGCGCGCCTGCAGTTCGCGAACCGCGTCGAGCAGCACCGGGCCGCCCTTCTCGGGCACCAGCCGACCCACGTAGAGCACCCGCAGCGGCTCGCCGTCACGCCCGGCGCGCTGGTCGGCCGGGGGCACGAAGCGGTCGGTGTCGACGGTCATGTGGACGATCGACATCTTGGGCCACTCGACCGGGTCGACCAAGCGCATCAGCTGGCTGCGGCAGAAGTCGGAGATGGCGGAGATGCCGTCGGCAGATCGGACCTTCGCGGCCAGGTCGACCTTCTCGACCCGCTCGAACTCGGTGGGGCCGTGCATGGTCATCGACCAGGCCCACCCGGCGTCCGGTCCGTCCAGCAGCCGCCCGAGGGCGACGGTCAGCCGCGCGACATCGGCCGAGACGTTGGCGAAGTGCACGTGGACGTGCCGCAGCCCCCGCTGCTCCATGTAGTGGTGCAGCACGACGGCCTCGGCGAAGTAGAAGCCCTGCCACAGCCGCGACCGGGCGGTCAGCTCGCCGCTGCGCAGCGCCTGGGCGAGGACCTTGGCGTAGGCGCGCGGCTCGCGCGCCGCCAGGGCGCGGTGCGCGGCGAGGATCTCCGCCCGCGGCGCGTCCTTGATCGGCGTCGTGGTGGCGGCGTCGGCGCGCATGGCGGCCGAGCGCAGTTCGCTCTCGGGGCAGGTGCTGATGGTGAACGTGTCCACCTCGACCCCGCGCTCACGCAGCGCGTGCACCTCGCGCTCGATGAAGGTGTGCGACAGCTTGGGGTACTGGCTGACCAGGTAGGCCACCCGCAGCGGCCCGCTCGGGGCGGTGCCGTCGACGTCGCTCGGGGCAAGGGCGGGACTCGTCATGGCTGGTAGCGGCTTCCTCTGGGGGACTGGTCGGGCAGGTCGGGGCTGGTCCGAGACTGGTGGGGCTGGTGGGGGAGAAGCCTCACCGCGTGGAGGCGTCCCGCTCCCAGGTGGTGGTGTCGGCGCGGCGCGCCTTGAGCCGCGCGGCGACCGTCACGCCGAGGTAGGCGATCGCCGCGGGCACCAGCGTGGGTCGACGGCGCACGAGCCCACCGAGCGCGGACACCGTAGACCCCGTGCTCGCCGTGAAGTCGTGGGCGTCGGAGCCGGGGAGCTCACCGGCGGCGGCCACCCGGGCTACCTCGGCGTTGCCCTTGGCGATGCGGACCCGGACCTTGAGCAGGTCGGCCGCCGTGCGGGGCGCCTGCACGGCGAAGGTGCCGGGCACGATGATCCGCTCGCTCTGCTCGAACAGGCGCTGGATGAACAGGTCGTCGGCGTTGAGGTCGGGGAAGCGGTCGAACCGGGCGCGACCCGCCTGCGACAGGCCGTAGATGCCGAGCCCGACGAGGCCCTCCTTGACGTAGGGCAGCTCGCGGAAGCAGGCGTAGTAGGCGCGCACGACAGGGTCGCTGTCGGACGTCACGAAGCGCACGTGCGGGGACGCGGCGCGTGGGGCGTCGGTCGACAAGGCGTCCACGAGCTGGTCGAGGGCGCCGGGGTCGAGGACGATGTCGGCGTCGAGGAACAGCCGGGGGAAGGCCGTGGCGGCTGCGTCGCCCTCGTTGAGGGCGTTGGCCTTGCCCGGGGTGGCGAGGTCGAGGACGACCAGACCGGGCAGCCGGTCGGCGTAGGAGCGGGCGACCTCCACGGTGCGGTCGGAGCACCCGTTGGCGGCCACGACGACCTGCAACGGGCGCTCGGTGGAGGAGGCCAACGACTCGAGGCAACGGCCGATGACCCGCTCCTCGTCGTGCGCCGGGATGACGACGGAGGCCGCGAACTCGGTCGGGTCAGACATTGGTGCGCCCCATCTCGTGGTCCGCGCGCTGCAGTCGGCTGGCGTAGAGCCGAGCCGCCGGCTGGAAGCGAAGCGCCTTGGCCTTCAACGCGATTCGCCGGTTGCTCGGGTTCAACCGGGCAGCGAGCGCGAAGTGCTCGGCGGCGGCCGACGCGTCACCGGCGCGCAGCGCGGCGTCGCCGGCGTTGAGCGCCTGCTGGGTGGAGCCGCAGGCGAGCCGCAGCTGCAGATAGCTGCGCTCGTCGTCGGTGAGCGTGTCGCCGAAGCCGTCGAGCACGTGCTGGAGCACCAGCTGCTCACCGGAGTACATCCGCTCGTGCTGGGTGGACAGCGACCCCGACGTGCGCCGGTAGAGCGCGTGCGGCTTCTTCTGGAAGCTCACCCGCCAGCCGCTGTAGATCGCCCGCGCCCAGAAGTCGTAGTCCTCGCAGACGCGCATCGACTCGTCGTAGCCGCCGAGCTCGACCCACATGGCCTTCGGGAACAGGCTGAACACGGCGACGAAGTTGAACTCGAGGATCTGCGCGCGCTGCTGGTCGTCGGCCGGGTAGCCACTCGGCAGCACGGTGCGCCCGGGCGTGATGCCGGCGGAGGTCATCAGGTAGCCGTCGGAGGTGACGAACCGGCGCCCGCTGCCGTCTGCCGCGAGGACAGCCATGGCGTCGGCGACCATCGGCGGCAGCGCCAGGTCGTCGGCGTCCAGCGTGAGGATGTAGTCGCCCGTGGCCGCGGCGATCGCGGCGTTGCGGGCCGCCGGCAGCCCGCGGTTGGGCTGGGTGACGACTCGGACCAGGTCGCCGTAGGCCGCCGCGATGGCGGCGGTGCGGTCGGTCGCACCGTCGTCGGTGACGACGACCTCGATGTTGGGGTAGGTCTGGGTGAGCGCGGAGCTGATCGCCGCACCCAGGTAGCTCTCGGCCTGGTAGGCCGGGATGATGATGCTGACCAGGGGCTCAGCGGTGGGGGACTGAGCGGTGGGGGACTCAGCCTTGGGGGACTCAGCGGTCACGACTTCTCCGTTGCCTTCCAGGTGCGGTAGAGGAACAGCGGGTTGCCGAGCACGTAGCGCCGCCACATCCGGCGCGGCTCCTTCAGCAGCCGCCACACCCACTCCAGGCCGACCTCGCGCAGGAACAGCGGTGCGCGCGGGATGGTGCCAGAGGTGATGTCGAACAACGCGCCGACGCCGAAGCGCACCGGCACGGTCAGCTGGTCGTGGTGTGCGGTGAGCCAGGCCTCCTGCTGCGGGACGCCCATCGCGACGAGCAGGACGTCGGCGCCGCTGGCGTTGATCCGCTCGATCACCTGGTCGGTCTCGGCCTCGGTGAAGTAGCCGTGCTGGGTCCCGGCGATCTTCAGGCCCGGGTGGTCGGCCACCATGATCTCGGCGCTCGCCTGAGCGATCCCGGGCCGGGCGCCGAGCAGGAACAGCGACAGCCCCTCCTTCGCCGCGCGGGCGCACAGCAGCGGGAACAGGTCGGTGCCGTTGACGTTCTCACGGACGGCGTGCCCGTGCCGGGTGGCGGCGATGCGCACGCCCACGCCGTCGGGCCACACCCGCGCCATGTCGTTGAGCGCCGAGCGGTAGGCCTCGTCCTCGCACGCGATGTTGAGGCACCCCGGGTTGACGAAGGCCGCCAGCCAGCGTCCCTCGCCGGCATAGCGCCGCGGGTCCGGCCGGTCGCGCACGGCCGGGTCCAGCGCGTGCTCGACGATGAAGTCGATGGCCTGCGACATGGTGTCGTTGTCGATCCGCACCCCGAGCAGGCTGAACGCGCGCGGGGCGTCGAGCCCGCCGCCGGTGTGGCCGCCGGTCACGAGGTAGGTGATCCCGGCCTTGGCCGCCAGCTTGGCGGCCGCCCGCAGCGAGCGGTCCTCGTCGATGGGGTCGACGACGTGCGTGATGCCGAGGTCCTGACGGGCGCGCTCCTGGGAGAACAGCCCGGCCTGGTTCGTCGACGGACGGGTCGACGGGCGGTCGGTAGAGCCGTCGGCGACCGTCGTCTGGTCAGGCGCCGGCGAGATGACGGCGGCCGGGCGCGGCTGCGGCTCGGGTCCGACGAATCGCATGTCGCCGGCGGCCACCGACAGCAGCTGCGCGAACTGGCCGCCCGGGGCGTCCCCGCTGAACGTGCGCAGCGTGAACGGCCGGCCGTCGGGCCCGACGACCTCGCCGTGCTCGAACACCCGACCGGTGCGCGCCAGCCCGTAGACGGCGCGGGGCACCCACACCGGCGAGAGCACGACGAGGAGTGCGGAAGCGACCTGCTTGTCCAGGATCTTTGCCCTTCTGTGTTGTCCCGGCTGCCGCCCACTGGCCCCCCAGCAGTCGGCCGGTCACTGAGTGTGACAAGCCACGGGTTCAGGGAGATCTTACCGGGAGGTCCCCCCGCGGCAGGGGGATCTGCGGATACGATCGAAGGCGACCACCTACCTGACGTGTGCCCAGTGACGTGCCCGTCCACCCACCGAATCTTCACCACGACCGGGAGCCTGACGCCACGTGACACCTTCATCCACGACCCCGCCCCCGGGACCCGACCTCCAGGGCCCGGCCGCGGAGCAGGAGGAGGGCGAGACCTTCTTCGAGGGGGATCCCGTGGACGGCATGCCGTCCGCCGGGGGGCGCCTGCGCACCCTGCTCACCGGAGCCAGCTGGCAGTCGCTCGCTCAGCTCGCGCCGCTGGTGATCAACCTGGTCCTGACGCCCTACATCATGCACGGGCTGGGCCTGCCGATCTACGCCATCTTCATCCTGGTGTCGACGGTGCAGTACTTCCTCGCCGCGATCGACGGCGGCATCGGCCCGAGCGCGCACCGCTACTTCACGCTCTACGCCGGGCGGGACGACAAGGTCGCGACGACGCGGCTGCTCACCTCGCTGGCCACGCTGATCGCCGCGTCGGCGACCGTGCTGTTCGTCGTCGCCTGGCTGCTCGCCCCGGCGATCGTCGACTTCTTCGGTGAGGTCACCGACGCCGACCCGAGCGGCGCCATCTTCCTGCTGCGCGCCCTGGTCGTCATCGTGGCCGTCGGTCAGCTGCGCGGGCTGTTCGCCTTCGTGCTCTACGCCCAGCAGCGCTTCGCGTTCACGAGCCTGACCATGCTCCTCGGCCACGCGGTCTACACCGTGGGGTTGATCTGGACCATCGAGGGTGGCCACGGCCTGCGCGGGGTCGCCTACACCCTGCTCGTGCAGCAGGCGGTGGCGACCGTGCTGCTGCTCGTCGCGCCGCTCAAGCACCTCACCCGCTCCGGCGTGCGGTTCGTCGACAAGGCGACCTTCGCCGACTTCTTCCGATACGCGTGGAAGGTCCAGTTCTCCAGCCTGCTCGAGCTGACCGCGGTCTACGGCGACACCTTGATCGTCGGCCGGCTACGGCCGATGGACACGGCCTACTTCGGTCCCGGTGCGACCTTCGCGCAGCAGCTGCGGATGATGCCGATGAACGCCTTCACGCCGATCCAGTCGCTGCTCGGCCGCGAGGTCGGGGCGCGCGGCGAGGCCGGCGCCCTGCCGGAGTTCGAGCGGGTACAGCGGCTGTGGGTCAAGGCCGTCACCGGCTGGGTGGCCATCGGCGCACCGGCGGCCTACTTCGGCGTCCAGGCGTGGCTCAACATGGGTCGCCCGCTGCCCGGCACGGTCACCGCGGCGCTCCTCGTGGCCGGCCTGTTCCAGCTGCTCGCGGTCGTCCTGGTGATCTGGTGCCTCGTGCTCGGTCGCTCCGACCTGGAGCTGCGCTACGGCATCGCCGGGCTGGTCCTGAACCTCACCCTCACCATCGCGCTCATCATCCCGTTCGGTGTCGTCGGCTCGGTCGTCGCCACGGCCATCGCCGCGTTCCTCGCCACCTGCTACCTGTGCTGGGTGGTGCGCCGCGAGCTCGAGCTCACCGTGCGCCTGCCGCTGCAGGACGTCCCGGTGCTGCCGGCGCTCGTCGCCGCGGCCGTCTCGGCCGTCGGCGTGTGGGGCGCGAACCATCTGGTCGGCCCAGTCGTTCCTCATGGGGCGCTCGGTCTGGTGACCTGCGCCCTCGGGGCCCTCCCCGCCGTCGTCGCGTACGCCCTCCTCACCTTCGGTCCCGCCGAGATCCGCCGCGTGATCGCCCGGGTCCGAGGAGGCTGAGCGGCTCACCGGCCCGGTGCGCCCCACACCACGACATTCGTAGACCCGTCCCCGACCCCCGCAGAAGGACCCATGACCGACGTGACCCGCACCGGATCGGTGAGCGAGGCGCTCGCCGAGGCCCGTGCGCTGCTTCGTGCCGACTTCCCCCGCAACCCGTTCCCGATCCAGCGGGTCACCTTGACCATCTGGCGGCTGGGGCAGTGCCTCAACGGCCGGCCCGGTCTCGCGGCCTTCGCGGCCCGCCGGGTCGTCCAGGTCGCTGACGTCATCTGGACCCGCGGCATCATCGGCGCCGAGCTGCCCACCCAGGTGGTGGCCGGCCCGGGTCTGCAGCTGGCGCACGGTGGCCGCGGGGTGATCCTGCACTACTACACGACCCGCATCGGGGACCGCGCCTCCATCTATCACCAGGTGACCATCGGCGTCCGCGACGACCGGTCGGCTGCCACCCTCGGGGATGGGGTGTTCATCGGCGCCGGCGCCAAGATCCTCGGTCCGATCCACGTCGCCGACGGCACCCGGGTCGGGGCCAACGCGGTGCTCACCAAGGACACCGAGGGGCACTGCACCTACACCGGCGTCCCGGCCGTGCGGGTAGGGGAGCCACGGGTGATCGAGCACTGACCCGTTCCACTCACCACGCACCAGCACCCACCGATCGATCAGCACCTGGGGGACAGCGCACATGACCGATCAGCACCAGCCGCACGACCAGCAGCACGACGACCAGCACGACCCCGCACCTACCACGGTCAAGCCGCCGCCCTGGTTCCCCTGGGTCGCCGGCCTGGCGATCGTGGGTCTCGTGGGAGCGAGCGCGTACGCCTGCACCCGGGACGACGATCTGGGGGGCACGGCCGGCCCGACCTCCACCGCCGGCCCGTCGCCGAGCGCGAGCAGCGCGAGCAGCGCAACCCCAGGCGCCTCCGGGCCGCTCGACCAGGGCACCGCCCCGAGCCGGTTGTGGAACCCGCAGACCAACGTGTTCACGCTCGACGTGAGCAAGGCGCCGGTGCACCAGAACTCGCCGGGCTTCATCAAGAACCTGCAGGGCCAGATCACGCCCAACTACGGCGGGATGGTGGCGCTGAACGCCTACCACTACAACCCGAGCTACTACGTCGTCGACGCGAGCACCCCGAAGGTCAACATCGCGTTCTACGACTGCCAGAACAAGAAGTACACGCCGGACGGCCTGTTCAACGGACCCAAGTACTTCCAGAACGTCCCGATCCCCGAGAACGCCATCCCGGCCACCGGGACCGACTCGACCCTGTCGATCTACTCCCCGGACACCGACCAGGTGTGGGAGCTGTGGGTGCTGCGCAAGCAGAAGGCCAACCCCAAGCAGTGGGAGGCGTGCTGGGGCGGCCGGATCGATCAGGCGTCCAAGAGCGCCGGGCAGTTCCAGATGCCGTTCGGCGCGAGCGCGTCGGGGCTGGCGACGATCGGCTCGATGATCACGCTGAGCGAGGCCCAGGCCGGCAAGATCGAGCACGCCATGGCGCTGAACCTCATCGCCCCGGGCGACTGGCAGCGGGTGTGGTACCCCGCCAACCGCTCGGACGGCAACGACCGCAGCCCCAACGCGATCCCCGAGGGGGCGCGACTGCGCCTGGACCCATCGGTCAACGTCGACACGCTGAAGCTGACGCCGCTCGGCAAGGCCGTCGCGCGGGCCGCCCAGAAGTACGGCTTCATCGTGGTCGACACCGCCGGCGCCGTCGCGGTCATCGCCGAGAGCGGCACCCGCGTGCAGAAGGAGACCGGCAGCGACCCGTGGAAGCCGATCCTGGGCGCGGTGCCCAACTACAAGCAGCTCGAAGGCTTCCCGTGGGACAAGCTCCAGGTGCTCCAGCAGGACTACGGCAAGCCGTAGCCGCACGGTGCCCTGCGGGCTAGGAGCGAACGCCGATCTGGCGGGCGGGCGAGCCGCCGTAGATCGTGCCGGGCGGCACCTCGCCACGCACGACCGAGTTGGCCGCGATGATCGCGCCGTCGCCGATGCGGGCGCCGGGCAGGATGGTGGCGCCCGCGCCGACCCACACGTCGTCGCCGATCACGACGCCGTCGCCGGACCAGTCCTGGGAGACGATGGTGCGTCCGGGCGCGGTGCCGTGGTTGCTGCCGACGATGGTGATGTGCTGGGAGATCAGGCAGTCGCGCCCGATGGTGATGGGCGCCCCGGCGGTGCGGATGTTGTTGAACTCGCCGATGTAGGTGCGCTCGCCGACGGTGAGACGGCCACCGGTCAGCCCGCCGCCGTCTCCCACCCAGATGACCGTGGGGCCGATGACCGAGACCTGGTCGGCCAGGTGGCAGCGGCTCACGTCACCGCCGAACTGCACGCGGGTGATGCGGGCGCCGGGGTTGGCCCGGCGCAGCCGCTCGGTGGCGAGCACGGAGTCCCGCACCCAGCGAGCGACGTCACCGAGGGCCATCAGATCTCTCCTTCGTCAGAGCCGACCACCGCGGCCGCAGTTGTCGGCTCGGGCACGCCGGCGGCGATCTCGTCGGCGCGCGGCAGCACCATGAGCTGGCGACCGACGATGCCGCCGATGAGCCAGAACAGGTTGTTGGGCAGGGGATAGGGGTTGGGGCTCGACATCGAGGGGAAGAACCAGTAGCAGGTCGCCGCGATGAGCATGAGCCACCAGACGAACCGCTCGCTCGAGCGGGCCGGCCGGTTGACGACCAGGAACAGCGCCGGCCCGAGGGCGACGCAGAGGATCCACATCAGCGCGCCCGGCAGACCGGTCTCGGCGGCCCGGGACAAGAAGGTGTTGTGGATCTCGATGTTGATGTTCGTCACCGGGTAGGTGTCCGCCTGGCGGATCCAGTTGGCGCCGATGTCGAGGTAGCGCCCCCAGCCGATCCCGAAGATGGGGGACTCGGCGACGATCCGCAGGCCGGCCGCGTTGGTGTTCTGCCGGTCGTAGAGCGAGCTCTCCATCGTGAACCGCTCGATGAGCGGGTTGGCGATGGGCGGGACGGCCAGCAGGATGAACGCGACCACGCCGACGAACGACGCGATCAGCGCCGGCAGCCGCCGACGGATCTCCGGCACGAGGTAGCCGATCACCAGGAGGGCGACGATGGTGGCGAGCCACACCGAGCGGGTGAGGCAGAGGATCGTGCCGAGCGCCGACAGCACGATGCCGACGAGCGCGACCCGGCGCCAGCCACCGCGCAGCTTGGTGTAGAGGATCGAGGACGCGAACAGCGCGAGCCCCATGGTCATCCCGTTGGGCTCCGCGGACGCGAACGGTCCACGCGCCCGCCCGAAGAGGATGCCGATGTTGGGGTCCATGATGTAGCTCGGCCAGACCAGCGCGTGCGGCCCGATGATCTCGAAGATCGCGGTCAGCCCGAGGTAGATCCCGATGAGGCAGAGCGTCTTCAGCAGCATCACCCGACGCCTGCTGGTCGAGAAGATCAGCGGCCCCAGGCAGAACATCAGGAACGGGACGATGATCCGGTCGAGCAGCGCGTAGGCCTTCGCCGTCTCCAGCAGCACCCCGTGGCTGAGCGCGGAGCAGGCCGTCCAGACCACCAGCACCGCCATGATCACGTAGACCGGCTTGAACCG
The DNA here is from genome assembly GCF_022568835.1 of Arsenicicoccus piscis. GTDB lineage: Bacteria > Actinomycetota > Actinomycetes > Actinomycetales > Dermatophilaceae > Arsenicicoccus > Arsenicicoccus piscis. The sequence continues at coordinate 113,732 of NZ_JAKZHV010000010.1, forward strand.
GAGGCGCTCGACGCGCGGGTCGAGCAGCAGCAGTCCCACGGCACCGGCGAACAGGATGCGGTCGGGGCCGATGGGGAAGCCAAGGTAGTTGCTGTAGCCCGAGAACATGTTGAACACGAGCGAGCCGAGGAACAGCCAGACGTAGGCGGGCACCCCGTTGGCGTCGTCGGCCTCCCGGCTCGGGAGACCGACGACCCGAGTCGACGAGTCGGTCGCGGCGGTCACCGGCGCGAGGTGGCCTGCGAGCGCGGGGTGGTCTCGACGCCGGCCGTGCCGTCGGTGCGCTCAACGACGCCGTCGGTCCGCTCGGTGCGCACAGTGCTGTCGGTGCGCTCGACCCGCTCGACGCGGGTGGCGCGCCGGTTCTCGCGGCGGGCGGCGCGGGCGGCGAGCAGCAGCGCCAGGCCGAGACCGAGGACCAAGCCGATCAGGGCCAGGGTCTGCTCGCGCGAGGACTTGTCGGACGCCGTCACTTCGGCCTTCTTGACGAGGGTCAGGTCAGCGGCCGTCGAGCTGTTGGCGACCATGTTCTGGTACTTCTGCGACAGCGCTTCCTTCTGGACCGCGAGGCTCGCGAGCTTGACCTGGGCGTCCTCGTAGGTCTTGCGGGCCTCCGCGAGGGCGGTCGCCGAGCTGCCGGTGCCGGAGAGCTTGCCGACGCGGTCGGCGGCGGCGTTGCTGGCCGTCTGGGCCGCGGCCCACTGGGCGGCGATCTTGTTGTAGTCGGCGAGCGCGGTCTGCGGGCTGCCCTCGGCCTGGCTGCCGTTGACCTGCTTGACCAGGTCCTCAGCCGTCTTCTGCGCGGCGGCGACGGCCTGGTCCTGGTCCTTGGACGTGGCCTCGATGCGCACGACCGAGGAGTCCGGGATCTCCGAGGCGGCCATGGTCACGCCCTCCGGGACCTCGGTCTGGCCCGCCACGCCGGAGTCGTTGACGTAGCGGGCGTAGTTCGACGCGAGCGAGGCCGCAGCGACCGGGAAGCCGGCGATCGCACCGGAGGACAGGTCGCCCTTGCCCACGGCCACCCGCGACTCGGCGGTGTAGGTGGTGGGGAGCATGGCGGCGACGAGGAACCCGATGATGGCGCCGATGATCGGCAGGACGGCGGCGAGCCACCACCGCTGACGCAGGGCGTTCAGCGGCGTGGCTGGGGTGGTGACAGTGGACACGGTTCTCCTTGATGGTCACCCCACGGACGGGGTGTCTGCTGGTGCGGTCCTCGTCGTCGAGGCTGACTTCTCGTTCCAGGGTACGGCGCGGCGCTGAACGTGCGGGCGCTACAGCCGACCCACGAAGGCCTTGCGGCGCGCGGCGGCGATGCCCTGGCCCACGCGCTGGGGAACGCACGAGAGGGCGAGGACCCGGGCCGCCTCGGCGGTCGGGTGGGCGAGCAGGCTGGCCCGGGCGTTCGCGCGAGCCTCGCCGTGGCGCCCCTCGAGGAGGTACTCACGGGCGATCCGGCGGCGGTCCTGGCTCATCCGGGCGTGCAGGGCGGCGCTCGCCCCGGGGTCGGTGTGCCGGCCGTCGTCCAGCGCGTGCTGGGAGATGGCCAGGGCCGCCTCCAGGCTCGGGATGATGTTGCGGGTCGAGTCGTTGGCGCCGTGGATGCGGTAGCCCATCAGCCGCTCGGGGGAGTAGAACGCCTCGTGCCCGTCCGCGGCCGCGGACATGACCAGGTGGTAGTCGTAGGACGTGCCGGCGTGGTCCGGGATGGCGTCCCAGTCGATCGCGTCGCGGCGCAGGACGGCGGAGGCCAGGTGGACCGAGCCGAACGCCGCGGCCGGCGTGAACGACGGCAGGACGCCGGCGGGGATGCGGTCGCGCTTGGTGGCCCGGGTGAGCGCCTGGGTGGGCTCGATCATCAGCCGCCCCCGGGAGTCGATCAGGTCGTGGTCGCTGAACGCCACGGTGAGGCGCGGCCGGTCCGCGAAGGGCGCGGTGAGCGTCTGCAGGAACGCCGGGTAGAGCACGTCGTCGTCGTCGAGCTTGACCACGAGGTCCCCGGTGGCGCGCCGGAAGCCGTCGATGGCGTTGCCGACCATGCCGAGGTTCCTGGGCCGGGGGACGTAGGTCACCCGCGGGTCGTCGAACCGCTCGACCACGGCGGCGGTCTCCGGGTCGTTGCCGTTGTCGCACACCAGGACCTCGAGCTCGGCCGTGGGGTCGTCGAAGGTCTGCGCCACGACGCTGCCCAGCGAGTGCTGGAGCAGGTGTGGTCGCCGGTAGGTCGGCATGATGACAGAGATGCGCGGCACATGTCCCCCCGTACTGCTGGTGCTGCTGGTCGGTCGAGTGATCTCCCCGTGGATCCTTTCCAGGCTAGCGACCCGGACCCTCGTTCTGTGGCCCAACTGAGCCGATTCCCACTCATCCGGCGCGCTCTGCTCACGCAGTGGTCACCGTGGGTGACGGGTGAGTCCGGTCCGTGAGGAAAATCCCTCTTCTGGCGATCTGCACCGGTGTGACACCACCGTCGGCGTGATCCGTCGCAGCGGTCCATGCACGCTACGATGAGCGGTACCCCGACGTCCGATGGAGGAGACACCGTGGCATTGCAGGTCGAGCTCGTCGCCGCAGACCGTGTGGTCTGGGAGGGCGACGCCAAGAGCGTGTCGGCACGCACCACCGAGGGTGACGTGGGCATCCTGGCCGGTCACACCCCGCTGCTCGCGGCGCTCGTCGGCGGTCCGGTGACCATCGTGTCGGACTCCGGGCGCTCCAGCTACGACATCGACGGGGGCTTCCTCTCGGTCCACCACGACCGCGTGAAGATCGTCGCGGAGAACGTCGACGAGGACGCTGCCCCTCGGGCGGCCGCGCACTAGGTGATCAGATGGCGTTCGGGCTGCTCCTGGTCGAGTGGCTCGTGTGCGCCCTGCTGCTCCTCGTTGTCCTGCTCCTCGCTCTGACCTTCTGGCGCCGCCGCTACATCGCCGCTGGTGCCGCCATGATCGTCTGTGCCGAGCGCGTCCCGGGCCGCCGCTGGCACGTCCGGCTCGCGCGCTACGACGTCGACTCGGTCCTGCTCTACCCGCTGAGCGCGCTCAGCGTCCGGCCGTCGTGCGAGATCCCTCGCACGGCGGCCGTCACCACGCTCGGACCCCCCGTGGCGGGCGACATGCCCGCCCTGGTCGACGACCCGATCGTGCTGCGCAGCCAGCTGGGCGCCGAGGTCGTCGAGATCGCGCTCCCGCGCCCCGCCTACACCTCGATGCGCTCGTGGTTCGAGGCGGCGCCTCCGGGGATCGGGCACAGCGCCTGACCGACCCGCTCGCGGCGGGACCGACCAGCCGCAGAGCTACGGGATCGGGGCGTCGCGCAGCTCGCGGCCACCACCGGGCTGCCAGAGCACGTCGCCGCCCGCACCCAGGTTGGCGACCCGGGCGAGGATGAACAGCAGGTCGGAGAGCCGGTTGAGGTAGGTCGCGGCCAGCACGTTGACCCCGCCGGTGCCGCGCGGGCTGCCCTCGGGGGCCTCCTGGTCGCCGTAGGCCTCGATCGCGGCCCAGGTGGAGCGCTCCGCGCGCCGCACCACCGTGCACGCGTGGTGCAGGTAGGCCGCGCCCGGGGTGCCTCCGGGCAGGATGAACGACCGGAGCTTGTCCAGCTCGTCGTTGTAGCGATCGCAGTCGGCCTCGAGCTCGTCGACCCAGGCCGCCTTGACCCGCAGCGGGGGGTACTCGGGGTCGGGGGCGAGGGGGTTGCAGAGGTCCGCACCCACGTCGAACAGGTCGTTCTGCACGCGCGTCAGCGTCTCGACCACGTCGGTGCGCAGCCCCCCGCAGGTGATGGCGACGCCGAGCACCGCGTTGGCCTCGTTGGCATCGGCGTAGGCCGCCAGCCGGGGGTCGGTCTTGCGGGTCCGGCTGAAGTCGCCGAGCGCGGTCGTGCCCTGGTCGCCGGTCCGGGTGTAGATGCGCGTGAGGTTGACCATGGCGCCATCGTCCCACGCCCCGCTGCCGCGCCGGTGTGGCGAAAGTCCCCATCTCATGGCGTTCTTTGCTACAGAATGTAATGAAACGGCTACGCAATATCACGAAACCTCTGTCACAGACTGGGCCGAAGGGGCTACCCTGGCCGAACGGCAGAGGGAGGGAGGCCCGATGACGACTGGCTCGACGCTATCCCCGACCGGATCGGCGGGGGCTGCGACGGCTGCCGCTGCGCCGGCCGTCGTCGAGGAGCTCGTGCCGGGCCAGGAGGTCCTGGTCCGCGGCCGGCTGGACGTCCGCTCCGTCGCCGAGGTCCGCGACGCCCTCCACCGGGTCCTGCTCAGCGGTCGGGGCGACCTGCTCATCCACCTCGCCGAGGCCGAGGTCCACGACTCCAGCGGGCTCGCGGTCGTCGTGAGCGTCCACCGCCGAGCCGTGGCCCTCGAGCGTCGCCTCGTCGTCGTCGACGCCACCCCGCGCCTCGAGCGGCTCGTGCGCGGCTCACGGCTGCACCGGGTGCTCAACTGGCAGGCTCCCCGCGAGGACCTGCTCGCCGGCCGCCGGCGCCAGGGCCGGCCTGTGGTGACCGTCACGCCCTGACCACGGCCGTGCACGAGGGGCACCAGGGGCGGACCCGTTGTGGTGACCGTCACGGCGCGATGCCCTCCCCGTCGCCGTTACCGGCGGGTACGTTCGGCCCATGGGCGTCAACCACGACAAGGACCGACCGTGGGTGATGCGCACCTACGCGGGCCACTCCTCCGCGCAGGCCAGCAACGAGCTCTACCGGACGAATCTGGCCAAGGGCCAGACCGGGCTCTCGGTGGCCTTCGACCTCCCCACCCAGACGGGCTACGACCCGGACCACATCCTCGCGCGCGGTGAGGTGGGCAAGGTCGGGGTGCCGATCAGCCACCTCGGCGACATGACCGCGCTGTTCGACCAGATCCCGCTGGCGCAGATGAACACCTCGATGACCATCAACGCGCCGGCGATGTATCTGCTCGCGCTCTACCAGAGCGTCGCCGAGCAGCAGGCCGTCGCCGACGGCGTCGACCCGACCCAGGTGGTGCCGCTGCTCGCGGGGACGACGCAGAACGACATCATCAAGGAGTACCTCTCGCGCGGGACGCACATCTTCGGTCCCGAGCCGTCGCTGCGCCTGATCACCGACATGATCGCCTACACGGTCGAGGCGATGCCGCGGTGGAACCCGATCAACATCTGCAGCTATCACCTGCAGGAGGCGGGCGCGACGCCGGTGCAGGAGCTGGCGTTCGCGATGAGCACCGCCATCGCCGTGCTCGACGCGGTCGTCGCGGCGGGCCAGGTGCCGCAAGAGCGGATGGGCGAGGTCGTCGCGCGGATCTCGTTCTTCGTCAACGCGGGGGTGCGCTTCGTCGAGGAGATGTGCAAGATGCGCGCCTTCGTCGAGCTCTGGGACGAGGTCACCCGCGAGCGCTACGGCGTGCAGGACCCCAAGCACCGGCGGTTCCGCTACGGCGTGCAGGTCAACTCCCTCGGCCTGACCGAGGCGCAGCCCGAGAACAACGTCCAGCGCATCGTGCTGGAGATGCTCGCCGTCACGCTGTCCAAGGACGCCCGCGCCCGCGCCGTGCAGCTGCCGGCGTGGAACGAGGCACTCGGCCTGCCGCGGCCGTGGGACCAGCAGTGGTCGCTGCGGATCCAGCAGGTGCTCGCCTTCGAGTCCGACCTGCTGGAGTACGACGACCTGTTCGCGGGGTCGCACGTCGTCGAGGCCAAGGTCGCCGAGCTGGTGGCCGGTGCCCGGCAGGAGGTAGACCGGATCCTCGCCCTGGGCGGTGCCGTCGAGGCCGTGGAGTCCGGCTACCTCAAGTCCGCCCTGGTCTCCTCGCACGCCGCCCGCCGACGCCGGATCGAGTCGGGGGAGGACGTCGTGGTGGGCGTCAACCGCTTCACGACCACCGAGCCCAACCCGCTCACCGCCGACCTGGACCAGGCGATCCACAGCGTCGACCCCGACGTCGAGCGGCAGGCCGTCGAGGCGGTGCGCGCCTGGCGCGAGGCGCGCGACGCCGACCCGCAGCGCCGCGACGCCGCCTCGGCGGCGCTGGCCCGGCTGAAGGCCGACGCTGCGGGCTCCACCAACCTCGTCGAGGCGTCGCTGGAGTGCGCCCGCGCGGGCGTCACCGTGGGGGAGTGGACCGACGCCCTGCGCGAGGTGTTCGGCGAATATCGCGCTCACACAGGGGTGTTCGGCGCGTCCAGCGCCGGTGCGACGCCCGACCAGGAGCTCGCGGGTGGCCCGGCGGCGCCGTTCAGCTCCGAGCTCGCCGTGGTCCGCGACCGGGTGCGGCGCACCGGCGACGAGCTCGGTGGCCGGTTGCGCTTCCTCGTCGGCAAGCCCGGGCTGGATGGCCACTCCAACGGCGCCGAGCAGGTGGCGGTGCGCGCGCGCGACGCGGGCTTCGAGGTGATCTACCAGGGCATCCGGCTGACCCCGGGTGAGATCGTCGCCGCAGCGATCGCCGAGGACGTGCACGTGGTCGGCCTGTCGGTGCTGTCGGGGTCGCACCTGGCGCTGGTGCCGGAGGTCCTCGACGGGCTGCGGGCCGCGGGAGCCGGCGACGTGCCCGTGGTCCTCGGGGGCATCATCCCCGAGCGCGACGCGGCCGAGCTGAGGCGGCTCGGGGTCGCGGCGGTGTTCACCCCCAAGGACTTCGGCCTCAACGACATCATGGGCCAGGTCGTCGACATCGTGCGTGCCGCCAACGGCCTCCAGGCCCACCCGGCGTAGCTCTCGCACCCCGCTAGAGTGGCGAGCGTGAGCGATCTGCAGTGCGCCGCCACCCTCCACGTCGCGCGGCACGGGGACGCCGAGTACGACGTCCAGGGGATGATCACCGACGAGGGCGGGTGGCTGAGCGAGCTCGGGCGCGAGCAGGTGCGCGCCCTGGCCGAGCGGCTGGCCGCGGACCCCGCTGTGGCGGTGGGGGCGGTCTACTCCTCGACGCTGGAGCGGGCGGTCGAGTCGGGCGAGCTGGCGGCGTCCGTCCTCGGGCTCGAGAACACCGTGGTCGCCGGCCTGCAGGAGTACTCCGTCGGTGACCTGGTCGGGCGGCGCTACAGCGACCCCGACGTCGCGGTCGTCTTCGAGGCGTGGCTGGACGGCGACCTGGACGCGTCCTTCCCCGGTGCCGAGGACGGTCACCAGGTCCTGGCCCGGGTGCGCGCGGCGCTGGAGGAGATCGTCGACGCCAACCGTGGCCGGCACGTCCTCGTCTTCAGCCACGGCGGCGTGATGTCGCTCGTGCTCCCACGACTTGCCCAGAACGTGCGAGATGACTACGCGCGCAAGAACTTCCTGCCCAACGCGGTGCCCGCGGTCGTGCGGGCGGACGCTGACGGCTGGGTCGTCGACAGCTGGCCCGGCACCACCGACCCGAGGTCGGTGTGAGCGCCGGCCAGCTCCCGGTCGTCGTCGTGGGCGGTGGGATCGCGGGGGTCAGCTGCTGCGCCGAGCTCCGCGCGCAGGGGTAGGCCGGGCCAATCACGCTGATCGACGCCGGTGACCTGCTGCACGACCGACCGCCGTTGTCGAAGGAGCTGCTGCGCGGCGAGGTCGACGAGAGCGGGATCAGGCTGCACGACGAGGCGTGGTTCGCCGCCTCGGACATCGCTCTCCACCAAGGCATCTCGGTAGACCGTGCGGTCGGCTCCGCGCCCGACGACCTCGCGGTGGTCCTGGCCGACGGGCAGACCCTGCCGGCCGCCGCGGTGGTGCTGGCGACCGGTGGGCTGGCTCGGCGGCTGCCGGTGGTCGGCGGCGACCTCGCCGAGCTGCACCACCTGCGCACCGTCGAGACGCGCGGCGACTGCGGCAGGCTCTCGTGCCCGGCCGTCGGGTCTGCGTCGTCGGTGGCGGGCTCATCGGAGCCGAGATCGCCTCCACCGCAAGCGATCTCGGGGCGCAGGTCATCCTCGTCGAGCCGACGCTGCCGCTGGAGGCAGTGGTCGGACGGGACGTCGCGCGCTGGCTGCACGACCTGCACGTCGCGCACGGGGTGCGGGTCGTCGAGGCCGCGGTGGTCGAGATTCGCACGGCCGCAACGACGTCCACGCGGGACAGGTCCACGCGGGGCGGGTCGACGCCGGGCGGCTCGACGAGCCCGCGCCTCGAGGTGGTCACCAGCGACGGGCAGGTCCTCGCTGTCGACGACGTCGTCGTCGGCGTGGGCGGCATCCCGGACACCCGGGTCGCCGAGGCCAGCGGGCTCGAGGTCGTCCCCGGCAGCGGGGTGGTCGTCGACGGGGCCGGGCGCACGACGGGCGCCGGGGTCTACGCGATCGGCGACGTGGCGCTGCACGAGCACCCGCGGCTGGGCCGCACCCGCAGCGAGCACTGGGACGCCGCAACGCGATCCGCGGCCCGCGCGGCCGCGGCGATCGCGACCGGAGACGGGCCCGAGTCGGAGCGCGAGCAGGAGCACGAGCACGAGCACGAGCACGAGACGCCGTGGTTCTGGACCGACCGCTACGGCCACCACGTCGAGGTGACGGGTGACGCGGTGCACGGCGACCGGGTGGTCCGCGGCGTGGTGGGGGAGCCGCCGTTCGCGGTGCTGCGGCTGGTCGACGGGGCGCTCACCGGCGCGGTGACCGTGGACCTCGGTCCCACCGGTCGAGCCGTGCGTCGCCTGGTCGAGGCGGGCGCCTCGGTGGGCGCCGACCTGCTCGGCGACCCCGCGACCGACTTGCGCGCGCTGGCCCGCCGGCTGCCGCGCTGAGCGCGACTCGCTGGGCCGCGCTGAGCGCGACTCGCTGGGCCGCGCTGAGCGCGGCACTCCCTCTGAGGCGGCCTCAGAACAGTCTCAGAACAGCCGCGACTCGATGTCGTCGATGCCCCGCAAGGCGTCGTAGTCCAGTGTCACGCAACGGATCCCGCGGTCGGTCGCGAGGGTGCGGGCCTGCGGCTTGATCTCCTGCGCCGCGAAGATCCCGGTCACCGGTGCGAGGAGCGGGTCGCGGTTGAGCAGCTCCAGGTAGCGGGTCAGCTGCTCGACGCCGTCGATCTCGCCGCGGCGCTTGATCTCGACGGCGACGGTGGCACCGGAGGCGTCCTTGCAGAGGATGTCGACCGGACCGATGGCGGTCATGAACTCCCGGCGCACGAGCGTCCAGCCCTCGCCGAGGGTGTGGATGTGCTCGGCCAGCAGCTTCTGCAGATGGGCCTCGACGCCGTCCTTGACCAGGCCCGGGTCCACGCCGAGGTCGTGACTGTGCTCATGCAGCACCTCGTGCAGCTGCACCCGCAGCCGGTCGTCGGACTTGGCGTTCTGCACGATCCAGCAGGCGGTCGCGCCCGCCTCGGCCTCCTCGGGAGTGGGCTCGACCTCGACCAGGGTGCACGGCGGCGACATCCAGTTGAGCGGCTTGTAGGAACCGCCGTCGGAGTGCACCAGCACCGACCCGTCGTTCTTGACGACGAGCAGCCGGGTGGCGAGGGGCAGGTGGGCGGTGAGCCGGCCGAGGTAGTCGACGCTGCACCGGGCGATCACGAGACGCACGGTGCCCGAGCCTAGCCCACGGGGCCATCGTGACCACCGAGCCCGACTGTGACCGACGTCGCGTGGCGCCACCCTTGCCCGGGCTGCGTGGCCGAACCAGACTCGGGCGCATGCCGGACAACCAGCCCGCCAACAGCCAGCAGCACACCGACGACGGCACGCGCGCCGTCACGACCGTCGGGGTGGTCGGCCTCGGCATCATGGGGTCCGGCATCGTCGAGGTGTTCGCCCGGGCGGGTGTCCCCGTCGTTGCCGTAGAGTTGGACGCAGCGGCGCTGGAGCGTGGCCGCGAGCGCGTGGAGCGGTCTACGGCACGAGGGGTGGAGCGCGGCAAGCTGACGGCGCAGGAGAAGGCCGAGGTGGACGCGCAGGTGACCTTCGCGAGCGCGCTCGACGCCCTCGCCGACGTCGATCTGGTGATCGAGGCGATCCCCGAGATCATCGAGGCCAAGCAGCAGCTCTTCGGCGCGCTGGACGCGGTGGTGCGGCCGGACACCATCCTCGCGACCAACACCTCCAGCCTCTCGGTCACCGACATCGCGGTGTCCACGAAGGACCCGAGCCGGGTCGTCGGGATGCACTTCTTCAACCCGGCGACGGTGCAGCCGCTCGTCGAGGTCATCCGCACGGTCATCGTGGCCCCTGACGTGGTCGAGACCACCCGGGCGCTCGCCGAGCGGCTCGGCAAGACCCCGGTCATCGCGGGGGACCGCGCCGGCTTCATCGCCAACTCGCTGCTGCTCGGCTACCTCAACCACGCGATCTCGCTCTACGAGAGCCGGTACGCCACGCGCGAGGACCTCGACGCGGCCATGCGCCACGGCTGCGGCTACCCGCTCGGCCCGCTGGCGCTGGTCGACCTGATCGGCCTGGACACCTGCCTGCAGGTGCTCGACACGATGTATCGCCAGGACCGCGACAAGCTGCACGCCCCGACGCCCCTGCTCAAGCAGATGGTCACGGCGGGGATGCTCGGGCGCAAGACCGGCCGAGGGTTCTACACCTATGCGGGGCCGGGGTCCTCGCAGATCGTGCCGGACGCCCTCACACCGGCCGAGCCGGACCCGGCCGCCGGCCCCGCCCGCGCGGTCGAGCGCGTCGGGGTGGTCGGCACCGGCACGATGGCCACCGGCATCATCGAGGTCCTCGCCGGAGCCGGGCTGCCGGTCACCTTCGTCGGGCGGTCGAGCGAGAAGGTCGATGCGGTCGTCGCGGCCATCACCACCAGCCAGGACAAGGCGATCGCCCGCGGGAGGTCGACCGAGGAGGCCAAGGCGGCCGTGCTCGGGCGGCTCACGTCCGCCACCGACGTGGCTGCGCTCGGCGAGGTCGACCTGGTGGTCGAGGCGATCGCCGAGGACCTCGAGGTCAAGCTCGACCTCTTCCGGCGGCTGGACGCCGTGGCCAAGCCGGGGGCGATCCTCGCGACGACCACGTCCAGCCTGCCCGTGATCGAGTGCGCCGCCGCGACCTCCCGGCCGCAGGACGTCATCGGGATGCACTTCTTCAACCCGGCCCGCGCGATGAAGCTGGTCGAGGTCGTGCACTCGGTCGCGACCGACCCGGAGGTCACCGACACGGTGATCGCGCTCTGCCGACGTCTCGGCAAGGTGCCGGTGCGCTGCGCCGACCGGGCCGGCTTCATCGTCAACGCGTTGCTGTTCCCCTACCTCAACGACGCGGTCAAGATGCTCGAGGCCAACTACGCCTCCGCCGACGAGATCGACCTCGCGATGAAGAACGGCTGCGGCCTGCCCATGGGGCCGTTCGAGCTGCTCGACGTCGTCGGCCTGGACGTCTCGCACGCGATCGAGCGCCAGCTCTACCTGGAGTTCCGCGACCGCGGTTACGCCCCCGCTCCGCTGCTCGAGCAGATGGTCAAGGCGGGCTACCTCGGCCGCAAGACCGGCAAGGGCTTCCGCAGCTACGCCACCGCGTAGCCCGCGCAGGCACGCGGCACGTAACACCGCGCGACACGACACGACACGCCGCTACGGCGACTCTTGACCTCTCGCGACATACTCGGTATACCTCTACCTACCAGCAGAAATACTCGGTATGTCGCTCAGCAGAGGAGGCCCGATGGTCGTGCTCCAGCTCTCGGACGTCAGCCGCACCCATGGCTCCGGCGACACCGCCGTCCACGCCCTGCGCGGGGTAGACCTCGTGGTCCAGGCAGGTGAGCTGGTCGCCGTGATGGGTCCCTCCGGATCGGGCAAGTCCACCCTGCTCAACCTCTTCAACCTGATCTCCTCGCTCACCGCGGCCGAGAACGTCTCGCTGCCGCTCGAGCTCGACGGCATGCGCCCGCGCCAGGCCCGCAAGCACGCCCGGGCGGCGCTCGAGGAGGTCGGCATCCGCGAGCTGACCGACCGCTACCCCGACCAGATGTCCGGCGGGCAGCAGCAGCGGGTCGCCATCTGCCGCGCGCTCGTCGGTGACCGACGCCTGGTGCTCGCCGACGAGCCCACCGGCGCGCTCGACTCGGTGACCGGCGAGGCGATCCTGCAGGTCCTGCGCCACCGGTGCGACCAGGGCGCGGCCGGTCTGCTCGTGACCCACGAGGCCCGGCACGCAGCCTGGGCCGACCGGGTCGTCTTCCTGCGCGACGGCGTCGTGGTCGACACGACCGGGCCGGCCCCGAGCGCCGAGTCCCTGCTCGAGACGACTGGGGTCTGAGCGCCATGGCCACGACCATCGCCGAGGCGCCGACCGGCTCCAGCGCCTCCGACCGGCCCCGTGGCGGGTCCCGGCCGCCGACGTCGCGCTCGCGCCTCGCCGAGTGGCGAGCGGGCTGGCGCGTCGCGCTGCGGCTCGCCGTCCGCGACACGGCCGCCCACCGGGGGCGCAGCGCGCTCGTGCTGGTGATGATCGCCCTGCCGGTGCTGCTCATGGTCGCCGCCCTCACGGGCTACGCGACCAAGGACGTGCACGGCCAGGAGGCGATCCCGGGGCTGATGGGTCGCGCGGCCGGCGTGGTCGAGTCGGTCCAGGACCAGGCCTACGCGCCCAGCGCCACCGGCGAGATGACCTTCACCTGCTCCGCGAGCTCGACCAGCTGCGAGCCGCCGCCCGCCAAGCACCTCCCCGGGCTGCGCGGGTCGAACTCCGCCGCGCCGGCCGCCGACATGGGTGCCGCGGTCGGCCGGCTGCTCGACGCCCGCGTGCTGCCGTTCAGCACCGGCCCCAGCCGGGTGACCGTGGGCGACACGCGGCGCGGCTTCAACACCCTGGTCATCGACGGACGGGACCCGCTGGTCCGCGGCATGGCCGACCTGGTCTCCGACCGGTGGCCGACCACCCGCGACGAGGTGGTGGTCACCGAGTCCGGGATGTCTCGCGGGCTGCCGTCGAGCGGCACCCTGCAGGCCGGGGCCATCACCCACGGACCGGACGGCGCGCAGCAGAGCCACGCGACCTCCGTCACCATCGTCGGCGTCGCTGCTGCCCTGGTCGGGGAGGGCAGCAGCGCGCCGATCTCGTCCGCCTGCCGGACCCGGCGGCACCGATCTTCCAGTCCGGCCTGGTCGACCGGGCCACGCCGATCGACTGGGCCGAGGTCGCCCGGCTGAGCGGCTACGGCGTCGGGGTGGCCAGCCGGGCGGTGCTGATCGATCCGGCACAGGTGCCCGCCGAGGCTCAGGCCGCGTCCGGCCAGGTGAGCGGCCAGCAGGACACCCTGGTCGCGCTCGGGCTGGTCGCGGCCGGGCTGCTCATCGAGTCCGCGCTGCTCGCCGGACCGGCCTTCGCGGTGATCGCCCAGCGCCAGCGACGCACCCTGGCCCTGGCCGCCTCCAACGGGGCGACCCGCGCCCAGCTGCGCCGCACCATGCTCGCCCAGGCCCTCGTGGGTCGGGTCGGGTCGGCCGCGATCGCGGCGGCGCTCGGCGTGCTGCTCGGCTGGGTCGGCGTCCTGGTCTACCTGCGCTGGCGGCCGACGACGGTCACCGGTCCGTTCGACGTCCCCTGGCTCCAGCTCGCCGTCGTCCTGGGCTGCGCGATCGTCGCGGCAGTCGTGGCCGCGCTGGTCCCGGCCCGGGGTCTCGGGCGGCTCGACGTGATGTCCGCCCTGCGTGGCGACGTGGCACCGCGCCCGTCCCGACGGTGGCTCCCGGTTGTCGGGCTGGTCTGTGCCGCCCTCGGTGGGATCGGCATCTTCGCCGCCGTCGCGCTCGCCCGATCGGGCACCCACGACAGCTGGGTCGTGCTCGGGTCCCTGATCGGGTCGGCCGTCGTCCTCGTGATCGGCGCCCTCCTCGCGGTGCCCGCGATCCTCGGCCTCGTCGGTCGACTGGGTGGTGCGCTGCCGGTCCCCGTCCGGATCGCCATCCGGGACGCCGCGCGGCAGCGTGGTCGGGCGACACCGACGGTCGCCGCGATCATGGCCGGCACCATCCTGCTCGGCACCAGTGCCATCGCCTTCGCCTCGTTCACCGAGCGCCAGCGCTCCGACTACGTCGCGAGCGCTCCGTCGGGGTGGCTCTATGCGCGGATGTTCGGTGGGGACGTGGACGTGCCGGCCGCGGTCGAGCAGACCATCCCCGGGGGGCGCGCCTACCAGCTCGACCGGGTCGCGCTGCCGAGGCCGTCGGCCGACACCCCGGCGGACCATGGGTGGCTCCTGCTGGCCCTCGCTCCCGGGTGCACGCCGGCGCAGGCGGTCGACGTGCCGCGCGACCGGCCCCCGTCCGCGTGCGTCGGTCTGAACATCAGCGCGCCGATGGGGTCGACCTCGGTCCGCGCGCTGGACGACCCCGGCCTGCGCGACGTGCTACGGCTCACCCGCGACCAGCAGCGGATCGTCGCGGCCGGAGGGGTGCTGACCTCGGTGCCTGCGTCAGCGTCCGCCGGGTCGCTGACCTGGGTCAGGCTCGACTACATCCAGAAGGACGGTGCGACGGTGCTCGGTCGAGAGTGGTCCCGCCGGACGCTGCCGGTCGGGTCGCTCACCCGCGAGCAGGCCGCGTTCGTCGACGCCTACAACCCGATGGGGACGGCCGTGATCGGACCGGTGGGCACCCGGGCGCTGGGGCTGGAACGAAGCGCCGACGTCGTCATGGTGCGCCCGGGCGACGGCGACGCGGTCACCGACGCGCAGCGCGATGCCTTCGCCAAGGCGGTCGCCGACCCCAGCATGGACGAGCAGCTGTCCGACGAGAACGTCCGCGTAGAGCGCGGATTCGTCGATCAGTACGACCGGCTGCGCTGGCTCCTGGTCGGCACGGTCGTGCTGCTGATCCTGGTGGCCACGACCACGGCCACGGCCCTGTCCATGGGGGAAACACAGCGCGATCTCGCGACCCTGGCCGCCATCGGCTCCACCGGGCGGCTGCGACGCTGGATCGCCGCGGCGCAGGCGGGCTCGCTCGCGCTGATCGGCGCGCTCGTCGGGCTGGCCGTCGCCGCCCTGCTCGCCGCCCTCGTGGTGCGCACCAACCCGACCCTCACCCGACGGTCCACCTAGGAGACGAAGACACGATGTCGATCCGCAACGGCCTGCTCGCCCTGCTCGCCGACCAGCCGATGTATGGCGCCCAGCTGCGCTCGGAGTTCGAGGCGCGCACGGGTGACACCTGGCCGCTCAACGTGGGGCAGGTCTACCAGACCCTCACCCGGCTCGAGCGCGACGGCCTTGTCGACCAGCGCGGTGAGGACGAGGAGGGCCGCACGACCTACGGGCTGACCGACGCGGGCCGCGCCGAGGTCGAGCGCTGGTGGTCCGAGCCGGTCGACCGTGAGAGCACGCCGCGCAACGAGCTGGCGATCAAGCTGGCGCTCGCGGTGACCGTGCCCGGCGTGGACGTCACGCGGGTCGTGCAGGCCCAGCGGACCGCGACGATGCGCCAGCTGCGCGACCTGACGCGCATCAAGTCCGCGACGGTCACCGACGGCGACCGCACCCAGCTCGCCTGGCTGCTCGTCGTCGAGAACCTCATCTTCGCGGCCGAGTCCGAGGTGCGCTGGCTCGACCACGTCGAGGCTCGGGTAGCCCGTGCTGCCGGCTCCGCGTCCCCGCGCGCCGCCACGGCGGGCTCCCCGGAGCCGGCCACGCAGCGGCAGGCGCCGGTCCGGACGGCGCGCGGGCTGCGATGATGGGGCCATGCCCCGCTCCAACCGTCGTCGCGTCGACCACGCGCCGCTGGCCCTCGGTCGGCTGGCCGGCATGGAGCGGCGCGAGCAGCACTGGGACGGTGCCTGGACCGTGCGGCGCGTGCGCGGCGCCGGGCAGGGGCGGGTCTACCGCTGTCCGGGGTGCAACCAGGAGCTGAGCGACGACCTGCCTCACGTGGTCGCGTGGCCGGCCGAAGGCATGCGTGGCCTGCCGGACCGCCGGCACTGGCACACGTCGTGCTGGGCGGCCAAGGACCGTCGTAGAGTCTGACCCAGCCCCACCGACGAGCCCTGGAAGGACCACGCGTGAGCGTCCACGAGATCCGGTCCGGCACGATCCTGCCGGCCCGCCGCGAGGACATCGAGCTGCACACCGCCGACGGGCTCACCCTCGTCGGTGAGCTCGCCCTGCCGCTCGACCGCGACCCCGTCGCGACGCTCGTCACCTTGCACCCGCTGCCGACCGCCGGGGGCTTCATGGACAGCCACGTCCTCAAGAAGGCGTCCTACCGGCTGCCCGCGCTCGCCGACGTCGCGGTGCTCCGCTTCAACACGCGCGGCACGAGCTCGCCGCGCGGCACCTCGCAGGGCATCTTCGACGCGGGGGACAGCGAGCGCTACGACGTGGCCGCGGCGATCGAGTTCGCGGAGTTCCACGAGGACCCCGCGCTGCCGCACCGCTGGCTGCTCGGCTGGTCGTTCGGGACCGACCTGACCCTGATGCACGGGCTCGACCCCTCGATCGAGGGCGCCATCTTGATGAGCCCGCCGCTGCGCTGGTCGCGGCCCGAGCACCTGCAGGCCTGGACCGACTCCGGCAAGCCGGTCAGCGCACTGGTGCCCGAGCACGACGACTTCCTCCAACCTCCCGCTGCCCGTGAAGGATTCGCGCCGCTGCAGCAGGCGAAGGTCGTCACCATCGAGGGCGGCAAGCACCTGTGGGTGGGGGAGACGTACGTCCGGCGCGCCCTGGACGAGATCGTGGCCGTGGTGGCCCCCGACCGGCTCGTCGACGGGCACCTGCCGACCACCTGGGACGGCGACGTCGTCTCCTCCGGCGACTGAGTCCGGCATGAGCCTGCTGCGCGGCTACCTGCTGGTGGTCGTCTCCGCCATCGCGTTCGGCGTCATGCCGGTCATCGCGGTCTTCGCCTACCGCCACGGCGTCAGCGTGCCGACGCTGCTGCTCGCCCGCTTCGGGCTGTCCGCGGTCGTGCTCGTGGTGGGTCTCGCCGCCCTGCGGCGACTCCGGCTCCCCGCCACCCGGGCGATGCTCGTGCTGGGGCTGATGGGGGTGATCTACTGCGGGCAGTCGAGCCTGTACTTCTCTGCGGTGCAACGGATCTCGCCGGCTCTCGTTGGACTGCTGCTGTATCTCTACCCCTCCCTCGTCGCTCTGCTGTCGTCGATCGTCAACCACGACAGGCTGACTCGCGGCGTCGTCCTCTCGCTGGTCCTGTCCTTCGTGGGAATCGCCTTGTGCCTCGGGCGGATCGGCGGCGGCAGCGACCTCGTGGGGGTCGCCCTCGGGGCTGCCGCCCCCTTCCTCTACGCGATCTACATCGTGCTGGGCGACCGGGTCGGGCGGGGCGTGCCGCCGCTGGTGTCGAGCGCGCTCGTGTGCGCGTCGGCTGCGCTGTCCTTCGTGGTCACCGGGCTGGTGACCAGCAGCCTCGACGTCGGCGCGGCGCTGCGCGGCTGGGTCCCCGTGGCGGGGGTGGCCGTCGTCGGCGGCGTGATCGCCGTGACCTGCTTCTTCGCCGGGATGGGCGTGCTCGGCGCGACCCGGGCCTCGATCGTCTCCACGGCCGAGCCGGTCGTCACGGTGCTCGCCACCGCGCTGGTCCTCGGCGGCACGCTCAGCGGTCTGCAGTGGCTCGGCGCGGCCCTCGTGGTCGTCGGCGCCATCGTCGGTGTCCGCGCTCACGCCGGGCAGGACGGCGCCCACGCGCCGGTCGCTCCCGGTCTACGCCCGTCCTGACCCGCCCGACCCGGCCCACCTGACCCCGGGGGAGCCAACCACTTAGAGCCGGCGCTGGCGGGGGACCAGGACCTCTTCGTAGAGCAGCAGCAGGCCGGCCGCGACGGGGATCGCGAGCAGCGCGCCGAGCATGCCGAGCAGGGTGGCGCCCGCGAGCGCCGCGACGACCGTGACGGCTCCGGGGACGGCGACGGTGCGCCTCATGATGCGCGGGATGATGAGGTAGTTCTCGACCTGCTGGTAGACGATGTAGTAGATGAGCAGGATGATCGCGACCTTGGGCGAGACGGTGAGCCCGGCGATCGTGACGACCGTGCCGCCGAGGGTGGCGCCGACCATCGGGATCAGGCCGAGGAAGGCCACCACCACGGCGAGCACCGCCGCGTAGGGCACCCCGAGGATCTGCATGGCCAGCCAGCTGAGGGCGCCGTTGATGCTGGCGACGATCGCCTGGCCGATGGCGTAGGCGCCGACCCGGCGCATGATCTGCTCGGACAGCGCGACAACCCGCGGGCGTCGGCTGGCCGGCACCATCGCGTAGACCGCCTGCTTGGCGCGGGGCAGGTTCGCGAGGATGTAGAGCGTGAGGATCAGGACGGTGAACGTCTGGAACAACCCGCTCACGGCGGCCGCGCCGGCGCCCCAGAGGCCACCCGCGATGGTCTGCAGGAAGGACTGGTCGGTGAGCCGCTGGTTGATCTGGTTCTGCAGCTGGTCGACCAGGTGGTAGTCCTGGTCCAGGCGTTGCACCCAGGGTTGGGCGAGCAGGTCGTCGACGGCGCCCGGGGTGTTCGCGACCAGCGCGGAGGACTGGGACACGACGACCGGCGCGACGAGCGAGCCGAGCAGGGTGAAGACGGCGACCAGACCGACGAAGACGATGCTCACCGCCCACCCGCGGCCGAGGCCGTCGGCGGTGAGCCGCTCGACGATCGGGTCGAGGGCGACCGCGATGAACACGGCCACCGTGAGCAGGGTGAGCGTCATGCTCAGCTGGCCGAGGAAGTTCCACAGCGTGACGGCGACGAGCACCCCCATCGCCCCGACGAACCCGAGGCGGAACGGCCGGCTCAGCGCCTGACCGGTCAGCTCGGCGCCGCGGCGGGCACCCTCGACGTCCGCCCCCTCGCTGCTCGCCACCGGGTCGGCGGCGCCCGCCGAGAGGCGCACCTGCTCCTCGAGGCGGTTGCTCGCCTCGAGTGCCTCACGGGCCTTGCTGCGGTACTCGGACCACCAGCGGTACGTCGGCAATCTCACGGGTCCGACGATAGTCGCGCCGGTGCGCGCTTCGTGGTGACACGTCGGCTACCTCGGCTACCAATGGACTGACGCGACGGCTCCCACGTCGGCGAAGCGAGAGCGACGCGTCGGCGACACGTGGTCTACACGTTGCGGAACCGGTTGATCTCCTGCTCGAGCTCGGCGCGCAGCTCGGGGCGGGTCACGCCGAGGCCCGGCTCGGGCGCGAGGGTGAGGACGCCGACCTTGCCCTGGTGCCGGTTGCGGTGCACGTCGTAGGCCGCCTGGCCCACCTCGTCCATCGTGTAGGTGCGCGACAGGGTCGGGTGGATCAGGCCTCGACGGATCAGCGAGTTGGCCTCCCAGGCCTCGCGGTAGTTGGCGAAGTGCGACCCGATGATCCGCTTGAGGTTCATCCACAGGTAGCGGTTGTCGAACTCGTGCAGGTAGCCGCTCGTCGAGGCGCAGGTGACGATCGTGCCGCCCTTGCGGGTGACGTAGACCGAGGCGCCGAAGGTCTCGCGGCCGGGGTGCTCGAAGACGATGTCGGGGTCGTGGCCGTTGGTGAGCTCGCGGATCTTGGCGCCGAGCCGCTTCCACTCGCGCGGGTCCTGGGTGTGCTCGTCGGACCAGAACCGGTAGCCCTCGGCGGAGCGGTCGATGACCAGGTCGGCGCCCATGCGGCGACAGATCTCGGCCTTCTCGGGGGAGGACACGACGCAGATCGGCGTCGCACCGCCCGCGAGCGCCATCTGGGTGGCGTAGGACCCGAGCCCGCCGGAGGCGCCCCAGATGAGGACCCGGTCGCCGAGCTTCATCCCCGCGCCGTTGCGGGAGATGAGCTGCCGGTAGGCCGTGGAGTTGACCAGGCCCGGGGACGCGGCCTCCTCCCAGGTGAGGTGCTCGGGCTTGGGCATCAGCTGGTTGGTCTTGACGATCGCCAGCTGCGCGAGGCCGCCGAAGTTGGTCTCGAAGCCCCAGATCCGCTGCTCGGGGTCGAGCATCGTGTCGTTGTGCCCGTCGTGGTGCTCGAGCTCGACGGAGAGGCAGTGCGCGACGACCTCCTGGCCGGCCTTCCACAGGTGCACCCCGGGGCCGGTGCGCAGCACCACGCCGGCGAGGTCCGAGCCGACCACGTGGTAGGGCAGGTCGTGGCGCTTGGTGTCCTCCGACAGCCGGCCGTAGCGCTGCAGGAAGCCGAACGTGGACATCGGCTCGAAGATCGAGGTCCACACGGTGTTGTAGTTGATCGAGCTGGCCATCACCGCGACCAGGGCCTCACCGGGCGCGAGCCGGGGAACGGGCACCTCGTCCAGGTGCAGCGAGCGGCGTGGGTCCTTGTCCTTGGTGGCGAGGCCGGCGAACATCTCGGTCTCGTCGGCATGCACGGTGACGGCGCGGTAGAACTCTGGGACGGGGAGCGCCGAGTAGGTGGCCTCGGTCCGGTCTCCGCTGACGATGGCGTCCTGCAGGGCGGTCATGGCGTCGTTGCTCATGCTGGCGAACCTACTGGCTGGTAGGCCCCGCCATAAGGGGACTGAGATGCCTGCCACAGGTGGCGTTGGTCACGTCGAGCGCGGTTCTCGTATGTTGTGCGCGCCCTGTGAGCCTGGCGCTACAGTGACGGGCGTGCCTCGCGTCCACCACGTCGCGCCCGGCTCGGAGCCGCCGGAGGGGGCGGCCCCGGGCCAGGCTCGGCGTTCGGTGGCCCGAGGCGCCTCCGCGTCCTCAGCCACGTCGGCGCCTGCTGCGTCGCCTGCTGCGTCGGCTGCTGTGTCGCCCACGGCCCCTCAGGCGGCCCCGGACCTCTCCGCCCTGGTGCTGCCCCGGCGTGCGGCGCTCGTCGGCGCCGGGCTCTGCGCGCTCGCCGGCACCGGCCTCGCCGCCGTGGGGGACGGCCGGCTCACCCTCGGCTCCGGTCCGACCCGCACCCAGGCAACCCGGCGGGCGGCCGACCCGGGCGGATTCAGCCGGGTCCGCACCTCTGCTCCCGTGGTGGCGCTGACCTTCGACGACGGGCCCGACCCGGCCTACACGCCCACGGTCCTGGACCTGCTGGCCCGCGCCGGCGCCCAGGCTACGTTCTTCTGCGTCGGCACCAACGTCGAGGCGCACCCCGCGATCGTCGAGCGCATCGTGCGCGAGGGACACCTGCTCGCCAACCACACGCACGACCACGCCCCGCTCGAGTCGATCCTGGGGCGCGAGGTCGAGCGTCAGGTCCGCGACGGCCGATCGGCCCTGGTCGAGGTCGCCGGGCTGCGGGCCGGCAGCGTGCAGGGTGCCCGATTCCTGCGCCCACCAAGGGGATTCACGACGCCGAACGTCGCGCGGATCGCGGGACGCCTGGACGAGCGGGGGGCCTACTGGAGCCTGTGCCTGGAGGCCAACGGCGCGGGCGACGACCGCTCCACCGGTGCTCGCGTGGGTGCCCTGCTGGACCCAGGTGACGTGCTGCTCGCGCACGACGGGGGACACGTCAGCGGCCGGTGGGGGCAGGTCTACGACCGCAGCACGACCGTGGCCGCCCTGCCGTACGTCCTCGAGACGCTGGCCGCCCGCGGGCTGCGCAGCGTGCGGCTGGACCAGCTGGTGCGCAGCGGCCGACCCGTCTGAGCGGCCCCCTGCCAACCGGTGCCTGACGGGTCGGGCCAGAGCAGGACAGCTCGACAGCTCGGTCAGTGCAGAACAGCGGGCCCAGCGCAGAACGGTCGGCCTAGGTCAACGGCGACCCCGTAGACGCGCACGAACCCGTGATGTGCGCACGAACGCGTGAGGCGCGCAGGGTCCGGACCCGCGCGTCTCACGGTTTTGTGGGCGCCACCCGAGTTCTTGAGCATGTTCACACCGAAGCGCCCCCCGTAGACCCCTCCAGCATCACCAGCCCCACCCACCACAGCGGCCCTCACCCCACGCTCACCGCCACATCGCCCACGCCGACCCGCCCTCCCTCGACACGTCGATCTGTGACCGAGACGGCAGTTGGCCACGCGGGACGCGTCGACACGGCACTTGGCCACCGAGATGGCTGGTAGAGCAGCCATCTCGGTGGCTAACCACCATCTCGGCGGGGGTGGCGTGCTCAACCATCATCTCGACAGCGCTTCGGTGGCCAACCACCATCTCGGCCGGGCCAGGGTGAACAGCCTTGGCAGGCTGGTGGGTGAGCGCGCGTCGGGCAGTGCGTCTCGGTCAGTGCGCGGGTGCGGGCTCGACGAGCTCGACCAGCACGCCGCCCGCGTCCTTCGGGTGCACGAAGTTGATCCGGCTGCCGGCCGTGCCGCGCTTGGGCTCGGGGTAGAGCAGGCGCACGCCGCGCTCCTTCAGCGTCGCGCAGACCGCGTCGACGTCCTCGACGCGGTAGGCCATCTGCTGGATGCCCACGCCGTTCTTGGCGATGAACTTGGCGATCGTCGACTCCTCCGAGAGGGGAGCGAGCAGCTGGATGCAGGAGGTCGAGTCGCCGACGGCCATCATGGCCTCCTCGACGCCCTGCTCCTCGTTGGTCTCGCGGTGCGCGAGCTCCATGCCGTAGACGTCCTGGTAGAACGCGATCGCGGCGTCGAGGTCGGCGACGGCGATGCCGACGTGGTCGATGTGGGTGAACAGGTTCGCGGGGATCTTCGACATGAGAGGAGCGTATCCGCGCGGATCTCGACCCCCCGCAGCGGGGCTACAGTAGGGGCTCCTGCACCATCGTCGTTGGAGGGGCACCCCCATGTCGCAAGGTTCCAACCCGTCCGTGATCGTGGCCGGTGCCCGCACCCCGATGGGGCGCCTGCTCGGCTCGCTCAAGGGACAGAGCGGCGCCGACCTCGGCGCCGTCGCCATCGAGGGGGCCCTCGAGAAGTCGGGGGTGGCACCCGACCAGGTCGACTACGTGATCATGGGGCAGGTGCTCACCGCCGGTGCCGGTCAGATCCCCGCCCGCCAGGCCGCGGTCAAGGCCGGCATCCCGATGACCGTCCCCGCCCTCACCATCAACAAGGTGTGCCTGTCGGGGATGGCCGCGGTCGCGCTGGCCGACCAGCTGATCCGCGCGGGCGAGCACGACATCGTCGTGGCCGGCGGTCAGGAGTCGATGTCCCAGGCTCCGCACCTGCTCGAGAAGTCGCGCGGCGGCTTCAAGTACGGCAGCGCCGCGCTCGCGGACTCGATGGAGGTCGACGGCCTCTGGGATGTCTTCACGGACCAGTCGATGGGGCTGCTCACCGAGGCCGCCAACGTCGGTGACGAGGCCATCACCCGCGAGGAGCAGGACGTCTTCGCCGCCAAGAGCCACCAGCGTGCGGCCGCCGCGTGGGCCGAGGGCCGGTTCGCCGACGAGGTCGTGCCGGTCGTCATCCCGCAGCGCAAGGGCGACCCGGTCGTCGTCAGCGAGGACGAGGGCGTCCGCGGTGACACGACGGCCGAGTCGCTCGGCAAGCTGCGCGCCGCCTTCATCAAGGACGGCAGCATCACCGCGGGCAGCGCCTCCCAGATCAGCGACGGCGCCGCCGCCATGGTCGTGATGAGCCGGGCGAAGGCCGAGGAGCTCGGGCTGCCCTGGCTCGCCGAGATCCACTCCTACGCCACCGTCGCCGGCCCCGACTCCTCGCTGCAGCAGCAGCCCGGCAACGCCATCAAGGCGGCCTGCGCCAAGGAGGGCATCGAGACCGCCGACCTCGACCTGATCGAGATCAACGAGGCGTTCGCGGCCGTCGGCGTCGCCGCCAAGCGCCAGCTCGACCTCGACCCGGCGATCGTCAACGTCGACGGCGGCGCGATCGCCCTCGGCCACCCGCTCGGCATGTCCGGCGCACGCATCGTGCTGCACCTGGCCCAGGCGCTCAAGCAGCGCGGCGGCGGCACCGGGGTCGCAGCCCTGTGCGGCGGCGGCGGTCAGGGGGACGCGCTGATCATCACGGTGCCGGCCTCGGATACGGTCTAGGGGTCAGCTCCCCTTGGGGTCAGCTTCCCGGCACGAGAGCAGGTAGAGCCAGATGGCGCGGCAGATGAACGTCCCGACCCTCGTCGAGCAGGCCCGGGCGGGTGCACCGCGGGCCGTCGCCCGGCTGATCTCGATGGTCGAGGACGCCCACCCGCAGCTGCGCGAGGTCATGACGGCCCTCGCCCCGCACACCGGCCGCGCGCACATCATCGGCATCACCGGCTCCCCGGGCGTGGGCAAGTCGACGTCCACGTCGGCCCTGGTCACGGCGCTGCGCAAGCGCGGTCAGCGGGTCGGCATCCTCGCTGTAGACCCCTCCTCGCCCTTCTCGGGCGGCGCCCTGCTCGGCGACCGGATCCGGATGAACGACCACGTGCTCGACCCAGAGGTCTACATCCGCTCGATGGCGTCGCGCGGGCACCTCGGCGGGCTGTCCTGGACGACCCCGCAGGCGCTGCGGGTGCTGGACGCCGCCGGCTGTGACGTCGTGCTCGTCGAGACCGTCGGGGTCGGCCAGTCCGAGGTCGAGATCGCCGGCCTCGCCGACACGACCATCGTCCTGCTGGCTCCCGGGATGGGCGACGGCATCCAGGCCGCCAAGGCCGGCATCCTCGAGATCGGTGACGTCTTCGTCGTCAACAAGGCCGACCGCGACGGCGCCGACAACACCGTGCGCGACATCCGGCACATGATCTCCCTCGGCGACCGCACCGAGCCGCACCTGTGGCGACCGCCGGTGCTCAAGACCGTCGCGTCGCGCGGCGAGGGGGTCGACGAGGTCGTCGAGGCGCTCGACAAGCACTGGGCCTGGATGACCGAGCACGGCGTCCTGCGCAAGCGCCGGCTGCGTCGCGCCGCCGACGAGATCGAGGCGATCGTCATCAAGACCCTGCGCGAGCGGATGGGCGACCTGCGCGGCGGCCACGGCATCGAGGACCACGCGGCCCTCGTCGTCGACGGCACCGCCAGCGCCTACACCGCCGCCGACGACGTGGTCGCCAGCCTGACCTGACCTGACCTGATCTGGCGTCGGTGTAGCCCCGGCGTGGGTGTCGGTCGCGGGTGTCCGGCGTGGGCGTCGGGCGCCGGGGCCGCAACTATCCTTGGCGCTCGTGCCCTTCACCCTCGCCCACCCGGCAGCCGTGCTGCCGCTGCGTCGGACCGGCCTCCCGATGCTGGCGCTGGTGGCGGGATCGGTCGCCCCGGACCTGGTGCTCTTCGTGCACGTGGGCGTGAGCTATCACCAGACCCACTCGCTCGTGGGGGTGCTGACCTGGGACGTGCTGATCGGGGTGCTGCTCGCGGCCGCCTGGGTCTGGTTGCTCTGGGGCCCGCTCGTCGACGCGGCACCCGGCTCGTTGCGCGACCGGCTGCCCCACCCGCACCGCACCGGGCCGCGGTGGTGGCTGATCGCCGTCCCCACGTTCGCCATCGGCGCCGCCACCCACGTGCTCTGGGACTCGTTCACGCACGTCGACGGGTGGTGGGTGCAGCGCGCGCAGTGGTTGCGCGACGGCACGCCACCGGTCTACAAGCTGAGCCAATATGCCAGTGGCGCAGTCGGACTCGCGATCATCGCGGTCGCGTGCTGGATGCTGCTGCGGCGTCGCCCGGTCGTGCCGGTGGCACGCGTGCTGCCGCGACTGGCGCCGTGGGTCTGGGGCGCTCCGCTGATCGCGGTGGGCGCCGCCACGGTGCTCGCGCTGCGCGAGTTCGCCGTCCAGCCGACCTGGCCGATCGAGTACCGCATCTACTACCTGGTCGTCATGACCCTCTCGGCCGCCGCCACGGCGCTCGGGGAAGTCGCGCTCATCTGGCAGGTCGTGCGCCGGGTGGTCCGGCGGTAGCCCGTCGGCCCGGGGCCCCACTCAGTCGGACGCCCTCGGTCGGCCCGGCTCAGTCGGTCGCAGGGAGGGGCTGGTCGCGGTGCGTCCGAGCGAGGTGGGCGACGGTCACGGCGATCAGCACGAGCAGCGCGAGGGTGACCCAGCCGGTGCCCCAGCCGAGACCGCCGCGCTCCGCCGGCACGCCCATCCAGTCGGCGAACGACGCGCCGAACGGGCGGGTGAGCACGTAGGCCCACCAGAACAGCGCCACCTCGTGGCGCCGGGTCGCCAGCCACAGCACCGCCGGGACCGCGAACATCGCCGCGAACATCAGCCCGGAGCCGAGGTAGCCGAGGTTGGTGTCCTTGGCGGACAGGTCGCCCGCCGCGGTGCCGAGCGCGAACGTCGTCAGCACGGTGGCCCAGTAGAACAGCTCGCGCCGGGTCGTGCGCACGGAGTGGATCGACAGCGTGCCCTCGACCCGCCGCCAGGTGATGAGCACCACGGCCAGGACGACCGCGAAGAACGGCGTCGAGACCTCGTAGGGCACCCCGAGGGCCACGTGGACGACGTCGGCCGCGACCGTGCCGAAGACGCTGACCAGCAGGACGGCGATCCAGTAGGTCCAGGGGGAGTAGCGGTCCGCGCGCAGATGGGACCCCCAGGGCAATCAGCAGCGCCACACCCGAGCCCAGCACCGCCGGCACCTTGGTCGCCATCACCCGGTCGAGGGCGGCGCCCCATCGGCTGGTCGCGGTC
The DNA here is from genome assembly GCF_022568835.1 of Arsenicicoccus piscis. Taxonomy (GTDB): domain Bacteria; phylum Actinomycetota; class Actinomycetes; order Actinomycetales; family Dermatophilaceae; genus Arsenicicoccus; species Arsenicicoccus piscis. The sequence goes on from NZ_JAKZHV010000010.1 coordinate 140,059, forward strand.
GCCGTCGCGGGCAGGACGAGGTCGGGCTGGCGGGTGCTGGAGGGCATGTCTCCAGGCTAGGGGCGCGCGGCTTGGATCGTTCTACAACGGCTGAAGGGGGCGTTCAGGTCTCAGCCGTGCTTCAGCGTCGGTCGCGCGGGGTAAGCGGGGAAATCGGCTCGTGCGGCGCCGGCGGTCACCGGTAGCGTCGAGCACCATGGAGCGAGAGAGCATCGTCGTCAGCGAGGTGGCCATCGACGACGAGGCGACCTTCCGCGAGTATGCGGCTGCCGAGGACGGCGCCTGGCGCGCCGGCCGGCCGCACGAGCCCACCATCGCGTGGCGGGAGCGGCTCGCCGCGTTCCGGGCGCTGCAGGACACTCAGGCGGTGCTCTTCGTCGCCCGCGACGGCGAGAGCGGTCCGGTGGTCGGTGCGGCGCAGCTGATGCTGCCGCGCATGGCCAACACCGACCTCGCGCACCCCACGGTCTTAGTGCCACCGGAGCACCGTCGTCGCGGCGTGGGCGCCGCGCTGGGTCGCGCGACCCTGGACCGGTCGCGGGCGGAGGGACGGACGCGGTTCGTCGGGGAGGTGATCATCCCGCGGGGTGCGCAGGACAGCACCGACGTGGCGTTCGCCCGCTCGTTCGGGCTGCGGGAGTCCTACCGCGACGTGCGCTCCGAGCTCGCCGTCCCCATCGCTCCCGCGCTGGACGTCGAGCTGCGCGCCGAGTGCGAACCGCACTGGGAGGGCTACCGATTCGAGTCGTACGTCAACGGCGTGCCGGACGACCTGCTGACGGCGTACCTCACGCTGGACGGACTGGTCGAGGTCGACTCACCCACGGGGGAGACCGACTTCGAGGCCGAGATCGCCAGCCCCGAGTCCTACCGTCGGCGCACGGCGGTGCTGGTCGACGCGGGCCTGACGCTCATCGAGACGGTCGCCCTCGACGCGCACGGCGAGCCGGTGGCCCTCAACCAGCTCAAGGTTCGTGCAGACCCCGACGCTCCTGTGATGCAGCGGGGCACCTACGTGCACCGGGCGCATCGCGGGCACCGGCTGGGCCTGGGTGTGAAGCTGACCGGGCTGGCCGCGCTCGCCGAGCAGGCTCCGCAGACCCGCGTCGTGCGCACCTGGAACGCGATCGACAACGCCCCCATGCTCGCGGTCAACGACCGGCTGGGCTTCGTGCCGTTGGAGGACATGGTGTCGATGATCGGCGAGCTGGACTGAGCGGGAGGGCTTTTCACAGGGGGGCTGTTCAGCGGCGGCCCGGCGTGCCTACGATCGACCCATGCTCGTAGCCTTCTCCGTCGCCCCCGGCGTTGCCGCCGACGCCTCTGGTTCGGTCCACGACGCGGTCGCGGACGCCATCGCCGTCGTGCGCGCCAGCGGTCTGCCGCACCGCACGGACGCGATGTTCACGACCATCGAGGGGGAGTGGGACGAGTGCATGGCCGTGGTCAAGGCGGCCTGCGACGGGGTCGGCGCCCACAGCCAGCGCGTCTCGCTCGTGCTCAAGGCCGACATCCGCCCCGGCTACACCGGTGAGCTCGACGGCAAGCTCGAGCGGCTCGAGGACGCGCTCTCCGCCAAGGAGAGCCGCGACTCGTGAGGGCCGGCGCCTCGGGTGCTCGGGAGGCCGGGTTCACCGCCCGGGCCGCCACGGTGGCGGACGCTGCTGAGCTCGGCCGCATCCACGTGCAGATCTGGCGCGACACCTACCGCGGGTTGATGTCCGACACCGTCCTCGACGAGCTGGACCCGGTAGACCGTGGTGAGCGGTGGGCGCAGATCCTCGCCGGCAGGCTGCTGCCTCGCGGCGCGCACGAGCCCGCCCTCACCCGGGTCGCCGTCGCTCCCTCGGGCGAGCTCGTGGGCTTCGCGTCGGTCGGCGCCAGCCGCGACGACGACCCGCCGACCGAGGTCGAGCTCTGGGCCCTGAATGTTGTTGCGGCACAACACGGCACGGGTGTCGCAGACCTGCTCGTCGAGGAGACGCACGGTGACCGAGCCGCGTCGTTGTGGGTCGCCGAGGGCAACGGGCGAGCCATCGCCTACTACCGGCGGCTCGGCTTCGAGCCGGACGGCACGACCAGGACCGACCCGGGACTGGGCGTGCGCGAGCTACGGATGGTGCGAGTCTCGGCCTGACACGCGGTGCCGGTCCGTGCGCGGGCCGGGTCGTATCCTTCGCCTGTGGCACCGTCGACCCCCTTGCCGTTCGACCCGATCAGCGTCGCCCAGGACACCTGGGTGCAGCGCTGGGGGTCCGACGCGCCCGCCGACGAGATGGCCGCGGCGACGTCCGTGCTGCGCGTGGCCCAGCTGCTCACCGCGCGGTTCGATGCTGCGGTCGCTCCGCACGGGCTGACGTTCGCGCGCTACGAGGTGCTGGTGCTGCTCACCTTCAGCCGCACGGGAGCTCTACCGATGAGCAAGATCGGTGAGCGCCTCATGGTCCATCCGACGAGCGCCACCTCCGCGGTGCAGCGGCTGGAGGCCCAGGGCTTCGTGCGCCGCGTGCCGAACCCCGCCGACGGGCGCGGCACCCTCGCCGAGATCACCTCCGCCGGCCGCGAGGTCGTCGAGGCCGCCACCGCCGCGCTGCACGCGCTCGACTTCGGGCTCTCGGCGCTCGACCCCGACCAGGTGCGGACCCTCACCGGCGTCATGCGCCAGGTCCGCCTCGCCAACGGCGACTTCGCGCCCTGAGTGGCGCTCGCGCGTCGGCCGGAGGTCGCGCTGGAGCGGGCGTGGGAGTCGCGCTTGGGCGGGGCTGGGGGTGCAGGTGTGCGCTTCGGACTGATTCATGGCCCGCGGAGGGCTGTTGGCACGTTCAAGTCCGCGTGAGTCAGTCCGAAGCGCACACCGGGTAGACCTGGTGCCCGGCTTCCGGGATCGCGGGAGGTCGACGGGGCGGCTTGGCGAACGGAGGCTCGAGATATGGCCTGTGCATAACCGCGTTTGATGCGGCTGGCGTGCGGCTGGCGTTGTTGTCGTGGATTCAGCTGAGCTTGACCGACGGATGGAGGCGTTGGGCTGGGTGGCGACGCGCGCTCAGCTGGATGCGCGGTGGCCGCGTCGATGGATTCGCCGCGCCGTCGCTGACGGGGTGCTGGTGCGGGTGGCACGCGGCCGCTACGCGCATGGCCGGCTGAACCAGCACCGCCAGGTGGCGGCCGCCCACGGCGGTGTCGTGTCCCACACCTCCGCGGCGCTGCGCTGGGGGTTGGCAGTCAAGGCCGAGCCGATCACGCCGTGGATCACCGTCGCGCGCACCTACCGGCTGCGGCGACGACCGGACGAGCAGCTGCGCGCGAGCTACCGGAGTCTGCGCCCGGACGAGATCGACCGGCAGACGGCGTCGACGACCGTGCTGCGCACCGTGCTGGACTGTGCACGAGACCTGCCGTTCGACGAGGCGTTGTGCATTGCCGACTCTGCCCTGCGGGAGGGACTCCTCGAGTCGCGCGACCTTCGGTCGGCCGCCGCGACGCTCCAGGGGAAGGGCGCCGCCCGGGCTCGACGTGTCGCTCGCCTGGCCTCGGGGCTCTCCGCCAACCCGATGGAGTCGGTGCTGCGGGCGATCGCCATCGAGCTGGGCCTGGCCCTCACGCCGCAGCTGCAGGTGTGCGAGGACGGCCTTTTCGCCCGGGTGGACCTCGGCGACGAGACGCTGCGGCTGGCGGTCGAGGCGGAGGGGTTCGCCTGGCACGGGGAGCGGCGGCAGCTGGAGCGGGATGCTCGCCGCTATGACCTGCTGGTGGTGTTCGGCTGGACCGTGCTGCGCTTCTCGTGGGAGCAGATCATGCACCACCCGGAGTTAGTGCGGTGGTGCCTGCAGCACTGGCGGGGCGTTCATCGTGGCCTGGTCCCGCCCTCACCGCCCCGGTTGGCCGGGTGAGCTCCCGCCACTCGCCGGGCTCTGCCAGAGCGTCGGCGCTCCAGTGGGGTCCACGGTGTGCGCTTCGGACTGATTCATGGCCCGTCGAGGGCTGTTGGCACGTTCAAAGCCGCGTGAATCAGTCCGAACGGCACACGAGGGTGCGCTCAGGGGAGGTAGGTCGCGGGGGAGGGTGGCATTTACTAGGACGTCCTAGTAAATTGGCGACATGACTCTCCAGGACACTCCGGTAGACCGTCCGCTCACCGACGGGCGCAGCCGCTGGCAGCAGCGCTACGACGCGGCCCTGGCCGCGGGCCGGGTCCGGGACGCCGACTTCACGACGCTGTCGGGTCTCGAGCTCGACCCGGTCTACGGGCCGAGCGAGGAGCAGGCGGCGACCGACGAGCGGATGGAGCGCATCGGGTGGCCGGGGGAGTTCCCCTACACGCGCGGGCTGCACGCGACGGGCTACCGCGGCAAGGCCTGGACGATCCGCCAGTTCGCCGGCTTCGGCAACGCGGTGCAGACCAACGAGCGCTACAAGATGATCCTCGAGCGCGGGGGCGGCGGTCTGAGCGTGGCGTTCGACATGCCGACCCTGATGGGGCGCGACTCCGACGACCCGATGAGCCTCGGCGAGGTCGGGCACTGCGGGGTCGCGGTCGACAGCGCGTCCGACATGGAGGTGCTGTTCAAGGACATCCCGCTCGGCGCGACGACCACGTCGATGACGATCAGCGGCCCGGCGGTGCCCGTCTTCTGCATGTATCTCGTTGCGGCAGAACGCCAGGGCGTCGACACGTCGACGCTCAACGGCACGCTGCAGACCGACATCTTCAAGGAGTACATCGCGCAGAAGGAGTGGCTCTTCGCGCCCGAGCCGCACCTGCGGCTGATCGGTGACCTGATGGCCTACTGCGACGCGAACATCCCTGCCTACAAACCGCTCTCGGTCTCCGGCTACCACATCCGCGAGGCCGGCAGCACCGCCGCGCAGGAGCTCGCGTTCACGCTCGCCGACGGGTTCGGCTACGTCGAGCTCGGCCTGTCGCGCGGCCTCGACATCAACTCGTTCGCCCCCGGCCTGTCCTTCTTCTTCGACAGCCACCTCGACTTCTTCGAGGAGATCGCGAAGTTCCGTGCGGCCCGGCGCATCTGGGCGCGCTGGCTGCATGACGTCTACGGCGCGACGTCCGAGAAGGCTCTGCAGCTGCGCTTCCACACCCAGACCGCAGGGGTCAGCCTGACCGCGCAGCAGCCCTACAACAACGTCGTGCGCACCGCCGTCGAGGCGCTCGCCGCGGTGCTCGGTGGCACGAACTCGTTGCACACCAACGCTCTTGACGAGACTCTCGCCCTCCCGACCGAGCAGTCCGCCGAGATCGCGCTGCGCACCCAGCAGGTGATCATGGAGGAGACCGGGGTCACCAACGTGGCGGACCCGCTCGGCGGCAGCTGGTTCGTCGAGGCGCTGACCGACCGCATCGAGGCCGAGTCTGAGGCGATCTTCGACCAGATCCTGCGGATGGGCACGAGTGGCGCGGAGGCGAAGGACACCGAGCGGCTGCGCGAGCTCGTGGACGCCAGCCGGGGCATGGCGACCGGCGGCACCTGGCCGATGACGAGCGGCATCCTGCGGGGCATCGAGGAGGGCTGGTTCATGGGCGAGATCGCCGACTCCGCGTTCCGCTACCAGATCGCCCTCGAGGAGGGCACCAAGAAGATCGTCGGCGTCAACTACCACACCGGCTCGGTCAGCCACCAGCTGGAGATCCTGCGCGTGTCGCACGAGGTGGAGCGCGACCAGGTCGCCGACCTCGAGCGACGCCGCGCGGGCCGCAACGAGGACATCGCGGCCGACGCCGTCCGCCGGATGGTCGAGGTGTCGCGCACCGACGCCAACATGATCCCGGCCATGCTCGATGCCGTCCGCGCCGAGGCGACCCTCGGCGAGATCTGCGACGCGCTGCGCGCCGAATGGGGGATCTACCGGGAGCCGGCGCGGTTCTGAGGGCGGTCCGGCCCGGTCACGACGGGGCCGCACCCGACGCCTCCCGGCGCCCACGACGCAGGCACCGAGTTTGGTGCCTGCGCGCCGGTCGGGCATGGTGGAAGGGCTGTCCGTAGCCCCGCAAACACCCTGGGTAGACCCCGGAAAGGCCCTGTCGTGCCCCGCACCCCCGCTCGTCTGCTGTCCGTCGCCTGCGCCGCCACCCTGCTGGCTGCGTGCAGCGGCGGTGCGACCAGCCCCAGCACGACGACCAGCCCGAGCACGACGACCAGCCCCAGCACCGCCCCCACCACGGCGGCGCTCAGCGACCAGCAGATCGTCGAGCGCGCGGTGGCCGCGGTGACCACCCCGGCAGCGACCACCCCAGCCACGACCGCAACGCCAGGCGGCGCCGCGAGCAGCGCGACGAGGCCGACGTTCAGCGCGGACTCGGGGGTGCGCCTGCTGGCCCGCTCGACGCCGCTCGGGGGCTACCCGGCGAGCTGGCTCGCGGTCACCCAGCCCCAGGAGGGTGTGCCCGCGCTCGTCGTCGTCACCCAGCCGGCCGCGTCCGCCGCGGCGAAGGCCACCCGGTTGGTGCCGCTGCTCGACGGCGCCCAGGTGCGGGCCTTCCCCTCGCTGTCCAGCGGCACCGCGTTCAGCGCGCCGGCCGGGCTGGCGATCACCCCGGAGGCGCTGGTCACGGCCTACGCGAAGTCTCTCGTGCATCCCTCGCCGAGCCCGCTGCCCAAGACCGTGGCGGCCGACCCGTTCGCCGCCCAAGTGCGGGCGGCCGAGACGCAGCTGGCCGACGGGGTCAAGGGCGCCGGATCGGCGACGTCCACCCAGCGCATCCTGCCGGGCACGACGACGGTGACCCAGGCCGACGGCGGAGCGCTGGTCCTCGCGACGCTGGAGCGCACGACGACGATCACCGTGACCGAGGGAGCCGAGGTGGCCACGCCGGCTGCCTTCCAGGCGGCGAAGGGTCCCAAGACGCTGAAGCACAAGGGGACCTGGGTCACCCAGGAGGCCCTCGCGTTCGAGGTGCCGAAGGGCGCCGGGCAGGCCCACCTGGTCGGTGCCGACGAGCGCACCGTGTCCGCGAGCGGCTCCTGACCGCGACTTCGGCACATCGCGCCAGATAGGAGACAATGAGCCCATGACGTCTCAACCGTTCCCCGGTGCGCCGCTGCGTGGCGCCGTCGATCTCGGCGCGCTGGCTGCGCGCCCGCAGCCCGGAGCCGCCGGGTCCAAGCCCGCCGGCCCCGCTGCCGGTGGCTCGCAGGCCCAGGGCGGCGTGGTGGTCGAGGCGACCGACGCGACCGTCCCCGCGATCATGAACTCCTCCATCTCGGTGCCCGTGGTGCTGCTGCTGTGGTCGGCGTCGCGCCCCGAGACCCGCGCGGTGGTCGACGACTTCTCGGCCGTCGCCAGGGCGGCGGGCGGTCGCTTCCAGCTCGCCACCGTCGACATCGACGCGAATCCCTCTCTGGCGCAAGCCCTTCAGGTGCAGCAGATCCCGATGGCGATCGGCATGCTGCAGGGTCAGCCGGTGCCGCTCTTCGTCGGGCCGCAGCCGCGCGAGGTCATCACTGCCTACGTCGACGAGCTGCTCAAGATCGCCGTCAGCAACGGCATCACCGGCCGCGTGCCGGGTGCCGAGGACGCCGAGGGCAATGGCGCTGAGGTCGAGCCGCCGCTCCCGCCGCTGATCCAGGAGGCCTACGACGCCGTAGACCGTGGCGACCTCGACGGGGCCATCGCCGCCTTCACGAAGGCCCTGGCGGACAACCCCGACGACCGCGAGGCCCAGCTCGGCCTCGCGCAGATGCAGCTGCTGGCCCGCACCCAGGGCGTCGACCTCGCCCAGGCGCGCCAGGCCGCGGCCGAGCGCCCCGACGACGTCGCCGCCCAGACGATGGTGGCCGACCTCGACGTGCTCGGTGGTCACCTGGAGGACGCGTTCACCCGGCTGATCGACTTCGTGCGCACGCACGCGGGCGACGACCGCGACGCAGCGCGCCTGCACCTGATCGGGCTGTTCGACGTCATCGGCAACGACGACCCCCGCGTCAAGAAGGGCCGCACCTCGCTGATGAGCGCCCTGTTCTGACCTGAGCCAGGGCCTCACCCAGCCAGACGCGGCAGTTCCGGTGGCGCGGTCTACGCCTGGTCGGGCAGCGTTCGGACGCTGCGGATCGTGAGGGTGCCGAGGGCAACGATCAGGTAGACCACCCCGCTCACCACCATGAGTCGGTGCGGGTCGACGGCGGACGCGATCAGCCCCCCACGCGAGCTGACCCACGGGCATGGCGACGAAGCTGCCAAGCATGTCGTAGCTGTAGACCCGCGAGAGCGCGGCCTGCGGGACGTGCTGCTGCAGTGCGGTGTCCCAGGCGACCCCGAAGATCGCGGACCCGACACCGGCGAAGAGCGCCGCCGTGGCGACCCAGGGAGCGGTGAGCCCGCCTCCGAGGGCGAGGATCGGCAGCGCGACGCCCGCGACGGCGATCATGCCGGCGAGCAACGGTCGCCGCAGCCTCAGACGCAGCAGCAGGACCGTCCCGACCAGCAGGCCTACGGACTCCACGCTGAGCGCGAGACCCCAGCCGCGCTCGCCGAAGCCGGCGGTGGCCTTGGCGACAACTGGTCCGAGGACGAGCCAGCCTCCGGCGCTGACGGCGTTGAGGATGCCGAAGGCGACGACGATCACCCACACCCAGCGTCGCACGGTGAACTCGGTCCAGCCCGCCCGCAGCTCAGCAGGGGATGATCGGGGCCGGACGCTCTCGCGGCCGGGAGGCGCACCCGAGCCAGGCAGCCGATCGCCAGCACGTAGGTGAGCGCATCGAACGCCAGCGCCCATCCGGCACCGACACCGACGACGAGCAGGGCTGCGATCGTAGGGCCGAGGATTTGCATCCCGGAACGGGTGAAGGACAGCAGCGCGTTGGCCTGTTGCAGCAGCGGCCGGGGCACCAGCTCGGGGACGATCCCCAGCATGGCGGGCATGGTGAAAGCGGTGACGGCGCCGTTGACCGCCTCGAGGACGACCAAGGTGGCGATGCTCGCCGTGTGGGTGAGCAGCAGCAGCAGGCAGCAGGCGCCGGTGCGCGCCGCCAGGACCAGGGCGAGCGCGCCGGGCGAGCCGTCGATCTCGAGCACGCCAAAGGTCAGCGCGACGGTGGCCATCGCGGTCCCGAGCGTCGAGCTGACCCGAGCGCCGTAGAATCAGGCGTAGTCGCGGGACCGCAGCACCTCGGGGATGGCGCCGCGTCGGCCGAGGCGTCCCCTCCAGGTCATTCTGGAGAGGCTAGCGGGGAGGGACTAGCGGCAGGGGCTAGCGCGCAGGCGTCAGCGAGTCGGTGGCGGTGCGAACGAGCAGGATCAGGCTCCGGCGCTGCCGGGGGTGTCAGCGCTGCCGTCGAGGACGCCGCGGATCCGGTCGATCTCGGCCTGCTCGTCGTGGGAGACGCCCTTGGAGGCGCCGGCGACCTCGTTCATCGCGCTCTCGAGCACCTCGCGGTAGCCGCGCTGCAGCTCCGGGTGGGACGCGAGCGCTGCCATCGCGGCCTTGAGGTCGCCGAGGATCTTGGACTCGACCTGCTCGGGCGAGCCGCTCGGCGGCGCCATCAGCCCGCCCTGGAGGAGCTCACGGATCTGCTCGGGCGCCTTGGCCAGGGCCTTGGAGCCGGCCATCGACTCCTTGAAGGTCGCGAAGAAGCCGGGGTCTGCCTTGGAGACCAGGGCGATCGCGCCGAAGGCGCCGCGACGGATGACGTCCTTGTCGGCGTCGCTCAGCTGGGACGGGGTGGCCGGGGTCTGCGTGGGGTCGCTCATGGGCGGGGCATACCCGGTGGCGTGGCGGGGCAGACCCGGGCCACGCCGGGGGCGAGCACGGTGACCTGGGTGAGGTGACCGGCGAGGTCTACGGCGTGCTCGGTCCAGCACAGCCCGGGCGTGGGTGGCACCCCATGGGCGAGGACCTGGTCGAGGTCGGTCAGGCCGGCCTTCACGGCGCACTCCATCCGGCACCAGGTGGAGGTCGACACCCCGGCCGCACGCTCGGACCGAGCCCCGATCCGCTCTACGTCGATGCCGATGGCGGTGGTGCGTCCGGGCGTGACCGCTGCTGCCACGACTCCGTCCGCGTGCGCCCACGAGACGGCGACGTCGGGCCCGCGGACGACCGCCGGGCGGCCGTGCCCCGTGCGTCCGCAGGTCGGGCAGCGCTGCTCGATCTCGATGGCGGCGAGCGCGGCCACGTCCAGCGGAGAGGCCGGGTCAAGGTGGTCGAGCCCCGCGCCGACGGCGAGCCCGCGAACGAGCACCCGGACGAGCAGGTGAGCGGCGAGGTAGTCCCGCCGGTCGTTCGATCGACGCAGCCGGTCGTGGCGCTGCTGCTCGGCCTCGCTGAGCAGCTGGCGCAGCGCGACGGGGTAGGCGGAGCCGCCGGACCACTGCGCCACGAGCGACTCGCTCGACCCGACCGCGGCGACGGTCCGGCCGGAGGTCACGACCCGAGCGCGGCCACGATCCCGGCCACCCCGGTGGGTGCGCCGGCGACGTGCCAGCGGACCGGGCCCACCTGCACGAGGGCCGTGGCGCCGCCCGCGCCCTCGACCAGCGCCTTGCCGGGCAGCCAGTCCCAGTCGGGGCAGGAGTGTTGATACCACACGCCGATCCGGCCGCCGGCCACGGACGCGAGGTCGACCGACGACGAGCCGAGCATGCGCACGGTCGCGACGCGCGAGGTCGCGGCCTTCCACGGCTCGAAGATCTCGGGCCGGGTGAACCGGGTCGGGTGCAGGTAGGTCGCGGCACTGATCTGGTCCAGCGGTCGGTCCTCGATGCGCTCGACCGGCTCGCCGTTGCGCGTGGTCGGCAGCTCGGGGCCACCGAGCCACAGCTCGTCGCTCTGCGGGTGGTAGACCGCGCCGAGGACCACACCGGCTGGTCCGGTGAGGGCAAGCGCGCTGCACCAGTGGGACAGGCCGGAGGCGAAGTTGTAGGTCCCGTCCACCGGGTCGATCACCCAGGTGCGGCCGCTGGCGGGCTCCTTCGCGGTGCCCTCCTCGCCAAGGATCCCGTCGTCCGGGCGAGCGGCCCGCAGCCGGTCCCCGACCAGCCGCTCAGCCGCGTGGTCCGCCGCCGTGACGACGTCGGACACCGACGTCTTGGTGTGCGTCTGCAGGCCCCCGCCGCGCATCTGCAGCGCCAGCGTCCCCGCCTCGCGCACGAGGGTCGCGGCCAGCTCCAGGTCGGTCAGCGTCGAGTCGTCGGCGGCTTCGGCGGCGGCTCCGGCGGCGTCGAAGGGTGCGGCTTCGCTCATGGCTCCAGCCTCTCACGGTGCGCGCGTCGACGACCGAGTC
>NZ_JAKZHV010000011.1 GCF_022568835.1 Arsenicicoccus piscis
CACGCCGGTCGCCAAGACCGCCCCTCAGGTTGCGATCAACGACATCGGAACGAAGACTTCCTCGCCGCCATCGACGAGACCATCAAGTACTTCAACGACGGAGACATCGTCTCGGGTGTCATCGTCAAGGTCGACCGGGACAAGGTCCTGCTCGACATCGGCTACAAGACCGAGGGTGTCATCCCCTCGAAGCTGTCCATCAAGCACGACGTCGACCCGTCCGAGGTCGTTTCCGTGGGCGATGAGGTCGAGGCCCTGGTCCTACCAGAAGGAGGACAAGGAGGGTCGGCTGATCCTGTCCAAGAAGCGCGCCGAGTACGAGCGCGCCTGGGGCGCCGTCGAGCGCATCAAGGAGGAGGACGGCGTCGTCACCGGCACCGTCATCGAGGTCGTCAAGGGTGGCCTCATCCTCGACATCGGGCTGCGCCGGCTTCCTGCCCGCCTCCCTGGTGGAGATGAGTCGCGTCCGTGACCTGCAGCCCTACGTGGGCAAGGAGATCTGGTGAGGACCAGCAGGTCCTCGTCCGCCCGCTCGGCGCCGGAGCTGACGAATGCCACGACGGCGCCCGGGTCGTAGCCCTCGACCCACGTCAGCGACCCGACGCCCAGGTCCAGCCGACGCCGCTCGTGCAGCAGCGTGCGGTAGAGCTCGAGCGTCGAATCCTCCACTCCCGCCTGCTGATCCACCGCGAGTCCGGCGTAGACCGGGGGCTGCGGGAGCCAGGTCTGCTCACCCGGGCCGAAGCCGAAGGTCGCACCCGCGGCCGTCCACGGCATCGGCACACGGCACCCGTCGCGGCCGATCGCCGGTGAGTCCGATCCCTTGGTCCGGTGGTGCGCCGGGTCCTGGCGGAAGTGGTCCGGCATGGTCGTGTGGTCGGGGAGGCCGAGCTCCTCGCCGTAGTAGACGTAGGCCGACCCGGGCAGCGCGAGCATGAGCGCCGTTGCGGCTCGGGCCCGCCGGAGCCCGAGCTCGGCGTCCGGCTGCGGGCTGTCGGCGTCGATGCCGTTCATCCGCTCGGTGCCGACGGGGAAGCCGAGCCGCGACGCGTGCCGCACCACGTCATGGTTGGACAGCACCCAGGTGGCGGGCGCGCCCACGGAGTCGACGGCGGTCAGGGTGTGGTCGACGACGCCGCGCAGCGAGCGGGCGTCCCAGTCGGCGTCGAGGAAGGCGAAGTTGAACGCCTGGTGCATCTCGTCGTCGCGGACGTAGCGGACGAGCCGCTTCACCGGCTCTACCCACGCCTCGGCGCACAGGATCTTGTCCTGGTCGGGGTCCGCGTCCGGGTTGTAGGAGTTGAGCACCTCGCGCCAGCCGCGGTAGATCTCGTGCACACCGTCCTGGTCCCAGAACGGTCCGTTCGGCTCGTCGGGACGCGCCGGGTGGCCGGAGGGCTCGCCCGAGTCCTCGTCGACGCCGCCGATCATGTCGGTCTCGGCGTCCCAGTCGGGGAAGTCCTGGTCCTTGACCAGGCCGTGCGCGACGTCGACCCGGAAGCCGTCGACGCCGCGGTCGAGCCAGAAGCGCAGGATGTCGTGGAACTCGGCGCGCACCTGCGGGTGCTCCCAGTTCAGGTCGGGCTGCTTGGAGTCGAACAGGTTGAGGTACCACTGCCCGGGCGTGCCGTCCGGCTCGGTGACGCGCGTCCACGCGGAGCCGCCGAAGACGGAGCGCCAGTTGGTGGGCGGCTCGTCGCCGTCCGCACCGAGGCCGTCCTTGAAGAGGTAGCGCTCGCGCTCGGCGCTGCCGGGGCCGGCGGCGAGCGCGGCCTGGAACCAGACGTGCTCGTCGGACGTGTGGTTGGGGACCAGGTCGATGATGACGCGTAGCCCGATCTCCTTGGCCGCCAAGATCATTCGCTCCGCGTCCGCCAGCGACCCGAAGATGGGGTCGATGTCGCGGTAGTCGGCGACGTCGTAGCCCGCGTCGGCCATGGGGGAGGTGTAGAACGGCGACAGCCACAGCGCGTCGACGCCGAGGTCGCGCAGGTAGGGGAGTCGGTCGATGACGCCGGGGAGGTCACCCACGCCGTCGCCGTCGCTGTCGGCCCACGACCGTGGATAGACCTGGTAGATCACCGCGTGCCGCCACCACGACGCGGCGTGCGTCTCGGCGCGGTGCGTGGGGTGGTCGGCGAGGCGCAGGGCAGGCAGGACGGAGCCAGGGGTGGGGGAGGTCACCGATCAAGTCTGCCGGGTCGGTGGTGCATTCACCAGGCTGTGCGCCGCGCGGACCAGATAATCCCGCAAGACGAGATCGTGCGCCTCGTCCAGCCCCAGCGCGTCGAGCGAGGCGAGCATGTGCCGCAGCCAGCGGTCGCGCATGTCGGGCGTGACGGCGAACTCCACGTGCCGCATCCGCAGCCGCGGGTGGCCGCGCTCCTCGGAGTAGGTCGTCGGGCCGCCCCAGTACTGCTCGAGGAACATCAGCAGCCGGCGCTCGGCGGGGCCGAGGTCCTCCTCCGGGTAGAGCGCCCGCAGCGGGGGGTCGTCGGCGACACCCTCGTAGAACCCGTGCACGAGACGCACGAACGTCTCGTGCCCCCCGATCTCGTCGTAGAACGTGCTCACCGTCCCGATCCTGCCATCAGTCGCCGCATCAGCTGCTCGTCACCTTGGGCAGGACCTGGGTCTGGGTCAGGCCGGTGAGGGGCAGCTGCGCCAGCCGGATGCCCTCCTTGGACAGCGCGGCCATGACGCGCTCGCGGATCTCGCGGGCGACGGGGACGCTCTCGTTGGGCGCGCACTTGGCCGTGATGCGGACGGTGGCGACGCCGGCGGTGATCGACTCGATGCCGCCCACCTCGGGCTCCTCGAGGAGCTGGTCGTGCCACTCGGGGTCGGCGTCCATGTTCTTGATCGCGCCGCTGATGATCGCGAGGACGCGGTGCATGTTCTCCGAGACGCTGACCGGGATGTCGACGATGGACATCGACCAGCCCTGCGAGCGGTTGGCGACGCGCAGGATCTCGCCGTTGCGTATGTACCACAGGACGCCGTTGAAGTCGCGAATCTTGGTGACCCGCAGGCTGACGTCCTCGACCGTGCCGATGACGTCGCCGGTGTCGATGACGTCACCCACGCCGTACTGGTCCTCGAATATCATGAACATCCCGGACAGGAAGTCCTTGACCAGGCTCTGGGCGCCGAACGCGAGCGCGACACCACCGACGGACGCGGACGCGAGGATCGGGGTGATGTTGATGCCCAGCTGGTCGCCGATCATCAGGATCGCGGTGAGCACGATGACCACGGTGGCGATGCTGCGCAGCACGGCACCGAGGGTGCGCACCCGTTGCTCCTGGCGCTCCAGCGACTGGCTCGGCGTGACCTCCTGCCAGGTCTGGGCCCAGCTGCGCCCGATGAGCCGGGCCTTGCGCCGCAGCACCGGCAGCTCGCTCGTCGGGGTGCGGTCGACCGTGTCGCTGGTCGGCCGTCGCTCCGCTCGCGCGGTGCGCGCAGTCCGCGCCACCAGCCCGGCCACCATGCCGTCGATGAAGCGGTGGACCAGGAAGCGCACGAGGGCCGCGCCGACCACGATCGCGGCGACCGTCAGCGGGCCGCCCTGGAACCACTCCCAGGCGGACTCCCAGGTGAGGGCGTGCGGGCTCGGGGGGGGTGAGGGGCGCGATCCACATGCACCCCATCTTGACGCACGTCCCCGAGTGGAACGTGACAGACTTCACGGCGTGACTGATGCACCCTCGAGCGCCCTGATCGAACTCGCCCGCCTGTGTGGGGTGGCCACCGAGTACTGGGACTGGCAGGGGCGGCACGTGGACGTCCCGAGCAGCACCATCCGCTCCGTCCTCACCGCCCTCGGCCAGCCCGCCAGCACCGAGCCGGAGGTGCAGTCGGCCCTCGCCCGCCTCCGCGACCGGGACTGGCGGCGCACCCTGCCGCCGGTCGTCGTCATGAAGGCCGGTGAGAGCCGCGAGCTGCGGGTGCACGTGCCGCACGGCGCGGGGGTGAGCGTCACGCTCTACCGGGAGGACGGCGTGCGCGAGCAGCTGAGCCAGGTAGAGCGGTGGGTCGAGCCGCGGATGATCGACGGCGCGCAGGTCGGTGAGGCGACCTTCACCCTGCCCAGCGGGCTGCCGCTCGGCTGGCACCGGATCGAGGCGCGCCTGGTCGACCACACCGTCGACACGACCCTCGTGGTCACGCCCGACCGGCTCACCGTCCCCGACAGCATCCGGCAGCGACCGGCGAGCGGCATCATGACCCAGCTCTACGCGGTCCGCTCCCGGCGCAGCTGGGGGATGGGCGACTTCGCCGACCTCGCGGACCTCGGCGCCTGGGCGGCCGCCGACCTCGGCGCCGACTTCGTGCTCGTCAACCCGGTGCACGCGGCCGAACCCGTTGCGCCCGTAGAGCCTTCGCCCTACCTGCCGACCACTCGCCGGTTCATCAGCCCGCTCTACATCCGCGTCGAGGACATCCCCGAGGTGGGCTACATGAGTGCGCAGGAGCGCCAGCTGCTGCAGTGGCACGCCGACGATGCGCGTCGCCTCAACGACGACGACGTCATCGACCGCGACGCCTCGTGGGAGCACAAGGACGCCGCGCTGCGCATCGTCTACCGCCAGCCGCGCCCGCCGCGGCGCGAGCGCGCGCTGGACGCGTTCATCGAGCGCGAGGGCCAGGGTCTGCTCGACTTCGCCACCTGGTGCGCCATCGCGGCCGACCGGCACAGCGCGGGCAGCGCAGAGGGAGAGGACGGTCCGGACGCCGACGTCGCGGACTGGCCGCAGGAGCTGCGCGACCCGGCCGGGCGGGCGGTCGCCGCCAAGCGCGAGGAGCTCGGCGACGAGATCCGCTACTGCTGGCTGCAGTGGATCGCCGACGACCAGCTCGCCGCCGCCCAGCGCGCCTGCCGCGAGGCGGGCATGCGGATCGGGGTCATGCACGACCTGGCCGTCGGCGTGCACCCGACGGGCGCCGACGCGTGGGCGCTGCGCGACGCTCTCGCCCGCGACGTGACGGTGGGGGCGCCGGCCGACCAGTACAACCAGCTCGGCCAGGACTGGTCCCAGCCGCCGTGGCGCCCCGACAGCCTCGCCGAGGCGGGCTACGCGCCCTACCGCGACATGCTGCGCACGGTGCTGCGCTCCGCCGGCGCGCTGCGCGTCGACCACATCATCGGCCTCTTCCGCCTGTGGTGGATTCCCGCTGGTGCCAAGCCTTTTGAGGGCACCTACGTCCGCTACGACCACGACGCGCTCATCGGCATCCTGGCGCTCGAGGCGCACCGCGCCGGCGCGCTGGTGATCGGCGAGGACCTCGGCACGCGGTCGAGCCGTGGGTGCGCGACTACCTCAAGGACCGCGGCATCCTCGGCACCTCGATCCTGTGGTTCGAGAAGGACGCCGACGGTCGTCCGCTGCGTCCCGAGGCCTACCGCACGCTGTGCCTCGCGACGGTGACCACGCACGACCTGCCGCCCACCGCGGGCTACCTCGAGCACGTGCACGTGGACCTGCGCCACGAGCTCGGGCTGCTCACCCGCGACCTGGACGAGGAGGTCGAGTTCGACCGCCAGGAGCAGGCCGAGATGCTCGAGGTGCTGCGTCAGCGCGGCCTGCTGCGCGCCGAGGGCGACGAGGAGGCGACCATCGAGGCGCTGCACAAGTACCTCGCCTGGACCCCGGCGCTGCTGCGCGGGATCTCGGTCTCCGACCTCGCCGGCGACACCCGGATCATCAACCAGCCGGGCACCGACGAGGAGTACCCGAACTGGCGGCTCCCGCTCGCCGGGCACGACGGCACCCCGCTGCTGCTGGACGACCTGGTCACCTCGCCGTGGGCGCGTCGACTGGCCCGCTGCGTCCGCTGACCCGAGCGGGCCAGGCGGCCCGAGCGGCCTGAGTCCGGTTGCGGCTCAGGCCGACTCGCGGTCCCGCGCCTGGGCGCGCAGGGCGCGGGCCACGGCGTCGCGGTGCTCGGCGATCACTCGACGCAGGCTCGCGGGCGCATCCGGGTGCTCGTCGAGCCAGCCCTGGGTGGCCTCCAGCAGCGCGTCGTCGGCGAGCGTCGCGGGGTAGAACGCGACGGCGATGTCCTCCGCCATGGCGAACGAGTGTCGGGCCCAGGTGTCGCTTCCGGCACCAGCGGGAATCGACCGGCGACGGACGGACCGAGAGGCCGATGATGTGGTCGTCGCGCAGCCGCCGGCGGAGCGCAGCACCGTGCGCAGCAGTCGCGGCGGGCGCAGCCGGCCTCGGCGAGGCTGTCGGGGCGGCACCGGCTGGGCCAGTCCTGGCGAGGCTGGTTGTACTGGCCGGCCGGCGCCACCACCGTCAGCGTCGCGAGCGACCTTGGCGTCGCGCAGCGTCCTCGCGTCGGCGCCCGTCGGGTCGCACGCATCGACGGCCAGGTCGTGCATGACCCCGTCCGCATCCCGCTCGCGGTCAGGCGCGCTGGGCGGCGGCGAGCTGGTCGTCGGCGATGCCCACTGCACCAGCGATGCGGGCGGAGGGTCTCGTCGACCCGAGCTCCTCGCGCTTGGCGGCGAGTCCACCCGGCTCCGGGTGGCCGGGTTGCGCAGCTCCTGCGGCCAGTCCGCGACGTCGGCGTCGCGGAGGTCGCCTCTCCAGCGGTCTGCGAGCCGCGCGTGGCGCGGACTCGCCTTCGTCTTCGCGTCTCGGCCGACGCTCGAGGCGACGACCAGTGATGCCAAGGTCGCCCCCTCGTCCGCCACGAGCTGTTGAGCGTCGACGCACTTGGCGTAGCCGATGCCGTGAAGTTGCCGGCGATGGCGTCCAGGTCGGGGATGTCCAACGGCGACGGGGACCTGGGCGCGAGAGCGAGTCGGCGCGGTAGGCCCACCGACTTCTCCGATCGGTCAGTCTTCTTGAGGTCGAGCGCGCATCTGCGCGTCGACCCGAGGTCAGATGCCGTCGAAGTTCGGCGATGGCGCAGGTGCCGCTCGGCCGAGGTTGCCTCGACGCCCTGTAGAGCGAGCTCGCATGCCGGACCGGTCAGGCCGCGGTAGGGCTCCACGACGACGTGAAGTAGGTCGCAGGCGTACTTCTCGTTGAACGTCGCGCGCGCACGCGCGTTCTCATCGCGCCCAGGTCGGAAGATCCGTCAGAGCCTCGAAGGGAAGCTCGACCAGTCGAACTCCTGCTCGCGTAAGCGAATCCGCGCTTCGCTGGTGGTCGAGGAGCGCCGCGTCGGCGTCGAGGTAGGGCTCGAGCCCTCAGGCCCGGCAGGCGGGTCGCGGTGAGCCGGCAGCTCGCGTCTTCCGCCGAACGCGGTCGATCCGCTCGACGCCTGTGTGGTATTCAGGCGCGCCTGACGGCGATCAGGTCGACGTAGGTCGAAGGGGGCACGCGGGCGAACGCTCGTCGTGGTGGCCATGCCGTCGCCCCTCCGCGGCCGGCACCGGCTCGGTGCGTCGGCGAGCTCAGATACGGAAAGTCCTGCGGTGCGGTGACGTCAGCTCGAACACCGCCTTGTGTCCGGCTGGTCGGAGCACGCCGTCGACGCGGCGCGCGTCGGCGACCTGGAACTGCGAGTGACGTACGACCGCACCCGTCGGCGGCGGGTCGACGGCACCGCAACGAGATCGCATGCGTGTTGGTGAGGCGCCGGTCGCCTCGACGACGACCTCGTTGTGCTCCTGCGTGGTCGGCAGCACGATCCGCGAGCCGTGAAGCACTCGCCGAGACCGTCGCGCTGCCGTTCAGCGTCACGGCGCGCAGACGCGGCGCGCGCGATCAGGAACTCGAGCGTGGTGGGCGCACCCGGCTCGCGGCGCGAACGTCTGGTCGAAGCCGGGCGCCACGTGTTGGTGAGGTCGCCGTCGTCGATAGCTCGACGTCGTCGGGTTGTGCGGCGCGGCCGTCGCGCGCCCTCCCGCGGGTCGGTCGAAGCACTCACAGAGGGGCCCGGGCACGTGCGGTGAGGTTCGGCGGGACCACCCATGCATGCTAGGCCCGACTTGCTCGCCCGCCGCACGCGGCATGATGACGACTGGTACGGCGACAACGCTGCGCATGCGCGCGAGTGGAGCGACGGCCGGCTGCCCCTGGGCCGCCGCCCGCTGGCTGATGGAGGTCGAGGGGTCCGGTCGCGACCGGACCTGGTCGGTGATGAGCCTCGCGGTGCTCAACGCAGGAAGCCGCGACCTCACCCGAGGACTACCGCGACCTGATGGACCGCGGATGACGACCGGTCACCTGCAGCGCGAGCGCCACCGCAGCACGGCGCCGAGGTGCGGTCGAAGCTCTACGACGCCTGGGCCTCCACCCCGGTGGACTCCCGCTGGTCATGAGGTGGGTCCGGCGCGCAGCTGGCGCGCCGACCCGGTCGAGGTCGACGACGCGCTGCGGGCCAGTACCGAGAGGGCCATCGACCTGGTCGGCGACGACAGGGAGCGTACCGCGTCCTGTCTGGACGCGCCGGTTCACCCGCGCCTCGGGCGGGTGCGCGCGTCGCCACTGCGGCGCGGGCTGGTCGATCGACGGTCTACGAGCTGCGGGCGCACGCGCACGTCCTCCCGATCATCGTCCTGGTCCGTTCGACGTGGCGCACGCCCCGTCGGCGAGGGCAGCTCCTTCGAGGAGCCGAGGCACTGGGCGGGCGAGTCGAAGGGCGAGGCCGACGGCGGTCTACGTCCGCGGGCGGCCAAGTGGTGCGCGACGGCGTCCCCGGTCGTCCTCTACGAGATCCGCGCACCGCGATGGCGGCGGTCAAGGGCGTGCTGAGCGCGGGCAGCTGCCGACGAGACCGGCCTACCCGGCGAGCACCAACGTCGCCGTATGCGGATTCTGTCCATCTGCGGAGCCCTCGCGCGGCGCGATGGCCGACCTGTTCGTCGCGTCGAGCACCTCTCGAGGCCGCGCGTCACGTGCGCCGCTCGGCGATCGCTACCGACATCGCCGAGCGACCCCTGAGGACTGGCGATCTACCATGGTGGACTCGGCCGCTCGAGCCGGGGCGTGTTCGAGCAGTACTGGGGCGGCCCGGCTCGCGGCGGCGCATCGTCCGCGGCGGATCCGGACGTGGAGTTCGGCGAGCCGTCATGCGGCGGCCTGCAAGGGCACATGCTCGCCTCGCGCGGTGGCGCAAGGTGGGCTGCGACGCGGCGCTTCACGAGACCGCCCGCCTCGCCCGCGTCGCACTCGACGCCGAGATCCTGTGCATCGGCGCCCGGATGAACTCCGATCGAGGAGGCGAAGGCGATGGCCGACCTGTTCGTCGCGCCCCGCTCGCAGGCCGAGCGTCACGCGCGCCGCCTCGCCATGCTCGATCGCTAGTGGCCCCGGCGAGCTGCCGCCACCTGCCGACGCTGCTCGCTGATCCGCCATGGTGTCTCTGACCGCTCCCTCGACACTGCGCGCCCGGCGCTCGACGCGGGTCGAGTCGCCGTCGCGGGGAGTGATGCGCGCTCGCTGCTCGAGCTTCAACGACTCGCGCTGGATCGGGTCGCCCGGCCTACTGGCAGGTGATGCGCGTGCCGATCCTGGTACGCGTCGTCCTCGCCGCACCAACGCGCCGCGCGCCATCCGCGCCCGGCCGTCTCGGGCAGCGCCGCCCGAGAGCGTGCAGCGTGCTGCTTGCTGCTCGTCGCCGCCCTGTTCCTGCCCCGCAGGACTACCCTGGTCGCCGGCGTCATGGTCAGCGGTCGGTCATCGTCGTCTCGATCGCGGCCCCGAGCTCGACCGGCTGGTGCTGACCGCCTCGAGCGGCCATGCAGAACTGCCGGATCCGTCCCCCTCATGTCCCGGCTGCTGCGCCATGCGCCACCGCCTCGGCGTCGCCGGGGCGCGAGGGCTTCCATGCTGGCCGACGTGCGCGGCGACGGATCGACCAGGACTTCCCTGCCGGCCGACGCGAGACCGGTCGCACGATCGGCCAGGTCAGGACGGCGAACGTCGGCTTCGCCGGCGACTTCCTGGTCGCCCGCACCACGCCGACACCGCGCGAGGTGGCGCTGGTCGACTTCCCGGCGAGGCTCATCCGGGCCGGACAACGCCGGGCGCTGCAAGCTCTGCGCCGAGCGCCTCGGCGGGCTGCTCGGGTCGTGCCCCGCGACGAGAGATGCTCGCCAGAGCGGCCAACCGCTACCTGAACCAGCAGGATCTGGCGCCGACGCCTTCGCCTCCTCGCTGCGCGGCGTCGATCGACCTGCAGTCCGGGACCGACTCGGTGGGCGGGCCCACCCACCTGGGAGGCCGATGATGTGGTGCGCGGCGGCTCGGGCAGCACCTGCGCGCATGCTGACGCGTAGCCCGCGGCCCGCCCGCTCGGCGTGGCGAGAGCGCGACGTTGTACCGCCGCACCAGCGGTGACGTCGTCGCGGCGACGCGTCTCCCGCTCTACACCATGGCGTGGTCACCCGCCAGGACCCGGCCGAGACCCCGATCCGCCGACGGGGCGGAAGGCGCGCTGGGGGTCGCCGAGCGGTCGTCGGTGATCCACTGCAGCCAGCAGGTGCGCCAGCGCGCCGCGCGTCATCGAGTCCTCCCTTGGCCGGCGACCGACCCGCCCGGCCGTCGTCCTGATCTGGCGCGGGTCAACTCGCTGTGCCGGTCGCTGAGGGCGCCCAGATGTGGCTGCCCGCGCTCGGTGCCGGTCGGCCGCCTGCGAAGCGCAGACCCGTCAGCCCTCGGCGAGCGGGAACCTACGCTGAGGCTCACCACCTCCAGCGGCACGTGGGGCCCGACGGCGCCCGGTCAGCACATGGTTCAGCAGGTGCTCGAGGTGACTCCCACGAGGCGTCGCCGTCGATGACCCGTTGAGGCGGTTCGCCTTCTCCGCGCTGCACCGCTCACTGCGCTCGTCGCCGCCGCGCGATGTCCTCGTCGGGCCATCGTCCTGCTCGAGGAACCGGCGGGCGCTCGGCTCCACGCCGCTCTCGTGCTGAAGCGCCTACCGGCTTCTGGATGCTCGTCGAGCACCGCTACGCGGCGCCGCTCGGCGGCGCCGGTCTGCAGCGTCACCGTGCTCGCGAGTGGGCTATCCTGGCGACGTCACCCTGTGGCGCAGCTTGGTGAGCGCGGCACCGGGGCACGATGTCGCCGCTGCCTGTCAGCCCGACCGATCTGTCGCTCCTGGCCGTGCTCCGGCCACTGCGAGCGGACCAGAGCCTGGACGGTGTTCACCGGCACGCGCGGCAGGCGATCCCATGCCAGCCCTCAGCCCGCTGGGCAGGGTGAAGGTCCAAACTAGCTACGCGAGTTCGATTCTCGCTGGAACCCGCTCCACGCGGGTCAGCGTTGACAGCAGCCGTCCGGCCAGCCCGGCGCACGTCATGGCCGCGCACGGTGCTCGCCCGGCACCCGCACGCGTCGCGGCTCAGCACCTGGGTGCTGCCCTTCCTGACGGCCGGCGGTCAGCGTCCGGCGTGCCCGTCGGATGGCTGTCGCGACGCGAGGCCAGGACCTCGACCTGCCGGGCCCAGCCTGCTCGGACCCACGGTGCGCCGTGATCGAAGCGGCGCGCACCGGCTCGCCGTGCCCCCTGCCAGTCGCGCAGGTCGGCCTCGAACGAGTCGACCTGGCGACCGAACGCGTTACGGCGCACCAGCACGTCCAGCCCGCCCAGCGTCTGCTGGGCGCATGTGGAGCGTCCACCGAGCCGGTCCGCGAGCAGGATCAGCCCCGCGCAGGAGCCGTAGACCGGCATCCCGGCCGCGATCCGCTCCCGCAGCGGCTGCTGCAGGTCGAACGCGCGCACCAGCTTGTCCATCGTCGTCGGACTCGCCCGGCAGGACGAGCGCATCGACCTCGGCCAGCTCGCTCGGCCGACGCACCGTCGACACCTCCGCCCCGCAGGCCTGCAGGGCGGGCACGTGCTCGCGCACGTCCCCCTGGACGGCGAGCACGCCGATGCGGGGAAGGGCCTCGGTGACGGGATCGATCGGCTGGGGCACGAGGCGTCAGCATAGTCGCTGCGCCGCCGACGCTAGACTGGTCCGGATCCCGCGGCGGGCGCACCGACCACCGGCGGCGCCCGGACGGGTGCCCGGAGCGTCGGCGCCCGAGCCCCGTGAGCGTCCCACCGAGCGTCAACGAGCAGGAGCACACGCATGAGCGGCCACTCCAAATGGGCCACCACCAAGCACAAGAAGGCAGCCGTCGACGCCAAGCGCGGCAAGCTCTTCGCCAAGCTGATCAAGAACATCGAGGTCGCGTGCCGCAACGGCGGGGCCGACCCTGCCGGCAACCCCACGCTTTACGACGCGGTCCAGAAGGCCAAGAAGAACTCCGTCCCCAACGACAACATCGACCGCGCGCTCAAGCGTGGCTCGGGCGCCGAGGCGGGCGGGGCTGACTGGCAGACGATCATGTACGAGGGCTACGCGCCCAACGGTGTGGCCGTGCTCATCGAGTGCCTCACCGACAACCGCAACCGCGCCGCGACCGAGGTGCGCGTGGCGCTGTCGCGCAACGGCGGCAACCTCGCCGACCCCGGCTCGGTCGCCTACAACTTCTCCCGCAAGGGCGTCGTCGTGGTGCCGAAGACCCAGAAGGACGGCGAGACCACCGAGGACGCGCTGCTCGAGATCGTGCTCGACGCCGGCGCCGAGGAGGTCAACGACCTCGAGGACTCCTTCGAGATCGTCTCTGAGGCAACGGACTTCGTCGCCGTGCGCACCGCGATCCAGGACGCCGGCCTCGACTACGACTCGGCCGAGGCGCAGTTCGTGCCCAACCTCAAGGTCGAGCTGGACGCCGACGGCGCCCGCAAGATGTTCCGCGTCATCGACGCCCTCGAGGACAGCGACGACGTGCAGAACGTCTGGACCAACGGCGACGTCAGCGACGAGATCCTCGCCGAGCTCGACGACGAGGACTGACCGGCGCGCCGCGCTCGGGACTGTCCGAGGGTCGGGCTACAGTGGCGAACAGGTGTTCGTAGGGTCAGGAGGTGGGCGGTGCGCGTCCTCGGCGTCGACCCCGGCCTCACCCGCTGCGGCCTCGGCGTGGTCGAGGGCACCCGCGGCGGCCGGCTGACCATGTTGGGTGTCGGCGTGGTGCGCACCCCCGTGGGTGACGCCACCCCCGAGCGCCTCTACGCGCTGCAGCAGGAGCTCGAGGTGTGGTTGGAGCGCTACCAGCCCGACGCGATCGCCGTCGAGCGGGTCTTCGCCCGCCGCGACGTCGGCACCATCATGGGCACCGCCCAGGCCAGCGCGGTGCCGATGCTGGCGGCCGCCCAGCGCGGGCTGCCGCTGGCGCTGCACACCCCCACCGAGGTCAAGGCCGCGGTGACCGGCAACGGCCGCGCCGACAAGGCGCAGGTCACCCACATGGTGGTGCGGGTGCTGCGGCTCGACCAGGCGCCCAAGCCCGCGGACGCCGCCGACGCCCTCGCCCTCGCCATCTGTCACGTGTGGCGCGGGGGAGCGGCCGACCGGCTCGCCGGTGCCGTCGCGGGCAACCGCCTGCAAGAGCTCGTCCGGGCCGAGGAGCGCGGCCATCGCGCGGCACGCTCGGGCCGGTCGGCGAGCGAGTCGACCGCAGGCGGGACGGCCGGGAACCGGTCGACCGGGCAGAACGCCTGGCAGCGCGCCATCGCCGAACACTCAAGGAGCACCCGTTGATCGCCTCCGTCTCCGGCTCGGTCCGTCACGTCGGTCTTGACAGCGTCGTCGTCGAGGTCGGTGGGGTCGGGCTGCTCGTCCACACCACGCCCGCCACGGCGGCCCAGCAGCACCTCGGTCACGGAGCCGAGCTCGAGACCAGCCTGGTCGTGCGCGAGGACTCGCTCACGCTCTACGGGTTCGCGGACGTGGGGGAGAAGGCGCTGTTCGAGACCGTGCAGAAGGTCTCCGGCGTCGGGCCCCGGCTGGCCCTCGCCATGCTGTCGGTCCACGCGCCCGACGTGCTGCGCGCGGCCATCGCCGCCGGGGACACGACCACCCTGTGCAAGGTCCCCGGCATCGGCAAAAAGGGCGCCGAGCGGATCGTGCTCGAGCTGCGCGACAAGGTCGGTGCGCTGCCTGGCGGGACCTCCGCCGCGACCCCTGCGCCGCAGGCCGGCGACGCCGGCCCGTCCTGGGCGCCCGCGGTCTCCGAGGCCCTGGTCGGTCTCGGCTGGTCCGCGAAGCAGGCCGACGACGCCGTCGCCAAGGTGGCCAAGGACGCCGAGCCCACGGCCGGCACCAGCGCCATGCTCCGCGCCGCCCTGCAGGTGCTCGGCCGATGACCGGTCGCTCTCCGGACGACCCGTTCCTCGGCGAGCGGGCCGAGGGCGTGCTCGACGACGGCTCCTACGAGGCGACGGCGCGCGTGGTCGACGCGGGCAGCGACGCCGACGAGCGCACGGTGGAGGCCGCGCTACGCCCGCGTCGGCTCGCGGAGTTCCCCGGTCAACCACGCGTGCGCGACCAGCTCTCCCTCGTGCTCGAGGCCGCGCGTCGGCGCGACGCGGTGCCCGACCACATCCTGCTGTCCGGCCCGCCCGGCCTCGGCAAGACGACCCTCGCGATGATCGTCGCGGCCGAGCTGGAGCGCCCGATCCGGGTGACGAGCGGACCGGCGATCCAGCACGCCGGCGACCTGGCCGCGATCTTGTCGAGCCTCGCGGAGGGCGAGGTGCTGTTCCTCGACGAGATCCACCGGATGGCACGCGCCGCGGAGGAGATGCTCTACCTCGCCATGGAGGACTTCCGGGTCGACGTCATCGTCGGCAAGGGTCCCGGTGCGACCGCGATCCCGCTGGAGCTGCCGCCGTTCACCGTGGTGGGCGCCACCACGCGATCCGGGCTGCTGCCTGCGCCGCTGCGCGATCGGTTCGGCTTCACCGGTCATCTCGACTACTACAACGCCGTAGACCTCGCGGCGATCCTCACCCGCTCCGCGCGCCTGCTCGCCGTGGAGGCCACGGACGACGGTCTCGCCGAGATCGCCGGCCGCTCGCGCGGCACGCCCCGCATCGCCAACCGGCTGCTGCGCCGGGTGCGCGACTACGCCCAGGTCCACGGCCAGGGTGTCGTAGACCGTGCGGCGGCGCAGGCGGCCCTCGAGCTGTTCGACGTCGACGGCCTCGGGCTCGACCGGCTGGACCGTGGGGTCCTCGAGGCCCTGTGCAAGCGCTTCGGGGGCGGACCGGTCGGTCTGTCCACCCTGGCGGTGGCCGTGGGGGAGGAGGCCGACACCGTCGAGACGGTGGCCGAGCCCTACCTGGTGCGCGAGGGCTTCCTCGTGCGCACCCCGCGCGGCCGGGCGGCCTCGGCGCTGGCCTGGGAGCACCTCGGTCTCACCCCGCCCTCGGGCACGTCCGCACCCACGCTGCCGCTGGACGACGGCGAGGGCCGGTTCGGCTGATCGAGCGGCGCCCCAGGTGCGCCCGCCCGCCAACCTGGGCGTGGTGATTGGGACCTGTCAGACCCCTCCCCTAAACTGCGGCGAAGGTCCGAGGTGCACTTCGGACCCCTCGACTGCAAGGGACCCCACCTGATGTTCGTTTCGGGCCTGCTGCCCATGGCCGACCAGGGCTCCGCCAGCTGGCTGAGCCTGGTCATGTTCGCGCTGCCGCTGCTCCTGGTCTTCTACTTCCTGATGGCCGGCCGCGCCCGGCAGAAGGCTGCGACGGCCCGGAGCCGGGCCGTCGCGGTCGGCGACAAGGTGGTGACCACCTCGGGCCTCTACGGCACGGTGGTCGCGCTCAGCGACTCGATCGCCAGCCTCGAGACCGCCCCGGGCGTCGTCATGGAGTTCGACCGCCGGGCCATCCTCGGCGCCATCGACGACAAGCCCGTGACGGAGCGGTGATGGCCAACCCCCGCACCCGTTCGGCCCGGCGCACCCTCACGACGTTCTTCGTGCTGCTGCTCGCCATGGCGGCGCTGCTCGCGGGCGCCACCCGCTGGAGCGACGCCGAGTGGACCCCCAAGCTCGGTCTCGACCTCGCCGGCGGCACCCAGGTGGTGCTCGAGCCGCAGCTCGCGGGCGGCCAGACGGTCAACGAGGGCCAGATGACCAAAGCCGTCGACATCATGCGCAAGCGCGTCGACGGGTCCGGCATCGCCGAGGCCGAGGTCAGCACCCAGGGCGGCAACAACATCGTCGTCTCGGTGCCGAGCGGCACCCCGCAGGCAGTGCTGGACTCGCTCGAGAAGTCCTCGATGATGCGCTTCCGGCCGGTCCTCGTCACCGCGCCGGGTGCGCCCACGGCCACCCCGAGCGCCGGCGGGGCAGCCTCCCCGACGGCCACCGGCTCGGCGGCCACGCCCGCCAGCACGCCGGCGGCCGCTACCCCGTCCGCCGCCGGGGCCAACTTCCCCGCGGCCGCGCTGCGCTCCCCGGCCGCGACGACCCCGGGGGCGACCGCGACGCCGACCCCCGCAGCCACGCCGGCAGCGACCTCGGCCGCTCCGACGGCACCCGCCGTCACCCCGGGTGCGGCCGTCACCAGCGCACCGGCCGCGACGGCCGCGACCGGCGCCGCCACCCCGTCCGCCAAGCCCACCGACCCGAGCGACCTCGCGTGGGTCACCGACGCGCTGGCCAAGCAGTTCACCGACCTGGACTGCTCCAAGCAGCCCGACTCGGTCGCCGTCGACGACGCCAGCAAGCCGCTGGTCGCCTGCGACGACACCGGGGCCGCCAAGTTCATCCTCGGGCCGACCGAGATCGAGGGCTCGCACATCACCGACGCCCAGGCCGGTCTCGCGACCACCCAGTCGGGCGCCACGACGGGGCAGTACGTCGTCAACATCACCTTCGACCGCGAAGGCGGCCAGCAGTTCTACGACGTCACCAAGCGGCTCAACAGCCTGCCGTCCCCGCGCAACCAGCTCGCGATGGTGCTCGACGGCAAGGTCATCAGCGCCCCCTCGGTCACCCAGGGTGCGATCGCCGGTGGCCGCGCCGAGATCAGCGGCACGTTCAACTCGGTCACGGCTGACGCGCTCGCCCAGCAGCTGAAGTTCGGTGCGCTGCCGCTGTCGTTCACCGTGCAGACCAAGGACACCATCAGCCCCCAGCTCGGCTCCGACCAGCTGCGCCTCGGCCTGCTGGCCGGCGCGATCGGTCTGGTGCTGGTCGTGCTCTACAGCCTCATCCAGTACCGCGTCCTCGGCCTGGTCACGGTCGCCTCGCTGATCATGGCGGCCGCGGTGATCTACCTGTCGATCACGCTGCTCGGCTGGAGCCAGAACTTCCGGCTGTCGATGGCCGGCGTCACCGGTCTGATCCTGTCGATCGGCACCACGGCCGACTCGTTCATCGTCTACTTCGAGAGAGTCCGCGACGAGATCCGCGACGGGCGCAGCACCGCCGCAGCCGTCGAGGCGGGCTGGAAGCGCGCGCGGGGCACCATCTTGATCTCCGACGCGGTCAACCTGCTGGCCGCCGTCGTGCTCTACCTGCTGGCCAGCAGCAACGTGCGCGGATTCGCCTTCACCCTCGGTCTCACGACGGTCATCGACGTCATCATCGTCATGCTGTTCACCCACCCGCTGCTGTCGATCCTCGCGCGCACCAAGTTCTTCGGCGAGGGCCGGCCGTGGTCGGGTCTCGAGCCCGAGCGCCTCGGTGTCGACCGCAACGCGATCCGCTACCGCGGCCGCGGCCGGTTCTCCGCCCCGACGGCGAGCAGCTCCACCTCGGCGCGCGGCACGCGCGGCACGCGGGGTGGGTCCCAGGTAGAGCCGGACGACGAGCCGGTCGGTAGCGCCACCTCGGACACCCCGGCCATCCCCGCCGACGCGGACGCGCCGGTCAACCCGGACGCACAAGCCACCCCCGACGCGCCGGCCGCCGCCGGCACCCGCCGCAGACGCCCCATCCACCCCTCGGCCTCCGGTCGGGACCCGCAGGAAGGGGCCGTGCTGTGAACGGTTTCGCCAAGTTCGGCAACGACCTCTACACCGGTCGGCGCAGCATCGACTTCATGGGCCGGCGCAAGGTGTGGTTCGCGCTGTCCGCGATCGTGCTGGCCATCGCCCTCGCCGGGTTGTTCGTGCGCGGACTCAACCTCGGCCTGGAGTTCACCGGCGGCTCGGAGTTCCGGGTCAGCGGCGTCACCAACCTCAGCGGGTTCGAGGGGCGCGCCAAGGACGTCGTCACCAGGACGTCCAAGACCCAGGAGAACGTCACCGTCACCCAGGTCGGCAGCCAGGGCCTGCGCATCCAGACCGAGAAGCTGGACGACAAGACCACCCAGGCGGTCGCCAACGCGGTCGCCAAGGAGTTCGGCGTCCCCGCGTCGGCCGTCTCCAGCACCTTCGTCGGCCCGTCCTGGGGCCAGTCGGTCACCCAGCAGGCGCTCAAGGCGCTGATCATCTTCTTCCTGCTCGTCGCACTCGTGCTGGCCGTCTACTTCCGCACCTGGAAGATGTCGCTCGCCGCGCTGCTCGCGATGGTGCACGACATGGTCATCACCATCGGGATCTACACCCTCGTCGGGTTCGAGATCACGCCGGCCACGATGATCGGCTTCCTCACCGTCCTCGGCTACTCGCTCTACGACACGGTCGTGGTGTTCGACAAGGTCAAGGAGAACACCCACCTCGCCGAGATCACCGGCCGCCAGAGCTACAGCCAGGCCGCCAACCTCGCGGTCAACCAGACCCTGGTCCGGTCGATCAACACCTCGATGGTCTCGATCATCCCGATCACCGTGGTGCTGCTCTTCGGCCTGTTCGTGATCGGCCCGGGCGTGCTGCTGGACCTCGCGCTGGTGCTGCTCGTCGGCATCCTCGTGGGCGCCTACTCCTCGATCTTCATCGCCTCGCCGATCCTCGCGTGGCTGCGCGAGAGCGAGCCGTCGAGCCAGGCGCTGGCCAAGCGTGCCCGCAAGTTCCAGGAGTCTCGCGGCGGTCGCGCCAACGCCTCCGGCCAGCTGGTCCTGCCGGACGGCGAGCTCGCCGTCGACGTGCCGGTGGTCGAGGGTGCCGCGCCGCGCTCGGTCGCGAGCAGCGGCAGCAGCCGTGGCGGCAGCACGGGCAGCATCGGCAGCACCGGCAGCACCGGTAGCTCGGCCGCCGGCACGGGCTCGCGGGATCGTCGTCCGCTGCACCCGAGCGTCCAGCAGGGTGGCCCGCGCAACCAGCCGCGCCGCACCCCGCGGTCCCAACGATGACCGAGCAGGGCGAGCAGATCTCCGAGCTCGTGGCGCGGCTGATGCGCGACGTGCCGGACTTCCCGCAGCCGGGGGTGCTCTTCAAGGACTTCACCCCGCTGCTGGGCGACGGTGCGGCCCTGCGCCAGGTGGTCGACGACGTCGCCCGCCGGCGTCAGGGCACCGTCGACGTCGTGGTCGGCATGGAGGCGCGCGGCTTCATCTTCGGGGCCGCCGTCGCCTATGCGCTGGGGGTCGGCTTCGTGCCGGTCCGCAAGGCCGGCAAGCTCCCCGCCGGCACGATTCGTGCCGACTACACCCTTGAGTACGCCACGGCCTCGCTCGAGGTGCACCGCGACGCCATCCTGCCGGGGCAGCGCGTCCTGGTCATGGACGACGTGCTCGCGACGGGCGGCACGGCCGAGGCGACCTGCCGGCTGGTCGAGAGCTGTGATGCCGAGGTCGTCGCGATCGAGATCGTCGTCGAGATCGACGCGCTGCGCGGTCGGGACCGGCTCGCCGGTCGAGACGTGCACACCCTCCTGCACGTGTGACGCTCGCGTGCTGCCCGTCGGCGCGTTCCTTTGCGGCGCGAGCACTACCATGTGGCGATGAGCAGCCTGCCTGAGGACTCCATCCGCGTCGACTCGTCGCAGTCGTCGCGGATGCGAGCGCGGCTCGCGCGCTTCGGCGGGCGCACGTCCACCAACCCGCAGATCGAGCCGATCCTGCGCGCCGTGCGGCTCACCCACCCCAAGGCCGACACGTCGGTGATCGAGCGGGCCTACCACGTGGCCGAGCGCTACCACGAGGGACAGCTGCGCAAGAGCGGTGACCCTTACATCACCCACCCGCTCGCGGTGACGACGATCCTCGCCGATCTCGGCACGCCGCCCGCTGTGCTCGTGGCGGCGCTGCTGCACGACACGGTCGAGGACACCGACTACACGCTGGGCGAGCTGCGGGCGGAGTTCGGCGACGAGGTCGCGCAGATGGTCGACGGCGTCACCAAGCTCGACAAGGTGCAGTACGGCGAGGCGGCGCAGGCCGAGACGGTGCGCAAGATGATCGTCGCCATGGCCCGTGACATCCGGGTGCTCGTGATCAAGCTGGCCGACCGGCTGCACAACGCCCGCACCTGGCGCTACACCTCGGCCGCGTCGGCCCAGCGCAAGGCCAAGGAGACCCTCGAGATCTACGCGCCGCTCGCGCACCGGCTCGGCATGAACACCATCAAGTGGGAGCTTGAGGACCTGTCGTTCGCCACGCTCTACCCCAAGGTCTACGAGGAGATCGAGCACCTCGTCGCCGAGCGTGCTCCCGCTCGGGAGGAGTACCTCGCCGGCGTGCGCGAGCTGGTCCTGCACGACCTCGAGGGCGCCCGCATCAAGGCGACCGTGACCGGGCGGCCCAAGCACTACTACAGCGTCTACCAGAAGATGATCGTGCGCGGGAAGGAGTTCGACGAGATCTACGACCTCGTCGGCGTCCGCGTGCTGGTCGAGTCGGTCCGCGACTGCTACGCCGTGCTCGGGGCGATGCACGCGCGCTGGACGCCCGTGCCGGGGCGGTTCAAGGACTACATCGCGACGCCGAAGTTCAACATGTACCAGTCGCTGCACACGACGGTCATCGGCCCTGGCGGCAACCCGGTCGAGATCCAGATCCGCACGCACACCATGCACCGGCGCGCGGAGTACGGCGTCGCGGCCCACTGGAAGTACAAGGAGGACGGGCGCGGCGGTCCCGGCCAGGGCCCGACCGGTGACACCGACCTCAGCTGGCTGCGCAGCCTGATGGACTGGCAGCGCGAGACCGCCGACCCCGGCGAGTTCCTGGACTCGCTGCGGTTCGAGATGGGCTCCGCCGAGGTCTACGTGTTCACCCCGAAGGGGGCCGTCATCGCGCTGCCGGCGGGCTCGACGCCGGTGGACTTCGCCTACGCGGTCCACACGGAGGTCGGTCACCACACCATCGGTGCGCGGGTCAACGGCCGTCTGGTAGCCCTCGAGTCGCGTCTCGAGAACGGCGACGTCGTCGAGGTGCTCACCTCCAAGGCGCCCGACGCCGGTCCCAGCCACGACTGGCTGTCGTTCGTGCAGAGCCCGCGGGCCCGCAACAAGATCCGCGGCTGGTTCTCCAAGGAACGGCGCGAGGAGTCGATCGAGCGCGGCAAGGACGACATCGCCAAGCAGCTGCGCAAGCAAGGCCTGCCCGCGACCCGGGTGGCGAGTCACGAGTCCCTGACCGCGCTGGCGCGCGACCTGCACTACCAGGACATCGACGGGCTCTACGCGGCGGTGGGGTCGCACACGGTGTCGGCCCAGCACGTCGTGCACAAGCTCGTGGCCCAGGTCGGCGGCGAGGAGGGCGTCACCGAGGACGCCGCCGAGCGGGTCACCCCGTCGAGGCGCACCCGCCGGGTCAGCACGACCGACCCTGGCGTGGTCGTCGTCGGCACCGACGACGTGTGGGTCAAGCTCGCCCGCTGCTGCACGCCGGTGCCTGGCGACGAGATCATCGGCTTCGTGACCCGCGGGCACGGGGTGTCCGTGCACGTGCGGCACTGTCCGAATGTCGAGGACCTGCTCACCGAGCCCGAGCGCGTCGTCCCCGTCCAGTGGAACCCGACCGCCAACAGCGTCTTCCTGGTGCAGATCCAGGTCGAGGGGCTCGACCGCAACCGGCTGCTGTCGGACATCACCAAGGTGCTCGCCGACCTGCACATCGGCATCCAGTCCTCGTCCACCGTCACCAACACCAACCGGGTCGCCGTCTTCAAGTTCACCTTCGAGATGGGCGACCCCGGCCACCTCGACCACGTCATGCGCGCCCTGCGCAAGATCGACGGCGTGTTCGAGGTCAGCCGCGTGGGTGGCGCGCGCACCCAGGACCACGAGTGAGCGGCCAGCAGGTCGGTGCGCCGCTGCCCGGCTGGTCGCCGCGGCCGCGGCCCTACCACGCCCAGCTCGCCGGCACGGACGTGCGGGTCGAGCCGCTCACCCCGCAGCACGTCCCCGGGCTGTGGGAGGCGCTCTGCGCCGACGGCGACGCCGAGCGGTGGACCTACATGCCGGCCGGACCGTTCCGCGACCAGAACGAGCTGGCGGGCTACGTGCAGGGGCTGATCGACAACCCGACCAGCGAGGCGCTGGCGATCCGCTCCGCCCAGGACGGCGCGGTCCTCGGCACCGCGTCCTACCTGCGCATCGACCAGGCCAACGGGGTCGTCGAGGTCGGCTCGATCACCTACGGTCCGCGCCTCGCGCGCACCCGCGGCGCCACCGAGGTCATGTGGCTGATGGCCCGCCACGTCTTCGACGACCTCGGCTACCGGCGCTACGAGTGGAAGTGCGACGCGCTCAACGCGCCGTCGCGGCGGGCGGCCGAGCGGCTCGGCTTCCGCTACGAAGGCACCTTCCGCCAGGCCGTGGTCTACAAGGGGCGCAACCGGGACACCGCCTGGTTCGCGATGACCGACGGCGACTGGGCGCAGCTGCGCCCGGGTTACGAGCGCTGGCTGGCCCCCGACAACGTCGACGAGCAGGGCCGGCAGCGCGCCCGGCTCGCCGAGCTGCGCCGCGCCGAGCCCTGACGCTCGAGCCGTGACACTGCCCCCGGACGCTCAGAGCAGGCCGCGCTCGTAGGCGACACGCACGGCGGCCGCGCGGTCGCCGACGCCGAGCTTGGCGTAGGCGTGCACCAGGTGGGTCTTGACGGTTGCCTCGCTGACGAGCAGGTGCTCCGCGGCGCTCCGGTTGGTCCCGCCGCGCGCGATGACCCGCAGGACCTCGGCCTCGCGAGCGGTGAGCTCGGCGTCGACCCGGCGCCCGGTGAGCACGTCGAGAGCCCCCGGCGCCAGGGCGGTGCGGCCGGCGCAGAGGTCGAGGACGGCCTGGACCAGCTCACCGCGGCGCGTGTCCTTGAGCAGATAGCCGTCCGCGCCGGCAGACATGGCCGCGACGATGTCGCGGTCGGTGTCGTAGGTCGTGAGCACGAGGATGCGCGGCCGAGCCCGGTCGCGGTCGCGCAGCTCGCGGATCGCGGTGATCCCGTCACCCCGCGGCATGCGTAGATCCATCAGCACGACGTCGGGACCCGTGCCCCTGGCGGTGAGTGCGGTGACCAGCGCGACGGCCTCGGGTCCGCCGGCGGCCTCGCCCACCACCTCGATCCGATCCTCCCGCGCGAACATGCCACGCAGCCCGTCCCGGACGACGGGGTGGTCGTCGACGATGACGACCCGCAGCGGTCGAGGTGCCTGGCGGTCGGCGTTCATCGAGGCACCGCGGCGCTCACGACGCACCCGCGCCCGGGGGCGCTCTCCAGGGTCAACGTGCCGTTGCACCGCT
The DNA here is from genome assembly GCF_022568835.1 of Arsenicicoccus piscis. GTDB lineage: Bacteria > Actinomycetota > Actinomycetes > Actinomycetales > Dermatophilaceae > Arsenicicoccus > Arsenicicoccus piscis. The sequence continues at coordinate 23,376 of NZ_JAKZHV010000011.1, forward strand.
CGAGCCGGGCGCGCATGCCCGCGATCCCGTGGCCGACGGTCCGGCACCCAGCGGTGGACGCGCCGTCCGGTGGGCCCACCGCTGGTGCGTCCGCTCCCGAGATCAGGAAACCCTGTCCGTCGTCGCGTACGTCCAGTCGGACCTCGTCCGTGGTGAACGTCAACGTCAGCGTCGTCCGGCGGGCGGCGCTGTGCCGGGCGACGTTGGAGAGCGCCTCCTGCGCGATCCGGACGAGCTCGGCGTCGTGCGGGCTGCGGCTGGGCGCTCCTTCGACGACCAGGGTCGCGGCCACGCCCGAGCTCTCGCTCCACCGGCGCACGAGCCCGTGCAGCGCTGTGGGCAGGTCCGCGCCGTCGAGGTGAGGTGACGCCAGCGCCACGACCGCCCGTCGGGCCTCGGCGAGGCTCTCGCGCGCAGCCTGCCCGGCCCGGTCGATGCGCGCCCGGGCGGCGGGGTCGTCGATGTCCACGGCTTCCAGCTGCGTGATGACGCCGAGCAACCCTTGGGCGACGGTGTCGTGGATCTCGCGCGACAGGCGCGCCCGCTCCTCGAGGATGCCCGACTCCCGCGCCTGGGTGACGAGCTGTGTCTGCAACGCTGCGTTCTCGCGCAAGGCGACCTCCAGCTGGTGGACCGTCTCCTCCCGGCGGGTGACGGCCTCCTCGCGGCGGTGCTCGACCAGGGTCATCGTCCCGGACAGCCCGACGTTGATCACGATCAGCAACAGGTAGAGCCACGGGGCACCCCACGCACCACGCCAGCCACCGGCCTGGGACAGGCCGGTTGACATCGCGACCGCCACGACCCCCAGCCACAGCACCGGCCAGCGGAAGACGCGCACGGCGTCGAAGTACCCCACGAATGCGTAGAACCCGTAGAGCGGGTTCAGCGCGCACAGCACCAGGCACGCCAGCGAGTGCAGCGCGAAACCCGGCACCGCGGTGGTCCTCCCGTGCACGCCCCAGCGCTCCCACCACCCACGAAAAAGCATGAGCCCCAAGCCGATCCACACATAGGTCCAGACGGAGAGCTCGGGGTTGAACAGGTCACGCGTGCCGATGCAGAGGACCGTGGCGGCGATGACGAGCGCGACCGGCATCAGCTGCGGCAGGCGCCGGGCAGCCCCCGGTGCCCCGGCCGACCGGGGCAGCCGAGGCACGGGCGGGTGAGCTGCGACGACGCCGGCCATGCGTGCCATCATCCTCCTGGGCGCCGCCGTGTCGACCGTCCTGGTGATCACTCCCACCGGAACGCCCGGGCAGCCAGCACCGCCGGCACGATGATCCAGACCAGCAGCACGCAGACCTGCGCGAGGGCTGGCCAGCTGCCGTGCATCGCCTGCAGCATGGCTGCTGAGGCGGCACCGCTCGGTGTCAGGTCGGCGATGCGGCCCAACAGCTCGGGGAACAGCGTGCGCGGCACCCACATGCCGGCGAAGAACCACAGCACGAAGGTGAGCACCGTGCCGACCCCCGACGCCATCCGCGGGTTCGCCGTCAGCGCGGCGACGATCGACCCGACGCAGAGGAACGCGGCGAGGGCGAGCACCGTCACCAGCATCAGGGCGAAGACGTTTCCGGGGGCGGGTTCCCCAGGACGGTCGGCACCGCGACGAGCACGGCACCGACCACGAGGGCTACTGCACCGAGCGAGACCAGCACCGCACCCAGCAGCACCGCAGGGGAGACCGGCGTGGTCCGCAACCGCTTCAGCACCCCGTCGGCGCGGTACTGGGCGACGACGGTGGGCATGCCCTGGACGGCGAGCAGGCTGGCGGTGAAGAGCACGAGCACCGGCAGGTAGAGCTGGGAGAAGCTCCAGCCGCCGAGGTCCGGCGACGGCTCCCGGGTGGCCGGCACGAGCGCCAGCGCGACGTCGGCGACGAGCGGCACCAGCACGGCCCAGGCCACCAACGCGGGCTCGCGCAGCAGCAACCGCGCCTCGTTGCGGATCATCGCCAGGAGCGGGGACCGGGCTCGGGCGGGGGTGGCGGCGCGGGTCGAGGTGGTCACGAGGACTCCTTCGTGCGGGCCGGCGAGGCCGTGAGCGAGAGGTAGGCGTCGTCGAGGTTCGGGGCCTCGACCCGCAGTCCGCGGACCGCGATGCCGCGCGCGACGAGATGGGTGACGACGGCGCCGACTGCGTCCTCACCCCCAGTGACGGACACCCGATCGCCGTCGACCACGACCTCCGAGATGTCGGGCAGCTCGAGCAGCGCGACCGTCTCCTCGTCCCGCAGTGGCCGCGACGGGGAGAACCGGATCCGCTGCAGACCCCCGGCCGTGCTGGCGAGCGCGTCGGGGGAGCCGAACGCCGTGACCCGGCCGTCGTCGAGGATGGCTACCCGGTCGCACAGGTGCTGCGCCTCCTCCATGAAGTGAGTCACGAGCACGATCGTCAGCCCGTCGCGCCGCAGCTCGGCGAGGAAGTCCCAGATCTCCCGACGCGCGGCCGGGTCCAGCCCGGTCGTCAGCTCGTCGAGGATGGCGATGCGCGGGTTCCCGACGAGGGCGAGGGCGACCGACAGCCGTTGCTGCTGGCCACCGGACAGCACCTCGAAGCGCCGGTCCGCCTGCGCCGAGAGACCGAACCGGTCGAGCAGCTCGTCGGTGTCTCGTGGTGCGGCGTAGAACGACCGGTAGAGGTCGAGCACCTCCCGTGGGGTGGTCTTCCTGGGCAGGCTCGCCTCTTGCAGCTGCATCCCGAGGATCGCCCGTAGACCGGGTGGGTCCTGGTCCGGGTCGAACCCGTCGACGCGCACCTCGCCGGAGTCGCGGCGGCGCAGCCCGCCGAGGCACTCGACGAGGGTCGACTTCCCGGCACCGTTGGGGCCGAGGATGCCCACGATCTCACCGGCGTCGACGTCGAGGTCTACGTGGTCCACGACGGTGCGGCCGGCATAGGACTTGGTCAGGGACGAGACGTGAATGAGGGACATGCCCTCAGCCTCCGCGCCCAGCCCCCGGCCCGGCATCGACCGGGTAGCCACACCGGGCCTCCACCGATCGGTTGACCACTCGCGTCGTTCAGCGGAAGCGAGCGTCAGCCGGCGGCGTCAGCCCTGCGCCTTGTGCACCATCTCCAGGAGCGCCCGCCGCGAGGCGAGCGACTCCTCGGCCGCCTTGATCTTGGCGGTGTCACCGGAGGCCTTGGCCTTCTCGAGGGCCTTGTTCTCCTTCTCGAGAGCCCGCTCGATCTGCTCGGCGAACGCCGACGCGCGGTGGTTGACCTCGGGGTTGGACTTCTTCCAGCGGGCGTCCTCGGCGTCGCGCACGGCCTGCTCGACCTTGCGCAGCGCGCCCTCGACGCGCGCCAGGTCGGCACGCGGCACCTTGCCGGCGTCGTCCCACTTGGCCTGGATGTCACGCAGCGCGGCCTTGGTCTTGTCGAGGTCCTTGACCGGCAGCAGCGCCTGCGCCTGCTTGAGCAGCTCCTCCTTGACGACCAGGTTGGCCGCGAACGCCTCGTCCTCGGCCGCGGCGACCTGGTCCTTGGCGTTGAAGAAGGCGTCCTGAGCGGCCTTGAAGCGCACCCACAGCCGGTCGTCGTCGGGTCGCCCGGCGCGCCCGGCGGCCCGCCACTGGTCCATCAGCCGCTTGTAGGCGGAGGCGGTGGAGTTCCAGTCGGTGCTCGTCTGCAGCGCCTCGGCGTCGGCGACCAGCTGGGTCTTGGTGGCCTTGGCCGACCCCTGGGTCTGCTCCAGCTCGACGAAGTAGACCCGCCGCGCCTTGTCGAAGGAGTTACGGGCCGCGCTGAATCGCTGCCACATGGCGTTCTCGACGTCGCGGTCCAGCCGCGCCGAGGCACGCTGGTGCTTCTTCCACTCGTCCAGCAGCTCGCGGATGCGGGCGCCGCTGGCCTTCCACTGCACCTTCTTGGGGTCCTGCGCGGCGATCTGCTCGGCCTCGGCCACGATGGCCTCGCGCTCGACCCGGGCTGCCTCCTTGGCGACGGCACGGTCCTGCGCCTCGACCTGGCGACGCGCCTCGATCGCCGTGGCGATCGACTCGACCTTGGCGTCGAGCTCGGCGAGGTCGCCGACGACGTTGGCCTCACCGATGTGCTCGCGCAGCTTGGCGAGGTCCTCGGTGCCCTCCTTGGCCGACAGGTTGGTCTGCAGCACCCGCTGGTAGAGCAGCTCGGCCGCGGCCCACATCTCGTCGTACTTGCGCGCGAAGTAGGCCAGCGCCTCCTCCGACGTCGCTCCCGGGTAGGAGCCGACCGGCTTCTCGCCGTCCGGCGTCCGCACGTAGACCGTGCCGTCCTCGTCGACACGGCCGAACGACGCCGCGTTGCTGGGGCCCGTCGCCAGGTGCAGGCCGGGCTGCGCCGGCACCGCGGCGGGGGACCCGTCGGCGGGCTTCGCCGCCATGGGCGGGCGGTGCCCCGCCAGCGCTGCCGGGGACGGCGCGGTCGGGGTCGGGCGCGGCGTCGGAGCGGGAGCGGGAGCGGCAGAGTCTGCGGCCGGCGCCGCCTCGTCGACGGCGGGCGGTGCGGGCTCGACGCTGTCGGGGGTGGGCTGCTGCGGCTGGTTCACGGCTGTGCCTTCTTGTCGGTGACGGAGACCTTGAGGATGCTGATCGGGGTCTTCGGTGGGCCGTCGGCTCCCGCTGAGGAGCCGGCGGCGGCGATGCTGCCCACCATATCCAGTCCTCGGGTCACGGTGCCGAAGATCGAGTATCCACCGCCGCTGGTCGGGAGCGCCGTGTGGTCGTAGACGATGAAGAACTGCGACCCGTTGCTCTTGGGGTCGTTGGTGCGGGCCATGGCGACCGTGCCCTTGGGGTACTGACCGTTCGCCGGGACGTTCTCCAGCCCGAACCCGTAGCCCGGGGTGCCCGTGCCGACGCCCGTCGGGTCTCCGCACTGGAGCACGAAGATGGCCTGGGTGGTGAGCCGGTGGCAGGGGCTCGGGTCGAAGTAGCCCTGCTTGGCCAAGAAGGCGAACGACGCGACGGTCTGCGGGGCCTTGGTGCCGTCGAGCTCGATGACGATGTCACCGCAGTTGGTGGTGAGGGTCGCGACCAGCGTCTTGCCCTTCACGGTCGCCGGGTCGGGCGCGGCGGGGAACTGCTTGGGCTTGGTCTGCGCCGCCGGCGCCGGCGAGCAGTGCAGCCCGCTCGTCGGTGCGCCCGCGGCGTCGGGCACGTTGTCCTCGTCGGACGAGCCGGCAAGGCGGGGGAGGACCAGCACGGCAGCGAGGACGAGGGCGAGGGTCGCAAGGCTGACGAGCAGCACGGTGCGCTGCTGCTTGGCCCGCCGCTGCGCCTGCTCGGCGGCCTTGGCCTGGACTCGGTCGTGACGCCGTCTCGCGCGGGCCCGTTCCTGTTCTCTGGTCACCACGGGGAGTGTAGGCGGTGATACGCGGTGGGGTTCGTCACTGCCACTCGCTAGGCTTCGCGGCGTGCTCCTCATCGGATTCCCAGCCCTGGCGTTCGCGACGAACTGCTACGTCGTCGCGCCCGCTCCCGGCGAGCAGTGCCTCGTGGTCGACCCCGGCATCGGGGTGCTCGACCAGCTGCAGGCGACGCTGCGCGAGCATCGGCTCAAGCCGGCCGCGGTGCTGCTCACCCACGGGCACCTGGACCACGTCTTCTCGGTGACCCCGGTGTGCACCAGTGGCGACGACGGCGAGCTGCCCGCCTACATCCACGGTGACGACCGCTACCGCCTGCACGACCCGGTCGAGCTGCTGGAGCCGCAGCTGCGCGCGGCCCTGCAGGCCCAGTTCCCCGGCCCCTGGCGCGAGCCGTCCGACGTGCAGATGCTGCGCGACCACGAGCACCTCGACCTGGCGGGTCTCGGTGTCGACGTGCTGCATGCGCCTGGGCACACCGAGGGGTCGGCGATGTTCGGCCTGACTGGCGTCCCGGACGGCGTCGCCGTCGACGCGAGCCGCACCATGCTGTCAGGCGACGTGCTGTTCGCCGGGTCGATCGGGCGTACGGACCTGCCCGGTGGCGATCACCAGGCGATGCAGCGCAGCCTGCGCGACGTCGTGCTGCCGCTCGCCGACGACACCCTCGTCCTGCCGGGGCACGGCCCGGCCACGACCATGGCGCGCGAGCGCGCCACCAATCCCTACCTGCAAGGACTGTCCTGATGGCTCAGAAGATCGCCCCGCTCTCCGGCTTCCCGGAGCTGCTGCCCGCCGACCGGGTCGTCGAGCAGCACTTCCTCGACGTCATCCGCGAGACCTTCGAGCTGCACGGGTTCGCCGGCATCGAGACCCGGGCCGTGGAGCCGGTCGAGCGGCTGCTCGGCAAGGGCGGCGACGCCGACAAGGAGATCTACGGCGTGACGCGGCTGGCCGCCGGGGCCGACGAGACGCGCGACGCCGAGCTGGGCCTGCACTTCGACCTCACCGTCCCGTTCGCGCGCTACGTCCTGGAGAACGCCGGCAAGCTCTCCTTCCCGTTCCGCCGCTACCAGATCCAGAAGGTCTGGCGCGGCGAGCGGCCGCAGGAGGGGCGCTACCGCGAGTTCACCCAGGCCGACATCGACATCGTCGACACCGGTGAGCTGCCCGCGCACTACGAGGCCGAGCTGCCGCTGGTCATCGCCGAGGCGTTCAGCCGGCTGCCGGTCGGAGCGTTCCGGATCCAGGTCAACAACCGCAAGATCCCCGAGGGGTTCTACCTCGGGATCGGGCTGACCGACGTCGCCGGCACCCTGCGCATCGTCGACAAGCTCGACAAGATCGGTCCCGAGGCCGTCGCCACGCTGCTCGTCGAGGCCGGGGCGACGCAGCAGCAGGCCGCGCAGTGTCTCGCGCTCGCCGAGATCTCGGCCACCGACACCAGCTTCGCCGACCAGGTGCGCGCCCTCGGGGTCAGCCACCCGACCCTGGACGCCGGCCTGGAGGAGCTCAGCGCCGTCATGGCGACCGGGGTCGCCCACGCCCCGGGCCTGCTCGTCGCCGACCTGCGGGTCGCCCGCGGCCTCGACTACTACACCGGCACGGTCTACGAGACCCAGCTGGTGGGGCACGAGTCCTACGGCTCGATCTGCTCCGGCGGGCGCTACGACGCGCTGGCCTCCGACGGCCGCACGACCTACCCCGGCGTCGGCATCTCGATCGGCGTCTCCCGGCTCGTGCACAAGCTGCTGGCGCTCGGCCTCGTCGAGGGCTCGCGCAGCACCCCCACCTGCGTGCTCGTCGCCCTCACCGCCGACGAGGACCGTCCGGGCGCGATGGCCGTCGCGGCCCAGCTGCGCGCCCGGGGCATCGCGTGCGAGGTAGCCCCCTCGGCAGCGAAGTTCGGCAAGCAGATCCGCTTCGCGGACCGTCGCGGCATCCCGTTCGTCTGGTTCCCCGGCACCGACGGCGGCGCGGATCAGGTCAAGGACATCCGCTCCGGCGAGCAGGTCGACGCCGACGCGGCCACCTGGGCGCCACCCGCCGAGGACCTGCACCCCGGGGTGAAGCGGGCGTCGACCGAGGCGTAGCGCCGGCCCAGGGGTCTACGCGTCCTCCTCGTCCCAGATCCGCACCTTCTTGGGGCGCGGGGCGCGCACGATCCCCTGGCTCTCGCGCCACTCGCGCCGAGCGAAGAACAGCACCAGGCCGTAGCCCGCGACCGCGAACAGCCACCACTGGTAGCCGTACTGGAAGTTGATCCAGCCCTGATCGGTGTCCGGGGGCGCGATGGCGACCAGGCCGGCCTGCCCGGGTTGACTGCTGGTGGCGACCGGCTTGCCGTCCTCGGTGCCGAGCACCAGGACCGCGCGGTTGACCACGCCACCCATGGCGGCCTGTGCGTCGTCAAGGCTGAGCGAGGCGAGCTGACCGGACGGCAGGGTGCGGTCGCGCGACTGCTCACCAGTCTTCAGCCAGCCGACGACCGTGACCTCGCCGGCGGGCGCCTCCGGCACCGGCGGCAGCTGCGCCGCGTCCTGGCCTGCGGGGACGAAGCCGCGGTCGACGACGAGGGTCGTCCCGTCCTCGAGCCGCAGCGGCCAGAGCACCTCGTAGCCGACGACCGAGTCCTGCGTCCGGTTGCGGACGAACTGCCGCTTGGCCTCGTCGTAGCGTCCGGTGACCTGCACGTGCGACCACGCCTGCTGCGGGGTGAGGGTCGCACTCGTCGTCGGGAGCACGGAGCGCAGCGGCACCGGCTCGGCCCCGTAGTTGCGCTCGATCGCGTGCGAGAGCGTCGACTTGCCCTCGTAGCGGCCGTACTGCCAGTTCCCGAGCCACACGCACACGCAGGCGAAGACGGTGGCGAGCGCCAGCAGCCCGAGCCACTTCCTGGTCAGCAGGGTGCGGATCACGCGGGTGCTCCAGCACCCGGGTCGACCGTGGGGGAGGGCTTGGGTGAGAGCTCGAGGGAGGGCGGCGTGGGGGAGCTGGTTCGGGGGTGGAGCCGGCAGAACATAAGGTGGAGCCTATGACTTTCGTGCCCGAACCCCGAGTTCGGCCCGAGCTGAGCGACACCTTCGGTCGCGTGGCCCGGGACCTGCGGGTGTCGGTGACCGACCGGTGCAACCTGCGGTGCACCTACTGCATGCCGGCCGAGGGGCTTCCCTGGCTGCCGCGCCCGGAGATGCTCGACGACGACGAGCTGGTGCGCGTCGTGGGGCTCTTCGTGTCGATGGGCGTCACCCAGGTCCGGCTGACCGGCGGCGAGCCGCTGCTGCGCCGCTCGCTCGTCGACGTGGTGGGTCGCATCGCCGCCCTCGAGCCGCGCCCGCGGATCGCCATGACCACCAACGGCGTGGGCCTCGCCCGCGTCGCCGCGCCGCTCGCGGCTGCCGGGCTGGACCGGGTCAACATCTCGCTCGACACCGTCGACCGGGACACCTTCGCCCAGCTGACCCGCCGCGACCGCTTCGACGACGTCGTCGCAGGTCTGGAGGCCGCCGCTGCCGCGGGCCTGACCCCCGTCAAGGTCAACGCGGTCGCCATGCGCGGCATCAACGACGGTGTCGTCGCCGACCTGCTCGGCTGGTGCCTCGAGCGGGGTTATCACCTGCGCTTCATCGAGCAGATGCCGTTGGACGCCCAGCACGCGTGGGCCCGCGAGCAGATGATCACCGCGACCGAGCTCCACGCCCACCTGGCCGAGCGCTTCGAGCTGACCCCGCACGCCGGGTCCGCGCGCGGGAGTGCGCCCGCCGAGCTCTACGACGTCCTAGAGCCGGCGACCGGACGCACCGGCACGGTGGGGATCATCGCCAGCGTGACCGCGCCGTTCTGCGGCGCCTGCGACCGGGTCCGCCTCACCGCCGACGGCCAGGTGCGCAACTGCCTGTTCGCCCAGGGCGAGGTCGACCTGCGCGGCCCGCTGCGCGACGGCGCGAGCGACGACGACCTGCGCACGCTGATCAACCAGGAGATGTGGCGCAAGGCCGCCGGTCACGGCATCGGCAAGCCGAGCTTCCACCAGCCGGCGCGCCCCATGTCCGCCATCGGCGGCTGACCCTCGCGGGGAGCTAGGACCGATCCTGGTCGTCCGCGGCGTCTGGCTCGTCACCTGAGGCGTTGCCCGGCCGGTCAGCGGGTGAGTCAGCGTGCGGTGCGGCGGTCTCGTCGTCGGCGACCACGACCCACGACTCGATGGCGGGGGTGTCGCCAGGGCCGAGCATCGGCTGCTGCTCGTCGACCTGCTCGATCGTGCCGGTCGACTGGACGTTGACGGCGTTCGCGAGCACCACGGCGACGTAGGGGAGCAGCACGGCTCCGACCAGGAAGACCCACTTCCACCAGCCGGGCACGACGATCATCAGCAGGAAGCACAGGGTGCGGATCGACATCGAGATCAGGTAGCGCCGGGTGCGCGCATCGATGTCGTCGCCGAGCGAGGTGGGTGCGGTCGTCACCGTCGTCACCGGCGGCCGCTCGGGCCTGCCGCTGGTGTGGTGCCGGGCTGAGGACGCGCTCACCGCCTCACTGTAGACCTCGTGGCGACGGTCCTCGTCCTGCCTACCGGCCGGTAGTCGGCTACCGTCGGTGGGTGCATGCCCTGGCGTGCGCCGACCGCGCTACCCGCACCCCCTTGGAGGAGCCCTGATGTCCGACCCGCGCAACGTCCTGGTGACCGGGGGCAACCGGGGCATCGGCCTCGCGATCGCCCAGGCCTTCGCCGCGGCGGGGGACAACGTCGTGGTCACCAACCGCTCCGGCGAGGCGCCCGAGGGTCTGCAGGCGGTCCGCTGCGAGGTCACCGACACGGCGAGCGTGGACCAGGCGTTCACCGAGGCCGAGCAGCTGCTCGGCGGCCCGATCGAGGTGCTGGTCGCCAACGCCGGCATCACCCGCGACACGCTGCTGATGCGGATGAGCGACGAGGACTTCGACCAGGTCATCGACACCAACCTCGCCGGTGCCTTCCGCTGCGCCCGCCGCGCGTCCAAGGGCATGATCAAGCTGCGGCGCGGCCGGATGATCTTCATCTCGAGCGTCGTGGGGCTCTACGGCTCGCCGGGCCAGGCCAACTACGCCTCCAGCAAGTCCGGCCTCGTCGGGCTCGCCCGCTCGATCACCCGCGAGCTGGGCGGGCGCGGCATCACCGCCAACGTCGTCGCGCCCGGGTTCATCGAGACCGACATGACGGCCGCCCTGCCCGACGAGACGGTCGCGGGCTACAAGAAGGCCATCCCGGCCGGTCGGCTGGCCCAGCCGGCCGAGGTCGCGGCTGCGGTGACCTTCCTCGCGTCGCCGGACGCGGGCTACATCTCCGGCGCCGTGATCCCCGTCGACGGCGGCCTCGGCATGGGTCACTGACACCCGCGACCAGCGGCATCCCTCAGCAAGCACACGCTCCTCCCCAAATCCCCTGTCAGCGAAGGAAGTCCCATGGGTCTGCTCGACGGCAAGAAGCTCCTCATCACCGGCGTCCTGATGGACTCCTCGATCGCGTTCCACGTGGCCAAGCTGGCCCAGGAGCAGGGCGCCGAGGTGGTCCTCACGTCCTTCGGGCGCACCATGAAGATCACCCAGACGATCGCGAAGCGGCTGCCGCAGACCCCGCAGGTCCTCGAGCTCGACGTCACCAACGAGGAGCACCTCGAGACCCTCGCCGACCGGGTCAAGGAGGTCGTGCCCCACCTCGACGGCGTGCTGCACTCGATCGGCTTCGCGCCGCAGGGGGCGTTCACCTTCCTCGACGCCACCTGGGAGGACGCCGCCACGGCGCTGCACACCTCGGCCTACTCGCTCAAGGCGCTCGCCGTCGCCTGCGAGCCGATCATGCCCGAGGGCAGCGCGGTCGTCGGCCTCACCTTCGACGCGAAGTTCGCCTGGCCGGTCTACGACTGGATGGGGGTGGCGAAGGCCGCGTTCGAGTCGACCAACCGCTACTGCGCGCGCGACCTCGGCCCCAAGGGGATCCGCTGCAACCTGGTCGCCGCAGGCCCGATCCGCACCACCGCCGCGAAGTCCATCCCCGGCTTCGAGGCGTTCGAGAAGGTCTGGGACGACCGCGCCCCGCTCGGCTGGAACGTCTCCGACCCGGTGCCCGCCGCCAAGGCGTGCGTCGCGCTCATGTCCGACTGGTTCCCGGCCACGACCGGCGAGATCGTGCACGTCGACGGTGGCGTGCACGCCATGGGTCAGTAGTCCCTCGCTTGCCTGACGTGCCCGAGCGTGCGCCCCAGCCCCTGGGCATCGAGACCGTCGAGGTCCGCGTCCTCGACGGGCCGAACCTCTACTTCCCCGGGCCGGCCATCAAGGTCGTCCTGCGCGTCCCGGCGCTGCTCGCTCTGCGCCGGCGCGAGGCGCTCGCGGTGGCCCGCCGGCTCGGCCTGCGTCGCGCCGAGCCGGGTCGGCGCGGGACCACCGAGCGCCAGCAGTTCGCCGGCCGGGTCGTGCGCGGCGCCGTGCGCCGGGTCGGGCAGGCCGCGGGGCTGCGGCGGCTCGCGACCCGCGTACGTCCGGGATCGTCGCTGGACGAGGTGGTCATCGCCTTCCCGTGGCGCCACCGCGAGCGGGGTGTCGCCAGCGGTGAGGCCGTAGAACGAACCCTCCGCGCGCTGCTGTCCGACGACCCGCAGGTGGCCGAGCGGGCGGTCGAGGACTCGGCCGCCTGGGTCGCTGCGCGTGGCCTCGGGGAGGCACCGACGACGATCACGCCGACCATCCCGGTGGCGTCGATCACCGGGACCAACGGCAAGACCACGACCACGCGGCTGGTGGCCCACATCGCGATGACCGCCGGCCTGCGCACCGGCTGGTCGTCGACCTCGGGTGTGCTGGTGCAGGGGGAGGTCGTGCGCGAGGGCGACTACTCCGGGCCGGGTGGGGCGCGGGCGGTGCTGGAGTCGCCGGGCGTGCAGATCGGCATCCTCGAGACGGCACGCGGCGGGATGCTGCTGCGCGGGATGGGGGTTCGTCACAACGACGTCAGCGTGGTCACCAACGTCACCGCCGACCACCTGGGCCTGCAGGGCATCGACACCGTCGACCAGCTGGCCGAGGTCAAGGCGATCGTCACCAAGGTCACCCGACCGACCGGCTGGACCGTCCTCAACGGCGATGACCCGCGCGTCTGGGCCATGCGGGCGGGCACCCGCGGGCGCCTCTGCGCCTTCAGCCTCGACTCCTCCGCCCCGGCGCTGCGCGGTGCCCTCGACGCGGGCGGTCGCGCCGTCACCGTCCTCGACGACGCAGTCGCGGTGCTCGAGCCCGACGGCACGGTCGACCGGCTCGTCGCGCTGACCGACGTCCCGATGACGCTGGCCGGTCTGTCGCGGCACAACACCGCCAACGCGCTGGCCGGTGCCGCCGCCGCGCTCGGCCTTGGGCTCCCGCGTCAGGCGGTGGTCGACGGGCTGCGCACCTTTGCCCCCGACGGCGCCCACAACCCCGGCCGGATGAACGTCTACTCCGTGCCGCCGGCGGCGACCGACAGCGCCGCCGCGACCGTGATCCTCGACATGGCGCACAACGAGGACGGCCTGCGGGCGCTGCTCGACGTGGCCCGGGGGCTGACGGCGCCGGGCGGCCGGCTGCACCTCGGCCTCGGCACCGGCGGGGACCGCACCGACGACATCCTGGCCAACCTCGGGGCGATGGCCGGTGCGGAGGCCGACGTGATCCACCTGGTGCACAAGGACCACTACCTGCGCGATCGCACCCGCGAGGACCTCGAGTCCCACCTGCGACGCGGGCTCTCCCGGTCCGGCGTCGGCGAGGCCGAGGTCTACCCGGACGAGCCGACGGCGCTGGCCGCGGTGCTGCCGCAGCTGCACGACGGCGACGTGCTCGCGCTGATGACCCACGAGTCGTGGGCCGAGCTCGACGGCTGGCTGACCGGGCACGGGGGCTCGCCGGACAGCGCGGCGACCGTGCGGCGCAAGGTCAAGCGGGCCCGCGGGGAGCACGAGGACGAGGAGCTCCTGGCCGGCCTGCGCGCCGAGGCGGCGACCGACCCGGGCGGCGTCCGCGAGCGGCTCGCGACCCTGGTCGAGGCTGCCCCGGCAGACCCGCGACTGGTCTACGAGCTGGCGCTGGTGACCGAGCTCGCCGGCGACCCGTCGACCGCCGCCACGCTCTACGCCCGGGCGCGCGAGCTGGGGCTCGCCGAGCCGCTGCGCCGCGAGGCCGTGCTGCACCAGGGCGCGCTGGCTCTGCGCGCGGGCGACCCGCAGCAGGCGCTCGGGCTGGTCGACGAGATCGACGCGCGCTGGTCGGGCGAGGCGTCCGTGGTGGCCTACCGCGCGCTGGCCCGCCAGGGTGTCGGCGACGCGTCGGGCGCGGTGGCGGACCTCGTCGAGGCGCTGCTGCAGCGCGCGGCCGGCAGCCAGGACGACGCCTTCCGCGCCGACCTGCACGCCGCCGTCGCCGCGCTCAGGCGGTGAAGTCGGCGTCGGCGACCGGCCGGTCGTCCTGGTCGTTGTAGCCGCGCGGGGTCGCCGCCTGGGTGTAGCGCTCGAGCTCGTCCATCACCACCGCGTGCCGGTCCACGCACAGCACCACCAGGTCGCCGCGATCGGCGAGCTTGAGGCTGCGGCGCACCGCCTCGACCTCGTCGGTGACGATCTCGAGCGTCGTGGTCACCGCAGCACCCGCGGCGATGGCGTCCCGGCAGCCCTGCGCCACCAGCTCCGCGGACTCGCCGGCGGGCCGGCCGCGCAGGTTGCCGTCCTCGCGCACCACGATGGTGTCGAAGTACCGAGCCGCGGTCTCGCCGAGCTCGCGCAGGTCCTCGTCCCGCCGGTCGCCCGCGGTGGCGATCATGGCGATGCGCTGCACCCGGCGGTTCGTCTCGGCGCTCTTGCGGTCGCCGTAGCGCGCGGCGAAGTCGCCGAGCATGCGCATGCCCGCGGCGTTGTGGCAGTAGTCCACGACGACCTCGGCGCCCAGCACCGACATGAGGTTCATCCGGCCGGGGGACAGGTAGTAGTTGGTCGTGAACGTGCGTAGACCCTGGCGCACGTCCCGCAGCGGCGCGCCCAGCGCGATCGCGGCGCCGGCGGCGGCCATGGCGTTGGCGACGTTCATCCGGGCCGCACCGCCGAAGGTCGAGGGCAGCAGGTGGGTGAACGCGAGCTGCATGGTCCGCGACCCGTGCCGGACCACGATCATCTCGCCGCGCTCGGTCTCCTCCAGCAGCAGCGCGCGGCCACCGCGGCGGCAGTGGTCGAGCACCATCTGGTGCACCGAGCTGCCCGGCTCGGAGGTCGTGAACCAGATGATCGCGCCGGAGCAGTGCCGCCGCATGGCGCGCACGTGCTCGTCGTCCGCGTTGAGGACGGCGTGGCCGTCGCGCGGGACGGCCTCGACGACCACCCGCTTGACCGCGGCGAGGTCCGCCAGCGTCTCGATGCCGCGCATCCCGAGGTGGTCGGAGGCCACGTTGGTGACGACGGCGACGTCGTTGCGGTCGTAGCCCAGGCCCTCGCGCAGGACGCCGCCGCGAGCGACCTCCATGACCGCGAGCTCTACGCGGGGATTCTGCAGGACCATCCGGGCCGAGCGCGGGCCGGAGGCGTCCGCCTTCTTGACCAGCCGCTCGTCGATGATGATGCCGTCGGTCGAGGTCATGCCGACCTTGGTGCCCATGCCCTTGAAGATGTGCGAGATCATCCGGCTCGTCGTCGTCTTGCCGTTGGTGCCGGTGACGGCGACGATCGGCACCCGCGACGGGGCGCCGGGCGGGAAGAGCAGGTCGATGACCGGCTTGGCGATGAACTGCGGCTCGCCGATCGTCGGGTGCGTGTGCATCCGGAAGCCCGGTGCGGCGTTGACCTCGCAGATCGCGCCACCGGTGTCGCGCACCGGCTGGGTGATGTCGGGACAGATGAAGTCGATGCCGGCGACGTCGAGCCCGACCAGCTGCGCGGCCTCCTCGGCGATGTCGACGTTGTCCTCGTGCGCCTCGAAGGTGCGGTCGATGGAGATGCCTCCGGTCGACATGTTGGCGGTCAGCGCGAGCTTGACCGGCTCGCCCGCCGGCGGCACCGAGTCCATCGAGAAGCCTTGTGCGGCAACGAGTTCGACAGCCGCCTCGTCGACCTTGATGCGGGTGAGGACCTTCTCGTGGCCAACGCCGCGGCGCGGGTCGGCGTTGGTGAGGTCGACCAGCTCGGCGACCGTGCTGACGCCGTCCCCGACCACGTGCGCGGGCACCCGCTCGGCGATCGCCTGCATCTTGCCGCCGATGATGAGACAGCGGTAGTCCTTGCCGGTGATGAACGACTCGACCTGCACGTAGCCCCGCCGCGACTCGCCCCGGGCCACGGCGTAGGCCTCGCGGACGGCGTCGTCGTCGCGCAGGTCCAGGCACACGCCGCGACCGTGGTTGCCGTCCAGCGGCTTGAGGACCACCGGGTGGCCGATCCGCCGCGCCGCCTCCACGGCACCCTCCTCGGTGCGCACGAGCTCGCTCTCGGGGACGGGGAGGCCGGCCGAGCCGAGCAGGCTGTTCGTGAGGTCCTTGTCGCCCGCGATGTCGACGGCGAGCGCGCCGGTGAGGGAGGTCATCGTCGCGCGGAAGCGCTTGGCGTGCACGCCCTGCCCGAGCTGGATCAGCGAGCCGCGGTTGAGTCGCTGCCAGGGGATGCCGCGGCTCACCGCCTCCTCGAGGATGGCGTGGGTCGAGGGGCCGAACGCGGTGCGCTGAGCCGTCAGCAGGAACTCGTCGAGCTTCTGCTGCCAGTCGAATCCGTCTGTGGGAGAGACCAGCTCGTTGACCAGCCGCACGGCGAGCCGGCTCGCGGCGAGGCCGACCGTCTCGTCGAGGTAGCCGATGACGATGTTGTAGCGACCCCGCTCGCCCTTGACCGACCGGGTCTTGCCGCGGCGCAGGTCGTGGCCCGCCTCCTGCTGCAGCTGCAGCATGACGTGCTCGGCGACGTGGCCGAGCCAGGTGCCCTTGCGCATCCGCTGGACGAACCCACCGCGCTCGCCGACGGAGCAGGTGTGCTCGACGAGGCCGGGCAGCAGCTCGAGGAGCCGGTCGGTGAAGCCGGGCAGCCGGTCGGTGGGGAAGTCCTCGAGGGTGCCGAGGTCGACGACCAGGTGGATCGCCTGGTGGTAGGACCAGACGTTGGGTCCGCGATAGACCCGGGTCGATCGGATCGTCAGGTCCGGCTGCGGCTGCGCGGCGTGCTCCATGGGGCTCCTTCGTGAGGCAACCGCCCTACCGTAGCGCCGCCGCCCGTCAGCCGCCCGTCGCGCTGGCCACCGTCGAGCCGTCCGGGTGCTCGTGCTCGACCGCCATGACGTCCCGGTCGGGGTGCTGCTCGCTGAAGCCGATCAGGTCGGCCGCCCCGAGGTCGAAGATCGCACCCTGCGGCAGGGCGTGCACGACCGCGCCGCTGACGAGCAGTGGGGCGTCCTCGGCGGCCTCGTGCGCGTCGGTGACCGCCCGGCGACCGTCGATGACGAAGACCGACCCGGTGCCGAGTACCGTGACGAGCCGGCCGTCGGTGACCTCGGCGGCGGTGTCCTCGTCGATGCCGAGGCCCAGCAGGTTCGGTGAGCCGGCCACCAGGGACAGCAACCGTCCGTAGCGCGTGCGCTGGGCGAAGTGCTGATCGACGATCACCTCGGGCAGCAGCCCGAGGCCGCTGGTCAGCTGGCTGGAGCGCTGGCGCGGGGTGATGCCCTCCTCGCCGAGGGAGATCATGAAGGTGCTCATGATCGAGGCGCCCGCGGAGGTGCCGGCGACCACGGCGCCACGGTCGTGCGCCCGCGTGATGGCGCGACCGAGCGCGGTGCCGACGACGAGCTGGGCCAGCTTGAGCTGGTTGCCTCCGGTGAGGAACACGCCGCTCGCCCGGTCCACGACCGCAGCACCGCTCGACGGGTCCTCGCGGTCGGCCTCGATGCGGCTCGCCACGTCGACCGAGTCGACCGATGCTGCGCCCAGCCGGCGGAACACCGAGCCGTAGACCTCGACGGCCTCGTCGGCGAACGAGCTGGCGGTCGGGATGACGACGATCCGGGCGTCGGTGCCGCCGGCGAGCTCGATGAACCGGCGCAGCACGCTCGCCTCGCCCAGCTTGTCCTCGGCGCCGCCGATGATGAACAGGGAGCGACGGGTGGGTGCGGTGGACATGACCCCGAGGGTACGGAACCTGGCGCGGGAGCGTCCGCAGTGTCTACGGTGTGGCGGCTACCGTGTGGCGCCGTCGGCTTCCTCGATCTCCTCGCGGGTGACGCCGAGCAGGAACAGGACGGCGTCCAGGTAGGGGACGTTGAGCGCGGTGTCGGCCTGCGCGCGCACGGTCGGCTTGGCGTTGAAGGCGACGCCGAGGCCCGCGACGGCGAGCATGTCGAGGTCGTTGGCACCGTCGCCGATCGCGACCGTGCGGCTGAGCGGCAGCCCCTCGGCCTCGGCGAAACGACGCAGTGCGCGGGCCTTCTCGGCGCGGTCGACGACGTCGCCGAGGACGCGGCCGGTGAGCCGGCCGTCGACGACCTCGAGCCGGTTGGCGTGCGCGTGGTCGATGCCGAGCTCGGCGGCGAGCGGCGCCACGACTTCGATGAACCCCCCGGACACGACCGCCACGGTGAAGCCGAGCCGCTTGAGCGTGCGCACCAGGGTCCGCGCGCCGGGGGTGAGCCGGACGGCCGCGCGGACCTCGTCGATGACGGTCTCGGGCAGGCCGGCCAGGGTGGCCACCCGCTCGTGCAGGCTGGCGGTGAAGTCCAGCTCGCCACGCATGGCGCGCTCGGTCACGGCGGCCACCTCGGCCTCGCGACCCGCGTGGTGCGCCAGCAGCTCGATGACCTCGTCCTGGATCAGCGTGGAGTCGACGTCCATCACCACCAGGCGGCGCCCGTGCCGGGCCAGCCCGGCGGGGGAGACGGACACGTCGAAGCCCTCGCTCGCCGCGGCCGCGGCCAGCCTGCTGCGCAGCACCGCCGGGCTGACCCCGGACACCTGGTACTCGACGGTGGTGACCGGTCGACGCGACATCCGGCGCACCCGGTCGGCGTTCGCACCAAGGGTCGAGAAGAGGTCCGTCACGGTGGCCAGGTGCGTGGCGAGCAGCGGAGCGCCGAGCACGGTGACCACCGCCCGCTCGAGCGGCCGGGCCGCCTGGTCGCCCGTCCCGCGGCTCAGCGTGAGGTGGAGGTCGAGGTCTACGGCACGGGCGGTGAGCGCCGCCTCCACCCGGTCGGACGCCTCCGGCGAGAGGCCGCCGAGCAGCACCGCCAGCGTGATGTGGCCACGCACGACCACCTGCTCGACGTCCAGCACCTCGGCGCCCTCGGTGCCCAGCCCGCCGCCACCAACGACGTCACCGGCACCGACCGCCTCGCGCACCGCCGCGAACAGCGCGGCGGACAACCCGGGGCGGTCGGTGCCGGTGACGAGGACCAGCAGGGTGGGCTGCGCGGGGGTGGAGATCACGCGCTCACCGTAGCGAATGGGACTACTTGTCGACGACGACACCCTTGCCGACGACGGTGATGCCCGACTCGGTGACGAAGAAACCGCGCTCGAGATCGGCGTCCTTGTCCACACCGATCATGACCCCGTCACCCACCACGACGTTCTTGTCGAGGATCGCCTTGTGGACGGTCGCGTTGCGGCCGATCACGACGTTGTCGAAGAGGACGCTGCCCTCGGCGAGGGAGAACGAGTGCAGCCGGACCTCCGGACCGAGCACCGACTCGGTGACCTGCGCACCCGAGGCGACGACGCCGGCGCCGATGACCGAGTTGGCGACCTCGGCGGCTCGCCCGGCCATGCCGGTGACGAACTTCGCCGGCGGCAGGGACGGCATGTGCGTGAAGATCGGCCACTCGGAGTTGTAGAGGTTGAAGACGGGGTCGAGGGACACCAGCTCCATGTGCGCGTCGTAGTAGGAGTCGAGCGTGCCGACGTCGCGCCAGTAGCCGTGGTCGCGCTCAGTCTCGCCGGCGACGTGGTTGTTCTTGAAGTCGTAGACATGGGCGTCACCCGCGTCGACGAAGGCCGGCACGATGTCGCCGCCCATGTCGTGCTTGGTGTCCTCGCGCGACTCGTCGAGCTTGAGCGCCTCGATCAGCTTGTCCGTGTCGAAGACGTAGTTGCCCATCGAGGCCAGGATCTCGTCGGGGTTGTCCGGCAGCCCGTCGACCGTCTTCGGCTTCTCGAGAAAGGCGCGGATCGCGGTGTCGCTGCCCGGCTGGACGTCGATGACGCCGAACTGGTCGGCCATCGACTTGGGCTGGCGGATCGCCGCGACGGTGCAGCCGGCCCCGGTGTCGATGTGCTGGGCCACCATCTGGGAGAAGTCCATCCGGTAGATGTTGTCGGCGCCGGTCACGAGGACGATGTCGGGCTGCTCGTCCTGGATCAGGTTGAGGCTCTGGAAGATCGCGTCGGCCGACCCGCGGTACCACTCCTTGCCGATGCGCTGCTGGGCGGGCACGTTGGTGACGTAGTTGCCGAGGAGGGTGGACATCCGCCACGTCTGCGCGACGTGCCGGTCGAGGCTGTGCGACTTGTACTGGGTCAGGACGACGACCTTGAGGTAGCCGGAGTTGACCACGTTGCTCAGCGCGAAGTCGATGAGCCGGTAGTTGCCGGCGAACGGGACCGCCGGCTTGGCCCGGTCTGCGGTGAGGGGCATGAGTCGCTTGCCCTCGCCACCGGCGAGGACGATGGCGAGCACTCGCTTGGAAGCGCGTCGGTTGTACATGTCAGCAACACTATTCGGCGCCACCGCTCGCCACCACAGCAGTGGCGCGTTAGCGTCCTCGCGTGAGAGTAGACATCCTGAGCAAGGAGTACCCCCCGCAGATCTACGGTGGTGCGGGAGTTCACGTCAACGAGCTCGTCCGGGCGCTGCGCGCCCGCGGCGACATCGATGTCCGGGTGCGGTGCTTCGGCGGCCCGCGCGACGAGGCGGGCACCACGGGCTACCGCGATCTGCCCGAGCTGGCCGACGCCAACCCGGCCATCTCCACGATGGGCACCGACCTGCAGATGGCCGGTGACATCGCCGGTGCCGACCTGGTGCACTCGCACACGTGGTACGCCAACTTCGGCGGACACGTCGGCTCGTTGCTCAACGGGATCCCGCACGTCATCAGCGCGCACTCGCTGGAGCCGCTGCGGCCGTGGAAGGCCGAGCAGCTCGGCGGCGGCTACCGACTCTCCTCGTTCGTCGAGCGCTCCGCCTACGAGGGCGCTGCCGCGATCATCGCGGTGAGCGCCGGCATGCGGGCCGACGTCCTGCGCTCCTATCCCTCGGTCGACCCCGACCGGGTCAAGGTCGTGCACAACGGCATCGACTCGACCGACTGGGCCCGCAAGGAGGACCCGGCGGTGCTCGAGCGCCTCGGCGTCTCGTCCGAGCGCCCGTCCGTCGTGTTCGTCGGCCGGATCACCCGCCAGAAGGGCCTGCCCTACCTGCTGCGCGCGGCCGCCAAGCTGCCGCCGGAGGTCCAGCTCGTCCTCGCGGCGGGCGCGCCCGACACCCCCGAGATCAAGGCCGAGGTCGAGGCGCTCATCGACGAGCTGAAGAAGACGCGCGACGGCGTCGTGTGGATCGCCGACATGCTGCCGCGCAACGAGGTCGTCGCGCTGCTGAGCAACGCCACGGTGTTCGCGTGCCCCTCGATCTACGAGCCGCTCGGCATCGTGAATCTCGAGGCGATGGCCTGCGAGGCGGCGGTCGTCGCGACGGCGACCGGCGGCATCCCGGAGGTCGTGGTCGACGGCGAGACCGGCTGGCTGGTCCCGATCGAGCAGGTCGAGGACGGGTCGGGCACGCCCGTCGACCCCGACACGTTCGTCGACGACCTCGCCGCCGCCCTCACCGAGGCGTGCAGCGACCCCGCCCGCGCCCGTGCGTTCGGCCAGGCCGGTCGGCGCCGCGCGGTCGAGCACTTCTCCTGGGCGAGCATCGGCGACAAGACCCTGGAGGTCTACCGCAGCGTGCTCGACTCCTGACCCCAACGGGATCCCACGGGCCCCTGGCCCACCGCCCACCCATCCCCGACAGAAGGTAGATCCCCATGAGCGAGCACGGCGCAATCCCCGACGGACCGTCGATCTATGACGACGACGAGTCCGCACCGGTCCCCATCAAGGTGGCCGCCGTCGCCGCGCTCGGAGGTCTGCTCTTCGGCTACGACTCCGCCGTGATCAACGGCGCGGTGGCGGCCATCGAGCGGCAGTTCCACGTCGACTCAGCCAGCCTGGGCTTCGCGGTCGCCTCGGCCCTGCTCGGTGCCGCCGCCGGTGCCATGACGGCCGGCAACATCGCCGACCGGATGGGCCGGCTCGCGACCATGAAGGTCGCGGCCGTCCTGTTCCTCGTCAGCGCCCTCGTGACCGGGCTCGCCCCGTCCCTGTGGATCGTGGTCCTCGGCCGCATCATCGGTGGTCTCGGCGTCGGTCTGGCCTCGGTGATCGCCCCGGCCTACATCGCGGAGATCTCACCGGCGCACGTCCGTGGCCGGCTCGGGTCGCTGCAGCAGCTGGCCATCGTGCTCGGCATCTTCTTCTCGTTCCTGGTCAACTACGCGATGCAGCGCATGGCCGGGTCGGCGAGCAACACGCTGTGGCTCGGGCTGCCGGCGTGGCGCTGGATGTTCCTGGCCATGGCCGTCCCGGCGCTGGTCTACGGCATCTTGTCGCTGACGATCCCCGAGTCACCGCGCTACCTGATCGCGAAGGGCGAGGACAGCCAGGCGCGCAAGGTGCTGCACGGGCTGCTCGGCTCGCGCGGGCTGGACGAGAAGATCCGGCAGATCCGGATCACCCTCAACAAGGAGACCAAGCCGTCCTGGGCCGACCTACGTGGCCCCGCGATGGGGCTGCTGCCGATCGTCTGGGTCGGCATCTTCTTGTCGGTCTTCCAGCAGTTCGTCGGCATCAACGTGATCTTCTACTACTCCAACATCCTCTGGGAGGCCGTGGGATTCGACGAGTCCCACTCGTTCACGATCTCCCTGATCAGCTCGATCATCAACGTGCTCACCACGCTGATCGCGATCGCCACGGTCGACAAGGTCGGCCGCAAGCCGCTGCTGCTCGTCGGTTCCATCGGCATGACCGTCACGCTCGGCATCATGGCGTTCGTGTTCTCGACCGCCAAGGTCGTCAACGGGGCGCCGGTGCTCGAGGGCTGGCAGGGTCCGGTAGCCCTCGTGGCCGCGAACCTGTTCGTCGTCTCGTTCGGCATGTCCTGGGGCCCGATCGTCTGGGTGCTCCTCGGCGAGACCTTCCCCAACCGCATCCGCGCGGCGGCCCTGTCGCTCGCCGCGGCGGCGCAGTGGGCGGCCAACTGGCTCATCACCGTGTCCTTCCCCGGTCTGAAGGACATCTCGCTGGGGCTCGCCTACGGGTTCTACGCGTTCTGCGCGCTGGCGTCGTTCGTGTTCGTGCTCAAGTGGGTCCGTGAGACCAAGGGCATGGAGCTGGAGGAGATGCACTCCTGAGCGCCGGTCAGGCGCGCAGCTGCAGGGCCGCGACGTTAGTCGCGACCTCCAGGGCCTGGTCGGCCTCCGCCGCCAGCCGGGCCAGCGCGGCTGCGCGCCGCTCGCCGGTCGTGGCGACGAGCGACGGGTCCGGCTCCGTGGCCGCCAGCTCGGCGATGGTGGCCACCGTGCCGGCCAGCGTGAGCAGGTCCAGCGCCGGCGCCGGGATCCCGTCCGGCAGCGCCCAGCGCCCCGAGCGCAGCGCCGAGTCCGCGCGGGTGCGGGCGGACTGCGACCCCCACACCGCGCCGATGTCGTCGAGCACCTCGATCGAGGACAGCACGGTGGCGCGCAACGAGCGCTCGGCGTCGCGCACCGACAGCATCTCGAGCCGGTGCGCCGGCACCGGCTCGCAGTCGTAGACCTCCGCCCGCACCACCGTTCCCCCGTCGCCCGCGGCGACGCCGTGGCCGAACTGCTCGATCCGCGGCACCAGGGCCGCACCGATCGCCGGCACATAGACGCACTCGCCCACCTCGGTGGCGGCCGCGGTCAGCTCCGCCGAACCGCGCGGCAGGCCCGCCGTCCGCCCGGGGGCGGGCAGCGCGACGAGCAGCACCCGCTCGCCGAGGTCCCGCCAGAGGCGCAGCGGGGCGATCACCTCGGTGACGTCGTCGAGGTCGGGGGCGGCCCGCTCGACCGCCTCCTCGAGGGTGCGGGACCCGGGGCCGTGGGAGGCGCCGGCGAGCGCGGCCGTGCCCCACAGGGCCAGTCGCACGCTGTAGGGAAGCTCGGGCACGCCCTCAGGCTACGGCGCAGCGAGTCTCGTTGGGTCGAGGCGCATCCGGTGCCCTAGGGTCGGATCCATGAGCGATGTCCTCGAGTTCGCCGGAGTCACTGTCGTCCGGGGTCACAACACCCTGCTCGACGAGGTCGACTGGGAGATCGAGGAGGGCCAGCGCTGGGTGGTGCTCGGCCCCAACGGAGCGGGCAAGTCCACCCTGCTCAACATCGCCTCCGCCCGGATGCACCCCACTCGCGGTGTGGCGGGGATCCTCGGGGACGTGCTCGGCGCGGTCGACGTCTTCGAGCTGCGGCCGCGCATCGGCTTCGCCTCCGCAGCGATCGCCGAGCGCATCCCGGGGGACGAGCTGGTCCGCGACGTGGTGCTGACCGCGTCCTACGGTCGGATCGGCCGGTGGCGGGAGGACTACGACTCGTTCGACGCCGGTCGGGCCGACGAGCTGCTCGCCGCCCTCGGGGTCGACCACCTCGCGGACCGTCGCTTCGGCACCCTGTCCGAGGGCGAGCGCAAGCGGGTGCAGATCGCCCGCGCCCTGATGACCGACCCCGAGCTGCTGCTGCTCGACGAGCCGGCCGCCGGTCTCGACCTCGGCGGCCGCGAGGACCTCGTCGCGCGGCTGGCCGACCTCGCGGCCGACCTTGCCGCACCCGCGCTGGTCCTCGTCACCCACCACGTCGAGGAGATCCCGCCCGGCTTCACCGACGTGCTGCTGCTGCGCGACGGCAAGGTCGTCGCGGCCGGGCCGATCGAGCTCACCTTGACCGCCAAGAACCTCTCGGCCACGTTCGGCCTGCCACTCGAGCTGGAGCAGCACGGCGAGCGCTACTCCGCCCGGGCGGTCGCACCCGCCCAACCCTGACCCAGCGGCTGCGGGGATCAGCCGTCGGGAACCACCTGAGCGCCCCACTCGTCGCATCAGTAACACACGCGCCAAGCCCACAACGGTGGCACGGCCAACGGTGGCCTAGGAGGTCGGCATGGAATGGTTCGCTGAGAACGGATGGCT
Source organism: Arsenicicoccus piscis (assembly GCF_022568835.1). Lineage (GTDB taxonomy): Bacteria > Actinomycetota > Actinomycetes > Actinomycetales > Dermatophilaceae > Arsenicicoccus > Arsenicicoccus piscis. The sequence continues at coordinate 47,997 of NZ_JAKZHV010000011.1, forward strand.
GGCCTGGGTCGGGCTGGCCCTGGTCCTCGGAGCCATCGAGGCTGCGAGCGTCGACTTCTTCTTCATCATGTTCGCCGGCGGGTCGCTGGCGGGTGCCGTCGCCGCAGCGCTCGGGGCCGGATTCGCGCTCCAGGTCGTCGTGGCCGTCGTCGTCTCGGTCGGCCTGCTGGCCGGCGTCCGGCCGCTCGTCAAGAAGCGGTTCGCCTCCGCCCACGAGCTGTCGATCGGGGCCGGCTCCTACGTCGGTCGAGATGCCGCGGTGGTCGAGACGGTGACGCCCTCGAGCGGGCGGGTCAAGCTTGCGGGGGAGATCTGGTCGGCGCGCTCGGCGCCCGGGTCGCCCCCCATCGGTCCGGGTCAGCAGGTCCGGGTCATCTCCATCGAAGGGGCCACCGCCGTCGTCGCCGACGCCGAGGGTCTCGAAAGGATCTGAGCCATGCCGACTCTCATCGTCCTGGGACTCTTGGTCGTCTTCGCGGTCGTCATCATCGCCCGGACCATCAAGATCGTCCCCCAGCAGACGGCGCTGATCATCGAGCGTCTCGGTGGCTACTCGCGCACCTTGACCGCAGGCATCCACCTGCTCGTGCCCTTCATCGACAAGGTCCGCGCCAACATCGACCTGCGTGAGCAGGTCGTGAGCTTCCCGCCGCAGCCGGTGATCACCTCCGACAACCTGGTCGTCTCGATCGACACGGTCATCTACTACTCGGTGATCGACGCCAAGTCCGCGGTCTACGAGATCGCCAACTTCATCCAGGGCATCGAGCAGCTCACCGTCACCACCTTGCGCAACGTCATCGGCTCCCTCGACCTCGAGCAGACGCTGACCTCGCGCGACCAGATCAACCAGCAGCTGCGCGGCGTCCTCGACGAGGCCACCGGCAAGTGGGGGATCCGCGTCAACCGGGTCGAGCTCAAGGCCATCGACCCGCCGCACTCGGTGCAGGACTCGATGGAGAAGCAGATGCGGGCCGAGCGTGACCGCCGCGCCGCGATCCTCACCGCCGAGGGTGTCAAGCAGTCGCAGATCCTCACGGCCGAGGGTGAGAAGCAGTCGCAGATCCTGCGCGCCGAGGGTTCGGCGCAAGCCCGCATCCTCGAGGCCCAGGGTCAGGCGCGCGCCATCACCCAGGTCTTCGAGGCCATCCACCGCGGCAAGCCCGACCAGAAGCTGCTGGCCTACCAGTACCTCCAGGTGCTGCCGCAGCTGGCCCGCGGCGACGCCAACAAGCTGTGGGTCATCCCGTCCGAGCTGACCGAGGCCCTCAAGGGCATCGGGTCCGCCCTCGGCGGCAACGACGGCAAGGGTGGCGGCTGGGACGACTCGGAGCCGTGGTCGCCGTCGGACACCCCGCCGGCCGAGGACGTCTTCGCCTCGACGACCCTCCAGGACCCGGCGGAGGCGCTGCGCGAGGCGCGTCAGCAGGCCGAGAGCTCCGAGCGCGAGGCCGAGGGCCACACCAACCCGGTGCGCTCTCGCGGTCACGCGCCGGCACCCGTAGAGCCGGTCGCGCCCGCCACGGCGGCGCAGCCCACGGTCGCGCCCGCGCAGCCCGTGCAGTCCGACGTGGAGTCGCTGCAGCCCGGCGTCGAGCAGACCGACGTCACCACCGAGCTGACCGACCGGCCCGACCAGAGCGAACCGCCCAGGTCCTGACCGCTCGACCGACACCCGGCCCCCTGCCTCTAGGGTGGCCGGGTGTCGTTGTTCGAAGCCCTGGTGATCGTGCTCGCCGGCCTGCTGGCCGGCACCATCAACACCGTCGTCGGCTCCGGCACCCTGATCACCTTCCCGACCCTGCTGTTCTTCGGCTACGCCCCGGTCGCCGCCAACGTTTCGAACACCTGGGGCCTGGTGGCCGCGGCGATCACGGGCGCGTGGGGCTACCGCCGCGAGATCCGCGAGACCCGCCACCAGATCGTCCAGCTGCTGCCGATGTCGATCATCGGCTCGATCATCGGCGCCCTGCTGCTGCTCGCGCTGCCCGCCGCGGCGTTCGACGCGATCGTGCCGGTGCTCATCGCCCTCGCGCTGTTGCTGGTCGTCTTCGGTGGCCGGCTGAACGCGTGGGCGCAGCGCCACCGCGTCGAGGCTGAGACCGGGACCAAGACCGGGGGAGCGGCCACGGGCGCGGTCGGTGGTCCGGCGCTCTCGCGCGGCCGCCGGCTCGCCCTGCTGGGCGGCGTGTTCTTCGGCGGGATCTACGGCGGCTACTTCGGGGCGGCCCAGGGCGTGCTCGTCATGGGGGTCATGAACGTCCTGCTGCCGCTGTCGCTGCAGCACCTCAACGCGATCAAGAACATCCTCACCCCGTGCGCCAACCTGGTCGCGGCGATCGTCTTCTTCTTCGTCGCACGCGACCAGATCAACTGGGCGGTGGCCGGACTCATCGCGCTCGGCGCCTTCGGCGGCGGCTGGGTCGGAGCGCGAGTAGGCCGGTCGCTGTCACCGCAGGCGCTGCGCGCCACCATCGTCGTGATCGGGCTGGTGGCGATCGCCAAGCTCGTCGTCTTTCCCTGACCAGTAGCCTGAGCCGGTGCCGATCGAGATCACCGACCTTCGCGACGAACGGCTCGCGGACTATACCTCCCTCACCGACGTGGCGCTGCGCCGCAAGCTGGAGCCCGAGCGAGGGCTCTACCTCGCCGAGAGCGAGAAGGTGATCCGCCGGGCGCTGGCCGCCGGGCACCGGCCCCGCTCGCTGCTGATGGCGCGGCGCTGGCTGACCGATCTCGCCGACGTCGTCGCGGACGCCGAGCGCGACGACGTGCCCGTCTTCGTCGGGGACGCCGCCGTGGTCGACGAGGTCGCCGGCTTCCACCTGCACCGCGGCGCGATCGCCGCCATGCACCGGCCCGAGCTGCCCTCGGTCGAGTCGGTGATCGCGTGTGCTCGTCGGGTCGTCGTGCTGGAAGACATCGTCGACCACACCAACGTCGGAGCGATCTTCCGGTCCGCCGCGGCCCTCGGCGTCGACGCCGTCCTGGTGACGCCGCGGTGCGCCGACCCGCTCTACCGGCGCGCGATCCGGGTGTCGATGGGCACGGTGTTCCAGGTCCCGTGGACGCGGCTGGGACAGTGGCCTTCGGGGCTGGACACCTTGCGGGACAACGGGTTTCACGTCGCGGCGATGGCGCTGTCCGAACGGTCCATCACCCTAGACGAGCTCGCCGCCGCAGCCGCACGACCGGCTCGCGCTGGTCATGGGCACCGAGGGCGACGGGCTGTCCAGACGGGCCCTCGCCGGCGCGGACACGGTCGTGCGGATCCCGATGGCCGGGGGCGTCGACTCGCTCAACGTCGCCGCGGCCAGCGCCGTCGCGATGTGGGCGCTGCGCTCGGCCTAGCGCAGCCCGAGGTGGTCGCCGAGCAGCGCGAGCGCGTCCGGCATCCACTCGTCCGGCTGGTCCGCGACCCGTCGGCGGAGCTCGGCGAGATCGACCCAGGCGCCCCAGTCGACCTCGCTCGGCTGGTGGCGGATCGGGCCGTCCCAGGTCGTCGTGAACAGGTGAGCCACGTAGCGCGTGGCCTGGTCCTCGAAGAACCCGGTGGCGAGCGGCTCCAGCGGTGCGCCGGTGATGCCCAGCTCCTCGGCGAGCTCGCGCTGGGCGGACGCCAGCGGTTCCTCGCCCGCCTGCAGCACGCCGCCGGCGCACAGGTCGTAGCGCCCCGGGTAGACGTCCTTGGTGGCCGTGCGCCGATGGATGTAGACCCGCCCCGCGGGGTCGCGGACCACGATGCCGGTCGCCGCGTGCAGCAGGTTGCGCCGCCGCACCTGCGAGCGCGGCGCGACGCCGATGACGGTGCCGTCGGGGGCGCAGAGGTCGACGACCTCCTCCGCCGGTCCGGGCACCCACTCGAAGGTCAGCTCGTCGCGGATCGGCACACCGTGCGCGTCGGCTGCGGGGATGTCCTTCCCGTGGGCGACGCGGGAGCGGTCGACGGCGTCGAGGTCGATCCGCGCCAGCCGCATGCCGCGCCGGGTGTAGAACCCGATGGCGCGCACGTTGTTGGCGGTCGTGACCAGGTAGGCGCGGGCACCCCGCTCGACGGCCAGCTCGAAGAACGCGTAGAGCAGGGCGGTCCCGGCGCCCGGTGCGAGGGAGTCGAGCGTGTCGGCTTCGAGCTCGGGCGCCTCGGGGGTGCCGGCGTCGCGCCAGGTCAGCAGCCCGACCGGGGCGCCGTCACGCTCGGCGACGAAGGCCGGCAGCGTGGTCGCGTCGAAGAGGTCGTCGTGCACGGCGATCTGCGACGACCCCCACGCCAGGGTGAGGGTCATCCGGATCCAGCGCCGGTCGCGGTCCGTCGCCGGTCGGACCGTGACCGCCGACGCGACGACCGACTCGACTGACGACTCGCCCGACGAGTCCACCGGCGCCGCCACGAGGGCTACCAGCTCTGGTGCAGCGGGCGGCCCTCGGCGTAGCCGGAGGCGCTCTGGATGCCGACGACCGCGCGCTCCGCGAACTCGGGGATCGTGCGCGCCCCCGCATAGGTGAAGGCGGAGCGCACGCCGGAGATGATCTGGTCGATCAGATCCTCGACGCTCGGGCGCGCCGGGTCGATGAACATGCGCGCGGAGGAGATGCCCTCCTCGAAGAGCGCCTTGCGGGCCTTGTCGAAGCCGGAGTCGGCCGCGGTGCGGTTGCGCACGGCGCGCTTGGAGGCCATCCCGGACGACTCCTTGTAGAGCCGCCCGCTGGGGTCGCGCTGCACGTCACCGGGCGACTCGAAGGTGCCGGCGAACCACGAGCCGATCATCACGTTGCTCGCGCCGGCCGCGAGGGCGAGCGCCACGTCCCGGGGGTGCCGGACCCCGCCGTCGGCCCAGACGTGAGCGCCGAGCTCGCGCGCCGCCGTGGCGCACTCGAGCACGGCCGAGAACTGCGGGCGGCCTACGCCGGTCTGCATGCGGGTGGTGCACATCGCGCCCGGGCCGACGCCGACCTTGACGATGTCGGCACCGGCGGCCACCAGGTCGCGGACGCCGTCGGCGGAGACGACGTTGCCGGCGCACACCGGCACCGTCGCCCCGGTCGAGCGCACCGCCTGCAGGGCGTCGATCATCTTGGCCTGGTGGCCGTGGGCGGTGTCGACGACCAGCAGGTCCACCCCGGCCTCGACCAGGGCGGACGCCTTGGCGGCGACGTCGCCGTTGACCCCGACGGCGGCGGCGACCCGCAGCCGGTCGGCGTCGTCGATCGCCGGCTCGTAGACCGTGGAGCGCAGCGCCCCCTGCCGGGTCTGCAGCCCGACCAGCCGGCCGCCGCGGTCGATCACCGGGGCGAGCCGGTGGTGGCTCGCCTGCAGCCGGTCGAACGCCTCCTGCGGCGTGATCCCCATCGGCAGCGTCATCACCTCGGTCGTCATCACCTCACGGACCTGGGTGAAGCGGTCTACGCCGACCAGGTCCGCCTCGGTGACCAGCCCGACGGGCCGGTCGTCCTCGACGACGATGGCCGCGCCGTGGGAGCGCTTGGTGAGCAGGCCGAGGGCGTAGCCACAGGTGTGGTGCGGCTTGATCGTGATCGGCGTCTCGTAGACCAGGTCACGCGCCTTCACCTCGGCGACGACGTCGGCCACGATCTCGGTAGGGATGTCCTGGGGGAGCACGGCGAGGCCGCCACGGCGGGCGACCGTCTCGGCCATCCGCTTGCCAGAGACGGCCGTCATGTTGGCGACGACCAGCGGGATCGTCGTCCCGCTGCCGTCGTCGGTGCGCAGGTCGACGTCCAGCCGCGAGGCGACGTCGGAGCGGCTCGGCACCATGAACACGTCGTCGTAAGTGAGGTCGTGGGTTGGCGCCAGGCCGTTGAGGAAGTGCACCGCCACACGATAACTGAGTGCACGAGACGAGCCCCCGCCGGACCAGGTCCGGCGGGGGCTCGCTGACGTGCTGTCTCAGTGAGACAGACGACTCAGGCGACTCAGACGTCGACCTCGGAGAGCAGGGCCGGCACGTTGTCGGCGGAGGTGGCCGCCTCGAGCCGCGCGACCTTGGCCTCGTCGAGGAAGATGCCGGCGAGCTGCTGCAGCAGCGCGAGGTGGTCGTCGCCCATGCCGGCGATGCCGACGGCGAACTTCACCTCGTTGCCGTTCCAGTCGATGCCCTGCGGGTAGCGGACGAACGACAGCGTCGTCTTCTTGATCGCCGACTTGGCCTCGTTGGTGCCGTGCGGGATGGCGAGCAGGTTGCCGACGTAGGTCGACACCGAGCGCTCGCGCTCGTGCATGGCGTCCACGTAGGACGGGTCGACCGAGCCGCTCGCCACGAGCAGGCGACCGGCCTCGGTGATGGCCTCGTCCCGGCTGCGGGCCGAGCCCTCGAGCACGATCGACTCGCGGCTGAGCAGGTCCGAGGTGGCCGGACCGGCGGCAGCACCGGCACCAGCGGCAGCACCCGCAGCACCCGCAGCAGGGGCCGCCGCAGCGGCGTGCTGGTCGGTGCCACCGTCACGGTTGGTCGACTCCAGCAGCTCGACGACCTGGTCGTACTTCGGGGAGTTTATGAAGTTGTCGACCGTGACGAGGACGGCAGAGGGCACCCGGGGACCGGCGCGGTCGGCGAGGTCCTGGTGGGTGATGATCAGGTCGAACTCGTCCTGCAGGTTCGAGATCGCCTTGTTGACGACGGTGACGTCGCCGAAGCCGGCGGCCTGGATCTTGCGGCGGAGCACCGAGGCGCCCATGGCCGAGGAGCCCATGCCGGCGTCGCAGGCGAAGACGATCTTGTGGATCGGGCCCTGGTGGTCGCCCGCGGCGACGGCACCCGCACTCGCAGCCGCACCTCCGGCAGCGGCGCCGCCGGTCAGCATGCTGGAGACGGACGACTTCTTGCCCTTCATCGACTCCATCTGCGCGGTGGCGGCCGAGAGGTCACCCGCGTCGTCGGACTTGTCGGTCTTGAGCAGCAGCGAGGCACGAGGTGGCCGGTGAGGTCGTCGAGGTCGGCGCCGAGGCCCTCGGTGGCTTCGCGGTGGGCGACCGCGTCCAGTCCATCGCCGCGGTGCCGTGCGGGGACTGCTACGAGTGCAAGAAGGGCTGGATGGAGGTCTGCCAGAACCAGACGTCCGTGGGCTACCAGTACGACGGCGGCTTCGCCGAGTACATGATCGTCCCCGAGCAGGTGCTCAAGGTCGACGGCCTGAACCGCATCCCGGACAACGTGGGCTTCGACGAGGGGTCCGCCGCCGAGCCCTTCGCCTGCGCCATCAACGCCCAGGAGCAGCTCGGCATCGAGGAGGGTGACTTCGTCGTCGTCTTCGGCGCCGGCCCGATCGGCTGCATGCACATCCGCATCGCCCGCGGCGTCCACAAGGCCGGCACCATCGTCCTCGTCGACGTCAACGCCGAGCGGCTGAAGATGTCGGCCGACGCCGTGCAGCCCGACGCCACGATCGACGCCTCGAAGGTCGACGTGGTCGCCGAGGTGATGAAGATGACCGACGGCCGCGGCGCCGACGTCATCATCACCGCCACCCCCGCCAACGTCACCCAGGAGCAGGCCATCTCGATGGCGGCCCGCAACGGCCGGATCTCGTTCTTCGTCGGCCTGCCCAAGAACGACCCCTACATCCAGTGCGACTCCAACCTCGTGCACTACCGCCAGCTGCACATCCACGGGGCCAACGGCTCGTCGCCGGCACACAACAAGCGGGCCCTCGAGTACATCTCGACCGGTCAGGTGCCGGTGAAGGACCTGATCACCAAGCACATCCCGCTCGAGGACGTGCTGCAGGCGTTCGACATCGTCGCTAAGGGCGAGGCCATCAAGGTCACCGTCGAGCCGTAGCAGTCGAGCCACAGCACTCGAACCACACGAAGCGAGCCCGGTCACCGGGCTCGCTTCGTCGTTGGTAGCGCTGCTAGAAGGAGTAGAGCCCGGTGATCGTGCCGCGGGCCAGCAGGTGCGACCCGATGGTGAACGCCGTGGCAGCACCGCTCGCGGTGTCGTCCAGCCCGAGGTCGTCGGTGTCCAGCGCGTGCACGGCGAAGATGTAGCGGTGCGGCCGGTCACCCTGCGGCGGGGCCGCGCCACCGAACGCCTTGATGCCGTAGTCGCTCGCCATCATGAACGCGCCCCGCGGCAGGTGCTTGCCGAACTCCGCGCCCGCGTCCTCGGGCAGGCTGGTCGTGTCGGCGGGCAGGCCGACCAGCAGCCAGTGCCAGAAGCCGCTCGGCGTGGGCGCGTCGGCGTCGAAGCAGGTGACGGCGTAGCCCTTGGTGCCCTCGGGGGCGCCGGACCAGGACAGATGGGGAGAGACGTTGCCGCCCTCCATCCCCCACGAGTCGAAGACCTGGGCCTCGCCGAGCGTGTCGCCGTCGGCGAAGGTCTCGCTGGTGACGGTCAGCGACGGGACCTGGGGGAGCAACGAGTAGGGATCGGGGGCGATCGGTCGGTCGAGATCCATGGACCCGACCCTAACCAGCGAGCAGCGCCCGTGCCAGTGCGTCGTCGACGACCAGGGACGACACCAGACCTCCGGTGACCGCCGCCCGCACCGCAGGGGCCCGGTCTACCCCGGTCGCGACGGCGATGACCTGGGGGATGGCCGCGAGCACGTCGCCCGGCACGGTGATCAGGCGCTTGTCGAGCGGGGTCCGCACGACGTGCCCCCGCGCGTCGTAGCAGACCGCGGCCATCTCGCCGACGACCCCTGCGGCCCGCAGCTGCTCCCGGTCGGCCTCGGTGCTGGCGTCGTAGATCGTGGACTGGCCCGGTGCCCAGTGGCCGATGCCGACGACGGCCTTGGTGACCCGGCGCGCCTCGTTCAGGGCGTCCATCACCTGCGGCTCGCGGCGCAGCCCGTCGGCCGTCGCGACGTCGTCCACCAGCATGGGGGCGTAGAACACGTGGCCGCGGGTGCCGGCGAGGCGGGCCGCCTGCACGACCACCTCGATGGCGCTGGCGTCCTCACCCTCGAGCGTCTGGGCGCCGCTCAGCTGCACCACCTCGATGGGCGGCAGGCTGCGCAGCGCCTGGACCATGGCGTAGACGCTGCGGGACCACGGCAGGCCGAGGACATCGGTCGGCTCGAGGACCTCGCCGAGCAGCGTGGCGGCGGCGGCACTGACCTGGCGTCGGACGGCGGCCGGCGCGGGGTCGGCGACCGTCACCACGACGACGTGGTCGAGCCCGAGGGCGTCCTGCAGCCGGGTCGAGGCGTCGATGTCGATCTCGCCGAGGGGGTTGATCTCGATGCGCACCAGCCCGGTGGCGAGGGCCTCGTCGAGCAGTCGGGCGACCTTGAACCGGCTGATCCCCACCTCCTGGGCGATCTCCACCTTGGACCGTCCCTCGAGGTAGTAGCGGCGGGCGACCTTGCCCATCAGGATCGCCGCCGTGGCGCTGGGCACCGGTCCGGCGGCGAGGCTCCCTGCGGGCAGCGGGACCGGCCGGTTGCGCTCCGTGTGCGACGACATGGCGACCCCTCTCGGCTGGGACGGCGGTCCCACACCAGCTGCTATCCCGATGCGGTCACCCCATTGACAAACCGCATGAGCGCCACTTTACTCATATGGGCACTCAGTTGCGCAACTGTTCGCTCATATGAGCACCAGTTGGGTCAGCCGGGTCGCCGTGCGCCAACCGTGGCCGACACCCCGCATCGTGGACCGTCCCTGCCAGCACCGACAGGGACGGGGCGGGACTCAACGAGGAGGATTTGTGCCGAGAACACTCGTCAAGGCCGTGGCGGTTGCCGCGACGGCCGTCACCGCAGCAGCCCTCGGTGGCTGCGCCGGCTGGGGTGGCGGAGGCGGGACGGGCGGCGGAGCCAACACCGTCAACGTCCTCATGGTCAACAACCCACAGATGGTCGACCTCCAGCAGCTGACCGACAAGTACTTCACCGCCAAGACCGGGGTGAAGGTCAACTACACCGTCCTGCCGGAGAACGACGTCCGCGACAAGATCAGCCAGGAGTTCTCCTCCCAGGCCGGTCAGTACGACGTCGCGTCGCTGTCGAACTACGAGATCCCGATCTACGCGAAGTCCAAGTGGATCGCGCCGATGGACGACTACATCGCCAAGGACCCGGGCTTCGACCAGGGCGACATCCTCAAGCCGATGACGACGTCGCTGTCCTCGGACGGCAAGATCTACGGTCAGCCGTTCTACGGTGAGTCCTCGTTCCTGATGTACCGCAAGGACGTCCTGGCCGAGAAGGGCCTGACGATGCCCGCGAACCCGACCTGGGCACAGGTGGCCGACATCGCCGCCAAGGTCGACGGGGCCCGGCCCAACATGAAGGGCATCTGTCTGCGCGGCCAGCCCGGCTGGGGCCAGATCTTCGCCCCGCTCAGCACCGTGATCAACACCTTCGGCGGCACCTGGTTCACCAAGGACTGGGAGGCCCAGGTCAACGCGGCGCCGTTCAAGGAGGCCGTCAACTTCTACGTCGACCTGGTCCGGGCGCACGGTGAGAAGGGCGCGCCGCAGGCGGGCTTCACCGAGTGCCTGAACAACCTCATGCAGGGCAACGTGGCCATGTGGTACGACGCCACCAGCGCCGCCGGCTCCCTCGAGGCCGACGACTCGCCGACCAAGGGCAAGTTCGGCTACGCGGCCGCGCCGGTCAAGGAGACCAAGTCCTCCGGTTGGCTCTACACCTGGGCGTGGGCGATCCAGCAGGCGAGCCCGCGCAAGGACGCCGCCTGGAAGTTCATCTCGTGGGCCTCCAGCAAGGAGTACGAAGAGACCGTCGGCAAGGAGCTCGGCTGGACCCGGGTGCCCGCCGGCAAGCGTGCCTCGACCTACGAGAACCCCGACTACCTCAAGGTGTCCGCGGCGTTCGCCGAGCCGACCAAGGCGGCGATCGAGGCCGCCGACCCGCTGAACCCCGGCGTGCAGCCGCGGCCGGCGATGGGCATCCAGTTCGTCGACATCCCCGAGTTCCCCGATCTCGGCACCCAGGTCTCGCAGGACGTCAGCGCGGCGATCGCCGGCAAGATGACGGTCGACGAGGCTCTCGACAAGGGTCAACAGCTCGCCGACGACGTCGCCGAGACCTACCGTCAGCGAGGCAAGTGATGAGCACCGCCACCAACACCCCGGCGAGCAACGTCCCCCACGGCAGCTCGTCCCACTCCAACACGCCGCACACCAACACCGAGGTGGCCTCGGCCATCTCGCGGGCGGGCGCGTGGTCCCGGCGGATGCCGCTGCTGCCGGCGCTGATCTTCACGATCGTGCTGACCCAGCTGCCGTTCCTCGCGACGATCGTCATCTCGTTCATGAAGTGGAACGCCTACTACCCCGACGAGATCGGGTTCGCGGGCCTGAACAACTTCGCCAAGGTGCTGACCGACGTCAACGCCCGTCAGGCGATCTGGGTCACCGTCCTGCTGACGGCCGCCTCGGTCATCATCAGCCTGGTGCTCGGCCTGATCATCGCGCTGCTGCTGGACCGCACCTTCCCCGGTCGCGGCATCGTGCGCACGCTCATGATCACGCCCTTCCTCGTGGTGCCGGTCGCGGCCGCCCTGCTGTGGAAGCACGCGCTCTACAACCCTGAGTACGGCCTGTTCAACGGCCTGCTGCGCGCGGTCTTCGGGGCGAACGCCCCTCAGCCGGACTGGATCTCGCAGAACCCGCTGTGGGCGATCATCATCGCGATCGTGTGGCAGTGGACGCCGTTCATGATGCTGATCCTGCTGGCCGGTCTGCAGAGCCGTCCGATGGACGTCGTCGAGGCCGCCCGCATCGACGGTGCGAGCAACTGGCAGATCTTTACCCACATGACGCTGCCGCACCTGCGCCAGTTCATCGAGCTCGCGGCCCTGCTCGGGACGATCTACATCGTCCAGAACTTCGACCACGTCTTCACGATCACGTCCGGTGGCCTCGGCACGGCGAACCTGCCGTACTTCATCTACCAGACCTTCTACACCGCGCACGACTACGGGCGGGCCTCCGCGGCCGGCGTCATCGTCGTCATCATCACCTTGATCGTGGCGACGGCTGCCCTGCGCACGGTCTTCAGCATCTTCCAGGAGGAGTCCCGATGAGCAAGCAGCTCACGACGTCGTCCGGCCAGGTCATCAACCAGCCCAAGAAGTCTCCCGTCGACACCCTGCTCGGCATCGTCGCCTGGCTGGTCGGGCTCGGCTTCTTCCTGCCCTTCGCGTGGATGGTGCTGACCTCCTTCCACCGCGAGTCCGACGCGGCCACCAACCCGCCGTCGCCGTTCGCGCCGCTCGTGCTCGACGGGTACCGCTCGTTCTTCAACTCGGGCCCGTGGCCGTCGCTGCTCAACTCGCTGACCGCGAGCGTGCTGTCCACGATCCTGGTGCTGATCCTCGCGTTCCCGGCCGCCTACGCGCTCTCCATCCGGCCGGTGCAGAAGTGGACCGACGTGCTGTTCTTCTTCCTCTCGACGAAGTTCCTGCCCGTCGTCGCGGGCCTGCTGCCGATCTACCTGTTCGCGCAGAAGGTCCACCTGCTCGACAACATCTGGCTGCTGATCATCCTCTACACCTCGATGAACCTGCCGATCGCGGTGTGGATGCTGCGCTCGTTCCTCGCCGAGGTGCCGGTCGAGATGCTCGAGGCCGCGCAGGTCGACGGCGCGGGCCTGGTCCGCACGCTGCGCGAGGTCGTCGCCCCGGTCGTCATGCCGGGTCTGGCGTCGGCCGCGCTGATCTGCTTCATCTTCAGCTGGAACGAGCTGCTCTTCGCCCGCGTGCTCACCGGTACGGTGGCGCAGACGGCCCCCGTGTTCCTCACCGGGTTCGTCACCAGCCAGGGCTTGTTCCTCGCGAAGGTGTGCGCCGCGTCGCTCGTGGTCTCGCTGCCGGTGCTCGTCGCCGGGTTCGCCGCGCAGGACAAGCTGGTCCAGGGTCTGTCGATGGGAGCTGTGCGCTGATGTCCGACACGAACGACACCGCCAAGAAGCCGGTAGAGCTGAGCGAGGCGAACCTCGACGCGATCGAGTCCCCGGTGGTCGTCCCCGGCTACGACCGGGCCACGGTCACCGACCGGATCGTCCACTTCGGGGTCGGCGGGTTCTTCCGCTCCCACCAGGCGATGTACCTCGACGCCCTCAAGGCGCAGGGGCTGGCCGACGGGTGGGCCATCACCGGGGTGGCCACGCTGCCGCACGACCGCCGGATCTACGACACGATGACGGCCCAGGACGGGCTCTACACCCTCGTGGTCAAGCACCCGGACGGTCACCGCGACGCCCAGGTGATCGGCTCGATGACCGGCGTGCTCTTCGCGCCGGACGACCCCCAGGCCGTCATCGACGCCCTGGTCGACGACGCCACCAAGATCGTCGGCCTCACCATCACCGAGGGCGGCTACTGCTTCCACCCGGTGACGGGGGAGTTCAACCCCGAGGACGCGTCCATCAAGGCCGACCTCGAGCCGGGCGCGACCCCGACGAGCGCCTTCGGGTTCATCGTCGCCGCGCTCGCCGCCCGGCGGGCCGCCGGCAAGGACCCGTTCACGGTGCAGTCCTCGGACAACATCCCCGGGAACGGTGACGTCGCGAAGAAGATGGTGTCGGCGTTCGCGGAGGTCAACAACCCCGAGCTCGCCGAGTGGATCCGCGCCGAGGTCGCCTTCCCGAACTCCATGGTCGACCGGATCACGCCGGTCACCACCGACGAGGACCGCGCGTCCCTCACCGAGGAGTTCGGCGTCGTCGACGGCTGGCCGGTCGTGTGCGAGCCGTTCACCCAGTGGGTGATCGAGGACCACTTCCCGCAGGGCCGTCCGGCCTGGGAGAAGGTCGGCGCCCAGATGGTCGAGGACGTCATCCCCTACGAGCTGATGAAGCTGCGGCTGCTCAACGCCTCCCACCAGGCGCTGGCCTACCTCGGCTACCTGTCGGGCTACCGCTACGCCCACGAGGTGTGCTCGGACCCGCTGTTCGTGACGTTCCTGCTCGGCTACATGGAGCAGGAGGGCTCGCCCACGCTGCCCGAGGTCCCCGGCATGGACCTCGACCAGTACCGCCACCAGCTGATCGAGCGGTTCGCGAACCCCTCGGTCCGTGACCACCTCGCCCGGCTCTGCCTGGAGAGCTCGGACCGCATCCCGAAGTGGCTGGTGCCCGTCATCAACGAGAACCTCGCGTCCGGCGGGGAGATCGACCGCTCCGCTCTCGTCGTCGCCTCCTGGGCGCGATACGCCGAGGGTGTCGACGAGCAGGGTGAGCCCATCGAGGTGCAGGATCGGCTCAAGGAGCAGGTCATGGCCGCCGCCGCCAAGCAGGGCGACGACCCGCTGGCCTTCCTGCAGCAGCGCGACCTCTTCGGCGACCTCGTCGACGACGAGCGCTTCACGACGGTCTACCTGAAGGCGCTGAGCTCGCTGCACGACCAGGGCTCGCGCGCCACCTTGGAGGAGTGGGGGAAGTAATGCGCGTCGCCGTGCTCAACGGACCGGGTGACCTCGAGGTCGCCGCCGTCGGGGTGTGCGGGTCGGACACCCACTACTACGAGCACGGCCGGATCGGTCGCTTCGTGGTCGAGAGCCCGCTGGTTCTCGGCCACGAGGCCTCCGGCCGCATCGTCGAGGTGGGCGCGGGCGTCGACCCCGCCCGCGTCGGCCGGCGCGTCTCGATCGAGCCGGGGGTGCCCTGCTTCACCTGCGAGCAGTGCCTCGCCGGGCGCTACAACCTCTGCTACGACATGCGCTTCTACGCGACCCCGCCGATCGACGGCGCGTTCGCCCAGCTGGTCACGGTGCACTCGGCGTTCGCCCACGACATCCCGGACTCGGTGTCCGACGACGCCGCGGCGCTGCTCGAGCCGCTGTCGGTCGGCGTGTGGGCGGCCCGGAAGGCGCGCGTCGGCGCGGGCACCCGGGTGCTCGTCATCGGCGCCGGCCCGATCGGCATGGTCGCCGTCCAGGTGGCCAAGGCGTGCGGCGCGACCTCCATCGCCGTCGCCGACATCAACGAGCACCGCCTCGAGGTCGCCCGCGAGCTCGGCGCCACCCAGACCATCGACAGCCGCACCCAGAGCCTGGACGAGCTGACCGAGCGCCCCGAGGTGCTGCTCGAGTGCTCCGGCAACGGTCCGGCGACCATCGCCGCCATCAAGGCGCTCGCGCCCGCCGGACGCGTCGTCCTGGTCGGCATGGGCGGTGACGAGCTGGCCCTGCCGCTGTCGGTCGTCCAGGAGCGTGAGCTCGAGGTCACCGGCACGTTCCGCTACGCCAACACCTGGCCGACGGCGATCCGGCTCGCGGCCTCAGGAGTCGTAGACCTCGACCGGCTCGTCACGGGCCACGTCGGGCTCGCCGAGGCCGCCGACGCCCTGCTCGCGGGACGCACCGACCCCGCGGCGATCAAGACCATCGTCTGCCCCCAGCGGTAGGAGCCTGTGTTGCCCCACCCGACCCAGCAGTCTGCTCAGCCGCTGCCCGCGCGCATGGCCGGTGTCCGGCTACCCGGAGACAGCACCGTCGAGCACGTGACCGTCGACGTGCCCACGCCGGGACCCGGCCAGGTGCTGCTCGCCATGAAGGCCTCGTCCATCTGCGGCAGCGACATCCGGGCGATCTACCGCGAGCACCTCGGCCACGGCGCCGAGGCCTACCAGGGCGTCGTCGCAGGGCACGAGCCGTGCGGCCAGGTCGTCGCGGTCGGTCCGGGCGCGCGCCGGCTCGAGGTCGGTGATCGCGTCGTCGTCTACCACATCGCCGGCTGCGGCATGTGTGCCGAGTGCCGCCGGGGCTACCAGGTCGCCTGTCACGCGCCGTTCCGCGCAGCGCACGGCTGGCAGCGCGACGGCGGGCACGCCGAGTACCTCCTCGCCGAGGAGGCGACCTGCATCCCGCTGCCCGACAACCTCAGCTACGAGGACGGCGCGCTGGTCTCGTGCGGCTTCGGCACGGCGTGGGAGGCGATCGAGAAGGTCTCGCTGTCGGCGCGCGACCGGCTGCTCGTCACCGGGCTCGGCCCGGTCGGTCTCGCCACCGCGATGCTGGCGCGCTCGCTCGGGGTCACCTCGATCGTCGGCACCGACGTCAGCGCCGACCGTCGCGCCCAGGCGCTCGAGCTCGGGCTCGTCGACGAGGCGGTCGCCCCCGACGCGGTCGACAAGACCGTCGACCGGGTCACCGGGGGAGCGGGCTGCGAGGTCACCATCGACTGCTCGGGCAACGCCACGGCCCGCGAGAGCGCGCTGCGCAACACCCGCGCGTGGGGCCGGTGCGCGTTCGTCGGTGAGGGCGGCACGGTGACCTTCGCGGTGTCGGACCTGATGATCCACAAGCAGATCACGCTCTACGGCTCGTGGGTGGCCTCGACGCTGCACATGGAGCAGCTGCTCGAGCACCTGTCGCGCCACGACATTTATCCCGACCGGATCGTCACCGACCGGCTGCCGCTCGAGGAGGCCGGCCGGGCCTACGAGCTCGCGGACGCCGCCCAGGGTGGCAAGGTGTGCATCGTCTTCCCTTGAGCCCGCCCACTAGATCCCTGCACCAAGATCCCCGCACCCAAGCCCCGCACCCAAGCCCCGCACCCAAGCCCCGCACCCCAGGAGACCGCAGTCCTCATGAGTGAGCCGCGCACCCTCGTCGCCGGAGTCGACTCCTCGACCCAGTCGACCAAGATTGTCGTCTGCGACGCCGAGACCGGACAGGTGCTGCGGCAAGGTCGGGCCTCGCACCCCGACGGCACCTCCGTCCACCCCGACCGGTGGTGGGAGGCGTTCGGCGAGGCCAGCGCCGACGGGCTGCTGGACGGCGTCGCGGCCATCGCGGTCGGGGGTCAGCAGCACGGCATGGTCACCCTCGACGAGCAGGGTCAGGTCGTGCGAGAAGCGTTGTTGTGGAACGATTCTCGGTCGGCCAAGGCCGCCGAGGACCTGATCGCCGAGCTCGGCGGACCCGACGCGTGGGCCGAGGCGATCGGCAACGTGCCGGTGGCCGCGCTGACGGTGACCAAGCTGCGCTGGCTCGCCGAGAACGAGCCCGACCTCGCGGCCCGGGTCACCCGCGTGGTGCTCCCGCACGACTGGGTGAGCGCCAAGGTGCTCTACGGCGACGCCCCGGTCGAGCGCTGGTTCACCGACCGCGGCGACGCGTCGGGCACGGGCTACTGGTCGCCGACCACCGACGACTACCGCACCGACCTGCTGGAGCGCGCGTTCGGTCGCTCGCTGGAGCTGCCCGAGGTCCTCGCCCCGTCCGCGACGGCCGGCCGCACCGCTGACGGCATGCTCGTCGCGCCCGGCACCGGCGACAACATGGGTGCCGCGCTCGGCCTCGGCCTGGTCCCCGGTGACGTGGTGGTGTCGCTCGGCACGTCCGGCACCGTCTTCGCCGTCGTCGACCAGCCCACCGGCGACGTCAACGGCATCCAGGGCTTCGCCGACGCGACCGGGCGCTACCTGCCCCTGCTCTGCACGCTCAACGCGGCCCGCGTGCTGACCGCGGCCACCCGGCTGCTGAGCACCGACTTCGCCGGCCTGGACGAGCTGGCCCTGGCGGCCGAGCCGGGCGCGGGCGGTCTCACCCTGCTGCCCTACCTGGACGGCGAGCGCACGCCCAACCTCCCCGAGGCGACCGGCACCCTGGGAGGCATGACGCGCGAGAACATGACGCCCGAGAACCTCGCGCGTGCCTGCGTCGAGGGGATGCTGTGCAACCTCGCCGCCGGCATCGAGGGGTTGCGCGCGCACGGCAATGAGGTGCGCCGGGTCTTCCTGATCGGTGGCGCCGCCGCCTCACGGGCCGTCCAGGAGATCGCGCCGATCGTCTTCGGCACCCCGGTCACGATCCCCGAGCCGGGGGAGTACGTCGCGATCGGTGCCGCGCGCCAGGCCGCCTGGGCCCTCGCCGCGACGTCCGGTGACGCCCCCGAGCCGCCCGCCTGGGCCGTCCCCACGGCGGTCGAGCTGCCGGTGCACGACGTCGAGGTGGGCGCCCGCATCCGCGAGCGCTACGCGGCACTCGCCCAGCAGGTCTACGGGGTCTGAGCGGGAGGGCTACCGGCTCTCGAGCGACTCCTTCGCCTTGGCGATCGCGAAGCCCCACCCCTGGGCGATGCTCACCTGCGGCGGCACCGAGATCTCCTGCGGGTTCGTCACCACGTCCAGCAGGGTCGGCTCGGGCTGGGCGATCGCCCAGGCGACCGCCTCGTCGAGCTCCTCGGGGTCGGTCACCCGGCGCGTCGCCAGCCCGAGGGCGGCCCCGACCGCAGCCAGGTCGGGGTTGTCGAGCTCGGTGCCGAACTCCGGCAGGCCGCCCTGCTCCTGCTCGAGCTTGACCATCCCGAGCCGGCCGTTGTCGAACACCACGAAGGTCACCGGCAGCCGGTAGGTCACGGCGGTGCGCAGGTCGCCGAGCAGCATCATGAGGCCGCCGTCGCCGCAGAACGCCACCACCGCCCGCTCGCGGTCCAGGGCCTGGGCGCCGACCGCCTGGGGGAGGGCGTTGGCCATCGACCCCAGGTTGTAGGAGCCGATCAGCCGCCGCGTGCCGGTCATCGTCACGAACCGGGAGAACCACACCGTCGACATGCCGGTGTCGGTGGTGAACAGCGTGTCCTGCGGCGCGTGCCGGTCCACGGCGGCGGCCACGGCCTCGGGCCGGATCAGGTCGTCGGGGTTGTCGACCTTGCCGCGTAGCCTGCCGATCAGGCTGCGCTTCTCGTAGTCCGGCTGGGCCAGCTTGGCCTGGCGTTCCCGCCACTTCTCGTAGACCTCGCGCGCATCGTCCAGGTGACCGCTGTCGGAGCGTGCGGCCAGCCGTGGCAGCAGCAGGCGCAGCGTCTCGCCGGCGTCGCCGATCATGGCGTGCGTGCAGCGGGTGCGCCGCCCGATGTGCGCCTGGCGCAGGTCCAGCTGGACGACGACCTTGCCCTCCGGATAGAAGTTCCGATACGGGAAGTCGGTGCCGACCATCAGCAGCAGGTCGCAGTCGTGCAGCGCCTTCGCCGCGGCCTCGTTGCCGATCAGTCCCGACTGGCCGACCTCGTAGGGGTTGTCCTGCTCGAGCCCCTCCTTGGCCTTGAGGGTGAGCACCATCGGGGCCTTGAGCCGCTCGGCCAGGGCCAGCACCTCGGTCCGGGCCTCGCGGGCACCCTGCCCGACCAGCAAGGTGACCTTCGGGGCGTCGTCGATCGCGGCGACGGCCATGTCGATCTGGGTGAGCGGGGCGGCGGCCGGCCCCGCCGGCGGCGCGAAGGTGGGGACGTGCGCCCCGTCGGGCAGCTCGGCGTCCCCGAGGTCTCCGGGCAGGGTCAGCACGGCCACGCCCTCCTCGGCGTACGCAGCGTTGACGGCCTGCTCGAGCAGCAGCGGCATCTGCGCGGCCGACGTGACCGTGCGGCACCACACCGCGACGTCGCGAAAGAGCGCGTCGTTGTCGACCTCCTGGAAGAAGTCGCTGCCCATCTCCTCGCTCGGCACCTGGCCGATGATCGCCAGCACCGGCGCGTGCGACTTCTTGGCGTCGTAGAGCCCGTTGAGCAGGTGGATGGCGCCGGGGCCGACGGTGCCCATGCAGACGGCGAGCCGCCCGGTGAGCTGGGCCTGCGCGCTCATCGCGAACGCCGCGGCCTCCTCGTGCCGCACGCCGATCCACTCGACCCGGTCCTCGGTGCGGATGGCGTCGGTGACCGGGTTCAGCGCGTCGCCGACGACGCCCCAGACCTGGGTCACGCCGTGGTCGGCGAGCGCGGTGACGATCGAGCCGGCGACGGTCTTGGGGGTGGTCATCGGTGGGTCTCCTGACGTCGGGAGTGGAAGGTGTCGGCACTCGCGATGGCCCAGTCATCGGCCCAGCTCTGCGGCGGCTCGGACAGCAGCTGCCGCGGTGCGAGCCACTCGTAGACCTCGGCGTACGACTGGTTGGCCGTGGACGAGACGTTGCGGCGCAGCATGGTGGGGTCGAGCTGGCTGGGGTGGGTGACACCCATGGCGGCCATGATCTGCACGGCCTCGGCGACGGTGGCCTCCTGGAACCGCTGGACCCGCTGGCTCTTGTCACCCACGTCGAGGGCGCGTGCCCGCCGGTGGTTCTGGGTGGCGACCCCGACGGGGCACTTGTCGGTGTGGCACATCTGGGCCTGGATGCAGCCCACCGCCATCATCATCGCGCGGGCGGCGTTGGTGTAGTCGGCGCCCTGGATCAACCGCTTCACGATGTCGTTGCCGGCCGAGATCTTGCCGGACGCCCCGATCTTGATGCGGTCGCGCAGCCCGGTGCCGACCAGGGCGTTGTGCACGGTCATCAGGCCCTGGGTGAGGGGCATGCCCACGTGGTCCTCGAACTCCAGCGGGGCCGCACCGGTGCCGCCCTCGGCGCCGTCGACAATGATGAAGTCCGGCGCCGTGCCCACCTCGAGGATGGCCTTGCAGATGGCGAGCACGTCGGTGCGCGACCCGACGCAGAGCTTGAACCCCGCGGGCTTGCCGCCGGAGAGCTCACGCATCCGCGCCACGAACTCGATCAGCTCCGTCGGGGTCGAAAAGACGCGGTGCGTCGGCGGACTGACGCACTTCTGCCCCTTCGGGACCTCGCGGATCTTCGCGATCTCCTTGGTGACCTTCGCCGCCGGCAGCACGCCGCCGATGCCCGGCTTGGCGCCCTGGCTCAGCTTGAGCGACACGCACTTGACCTGGTCCCGGCTCGACTTGTCGGCGAACTCCTCGGGGTCGAAGTCGCCGTCCTTGGTGCGCACGCTGAAGTACCCCGTGCCGATCTCCCAGACCAGGTCGCCGCCGAACTCCTCGTGGTAGGGCGACAGCCCGCCCTCGCCGGTGTCGTGGGCGAAGCCGCCCATCGCCGCGCCCTTGTTGAGAGCGCGCAGCGCGTTGGCCGACAGCGCGCCGAAGCTCATCGCCGACACGTTGAGCAGGGACATCGAGTAGGGCTTGGTGCAGTCCGGCCCGCCGATGAGCACCCGCGGCGGGTCGTCCGGCGCCGTGGCCGGCACGGTCGAGTGGACGAGGTACTCGTAGTCGATCGCCTCCACGTCGCGCTCGGTCCCGAACGCCTGCTCGCCGTGGATCCCCTTGGCCCGCTCGTAGATGATCGAGCGGGTGTCGCGGTCGTAGGGCCGCCCGTCCCAGTTGCGCTCGATGAAGTACTGCTGCAGCTCGGGGCGGATGTCCTCGAGCAGGTAGCGCAGATGCCCCACGACCGGGTAGTTGCGCAGCACCGAGTGCTTGCGCTGCACCAGGTCTCGGGCAGCCAGCGCTGCCGTGGCGCTGGCCAGCCCGACGGCGGCGGTGCGGAGGGCGTCGTGCGCACCGCTGTGGTGCGGCGGTAGCCCGGGGAGATCGCGATCAAGACCCATGGCCTGACCTTGCCCTATCTGCCGGTGCCGATACGGCACTCCCGCCGAGAACGGCCTTGATCCTCAGCGCCGGCTCAGCCGTTGTAGTCCCGACGACTGGTTGCGGTTCGGCGGGCCTGGCCCTCCTGACCCTCCTCGATCCGTCGACACGGCACCTGGCCACCGAGACGGCGGTTGTGCACGCCAACCCCGCCGACACGGCACTTGGCGACCGAGATGGCGGGTGTACCAGCCATCTCGGTGGCTAACAGCCGTGTCGGCGGGATGGGGGTGACTAAACGCCGTCTCGGTGATCCATCACCATGTCGACCGCAGCGGCCCCACGCGCACCACCACGGAGGCGTCGAGTCTCGCCCGAGCGTGCGCTTCGGACTGATTCACGAGCGCCTGAACGATCAAAACTGTTCCGTAGACCCGTCAATCAGTCCGAAGCGCACGCCATGCCCACCCACGCGAACCGCGGGCAGGTGATCTACCGGGCCTGGGAGGCGCCAACCGCCGTCTCGGCGGCCAACAGCCGTGTCAGCAACGCCGGCAACCCCAGCAATTCCAGCAACGCCCACGCTCAGCCGACGAGGCGCCCGAGCAGGAGGGCCAGCTCGGCCCGGGGGTCGGTGGCCTGGCCGCCGTGCACTGGCCCGGGCTGCAGGACGGTGCTGCGCGGGGCGGCGAGCCAGCCGAAGCGGCGCCCGTCGCGGGCGTCGCGCGGCAGGCCGGCGACCGCCTCGCCCTCGCACACGTTCGACACCGTCGCGAGGGCAGCCCGCAGCCCGTCGAGATCGAGCCCAGGATGCAGCGCCAGGAGTCGGTCCGCGTCGATGGCCGTCGCCGCCGCGAGATACCCGGCGTCCTGGCTGTAGAGCACGACGCCGACGTTCACGAACTCCTCACGGTCGACGCGGGGCACGGCCCGCAGCACGACGTACTGATAGGCGTACCAACACGGCGCGCTCATCGCAGTCGACCCCGATCGCCGTCGGCGCCGCCTGCGCTGCCGGACCCGCCGGCCCCACCGGCGAGAAGAGGCGTCAACCAGGCGTCCGGCGAGGCGAGCCGTGCGGTGAGGTTGTCGACGTAGGCACCCCGCACCCGGTCTACGGTCTCGTGCTCGGGGAAGGTCTCGAGCCACTGCTCGGGCACCGCGTCCACAACCTCGCGCAGCAGCGTGGGAGTGATCACGGCGCGGGCTCGCTCGTCGGCGCCGACGAGGTCCGTCGCCACCTCCCGCAACACGTGCGTGGACGGGTCGAAGCGTTGCGCCGCGAACCGTTCGGGGTGACTGCCGCGGCTCGGCCAGGAGTGATGGAAGTAGAGCGCGGCACCGTGATCGATGGCCCACGTCTGGCCGTGCCACACCAGCAGGTTGGGGTTGCTCCAGGTGCGATCCACGTTGGCGGTGAACGCGTCCAGCCACACGATGCGGGCGGCCAGCTCCGCCGACGGCGGCCGGGACCCGTCGTAGCCGAACGAACCGGGCAGGAAGTCGACCCCGAGGTTGACGCCCGGGCTCGCGGTGAGCAGGTCTTGGACCTCTTCGTCGGCCTCGTACCGCGCCATCGCGGTGGGCATGTCGATGGCGACCAGGTCGGGGGTGGGGATCTGCAGCGCCTGGGCGAGGCGCGAGACGATGACCTCCGCCACCAGCACCTTCAGGCCCTGCCCTGCGCCGCGGAACTTCACGACGTAGGTGCCGTCGTCGTCGGCCTCGACCAGCCCCGGCATGGAGCCGCCCTCGCGCAACGGCGTGACGTAGCGCGTGCCGGTCACCTCGGGCAGGCCAGGGGGTTGCTCGCTCACCCGGCGAAGCCTACTGGGCGGCGCCCACCCGACCGCGGACGCGACTCCGCGCGGACGCGAGTCAGCGGGCCAGCCTGAACCGGCGCCCCGACACCTCGTCGAGGGTGACCTCGACGAAGATCTCCTTGACCGTGTCGACCCACGGGTGCAGGTGCAGCGAAGCGCTCAGCTCGTCCTGCTCGCTCATCGAGTCGACGATGCGCGCCTCGCCCTGGCCGATGACGCTCCACGCGTCGCGGCCGCGCACCTGGTCGATCTCGAAGGCGACGGACGACGCCACCACGAGGCTGACCAGCTTGCTGCCCTCGGCGGAGCGGAAGTAGATCTTCTGGTCGCGCACGCAGTAGTTGACCGGCGTGATGGCCACCGAACCGGCGGCGCTCGTGGCCAGCCGACCGAACTCCTCGCCCGCCAGGAGATCCCAGCACTCCTGCTCCGACAGGGTCGTGACTGCTGCGTCGCTCATGGGTCCATCCTTGATCTACGCCCGGCGGTTGTCGACCCGAGACCGACCCGGACACGCTGCTACGGCACCGCCGTCCTCAGCGTCCTCAGCGTCCTCAGGCGCGTCAGCGGTTTCGTTGCCGAGCCGATGCCGTCAGCAGGGGTGGGGCGACCCAGCCCACCACCGAGCCCGCCACCCGCACCACCAACGACACCGCCGATCAGGCCATCATCCGAGCGACCACCCAGGCATCCGACAGTGCCAGCACAACCAGGGAGAAGACCATCGACGGGTGATCCCCGCCGACCTGCACCACCGTCCGCACCCATCGACGCGACCCCAGACCCCGGCCACGTCCTCGTCACAGCGAGGAGCTTCCATGCGCCAGCTGTCCGAGTCGACCGACACCGTACTGACCGACACCCTGCTTACCGACACGCTGCCCACGGACACCCTGTCCACCGACGTCCTGTCCACCGACAGCGTGGCCACCGACGAGCTGCCCGCCCTGAGTCACCGCGAGCTGCTGGCCGAGCTGGCCTCTCGCGAGGAGCGGACCAGGCTGCGTCGCCAGGAGCTGCCGGAGGGTGTGGAAGGCGTCTCCGACGGCGTCCTCGCCCGCTGCTACGAGGCCGAGGAGGACGTCGTCGAGGAGCTGGCGCGACGCCGCCGCCCGCCCCCTGAGGATTGGGTCGGGGGTCCCCTCCCGTGCTAATGTTCCGTGTCGTTGGCCTGCGCCTCGCGCGGCTCGACACACCCGTCCGGGTGGCGGAATGGCAGACGCGCTAGCTTGAGGTGCTAGTGCCCTTTATCGGGCGTGGGGGTTCAAGTCCCCCTCCGGACACACAACGGCATGGTCCGTGATCAGGGTAAAACCCCTGGTCACGGGCCATTCGTCGTTTCTGGGGGTAGTTGCACAGATACCCACAGATGCTCAGAGATGGTCTGCCATACGACACGTAACCGACACGAAACGACACAGGAGACACCTCATGGCACGAGCACGAGGCCGCCGCGGATTCGGCCAGATCACCCAGTTGCCCTCCAAGCGGTACCGCGCTGCTACACCGGACCGGACACGGCCCTGCACAATGCCCCGACGACGTACCTGCGGAAGGAGGACGCCGAAGCCTGGCTGGTGGATGAGCGCCGGTTGATCTCCGAGGGGCGGTGGACGCCGCCGGCCCAGCGCAAGGCGGCGATGATCGCGGCGGCTACCGCCGCAGCCCAGCCGGTGCTGACCGTCGGGCAGTACGTCGAACGGATCATCCAGCGCCGCTCCACACGGGCCCGGAAGCCGATCGTGCCCACGACCAGTGACACCTACCGGAAGGACTGGCGGCTGCGTGGTGGGCACCTCGACAGCCTGCCCCTGACCGAGCTGACCCCCACCGCAGTCGCGGCCTGGTGGGAGGACGGCTTGTCTGAGGACTGCTTGACGTCCCACGGACGCTGCTACGACCTGCTGAAGAGCGTCATGACCGAAGCAGTGGAGGAAGAACTGATCGACCGGAATCCGTGTCGTGTTCGGGGCGCTGGTAAGCCCGCCTCGCGGCGCACCGGGCAGGCGCTGACGGCGCAGGAGGTGCTGGCCTATCTCGATGCCGTTCCAGCGCGGTACCGGGTAGCCCTCGCTGTCGCGGCCTGGTGTGGCCTGAGATCGGGCGAGGTTCGGGGCCTGCGTCGTTGCGACATCGACCTCCAGGAGCAGGTCATCTGGGTGCGCCAGGGTGTGACGCGTGTTCGCAAGGATGACCACTCGTTCGAGTGGCGCATCGCTAGGCCCAAGACGGAGGCGGGGTACCGCAGGGTGGCCATGCCGAGTCTTCTCGTTGAGCCTTTGCGCACGTGGTTGGCCACGGCTCCGATGACCGGCGCATCCGGGTTCCTGTTCCCGGCCACCGACGGCGGAGTTCCCCGCCCTTCGCGCGCACGCTGAGCAACAGCTCGGTTCCCTGCTGCTGATGGCGGACGAACATGGTGCCCACCGGATGCTCATGTGGCTCGGCCTGCGCGGGGTGCTGTCGGTCGCGGACTGGTGGGGGACCCCGGCCTGGCCCTTCATCGTGGACGAGTTCTTTCGACGGCTCGACGACCCTGACTACGAGCACTGGCGCACCGGCGGCCATCCGGGGCCACCGCCCGAGGGGCTCGCCCGCGACGAGTTCCGCGAGTTGCTCCTGTCAGCGCCCGACGAACTGCCGACCGAGTTCGTTGACTTCTGCATCCACAGAGGTGCCATCGGTTTCGTCCGACCCGACCGGTCGGGAGACTCATACGACATCGGGGGATGACAGCCACTGCCGGAGCCAGGAGTTCCGGCGCCTGTGCCCCCAACGGGGCCCGGCAGGGACCACACGAGGGCCGATGGTGGCCACGGCGAGCCCATCTGGGCTCCGTGCCCTCGGCCGCCTCCCGCGTGGTCTCTTGTGGGTCTCAGGGTGGTCCTGCTGTGGCCCGATGTGAGCCATTTCAAGGCCGCTTCTGACCAACTGCATGCGGCTCCCTGCGTGATGCAACGTTTGCCGACGCGGCTTGCCCGGAATGTCGGTGTCAACCCCTACGGTGCCGACATGGACTCGATCGAGCTGACCGATCACGAACTGGGCCGGGGGATGGAGTTGCGCCTCGAGCACCGTCGCGCACTGAGTGACGAGACCGACGCCCTCGTCGAGAACTGGTGGGTGACAGGAGTTCTGGTCGGCCCGGACGAGGACCCGGGTCCCGACGAGGCACAGCTCGAGGTGGTGCAGGCGCGCCTGGTCCGGTGCCCCTTGGGCCGGCCCGACCTGCTCATGACCCTGGACGGAATGGAAGCAGACCTGGGCGCGGTCGGGTACGCCGTTCTGGACGACACTGGCGACATCCGTGAGGACCTGTCGTCGGTGAGCGGCATTGGCAGCTACCTGCTCATCGTGGACTCGGTCACGGTCGACAAGCGTTTTGCGGGACGTGAGGTCGGTAGGTGGATCGTGGCCGAGGCAGTCAGCGCGCTGAACGCTGGAGTCGCCTTGGCCGCGGCGATCGCTGCCCCGCTGGATGGCTCCCAGGGTGCTGCTCGGGAGCACGCCTGCGAGAAGCTGCGGGCCGTGTGGTCGTCAATCGGGTTCGTGGACGTCGACACCACCGGCAGTGACAGCGTCTTGGTGCTCAACCCTGAGCTCAAGACCACATACGCGCGACTGCAGAGGCTGCGGAACCGCTTTGGTGTGGCGGCGCGCAGCTGACCTCAGGCGATCTCACAGCGCGTCGCGCCGCCGGGCCACCTCGGTTTCAAGGGCTCGGAGCCGAGTATCCAGCTCAGCGATCGATGGCACAGTTGCTGAACCGTCTGCGGTGCCTGGGGCGCGCACAGCTGTAGCAGCGGCGAGCCGGACCACCCACTCCTCGCTCTCGCGGCCGGCTGCACGGTCGAGTGCTAGCAATAGCTTCGCGTTATCCACCTGATCGCTGGTCACCTGGACCGCCATGGAAGCCTCCTCTACCCACTGTGATCCTTAGTATCCTCTGCCGTCCACCCGGCGGTGCCTCCGGCGGAGTGTCAGGGGCGGCGACTAGCATCAAACAGATCATCCAGCCAGCACCGCGAGCAGAGTGGGAGTGGACATGGCCACCAACAGCTCGATCGAGTGGACCGAGGTCACATGGAATCCTGTTACGGGTTGCGACCGCGTGGCTGCTGGGTGCGACAACTGCTACGCCCTGACGCTGTCGAAGCGCCTGAAAGCCATGGGTGCCGCGAAGTACCAGAACGACGGTGACCCGCGAACGTCAGGCCCTGGTTTCGGCGTGACAGTTCACCCTCGTTCGCTCGAGCAGCCGTACCGCTGGCGCACGCCCAAGATCGTCTTCGTGAACTCGATGAGCGACCTTTTCCACGCCAAGGTACCGCTCGACTTCATCCGCGACATCTTTGACGTCATCCGCGACACGCCTCAGCACACGTACCAAGTGCTCACCAAGCGTGCCCTGCGCATGGAGCGGCTGGCCGACAAACTCGATTGGCCGGACAACCTCTGGATGGGCGTCTCAGTTGAGTCCGCGGACGTGGTTGACCGGATCGAGCATCTTCGCAACGTTCCAGCCGCTACACGGTTCCTATCGTGTGAGCCGCTCCTAACGGCGCTTCCCGGACTTGACCTCACAGCCATCGATTGGGTCATCGCAGGCGGTGAGTCAGGATCGCGCGCGAGGCCCATGGACCCTGACTGGGTAGAAGATATCCGCGACCAGTGTGACAACTCGGGTGTCGCATTCTTCTTCAAGCAATGGGGTGGCCGTACGCCGAAAGCTAACGGTCGACAGCTCGATGGTCGCACTTGGGACGAAATGCCAGCGCTGGCCACTGCCCTCTAGGGCTTCCATACTTCACTCAGACAGCTTGGGGAACTCGATGAGCGTGCCGTCTGGGAACCTACCCTTGGTTTTCTGATTCGGTGACGTGAGGCGACCAGCATCTTGCATCGGCTTGAGGGTGAGCATTTTCAGCTGGCCGCTATAGAAGGGCGTCTTGGTGATCACGTACTGCTTGACGTCCTCAACCTTGATCGTTTTCCCTGCGAAGTGCTGCGCCAGTTCTACTTGGAGCGGTGCAGTGTCAGCCTCGTTCTCGAAGAGGACTTGCCGGCCAGCTAGACGGTCATCAAACCTGTAGTCACCGCTCGGAGAAAGTTTCCACATCGCCGCCTTCATCCGATCGTAGGCGAGGAGATGGTTCGTGCAAAAGAAGAGATAGTTGCCGGTGTGTCCACGCTGATTGATCATTCCGAAACTGCGTACGTACTCGAATCCGCACATTGATCTGAGTTGCGATTCGTAAAGGTCGTGAAGGAAAGTTTGGCGCTCCATCCCTCCCGATGGGGCCAGTCTATAGTCCTCGCATCCGAATAATGTATCGAAGTGTGAGTCGACGTTGCCTGCTGTGGCGAAACGATTCACGCTGTTAAAGTCGAAGTAGATGAAGAGTTCGAAGGCGGGCTGCTTGGAAAGCTCTTGCAGCAGGCTCATTGGGACATCTCTATACCCGAAAGGGTCAACGAAAGCAAATGTGGGAGCTAGGACGTGCTTCGGTTTGAGCGATCCCAGCAGATTTCGCACTAGATCCTGGAAGTTCTCGTTAACCTCCTCCGTGACCACATTGCTTGGCCATGGAGAGTATGAAGACTTTAGTGCAGCCACTTCCCTCTTGAGGGACGCATGCCTCTGAGGGTCTTGCTCATTGAAGCCGAAGTGGAAGGCTGTGGATCGAAACTTGTTGAAGGATGTGTGCTCAAGGAGCGTCTTCAACGCCAATATCGGCGACCCTGGCTCGCCCTTGCTGTACCGCCCTGGGCCAGCGAACCCATCCAATACGTTGACTGCAGAATGGTGCTGCGTGTTCCCGAAGATCCCGAACCACGCGCCGAGATACCGGGTAAGAATGTCGTGCTTGGCCTTGGTGTGAGGAGATAGCTCCCACACGGTCGGCAGCCTGTCGCCCTTCGACATGTCACCCCACCTGTTGGTCTAGTTGAGCTCGGGCTGGCTACCCGTTGCCCTTGGAGCGGTTGTGGTGGATGCACAGCATCTGGCAGTTCGCCAGGTCCGAGCTGCCGCCCTTGCTCCAGGCCTCGACGTGGTCGGCGTCCATCTCTGCGAACTCGTAGATGACAGTCGCCTTGGACTGGTGACCGCCGGCGCACATCGGGCAGTTCGAGACTCCGGCGGCCTTGGCCTTCTTCGTCTGCTGCTCGTAGGCTGCCACCTTCGTCTTCTCGCTGAAGATGCGGACGGTGAGCAGCTTGGTGTCCTGCTCGCCGGCGAGCAGGAACTCGTAGATGCCCGACTTGTTCTCCACGGTCACATCGCCCATGAGCGCCGAGACCCGCTCCTCGAACTTGACCGGGTCGTAGTCCGTGTCGTGGAACTTGGCGTAGAGCGGTCCCCACTTCACCGACTTCATCTTCGCGCGCTTCTGGGTGAAGGTCTTCTCGATCCAGGCAATGACACCCTGGAAGTGGGTCCACAGCTCGACGGCGTTCTGGTCGTGCTGGTGATCGCGCATGTACTCGTCGACCTTGCCGCCGTTGATCCACTTGATCGCCGTCTCGAGCAGCTCCTGGCGGATGGGCGAGCCGGTGACGTAGTCCGAGGAGATCGCGTAGGCCGGGCAACCGGTCTTGGAGAAGAAGTTCTTCTTCGCCGAGGCCACCCAGGGACCGTGGTAGACCGCGTTGCGCAGCTCCTGGTCGGTCAGCTTCTCGCCGGCGATGTTGATGGTCTTGAACCAGTCGAGCTTCTCCGAGTCGGTGCCCTCGCACAGGTAGACCATCAGCTCGTAGTCCAGGATCTGCTGCTGCTGGTCGTCCTGGAGGTTGTGGAAGGCCATCTGGTGACCGTCGATCTCGATGGAGAAATCGCCCTCGACGTACTGGCAGATCGAGATGGTGCGCTGCTGGCCGTCGATGATCTCGAACTCGACCCCGTCGGCGTCGGCGTCATCGAGCACCGCCCAGTACATGACGTTGAGCGGGAAGTCCCGGCGCAGCGTGGCGATGACCGCATCGCGCTGCTTGTCCTTGTAGACGAACTCGCGCTGGTAGGGCGGCCGCACGTCGAGCCGACCGTCGTAGGCGCGCACACCCAGCTCGTCGTTGTCTTCGTAGCTCTCGACCAGGTCACGGACGCGGATGCGCTTGAGCTCGATCTTCACGAGGATGCCTTCTTGCGGCGGATCAGCATGCGTGGGTAGGTCTGGATGAAGCAGTCTTCACCAACCTTGTAGTAGGTCTTTCCCTTCGGCGGAGGATCGACCTTGAGCGCAGCACCGTCGTTCAGCTTCGACACTTCGCTGGTACGTCCATCGGCACTGACCTGAATCTGGGTGGGGTACTTCTTCGAGGCGATACCGAACCACGTCTTGGTGATGCCGACGATCTCAAACTGGTCGGGGTTGTGCTTACCCAGGAAGCTGACGGGTACACCGACCACCCCGTCGTAGTCCATGGGGATGTCCACGACCTTGGAGACCTCGATCGCGTCAAAGTTGTCGTATGACGGGTAGATCTGGGGGTCATAAGGCCTGTAGAGGATGAGGTCCTCGTGACGTTTGGCGTGGTCGAGGTTGGTGAACCATGCTGAGCTGCCGATGGTCTGCCATCGCTGACCGTTCTCGTCGGTGCGCTGGCCGGACTTCACTGGGAAGTCTTCCTTGACCCGGAACCACATCTGTCCGGTGCCCGCGCGGGTGACGCCGAGCCAGAACCGCCCCGCTTGGACATGGGGCCAGATGTCGCGGGTGGTGATGGCGTTCATGTTCCCGATGATGAGGAACTTCTTCTCGTGCTCGATGAGCTGCTCGACGTACTCGCGGAAGAGGCTGAAGGGCGGGTTGGTGACGACGATGTCGGCCTGCTTCAGCAGCGCGATGCTCTCGGCTGATCGGAAGTCGCCGTCTCCGGCGAAGGTCTGCACCTCGATCTCGTCACGGCCGGGAACGCGGTCGCCGTCCTTGTCGCCGGTGTACTCGAGGTAGACGGCCTGCTCGCTGTCCTCGGTGGAGAACAGGTCCATGTTCTGGCTCTTGTAGCAGGCGGCGATGAGCTTCTTCAGGCCGAGCTTCTCGAAGTTGTAGCTGAAGTAGTGGAAGAACTCGGACTCCCGCGGGTCGTCGCAGTTGAGGTAGACGACCTTGCCCTTGAAGTGCTTCTTGTAGTGCCGAAGCTCCTTCTCGATGTCGGACAGCTGGGTGTAGAACTCGTCGTCCTTGGCCGCCTTCGCCTCGCCGAGGCTGCGCTGCTTGGACCCGTTCCCCGCGGTCTTGCTCGCCATGTCGCGCTCCACTATCCCCATCCATGCTGTCGCTCTTGTTGCGGCTCACCCTAGCCACGACGGGGGACAGGCTGGCGGAGGCGCTGCGGGAGTGAGGCCACCCCGACGAGGTGGCCGAGCCCGTCGACCCAGCTCGAAATCGGCCTGCCCCCGCAACCTCCGCGCGCAAGCGGCCTTCGGATCGGCCGCGATCCGACACATATCCGACACGCAGACCTGAGCCGTGAGGTGCCTGCGGCCCGCTTCGGCTGGTATACAAGCCAAGACGTAGGCCATGTCGTGGGGGTTCAAGTCCCCCTCCGGACACCATCACGACGAAGGCCCCTGACCAGCAGGTCAGGGGCCTTCGTCGTGCCTGGGTGCGGATCGCCGACTAGCGTTCCATCTCACGACAGCTCGAGCACAGCACGGAGGTCCGCATGGCAACGCGTCCCGAGTTCCACCCCGACCTGCAGATCGGTCGGTTCCTCCCCGGTCTGTCGCTCGGGCGGCGAAGCACCGCGCTGATGCAGCGCCTCCCCGCGCGTGCCCCCGTGGCGCCCGACGACCTCCTGGTCGACGACGTCGAGCTGCCGAGACCGGACGCGGCCGCGGTCGGGCTCCGGGTCTACCGGCCCCGCACCGTGGTGGGCCCGGCTCCTGTCCTCCTCTGGATCCACGGTGGCGGCATGATCGTCGGGAATCACCTGCAGGACGAGGCGAAGAGCATCGCGTTCGCGCGGACGCTGGGCATCACCGTGGCGTCGGTGCGCTACCGCCTCGCACCGCAGCACCCCGCGCCCGCGGCGCTCGAGGACTGCTACGCCGCACTGACCTGGCTGGTCGATCACGCGCAGGAGCGCGGCATCGACCCCGCTCGGGTCGCGATCGGCGGCGCCAGCGCGGGCGGCGGCCTTGCCGCGGGCCTCACGCTGATGGCCCACGATCGCGGCCAGGTCCGGCCGGCGTTCCAGCTGCTCGTCTACCCGATGCTGGACGACCGGACCGTGACGCGCGCCGACCTGGACACGAGCGGCGTCCGCGTCTGGACCCCCGGCAGCAACCGGTATGCCTGGACGGCCTACCTTGGCGGGCCTCCGGGCGGCGAGGGGGTCTCGGACTACGCCGCGCCCGCCCGCCGCGAGGACCTCACGGGGCTGCCCCCGACCTGGATCGGCGTCGGATCCCTCGACCTGTTCTACGACGAGGACGTCCGCTATGCCGAGCGGCTCACCGAGAGCGGGGTCCCGTGCGAGCTGCTGACGGTGCCGGGCGCCTTCCATGGCTTCGACGCTCTCGCGGCGAAGAAGCCGGTCTCGAAGGAGTTCTGGCGCGCCCAGGCGCGAGCGCTGCGCGCTGCCCTGGAGCTGCCCTCGGGCTAACCTACGACCTCATCCCGGCCGGCCGGGCGGTCCGGCCGGCCGGGCGGACCGGGCGGACCGGGCCGAGGATGTGACGGTCACTGCCAGGTGGCCGTCTCCGGGTCGATGCCCTGGGCCCGAGCGGTCGCGGCGACCGCGTCGGCGAGCCACGCCGTCAGCCCCGGTGCGAGCTGCTCGTAGTGCTCGGTGAACCGCGCGTCCTCGAGGTACATCCGGGTCAGGCACACCTGCATCGACGTCGAGCAGTCGTAGAACCGGTCGATCGAGAGACGGTGCCGCTCCACCAGCTCGGCCGCCTCGCTCGACGCCGGGTCGACGCCCGAGCACCTCGCGGCGGCCAGGTCGGCCTCCAGCGCGTCGGTGTCGGCCTTCACCTGCTCCCACTGCTCACGCGTCATCGACGCGGCGCGCGCCTGAGACTGCTCCCACTGGGGCGTGTCACCCCAGCGCTGCTCGGCTTCCTCGGCGTACTCCGGCTTCCAGTCCGTGCCGAAGATCTCGGCCTGCTCCTGTGGGCTGAGCTGTTGTCCCATGTCGTGTCCTTCCACCATCTGGTCGACTGCGGAGACCATCTCCTGCAGGCGGGCGATGCGGGTGGTGAGTAGGGTGCGCTGCCGCAGCAGCTGCTCCCGCTCGTCGACCTCGGGGTCGTCGAGCACCCGGCCGATCTCGGCCAGGCTCATCCCGAGCTCGCGATAGACGAGCACCCGGTTGATCCGAGCCACGTCCGCTGCGTCGTAGACCCGGTAGTCACCATGCGTTCGGCCGCTCGGGCGGACCAGCGCCACCTCGTCCCAGTGGTGCAGCGTCCGCACGCTGATGCCCACCAGGGAGGCGACCTGACCGACCGTGAGCTCGTTCGTCACCGTCCCAGCATCTCTCACAGGGACCACGCTGGTGCCTCACGCCGCGTGAGGGTCAACCCCATCGTTGCGTCGAGGTGCGCCGCGCACCCGACCTCAGAGGGGCACGCCGCCGAAGGTCACCGCGCTGAGGATGAAGATGACGAACATGCCGATCGCCCACTTGCCCGCGGAGCGCTGCCACGCGCCCATGTCGACGCCGGTCAGGGCGAGCAGCAGGTAGATGAACCCGACGAGCGGGGAGAGCAGGTGGAACGCCTGGCCCGTGGTCGACATGACGGCGATGTCCATGGGGGAGAAGCCGTACTGCGCACCGGTCTGGGCCAGCACCGGCAGCACCCCGAGGTAGAACGCGTCGTTCGACAGCAGGAACGTGCCGGGGGCGGAGGCGAGCGCCGTGACCAGGCCCCAGTGGCTACCGACCGAGCTCGGGACCACGCTGGAGAGGGACTCACCGATGGCCTGGGACATGCCCGACTCGTTGAGGACGCCCATGAAGACGCCGGCGGCGAGAACCATCATGATGACCTGCACGGCGTTGGAGCCGTGGATCTCGACGATGTCCCGCTGGTCCTTCAGCCAGCGGTAGTTGACCAGCAAGGCGATGGCGAAGGCGATCTCGAACAGGATCGCGGCGTTGATCTTCGGGACGAACCCGATGCCGCCGAAGATGAGGAAGATCATCAGCAGCACGGTCAGGCCGAGGTTGAACCAGATCAGCCTCGGACGCTTGAGGTGGCCGAACTCGTCGTCGTGGGCGGGGGTCATCGACGCGATCTGCTCGTCGGACAGCCGGACGACGCCGAGCCGCTTGCGCTCCTGCAGGCCCCGCCAGTAGGCCACCCCGATCACCCAGAGGATCGCGAGGATCATGCCGGGGAGGATCTTGCGCAGCAGCTCGCCCTCGTCGACCTTGAGCGCCGCGATGATGCGGGCCGTCGGGCCGCCCCAGGGGAGCAGGTTCATGACCTCGTTGGCCAAGATGACGATCACGGCGAGATCCATCATGCGCATCTTCAGCTGCTGGTAGACCGGGATCATCGCGGTGCACACGATCATCGTCGTGGTCGTGCCGTCACCGTCGACGGACACGGCTGCGGCGAGGATGGCGGTGCCGACCAGCACCTTGAGCGGGTCGCCCTTGACCACGCGCACGATGAAGTGGACGAGGGGGTCGAACAGTCCGGCGCTGATCATCAGGCCGAAGTACATGATCGCGAAGAGCAGCATCACCGCGGTCGGTGCCACACCCTTCACCCCGGTGAGGCTGAAGTCGCCGAGCTGGCCGGCGAAGCCCGCGATGGCTCCGATCAGCAGCGGCGACAGCACGAGCGCCGTGTAGGGCGTCGTCCACTTCAGCATGATCAGGGTCATGAACGCGATGACGATCGCGAGTCCCCAGATGGCCAGCACGGGCTCTCCTCCACTCCGGTCGGCGTCGCGCGCTCCTCGCGCGGCGTCCGGTCGGGGACCAGGGTGCGACCGCAGCCGGGTTCGCGCTCACCGAATTACCGGGCGGAGACCATTTCGAGACCTGTTTGGGGGGGGTCGACCCGTCGCCCTAGGGTGGGTTCATGAGCGACGCGCAGCCCCAGCTCCAGCCGGTCGACGAGGTCGAGCGGATCTGCCGCGACCTCATCCGGATCGACTCCTCCAACTACGGCGACGGCAGCGGTCCGGGGGAGCGGGCCGCCGCCGAGTACGTCATGGGCCAGCTCACCGAGGTGGGGCTGGACCCGTTCTACGCAGAGTCGGCGGACCGAAGAGCGAGCGTGGTCGTGCGCGTCGCGGGCGCGGACCCAGCGCGGCCGGCTCTCGTGGTCCACGGCCACACCGACGTCGTGCCCGCGCAGGCCGACGACTGGAGCGTCGACCCGTTCGCCGCCGAGGTCAAGGACGGGTGCATCTGGGGTCGGGGCGCCGTCGACATGAAGGACATGGACGCCATGATCCTGGCCAACCTGCGCCACCTTGCCCGCACCGGCACCAAGCCGCCGCGGGATCTCGTCTTCGCCTTCTTCGCCGACGAGGAGGCCGGCGGCCGAGCGGGCAGCCACTGGATGGTCGACCATCACGCGGACCTGTTCGAGGGGGCGACCGAGGCGATCAGCGAGGTCGGCGGCTTCTCGATCACGTTGCCCGGCAAGGACGGCGGCGACCGTCGGGCCTACCTGCTGCAGACCGCCGAGAAGGGCATCGGCTGGCTGCGCCTGCGCGCCCAGGGTCGCGCCGGACACGGCTCGGTGCCGAACGACGACAACGCCATCGTCAAGCTCGCCGGCGCGATCGAGCGGATCAACGCGCACAAGTGGCCGCGCACCTACATCGCGTCGGTGCGCGAGCTGCTCGACGGCATCTCGACCGAGACGGGCACGCTCTACAACGACGAGGACGTCGAGGGCATCCTCGAGCTGCTCGGCGGCGCAAGGGGATTCGTCGAGGGCACCCTGTCCGACACCAGCAACTTCACCCAGCTCGACGCGGGCTACAAGCACAACGTCATCCCGCAGACCGCCACGGCGGCGCTCGACTGCCGCTTCCTGCCCGGCCACGAGGAGGAACTCATGGCCACGGTCAGCGAGCTGGCCGGGTCGGACGTGGAGGTGCTGGTCGACCACCGCGACACCGCGCTGGAGGCGCCCTTCCGCGGCGACCTGGTCGACGCGATGGGGCGGGCGCTGCAGGCCGAGGACCCCGGCTCGCTGCTGCTGCCCTACTGCCTGTCCGGCGGCACCGACAACAAGGCGCTGTCTCGGCTCGGCATCACGGGCTACGGCTTCGCGCCGCTGCGCCTGCCCAAAGAGCTGGACTTCGTGAGGATGTTCCACGGCATCGACGAGCGGATCCCGGTCGACTCGCTGCACTTCGGCACGCGGGTCCTCGGCCGGCTGCTCGCTGACTGCTGAGTCAGGCGGTGCGCTGCACCCGGATCACCCGGCGGCGCACCTCGGCGCGACGCACCCCACCCCAGTAGACCGTCATGCGGGTGAGCTCCCAGTCGCCGTACTCGGCGTCGTCGGTGAGGACCCGCCGGATCTCGGCCCGGCTGACCCGCGGCAAGAAGGTCACCTGCTTGTACTCGTAGTCCACCGCCATCGGCACATCGTGCCACCGAGACCGGTGCAGACCAAGGACGTCTCACCGTGGTCAGCCGCCCCGCCAACGGGTAGGTTTGCGCCATGAGCACCGAGCCTCGCGCCGCCCTCGCCGCCCTCACTGCCGCTTTCGAGCGTCACTTCGAGGCCGCCGCCTCCCGCCGGGGCGAGGACGACCCGGCCGTCGCCGCCGCCTACCAGAACCTCGCCGACGCCTTCGAGACCTACGAGGAGGCCATCGACGAGGCGTTCGGCGAGCTCACGCCGCTCGGGATCTACACCGAGGACGACGACGAAGACGACGAGGACGACGACGACTTCGACGACGAGGACGACGAGGACGAGGACGAGGACGACGACGAGGAGGACCTCGACGACGAGGACGACGAGGACGGGGTCTACGTCGGGCTCGACGACGAGGAGTACGACGAGGACGGTGAGGACGACGACGACGACAGCGACGACGCCGGCCGCCGGGACCGGCCGAGGGCCCGCCGCTAGTGGACCTCGCGCTCAACCTCGGCTACTGGGGGCCGGGCAACGGCTCTGACACGGTCGAGCTGGCGGTCGTGGCCGACCAGCTCGGCTACCGCTGCGTGTGGGCCGCGGAGGCCTACGGCTCGGACGCGGTGACGGTGCTCTCCTTCATCGCGGCCCGCACGACCCAGATCGACGTGGGCAGCGCGATCCTGCAGATCCCGGCGCGCAGCCCCGCTATGACGGCGATGACCGCCGCGACCCTCGACCAGCTGAGCGGTGGCCGCGTGCGGCTCGGGCTCGGCGTGTCCGGGCCGCAGGTGAGCGAGGGCTGGCACGGGGTGCGCTTCGCCCAGCCGCTCGGCCGGACCCGCGAGTACGTCCAGATCGTCAACCAGGTCCTCGCGCGCGAGACGCTGCGCTTCGAGGGCAAGCACTTCACCCTGCCGCTGCCGGGCGGCCCCGGCAAGGCGCTCAAGCTCGCCATGCGCCCGGTGCGCTCCCACATCCCGATCTACCTCGCGGCGGTCGGCCCCAAGAACCTCGAGCTGGCCGGCGAGATCGCCGACGGCTGGCACGGCATCTTCATCGACCCCGAGCGCAGCGAGGACTTCCTCACCCCGCTGCGCACCGGTGCCCGCAAGGCCGGCAAGGGCACCGAGACCGACCCGCTCGCGGGCTTCGACATCTGCCCGTCGGTGATGGTGTCGGTCGCCGACGACCTCGAGCAGGCGGCGGCCCCGCTGCGGGCGCAGTGGGCGCTCTACATCGGCGGGATGGGCTCGCGCGAGCAGAACTTCTACAACCGCGCGACGGTCGCGATGGGCTACGGCGCGGCCGCCGACCAGATCCAGGAGCTCTATCTCGAGGGGCGGCACCGCGAGGCCGCGGCCGCCGTGCCGCTGGAGCTGATCGACCGCACCGCGCTGCTTGGCAGCCCGGCGCGGATCGCGGACCGGATGCAGCGCTACCGCGACGCCGGCACGGTCACCTTGTCGGTGACGCCGGTCGGGCGCTCGATCCCAGAACGTGCGGCCGTTCTCAGGTCGCTGACAGCGGCCGTCTGACACACTGGCCTGACGGCCTGTCACCGGACAGCGCAGTCGACGTCACCCGGGTGGGTGACGCGGGCCGCCACGACCCCTGTTCATCGACCGAAAGTTAGCCTGGTGTCAGACCTGACCTACCTCGACAGCGTCATCCTTGGGATCGTCGAGGGCCTCACCGAGTATCTCCCCGTCTCCTCGACCGGTCACCTGACCATCGCCGAGAAGGTGCTGGGCCTGCCCATCGACGACCCCGCGATCACCAGCTACACCGCGATCATCCAGATCGGCGCCATCGTGGCCACGCTGCTCTACTTCTGGAAGAAGATCGTGACGATGGTCAAGGACTTCTTCGGCGGCCTGCGCCGTCCCGAGCTGCGCTCCGAGCCTCCGTTCAAGCTCGCGGTCGCGGTCGTCGTCGGCTCCATCCCCGTGGTCATCGCGGCGCTGCTCTTCAAGGACCTCATCAAGGGTCCGCTGCGGTCCCTGTGGGTGGTCGCGTTCGCCCTCATCATCTGGTCCGGCGTCATGTGGTTCGCCGAGCGCCGGCACGCCCAGCTGGTCGCGCGGCACGAGGACAAGGTCGGCGACGGCACGGTGTCGCCCGCCGACGGTGTCTTCATCGGTCTGATGCAGTGCTTCTCGCTGGTGCCCGGCGTCTCGCGCTCCGGTGCCACGATCTCGGCCGGTCTGCTGCGCGGTCTCGACCGCGTCACCGCGACCGAGCTGTCCTTCTTCATGGCCATCCCCGCGCTCGTCGGCGCCGGCCTCTACGAGATGAAGGACGTCAACTTCTCGGTCGTCGGCGCTGGCCAACTCGTGGTCGGCACCGTCGTGTCGTTCGTGGTGGCCTACGCCTCGATCGCCTGGCTGCTGCGCTTCGTCAAGAACAACTCCCTGATGGTCTTCATCGGCTACCGGGTCGTCCTCGGCCTCGTGCTCATCGGCGTCCTGGCCGCGGGGGTCATGCAGGCGACCTGATCGGGCTACAGCCAGCCGCTGCGCTTGAACAGCCGGTAGAGCAGGAAGCAGCTGCTCGCCATCACCGCGATGATGACGAAGTAGCCGTAGTAGATCTCCCGGCCGCCGATGTCCTCGCTCAGTGACAGCTCGGGGATGAACTGGAAGTTCATGCCGTAGATCCCGGCGATCATCGTCGGGAGGGCGGCGATGGCCACCCACGCCGAGATCCGGCGCATGTCCTCGTTCTGCTGCACGCCCAGCTGGGCCAGGTGCGCGTTGAGCACGTCGGTGAGCAGCCGGTCGTAGGACTCGACGTGGTCGTTGACCTTGAGCAGGTGGTCGTAGATGTCGGCGAAGAACGGTCGCGCCGCCTTGCCGATGACCGGCACCGTCCGGTCCTTGGCGAGGCGGCGCACCGGGTCGGCGAGCGGGAAGGACGCCCGCTTGAACTCCTGCACCTCGCGCTTGAGCTGGTAGATCTCGGTCGCCAGGTCTGCGCTGTCGCCGCCGAAGACCCGCCGCTCGATGAGGTCGAGGTCGGCCTCGACCTCGGCGTCGATCAGCATGTAGTTGTCCACGATCGAGTCGAGCACGGAGTAGACCACCGCGGCCGGTCCGTGGACCAGCTGTTCGGGCGAGAGCTCGAGGCGGGCGCGCACCCCGGCGAGCGGGTTCGCGTCGCCGTTGCGGACGGTGAGCACGAACCGGTCGCCGGCGAAGAGCATCACCTCGCCGGTCTCGACGTCGCTGGTGCTCTCGACGTAGCGCAGCGTCTTGATCGCCATGAACAGCGTGTCGTTGTAGAGATCGAGCTTGGCTCGCTGCCCGCCGGTCAGGGCGTCCTCGACGGCCAGCGGGTGCAGCCCGAGCGCGTCGTTGACACCGGCGAACTCCTCGTCGGTCGGGTCCTTGAGCCCGATCCAGAGGAAGCCGTCCTCGAGGTCGCGCAGGGACTCCAGCTCGGTGCCGAGATCGCCGCACGGCATCCGGCGACCGCCGCGGTAGATGGCCTGGTCCACGATCACCGGCTCAGCCTAGTGCGGTGCTCTGGCGATGGAGTGCCCGGCGCCCCGCGGATAGAGTGCTCCCGTGCCACACGTGCTCCTCGTTCGCCACGGTCGAACCTCCGCCAACGCCTCGGGCACCCTCGCCGGCTGGACCGACGGGGTGGGGCTCGACGACACCGGCCGCGCCCAGGTCCACGCTCTCGCCGAGCGGCTGCGCGACGTGCCCGTGGTCGTGCTCGCGAGCAGCCCCCTGCAACGCTGCCAGGAGACGAGCGACCTGCTCGTCGAGGGTGCCCCGTGGGCGCAGGCGGCGCGCCGGGTCGCGGACGACGACCTGGGGGAGTGCCACTACGGCAGCTGGACCGGTCGGTCGCTGCGGGAGCTGGCCACGGAGGACCTGTGGCGGACCGTCCAGGACCAGCCGAGCCGGGCGCGGTTCCCCGACAGCGCGGACTACCGCGCCGAGTCCATCGCCGCCATGTCGGCCCGGGCGGTCGCCGCGGCGCGGCGCATCGACGCCGAGGTCGAGGCCGAGCACGGCCCGCACGCGGTGTGGCTGCTGGTCTCCCATGGCGACATCATCAAGGCACTGCTCGCCGACGCCGCGGGCACCCACCTCGACCACTTCCAGCGCTTCCAGGCCGGGCCGGCGTCGCTGTCGGTCGTGCACTACAGCGACCGGCGTCCCTTCCTCGTGCGGGCCAACGACACCGGGAGCGACCTGTCCACTCTGCTGCCGCGGCCTCCGGCCGAGGGGGCTGGTGGGGGTGCTGGTGCTGGGGCTGGTGGGGATGCTGGTGGAGGCGATGCCCCGAGCGGCGATGCCGTGGTCGGCGGCGGAGCGGCATAGGCTGACGCCATGGTGGTGCAGTCCTTCGAGTCCCCCGAGAGATTCGTCGCAGGCACGGTAGGCCCCCCGGGCCAGCGGGTCTTCTTCCTCCAGGCCCGGTCCGGGCGGCGCCTCGTCAGCGTGTCGCTGGAGAAGCAGCAGGTCGCGGCGCTCGCCGACCAGGTCAACGACACCATCGACGCGTTTGCCCCAACCACCGGCAGCGAGTCGGCCGCCGAGCGGTTCGCCGACAACGGCCCGCTCGACACCCCGATCGAGGACGAGTTCCGCGCCTCGGCGCTGCGCCTCTACTGGGACCCCGAGCAGCAGGTGCTGGTCATCGAGGCGGCCGACGAGGACTTCCCCGAGGACCCGGACGTCGTGCTCGAGGACGCCGAGGACGCGCCCGGTCAGGTGATCCGGGTGACCCTCAGCGCGGCCCAGGCCCGGGCGTTCGCCCGGCGGTCCCAGCACGTCGTCGCCGGTGGCCGGGCGCCGTGCCCGTTCTGCGGGCTGCCGCTCGACCCGGTCGGCCATATCTGCCCGCGCGCGAACGGCTACCGACGCTGACTACCGTCCCGGCCACGCCGAACCCGATCGTCGACCCGCACGACCGGGAGCAGGTGGCTGCTGTGCTGACGCTGCTGCGCACCGGGCGGCTGCACGTCCTCGGCCAGATCGCCGAGGCCTCGAACGGGTGCCTGCTCGTCGACGTCACGCCCGAGGACGCGGCGGAGGACGGCGACGGGGACGGGGACGGCGGCGCCGACCGCGCGGCGGTGCGGGCGATCTACAAGCCGCAGCGGGGTGAGCGACCGCTCTGGGACTTCCCGACCGCGACGCTCGCCCAGCGCGAGGTGGCGACGTTCGTCATCTCGGACGCGGGTGGCTGGGGTGTCGTGCCGCCGACCGTGCTGCGCGACGGTCCCTGGGGGATCGGCTCGGTGCAGCTGTGGGTCGACCACGACGAGGCGGCCCGACAGATCGTCGAGCTGCTGCCGCCCGGCGACCTCGGCAAGGACCAGGTGGCGGTGATGGCGGCCGAGCTGTCCCACGGCGAGCAGGTGCTCGTCGTGCACCGGGACGACGAGTGGACGCGCGGGCTCGGCGTGTTCGACGCCGTTGTCAACAACGCCGACCGCAAGGGCTCGCACCTGCTCGTCGACCCCAGCGGGCGGCATTTCGGCATCGACCACGGCATCTGCCTGCACTCCGAGCCCAAGCTGCGCACCGTGCTCTGGGGCTGGGCCGGAGATCCGTTGCCCGAGAACGAGATCGCTCGTCTGAACGCCCTGGCCGACGACCTGGACGACCTCGACAGCGAGCTGAACCAGCGGCTCACCCCGCTGCTGACGCTGCGCGAGCTCCAGGCGCTGCGGCACCGGGTCGCCGAGATGCTCGAGACCGGCGACTTCCCGATGCCGCCGGACACGGGCTACCCGGCCATCCCCTGGCCACCGCTGTAGCCGGTCGCCCGCGGCGGTTAGAGTCCCCTCGTGAAGTCCTGGCCTGCACCCTCGGTGCCCACCGTCCCTGGACCTGCTCGGCCGTTGCGCGTGCACGACACCGGACGCGACGCGATGCACGAGCTCACCCCCGGGCCGACCGCCCGCATGTACGTCTGCGGCATCACGCCCTACGACGCCACCCACATGG
Source organism: Arsenicicoccus piscis (assembly GCF_022568835.1). Taxonomy (GTDB): domain Bacteria; phylum Actinomycetota; class Actinomycetes; order Actinomycetales; family Dermatophilaceae; genus Arsenicicoccus; species Arsenicicoccus piscis. The sequence continues at coordinate 90,615 of NZ_JAKZHV010000011.1, forward strand.
GGCACGCGTCGACCTACGTGACCTTCGACCTGGTCAACCGGGTGCTGCGCCAGGCTGGGCACGAGGTGCTCTACGCGCAGAACATCACCGACGTCGACGACCCGCTGCTGGAGCGGGCGCACCGCGACGGCGTCGACTGGACCGCCTTGGCCACCAAGGAGATCCAGCTGTTCCGTGACGACATGACCGCGCTGCGGGTGCTGCCGCCGGACCACTACGTCGGGGTCGTCGAGAGCGTCGGCGCGATCGCCGACCAGGTGTGCGAGCTCGCCGCGGCCGGTCTCGCCTACCCCGTGCCCGTGGGCCCCGAGGAGGCCGAGCTGGTGGCCGAGGGCGCGCAGGACTACTACCTCGACCTGTCCCAGCTGCCGACCTTCGGGCAGGTCAGCCACTACGACGACGCCACCATGGCCGCGCTCTTCGCGGAGCGCGGGGGCGACCCCGAGCGTCCGGGCAAGCGCGACCCGCTCGACCCGCTGCTGTGGCGCGCCGAGCGCACCGGCGAGCCCGCCTGGAACGGCTGCGGCCTCGGCAGCGGACGCCCCGGCTGGCACATCGAGTGCACGACCATCGCGCTCGAGCACCTCGGCGTGGGCTTCGACGTGCAGGGCGGCGGCACCGACCTGATCTTCCCCCACCACGAGATGAGCGCGGTGCAGTCCGACGGGCTCACCGGGCACCCGCCGTTCGCCCAGGTCTACCTGCATCAGGCGATGGTCGGGCTCGACGGCGAGAAGATGAGCAAGTCCCGAGGCAACCTGGTCCTGGTCTCCCGGCTGCGCCTCTCGGGCACCGACCCGATGGCGATCCGCCTGGTGCTGCTCGATCAGCACTACCGCACCGACTGGGAGTGGACCGACGGGCTGCTCGAGGCCGCGCAGCAGCGTCTCGCCCGGTGGCGCGGCGTGCTGTGCGGGCCTGTTGCTGGTGTTGCTGCTGGTGGTGCTGGTGCTGGCGGGGAGGGCGCGAGTGGGCAGCCCGGCCCGGCGGCCCTCGACACGGTGGAGGCCATGCGCGCCGCCCTGACCGACGACCTGCGCTCCCAGGCCGCCCTCGCCGCCATCGACGCCTACCTCGACGACGTCGACGCCGGCCGCACCACCATGTCGGCCGCCGACCGTGCGCACCTCGTCGCCGCCATCGACGCCTGGCTCGGCATCGCCCTGTAGCCCGGCGGGCCGCCCACCCGACTGGGTTGGTCGAAACGGCACTTCGGTACTTAGACGGCACTTGGCGACGCCCCGGGTGTCGAGACGGCACTTCGGCACTGAGATGGCGCGTATACCAACCATCTCGGTGGCCAACTGCCGTGTCGGCGGGGTTGTAGTGACTAACTGCCGTGTCGGTGGGCAGCTGCCGTCTCGGCGGGATCAGCCCTTGGCGTCGTCGTCGCCGCGGGTGCGCAGGTAGCGCTCGAACTCCTTGGCGATGGCGTCGCCGGAGGCCTCGGGGAGCTCTACGGTGTCCTGGGCGGTCTCGAGGGACCGGACGTACTCGGTGATCTCCTCGTCGTCGCTGGCGAGCTCCTCGACGCCGCGCTGCCAGGCGCGGGACTCGGCCTCCAGGGAGCCGCGGGGCAGGTTGAGGTCGAGCAGGTGCTCCAGGCGGGAGACCAGGGCCAGCGTGGCCTTGGGCGAGGGCGGACCGCCGGCGTAGTGCGGCACCTCGGCCCACAGCGAGAACGCCGGGATCCCGAGCTGGCTGGCCCCGTGGTTGAGGATGCCGACGATGCCCGTGGGGCCGTCGTACTCGCTGCGTGCGATGTCGAAGCGGTGGACGATGTCCTCGCTGTCCGAGCTCACGGTCGTCGGGACGGGGCGGGTGTGCGGGGTGGGACCGAGCCAGGCGCCCAGGGTGACGAACAGGTCGACGTCGGCCGACTCGGCGAGGTCCAGGATCTCCTCGGTGAACGCGCGCCAGCGGAAGGACGGCTCGATCCCACGGACGAGCAGCACGTCCCGGTCCAGGCCGGGGGGCGACGCGAGCAGGATCTGGGTGGTGGGCCAGACGACGTGCCGGTGCCCCTCGTCGACCGACATGCGCGGCCGGGCCACCTGGAAGTCGTAGTAGTCCTCCGGGTCGATGGCGGCCACCGGTTGGGCGTCCCACTGCTCGGCGAGGTGTGCCACCGCGGCGGAGGCGGCGTCGCCCCCGTCGTTCCACCCCTCGAAGGCCGCGAGGAGCAGCGGCCGCCGCAGCTGCGGGAGGTCGTCGAACTGGATCACGTCGTGCCTTCCTGTTGCCGGTCGTGCTGCCCACCGTGCGAACCCCCAACTTACCCATCCCCACGGGGGACCTATCCTTCTCGGGCAGTCCCGTCCCGAGAGTAAGGTCCCATGGTGAGCACTCGCTCCGACGCATTCCGTGAAGCCCTGACCACCCGTGTCCTCGTCGCCGACGGCGCCATGGGCACGATGCTGCAGGCCGCGGACCCGTCGATGGAGGACTTCCAGGGCCACGAGGGGTGCAACGAGATCCTCAACGTCACCCGCCCGGACGTCGTGCGGTCGGTGCACGACGCCTACTTCGAGGCCGGGTCGGACTGCGTCGAGACGAACACCTTCGGCGCCAACCTGGCGAACCTCGGTGAGTACGGCATCAGCGACCGGATCTACGAGCTGGCCCGCGCCGGCGCCGAGATCGCCCGCGAGTCGGCCGACCGGTGGAGCGAGGACGGGCGGCAGCGCTTCGTCATCGGCTCGATCGGGCCGGGCACCAAGCTGCCGTCGCTCGGGCACGTGGCGTTCGCCACGCTGCGCGACGCCTACCAGGAGTGCGCCCGCGGACTGATCGACGGCGGCGCCGACGCCCTCTTGATCGAGACGGTCCAGGACGTGCTGCAGGCCAAGGCCGCGGTGGTCGGCTGCAAGCGCGCCCTCGCTGCCGCCGGCGAGACCCTGCCGGTCATCGTGCAGGTCACCGTCGAGACGACCGGCACGATGCTGATGGGCACCGAGATCGCCGCCGCCCTCACAGCGCTCGAGCCGCTCGGCATCGACGCGATCGGCCTCAACTGCGCGACCGGCCCGACCGAGATGAGCGAGCACCTGCGCGTGCTCTCCCAGCAGGCGCGGGTCCCCGTCACCTGCATGCCCAACGCCGGCCTGCCGCAGCTGAGCAAGGAGGGGGCGGTCTACCCGCTCACGCCGCAGGAGCTCGCGGCGGCGCACCGCACGTTCGTCAAGGACTACGGCCTGGCGCTGGTGGGTGGGTGCTGCGGCACCACGCCGGAGCATCTCAAGGCCGTCGCCGAGGCCGTGGGCGGTCAGCCGATCACCCCGCGCGAGCCGCGCCCCGAGCCGGGGGTCAGCTCGCTCTACACCGCCGTGCCGTTCCGTCAGGACGCGTCCTTCCTGTCGATCGGCGAGCGGACGAATGCCAACGGCTCCAAGGCTTTTCGCGAGGCGATGCTCGCCCAGGACTGGCAGCAGTGCCTCGAGATCGCCAAGGACCAGACCCGTGAGGGGGCGCACCTGCTCGACGTGTGCGTCGACTACGTGGGCCGGGACGGCGCCGCCGACATGGACCACCTGGTCAACCTGCTCAACACCTCCAGCACCCTGCCGCTCGTCCTCGACTCCACCGAGCCGGCCGTGATCCAGGCCGGGCTGGAGCGGCTCGGCGGACGCGCGGTGATCAACTCGGTCAACTTCGAGGACGGCGAGGGCGAGCAGTCCCGCTTCGCCCGCATGATGGCGCTGGTCGCCGAGCACGGCTCCGCGGTCGTAGCCCTCACGATCGACGAGCAGGGCCAGGCCCGGACCCGGGAGCACAAGGAGGCCGTGGGGCGCCGTCTGGTCGACACGCTGACCGGCCAGTTCGGGATGCGCGTCGAGGACATCGTCCTGGACTGCCTCACCTTCCCGATCGCCACCGGTCAGGAGGAGACCCGCCGCGACGCCATCGAGACGATCGAGGCGATCCGGGCCCTCACCACGGCCTACCCGGGGCTGAACACGACTCTTGGCGTCTCGAACGTGTCCTTCGGACTCAAGCCGGCCGCGCGGGTCGTGCTCAACTCCGTCTTCCTGGACGAGTGCGTCAAGGCCGGCCTGTCGTCGGCGATCGTCAACGCGGCCAAGATCCTGCCGATCAGCCGGATCCCGAGCGAGCAGCTCGAGGTCGCACTCGACCTGATCTACGACCGGCGCCGCTGGGCCGGCGAGCCGGGGGAGTCCGAGTGCACCTACGACCCGCTGCAGCGGATGCTCGAGCTGTTCGAGGGCGTCGACACCAAGACGCTCAAGGCCGGTCGGGCCGAGGCGCTGCTCGCGCTCCCGCTCGACGAGCGGCTGGCTCAGCGCATCATCGACGGCGAGCGCACCGGCCTGGACGCCGACCTGCAGGAGGCGCTGGACGAGGGGCAGGACCCGCTCGCCATCATCAACGAGCACCTGCTGGCCGGCATGAAGACCGTGGGCGAGCTGTTCGGCTCCGGCAAGATGCAGCTGCCGTTCGTGCTGCAGTCGGCCGAGACGATGAAGGCCGCGGTGGCCTACCTCGAGCCGTTCATCGAGGAGGCGTCCGGCGGCACCAAGCGCCAGGCCAAGGCCAAGGTGCTGCTGGCCACGGTCAAGGGCGACGTCCACGACATCGGCAAGAACCTCGTCGACATCATCTTGTCCAACAACGGCTACGAGACGGTCAACATCGGCATCAAGGTGCCGATCAACGAGATCGTCTCTGCCGCAACGGAGCACGAGGTCGACGCCATCGGCATGAGTGGCCTGCTGGTGAAGTCCACGGTGGTCATGAAGGACAACCTCGAGGAGCTGAACTCCCGGGGGCTGTCGGCCCGGTGGCCGATCCTGCTGGGCGGCGCGGCACTGACGCGCGCCTACGTCGAGCAGGACCTCGCCGAGATCTACGAGGGGCACGTGCGCTATGCCCGCGACGCGTTCGAGGGGCTGCGCCTGATGGACGCGGTCGCGGCGGCCAAGGCCGACCCGAGCCAGGACATCGGCGACCTGCTGCCGGCCCGTCGCGAGCGGCGGGTGCGCGCCACGACGCCCGACCTCGACGAGGACGCCCCGGTGGACACCACGCGGTCGGACGTCGCCGCCGACAACGACATCCCGACGCCGCCGTTCTGGGGCACCCGGGTCGTCAAGGGCATCGCGCTCAGCGACTTCACGCCCTACCTCGACGAGCGTGCGACCTTCCTCGGCCAGTGGGGGCTGAAGCCGACCCGCGGGGAGGACGGGGCCAGCTACGAGGAGCTCGTCGAGACCGAGGGGCGGCCGCGGCTGCGGATGTGGCTGGACCGCATCAAGACCGAGGACCTGCTGCGCCCTGCGGTGGTCTACGGCTACTTCCCCTGCTACAGCGAGGGCAACGACCTGGTCGTGCTCGAGCACACCGTCGCCGACGACGGCACGGTGTCCTTCGGGGCGGAGCGGGCGCGCTTCACCTTCCCGCGCCAGCGCCGCGACCGGCGGCTGTGCCTCGCCGACTTCTTCCGCGCCAAGGAGCGCTACGAGGCCGACGGAGTGCCGGACGTCATCTCGTTCCAGCTGGTCACCATGGGCGACAAGGTGGCCGAGGCGACGGCGGCGCTGTTCGCCGACAACGCCTACCGGGACTACCTCGAGCTGCACGGTCTGTCGGTGCAGCTGACCGAGGCGCTGGCCGAGCGCTGGCACGCCCGGGTGCGCGACGAGCTGGGCTACGCGGCGGAGGACGCGGGCGACCTCGAGGGGCTGCTGAAGCTGCACCACCGCGGCGCGCGCTACTCCTTCGGCTACCCGGCCTGCCCCGACCTCGAGGACCGGGCGACGCTGGTGGCGCTGCTTGAGCCGGAGCGGATCGGCGTGACTTTGTCCGAGGAGCTGCAGCTGCACCCCGAGCAGTCCACCGACGCGCTCGTCGTGCACCACCCGGAGGCGAAGTACTTCAAGGCATGAACGACGTGTCCCGGCTGAGAGAATGGACCTCATGACGACCGCGTCCGCGCCGCCCCAGCCGCTGCCCTCGGCCCTGCTCCTCGACATGGACGGCACGCTCGTCGACTCCGAGCCCTATTGGATGGCAGAGGAGTTCGCGCTCGTAGAGTCCTACGGCGGGGTCTGGTCCCACGAGGACGCGCAGTCGATCGTCGGTCGTCCGCTGACCTACTCGGCGTCGGTGATCCGCGAGCACACGGGGATGCCGCTGACGATCGACGAGATCGTGCAGCGGCTCCTCGGTGGGGTGGTCGAGCGCTTCCGCCAGCACGCCCCGTGGCGCCCGGGCGCCAAGGAGCTGCTGGACCAGGCGCAGGAGCTCGGCGTGCCCTGCGCGCTCGTCACGATGTCCTACACGGTGTTCGCGAACGAGCTCGAGAAGATCGTGCCCGCAGGCACGTTCAGCGCGGTCGTCACGGGCGACACGGTCACCCACGGCAAGCCGCACCCCGAGCCCTATCTCACCGCCTGCGCGCGCCTCGGGGTCGAGCCCCGGACCGCTCTCGCGATCGAGGACTCGCCCTCCGGCATGCGCTCCGCCGTCGCCGCCCACGTGCCGACGATCGCGGTCCCGCACGTGGTGCCGGTGCCGCACGAGCACGGCGCCGCGCAGGTGCCGACCCTCGCCGGGCGGTCCCTCGCGGACCTGTGGGCGACGGCGACGGCCTAACCGGCCTGACTGGCCTGGCCGCCCCCGTCGGCACCGCCCAGCAGGGCGATGTCCGACGGGTGCGTCGCGAGGGGCTGCACCTTGACCGTCATGTACTTGAACAGCGGTAGCCCCCAGAGGATCTCGTGCAGTCGCTCGTTGGACTCGACATCGAAGATGCTGAGGTTGGAGTACTGCCCGGCGATCCGCCAGATGTGGCGCCACTCGCCGCTGCGCTGCAGCTCCTGCGAGTAGGCCTTCTCGGTCGCGATGGTCGAGGCCGCGACCTCGGGGTCGAGGTCGTGGGGGATCGCGACGTCCATGGTCACGGCGTAGAGCATGGGGTCAGCCGGCGACCGGGTCGAGGACGAAGTCGTAGTCGACGACCTTGCCGGCGCCGTCGGACGCGTCCTTCGGGTCGAGCACCAGCTCGGGCTTGACGGCCGACGCGATGTCGTCGTCGTTGTGCGGGTCGCCCGGGAAGTACAGCTGGGCCGTGAGCAGCTCGTGGTCGGGGGCCGACACCTTGACGTGCAGGTGGGCCGGACGCCAGGCGTGCCAGTCGGCCGCGGCGATCAGCTTGCCGCAGGCGCCGTCGGTCGGGATCTGGTAGGGCGCCGGCAGCACGGTGCCGATCTGGTAGCGGCCCTCGTCGTCGACCTCGAAGGTGCCGCGCAGGTTCCACTCGGGCAGCCCGGGGGCGTACTGCGAGTAGTAGCCGTCGGCGTCGGCGTGCCACAGCTCGACCTTGGCGTCCTTGAGCACGGAGCCGTCGACCGAGCGGACCTGGCCCTGGAACTGCAGCGGCTCGCCCTTCTCGTCGTCGCGCTGGTCGATCTTCGCCGGGCTCTGCTGCACCGGGGAGTCCGGCACGTAGTAGGGGCCCTCGATGGTGCCCTTGTTGCCCTTGCGGTGCGCGGTGTTGACGTCCTCGACGACGTGCTCGACCCACACGTCGAGGAAGAGCGGCCACTCGCCGTCCTCACCGACCTGGATGAGCCACTTCTTGAGCGCGTCGTACTCGGCGTAGGTGACGTGGTGCTTGCGGATCACCTCGTGGATGGCTTCGAGCACCTCGGTGGCCAGCTGGCTCACGCGCTCCGGGGGGACCTCCAGCGCCTGGCCCTGCTTCTTGCGGAACGCGGCGGTGGCGTTGGCGCCGGAGTCGGCCGCGCGGGCCTCCAGGGTCGCCTGCTGCTCCTTGGCCTGCTCGGTGGCTTCGGCCTTCTCGTCGATGGTCATGTCATGCACTCCTTTGTGTGTGGGTATCGGGTGGTGCTGCTGGTGCGGTGCAGGTCGTGGGTCGGGTGGGCCGACGGGCTCAGCGGTCCGTGCGGTAGCGCTCGAGCTTGTCGTCGTCGATCTGCAGCCCGAGCCCGGCACCGGGGCGGACCGCCAGGGTGCCACCGCTGATCTGCAGCGGCTCGGTGAGCAGGTCGTCGCTCATGTCGAGGAAGTTGCTCAGCTCGCCCGCGCGCCGGCTCGTCGTGGCGTACGCCGCCCCGAAGGCCACGGTGCAGGCGGTGCCGATCTGGCCGTCGATCTGGTTGCCCATGATGACGTCGACGCCCAGGCCCTCGCACTGGAACAGGACCCGCTGGGAGTCGGTGAAGCCGGTGCGCGCGGTCTTGATGCTGATGGCGTCCGCGGAGCCCCCCAGCAGCTCGCGGGTCACCTCGCCCGGGGTGGTCGCCGACTCGTCCGCGACCAGCGGGATGGTCGACTGCCCGGCCAGCCACCGGCGGCCGAGGACGTCGTCGGCGGGGCACAGCTCCTCGGCGTAGAGCAGGTCCAGGTCGGCCATCTCGCGCAGCGCGCGTGCGGAGTCCGACGCGCTCCAGCCGCGGTTGCCGTCGACGTAGAGCTCGACCTCCTCGCCGAACGCCTCGCGCAGCGCGCGGCACACGGCGACGTCGAGACGGTAGGGGTCGCGACCCACCTTGACCTTGAACGTCGAGATCCCGTAGACCTCCCGCATCCGCGCCGCCTCGTCCACCATGGCGGCCGGGTCGGCGAAGCCGAGCATGTGACTGACCCGCATCCGGTCGCCGAACCCGCCGAGCAGCTCGGTGACCGGGACGTCGAAGGCCTGACCGACGATGTCCCACAGCGCCATGTCGAGCGCGGCCTTGGCCGTGGGGTTGCCCACCGTGCGCCGCAGCCGGGCGTGGATGGCCTCGCGGTGCAGCGCCGAGGTGCCGACGGCCGCCGGGGCGAACAGCGAGTCGACGACCGCCATGATCGAGGCCTGCGTCTCGCCGTAGGTGAACGGCCGGGGCGGGGCCTCGGCGATGCCCACCAGGCCATCGGTCGTCGTGACGCGCACCAGCACGTGCTCGGCGACCGACACCGAGCCGCTGGCGAAGGCCAGGGGCTTGACGTAGGGGATCGCGAACGGGATCGCCTCGACCGAGGCCACGGTCAGGTCGGTGCTCATCGGGTCTGCTCCTCGCTGTCGACGGCTGCACCGGCAGCTGCACCCGCAGCGGCGTCGACGAAGTAGTGGTGGCGCTCCAGCACGCCGACGAGCCGGGACACCAGCGGGGAGGCGTCGTCGGTGCGCCAGGCCAGGGCCAGGTCGACGGTGGGGGCGTCGGGCAGCTCGGCGAACGTGACGCCCTCGGGGCTGGCGGCGCGCGCCGAGGCGGGCACGAGGGCTACCCCGAGGCCGGCGGCGACGAGCGCGAGCAGGGTCGAGGTGTCCCGGACCTCGTGCTCCCGCTGTGGCACGAATCCCGCTGCGCGACAGGCACGGTCGATGGTGTGGCTGACGACGGACCCGCTGGAGGCGGCGTAGGTGACGAACGCCTCGTGCCGCAGGTCGTCCAGGCGGACGTCCGGATCGCCGACCAGCCGGTGATGGCGGGGGAGGGCGAGCACGAGCGGCTCGTGGGCGACCAGGCGGGTGGTGAGGTCGGCGGACGGCGCCGGCGGGCGGAGCAGCCCGAGGTCGAGGCGGCCGGACTCCAGCGCCTCGGTCTGGGCGGGCGTCAGCATCTCGACGTGCACCTCGAGGGCGACCGCCGGCATCTCGTCCTTGAGCAGCCGCGCCAGCTCGGGCAGGTGGGAGGACGTGACCGAGCCGACCAGGCCGAGGCGCAGCAGACCGGTGCGGCCCTCGGCCACCCGGCGGGCCCGCTCGACGCTCTCGTCGATCTCGGCGAGGGTCCGCACGCAGTCGGTGTAGAACGCGGCACCGGCAGGCGTGAGGGCGACGGTGCGCGTGGTGCGAGTCAACAGCTCGACGCTCATCTCTTCCTCCAGCTGGCGGATCGCGTGGGACAGGGGTGGTTGTGCCATGTGCAACGACTGGGCCGCGCGACCGAAGTGCAGCTGTTCGGCGACGGCGACGAAGTAGCGCAGGTGACGCAGCTCCATGGGTGCGAGCCCTCTCGACAGTAGGCAGCAGAGTTCGATATACGGAAATACCTGTTTCGATCCTATTGATACCGCCGACATCTGAATACCCCCCTACGTCAGACCTAGCACTGTGCCCGAGGCGCGGACCCGGGCCCGGGGCCAAGAGTGGGGAGGAACGCACCGCACGTGGTCGGCAGCAGCCGGCCGGTGACAACGACGCCACCGCAGGAGGACCGATGGCCTACCCGACGGCTACCCCGCACTTCGACCTCGACCAGGCGGTCGTGGAGAACCCCGACGAGGGCATCTACCGCGCGAACCGCTCAATCTTCACCGACGAGGAGCTCTTCGAGCTCGAGATGAAGCACCTGTTCGAGGGCGACTGGATCTACCTCGCGCACGAGTCGCAGGTCGCCAACCCCGGTGACTACTTCACGACCTACATCGGTCGGCAGCCGATCGTCATCATCCGCTCGCGCGACGGCAAGCTGAACGCGCTGATCAACGCGTGCGCGCACCGCGGCGCCATGCTGTGCCGGCGCAAGACCGACAACCGCACCACCCTCACCTGCCCGTTCCACGGCTGGACCTTCAAGAACAGCGGCGAGCTGGTCAAGGTCAAGGACCCCGACGGTGCCGGCTACCCCGAGGGGTTCAACACCGACGGCTCGCACGACCTGACCAAGGTCGCCCGGTTCGACAGCTACCGCGGCTTCCTCTTCGGGTCGCTCAACCCCGACGTGTCCTCGCTGGAGGAGTGGCTCGGCGACGCGACCACGATCATCGACATGCTCGTCGACCAGTCGCCCGAGGGCCTGGAGGTGCTGCGTGGCTCGTCCACCTGGCCCGGCTGCACGTCGAGGCGGGGGAGTGGGACGCGGCGCTGCAGACGGTCTCGCTCGGACGAACCGCGTTGGACCGCAGCGGTCTTCGCCTCGTCGAGCCGCTGATCGAGTGGACCGGGGCCCAGGTGTGCGCGCAGCGCGGGGAGCTGGCCGCTGCCCGGGCGCACGCCGACCCGGCCGGTGTCGCGGATCCCGCGCTCACCCTGATGCACCTGCCCGGCGTCCTCGCGCGCATGCACGTGGCCGCCGCCGAGGACGACCTGGAGGGCGTGATCACCCTGGGCCGCCCGCTGCTGACCCGGCTCGACGAGCCCACGCCGGACCTCGGGCTGCTGCCCTGGCCCGACCCCTACACCGACGCCCTCATCACCCTCGGCCGGCTCGACGAGGCCACGGACGTCCTGGACCGGTGGAAGCCGCAGCTGCTCGGCTTCGGCAGCCGCAGCGCCGCGGCGCGGGTCCTGGCGCTGCGGGCCCGGGTGCTCGCCGGCACCGGCGCGGTCGACCAGGCGGACGCAGCCTTCACCGAGGCGACCGACCTGGCCCAGGCCCTCGGCCGACCGCTGCTCGTCGCCGGGACCAGCGAGGCGCACGGGCGCGCGTTGCGTCGGGCCGGTCGCCGTCGCGAGGCCGAGCCGCGGCTGCGGCGGGCCCAGGAGGTCTACCAGGCGCTCGGGGCGGTCCCGGCTCTCGCCCGGGTCGAGCGCGAGCTGCGCGCCGGCCGGCTCCAGTCGGTCCCGGTGGGCCAGGCGGCCGGGGCACCGATCGCGACGGAGCTCACCGCCCAGGAGCAGGCGGTCGCCGAGCTGGTCGTGTCGGGGCTCATCAACAAGGAGGTGGCGACGCAGCTGTTTGTGTCGCCCAAGACCGTGCAGTACCACCTCACCCGGGTCTATCAGAAGCTGCAGGTCCGCGGCCGCGCCGAGCTGGCGAGCCGGCTGCGGTAGACCGCGCGGCCGGGGCCTACTGCTCGAGCGGGTCGTCGCGGTCGGCGTCGTCGGGCGCGTGCCTGCTGACCGGGTGCAGGGCCCGGTCGGCGGCGTCGGTCGGGAGCGGGGGCGGCGTGCCGCCCCACTCGGGGCAGAGCGCCTGGTGGGAGCACCAGCTGCACAGGCGGGATCGGCGCGGCCGCCAGTCACCGGTCTCGGCGGCCCGGGCGATGGCCTCCCACAGCGCCTTGAGCTTGCGCTCGGTGGCGAGCAGGTCGCTCTCCTCGGGGACGTAACGCAGCAGCTCGCTGTTGCCGAGGTAGACCAGCTGCAGCATCGCCGGCACCACCCCGCGGATCCGCCAGATGGCCAGGGCGTAGAACTTCATCTGGAACAGCGCCTTGCCCTCGAACAGCTCCGACGGGGCTCGCCCGGTCTTGTAGTCGACGACCCGGATCATGCCGTTGGGGGCCACGTCGAGCCGGTCGATGTAGCCGCGCAGGAGCAGCCCGCCGAGGTCGTGCTCGACGTAGAGCTCGCGCTCGGCCGGCTCGAGGCGGGTCGGGTCCTCGAGGGCGAACCAGCGCTCGACCAGCCGCCCGGCGTCCTCGATCCAGTCCTCCAGCTCGGCCGGCAGCACGCTCGCGAGCTCGGGCTCGGCGCCGACCAGGGCCTCCCACTGCCCGCCGACCAGGCTGCGGGCGTGCTCCAGCGTGCGCTGCGGGGCGGGGACGTCGAACAGGCGCTCCAGGACCGCGTGGACCAGGGTGCCGCGCGCCGCGGCGGGGCTGGGCGGCTCGGGCAGCCGGTCCACCACCCGGAAGCGGTAGAGCAGCGGGCACTGCATGAAGTCTGCGGCCCGGCTGGGGGAGAGTGCGGCAACCATGGTGGAACTGTAGAACCGACCACTGACAGGCCCCCGACGGCCACGGTCCGACATAGGGTCACTCCATGGCCCACACCAGCGAGCCCGCACCACCCCCCGCCTCTCCCGCCGCGGCGGAGGCTGCCGACGGGCGCTCCCGGGGCTGGCGGATCGGCCGCCTCGCCGGGGTGCCGATCTACCTCGGTCGCAGCTGGCCCATCATCGCCGTGGTGATCGTCGCCACGTTCGGACCGCAGCTGGCCTACCGCCGCCCGGACCTCGGGTCCACGGTCTACGCGATCGCCCTGGGCTACGCACTGCTCCTGCTCGTGTCGGTCCTCGCCCACGAGGCCGCCCACGCCCTGATGGCGCTGCGCTTCGGGCACCGGGTCGACCGGGTCGTGGCCGACCTCTGGGGCGGGCACACGGCCTACCAGGCCGATGACAACACGCCCGGCCGCAGTGCCGCCGTCGCCGTCGTCGGGCCACTCGCCAACGCCGCTCTCGCGGCGATCGCCTACCTGGTCTGGCCGCTCACCGAGCCCGGCGGCATCGCCTCGCTGCTCGTCGGCGCGATGCTCTACGCCAACGGCTTCGTCGCGCTGTTCAACCTGCTGCCCGGTCTGCCGCTCGACGGCGGCTGGCTGGTGGACTCCCTGGTGTGGCGGATCACCGGCAACCGCACCACGGGTCTGCTCGTCGCCGGGTGGAGCGGGCGCGTGCTGACCGTCCTCGTCGTGCTGTGGTGGCTCGTGCTGCCGCTCGCCCGGGGCGCGCGACCGAGCCTGTTCACGCTGCTCTGGGCGGTGCTCATCGGTGGCTTCCTTTGGCAGGGCGCGTCGGCGAGCATCCGCACCGCGAAGGTCCGCCGGCTCGTCGACACCGTGCGGGTGCGAGACGTCGTGCGACCCGCAGTGATCGTGCCCGAGCGCACCACCGTGGCGCAGGCGCTCGAGACGCCGGCGCCGGGCGCCTTCCTGCTCGTCGCCGGCCCGGACGGTCGCCCGCACTCGCTGATCACCGGGGCGGTCGCCGACGTCCCCGAGCACGCGCGGGCGACGACTCCCGTCTCGGCCGCCGCGATGGTGCTGCCCGACCCGGCCGTCGCCCCCGGCCCCGACGGCGGCTGGCTGGACGGCCCGGTCACCGAGCTGCTCAGCCGGATGCAGTCCGCCGGCGCCGGGGCGATCGCGGTCGAGGTGGTGCCCGGCCAGTGGGGCGTCGTGCTGGAGGAGGACGTCGTCCAGGCGATATCCGTGCGCTGATCGTGCAACCGGGTCACTAGACTGGCTGATCATGAGCACCCCTCCCCACCGTCCCGAACCCACGGGCGCGACCCGTCGCCGCGGCCCGATCGGCGAGGGGGAGCGGGTCCAGCTGACCGACGCGCGTGGTCGCATGCACACCGTCACCCTCGAGCGTGGCAAGGAGTTCCACACCCACCGCGGCTTCCTGCGCCACGACGATGTGATCGGGCTCGAGGACGGCTCGACGATCCGCAACAACATCGACGACGAGTTCCTCGTGCTGCGGCCGCTGCTCGCGGACTACGTCATGTCGATGCCGCGCGGTGCGGCCGTGGTCTACCCCAAGGACGCCGGCCCGATCATCACCTACGGCGACATCTTCCCCGGGGCGGTGGTCGTCGAGGCCGGCGTCGGCTCGGGGGCGCTGTCCATGTCGCTGCTGCGCGCCGTCGGCGACGCGGGGCGGCTCTACAGCTTCGAGCGGCGCGAGGACTTCGCAGAGGTCGCCCGCGGCAACGCCCGCGCCTACTTCGGCGTAGACCACCCGGCCTGGGAGGTCGTCGTGGGTGACCTCGCCGAGAGCCTGGGCTCGGTGTGCCCGCCGGCCTCCGTGGACCGGGTCGTGCTGGACATGCTGGCGCCCTGGGAGTGCCTGGACGCCGTGGCCGAGGCGCTGGCACCCGGTGGCGTGCTGCTGTGCTACGTCGCGACGGCGACCCAGCTCTCCCGGTTCGCCGAGGGCGCCAAGGCGCACGGCGGGTTCACCGAGCCGCACGGCTGGGAGGTCATCGAGCGCGACTGGCACCTCGAAGGACTCGCGGTGCGGCCCGTGCACCGGATGCACGGGCACACCGGCTTCCTCGTCACCACCCGCCGGCTCGCGCCGGGCGTCGTCCCGCCGGTGCGCAAGCGGCGACCCGCGAAGGCCGCCACCGAGACCGAGGTGCAGCCGTTCGGCGTCGAGTGGGACGCCGAGTGGTCGCCCGAGGACGTGGGTGAGCGCGGCATCTCGGACAAGAAGCTGCGCCGCGTCCGCCGGCACGCCAACAACGAGCCGCCGCCCAGCCCGGCCACCCGCCGTCCCCGGATCGAGGGCGGCCACCTGGACGCAGCACGGGCAGACGCAGCGCGCGAGGCGGCCGACGCAGACGCAGCGCGCGAGGACGAGGGAACGACGCAGGAGGGAACGACCGATGAGCTATGACCCGACGCGCGAGAGCGAGCGCGCCCGCCAGCGTGAGCTGGAGCGGCGCCTGACCCAGCTGCAGACGTCGAACGCCGGTCTGGCCCGCACCAACGAGCAGCTGGTCGGCACCCTGAAGACGGCCAAGACCGAGATCGAGAAGCTCCGCGAGGAGATCGACCGGATCGCCGCGCCGCCGTCGACCTTCGGCGTCGTGATCACGCGCCACGACGAGGACGGCACCGCCGACATCTTCACCGGCGGTCGCAAGATGCGGGTCGCCATCTCCACCGACATCCCGCGCGACCAGGTCCGCCTCGGCCGCGAGGTGCGCCTCAACGAGGCGCTGGTCATCGTCGGGCTGGGCGAGTTCGAGCGCACCGGCGAGGTCGTGATGATCAAGGACCGGATCGGCACCGACCGGCTCGTCGTCCTGATGAGCAACGACGAGGAGAAGGTCGTCCGGGTCGCCGAGTCCCTGGCCGACGAGCGGCTGCGGATCGGCGACGCGGTGCTGCTCGACACCCGCACGATGTTCGCGATCGAGCGGATGCCGCACGCCGAGGTGACCGAGGTCGTGCTCGAGGAGGTGCCGGACATCTCCTACGCCGACATCGGTGGCCTCAGGGGTCAGATCGAGCAGATCCGCGACGCCGTCGAGATGCCCTTCCTGCACCCCGGTCTCTACCGCGAGCACCACCTCAAGCCGCCGAAGGGTGTCCTGCTCTACGGCCCTCCCGGGTGCGGAAAGACGTTGATCGCCAAGGCTGTTGCCGCGTCGCTGGCCCGCCAGGTCGCCGAGCGCGACGGTCTCGAGCCGGACGCGCAGCGCTCCTACTTCCTCAACATCAAGGGCCCCGAGCTGCTGAACAAGTACGTCGGCGAGACCGAGCGGCACATCCGCCTGGTCTTCGAGCGGGCCCGTGAGAAGGCCGACGAGGGCACCCCTGTCGTGGTGTTCTTCGACGAGATGGACTCGCTGTTCCGCACCCGCGGGTCCGGCGTCTCGTCGGACGTCGAGACGACCATCGTGCCCCAGCTGCTCGCCGAGATCGACGGTGTAGAGACCCTCGAGAACGTCATTGTCATCGGCGCCTCCAACCGCGAGGACATGATCGACCCGGCGATCCTGCGACCGGGTCGGCTCGACGTCAAGATCAAGATCGAGCGTCCCGACCAGGTCGGCGCCCGCGAGATCTTCGGCAAGTACCTCACGCCGGCGATCCCGATCCACGCCGATGTCGTTGCGGCACACGGGGGCTCGACCGAGGCGGCAGCCACCGCCCTGATCGACCAGGTCATGGACGACATGTACGCCACGACGGACGCCAACCGGTTCCTCGAGGTGACCTACGCGAGCGGCACGACCGAGGTGCTCTACTTCCGTGACTTCGCGTCCGGCGCCATGATCCAGAACATCGTGGACCGGGCCAAGACGTCGGCCATCAAGGCGTTCCTCACGACCGGCGAGCGCGGCATCACCTTCGGGCAGCTGCGGCAGGCCTACCTCGACGAGTTCCGCCAGAACGAGGACCTGCCCAACACCACCAACCCCGACGACTGGGCCCGCGTGTCCGGCCGCCGGGGCGAGCGGATCGTCCACCTGCGCACGTTCGGCCGCGACGACTGAGGTCGTCGCGGCCTCCGCCCGCCCGGCGGGCTACGCCGACGGCGCCTGGCGCCCCTTGCGGACCTGGGCCACGACCAGGCGCGGCACCATCAGGAGCACACCGAGCGTGATGGTGGCGACCAGCAGGAACGACCAGGCCGTGCCCCCGCCGCTCAGTGCGCGCACGGCCATGCCGACCCACGCCGCGCCGAGCCACACCGGGACCCCGCCGACGACGGACTCGGGGGCTCGGCGCAGCGCCAGGGTGGCGACCCAGCCGACGAGCAGGCCGACGAGGAACGGCCAGGCCGTGACGAGCACGCCGACCAGGGCTCCGGACTCGTCGTGCGAGCGCCTCCCGATGGCGGCGAAGACGAGCACCAGCACGACGTCGAGCAGCAGGGCTCTGGCGCGGGTCACCGCGCGCCCTCACCGAGGAGGGTGAGCAGGCGGATCTGGGCCACGACGATGTCGCGGATCTCGCTCGGGTCGACGGACTCGTCGGGGCCGTGGATGCGCGCCTTCTCGGAGTCCTCCGGACCCCACACGATCGCCTCGGCGCCGGGGGAGGCCTGGATCAGCTCGGAGACCAGGGGGATCGACCCGCCGGAACCGAGGAACGCCGGTGCTGCGCCGAAGGCCTCACCCATCGCCGTCGCGGCGGCGGCCACCGCCGGACCCGAGGTGTCGGCGAGGAACGGCGCACCCATCTTCTCGTCGGTGAACTGGGGGACCAGCCCGTAGGGCGTGTGGGTGCGCAGGTGCTCCTTGAGGGTCTCCAGCTCGTGCTCCATGTCGGAGCCGGGGGCGATGCGTAGGGACAGGCGTGCGCTGCAGGTCGGGACCAGCGCGTTGCTCGACCCGGCCACGGTCGGCACGTCCATGCCGAGGACGGTGACGGACGGTCGCGACCACAGCCGGGAGGCGAGCGGACCGCTGCCGACGAGCTCGGCGTCGCCCACCACCCCTGCGACAGAACGGAACTCGTCCTCGTCGACGCTGCCGCCCTCCCACTCGAAGGAGTGCAAGCCCTCGACCACGGTGTTGCCCTCGGCGTCGTGCAGCGTGGCCAGCAGCTGGATCATGGCGACCAGCGCGTCCGGTGCGCCGCCACCGAAGGCGCCGGAGTGCAGGGCGCTGTCGAGCGACCGCAGGGTCACGGTGAGCGCCACGTCGCCGCGCAGGCCGGTGCCGATGGCCGGCTCGCCGACCTTCTCGTTGCCGCCGTCGCAGATCACGAACACGTCGGAGGCGAAGAGCTCGGGGCGGGCCTGGACCAGCTCCTCGATGTGGCTGCTGGTCTCCTCCTCGCCCTCGATCACCAGGCGCACGGTGCACGGGGGAGTGCCCTCGAAGGCACCCATCGTCGCGGCGATCGCCACGACACCCGCCTTGCAGTCGGCCGCACCCCGCCCGTAGAGCCGTCCGTCCGCCTTGGTGGTCGCCGTCCACGGGTCGGTGGTCCAGCCCTGCGACATCGGCGCCGGCTGCACGTCGTAGTGCGCGTAGAGCGTGACCGTCGGCGATCCCTGCGGGCCGGGCACGAGGGCGTAGATCGCGGGGTAGCCACCCGGGACGTCGAGGGTCTCGACCTGCTCGACACCGTTGCGGCGGAACAGGTCCAGCAGCTCGGGCACGATCGCGTCCATCGGCTCGCGCGGGTAGCCGGGGAAGGCGATCGAGGGGTGCGCGACCAACGTGGTGAGGTCGTCGATGACCGCGGGCATGGCCTGGTCGGCGTAGGCCCGGGCAGAGGCGAGGTCCATGGTGAGGCCTTTCGTCTGGGTGGTCCGCCCAGCCTAGCGAGACGTCCAGCCTGGTGTTCCTGCCTGGTGATCCAGTCTCGCGAGCCCACCGTCCGGCGCTCGGGCAGGAAACACGCCGGACATCCTGACGGCCCTAGGCTCGTGAGCCCGAGCACGCCCGACCAGGAGGACTTCGTGACCGTTGATACCCCGAGCGACCAGCTCTCGGAGTGGACCGTGACCGACGACACCCGTCTGCGCAAGGACATTCGCCGCCTCGGCGAGCTCCTCGGGGAGACGCTGACCCGCCAGGAGTCCGCCGAGCTGCTCGCCGACGTCGAGCAGATCCGGGCGAGCGCCAAGGCCGCCCTCGGTGGTGACAAGGACGCCCAACGCGCTCTGGAGCGCACGCTCGAGTCGGCCGACCTGCCCACGGCGACGAACCTGGTCCGGGCCTTCGCGACCTACTTCCACCTCGCCAACATCGCCGAGCAGGCCGACCGCATCCGCGGCATCGAGGCCCGCCCGGAGGGGGAGGGCTGGCTGGCCCGCGCCGTCGCCGCGGTGGCCGACGAGCGGGGCGCGGCGGCGCTCACGACGGTGCTGGGCCAGCTCGAGGTGCGGCCGGTCTTCACGGCCCACCCGACCGAGGCGAGCCGGCGGTCCATCCTCGGCAAGCTGCGCAGCATCGGTGACGCCCTGCTCGACGAGCGGGCCACCTCCTCGCCGGCGCGCACCCGCACGCGGGACCGGCAGCTGGCCACCGTGATCGAGGCGCTCTGGCAGACCGACGAGCTGCGGGTCGACCAGCCGACGGTGCCCGACGAGGCCCGCAACGTGCTGTTCTACGCGGACACGCTCATGGGGTCTACGGTGCCCGAGCTGCTCGACGACCTGGCCGAGCTGGCCGCCGAGCGGGGCGCGACCCTCGCCCCGACGGCCCGACCGCTCATCCTCGGCAACTGGATCGGGGGTGACCGCGACGGCAACCCCAACGTCTCGCCACAGGCCACGCTCGACATCCTCTCGATGCAGCACGCGGTAGGCATCCGCAACCTGGTGTCCCAGGTGGACCGGGTGATCAGCGAGGTCTCGACGTCCGACCGGATGAAGTCCGTCACCCCCGCCCTCCTGCAGAGCCTGGAGGCAGACCTCGCGGCCCTCCCCGAGCTCGACGAGAGGGTCCGCCGCATCCACAAGGAGGAGCCCTACCGGCTCAAGCTGCACTGCGTGCGGCAGAAGCTCCTCAACACCCACCGCCGGATCGCCGACGAGGGCCTGCCGCGCGAGGGACACGACTACGTCGGTCGCGAGGGGCTGCTGGCCGACCTGCTCGTCGTGCGAGAGTCGCTGCGCGCCAACCAGGGTGAGCTGCTCGCCGACGGTGCGCTGCTGACGCTGATCCGGTCGGTCAGTGCCTTCGGTCTGCAGGTGGCGACGATGGACGTCCGCGAGCACGCCGACGCCCACCACCACGTGCTGGCCCAGCTCGTCGACCGGCTGGGCGAGAGCGACGCCTCGTACTCCAGCCTCGCGAGACCCGAGCGCCTGCAGGTGCTCTCGCGCGAGCTGGCGTCGCGTCGGCCGCTCGGGCCGACCCCGCCGGCGCTGGACGACGCGGGTCGCCGCACCTACGACACGTTCACCGCGATCCGTCGGGCGCAGGACCGCTTCGGAGCCGACGTCATCGAGAGCTACATCGTGTCGATGACCCAGGGCGCCGACGACCTCCTCGCCGCCGCCGTGATCGCGCGCGAGGCGCGCCTCGTCGACGTCTCCGGCGAGGTGGCGCGCATCGGGTTCGTGCCGCTGCTCGAGACCGTCGCCGAGCTGCGGGCGGCCGGGCAGATCCTGGACACGCTGCTGTCGGATCCGACCTACCGCGAGATCGTGCGGCTGCGCGGCGGCCAGCAGGAGGTCATGCTCGGCTACTCCGACTCCAACAAGGACGCGGGGATCACCACGTCGCAGTGGGAGATCCACCGAGCGCAGCGCGAGCTGCGTGACGTCGCGGCGCGACACGGCGTGCGGCTGCGCCTCTTCCACGGCCGCGGCGGCACCGTGGGGCGCGGCGGCGGCCCCGCGCACGAGGCGATCCTCGCGCAGCCGTTCGGCACGCTCGACGGCGCCATCAAGGTGACCGAGCAGGGGGAGGTGATCTCGGACAAGTACACCCTGCCCCAGCTCGCCCGCGAGAACCTCGAGCTCACCCTCGCCGCCGTGCTGGAGGCCAGCGCCCTGCACCTGGACGCGCGTCAGCCCGCCGAGACCCTCTCGGAGTGGGACGCCTGCATGGATGTCATGTCCGACAACGCTTTTGCGGCCTACCGCCGGCTCGTCGAGGACCCGGACCTGCCGCCGTACTTCTGGGCGTCGACCCCGGTCGACCAGCTCGGCCCGCTGAAGCTGGGGTCGCGGCCGTCCAAGCGACCCGACTCCGGCACCGGCCTCGAGGGGCTGCGCGCGATCCCCTGGGTCTTCGGCTGGATGCAGTCGCGCCAGATCGTCCCGGGGTGGTTCGGCGTCGGGACCGGCCTCGAGGCGGCCGTCGCCGCCGGGCACGGCGACCGGCTGCGCGAGATGTATGCGCAGTGGCACTTCTTCCGGACGTTCATCTCCAACGTCGAGATGATGCTCGTGAAGACGCGCATGGATGTCGCTGAGCACTATGTGAACTCGCTGGTCGACCCGCGGCTGCGGCACGTCTTCGACACGATCAAGGACGAGCACGACCGCACCGTCGCCGCCGTCCTGGCCGTCACCGGTGAGGAGAGCCTGCTCGACGCGCAGCCGGTCCTGCAGCGCACCCTCGCGGTGCGCGACGCCTACCTCGACCCGATCAGCTATCTGCAGGTCTCGATGCTCGCGCGGCTGCGTGCGGGCGACGACGACCCGCGGCTGCAGCGGGTGCTGCTGCTGGCGGTGAACGGCGTGGCCGCCGGTCTGCGGAACACGGGCTGAGAGAGGGCTGAGGGCGCGGCGGGTCGGTGGAGGGTCAGGCGTACCCTGGTGAACGCTCGTTCACCCTCTCGGGAAGGCCCCCGTTGACCACCGCTGCCCAGACCACCCCGTCGCCGACGCGCGAGGCGATGCACCGCAGACGCCCCAACGTCGCCGTCCTCACCACCGTGCTGGCGCTCACCGGCACCATCGTGGCGCTGCAGCAGACCCTGGTCGTGCCGGTCCTGCCCGAGCTGCCGATGCTGCTGCACGCGTCGCCGGACGACGTGTCGTGGGCGGTCACCGCGACCCTGCTCACCAGCGCCGTGGCCACCCCCATCGTCAGCCGGGCGGCGGACATGTTCGGCAAGCGGCGGATGATGCTGCTGTGCCTGACGGTCCAGCTGATCGGCTCGGTCGTCGGCGCCCTGACCACGTCGCTGGCCGGCGTCATCGCGGGCCGCTCGCTGCAGGGCTTCGCGGCCGCGCTCATCCCCGTCGGCATCTCGATCATGCGCGACGAGCTGCCGCGCGAGCGCGTCGGGGGCGCCGTCGCGCTGATGAGCGCGACCCTCGGCATCGGGTCCGCGGTGGGGCTCCCGCTCTCCGGGTTGATCTACGCGCACATGGACTGGCACGCGCTCTTCTGGGTGTCCGCCGCGATGGCGACGCTCATGCTCGTGGTGATCCCGCTGGTCGTGCCCGAGTCGCGGGTCCGCAACCCCGGCCGCTTCGACCTGGTCGGCGCAGCCCTGCTGTCCGGCGCCCTGGTCACCCTGCTGCTCGCCATCACCAAGGGCGGCACGTGGGGCTGGCTGTCCGAGACCGTGCTCCTGCTGCTGCTCAGCAGCGCCGTGCTGCTCGCGGTCTTCGTGCCCTGGGAGCTGCGCGCGTCGACGCCCATGGTGGACCTGCGCACCGCCGCCCGGCGGCCGGTGCTGCTGACCAACCTCGCCAGCATCTCGATCGGCTTCGCGATGTACGGCAACATGCTCTCGACCACCGAGCTGCTCCAGATGCCGGTCGCCACGGGCTACGGGTTGGGTCTGTCGGTGCTCGCCGCGGGGATCTGCATGCTGCCGTCCGGCCTCGCCATGGTCCTGCTCGCACCGGTGTCGGCGAACATCACTCGGCGCTTCGGTGGGCGGTCCACCCTCATCGTCGGTGCGCTCGTCCTCGCCGCGGGCTACGTCCTGCGCGTCTTCCTGACGGACTCGCTGTGGCAGATCGTGCTCGGCGCCACCGTCGTGTCGGCGGGCACGGCGATCGCCTACGCCGCCATGCCCACGCTCATCATGAGCGCGGTCCCGATCACCGAGACGGCATCCGCGAACGGGCTCAACTCGCTGCTGCGCGCCGTCGGCACGTCCACGGCCAGCGCCATGGTCGCGTCCGTGCTCACCAGCATGGTGATGCACCTCGGCGGCCACAGCCTGCCGACCCTGGACGCGTTCAAGGCGATCTTCTGGATCTGCACCGCCGGGGCACTCCTCGGCGCGCTCCTCGCGGCGTTCATCCCGGCTCGCCGTGAGGCCGCGTCGGCCGCGGGCGCGGCTGCCCCGGCGGGTGTCGCGCGCGACGAGGTGCCCGACGAGCTGGTCCTCTCCGGGCGGGTCCACACGGACACCAAGCGCGCCGTGCGCAACGCCGTCGTCACCGTGCTCACCCTGGACGGCGACCCGGTCGACTGGTCGCGGGTGGAGCCGGACGGCAGCTATGCGATCGTGCTGCCGGGCCCGGGGCGCTATGTCCGGATCACCGCCGCTGACGGGTGGGCACCCGTCAGCGAGGTCGTCGAGATCGACTCGGCCGCAAGCCAACCCGTCGATCTCGGTGGCCGGCTGAGCCTGCGCGGCCAGGTCACCCAGGACCGGGACGGTGACACCGTGCCGGCCGTGGGGGTGCTCGTCGTGCTGACCCGCGCCACCGGCGAGCGGGTGGCCACCTCCCGGACCGACGCGGACGGCGCGTTCGAGCTGCCGCTCGGCGAGCACGGTCGCCACGTCGTCTCCGCCGTAGACCCTGCCACGGCTGCCAGCGCCGCGCAGAACGTCACGCTGGTCGGGGTCGAGCGCGAGGTCGACCTCCATCTGGTGGCCGACCCACAGCTGGTGCGCGCATGACGACGACGACGCGAGACCTGATCCTGCGCAAGGCTTCTCGCCTCTTCGCCGAGCGCGGTTATGCCGGGGTGTCGATCCGGGACGTGGCCGCGGCGGCGGAGGTGTCGCCCGCCCTGGTGATGAAGCACGTCGGCAGCAAGGCCGCGCTGTTCGACGCGGCGGCGACGTTCGAGCCGCTGCCGCCGCTCGGCCCGGTCCCCGACGACGAGCTGGGTGCCTTCCTCGTGGGCGACCTGGTCGACCGGATCCGCGCAGGCGGGTCGGTGCCGCTGCTGCGCGGGGCGGTGCTGGTGCTGCCTGCCCCCGAGCCGGACCAGGTGCGCGAGCGCTTCCACACGGTCTACGCGGACCCGCTGGTGGAGCGGCTCGGCGGGGGAGAGCAGGCGCGGGCGCGCGCCGACGCGGCCCTGTCGGCGCTGCTGGGGCTCGCGGTGGGGGCGCGGATCCTCGGGCTGTGCGGCCCCGGCCTGGTGGAGCGTGACGACCTGGTGCGGGTCTACGGCGCTGCCGTGCAGGGTCTGATCGCGCCGTAAGGTGGGGTCCGTGAGCAGCGTGCGCAGGATCATGGGGATCGAGACCGAGTACGGCATCTCGCTGCAGGGCGAGCCCTACGCGAACCCGGTGCTGCTCTCGGGGCGGATCGTCAACGCCTACGCCACGCGGCCGGGCACGACGGTCAGCCGCACCCGGTGGGACTACGAGACCGAGCGGCCGCTCTCCGACGCCCGCGGCTACGACATCGCCCGTGAGATCGCCGACCCGAGCCAGCTGACCGACGAGGTCGAGGACGAGATCGCCGCCAACGTGGTGCTCACCAACGGGGCCCGGCTCTACGTCGACCACGCGCACCCTGAGTACTCCTCGCCCGAGGTCACCAGCCCGCGTGACGCCGTCACCTGGGACCGGGCCGGCGAGCTCGTCATGGCCGAAGCTGTTGCGCAGCAGGCGCTCTCGAGCGGCGAGCAGATCAACCTCTACAAGAACAACACCGACGGCAAGGGCGCGTCCTACGGCACCCACGAGAACTACCTGCTGCGCCGCGACGTGCCGTGGAAGCAGGTGGTGCAGGGGCTGACGCCGTTCTTCGTGGGGCGGCAGGTCTTCACCGGAGCCGGCCGGGTGGGCATCGGCCAGCTGACCGAGCGCAGCGGCTTCCAGCTGACCCAGCGCGCCGACTTCTTCGAGCGCGAGGTGGGGCTGGAGACGACCCTGCGTCGACCGATCATCAACACCCGCGACGAGCCGCACGCCGACTGGGACAAGTACCGCCGGCTGCACGTCATCATCGGCGACGCCAACCTGTGCGACGTGGCCAACCTGCTCAAGATGGGCACGACCTCGCTGGTGCTCGGCATGATCGAGGCCGACGCCCTGCCGCGCACCCTGGAGCTCGCGAATCCCGTTGCGGCGCTAGGCACGATCTCGCACGACCCCGCCCTCACGAGCACCGTGGAGCTCGCCGACGGCCGCCGGATGACGGGCCTGGACCTGTGCTGGGCCTACTACGAGCAGGCCGACGACTGGCTCTCGCGCGAGCGAGGCGACGACCTCGACGAGGACACCCAGGAGGTCATGACCCGCTGGTCGGGCGTCCTGTCGGCCCTCGGCAGCGACCCGATGGCGCTCGCCGGGCAGCTGGACTGGGTCGCGAAGCTCGCTCTGCTGGAAGGCTATCGGGCTCGCGACGGCCTCGACTGGTCGGACGCCCGGCTGCGGGCGCTGGACATCCAGTGGAGCGACGTGCGCCCCGACAAGGGCATCCACCACAAGCTGGAGGCCGGCGGTCGCATCGAGCGCGTCGTCGACCCGGCCGACGTGGTCGCCGCGATGACGACGCCGCCGACGGACACCCGGGCCTACCTGCGCGGCGAGCTGGTGCGCCGGTGGCCCGAGCAGGTGCGCTACGCCTCGTGGGACTCCATCGTCGTGAAGGCCTCCGCCGACACCCGGCCGCGCCGCGTGGCGCTCCCGGAGCCGCTCGCGGCCGACCGTGCCGAGGTCGGGGCCCTCGTCGACGGGGCCGTCGACGTGACCGCCGTACTGGACGTCCTCGACGGCGGCACGGGGGAGGCATGATGGGGGCATGAACGAGGGTGCGACGAGCGGCAAGGTCCTGGCGGTCCTCATCTGTGGGCTGGTCCTCGTCGGCCTGCTGCTGGTGGCGATCTCCTACCCGGCCTACGGCGCGCCGTTCGCCGCGACGTTCGCGCTGACCGGCGTGTGGGTGTTCCTGCGGTCGCGCCGGCAGCGTCGCGAGCGCGAGCGCTGACCCCGTTAGGGTGGGCACCAGAGCCCACCCACAGCCCCCGAAGGAGACGGCCATGGCCGATCAGGAGCAGGTCCGACGCAGCACTGGTGGCGACGGCGGTGGCGATGAGCCGGGCGCGGTCCCGACCGCCCCGCTGGCCAAGAAGGTCGACGACGCCGGCCTCGACTCGCTGCTCGACGAGATCGACACCGTCCTCGAGTCCAACGCCGAGGAGTTCGTTAAGGGCTTCGTCCAGAAGGGCGGCCAGTAGACCGTCCGCGCAGAGCGGTGGTCCGGCGGGCCCGGCGTGAGCCGACGGCTCAGACGAGACCCCGCGACCTCGCCTCGGCGACCGCCTCGCCGCGGTTGCCGACGCCCAGCTTGGCCAAGATGTTGCTGACGTGCACGCTCACGGTCTTGGTGCTGATGTAGAGCGTGCGGCCGATCTCGCCGTTGCTTCGCCCGAGGGCCAGCAGGTTCAGGACCTCCTGCTCGCGGCCGGTCAGGTGGCTCTCGTCGCGGCCCCGGCGCTCGGCGGGCGCGAGCAGCGGCTCCAGCTCGGCGATCAGCGGCGCGGCTCCGATGCGCACGGCCGTCTCGTGGGCGAGCTGCGCTGCGGCGCGGGCGGACTCGCGGTCGCCGGTCGTCGCCAGAGCCCACGCCAGGCCGGCCCGCGTCCGCGCCCCTTCGTAGACCGTGGGCCAGCCCGCGAAGGCCTCGCACGCGCGCTCCCAGGCGGCCACGAGGTCTACGGCATCGACGGGCTCGCCGAGCGCGTGTCGCAGGCGCAACCGCTCGGCCTCCAGCCGGGCGATCCAGGCGATCGACTCAGGACCGATCTCGTCGGTGGGGACGCGGGCCCGGAACCCGGCGGCGTGCGCGGCGATCCGGGCGTCGAGGTGCGCCATCGCCTGGCGCAGCTGCTGGTCGGCGCCTGAGGCGTGCGCGGCCATCGTCGCGGCGGCCAGCGCGCCGAGCCGAAGGCCCGCGTGCCGGTCCCTGCCCCAGGCGTCGTCGATGCGGTCGAGCGCGGCCTCGACCAGGGCGACCGCCTCGGAGACTCGACCCGCCCGCGCCAGCGTCTCGGCGCCGGCGCCCACGCTGAGCACCGCGACCAGCGCGTCCACGTCCCACTGCGGGCGCAGCACGTTGACGAGCTCGGGGTCGGCGTCGCCTCTCGCGGTCTCGACGACGAGCCGCACCGACTCGAAGAGCGCGCGCCCCGGCTGGGGGAGGCCCGTGGTGCGGGCGGTCAGCTCCAGCGCACCGTCCAGGTCGCCGAGGTCGAACCGCGCGAGCGCCCCCTGGAAGCCGGACTCCATGCCGTAGGGCGCGAGCGGGCGACCGAGACGCTGGGCGAGCTGGGCTCCCTCGGCGAAAAGCCTTACGGCGTCGGCGATCTCGCCGTCCTGGTAGGCCAGGTGCCCGAGCCGGTAGAGCACGCGCACCTGGGTCGGGTCGTCCGTCCCGCGCAGCTCCTGCCGGATCTCCTGCAGCACCCGGAGGGCGGCGGCGCGGTCCTGGTCGGAGCCACCGGCGCGTGACATCGAGGCACGGACCCGGGCGACGAGCCGTGGCTCGTGCGCAGCCGCCGCGAGCGTCTCGACCCGCTCGGCCACCTCCCACGCCTCGCGGTAGAGCCCGTCGTCCACCAGCGCCTCGAGCCGCGACTGGAGCAGCGACAGCCGGGTCAGGGCGACCTCGGCCGGCTCGGACGCGGTGTCGCCGGTCTCCGTCAGCGGCGCGGGGTGGGCACCCCAGTAGAGCTCGAGCGCCTCCTCGGTGAGCGCCACCCGGTCGATGGGCAGGTCGAACCCGCCCGCGGCGTCGGAGCGCGCGGCCAGCAGCAGCGCCCGGCCCTCGTCGTCGTGCTCGTCCTCGAGCGCGTCCCCGAGCAGGTCCAGCGCGTGCAGCGAGCTGCCGGCGAGCGAGGACGCCTCCGCCGCAGCGACGGTCGTCGCGACCCGGCGGGTGTCACCGGCGCTCATCAGGGCCAGCGCCTTTTCGTAGTGCCGCACGGCGTCCTGCGGCGCACCGGCTCCGGCGGCTGCTGCAGCGGCCTCGAGACGGGCACTCACGGCCACCTCGACCTCGCCGGCCCGGGCCGCGTGACGGGCCACCTCAGCAGGGGAGCCGAGGCTCGGATGTGCTTGCAGCGCAACGAGATAGCGCTGATGAAGGCGCTTGCGCTCGCCGGGCAGCAGGCCCTCCGCGAGCGTCTCGCCGAGCAGCGCGTGCCGGAAGCCGACGCGACCGTCCGGGCGCACCTCCAGCAGGTGGTGGTCGATGCCCCCGCTCAACACCTCGTCCAGCTCCTCGGCCGGCAGGTCGACGACCGCCTCGAGCAGGGTGTGGTCCACCTGGCGCTCGGCGAGGGCGAGCGCCCGCAGGACCTTCTGCGCAGGCTGTCCCAGACGCTCTACGCGCACGCGCAGGACGCGGGCGAGGTCGTCGCCCAGCGGACGTCCGGCGACCGTGGCCGCGACGAGCTCCTCGGCGAAGAAGGCATTGCCGTCGGCGCGCGCCGCGATGCCGTCCACCTGGTCCCGGTCGGTCGGTGCTCCAGGCTGAACGCTCACCAGATGACGCATGGATCCCGTTGGCAGCGGCCCGAGCTCGAGGCGGTGGACACCGGGGAGGCGGGTCCAGATCGTCAGCGTCTCGTGCAGGTCGTGCCTGCGGTGCACGTCGTCGGAGCGGTAGGTCACGACGAGCGCCAGCGGCCCGGCGAAGCCACGGGTGAGCAGCACCGTGACCAGGTCGCGGGTCGCCTGGTCGGCCCAGTGCAGGTCCTCGACGATCGCGAGGACGGGTCGGCGCTGTGCCAGCGCCTCGAGCAGGGCGTGCAGGCTGTCGGCGATCACGGCGGGTGGGACGGCGTCGTGCCGGCCGCCGCGACCCGGCCGGAGCAGCTCCAGCGAGGGCTGGCGATCGACGATCTCGGCCACGACGTCGGGGCAGACCCGCTCGGCCTCGGCTACCAGCTCGAGCAACGGCAGGTAGGCAAGGCCGCTGCCCGCTTGCCCGACGCAGTGGCCCATGAGGACCAGCACGCCGTCGTCGGTCAGCTGCGACACCAGCTCGTCGAGCAGGCGGGTCTTGCCGATCCCGGCGTCGCCCGCGAGTACCGCCAGCCCCGAGACGTCGGGCGCCCCGACGGCCCGCCGCAGCGCCTCCAGCTCGGCGGCCCGGCCGACGAACGGGGTGCGGTAGCGGGTGGACATGGGCCCGATTATCGTCCCGAGCTCGAGGCGGGCGAGCTGCGCCCCGCCGGTCACGCGGCGCAGCGGGTGCGGGTGACCATCGCTCGGGGCTGGCGGGAACCCATCACGCGGGGCAGCAGGGCGCGCACGACGCGACGAGCGCTCGCGCTGCGCTGACGGGTCATCGCCTCGTTCGTGGGCGCCACCCCACCGTGGCGCCACAGGAGCTCTGCCTCCAGGTATCCGCGGTCTCCGATCACCATCTCCGTGCCTCCTCTCGTGCCGGGGAACGTCCTCGACACCACGACGATGCGCGTCTGAGGTAGGCCGCTGGATCGGTCGATCGCCCTATCTCGCGAGATCGGTGCCTTAGATCCGCCGTGGGGCAGGCGGTCAGCAGCAGCGGTGCGACGGCCGCAGCCGCCGGGACTGGCTAGGGTGAGAGGACGGCGGCGAAGGAGGCCTGGTGGACCGACGGATCTTCGGGATCGAGACCGAGTACGGCGTGACCTGCACCGACCAGGGGCAGCGCAAGCTCAGCCCTGACGAGGTGTCGCGGCACATGTTCCGCACGGTGGTGGCGTGGGGACGCTCCAGCAACGTGTTCCTGGCCAACGGGTCGCGCCTCTACCTCGACGTGGGCTCGCACCCCGAGTACGCCACGGCCGAGTGCGACCGGCTCACCGACCTGGTCGCCCAGGACAAGGCGGGGGAGCGGATCGTGCAGGGCCTCGTCGAGGACGCCCAGCAGCGCATCACCGCCGAGGAGATCCCCGGCACGGTCTACGCGTTCAAGAACAACGTGGACTCCAGCGGCAACTCCTACGGCTGCCACGAGAACTTCCTGGTGTCGCGGCAGAGCAACATCGACGAGGTCATCGGCCGGCTGGTGCCCTTCCTGATCAGTCGCCAGCTCGTCGCGGGCACCGGCAAGGTCGTCGTAGAACCCTCCGGTGCGGCTCGGTTCGCGGTGAGCCAGCGCGCCGACCACATGTGGGACGCGTTCTCCAGCGCCACGACCCGCAGCCGACCCATCATCAACTCGCGCGACGAGCCGCACGCCGACGCCGAGAAGTTCCGCCGGCTGCACGTCATCGTGGGCGACTCGACGATGTCCGAGACGACCATGCTGCTCAAGGTCGGGTCCGCCGACCTGGTGCTGCGGATGATCGAGGCCGGCGTCGAGCTGCCGGACCTCACCCTGGACGCGCCGGTCAAGGCGATCCGCACGATGAGCACCGACGAGACCGGTCGCGCGACCGTGCCGCTGCGCGCGGGTGGCAGCGCCAGCGCGCTCGACATCCAGTCCCGCTACTTCGAGAAGGCCCGCGACTTCGTGGCGGCCGGTGGCGTCGGGGACCCCGTGCACGACCGCGTGATCGAGCTGTGGGGGAGGGCGCTCACGGCCATCGAGTCCGGCCACCTCGACGACATCGCGACCGAGATCGACTGGGTGATCAAGCGGCGCCTGATCGAGCAGTACTCCGCCCGCCACGACCTGCCGCTCACCGACCCGCGGATCGCCCAGCTCGACCTCGCCTACCACGACATCGACCCGAGCCGCGGCCTGTTCTACCTGCTGCAGCGGCGCGGGCTCGCCGCCCGCGTGGTGACCGACGAGGACATCGAGGCGGCCCGCAGCGTGCCGCCGCAGACGACCCGCGCGCGCCTGCGCGGGGCGTTCGTCAAGGCCGCCAGCGACCACCGGCGCGACTACTCCGTCGACTGGGTGCACCTCAAGCTCAACGACCAGGCGCAGCGCACGCTGATGTGCAAGGACCCGTTGCTGGCCGAGGATCCGCGCGTCGACCGGCTCATCGCCTCCATCGTGGAGCCCGCAGGAACCGCCCAGACGGGGCGGGTATGGTGACGTGCTGTCGTGCCTCGTCCGCGGGGCGTCCCTCACCTTGAGAGTCGAGATCTTCGTGCGCTTCAGCTCAGCAAAGCTCGCCGCCGTGGTGGCGGTGCCCGCCATCGCCCTCGCCGGCTGCGGTGGGTCCTCCGACGGGTCGCCCAGCTCCGCGGCGCCCCAGACCGCGAGCGTCGGCCAGCCCGCGACGGGCGACCTCGCCGGCGTCACCGTCGGTGGCTCGGAGACCGCGCCGACCGTCACGGTGTCCAAGAAGCCGTTCAAGGTCACGCAGACCACGGTCAAGAAGATCGCGGAGGGGTCCGGCGAGCCCGCCAAGGAGTCCGACGTCCTCAAGACGCAGATGATCGTCGTCAACGGCACCACCGGCGAGACGATCTACGACTCGTTCAAGGGCAAGACCACCGAGCCGTGGCCGCTCAGCTCGACCGGCACGCTGACCGGCCTGCGCAAGGCTCTCGTCGGCGAGAAGGTCAACGGCGCCAAGGAGCTCGTGGCCGTGCCCCCGGGCGACGCGTTCGGCGCCAACGGCCAGTCCTCGCTGAAGGTCGGCAAGGACGACACGCTGCTGTTCTACTTCGAGACCAAGGGCCTGCAGGCCACCGAGGCGTCCGGCACCCCGGTCGCCCCCAAGCCCGGCTTCCCGACCGTGAAGGTCGAGCAGGGCAAGGCCGCCACCATCACCATCCCGAAGACGCCCGCCCCCACCACGCTGCAGAGCGAGGTGCTGATCAAGGGCAACGGCCCGGCCGTCGCCAAGGGGCAGACCGTCTTCGCGCACTACACCGGTGTCGTGTGGGCGACGGGCAAGAAGTTCGACTCCTCCTGGGACCACGGCACCGCGCCGCTGTCCATGCCGGTCGGTGTCAGCCAGCTGATCCCCGCCTGGGACAAGGTGCTCGTCGGCCAGACCGTCGGCAGCCGCGTCGTCATCGTCGCGCCGCCCGCCGAGGCCTACGGCAACAAGGCGCAGAACGCGATCCCGGCCAACTCGACCCTCGTCTTCGTGATCGACATCGTCGACGCGATGTGATCGAGTCTGGTTCACCCAGAACGACTTTCGTAGAACTCTCGTCCCGACCCACGACGTAAGGAGCCTCTCATGGCGCTCAGCAAGCCCGAGATCGACTTCCCCGGCGAGCAGCCGCCCAGCGACCTCGTCATCGAGGACATCACCGTCGGCGACGGCCGCGAGGCCAAGGCCGGCGACCAGATCAGCGCCCACTACGTCGGCGTCGCCCACTCGACCGGCGAGGAGTTCGACGCCTCCTGGAACCGCGGCGGCCCGCTCGACTTCACCGTCGGCGTCGGCCAGGTCATCCGCGGCTGGGACGAGGGCATCCTCGGTATGAAGGTCGGCGGCCGCCGCAAGCTGACCATCCCGCCGCACCTCGCCTACGGCGAGCGCGGCGCCGGCGGCGTCATCAAGCCGGGCGAGAGCCTGATCTTCGTCGTCGACCTGATGGACGTGCGCTGACTGCCTGGCCTGACTGGCCTGGCTGGCCTCACGGCACCACCGGCACGCCGCTACCCGAGCAGGGTGGCGGCGTGCCGTCCTGCTGCGGCAGCCGCGAGGAAGGACGCGCGGTCGGCGTCCAGACCCCGGCCCATCGTCGAGAGCCGCACCGGCGAGCCGGCGAGGGCCGTGTCGAGACCGTCGAGGCCGACCTCGACGAGCCGCAGCCGGCCGCCGGACTGGGTGCACAGGGCCCGCGCCTGCTCCAGCACGCGCTCGCCGAGGTCGCCGAGGTCGCCGTGGCTGCTGTCGAGCAGCGGCACCGGGACGTCCGCGGGGGCCAGGGCCACGCGGCCGTAGGCCGTGAGCGAGTGGTGGGACACCCCGAGGTGCCGTGGGCGGGCGTCGGCCTGCGACACGCGCAGCGACGCGACGGCCCGGCCACCGAGGGTCGCGCCGGCGTTGACCGCCTCGCCCGCGGACGTCCCCGAGAAGCCCCAGCGCGTGCCGGTGCCGAGGTTGCCGGGGCCCTGCGCGACGATCGCCACGTCGGCGCCGACCACGTGCCGCGCGGCCAGCAGCCCGGTGTGCACGTTGACCGCCTCGAGGTCACCGCCGAAGGCCTGGCCCACCGTGATCGTCGCCGCCAGCCAGTCGGCATCGCGCAGACCGGCGACCGTCCGCGAGAACGCGCTCGGCAGCGCCCCACCGTCCGTCATCACGTAGACCACCCGGGCGTCCGGGCGGTCCGCCCGCAGCCCCGCGACGATCGCCGGCACGGCCGAGTGCAGGTCCGCCACGACGACGGGCAGGCCGTCGATGCTGTCCGCCTCCGCCAGCACCCCGTGGTGCGGCGACTCCTGCTCGTCCACGCCGAGCACCATGGCCTGCAAGGGGGTGTAGCGCGCCTTGACGACGTGCCCGGGGCCGGCCGGGGGGTCTACGGGGAGGCGGTCGGGGATCGCGACGACCAGCGCGAGGCCACCGGTGCCGAGGCCGCGCTCCAGCGCCGAGACGTTGAGTAGGACCCGGTCACCGGGCTGGGCCGTGCCGACCAGCGCGGTGTAGCCGAGCGCCCGGACGGTGGTGGCTGACGGCGGCGCCGACGGCGTGACCCCCGCGGCGTCCACAGGCGACGCGCCGGGCTGGTCCGCAGCGTCGGCATCGAACACACTTACGGCATACTCGACAGCGCCGGGCCAGGTCGCCCGGACCGACGCCACGGTGCCTTCTCGCCAACGGATCACGCTGGCAATCTAGGGCACGCACGATCGCGGAAGGGGGCGACATGGCCACGTCCAAGGCGAAGCAGCCCAAGACGCCCATCAGCGCGGCCAAGACCGAGCGCCTGCTCAACCTCGTCATCGCGCTGCTCTACACCCGGCAGGCACTCACCAAGGTGCGCATCCGGGACGCCGTCGAGGCCTACCACGGTCTCGGTGACGAGGCGTTCGCCCGGATGTTCGAGCGCGACAAGGACGAGCTGCGCGCCATGGGCATCCCGCTGGTCACCGAGCAGATCGACACGTGGTTCGAGGACGAGGAGGGCTACCGGATCGACCGGCGCGAGTACGCCCTGCCGGAGGTGCGCCTCGAGCCGGACGAGATCGCCGTGCTCAGCCTCGCCAGCCGCACTTGGAGCCAGGCCAGTCTCGCCGGGCCGGCGGCGCGTGCCATGCGCAAGCTCGAGGCTGCGGGGGTCGAGCGCGACGACCGCTCGCTGCTCGGCGTCGACCCCCAGATCCGCACGACCGAGCCCGGCTTCGAGCGGGCCAAGGACGCCGTGCTCGGCCGGCGCCCGATCCGGTTCGACTACCGCAAGGGCGCCGCGGGCACGACCACCCGGCACCTGCAGCCGTGGGGCCTGGCCCGCTGGCACGGTCGGTGGTACCTCACCGGCCATGACGTAGACCGTGACGCACCGCGGGTGTTTCGCCTGGGTCGCGTCGTGGGTCCGATCCAGTGGGCCGGCCGCGCGGGCAGCTATGTCGTGCCGCCCGACCACGACCCGCTCGCCATGGTGCGCACCGAGCAGGGGGCGGCACCGGCGACCCGGGCCGTGCTGCGGGTGCGCGGTGGGGCCGGGCAGCTGCTGCGGCGGCGCGCCACCGCCACCAGGGCGCTCGACGACGGCTGGGACGAGCTCGACCTCGACTACACGTCGAGCGATGCGCTGGTCGGCGAGCTGGCCTCGCACGGCGCCGACGTGCTGGTCCTCGAGCCGCCGGCCCTGCGCGAGGCGGTCGTCGCCCGGTTGCGCGGCGCCCTGGGCCACCGCGACGGGAGGACGTCATGACGCTGCCGGGCATCAACCTCAACGAGCCCGCCACCGACCGGCTGCACCGGCTGCTCGCCATGGTGCCCTGGCTGCTCAACCGGCAGGGCGTCGACCTCGAGCAGGCCGCCGCGAGCTTCGGGGTCAGCACCGAGCAGCTCGAGGCCGACCTGCAGCTGCTCTTCCTCTGCGGCACACCCGGGGGCCTGCCCGACGACCTGATCGACGCGAGCTGGGAGGAGGGGCGGGTCTACCTCTCCAACGCCGACACCATCGCCCGGCCGCTGCGCCTCGGCGTCGACGAGGCGCTCACCCTCATCGTCGGGCTGCGGGCCCTCGCCGCGGTGCCGGGCCTCGGCGATCGCGACGCCGTCGACCGCGCCATCGCCAAGCTCGAGGCCGCCGCCGGCAGCCTGCCCGGGGCCTTGAGCGACGCCCGCGCAGTGACGGTGGACCTCGCCGACCAGGGGGAGGTGCCGCACCTCAGCGAGGTCCGCGCGGCGCTGGAGGACCATCGTCGGCTGCACCTGCGCTACGTCGTGCCGTCGCGGGACGAGACGACCGAGCGCGACGTCGACCCGATGCGGGTGGTCTCGATCGACGGGCCCTGGTATCTCGAGGGCTGGTGCCACCGCGCCCAGGACGTGCGGCTCTTCCGGCTCGACCGGATCGAGGCCCTGAGCGTGCTCGACGAGGACGGCACGCCCCCGGCCCAGGCTCGCCCCCGCGACCTCGGCAACGGCCTCTTCCAGCCCGGGGCCGACGACCTGCGGGTGAGCATCGACGTCGCGCCCGAGGCAGCGTGGGTCGTCGACTACTACCCGACCGAGAGCGTCGAGGAGCGCCCCGGCGACGTGTCGCGGGTGACCCTCGCGGTCGCCGACCGGGCCTGGCTGCGCCGGCTGCTGCTGCGCCTCGGTGCCGGCGCGCAGGTGGTGGAGCCGGCCGAGGTGGCCGCCGACGTCGCGGGCGCAGCGAGCGCCGCGCTGGCGCTCTACGAGGAGTCCTAGCGGCTTGCCACGGGGCCTACACTGAGGGCGGACGCACATCGTGTGCTCGCACCGCCGCCGACCGGAAGGCACGTAGACCATGGGTCGCCTGTTCGACAGCCCCCTGCACCTGCTCATCATCGTCCTGGTCATCGTCATCATCTTTGGCTGGAAGCGTCTCCCCGACGCCGCCCGCAGCCTCGGTCGCTCCATGCGCATCTTCAAGTCCGAGGTCTCGGAGATGAAGAACGACAAGACCGACAAGCCGGCCTCCGACGCCTCCCGCAGCACCGTCCGCGGCGAGACCCTGCGCGACGAGACCGTCGCGGACGGTCAGACCTTCCGCACGACGTCCACCGAGCGGCCCGCCGACCGACCCGCCGACCTCGCCGACGACGAGGTCGTCATCGACGGCGTGCGTTACAAGCCCTACGGCTCACGATCGGGTTCTCGTCAGCGTCGACCTCGACGAGCTTGAGGTTGCCCGCCAGCTCCCCAGCCAGCTTCTCCAGGGCCGGCTCGCTCATCCGGCATGGGCCGCACCACGGAGCCCACACGTCGACCAGCACCGGGATGCCCCACCGATCCACTACCGCGTGGAAGTCAGCGTCGTT
>NZ_JAKZHV010000012.1 GCF_022568835.1 Arsenicicoccus piscis
AAGGACTGACCGATCTGCACGCTCGGGATGTGGCTCGCGATCGCGAGCACCGGGGCGCCCGTGCGGTTGGCGTCGTAGAGCCCGTTGATGAGGTGGAGGTTGCCTGGCCCGCACGAGCCGGCGCACACCGCCAGCTCCCCGGTCAGCTGGGCGTCGGCCGCGGCCGCGAACGCGGCCGACTCCTCGTGGCGGACGTGGATCCAGTCGATGCCACCCTTGGCAGAGCCGCCCGTGCGACGGACGGCGTCCACGACCGGGTTGAGGCTGTCCCCGCCGATCCCGTAGATCCGCCGCACACCGGCGGCCTGGAGCTGGGCGACGAGCTGGTCGGCGAGGTTCACGATGAGTTCCCTTCGATGCTGATCGATGTCGGAGCTGGTTCGGTGCTGGATCGGGTCTGGAGCGGGCTGGGCAGGTGGGGAGGGCTACGTCGAGGTCGTGACGACCTCGGTGATCTTGAACGGCTTGCCCTGCATGCAGGTGGTGCGCACCCCCTTGAGCCGGTAGCCGCGGACGGTGACGATCATCCCCGGCTGCAGGCCGCCGCCGATGGGCGGCAGCACCTCACCGGTCACGTCGACGGTGAGCACCCGACAGCCCTTCTCGGTGCCGGCGGAGACCACGCCGATGATGGTCTCGACGTCCGGGCTCGGCAGCGTCGAGGGGGTGGCCGTCGGGATGGCCGAGGCCGTCGACGGAGTGGTCGACGTCGCGCCCGAGCCGGCCCCAGCCGACCCAGACCCACCGAACCGGAGCCGCACGCGGACGCGGACAGCACCAGCGAGAGCACCAGCCCCAGCGCACCGAGCGTGGCCGACGTCGCGGCCGCTCGGGCTACCCTGTCGTGCTCGGCACTGCTCCTCCTCAGCCGGCCGCGGGGCCGTCGTCGGCGAGGTAGTCGGCAGCCATCGCCGCCGATGGCGTCATCCTCCCAGGACAGCGCCGTCCACGCCCCGGGATCCTTCGACGACGATGACCCCGGTGTTGGACAGGTGCCGGTCCCCCAGGTAGTCCGGGGCCAGGTTGGCGCAGCGCAGGCACGCCCACAGGCGCAGGATCGCTCCGTGGCTGAACACGGCGACGGTCTGGTCGGTGCGCCCGGAGGCCTCGGCCTCGGCCCAGATCTCGTCGACGACGGCGTCGAACCGCCCGAGGGCCTCGTGCCCCATCTCCGCGCCGGGCATGCCCACCTCGAGGTCGCCGCCGGCCCAGGAGAGCAGGGTCAGGAAGTAGATGCGCATGGCGTCCTCGTCGGTGCGCATCTCGACGTCACCGGCCCCGACCTCGCGCAGGCCGGCCCGGACGGTCAGGTCCAGCCGGTCCGCGGCGAGCGGCGCGGCCGTCTGCTGGGTGCGCACGAGCGTCGAGGTGTAGATCGCGTCGACCCGCTCGCCGGCGAAGGCCGGGACGATCGCGTCGGCCTGCTCGCGACCCAGCTCGGTGAGGTCCGCCCCGGGCGTCGCCGTGTCGAGCGCCCCGGCCACGTTGGAGCTGGTCTGGCCGTGCCGGACGAGGAGCAGTCTCATGCCGGCAAGCCTAGCCTCAGGCCCGGATGCCCTCGACGAGCAGGAGGATGCCGAAGATCGCGAACAGCGCGGCCGCACCGATGGCGATGGCCCGCTCGGGCAGCCGTCGGCCGAGGATCGCGCCGACCCCGATGGCGAGCGCGTCGGCCGCGACCATGCCGAGCGTCGAGCCGATCCAAGTGCCGACCCAGTCGTGCTGCACCGCGAGGGTGATCGTGGCGAGCATCGTCTTGTCACCGAGCTCGGCGAGGAAGAAGGCCGTGCCGACGGCGATCGGCGCCGACCTGGTCGAGCGGGAGGCCTTCGCCTCCTCCTCCTCGCTCAGCTCGTCGCCGCGCAGCGTCCACAGGGCGAAGCCGAGGAACGCGACGCAGCGGAGTGGTGATCCACTTCGTCGGGATCGAGTAGCCCAGCACCGCACCGATGCCCACGGACGCGAGGTGCACCAGGGCGGTCGCGATGGTGATGGCGACGAGCACCGGCACCGGCCGGAACCGGGTCGCGAACGTCATCGCCATGAGCTGGCTCTTGTCACCGAGCTCAGCGACGAAGATGACGACAAAGCTGAGCCAGAGGGCAGCGAGCATCGAGGGAGTCCTTCGAGATGGGGCAGAAGGCGCCGACGACTCAGGCAGCGCAGGGGCAGACCTTCAGGATACCGGCACCGCCGAACAGCATCGGCACCCGGCGCGACCATCTGCCACAGTGGCAGCCATGCCCGCACTGACGATGACCCCCGCGACCCGGATGGGCCTGTCGATCTCGGCCGCCGTCGGGCTCTACGGCATCTCGTTCGGGGCGCTGGCTGTCGGCGCCGGGCTCGCGGTCTGGCAGGCCCAGGCGCTGTCGCTGCTGATGTTCACCGGCGGCTCGCAGTTCGGCTTCATCGGGGTCGTGGGGGCGGCCGGCTCGCCGCTCACCGCGCTGTCGACGGCGCTGCTGCTCGGGACCCGCAACGCGCTCTACGGGATCCAGATGAACGCGCTGCTGCGCCCCCGCGGGCTCACCCGGCTGCTCGCGGCGCACCTGACCATCGACGAGTCCACCGCCACCGCCGTGGCCCAGCCGGACCGCGACGAGCAGGTGCGCGGCTTCTGGACCGCCGGCATCGGCGTGTTCGTGCTGTGGAACTCCTTCACCCTGTGCGGCGCTCTGCTCGGCAACTCCCTCGGCGACCCCAGCAGGTACGGCCTCGACGGGGCAGCGGTCGCCGGCTTCCTCGGCCTGCTCTGGCCCCGGCTGCGCCGACGTGACGGTCGAGGATCGCGGCCCTGTGCGCGGTCGCACCCTGCTCGTCACGCCGGTGCTCGCCGCCGGGCTGCCGATCATCGTGGCCGCCGTGGTGGCGTTCGGGGTGGCGGTGCTGCAGCAGCGGCGCCGGCGCGCCGCGACGAGGACGACGACCTGTCCGATCTGCCGCACCACCCGCCGGAGCACGTCCAGCACCCGCACGGGAGGACTCATGAGCCTGACGAACGCCCTGCTGCTGTCCTGCCTGCTCTGCTACGCCACCAAGCTGGTCGGCTTCCTCGTGCCGGACCGCCACCTCGAGCACCCGCTGGTGGGAGCCGCGTCGGCGACCATGACGGCCGGGCTGCTTGCGGCCCTGGTCGCCACCAACACCTTCGTC
Organism: Arsenicicoccus piscis; assembly: GCF_022568835.1. Classification (GTDB taxonomy): domain Bacteria; phylum Actinomycetota; class Actinomycetes; order Actinomycetales; family Dermatophilaceae; genus Arsenicicoccus; species Arsenicicoccus piscis. The sequence goes on from NZ_JAKZHV010000012.1 coordinate 3,157, forward strand.
GCCGAGGGGCACCTCACCGTGGACGCCCGCGTGGTGTCCCTCGCCGTCGCCTCGCTCGCCCTGTGGCTGCGGGCGCCGTTCATCGTCGTCGTCATCCTCGGGGCCGCCGCCGCAGCGGCCACCCGTGCCCTCGGCTGGGGCTGAGGACCCGCTCGGAACCGATAGCGTGGGGCATCGTGCTCACCCCCTACCGCGCCCTGCTCGCCACCCCTGGAGCGTTGCGCTTCACCGCGTTCGGCTACCTCGCCCGCCTCGGCGGCGCGATGTTCGGGGTGTCGATCATCGTCATGATCGCGACCCGTCGCGGGTCCTACTCCCTCGCCGGGATCATCAGCTCGATCGGCCTCGTCGGCGTCGCCTCGCTCGGACCCACCGTCGGGCGGCTGATCGACCGGCACGGACAGCGGCGGGTGGCGGTGCCGCTCGCCCTCATGTCGGCAGCCGCGCTGCTCTCGCTGGTCCTCGCCACCTACCTCGGGGCACCCGTCTGGGTGCTCGTCCTCGCCAACCTCGGCAACGCGATCATGCCCCAGGCGGGCACGCTGATCCGGGCCCGGTGGGCGCACCTGCTGCGCGGCGAGGCGGGGATGCTGCACACGGCCAACTCGTTCGAGCAGGTCCTCGACGAGTCCTGCTTCATGATGGGGCCGGCCCTCGGTGCGGCGCTCGCCACCTTGTTCTTCCCGGAGGCGGGCATGCTGCTCGCGCTCCTGCTCTACACCACCGGCGTGATCGGGCTCGCGCTGCAGCGGCGCACCGAGCCGGGTCCAGCCGCAGCACGAGCACCACACGGCCGGGCCTGGCAGGCGCCCGGGCTGCTGCTGCTGGCCGCCACCTTGGCGCTCACCGGCACGATCTTCGGTGCGGCCGACGTGATCGTCGTCGCGTTCGCCGCCGAGCACCAGGCCGCCGCCTGGGGCGGTGCCACCCTCGGGTGCTTCGCGCTGGGCTCGCTCGTCGGCGGACTGGTCTACGGGACCCGGCCGGCGGCCGACGCCATCGCCCAGCGGTTGCTGCCGAGCACCTCGCCATGTCGGTGCTGCTGCTGCCCGTGCTCGTCGTCGACCAGCTGCCGGTCCTCGCGGCCGTCCTGCTCGTCGCCGGCTCCGCGATCGCCCCGACCCTCATCACCGCCATGATGCTCGCCCAGCGGCTGGTCCCCGAGTCGCAGATCAACGAGGGCATGACCATCGTCATGACCGGCCTGCTCATCGGCATCGCCCTCGGATCGTCGGCCGCCGGCGGGATGATCGACGCCTACGGCGCGTCCCGGGCGTTCCTCGTGCCGGTGCTCGCCGCGTTCCTCGCCTTCGCGCTGGCGCTGCTCGGCCGCAGCACGCTGGTCTCGGCCGAGCGGCGGGCGATGGACCTGTTCGGCTCCTTCGCCACGGGATCAGCGGTCAGTACATCGCGACGTGGATCCTCCACAGCGGGGCTACGGCATGCCGTTGTGCATCTACACGCTGCGCAACTACATGAGCACCCTGCCGCGCTCGATCGTCGAGTCCGCGACGAAGGACCGTCGCACTACCAGACCCTGCTCGACGACGCCCATGTCCATCCCGGCCTGCGCGCGTTCCGCCGCGCGTTCCTCAGGAGCCGGAGATCGGTCTGGCCAAGCTCTGCCGCGCAGCGAGAACACGACGGTCATCGCCGCTCCAGCAGCGGCCTCGCCCTCGCAGGGCCAGGGAGCGGAGCTGCTGACCCGCACCAGCGCCTCGGTCATCGGTCGATGCTCGCGTGCGTCCTGTGCAGCGCTTCATGACCGGCTGCGCGGTCAAGGGCTGATCTCGTAGCGCGGCTGGTCGGCCGGCGACCCGCCGGTGGGTGCTTCGCTGCCGCGGTCCTCGGACCGCTGAACCCCGAGGATCGCTGGGTCAGCTGGACGCCGCGCGGTCGGCGGATCGCGCAGCTGGTACGGGATCGACTTCGCCGGCGCGATCGAGCCGCGGCAGTACGACCAATGGCCCGGCCGCTCGCCGCCTCCGGGCCTTCGTGACCCAACGCCGGCGCGGCCAGCTCGGCATCGGCCTGGCCAGGACCCGGTGCCCGCGCCGACGGTGGTGCTCTTCCAGAACATGCCTCAACCTCGGCCTCGGGCTCGATCATGCTGGCACCACGGCCGCGGGTGACACGATCGGCTTCGGCCCGTGCTGGCCCCACGGGCCCTGCTCGAGCTCACCGCGCATCCTTCGTCGCCGAGCAGCGCGACCTCGCCGACTGACCTTGCCGCGATCGGAGGGCATCGCCGCCGCCCACGGGCTGGAGCATCGGCGCGATCAGGGCCCCGTCACCGGGGTCAACACGCTCGGCCTGGCCGACGCTTCGCTCGCGGCGACCATCGAGACCCGTTTGCCGGCGCCGCTGCCGACACCCGCTGGGTCGACCCGCTCGCCGGGTCCGAGGACTTCTCGGTCGAACGCGCTAGGTGCCCTGCGCGTCGATCGCGCGCCGCGGCTCGCGGCGCCGACGGTGACCCGACTACAACCAGTGCGCGGCGAGGACCTCGTTCGCACCGGGTGCGTCGCCTGACCGGTGGCCGTAGCGGTCCTGCCCAAGTGGCTCGGCGACAAGCTCACCGAGTGGCCAGAGCAGCCCGGATCGCAGACGTCGGCGGGGCTCCGACCGGATGACGTGCACGCCGAGGCCGGACGAGCGTGCGCGTGGTTGGCGAGGGCGTTGGCATCGCCGACGTAGCCGCCTGCTTCACCTGCTCGAGCCGCTCCTCCAGCGGCCAGCCGTCCGAGCTCGCGCCAGTATGGTCGTGCCCCGCCCTGGACGTCGACCTGACCGGCGGTGGTCCGGGCAGGTCGAGGAGGATCCAGGGCCGTGGGCAGGTAGCCCTCGTGCTCGGATCGCGGCGGGCGACGAGCAACCTGCGGCGAGGCAGCCATGCTCGACAACACCGACGTGCCGGGTTTCGCGAAGGCGGCCGTCCCGGGCACTCGGGCGTCATGCGCTCGGTCGAGATCGGTGACACCGGTCGCCGGGCGCTGGTCTTCGGGACCCGCACCCACTTCTACGAGGGACGCGGTGTGCGCGCGGTGGTGCACGGCGTGCGCACCGCGGCGGACGCCGGCTGCAGCTCGATCGTGCTCACCAACGGCTGCGGCGGGCTCAACCCCGCACCGCCCGGGCACCCGGTGCTCATCCGCGACCACATCAACCTCACCGCGACCTCGCCCCTCGAGGGCGCGACCTTCGTGGACCTCACCGACCTCTACTCCCCTCGCCTGCGCGAGATCGCCAAGACGGTAGACCCCGGGCTCGACGAAGGGGTCTACGTCCAGTTCCGCGGGCCGCACTACGAGACGCCGGCGGAGGTGCAGATGGCGATGACCATCGGGGGTGACCTCGTGGGCATGTCCACCACCTTGGAGGCGATCGCCGCCCGCCACGTCGGCCTCGAGGTGCTCGGGGTGTCCCTGGTCACCAACCTCGCCGCGGGCATCTCCGACCAGCCGCTGTCGCACGAGGAGGTCCTGGACGCCGGTCGCGAGGCCGCGTCGCGCTGCGGCCTGCTGCTGGCCCAGGTGGTGCGCACGATCGCCGAGGGGGACGACCAGGAGCTGGGCGAGTCGACCGCAGCCGGCGGGCCCACCGAGGCCGGCAGGCCGACCGAGGCCGGCGAGGCCGGCGAGCTGGTCGAACTGGCGACGCGTTGGCTCGACGACGACCCCGACCCCGACACCCGTAGCGAGCTCGCGCCCGTCATCGCCGCCGCGCAGAGTGGCGACGAGGCGGCCGCGGTGGCTGCACCTGGCGGACCGGTTCGCCGGGATGCTCGAGTTCGGCAGCCGCCGGGCTGCGCGGTGCCATCGGTGCCGGACCCAACCGGATGAACCGCGCCGTCGTCATCCCGCCGCGGCCGGCCTCACCGCCTGGCTGAAGGACGAGGGCGGCGAGCCCGAGCCGGTCGTCGTCATCGGCTTCGACGCGCGACACAAGTCCGACGAATTCGCCCGTGACACAGCGGCGGTCGTCGTCGCGGCCGGTGGCCGGGCCACCGTGCTGCGCGGCCCGGGCTCCCTACGCCCGTGCTGGCTTTTGCGATCCGCTACCTCGGCGCGCACGCCGGCGTGATGGTCACCGCGAGCCACAACCCGCCGCAGGACAACGGCTACAAGGTCTACCTCGGCGACGGCTCGCAGATCGTGCCCCCGGTCGACGCCGAGATCGCCGCGCACATCGCGGCGGTCCCCTCGGTCGCGTCCGTCCCGCGGGTGGAGGACGGCTGGGAAACCCTGGGCGACGAGATCGAGCAGGCCTACGTCGACGCGGCTGCTTCGGTAGTCCGTCCCGACGCGCCTCGCGCGGTATCCGTCGTGCACACCTCGCTGCACGGCGTCGGGTCCGCCACCGTCGAGAAGGCTTTTGCCGCAGCGGGATTCCCCGCGCCGCACGAGGTGTCCAGCCAGCAGGCGCCCGACCCCGACTTCCCCAGCGTGGCCTTCCCCAACCCCGAGGAGCCGGGCGCGATCGACGCCGCGCTCGCCCTCGCCGGTTCGGTCCGCCCCGACGTGGTGCTCGCCAACGACCCCGACGCCGACCGGTGCGCCGCGGCCGTCGACGACCACGGCACCTGGCGGATGCTGCGCGGCGACGAGCTCGGGGCGCTGCTCGGTCAGCACGTGATCGACCGGCTGGCTGCTGGTGGTGGTGCTGCTGGTCGTGCTGATGCAACTGCTGGCGTCGACGGGGTCGGCGCGGGTGGGCTGGGCGGCGACGGCGCGGTGTTCGCGAACTCGATCGTCTCGTCGCGGCTGCTCGCCGCGATGGCCCGTGACGCCGGCATCGCCCACGCCGAGACGCTGACCGGCTTCAAGTGGATCGCGAGGGTCCCGGGCCTGACCTACGGCTATGAGGAGGCGATCGGCTACTGCGTCGACCCGCAGCACGTCCAGGACAAGGACGGCATCAGCGCTGCGCTGCTGCTCACCGAGATGACCGCCATCCTGCGCGGTCAGGGACGCACGCTGCTGGACGTCCTCGACGACCTCGCTCGCCGGCACGGGGTCTACGCCACCGATGCGTTCTCGGTGCGGGTCGACGACCTCGCGATCATCGGGCAGATCATGGCGCGGCTGCGGGCCAACCCGCCGAGCACCGTTGCCGGGCACCAGGTCTCGCGTGCCGACGACCTGACGGTCGGCTCGCCCGACCTGCCACCGACCGAGGGGCTGCGCTACTACCTCGACGACGACAGCCGGGTCATCGTCCGCCCGAGCGGCACCGAGCCCAAGCTCAAGGTCTATCTCGAGGTGATCGAGCCGGCGGCCGGTGGTGCGGCTGCGGGTGGTGGTGCGGGTGGTGGTGCCGGTGCAGCTGGTGCGGGCGACGACGGGCTGCCCGAGGCGCGCCGGCGTGCCGCCGAACGACTCGCCGCGCTCGTCGACGCGTTCCGCGCGCTCACGGCCCCGTGAGGGGTGCGGCGGCGCGGGTCGTCGTGGTCTGCGGGCCGAGCGGCGCCGGCAAGTCGCGGCTGTGCGAGCGGCTCACCCAGCGGCACGGCTGGCCGATCGTGCGGCTCGACGACTTCTATCTCGACGGCGACGACCCCCGCCTGCCGATCGGCCAGCTGGGCATCCCCGACTGGGACGACCCGGCCAGCTGGGACCTCGTCGGCGCCGTAGCCGTCCTCGCGGAGCTGGTGCACACCGGCAGCGCCCGCCTCCCGGTCTACGACATCAGTGCGTCGCGGCGCGTCGGTGAGCACGAGCTGCAGGCTCGACCCACGGACTACGTGCTGGCGGAGGGGATCTTCGCGGCGGAGGCGATCGCCGTGCTGCGCCAGGAGGGCCTGCTCGCCGACGCGTGGTGCGTGTGCCGCGACCCGCGACTGACCTTCTGGTTGCGGCTGGCCCGCGACCTGCGCGAGCACCGCAAGCCACCGCTGACGCTGTGGCGGCGCGGGCTGCTGCTCAAGCGCCAGGAACCCGAGGTGATCGCCCGGCAGCGGCGACTCGGGGCGACCCCGCTCACGCCGCGACGGGCCGAGTCGCGCGCGGAGGCGCTGGCCCGGCGCTGATAGCGTCTCCACAGACGGGGGTAGTGATCGTCACGCCCCGACTCGACAGGGGTGGACATGAGCGACTCGGGTTGGCAGGCACCGGGGCAGGGGCGCGAGCCCAGCGATCCCACGGCACCCGTGCCGGAGCCGGACCAGCAGCCTTCGCCGCAGCCCACCCAGCCGCCGCCCGCACCGCCGCTGCCCGGTTACCAGCAGCCGGGTTACGCGCAGGGTTACCAGCAGCCGGGTTATCAGCAGGGCGGCTACCAGCAGCCGGGCTACCAGCAGCCCGGCTACCAGCAGGGCTACCCGTCGTGGCAGGCGTTCAAGCCGGGCATCGTGCCGATCCGGCCGCTCTCGCTCGGTGACATCCTCGACGGCGCCATCAAGCTGTTGCGCTTCAACCCCGCCTCGACCATCGGGCTGGCGCTCGTCGTGCAGTTGGTCGCCCTGGTGATCTCGCTGCCGCTGCTCGGGCTCTTCGCGTCGGGGGTGGACTGGTCGATCTTCTCCACCACCAACGCCGACGCCGTCCCCGACACCCGCTCGGTGCTCTCCCTCGGCGGTGGGCTGGCCGCGGCGATGCTGCCGTTCGGGTTGTCCGGCATCGTCCTCACCGCGTTGCTCACACACGTGGCGAGCGAGGCCGTGCTCGGTCGCAAGCCCACCATCGGCGAGACGTGGCGGGCCGCCCGCAGCCGCATCCTGCCGAGCGTCGGGGCCTCGATCCTCACCAGCATCGTGTGGCTCGTCCTGGTGCTGGGCCTCGGCGGCGTGGCGCTGTGGGCGCTGATCAGCAGCTCGAACTCCTTCGAGACGGCGCCGAGCGGCCTCGCCGTCCTGGTCACCGTGCTCGTGGCCATCGCGCTGGTCGTCATCGCCGTGTGGCTCTACACCCGCTGGATGTTCCTCTCCCCCGTCATCGTGCTTGAGCGCTCGCCGGTGCTGCAGGCCTTCCGGCGGTCGTGGCGCCTGGTGTCGGGCTCGTTCTGGCGCATCTTCGGCATCCTCGTGGTCAGCGGCCTGATCACGTCGGTGGCCTCGAGCGTGCTCAGCTTCCCGCTGCAGCTCATCGGTGGGGTCGCCGCGCCGCTGATGATCGACCCCAACAACCAGACGATGGCCTTCGTGTTCAGCATGATCAGCAGCCTCCTCTCCCAGGTGCTCGCCACCGCGATCGTGTCGCCGTTCGCGGCGGCGGTCGTCTGCCTGCTCTACCTCGACCAGCGGATGCGCAAGGAAGGCTTCGACATCACCCTCCTGCAGAGCCTCGGGCAGAGCCAGCCGCAACGGTGATGCTGGTCCAGGTGCTCGAGCCCGGTCCCGACGAGGCCAGATCGTGGCTCGCCGAGGAGCTCGCCAAGCCCGAGTATCACTCTGGCCCAGGCCTGCTCGAACGCCTGTGGAACTGGCTGCAGGAGGCGCTGGCCGGTGGCGAGGGCGGGTCGCCGCTCCTCGGCTGGGTGGTGCTGGCCCTCCTCGTGCTCGTCCTGGCCGCCGGCGCCTGGCGCTACCTGCGGACGGCTCGGCGGGATCCGTTGTCGGCCAAGGACGCTCGCGCCACTGATCTGGTAGACCCTCGCCTCACCTCCGCCGACTATCGCGCGCTCGCGACGGACCACCTCGCGCACGGTCGGCTGGACTCGGCGCTGGTCGATGCCTTCCGCGCGATCGTGTCCGACCTGGACCGTCGGGCCGTCCTCGGCGACGTGCCGGGCCGCACGGTGACCGAGATCGCTGCCGTCGCGGGCCGCACCTTCCCCGACGAGCGCGACGAGATCGCTGACGCCGCACGGTGGTTCGACTGCGGCCTACGGTCATCGCTCCAGCGCCGAGGAGCGCAGCAGCCGGGATCAGGTCGTCGCCGTGCTCGACCTGGGCGAGCGGCTCGCCGCGGCCAGGCCGGTGCACGCCGACGGCACGGGCGGTGCTCACGCCGCGGCGGGCCACCTGGACCACCAGGACAACCCGGGCCACCCGACGACGAGGGTGACCCGATGAGCAGCACGCGGGTGCCTCCAGCCGGTGTCGACACCGCACGCGCGCACGGCGCTGCGGGCCCGAGCGACACGGCACGACCGAGCGGTGCCGCGCGCCCCGTCGAGCGCGGCCTCGGCGGCAAGATCCGGTCCGCGCTGCTGTGGGCCGCGGTCGTCGTGGCAGCGGTCGCGGTGCTCGCGGTGACGACCTGGCCCCGTGGCAACCAGACCCCGCTCGACCCCGACAACGCCGGGCGGCTCGGCACCAAGGCGCTGGTGGAGGTGTTGCGCGCCAAGGGGATCCGCGTGGACGTCGTGCGAACCCAGGCCGAGCTGAGGGCCATCACGCAGTCCGTGGGTGCGTCGGCGTCGGCGTCGGCGTCGGCGGATGCCTCGGATGCCTCGACGGCCTCGACGGCCTCGACGGCCTCGACGGCCTCGACGGCCTCGGCGGCCTCGACCGACGCTGACCGACGCGGCGCGACGCTGGTCGTGTCGGACAGCAGCGAGGTCTACAGCGACGCCATGACGACCATCGCGTCGGTGCGGGACAGCTATGCGCGGCTGGTGCTGGCCGGCCTGCCCGCCGCCGCGGTGGACGAGGCGACCGGGCTCCCGGTGCAGGAGGGCGACTACGCGGGGTTCGACGACCGGTCGAGCGGCTCGGGCTCCGGGGGCTCCGGGTCGGCATCGACGTTCGCCACCTGTGCGGACCCCCGGTTCGACCAGGTGACGACGATCACCACCGGGCCGGGCAGCTACATCTTCAGGGCGAACGCGTTCGGCGAACAGAGCGAGCTCGGCTGGCAGAGCTGCTTCCCCGTGAGCGGTGGGTACGGCCTGCTGAGCACGCAAGGCACGAAGGACTCCGTTGCGGTGGACGTCCTCGGCGCCACTCGGCCGCTCACCAACCAGAGCACCACCTCCGACACCAACGCGGCGTTCGCGCTGCGGCTGCTCTCGGACAACCCGCGGGTCGTGTGGTTCGTCCCGAGCGACGACGGCGGTGCGGAGGCGGGCGCGCCCGTCGAGCGCGACGCCGACCCGCTCGCGGTGCTGCCGGTGTGGTTCACGCCGCTGGTCTATCTGCTCGGGATCGCGGTGCTCGCCACCATGCTGTGGCGGGGGCGCCGCCTCGGCCGACTGGTCGTCGAGCCGCTGCCCGTCGTGGTGCGGGCGATCGAGACCACCCGCAGCCGCGGCCGGCTCTACGCGAAGTCGCGCGAGCGCAGCCATGCCCTCGCAGCCCTGCAGGAGGGCACCCGGGAGCGGCTGCTGAGCCGCCTCGGTCTCGCGCCCCGCACCGACCGAGAAGCCTTGGTGGCAGCCGTGGTCCACGCGACCGGACGCTCCCCCGCCGAGGTCGCCACCCTGCTCTACGACTCCACCGTCGACAAGGACGACCAGCTGCTCGCCCGGGCCCAGGGCCTGACGAGCCTCGAGGAAGAGGTACGCCACCGATGACCGACCACACCCCCGACCACACCCCAGAGCGCCAGCCCGCGCAGGTCTCGGCGCAGGAGGCTCTCGCCGCGTTGCGGGCGGTCCGCGACGAGGTCGCCAAGGCCGTCGTCGGGCAGGACGGCGCGGTGACCGGGCTACTGATCGGGCTGCTCGCCCGCGGGCACGTGCTCCTCGAAGGTGTCCCGGGTGTCGCCAAGACGCTGATGGTGCGCACCCTCGCGCAGACCCTCGACGTCGAGAGCAAGCGCGTGCAGTTCACCCCCGACCTGATGCCGGGTGACGTCACCGGCTCCCAGGTCTACGACGCCGCCCGGTCGGACTTCACCTTCCGGCCCGGACCGGTCTTCACCAACATGCTGCTCGCCGACGAGATCAACCGGACGCCGCCGAAGACCCAGGCGTCGCTGCTCGAGGCGATGGAGGAGCGTCAGGTCACCGTCGACGGCGTGAGCCATCCGCTGCCGACGCCGTTCCTCGTGGCCGCGACGCAGAACCCGATCGAGTACGAAGGCACCTATCCGCTGCCCGAGGCCCAGCTCGACCGCTTCCTGCTCAAGGTTGAGCTGTCGATCCCGGACCGCGAGCACGAGGTCGAGGTGGTGCAGCGGCACGCCAGCGGCTTCGACCCGCGCAACCTCGGTGCCGCCGGCGTGCAGCCGGTCGCGTCCCCGGCGCACCTGGCTGCGGGTTCGGTTGCGGTGCAATCGATCTCGGTGACCCCAGAGGTCGTGGGCTACATCGTCGACATCGCGCGCGCCACCCGCCAGTCCCCCTCGCTCGCGCTCGGCATGTCCCCGCGCGCCGCCACCGCGCTGCTCGCCACCGCGCGGGCATGGGCCTTCCTCAACGGCCGCGACTTCGTCACCCCCGACGACGTCAAGGCGCTCGCGCAGTCCACGGTCGCGCACCGCCTCGCGCTGCGACCCGAGGCCGAGCTGGAGGGTGTGCAGATCTCGAGCGTGCTCAGCAGCGCCATCGCCGCCGTCCCCGTCCCGCGCTGACATGGCGATCACCGGCCGCGCCGTCCTGCTCCTGCTCCTCGGGGTGGTCGCCGTCCTGCTGCGGCCGGTGCCGACCACGGTCGGCCTGTGGACCCTGCTGGTCGGGGCCGTGGTCGCCCTCGACCTCGCGCTCGCCCCCTCGCCCCGCCGGCTGCAGATCGAGCCCCAACCCGTAGACCCCGTGCGCGCCGGCGAGCCCACCGCGGCTCCGCTGCTGGTCACCAACACGGGCACCCGCCGGGTGCGGGGAGTGCTGCGCGACGCGTGGCAGCCGTCGGCGGGGGCCGGCTCGGTGACCAACCGGCACCGGCTCGACCTGCCCGGCGGCGAGCGGGTCCGGCTGGTCACCCCGCTGCTGCCGGTGCGGCGTGGCGAGCGCAGCGCCGACCAGATCACCGTTCGCTCGCTCGGGCCGCTGCGGGTGGCGGCCCGGCAGCTGAGCTTCGACGCCCCGCGCTCCGTGCGGGTGCTGCCGGCCTTCCCGTCGCGGCGTCATCTGCCGAGCCGACTCGCCCGGCTGCGCCAGATCGACGGCAACGCCGCCGTGCGGATCCGCGGCCAGGGCACCGAGTTCGACTCGCTGCGCGACTACGTCGAGGGCGACGACGTCCGCTCGATCGACTGGCGCGCCACCGCCCGACGCCAGTCCGTCGTCGTTCGGACCTGGCGCCCCGAGCGCGACCGACGCCTGCTGCTCGTCCTGGACACGTCCCGGCTCAGCGCCGGCCGGGTCGGCGACACCCCGCGGCTGGACTCGGCCATGGACGCCACCTTGCTGCTCGCCTCCCTCGCCTCGCGCGCCGGCGACCACGTCAGCTTCCTCGCCGGCGACCGCGTCGTGCAGGCTGCCGTCTCGGGCGCCACCCGCACCGACCTGCTGCCCCGCCTCTCCGACGCCATGACCCACCTGGAGCCCGCCCTGGTCGAGGCCGACTGGACCGCCCTCGGCGCTGCGATCGCCCGGGACGGCAAGCGCCAGTCCCTCGTCGTGCTGCTCACGCCGCTCGAGCCCGCCGCGGTCGAGGAGACGCTGCTGCCGGTGCTCGCCTCGCTCGCCGCCCGGCACCGGGTGGTCGTCGCGTCCGTCTCGGACCAGGCGCTCGACGAGCTGGCCGCTGGTCGCTCGACGGTCGGGGAGGTCTACGACTCGGCGGCGGCGGAGCGAAGCCGGACGTTGCGGCGGCGCACCGCGCACGCCCTCTCCGGCCTCGGCGTGCACGTCATCGACGAGCCGCCCGAGCGGCTGCCGGTGGCGCTGGCCGACCACTACCTGATGCTGAAGTCGCGCGGCCTGCTCTGACGGACGTCTCGGCCACCGGTCAGGCGACGCTCAGCCGACGGCGACGAGGTCCTCGCCGCGGTCCTGGGCGTCGAGGTCACCGTCGGCGCCGCGAGCGGCGGCGCGCGCACCGAGCACCAGCGCGTAGACCATGAACCCGGCCCAGGCGACGAGGCCGATCGCGATGCGCGCCCACGTCGGCAGCGGCGACGGCGTGACGAACCCCTCGATGACGCCCGAGATCAGCAGCACGACGACCAGGCCGAGCGCGATGACCGCGGTGGTGCGGCCCTCGCGCGCCATGCTCGACACGCGGGTCCGTGACCCTGGCGCGACCCACGACCAGAACAGTCGCAGCCCCGCCCCGCCGGCGACGAAGATCGCGGTGAGCTCGAGCATCCCGTGCGGCAGCAGCAGGCCGAAGAAGACATGACCCCGGTCGTGGTGCAGCATGATCGAGCCCATCAGGCCGAGGTTGAGCATGTTCTGGAAGAGCACCAGCACCACGGGCACACCCAGGACTCCGGCACCGATGCAGATGGCCGCGATCCAGGCGTTGTTGGTCCACACCTGGGCGGCGAAGTGGCTGGCGGCGTACTCGCTGTAGTAGCGCTCGAAGTCGACCTCGACCAGCTGCGCGATCTGCGCCGGCGTCGCCATCGACGCCTCGATCTCGGGGTTGCGGTAGAACCAGAGGCCGAAGCCGAACGCCACCGCGAGGTTCACGACCATCGAGGTCAACCACCACCAGCGCAGCCGGTAGAGCGCCGCGGGCAGCGTCTCGACGAAGAATCGACCGATGTCAGCCAGGCTGCTGGTGCGGGTGCCGGCGGTCCGGCGGCGCGCCCGGGCCAGCAGCGACGACAGGCTGACGACCAGGGCCGGGTCGGGAGCCGACGAGCGCAGCACCGACAGGTGGGTCCCCACCCGCTGGTAGAGGTCGAGCAGCCGGTCGGACTCGGCGGCGGACAGCGACGAGCGACTCACGAGCTGCTCCAGCTCGCGCCACTCCCCCTGATGGGCACCGACGTAGGCGTCCAGGTCCACGTCGCCCACCCTACGGGCCCGGTGGTCGGTGTCCTAGCACTGTCCTGGCTCTGCGGTGGTCGGCGCTGGTCTTCGCTAGAGTCCGTGCCATGACCGTGGGGGTGGGACGCGACGACCTGGTGACCGGTGAAGCCGTCGCCCTCGACGTGCCGACGGCCGGGTTCGGCCTGCGTCTGCTCGGCGGCGTCGTCGACGGGCTCGTCACGGTCGGGCTGCTGTGGCTGCTCACCTGGGCGACCAGCCGCTGGGCCGAGGGCTTCGACCGGGCTCTGCAAGGGGTCTACACCGTGCTGCTGACCGCGGGCCTGCTCGTGGTGCTCCCGACCGTGGTCGAGACGCTGACCGTAGGCCGATCGCTCGGCAAGCTCGCGTGCGGCACGCGCGTCGTCCGGCTCGACAACGGTCCGATCACGGGGCGGCACGCGCTGGTGCGGGCGCTGGTCGGGGTGCTTGAGCTGTGGGGCACCTTCGGGCTGGTGGCGTCGCTCTCCTCGATCATCGACTCGCGCGGCCGCCGGCTCGGCGACCTCGCCGCCGGGGACCGTGGTCGTTCGCGAGCGGATCGGCCTCGAGACGCCCCCGCCCGCCGCGATGCCACCCGCGCTCGCCCACTGGGCCGGCACCGCCGACATCGCCCCGCTGCCCGCCGGGCTGGCCCTGTCGGTGCGGCAGTTCCTCGCCCGTCGCGACGGCCTCAGCCACGCGTCCCGTGCCGAGCTCGGCCAGCAGCTGGCGAGCCAGGTCCTGCGCCACGTAGCCCCGCCGCCACCGCCCGACGCCGACGTCGAGTCGGTGCTGGCGGCCGTCATCGCCGATCGTGGGCGGCGCGACTTCGAGCGGCTGCAGCGTGACGAGCAGCTCCGGCGTCGCCTCGGCCTGCGTTAGCTCAGCCAGCGAGCAGCCGCCTCGTAGGTGGTGGCCGGGCTGTCGTTTAACGCGATGGCGGCGTCCGGGGCGTGCCGGCGCACCAGGTTGATGACCAGCTCGAGCGGCTCCACCTGGTCGTCCGAGTGGCGCAGACCCCCGCCGACGACGACGCACGCGAAGGGGTGGGCGCGCAGCGCTTCGGTGACGACGGTCTCGATGTCGTCGCCGCCGTCCATGCCGTCCATGCCGACCAGGCAGGTCTGGACGGGCACGCCGTGGCGTTCGAACTCGGCCAGGCCCGCCTCGATCGCCGCGACCACCGGCTCGGGGTCCCACGGCCCGGGGACGCGGCGGGGGTCGAGACCGATGACGAGCACGCGGGGTGCGGCGGCGGTGTCCACAGCTGGACGATACGCGCACCCTTCCGAGAGACGCCCACGAAACCGTGACACGCCGCCCTCCCGACCCTGCGCACCCCACGCGACCCTGCGCGTCCCACACCTTCCTGCGCGGATCCCCACCCCACCACGGGGCCATCCGCCCCACCAGGTAATCCGCGCACCCTCCTGAGAGACGCCCACAAAACCGTGAGACGCCGCCCTCCCGACCCTGCGCATGTCACGCGACCCTGCGCGTCCCACGCCTTCCTGCGCGGATCCCCACCCCACCACGGGCCACCACCCGCCCCACCAGGTAATCCGCGCACCCTCCCGAGAGACGCCCACGAAACCGTGAGACGCCGCCCTCCCGACCCTGCGCACCCCACGCGACCCTGCGCGTCCCACGGCCTTCCTGCGCGGATCCCCACCCCACCACGGGCCACCCGCCCCACTAGGTAATCCGCGCACCCTTCCGAGAGACGCCCACGAAACCGTGACACGCCGCCCTCCCGACCCTGCGCACCCCACGCGTTCGTGCGCGCATCCCCACCCGGGACTGTCCGATGAACGGTGTAAGCGGCGGTTTCATTTTCAGCGGTCCTCGGCGGCCGGCATGCGGTCGGCGAAGGTGATGGCGAACGCGTTCAGCGCGGGCTTCCAGCGTGTGACCCATCGTGTCTGACCGGTGCCCTTGGGGTCCAGGCTCCTCGTGACGAGGTACAGCACCTTCAGCGCGGCCTGCTCGTTCGGGAAGTGCCCACGCGCGCGGACGGCGCGCCGGTAGCGGGCGTTCAGGCTCTCGATCGCGTTCGTCGAGCAGATCACCCGGCGGATCTCGACGTCGTAGTCCAGGAACGGGATGAAGTCCTCCCAGGCGTTGTCCCACAGCGTCGTGATCGCCGGGTAGGCCTTGCCCCACTTCGCGGCGAACTCCTCGTACCGCTCCCGCGCCGCCGCGGGGGTCGGTGCGGTGTAGATCGGCTTGAGGTCCTTGGCGATCTGGTCCCAGTACTTCCTGCTCGCGTACCGGAAGGTGTTACGGATCAGGTGGATGATGCACGTCTGCACGATGGCCTGCGGGAACGCCGCGCTCACGCTGTCCGGCAGGCCCTTGAGCCCGTCGCACACGACGAAGAACACGTCCTTGACGCCCCGGTTGCGCAGCTCGGTCAGCACCGCGAGCCAGTACTTCGCGGACTCCCCGTCACCGTCCCCGGCCCACATCCCCAGCACGTCCTTGTGCCCGTCCAGGTCCACGCCGATCGCGGCGTAGAACGGCCGGTTACGGACCTGTCCGTCACGGACCTTCACGACGATCGCATCGATGAAGATCGCGGCGTAGACCTTCTCCAACGGCCGCGCCCACCAGGCCTGCATCTCCTCGACCACCCGGTCGGTGATCCGGCTGATCGTGTCCTTGGACACCGACGCCCCGTATACCTCGCCCAGGTGAGCAGAGATCTCCCCGGTCGTCAGGCCCTTGGCGTACAACGACAGCACCATCGCGTCCAGGTCCGTCAACCGGCGCTGACGCTTCCTGACGAGCTGGGGCTCGAACGTGCCCGCCCGGTCGCGTGGGACGTCGATCTCGACCGGTCCGGCGTTGTCCGTGATGACCGTCTTGGCGCGGGTCCCGTTGCGCGAGTTCCCGCTGCCGCGCCCTTCGACAGCGTGCTTGTCGTACCCCAGGTGCGAGGACATCTCCTCATCCAAGGCGACCTCGATCACCGTCTTGGTCAGCATCTTCAACAGCCCGTCCGGGCCGGTCAACGCGACGCCGTCCTCCTGGGCCTGGCGGACCAGGCGCTGCAACGCGGCCAGGTCCTGCTTCGACCGGGCCCGCCCCGACGCCACCGGCTGCGCTGGCGCGTCGGGCGGGCCTGACGCGGCGCTGTCGGCAACGGGATCCGGTCCCGGATCGTGCGGGTCCTGCATCTGCGGTTCGGTCGGGCTCACGCCCACCAGTGTCTCGGCCATCATCGGCCCCTTCCTGCCCTACCGGGCAACGGGCCGCTTACACCGTTCCTGCGACAGTCCCCCCCACCCAGCACGGAAGGCGTCGACGGAACAGGGCCTGAGGGCTGGGCGAGCGCTGGTCAGGGCTGGCCAGAGTCGCGCTCGGGGGTTGAGCGCGGGGTTGACGGCTGCGCCTGCCGGTGAGGCAAGGCGCGTCGAGCTTGACGAGCTCAGGCGTTGCGCCCGCGGGCCGCGACCTGCCAGGTGTCCACGACCGCGCCGCCCTGCACGACGACCAGCTCGTCGGCCAGGCCGACGGCGTTGCACGCGTGGTTGGGCGCGACCTGCAGGACGGTGCCGAGCGCGGGCAGCTCCCACCCGTCGGGCCAGGTGATGGTGGCGTGGTGCTCGGACAGCGCGACGACGCGCGCGTCGGGGACGGCGGGCACCCGGCCGTGACCGGTAGCCCAGGCGGGACGGTCAGCGCCCAGTGTCTTGCTGCCGGCATCGACGACCACCTGGCCGCCCTGCGGGGTGCGACGCCGACTCACGACGGTGGTCGCTGCCGTCAGGGCGATGTCGTCCAGGGTGCAGGTGCCGAGCTCGGCCTGCTGCGCGTCGTAGAACACGTAGACCCCCGGCCGCAGCTCGGTCAGCACCCGCGCGTCCGCGGCGTCGGCCGTCGGCGTGGACCCGCCGCTCACGACGCGCACCTCGAGGCCGGCAGCCCGCATCGCCTCCGCTGCTGCGCCCAGCGCGGCCGCCTCGTCAGCCGCGGCCTGCGCCCCGCCACCTGGGCCGTAGCCGTGCCCGGGGAAGCTGAAGACGCCGTCGACCCGCAACCCGGCCGCAGCGGCGGCGAGGGCGACCTGGGGAGCCTGCACGGGGTCTACCCCGGAGCGGTGGTGGCCGCTGTCGATCTCGACGAGCACGCCCACGTCGCGACCGCCGAGGGCCTCGGCCAACAGCTCGGACGCCTCGGCGGAGTCCACCCCGACCTGCAGCGACACCCGGTCGGCGAGCGCCGCCAGTCGCTCGCCCCGCTCACCCGCCGCCCACACGGGGTAGGCGATGAACAGGTCGCGGCACCCGCCGTCGGCGAACACCTCGGCCTCGCCCACCGTGGCGACGGTCAGCCCGACGGCCCCTGCGGCGAGCTGGCGCTGCGCGATCTCGACACACTTGTGCGTCTTGGCGTGCGGCCGCGCCGCCAGCCCCAGCCCGGCCACGTGCGCTGCCATCCGGGAGATCGCCCGGTCGAGCCGGTCCAGGTCCACCACGAGCAGCGGGGTGCGCCCGGCCAGCTCAGCCGGCCAGGCCAGATCTGACGGGCGGGCCAGGTCTGTCGGGCGGGTGGCCTCGGCGCTCATCGGCCGGCCCTACCCCACGCCCAGCGCGGCGTAGCCGGGCTTGATCACCCGGTTGATCAGGGTGAGCCGCTCGTCGAAGGGCAGGAAGGCGGACTTCATCGCGTTGATCGTCACCCAGCGCAGGTCCTCGGGCGTCCAGCCGGCGTCGCGCACGAGCAGCGCCATCTCCTTGGTCATGGAGGTGTTGCTCATCAGGCGGTTGTCGCAGTTGAGCGTCACCCGATACTTCAGGGCCTTCAGCAGGCTGATCGGGTGCGCGGCGATCGACGCCGAGGCGCCGGTCTGCACGTTGCTGCTCGGGCACATCTCGAGCGGGATCCGCTTGTCGCGCACCGACGCCGCGAGCCGGCCGAGGCTGACCGCCGTCGGCGCGACGGCGCCGGCGGGCACCTCGGCCACTGCCTCGGCGTAGGGCAGCCCGTCGATCTCCATGTCGTCGACGATGCGCACGCCGTGGCCGAGCCGGTCGGCCCCGCACCAGGTCAGTGCCTCCCAGATCGAGGGCAGCCCGAATGCCTCGCCGGCGTGGATGGTGATGGGGAAGTTCTCCCGGCGGCAGAACTCGAAGGCGTCCAGGTGCCGGCTCGGCGGGAAGCCGTCCTCGGCGCCGGCGATGTCGAAGCCCGCGACCTGGGTGTCGCGGTGGCGCACCGCGAGCTCGGCGATCTCGCGGGACATCGCCGCGTGCCGCATGGCGGTGAGCAGCGAGCGCACCCGGATCGGGTGCCCGGCCTCGCGGGCGTCCTCCATGCCCTCGGCGAAGCCCTCGGTCACCGCGGTCACGACCTCGTCCAGGCTGAGCCCGCGCTCGGTGTGCAGCTCTGGCGCATAACGGATCTCGGCGTAGACCGTGCCCTCGCTCGCGAGGTCGAAGGCACACTCGCGCGCGACCCGGCGCAGGCCCTCCTCGGTCTGCATCACGGCGACGGTGTGGACGAAGGTCTCGAGGTAGCGGACCAGCGAGCCCGAGTCGGCGCTCTCGCGGAACCACGCAGCCAGCTCGACGGGGTCAGTCGTCGGCAGCCCGTCATAGCCGCAGGACTCGGCCAGCTCGACGACCGTGCTCGGGCGCAGACCGCCGTCGAGGTGGTCGTGCAGCTCGACCTTGGGGGCGCGCCGGATCAGCTCGGCCAGCTCGGGCGGCAGGTCGGCCAGGACCTCGTCGGCGGCGTTGGGGACGGCAGTCGTGCGAGGAGTCATCAGGCGTCCTCTCGGTGGACGGTGTCCGGGGTGAAGGCCGGCAGGCAGACGGCGACGTAGTCGGCGCCCTCGGGCCCCGTGGAGTAGCGGATGCGCTCGCCGGCACGGGTGACGACGCTCTGGCCCGCCGCGACGCTCAGGGTGCCACCGTCGTGCTCGACCACCACGGTCCCCCGCAGCACGACCGTGACCTCGTCGAAGTCGGGGCGCTGGAACGGCTCGGTCCAGCCGGGTGGCGCCACCATGTGGGCGACGGACACGGCCTCGTCACCCGTGGAGGCACGGCCGACGTGCTCGTCGATGACCTTGCCGCCGGGGACGGGGATGCGGGTCGGGGAGCTGATGATCCTGGGCACGGCCCGAGCGTAGCGCCCGGCTCTGACAGACCCCCTGCTCCACGCGGCTGCGTGCTGCTCGGAGGGGTCTGTCAGACGTCGGTGGTTGACTCCTCGCATGACGGACAGACTGAGCGAGCAGGGCTACGAGCAGGCCCGGATCTACCTGCTGGAGCAGGCGCGTCCGCTCGAGCGGGCGCTCTACCGTCATGGGATCGGTGCCATCGGGATCCCGGGCGCCTCCGGACCCGACAGCCTTCAGCTGGTGGCGCGAACGCTCGGCGAGTTCCGTTGCGAGGGAGGCGGATTCGGGCGCGCGCTCGAGCCGGACTGTCGGTTCGCGGGGCCCTCGGTCCTGGCCACCTGGACGGCGCTCGGCATCCTGCGCGACCTCGACGTGCGGCTGGACGACGGGTCGCCCCTGGCGTCCCTGCTGCGCGACGCGCTGTCCTACGTCGGCGCGCAGCGCCAGGGCGACGTCTGGCCGCTCCTCCCGCCGGCGGCCGAGGTCGCCCCGCACGCGCCCTGGTGGGACCAGCAGCCCCCCGGCCAGCTGGCGCGCACCTTCGAGGGGTTCACGATCAACCCGACCGCCGATCTCGTCTCCATGGCCTGGCGGTGGCCGGGCTGGCTCGACCCGGTCGATCGCGAGCGGATCACCGAGTCCGCGGTGGCGCGCGTCGAGTCGGGGCCGGCCGCCGGCGCGGTCAACGAGTGGATCTGCGCCGCCGCGCTCGCGACCGAGGCGGCGGTCCCCCGGCCGCTGCGGGACCGCCTGGTCGCCACGTTGACCACTCGGCTGCCCGAGGTGGTCCAACGCACGCCCGCCGACTTTCGGGGCTACGGCCTGAGCCCGCTCGACGTGGCACCCACGCCGCAGTCCCCCTTCGCCGAGGTGCTCGCCGAGCCGCTCGAGACCGCCCTCGCCGCGCTCGTGGCCGCCCAGCAGCCGGACGGGTCGTGGGCACCGACCTGGTCGTGGATGGGCCGCGAGCCCGCCCAGTGGGCGCGCGCCCGGACCGAGTGGTGCGGCGTCCTGACGCTGTCGGCCGTGCGCCGGCTCCACACCTATCGCCGCATCACCCACCCCCGCTTCCCCGAGCAGGGCCACTCGACGACAGGCCGTTAGGGTGGTGACGAACCATCCGTCCACGGGCGAGCGCGCTTGCCCCCGAGCTGGAAGGAATGCCCATGCGCATTGCCATCATCGGCGGCCACGGCAAGGTAGCGATGTTGACCGTCCCCCTCCTGGTGGAGGCGGGTCACGAGGTGACCTCGGTGATCCGCAACCCCGACCACGAGGATGAGGTGGCAGCGACCGGTGCCCACGTGATCGTCGCGGACGTCGAGCACCGCAGCGGACCCGAGCTGGTCGACATCCTGCAGGGCCACGACGTCGTCATCTGGAGCGCCGGAGCGGGCGGGGGCAACCCGGCTCGCACCTACTCGGTCGACCGCGACGCCGCGATCCGGGCGATGAACGCCACGGTGGCGGCCGACGTGCCGCGCTTCATCATGGTCAGCTACTACGGCGCCGGCTTCGACCACGGCTACTCCGAGAAGTCGTCGTTCTACGCCTACGCCCAGGCCAAGGCGGCCGCCGACGACTACCTGCGCGGCACCGGCCTGCACTGGACGATCCTCGGGCCGAGCACGCTCACCGACAAGCCGGGCAGCGGCAAGATCGACGCCAGCGGCACCAAGCCCAAGGGGAAGGTGTCCCGGGCCAACGTCGCTGCGGTCATCGCCGCGACCGTCGAGCACCCCGAGCACGTGCGGGCGCGCACGCTGGAGTTCCACGACGGGCACCAGCCCATCGAGGAGGTCATCACGTCCGGCCCGGTGGCCCCCGAGGAGCCGGACCACGACCTGAGCCGCGACCTCATCCCGGCCGCCCACGAGCACCTGCAGGTGCCGCCGGCCGACGAGCCGCACCCGATGGTCCCCGAGCCCGACGAGGACGCCACGGGCGAGACGGGCCACAGGTCAGCCGCCACCAGCTCCGCGGACGACCAGCCCTCGGGCGGTCCGGTGCCGGCAGAGCCGGTCGACTTCTACGAGGCCACCACCGCCCTGCCGCACTGGCGCCTGCTCAACCGCACGCTCTACCAGCACGTCGACTGCGGCGACTTCGAGAAGGCGCTCGAGTTCGTCCGCCGGGTGGGCGAGCTCGCCGAGGCGGCCGGGCACCACCCCGACATCGACATCCGGTGGTCCCGGGTGCGCCTCGCCCTCACGACGCACGAGATCGGCGACATCAGCAAGCGGGACGTGCAGCTCGGTCAGCAGATCAACGCGGTCGGCGCCGAGCTGGGCTGCACCTGGACCACCGACGGCATCGGCACCTTCGAGCTGGCCATCGACGCGATGGACATCCCGGCGGTGCGTCCGTTCTGGGCGGCGGTGCTCGGCTACGACCTCGACAAGGTGGCGGCCAGGTCCTGGAAGGACGACGAGATCGTCGACCCCGCCAGGTTCAACCCGACCATTTGGTTCCAGCAGATGGACAACCAGCGGCGCCAGCGCAACCGCATCCACGTGGACTTCTTCGTCCCGGCCGACGAGGCCAAGACGCGCATCGAGCACGCGGTGGCTGCGGGCGGCAAGGTGATCTCGGACGCGCACGCGCCGACCTTCTGGGTGCTGGCCGACCCGGAGAAGAACGAGGTGTGCGTCTGCACCTGGCAGGGCCGCGGCTAGCGGCAGGGCCCTGACGGGTCGTCACGCACTGACAGGCTCATCAGGCAGGTGACGGCGGTCGAGCGGCCGGCCGGGGCGTCTCGCCTCGGCCGGCCGCTCGCGCTGGGTCGGCGTCTCGCCTCGCTCGGCGGCTCAGCCGGCGGCCTGGTCGTGCCCGGCCCGTTGCGCCTGCACGGCCTGCACGGTCTTGTCGATCCGGTCCACGGCGTCGACCACGTAGTCCGTGGGACACCCGAGGTTGACCCGGACGTGTCCACGGCCGAGCTCGCCGAAGGTCGTGCCCTTGCCGAGGGCTACCCGCCCGACCCGCAGCAGCGCGTCCGCCGGCTCGTCGCCCAGGTCGTAGGCGCTGAGGTCCAGCCAGGCCAGGTAGCTCGCCGTCGCCGGCAGGATCCGGGCCTGCGGCAGCCGCTCGGCGACCTGCTCCTGCAGGGTGCGGTGGTTCACCGCGAGCAGCTCCCGCAGGGCGTCGAGCCAGTCGTCGCAGTCGGTGAAGGCGGCGCGACCGGCGAGGTCACCCAAGGTGCCGACGTGCCGGTGGATCTCCGGCGACAGCGCTGCGCGGACCCGCGCGAACAGGTCCTTGTCGGCCGTGACCAGGTGCGCCATCTTCAGCCCGGCGAGGTTGAACGACTTGCTCGCCGAGTGGTAGGCCACACCGACCCGACGAGCGGTGTCGCTCACCGTGAGGAAGGGCACGAAGTCGACGCCAGGCAGGGTCAGCGGCGCGTGGATCTCGTCCGCGAGCACGAGCACCCCCTGCCGGTCGGCGAGATCGGCCACGGCGACCAGCTCGTCGCGGGAGAAGGTGTGCCCGAGCGGGTTGTGCGGGCTGCTCATCAGGTAGGCCTTGACCCCGCTCGCGAACGCACGCTCCATCCCCTCCAGGTCCAGGCGGTAGGGCCGCGCGGCGTCGCCGGTCTCCAGCATCGGGACCTCGACCGTGCCGATGCCGTCCTCGGCGGGCCAGGAGAAGAACGGCGGGTAGACCGGGGTGTTGATGACGATCCGATCGCCTGGGGCGAACAGCCCGCGCAGCGTCTCGATCACCCCGGCGGCGACGTCGGCGGTATGGACGACCTGGTGCGGGTCGACCGTCCAGCCCCACCGCCGCTCGCAGAACCCGGCGAACGCCCGCGCCAGCGGCAGCGCCGGAGGCGGGTAGCCGCAGTCACCGAGGTCGATCGCCTCGTGCAGCGCCCGGGCGATGGGCTCGGCCAGCAGACAGTCCATCTCGGCCACCGGCATGGGCAGCACGTCGTCGTCGTAGAACGACCACTTGGCGCTGACCCGGCGGTGCAGGTCCTCGAACGACGGGAACTCGACGGTGGCTGGTGCAGACATGCGGCCAACCCTAACGACGGGCCGCGCCCGGTGCCGTCCCGCCCGCGACGTGGTCCCGCAGCCGGACGAAAACGGCTTGACCGCAGGTCTCCTGCGGCCTTCTCCTGGCGGCATGACGGATCTGACCACCGAGCGCCTCACCCTACGGCCCGCCACGGAGGCGGAGGCGACCCGCATCGTCGACCGCACCCCGGCAGCGACCGACCGCTGGGCGGCCGACTTCCCGTTCGAGGGGGATGTCGTCGGCGCCACGATGTTCCTGCGCGCGTCGAAGGACGACGGCGAGCAGCAACCCTTCGGGTTCTACGTGATCGAACGCCGGGCCGACGGGCGAGCCATCGGCGGGATCGGCTTCAAGGGACGACCGCGCGACGGGGTCGTCGAGATCGGCTACGGGTTGGCGCCGTCGGCGCGAGGCGCGGGATACGCGGCAGAGGCGGTCGGGGCGCTGATCGACCTCGCTCGAGAGCACGGCCTGGTCCGCGTCGTCGCCGACACGGCCCAGGACAACATCGCCTCCCAGCGCACCCTCGCACGAGCCGGCCTGATCCGCGCCGACGAGACGGGCGAGCCGGACGAGACGGTAGACGAGCTCCGCTACCAGATCGACCTCTGATCGCCCACTGGCATCCCGCGTCATCGAGACGAGGACGACAATGGTGGCGACGGGGTCTACGGAGGGGGTGAACGTGCGACGAGTCGGTGCGGTGCTGATCGGGGTCACCCTCGTCGTGTCTGGCTGTGCTGCTGCTCCCGAGGCCTCACCGTCGAGCAGCCCCCGTCCCAGGCAGTGGCGTCTCGAGCGGCATCGCGGTGGCTGGGCCGAGGTTCGACTCGGTGCAGGCGGCGGCTGCGCGGGCCACCCACTCGTTCCGGGGGACGATCGAGTCGATCGCCGGGAGAGCCGTCGACCACGGCGGAAGTGCCGATAGTGCCGGGGTTCCTATGATCTTCTACCGCGTGAAGGTCCTCAAGGCGCTCAAGGGCGGGAAGGTCGGCGACGCGGTGACGGTCGCCTGGATCGACACCGTCGTCGAGGGAGCGACGCCGCTGACGGTGGGCGCGACCTACGAGCGCATGACCGAGCGACTCGACGGCGCGGCCGACCCGGTTGTGGCGCGATTCGCTCCGCTGTACGTCCCCGTCGGTGCGGACCAGAGCGTGCTGCTGGTCAAAGATGGTCGCGTCGAGGCGCACGGGAAGGGCGCCGGCCGGCTTCGCGCCGGCGACAAGACCGCCTCGTCCTGGGATCTCGACACCGTGGAGCAGGTGCTCGCGAGCTGACCGACGGCAGCTCAGCCACCGACGGCGGCTCAGCCACCAGCTCGGTCAGCCATCAACGCGGTCGATGACCAGCGGCAACAGGTCGGGGCGAGAGCCCTCGGGGGCGATGAACCACGCCCCGTCGAGCGCCTCCTCGGCGCGTGCGAAGCGGTCGGGCGTGTCGGTGTGCAGGGTCAGCAACGGGTCACCGCCGCGGACGACGGCACCCGGCTTGGCGTGCAGCTCGACCCCGGCGCCGGCCTGCACCGGGTCCTCCTTGCGGGCTCGCCCGGCCCCGAGACGCCAGGCGGCCACCCCCACGGCGTAGGCGTCGAGCGAGGTCAGCACGCCGTCGGCCTGGGCCCGGACCACGTGCTGGTGCGCGGCGACCGGCAGCGCGGCGTCGGGGTCGCCGCCCTGCGCCGTGATCATCCGGCGCCACACGTCCATGGCGCGCCCGTCACGCAGCGCGTCGGCCGGGTCGACGTCGGTGCGGCCCGCGGCGGCAAGCATCTCGCGCGCGAGGGTGAGGGTGAGCTCTACGACGTCCTCCGGACCGCCGCCGGCGAGGACCTCGACGGACTCGCGGACCTCGAGAGCGTTGCCGGCGGTGAGGCCGAGCGGGGTCTGCATGTTGGTGAGCAGCGCGACGGTCTTCAGACCGGCGTCGGTGCCGAGCGCGACCATGGTCTCGGCCAGCTCGCGGGCCTGGTCGACGTCCTTCATGAACGCGCCGGACCCGACCTTGACGTCGAGCACCAGCGAGCCGGTGCCCTCGGCGATCTTCTTGCTCATGATCGAGGAGGCGATGAGCGGGATTGCCTCGATCGTGCCGGTCACGTCCCGCAGCGCGTAGAGCTTCTTGTCGGCCGGGGCGAGCCCGGACCCGGCCGCGCAGATCACCGCGCCCGGGTCCTCGAGGATCGCCATCATCTGCTCGTTGGTGAGGTCGGCCCGCCAGCCGGGGATCGCCTCGAGCTTGTCGAGCGTGCCGCCGGTGTGCCCGAGGCCGCGCCCGGACAGCTGCGGGACGGCGACCCCGCAGGCGGCGACGAGCGGGGCGAGCGGGAGGGTGATCTTGTCACCGACCCCGCCGGTCGAGTGCTTGTCGGACGTGGGGCGGGAGAGCGAGGAGAAGTCCATCCGCTCGCCGCTGGCGATCATCGCCTGGGTCCAGCGGGAGATCTCGTGCCGGTTCATGCCGTTGAGCAGGATCGCCATCGCGAGGGCCGACATCTGCTCGTCGGCGACGTCGCCGCGGGTGTAGGCGTCGACCACCCAGTCGATCTGGGAGTCGCTCAGCTCCTGCCGATCGCGCTTGGCACGGATGACCTCGATGGCGTCGTGCTGCTGGGGCGTCTGGCTCATGCCCGCATCATGTCAGAGCGGGTCGGGGCCGTCCTCGGAGCCGGAGTCGCTGTGCAACATGTGCAGCACAGCGCGGGCGTAGGCGCACTCGGCGTCGGTGTCGGTGTGGCTGCTGGGCTGGGGATCCACGCCGCCGATCTCGATCGCGACGACCCACTCACCCTGGTCCTGCCACAGGCTGCGGAAGCGGTCGCCGAGCGCGGCGCGCAGCTGCTCCTCGCGCGGGAGCCACAGCACGTCGGTCATCTCGACGCTGTCGAGCGCCCACTCGGTCACGCCGTTGAAGCCGATCTCGCGGCCCTTGGGGAACTCGTGCACCTCGATCGTCATGTCGCTCAGCACGAACACCTGGTCGTCCATGTCGCGCTCGGCCACGATGAACCGATCCCCCGGCGCCGGCTCCCACAGCAGTCCGGCGGAGAGGAGCTCGGTGGCGAGTTCTACGGTCAGCATGTGGCCAGTGTGCCGTAGACCGGTGCGTCACCCAGGTCCGAAAGGTAGGTTGCGCACGTGGCAGACCTCGATCGCACGAGCATCCGCACCCTGGCCGACCTGCGCGCCGCCGGGCACGTCCCCCGCCCGGTCCGCACCGAGATCCGCGAGAACCTGCTGGCCAAGCTGGCCGCCGGCGAGGACCCCTGGCCCGGGCTGCACGGCCTGGACGACACGGTCGTCCCCCAGCTGGAGCGCGCCCTGCTCGCCGGGCACGACGTGATCCTGCTGGGCGAGCGCGGCCAGGGCAAGACCCGGCTGCTGCGCTCGCTGGTGGGCCTGCTCGACGAGTGGACCCCCGTCATCGAGGGGTCCGAGCTGGGCGAGCACCCGCTCGAGCCGATCACGGTCGAGTCGCGGCGCCGGGCGGCCGAGCTGGGCGACGCGCTGCCGGTGGCGTGGCGGCACCGCGACGAGCGCTACGCCGAGAAGCTCGCCACCCCCGACACGAGCGTCGCCGACCTGATCGGTGACGTCGACCCGATGAAGGTCGCCGCCGGGCGCAGCCTCGGCGACCCTGAGACCATCCACTTCGGGCTGATCCCGCGCTCGCACCGCGGCATCGTCGCCATCAACGAGCTGCCCGACCTCGCCGAGCGCATCCAGGTCGCGATGCTGAACGTCATGGAGGAGCGCGACATCCAGGTGCGCGGCTACGTCCTGCGGCTGCCGCTCGACGTGCTCGTCGTCGCGAGCGCGAACCCCGAGGACTACACCAACCGCGGCCGGATCATCACCCCGCTGAAGGACCGGTTCGGCGCCGAGATCCGCACCCACTACCCGCTCGAGATCGCCGACGAGATCGCCGTGATCCGCCAGGAGGCCGAGCTCGTCGCCACCGTGCCGGACGCGCTCGTCGAGATCCTCGCCCGCTTCACCCGCGAGCTGCGCGAGTCCACCGCGGTCGACCAACGGTCAGGTGTGTCAGCGCGATTCGCGATCGCGGGGGCCGAGACGATCGCTGCGGCGGCGCTGCACCGGGCCACGGTCCGGCACGAGGAGCACCCGGTAGCCCGGGTGGTCGACCTGCACACGGCGGTCGACGTCCTCGGCGGCAAGATCGAGTTCGAGGTCGGCGAGGAGGGGCGCGAGCAGGAGATTCTCACCCACCTGCTGCGCACCGCGACCGCCGCCACGGTGCGCGAGCGGATGCGCGGCATCGACTTCGCCCCGCTCATCGAGGCGCTGGACGGCGGGACGCTGGTCACCACCGGAGACCGGGTCGCCGCGGCCGACGTGCTGGCGAGCCTGCCCGACCTCGGCGACAGCACGGTCTACGAGGAGGTCGCGGAGCGTCTCGGCGCCACCGACGAGGGTGAGCGGGCCAGCGCCATGGAGCTGGCGCTCGAGGGGCTCTACCTGGCCCGCAAGGTGGGCAAGGAGTCCGACGGCAGCGAGACGGTCTACGGCTGATGAGCACCCACGACCGGCACCGCTCGCGCTACGGCCCCTACCGTGGGGGCCCGGACCCGCTCGCGCCGCCGGTCGACCTCGCCGAGGCGCTCGACGCGATCTCCGAGGAGGTCATGGCGGGCTACTCCCCCGAGCGCGCGATGCAGGAGTTCCTGCGCCGCGGCGGGCAGCGCCAGAACGGCCTCGACGACCTGGCCTTCCAGGTGTCCGAGAGACGACGAGAGCTGTTGCGGGACAACAGGCTTGACGGCACGCTCGAGCAGGTGCGCGAGCTGCTGGACCAGGCGGTGCTGGCCGAGCGCAAGGCCCTCGCGCGCGACCTCGACGACGACGCGCGGTTCGCCGAGATGCGCATCGAGAACCTCCCGCCGTCGCCGGCCGCGGCGGTCACGGAGCTCTCCGACTACCCGTGGCGCAGCAGCGAGGGTCGCGAGGCCTACGAGCAGATCAAGGACCTGCTCGGCCGGGAGATGCTCGACCAGCGGTTCGCCGGCATGAAGCAGGCGCTCGAGGGGGCGACCGAGGCGGACCGGCAAGCCGTGCAGCAGATGCTCGACGACCTCAACGAGCTGCTCGAGAAGCACCAGCGTGGTGAGGACACCGACGCCGACTTCCAGGAGTTCATGGACCAGCACGGCGACTTCTTCCCCGAGGGGCCGAAGAACGTCGACGAGCTGCTCGACTCGCTGGCGCAGCGGGCCGCGGCCGGTCAGCGGATGCTGAACTCGATGACCCCCGAGCAGCGCGCCGAGCTGATGTCGTTGTCCCAGCAGGCTTTTGGCTCCCCGGCCCTCAACGACGCACTGTCCCGGCTCGACGCGAACCTGCAGGGACTGAGACCGGGCGAGGACTGGTCCGGGTCGTCGGACTTCTCCGGCGACCAGGGCATGGGGCTCGGTGACGGCACCGGAGTGCTGCAGGACCTGGCCGAGCTGGACGCGCTGTCCGAGCAGCTCTCGCAGCAGTACTCAGGCGCCCGGATGGACGACCTCGACCTGGACGCGCTGCGTCGCCAGCTCGGTGACCAGGCAGCGGTCGACGCCCGCACGCTCGCCGAGCTTGAGAAGGCGCTGCGCGAGTCCGGTTATCTGAAGCGGGGATCCGACGGGTCGCTCAAGCTTTCGCCCAAGGCGATGCGCCGCCTCGGCAAGGAGCTGCTGCGCGACGTCGCCTCCCGCATGTCCTCGCGCGAGGGACAGCGCGACGTCCGCTCGTCCGGCCTGGCCGGCGAGCAGTCCGGCGCCACCCGCGAGTGGGCGTTCGGCGACACCCAGCCCTGGGACGTGACCCGATCGATCACCAATGCCATCGTGAGGACCGTTGGTGCGGGCGGGGATCCGAGCGGTGGCGTCCGGCTCGACATCCGCGACGTCGAGGTCGTCGAGACCGAGGCCCGCACCCAGGCGGCCGTCGCGCTGCTCGTCGACACGTCGTTCTCGATGGCGATGGACGGGCGGTGGGTGCCGATGAAGCGCACCGCTCTCGCGCTGCACCAGCTGATCTCGAGCCGGTTCCGCGGCGACCACCTGCAGCTCATCACCTTCGCCCGGCACGCCCAGGTCGTCGACATGGAGGAGCTCACGGGCCTCGAGGCGCAGTGGGACAAGGGCACCAACCTGCACCACGGTCTACTGCTGGCGAACCGGCACTTCCGCAAGCACCCCAGCTCGCAGCCGGTCCTGCTCGTGGTCACCGACGGCGAACCCACCGCGCACCTCGAGCCGGACGGGCAGGCCTACTTCAGCTATCCCCCGCACCCGGTCACCGTCGCGCGGACGGTCGCCGAGCTCGAGACGGCAGGCCGGCTGGGTGCGCAGACGACCTTCTTCCGGCTCGGCGAGGACCCGGGGCTGGCCGGCTTCCTGGACCGGCTGGCGCGGCTCGTCGACGGACGCGTGGTCGCCCCTGAGCTGGACGACCTCGGCGTGGCCGTCGTCGGGTCCTATCTCGGCTCGCGCGGGCCGGGGGCGTTCGGCGGCGGTCACCTCGGCGACTGGTACGGCGGGCGCGGGTTCTGGGCGGACTCCTGAGCGGGGCCGCTCAGTCGCGGTCGGCGAGCAGGTGGGACGAGACGGCCGAGGCGGTCGCGACGCCGACCACCGCCGGCCAGGCGCCGACCTTCTTGGCGAGCGGGTGCGACGCCCCGAAGCCGCCGAGGTAGACCGCCGACAGCGCGGCCGTGGTGATCGGGTCGGTCTTGGCCAGCCAGGTGCGGCCCGCGTAGAGCCCGCACAGCCCGAGCAGCACGCCGCCGAGCGGGCGGATCCCGCTCTCGCGCGCCACGACGAAGCCACCCAGCAGGCCGAGGGCGGCGATCGGTGCGGTCTGGACGTCGGTGGCGGGCTTGAGCGGCATGTCTGCTCCTGGGGGTTCGTGTGCGGGGATTCGCGGGCGGGGGTTTCGTGGGCGGGGGTTTCGTGGGCGGGGTTTCGAGGTGGGGCGTCGAGGTCAGCCCCCACCCTGCCACCTCGACCTGAGTGCTCGCGCCGCGGGGCGGGCTACGGCGAGTCCGGTCGCGCCGAGGAAGGCACGGCGAGCAGCTCGGCCAGGTGCCACGTGGCGAGCCGCGGGCTGCTGAGGACCGGGACGCCCAGGTCCGCGAGGCGAGGCTCCACGGCCGCCATGCTGGCCTGGGCGAGCACGACGACGTCGGCCCGGGTGGCGAGGGCGCGCGCCGCGTCCTCGAGCACCTGCCGGTAGACCTCGTGGTCGCCGGCCGTGAACCACGCCCAGGCGCCGTCGGCCACGGCCAGCTCGATGGTCACCGCCGCACCGGCGCGTGCCGCCTCGTCCTCGAGCAGCAGGCGGGTGGGCTCCAGGGTGGACTCCAGCGCGGCCAGGACGCCGACGCGGGGACCGATGGCCGCTGCGCGCCGGGCCATGGGACGGTCTACTCGAAGGACCGGGACGCCGGGGACCTGGACCTGCTCCGCGAGCGCACCGATCGTTGAGCAGGTGCAGCAGATCGCGTCAGCGCCCTGCTCGACGAGCTCGGCCACCCGCGATCGCACGTCGGCGGCGACCGCAGCGGCGCCCGCGCCGTCACCCTCGACGCCGATCCGCTGTGCCTCGGCGAGCAGCTGCTCGTCGACGACGTGCAGGACCCGGGCGCTCGGCAGCGCGGCGGCCGTCAGCGCCTCGAAGGCCGGGACGTGCACGGGGGACGTGTGCAGAAACCCCACCGTCGGCTGAGCAGGCACAGCCGGGGAGGCTTCCTCGGTCGGCATCACATCACGCCCCATCACGCCCCCTCCCGGCCCGGCTCGAACCGCCAGAACGATGGGACGAGTGCGGACGCGATCGTGACCAGCACCACGACGAGGACGCCACCGACGAGGGTGGTCCACGCGGCGCCGAGCCGGCCGGCGGCGACACCGTGCAGCACGTCGGCCATGCGGGGACCGCCCGCGACCACGACGGTGAAGATGCCCTGCAGCCGCCCGCGGACCTCCTCGGCCGCGGCGCCCTGGAGCATCGAGCTGCGGAAGGCTGCAGACGCCATGTCGGCGGCCCCACCCGCGGCGAGGCAGGCCGCCGCGACCCACAACCACGGCACGGCGCGGCCACCCGCTGGCAGCATCGCCGCCCCCGCGAGGGTGATCGCCAGGCCCCAGGCCACGATGGCGAGCACGACCGCGCGACCGTGACGTCGGGTGCGCGACACCCAGCCGCTGAACACGCCGCCGAGCACCGAGCCGACGGGGATGGCGGCGAAGAGCACGGCGAACGCCAGGCCACCGCCCTGGGGTCCGCCGAAGTCGACGTGCGCGATCTCTGGGAACAGCGCGCGTGGCATCCCGAACAGCATCGCAATGATGTCGACGACGAAGCTCATCATCAGCACCTGGTGTCCCCCAGGTAGCGCACCCCGTCCACCACCGAGCGCAGCCCGGGGGCCCGCACCGCAGCGGACCCATCCCCGCGCAGCACCGGCAGCGGCGGCAGGCGCAGCACGGCCCACAACGTGGTGAGCAGGGAGAGCGCGTCGAGCAGGTAGAGCCACGAGTAGCCGAGCACCGGGATGAGCGCGCCGGCCACGAGCGGACCTGCGATGGCACCCGCCATCATGACCGTCATGTTCAGCGAGTTCGCCGACGGCAGTAGCGAGATCGGCAGGATCGAGGGCAGCAGCGCACTGCGGGTCGGCTGGTTCACGGCGAAGAACGACTGCTGGATCGCGAACAGCCCCAACAGGATCCACGGATTCGTGTTGCCGAGTGCCGCCTGCACCCAGAAGCCGGCACTCGAGACGATGAGGCCGACCGTGGTGATGACCAACAGGGTTCGGCGGTCCATGTGATCGGCGAGCGCACCACCCCAGAGGCCGAAGACGACCAGCGGCACCAGGCCGAAGATGCCGGTCAGGCCCACGTAGGCCGATGACCCGGTGTCCGCGTAGATCTGGGCCGGCACCGCCACGACGGTCAGCTGGGCGCCGATGACAGTGACGATGTTGGCGGTCCACAACCGCCGGAAGTGCGCGTTCTGCAGCGGTCGCGTGTCGGCGAGCAGGCTTCGGACGTTCATCGGGCGCGCGCCGCGACTGCGGTGATCGCGAGGTCAGGCATGGCGGCAGGGTAACCGGGACCACCTGCGGCGCGGGGGTGGCTGCGGCAGGATGGACAGCGTGCAGACGACCTACCTGCCACCGCCGAGCTATCTGACCCGGATGGCCGACGGCACGGTGAAGCAGCTCAACCCGTTCACCGGGTCCCAGGTGTGGACGGTGCCGGGGCGCGCCAACCGGCCGCTCGGGCTGCCGCAGGTCGACCCCTCGCCGGTGGCTCCCGAGGACCTCGGCCGGCTCTGCGCGTTCTGCGAGCAGCGCTATCTCGACACGCCGCCGGAGAAGGCGCGGCTGGTCCGCACCGGTGAAGCCGGCGACGCTGGTGGCCTGGTGCTGACCGGCGTCGGGGCGGATGAGGTCTACGACACGACGGCGGAGCTGCGCCGCGTCCCGAACCTGTTCGAGATCTTGTCCTACGACTACTGGCACACCAACTACGGCTACGAGATGCCGGCCGCGGCACGCGAGCGGCAGGCCGCCTACCTCGCCACGAGCGCCGGCCGCGAGCACGTGCTGGCGGTGCTCCGGTCGCGCTGGCTCGCGTCCGGCCGCTCCGAGAGCGACTGGGAGACAACGCCGCTCGAGGACCGGATGGCCGAGTCGACGAGCTTCTTCGCCGGCGGCCACGACGTGATCGTCGCGCGTCGCCACCTCGTCGACGGCGCCACGACCGACGACCAGCTCGCGTCGGCGGGCACCCTGACGCCCGACGAGCACCACGCCTACCTGGCGTTCACCGTGGATGCCCTGCGGGAGCTCTACGAGGCCAACCGGTACGCCCCCTACGTGGCGGTGTTCCAGAACTGGCTCAAGCCCGCCGGCGCCTCCTTCGACCACCTGCACAAGCAGCTCGTCACGATTGACGAGCGCGGCGTGCAGACCGAGCTCGAGCTGTCCCGGCTGCGGGCCAACCCGAACCTCTACAACGAGGCGGCGGTCAACTACGCGGGCTACCACAACCTCGTCGTCGCGGAGAACGAGCACGCGATCGCGTTCGCCGGCTTCGGGCACCGCTACCCGACGCTGGAGGTCTTCTCCAAGAGCGAGCAGTCGAACCCCTGGGACCACTCCCCCGCCGAGCTGCGCGCCATGTCCGACCTCGTGCACGCGTGCCACGCCGCCACCGGCGCGCGCGTGCCGACGAACGAGGAGTGGCACCACCGCCCGCGCGACGTCGACCTGCCGATGCCGTGGCGGATCATGCTCAAGTGGCGCGTCTCGACCCTCGCGGGCTTCGAGGGCGGCACCAAGATCTACCTCAACACCATCGACCCGTGGTCGCTGCGGGACCGGGTCGTGCCGCGCCTGCTCGAGCTGCGCGAGACCGGTGCGATCGCCACCGATCTCGCCATCGGCAGCGAGGCGACGTGTGCGCCGAGCTCGCTGCGCTACAACGGGCGCCACGACGACGTTGTCACGCAGACGGAGCCTTGATGCGTCCTTGAGGACAGGACCGCACTCACCGGAGGGCGGCAGACCGGGGCCCGCAGGCTCAGAGGCGGAGGGGGACATGGCCCGCGACGACGAGGCGTTAACCCGCTTCGCGACCCAGCACGCCAGGTCGCTCTACGGGCGGGCGTTCCTGCTCACGTCGGACCACCACCTCGCGGAGGACCTGGTCCAGAACACCTTGGCCAAGCTCTACCTCAACTGGTCCTCGGTAGACCGTGCCGGCAACCCCGGTGCCTAGGCCCGGACCACGTTGACGCACCTGTTCATCGACAAGATGCGCCGCAAGTCCTCGACCGAGCGCCCGACCGACACCCTCCCCGAGAGTCACGGGCCCGGAGAGGTCGACACCGTGGTCGACCGGGTGACCATCGAGCGACTGCTCGACCAGCTCAACCCGACGCAACGCGTCGTGATCGTGGCGCGCTATCTCGACGACCTGAGCATCGCCGACACGGCAAGCCTGCTCGGCAAGACCGAGGCCTGGGTCCGCCAGGCCACCCATCGCGCCATCACCGCCCTGCGCCGCCCCGAGCTCCTGGTCGAGCTCGGCGAGCACTGACGAACGCGCACCGACGAACGCGCACCGAGAGAAGGGGTCGCCATGAACGACACCAGGATTCGACAGTCCCTCGAGGATCTCGAGCACCAGCACCACGACATCGACGTCTCCGCCCTCGTCGAGGGTGGCCTGCACCGTGGCGTGCGCGCCCGGCGGCGTCGGACCATGATCCGCTCGGCCGGTGCCGGGGTTGCGACGGTCGCCGTCGTGGCCGCCGGGTGGGGGCTCGCGAGCCACCCGCTCGGCCAGACGCCCACCCCGGTGGCACCCGCCACGAGCTCGGTCAGCCCGACGCCCGGTCCGACACCGAACGTCAGCCGCTCCGCGCCGAGCACGGCGCGGACGCCGGCCCAGCAGCGCGAGGCCCTCGTGCAGGACACCCGCGCTGCGGTCGAGGCGCTGCTGCCCGCAGGCACCACCGTCGTCGCGGCGTCCACCTCGCCGACGAAGGACGCCGCCCAGGCGCCGTCGGTCGGCCTGACGATCCAAAACGCGACGGGTCGCGCGCTGCTCACCGTCAACTGGTTCCGCGCCTCGATGAGCTCGCCGCCCGACTGCACCACCCTCAAGGCCGGGACGAAGTCCGACGTGCGTGCCTGCGACGAGCGCACCGTGCCGGCGGGCCAGGTGGTCACGTTCGACCGCGTCGAGGTGCCCGGTGGCCCGGCCGACGCGCGGCTGTGGGCCAGCACCCAGAGCCGCAGCGACGACGCCCAGGTCGAGATCTCGGTCGTCAACCGCATCCCCCCCGAGAAGGCTGGCACGATCACGACGATGCCGCTGACCCTCGCGGAGCTGACCACGATGACGAGCTCGACCCGCTGGGACGCGCTCGCCACGCGCTACCTCACCCTGTGGCCCACCGGCTGACCCTGACCACTTGAACGTTCTAAGGCGGTCATACTGGCGCCATGCAGCCCTACCCCGTCGTGCCCTGGCGCAGCCCGGTCGTCCCTCGGGACCCGCACGAGCCTCATCGCGTGGCCAGCCCGTTGGGGCTCTTCTTCGACCTGATCTTCGTCGTCGCCATCGCCAGCGCCGGTGCCCAGTGGCACCACGCGCTGATCGAGGGTCACTACAACGCCCTGCTCGGCTACGTCATGGCGTTCGGCGCGATCTGGTGGGCCTGGCTCAACTACACCTGGTACTCCAGCGCCTACGACAACGACGACGTCGTCTTCCGGGTGCTGAGCTTCGTCATCATGACCGGCGCGCTGATGCTGGCCGCCGGCATCCCGTCACTGTTCGCCGCGGCCAGTCGCTGATGGCGGTCGCCGGTTACGCGGTGATGCGGTTCGCCATGGTGTGCCTGTGGCTGCGTGCGGCGCAGCAGGACGGCCCACGCCGCGGCACCGCCGT
Organism: Arsenicicoccus piscis; assembly: GCF_022568835.1. Taxonomy (GTDB): domain Bacteria; phylum Actinomycetota; class Actinomycetes; order Actinomycetales; family Dermatophilaceae; genus Arsenicicoccus; species Arsenicicoccus piscis. The sequence continues at coordinate 38,562 of NZ_JAKZHV010000012.1, forward strand.
GCGCTACGCCATCGGCATCACGATCGTGCAGCTGCTCTGGATCGCGCGGCTGTGGATCCATGACGGGACGCTGACCACCACCACCTATTTCGTGTTCATGGCCTGCGAGCTCGCCGTGCCGGTGTGGGCCGAGCGGCGGCGACCGACGCCCTACCACCCGCACCACATCGCCGAGCGCTACAGCCTGTTCACGATCATCGTGCTCGGTGAGGTCGTGCTCGCCATCGTGCAGGCTATCCAGGGCGTGATGGAGGAAGGTCACTTCTCGGCCGACCTCGTCATGCTGATCGTGGGCGCGCTGCTGATCATCTTTTCGATCTGGTGGATGTACTTCAAGCGCGAGCACGTAGACATCGTCGAGAGCTCGGAGCTGCCGATGCTGTTCGGCTACGGTCACCTGATCATCTTCGCCGCCGTGGCGGGCATCGGCGCGGCGCTCGCGGCCGGGGTCGACGTCGCGCAGCACGTCGCGCACGTCCAGGCGCTGCCCATCGCCATCGCGCTGTCGGTGGGCGTGGCGCTCTACCTGCTGACGCTGGGGATCATCCACGTCGTCGGCGGCCACGAGCCCATGCGCGAGCTGCTGCCTGCGGTCGTGGTCTCCGTCGCCTGCCTCGGCATCGGCTTCAGCCCGCTCCCGATCGGCGCCTCGACGCTGCTGATCGGGGTGGTCCTGGCGCTCGCCGCCGGCCACGCCGTGCACAGCAACCTGCGCCGGGCGCAGCTCGCCGAACCCGCCGTGGCGCACTGACAGCGGCAGTCCGCACGTCACATCTGAACAGCAGACTGCCACCATCTGGCGGTTCAGCGGGCCTGGTCACGACCCGCGCCGACGGCCGCCCGCAGATGTCACCGGTGCTCGACATGCCGGACGCGCTCGAGGGTCTGATCGAGTACTTCCGCTGCATCTCGGGCGAGCACCCGGACTGGGACGAGTACCGCCAGGCCATGGCCACCCAGGACAAGTCGCTCATCCGCATCACGATCACCGGCTGGGGCCCGATCGCCACCGGCGGGTTCCCACCCGAGCACGCCTGATCGACGCGGCGCACCTGCCGTGACGCAACGACAGTGGCAGTCTGCAGGTCACATCTGACCAGCAGACTGCCACTGTCTCCGTTCAGGCGGACTCGAGTCAGAAGTCGCCGAAGCCGCCCCCGTCGAACCCACCCGAGTCGAAGCCGCCCCCGTCGAAACCACCGTCGAAGCCACCCGAGTCGAACCCGCCGCTGTCGACTCCCGGGTCGGCGTAGTCACCCGAGGCGAACTGGTCACCCTCAAAGCCCTGGCCGCCGTCATAGCCCTGGTCTCCCTGGTCGCCCTCGAAGCCCTGCGCGTCGGCGGACCCGTCGACCGGGTCCTCGCCGCCATTGGTCGCGTTGTCCCAGGTGTCGAAGCCCTCCATCAGCGCCCCGGCCACAGCCGTGCCGACCACGACACCGGCGATGGTGCCGAGCATGGAGCCGCCGATGATCCGGCCCATCCCCATGCCACCACCACCCATGCCGCCGGCCATGCCACCACCGGCACCGCCGAAGGTGCGCTCCATGAAGCCCGGCTGGCGGATCTCGGCGCGGGTCGCTGCGCGGGCCAACGAGCGCGGGTCGTCACCCCCGACCTGCTCGCCGCTGCCGGCGGAGATCTGGGTCAGCACCTGCTGACGCTGCTGCGGGGTGAGCTTGGCGAAGGCCTCCTCGTGGGCCTTCTCGATGTCCTGGGGCGGCGCGGTCTCCAGCAGGTAGCGGTATCGCGCGATCGCCTGCTCGTCGGCGGTCCGCTCGCGCGAGCTGCCCGGTCGGCCCTGTCCCGACTGACCCGCTGCGCCTCCCATCGGCGCGTAACCCTGCTGGGCCGGCTGCTGGTAGCCCTGCTGATAACGCTGCTGGCTCGGCTGCTGGTAGCCCTGCTGGTAGCCCTGGTGCTGGGTCTGCTGCTGGCTCTCAGAGCGGCCGAAGAGCTTGTCGAGGAGTCCCATGGTGCTCCCTTCGTCGGGTCGGTCGGTGGTCCAGCGAGGTCACTGGTCCAGCGAACCGCTTCCTGTCACAGTTCCCCCACGCGCGCGGGGACATACGGCTTGCCCGCGCTGCCCTGCTCGGCGAGCCGGACGGCGGCGTCCATCGCCAGCCAGAAGACCGCCTCGTGCGCGTCCTGCGCGCGGTGCCAGCTGCGGTGGTCCCAGGCGTCCCCGGCGAGCGAGTCGGCGCTGAACAGCATCTGCCCGAGCGACACGCCCCGGTAGGCCGCGACGGCGAAGAACGCTGCGGCCTCCATCTCGACCACCGCGCAGCCCTGGGCGATCCGCCGCTGCACCCGCGAGCGGGTCTCCCGGTAGATCGCGTCGGTGGTCCACGTGCGTCCTTGCTCGAACGCGACACCGGCCTCCGTCAGCGTCTCGACCAGCGCCGTCACGCCCTCGGGCGGCGCCTCGACCACGGCCCCCGGCGGAAGGTAGTGCGCCGACGTGCCCTCGTCGCGCACGGCGGAGGTCACGACGAACGGGTGGCCCATCACCAGCTCGGGCACGAGCACTCCGGCGGAGCCGACGGCGATGAAGTGGCGACACCCGCGCGCGATCGCCTCCTCGAGATACATCGCCGCCCGCGGCGCTCCGACCGAGGGGTAGAAGAACGCGACCCGGCGGCCCCGGTGCTCGCGCTCGTAGAGGTTGCGGGAGCCGAGGAAGCCGTCGAACGGCAGCGACACCGATGACCCGGGAGCGTGCCCGATCCGCTCCACGGTCTCGGGGAAGAAGCAGATGACGGCCGTGTCCGGCACGTCGCCGGGTGGGTAGAGCGCGACCGGGTCGAGGATCCCCGGCTCGGCGAGGTCGTCCTCGAACGCGGGCAGGCTCGCACCGGGCGAGGCGGACGGGTCGGCCGGGTCGGCCATCTCAGGCATCGCGCTCGGTGGCATCCTCAGCCACCCGGGCATCCTCAGCCACCCGGGCACCCTCGGCCACCCGGTCCAGGTCAGGAGCGCCGAAGGCCTGCGGCAGCACGGCGCTCATCGCCAGCACCCCGAGAGGGGTCTGGACCAGGCAGTCCGGGCCACCGTGCTCCCAGAGCAGCTGGCGGCAGCGGCCGCACGGCATCAGCGCCGCCCCGTCGGCGTCGACGCAGGCCACGGCGACCAGCCGACCGCCGCCGCCGCGCACGAGGTCGGAGATCATGCCGCACTCGGCGCACAGGGTGACGCCGTAGGCGGCATTCTCGACGTTGCAGCCGCTGACGACCCGGCCGTCGTCCACCAGACCGGCGACACCCACCGGGAAGTGGGAGTACGGCGCATACGCGGTGCGCATCGCCTCGGTGGCGGTCGCCCGCAGCAGCGCCCAGTCCACCTGCGGGGCAGGGCTCACGTGGCCTCGCCCTTGCGGTAGACCACACCGTCGGCTGCGGGCATCCGCAAGGACTGCGACGCGAACGCGAGCACGAGCAACGTGGCCACGAACGGCGCCGCCGAGGTCAGCTCGCCGGGCACGGCGTCGGACGAGAAGTACCACCAGCCGACCAGGAGGCCGACGATGACGGTGATCGCCCCGCCGAGGACCTGGCGGCGGACGATCTGCCAGGCGCCGAAGGCGACGGCGGCCACCGCAGCGAGCAGCAGCAGCGCGTGCACCGCGCCGCCGCGCAGCTGGATGGCGTCGAAATAGCCGAACAGCAGCGCGCCGAGGCCGAGCGGGCCGGGTCGCCAGTTGCCGAAGATCATCGCGGCGAGGCCGATGTAGCCGCGCCCGCCGGTCTGGCCGTCGCGGAACATGTTGGCCGCGACCAGCGAGAGGAAGCCGCCGCCGAGACCGGCGAGGCCACCGGAGATCAGCACCGCGACGAACTTGTAGAGATAGACGTTGACGCCGAGGGTCTCCGCGGCCTGCGGGGCCTCACCGCACGAGCGCAGCCGCAGGCCGAAGCCGGTGCGCCAGAGGATCCACCAGCTTGCGGCCACGACGAGGATCGCGATGATCGTCAGCACGGACACGTTGGTGACGAGGGCGGCGAGGATGCCGGCGAGGTCGGAGACGAAGAACAGGTGCCGGCTCTCGAGCGACAGCAGCCCGTCCGAGACGCCCGGGACCGAGATCGATGGCAGGTCCGGCAGCGGCGGGGACTGGGTCGCGCCACCGCCGGGGGTGCCGGTGAAGGTGCGCGCGGCGAGGTACTTCGCCCCGCCCATGCCGATGAGGTTGATGGCGACACCCGACACGATCTGGTCGACACCGAAGACCACGGTGGCGAGCGCGTGGATGGCACCGCCGATCGCGCCGAGCACGATGGCGCCGATGATCCCGGCCCAGGCACCCCAGTGGTAGGCGAAGAACGCCGCGCCCCAGGTGCCGAGGATCATCATGCCCTCGAGGCCGATGTTGACGACGCCGGCCCGCTCGGACCACAGGCCGCCGAGACCGGCCATGCGATCGGGACCGCGAGACCGAGGGCGGCAACGAGCGCACCGGACGAGGCCAGGTCGTTCTCTCCGGTGACGGTGCGCAGGACGGCGATGACGAGGATGGCGGCGAAGACCAGCCCCGCGATCATCGCGGGCGACAACCGCCGACGACGTGAGGTCGTGGTCGGCGGCTCGAGGTCCGAGCCCACGGTCAGTCCGGCGGCGCTCATGCCGTGGCTCCTTCGGGGGTCGGGGCGCTGGGACTGGCCAGCTCACGGGCTACCTTGGACTGCTCGAGCCGCACCGAGAGCCGGCGCACCAGCTCGTAGGCGATGACGACCGCGAGGACGATGACGCCCTGGATGATGAAGACCAGCTCGGGGGCCACGCCGGCGGTGATCTGCAGGCTGTTGGACTGCTGGTCGAGGTAGGACCACAGCAGCGCGCCGATGCCGATGCCGATGGGGTTGTTGCGCCCGAGCAGAGCGATGCCGATGCCCGCGAAACCGAGGCCGGGCTGGAACGTCGTGCCGTAGTTGTGGTCCTGCCCGAAGAGCAGCGGCATGCCCACGAGCCCGGCGACCGCACCCGAGAGGATCATCGTGGTGAGCACCATGCGCGGCACCTTCACGCCGCTCGCGACGGCCGCGGTCTCGCTCTGACCCGCGGCCCGCAGGTCGAAGCCGAACCGGGTCTTGCCGAGGACGAACCAGTAGAGCACCCCCACCAGCACCGCCAGCACCAGGAGCGTGTAGACCTTGTTGCTGGCCCCCGGGACCAGCGCGAAGCCGTCGAGCTGGGACGACTGCGGGATGGCCTTGGTGTTGGTGACGTTCGAGCCGCTGCCGGCGCTCGTGTCGCGGGCCTTGGTCAGCAGCCAGGCGACCAGCGACGTGGCGATGGCGTTGAGCATGATGGTCGAGATGACCTCGGAGACACCGCGCTTGACCTTGAGGTAGCCCGCGATCCCGGCCCACAGCCCGCCGGCGACCATGGCCGTGGCCAGGCCGAGCAGGATGTTGAGGAAGCCGGGCAGGTAGCCCTGCGCCGCCACGACCGCGGCGCAGAACGCGGCGATGCGGTACTGCCCCTCGACACCGATGTTGAACAGGTTCATCCGGAAGCCGATGGCGACCGCGATGGCGGACAGGTAGTAGACGACGGCGCCGTTGAGGATGTTGACGACGGTCCGCGGGCGCGGCTCGCGCAGCAGGGTGCTCCACACCTCGGCGACCGGGTCGCCGGCGAGCAGCAGGATCAGCGACGTGATCACGAAGGCCACGACCAGGGCGAGCACCGGGGCCAGCAGGGACAGGCCGATGCGTCGGGCGTCGAGCTTCATCGGGTGGCCTCCGGGTCGGGTGCGGCATCGCCTGCGGTGCCTGCGGTGCCGACGGCACCGGCGGCACCGGCGCCGGCACCGGTCATCGCGGCGCCGAGCTGCTCGGCGGTGACGGTGTCGGGGTCGAACGGGTCGGACAGCCGGCCGCGCAGGATCACCCGGATGGTGTCGGACAGACCGATCAGCTCCTCGAGGTCGGCCGAGATCAGCAGCACCGCGAGACCCTCGCGGCGGGCCCGCTTGAGGTGGCTCCAGATGGAGGCCTGGGCGCCGACGTCGACACCGCGGGTGGGGTGCGACGCGACGAGCACCTTGGGGTCGTGCGCCATCTCGCGCCCGATGATGAGCTTTTGCTGGTTTCCGCCGGACAGCGAGCCGGCGGTGACGAAGATCGACGGCGTGCGCACGTCGTAGTCCTCGACGATGCGCGTCGTGTCGGTCTTGGCGCCGGCCGCGTCGATGAGCGGCCCCTTGACGTTGGGCCGCTGGGTCTGGTGACCGAGGATGCGGTTCTCCCACAGCGGCGCCTCGAGCAGCAGCCCGTGCCGGTGCCGGTCCTCGGGGATGTAGCCGACCTGCGCCTCGCGGATCTCACGCACGTCCCAGTCGGAGATGTCGGTGCCCTGGAGGAAGACCTTGCCGGCGCTCGGCTCGCGCATGCCCATGATCACCTCGACGAGCTCGGCCTGTCCGTTGCCCTCGACGCCGGCGATGCCGAGCACCTCTCCGGCGTGGATCGTGAAGGACAGGTCGTCGAGCACCCGCCGGGTCCCGGTGCGGGCCGACAGCACCAGGTGCTCGACGGCGAGCACGGCGCGGTCGGTGACGGTGGACTCCTCGGTCTGCGGCGTCGGCAGCTCCGAGCCGACCATCAGCTCGGCGAGCTGGCGCGAGTTGACCGTGGCAGGGTCTACGGTCGCGACGGTGGTGCCGCGGCGGATGACGGTGATGTCGTCGGCGACCGAGAGCACCTCGTCGAGCTTGTGCGAGATGAACAAGATGGTGAGGCCCTCGCGGGTCAGCGCCTTGAGGTTGTCGAACAGCTCGTCGACCTCCTGCGGGACGAGCACGGCGGTGGGCTCGTCGAGGATGAGGACCTGGGCCCCGCGATAGAGGACCTTGAGGATCTCGACCCGCTGACGGGCGCCGACGCCGAGGTCGGCGACCAGCTCGTCGGGGTCGATGCCGAGGCCGTACTCCGTGCTGATCGCGCGGATCCGCTCGCGCGCCCCGTCGCCGATGCCGTGCCGCTTCTCGGCGCCGAGGACGACGTTCTCGAGGACGGTGAGGTTGTCGGCGAGCATGAAGTGCTGGAAGACCATGCCGACGCCGGCCGCGATCGCGTCGGACGGTGACTTGAACGTCTTCACGACGCCGTCGATGGCGATCGTGCCCTCGTCGGCGCGCTGCACGCCGTAGAGGATCTTCATCAGCGTCGACTTGCCCGCGCCGTTCTCGCCGACGAGGGCGTGGATCGTGCCCTTGGCGACCGAGAAGGTGATGTCCTTGTTGGCCACGACACCGGGGAAGCGCTTGGTGATGCCGACGAGCTCTACGGCAGGAGGAACCTGGCCGTCAGGGTGAGCGCCCCGCGGCGAGGTGAGGGTGGAGGAGATGGCGCACGCTCCTTCGTCGGTCCGGACCTGGCGGGCCCAGCCTAGGGGTCAACTCCCTCGGGCCGGGCCCGCCAGGGCCGAACGGTGGATCTGGCCGCACGACGCCGAGCAAGGCGCGTGCGAGCGACGTGCTACTTGCTCGGGACGACGATGGTGCCGGCGATGATGTCGGCCTTCACCTTGTCGAGCTCGGCCTTCAGGTCGCCGATGTGGTTGCCGGTGGTGGCCAGCTCGACACCGTTGGACTTGAGGTCGTAGACCGCCTCGCCGGACTTGAAGGTGCCCTCCTTGTCCTGCTTGATGAACTCGAAGACACCGACGTCGACGCGCTTGACCACCGAGGTCAAGATGATGTCGCGCACGTTGGCCGCGGCGGTCTTGGCCTGGTCGGAGTCGACCCCGATGGCCCAGGCGCCCGGCTTGGCCTTGACGGCGGTGAAGACACCGGCGCCGGAGCCGCCCGAGGCGTGGTAGACGATGTCGGCGCCCGAGGAGAGCATGCCCTCGGCCGCGGTCTTGCCCTTGGCCGGGTCACCGAAGCCCGAGAAGTCCGGCGGCTGGGTGAGGTACTTGACGTCGACCTTGATGCTCGGGTCGGTCGCCTTCGCGCCCGCGGTGTAGCCTGCCTCGAACTTCTTGATCAGGTCGGTCTGCACGCCACCGACGAAGCCGATGTGGTGGGTCTTGGACTTCTTCGCCGCGACGACGCCGGCGAGGTAGGAGCCCTCCTGCTCGGAGAAGACGACGTTCTGGATGTTGGCACCCTTGGCGTCGGTCGAGTCGATCAGCGCGAACTTGACCTCGGGGTTGTCCTTGGCGACCTTGGCGACCGAGGGGGCGTAGGCGAACCCGACGGCCACGATGTTGTTGTAACCGGCCTCGATGAGCTGCTGCAGGCGCTCCTCGCGGGCCGACTCGGCCTCGCCGGCGCTCGCGGTGGACTCCTTGACCGCGACACCCAGCTCGGACTTGGCCTTGTCCAGGCCGGCCGCCGCCGAGTCGTTGAACGACTGGTCGCCACGGCCACCCACGTCGTAGGCCATGCCGACCTTGACGTTGCCCCCCGCGCTGCCGGCGGCCGAGCCGCCCGCACCCGCGCTGGGGGTGTCACCGGAGCTGTTGCTGCCACAGGCAGCGAGTGCGATCGAGGCGACCGAGACGGCGGCCGCTACCTTGAGCGAGCGGTTCAAGGGGAACTCCTTCGTCGAGCAGTGATGGGCTGACAGTAGCCCCAGCCTCCACGGCCGCGGGCACCGGAGGCTCCCCAGGGGGTGATCTGTCAGCGAACCGTTATCACTGCGCCCGTATCACTGCGGTCGCTCAGGGCGCCGGGACCAGCAGGGCCTGCAGCGCCGCTCCGACGAACGTGCTCACGCCGACCCCGATGGCGCGCTCGTCGACGACCAGGTCGGGACGGTGCAGGTCGTAGGACGGTCCGCCGGGCGTCTTGGTGCCGAGCCGGGCCAGGGCGCCGGGCACGTGCCGGGTCATCCAGGAGAAGTCCTCGCCGCCCAGGGACTGGGGCGTGGGGGCTACCGCCTCCGCGCCGAGCGTTGCGGTGATGCCGCTGCGCAGGCTGGCCACGGCCGCGGCGTCGTTGACGACCGGGGGCACCCCGCGCTCGTGGTTGACCTCGACGGCGACGCCGAAGGGCGCAGCCGCGGCGTGCACGAGCTCCTGCAGCAGCGGCCCGATCGCGTCCCAGACCTCCGCGTCGAGGCAGCGCACGGTGCCGAGCGCCACCCCGGTCTCGGGGATGACGTTCGCCGCGTCACCGGCGCTGATCTTGCCCCACACCAGCGCGACGACCGAGCGGGGGTCGACCCGGCGGGACAGCGACGCCGGCACGTCGGTGACGACCTTCGCGAGCGCGTAGGTGAGGTCCTGGGTCAGGTGCGGACGGCTGGTGTGGCCACCCGCGCCGCGCAGCCGCACCTCGAGGTGGTCCGAGGCCGCGGTGATCGGGCCGACCCGCAGGCCAACCCGGCCCACCTCGAGCGTCGGGTCGCAGTGCAGGGCGTAGACCACGTCGACGCCGTCGAGCGCCCCCTGCTCGATGACCGCCTCGGCCCCGCCGGGGAAGACCTCCTCGGCGGGCTGGAAGATGCAGCGCACGGCGAGGCCGCGGGCCTCGAGCTCGGCCTCGACCCGCGCCAGGGCCAGGGCCGCCCCGAGCAGCACCGTGGTGTGCACGTCGTGGCCGCAGGCGTGCGAGACCCCGGGCCAGCTGGAGGCGAAGGGCAGCCCGGAGCGCTCGGTGAGCGGCAGCGCGTCGAGGTCGGCGCGCAGGGCCACCCGACGGGTCGGGCGGGCGGCGCCGAGGTCGACGAGCAGGCCGGTGCCGCGCAGCGTGGTGAAGGCGATCCCCGCCTCCGCGAGCACCTCGGCGATGCGGGTCGTGGTCCGGGTCTCCTCGTGCGCGAGCTCGGGGTGGGCGTGCACGTCCCGCCGGAAGGCGATCAGGCCGGGCTCGAGCTCGGCGACCAGGGCGCCGAGCCCGGAGAGCAGCTCGTCGATGGACGTAGCGGGGTCGGAGGACGCCGCTCTAGCGCTGGAGGAGACGGAGAAACACACGACCGGAGACTACCCCGCGTGGGTTTCGCCGTCGGTGTCGATCAGAATGCGTCGCGCGGGACGTACATCCCCCACACGTCGCGCAGCGCGTTGCTGACCTCGCCGCCGGTCGCCCGGGCCGCGAGCGCCTCCTTCATCGGCAGGAGCAGGTTGGTGCCTCGCCCCTCGGCGGCCTGGCGCAGCTCGTCGAGCGCCTTGTCGACGGCCGCGTTGTCGCGACCCTTGCGCAGCACCTCGAGGCGCTCGCACTGGTCGATCTCGATCTGCGGGTCGACGCGCAGCGGGTCGTAGTGCTCCTCCTCGTCGAGGGTGTACTTGTTGAGGCCGACGACGACCCGCTCCCCCGAGTCGATCTGCAGCTGCTGGGCGTAGGCGGAGCGCTCGATCTCGGCCTTCTGGAAGCCCTGCTCGATGCCGGCGACCGCACCGCCGAGGTCGTCGACCTGCTGGAGCAGGTCCCAGACGGCCTCCTCGATCTCGTTGGTCAGCGACTCGACGACGTAGGACCCGGCGAACGGGTCGACCGTCTTGCAGACGTCGGTCTCGAACGCGATCACCTGCTGGGTGCGCAGCGCGAGGCGGGCGGCCTTCTGCGTCGGCAGGGCGATGGCCTCGTCGAAGGAGTTGGTGTGCAGCGACTGGGTGCCGCCGAGGACGGCGGCGAGGCCCTGCAGGCTGACCCGGATCATGTTGACCTCGGGCTGCTGGGCGGTGAGCTGCACGCCCGCGGTCTGGGTGTGGAAGCGCAGCATCATCGACTTGGGGTTCTGGGCGCCGAACTGCTCCTTCATGATCCGTGCCCACACGCGCCGGGCCGCGCGGAACTTCGCGACCTCCTCGATGAGGGTGGTGCGGGCCACGAAGAAGAAGGACAGGCGCGGCGCGAACGCGTCGACGTCGAGCCCGGCGTCGAGCGCCGCCTGCACGTAGGCCTTGGCGTTGGCCAGCGTGAACGCGACCTCCTGCACCGGCGTCGCCCCCGCCTCGGCCATGTGGTAGCCCGAGATGGAGATGGTGTTCCAGCGCGGGATCTCCTTGTTGCAGTAGGCGAAGATGTCGGAGATCAGTCGCAGCGACTGGGCCGGCGGATAGATGTAGGTGCCGCGGGCGATGTACTCCTTCAGCACGTCGTTCTGGATCGTGCCGGTGAGCTGCTTGGCCTCGACGCCCTGCTGCGCGGCCACCAGCTGATACATCAGCAGCAGCGTGGACGCGGGCGCGTTGATCGTCATCGACGTCGACACCTTGTCCAGCGGGAGCCCGTTGAACAGCACACCCATGTCGTCGATCGAGTCGATGGCCACGCCGACCTTGCCGACCTCGCCGCTCGCGAGCGGGCTGTCGGAGTCGTAGCCCATCTGGGTCGGCAGGTCGAACGCGACGGACAGACCGCCGGTGCCTGCGTTGACCAGCTCGTGGTAGCGCCCGTTGGACTCCTGGGCGGTGCCGAACCCGGCGTACTGCCGCATGGTCCACGGCCGACCGGTGTACATCGTCGGGTAGACCCCGCGGGTGAAGGGGTAGGAACCGGGCTTGCCCAGGCGGGTCTCCGGGTCGAACCCGGCGAGGGACTCAGCGTCGTAGACCGCCTCGAGAGGCAGGTCGGACTCCGTGCGTGCAGTGCGCTTCTCGGTTGCGGTCTCGGCCATGTCCTCAGCCTAGACGGGGGGCCTCGGCGCCGCGCCGCCAGGGTCGGCGATGTGGCCCGATCCTCACGCGTGGGGGGCGTCCGGCGCGTTGGACGCGTCGGAGACGTCCGCGCCTCAACCAAGACCCACCCAGCTGATCAGCCCACCCGCGGCGAGCAGCCCGGCGCACCAGAGCAGGGCGGCGTGATAGCCGACGGTCATCGTCGACGGGTGCAGGTAGTCGTCGCCGGAGAGCCCGACCACGGCGGGCAGCGCCGCCACGGCAAGCAGCGAACTCGCCCGCGCGACAGCGTTGTTCACCCCGCTGGCCACGCCGGCGTGGCGGACGGGGGCGGCGGCGAGGACCGCGGCCGTGAGCGGGGACACGAGGGTGACCAGGCCGAGGGCGAAGACGATCATGCCGGGCAGCACGTCGGCCCAGGTCGCCGCCGAGGGGCCCACCCGCAGCAGGAGCAGCACACCTCCTGCGCAGGCCAGCGGCCCCACCGTCATCGGGATGCGCGGGCCGATCCGCTCGGCGACCGCCGCGGCCCGCGACGACAGCAGCATCAACGCGAGGGTGCCGGGCAGGCTCGTGGCACCCGCCTCCAAGGGGCCCCACCCGGCCGCCTGCAGCTCGAGCACGACGAAGAGCGAGACGGCCCCGAGAGCGCCGTAGACGAGGAAGGTCATGGCGTTGGCGGCGCTGAACACCCGCGACCCGAAGAGCGCGAGCGGCACGAGCGGGTTTGCCGAGCGGCGCTCCACCACCACGAACGCGGCGCCGAGGGCCGCCGTCAGCAGCCCGCCGCCGACGAGCAGGGCCGTCCCTCCCGTGCGACCCGCGGTCAGGACGAAGGTCAGCACGGCGAGTGCCGCAGCCCCGACCACCGCACCGGTGACGTCGAAGCGTCGACCCTGCACCCCCTCGCCCCGCGTCTCGGGCGCGTTGCGCGCCGTGAGCGCCAGGACGGCCAGGCAGAGCGGGATGTTGATCGCGAACACCCAGCGCCAGGTGGTGTGCTCTACGAGCCAGCCGCCGACGAGCGGACCGACGGCGGCCGCGATGCCCGAGTAGCCCGCCCACGTCCCGATCGCGGCGGCGCGGTCCTGTGGTCGGAAGGACGACTGGATCATGGCCAGCGCGCCCGGCGTGAGCAGGGCGGCCCCCACCCCCTGCAGCACGCGTAGAGCGATCAGCTGGGTCGGCGTCTGGGCGAGCGCGCACAGGGCCGAGGCCACTCCGAACCACCCCACGCCGATCAGGTAGACCCGGCGCCGGCCGTGCCGGTCCCCGAGCGCCCCGCCCACGAGGACGAGGGACGCGAGCGCCAGCAGGTAGCCGCTGACCACCCACTGCAGCTCGGCGATCGACGCGCCGAGCTCGGTGCCGATGCTGCGCAGCGCGACGTTGACGACGCTGCCGTCGAGGATCGCGACACCGCTGCCGAGCGTCAGCCCGACGAGCACCGCCCGCCCGCGCGGCGAGGTGCGGTCGAGGAGCTCAGGTGGAGGCAGGGTGGCCGTCACGCCAGGTCCGTCCGGCCGGCGTCCTTCAGCCGCTCGATGACGCCCTTCACGTCCTGGGCGCGCTCGCGCGTCGTGACGAGCAGCACCTCGCCGGTGTCGACGACGACGACGTCCGTCATCCCCAGGACCACCACGTCTCGCTCGGTCCCGGCGACCACCAGGCCGCTCGATCCCTCGCCGTGCACCCGCGCCGGGTCGCCGAGGATCGCCAGGCCGGAGCTATCGGTGGGCAGCACGCCGGTGAGCGAGGCGAAGTCGCCCACGTCGTCCCACGCGAAATCACCGGGGACCACGGCGACCCGACCTGCGGCGGCGGCCGGCTCGGCGACGGCGTGGTCGATGGCGATCCGCGGCAGGCTCGGCCAGACCTCTGCCAGCGACGCGGGGTCGGCGGCGATGTCGCGCAACCGCTGCGCGAAGGAGGGGTCGCGGTCGGCGAGGAGATCCAGCAAGGTGCTGGCACGGGCTACGAACATGCCTGCGTTCCAGAGGAACTCACCGGTGGAGAGGTAACCGCGGGCCGTCTCGAGGTCCGGCTTCTCGACGAACTCCGCGACGGCGCGACCCCGCGGGGCACCCGGCACGTCGAGCGGCGCACCCACGCGGATGTAGCCGAAGCCGGTGGCGGGACCGGTCGGCGTGATGCCGATCGTCACCAGGTGACCCTGCTCGGCCAGCACCACCGCCTCCTGCACGCACGCGCGGAAGCGGTCCGGGTCGGCGATGACGTGGTCCGCGGCGAACGACCCGACCACCGCGTCCGGGTCCTGCGCCTCGACCACGGCCGCGGCCAGGCCGATCGCGGCCATCGAGTCCTTGCGGGAGGGCTCCACCAGCACCGCCTGCTCCCCCAGCTCGGGCAGATCGGCGCGCACCTGGTCGGCATGGTCGGCGCCGGTCACGACCAGGACGCGGCCCTCGACCAGCGGCGCGAGGCGGTCGACCGTCTGCTGCAGCAGGCTGCGACCGCTGCCGGTGAGGTCGAGCAGGAACTTCGGGCGACGCTCGCGGGACAGCGGCCAGAGCCGGGTGCCGGCCCCGCCCGCCGGGATGATGGACCACAGCCGGCTCATGGGCATCACCCTAGGCCACCGCCGCCGCGTCGCGTTGGCGCTGGCAGGACGGTCCCCTAGGGTGCTCACGACAGCTGTCAGAAGTCGTCCGTAGACCGTGCGCAGGGGAGGTGGCACCACGTCATGGGTGCTGTCCCTCGCCACACCGTCGCCGTGGGCTGCTGCCTGGCCGTGCTGAGCCTCGGCGCGCCGCCCGCAGCAGCGGCACCGACCCCTGCCGCCGACACCACCACGGCCAGGGCCGCCACGGCACCGCTGCCGGCGGCCGTCGCGGCACCTCGACCGCCCTGCCCGGGCACCACGGTCAACGTGCCGGTGCCGAAGCCGACGCTCCACCCGTCCCCCTCCGCGCACAAGGCACCCACACCGGCTCCCGCCCCCACCACGAGCCTGCCTGGGCCCACCGTGCCGGCGCGGGCCAACGTCGTCGGTGGCAGCGCCCTAGGCGGCAACGGGGTCGTGGTGCACCCGCACCCCGGCACGCCGGCGCCGCCGGCGCTCAACGCGACGTCGTGGGTGGTCGCCGACCAGGACACCGGAGCGATCTACGCAGCGAAGGCGCCGCACGCCCAGCTGCTGCCCGCGAGCACCCTGAAGACGCTCACGGCGACCGTGCTGGTGCCGGCGCTCGACCCCAAGAAGGTCGTCACGGCCACGGAGGAGGACGCGAACGCCGAGGGCACGCGGGTCGGCATGGTCGCCGGCAACGCCTACTCGGTGCAGCAGCTGTTCCAGGCGCTGCTGATGTTCTCCGCCAACGACGCCGCTTACGCGCTGGCCCGCACCTACCCGGGCGGCCGGGCCGCGACGCTGGCCGCCATGAACGCCGAGGCACAGCGACTCGGCGCGCTCGACACGGTCGCCAAGGACCCGTCGGGGCTGGACACGCCGGGGCAGCACTCCAGTGCCTACGACCTGGCCTTGATCGGTCGAGAAGCCATGCGCGACAAGGAGTTCCGCTCCTACATCACCACTCGCACCGCGACCTTCCCCGGTGCCAAGATGGCCAACGGCACGGTCGTCCCGCCCTACCAGGTCCCCAACCTCGACCACTTCTTCCTCAACTACCCGGGTGCCACGGGCATCAAGACCGGCTACACCACCCAGGCCCACCGCACCTTCGTCGGCTCGGCGACGCGGGGCAGCCGGTCGATCGTCGTCAGCTACATGTGCTCAGACACGGTCGACTGGGAGCAGACCGGCGCGCTCGTCGACTGGGCGTTCGCGAACGCCACGAAGGTCACCCCGGTCGGCCGGCTGGTGGACGCGGGCACGGTGGGCCCCGACGGCGCGCCCTCGACGGCGCCGACCTCGCCCTCCGCCACGGCGACAGCACCCTCCGCGAGCCCTTCTGCCCCGGCGGCAGGAGCGTCCGCAGCTGCGGCGCCGACCCCGACCCCGGTCAACGCGGAGGCCACGGGGCAGGCGGGGTCGTTCGTCGAGCGCTACTGGGGCGCAGGGGTGCTCGCGGTGCTCCTAGCCGGCGCCGGCCTGCTCGTCAGTCGCCGCATCGGCGCGAAGTCCCGCCGCAAGGCTTAGTGCCGCCTCCTGCAGGCCGATGCCCGACACGGCCAGCTGAGCCGAGGCGTCGGACGTTGACGCCTCGGCGCCGTCTGGCCTCGCGGGCCCCGCGGGCCGTATCCGGGCCACCATCGCGGACTGCCAAGGGCTCAGGACCATCCCACCGATGCGGGCGAGATCCAGCCCCACGTCGAGCGCCAGGTCTGCCCGGTCGTCCTGGGACGCCGCCCAGGCCAGGCCGCACACGACGAAAGCCTCTGCCACGTCGGTGAGCTCGGACCCCTCCGCGAGCCCGGCGACTGCACGCGCGGCGCGGCGGACGGCCCCCGGAGGGTCGCCCAGCGCGAGCGCGGCCCAGCCGGCGTTCAGGTGCACGGTGCTCGGTGGGGGCAGGCCCAGGTCGCGGCGGACCAACTCCTCGGCACGGTCCAGGATCCTGAGCGCCCTTGCGGCGTGGCCGGACTCGGTCAGCGCCAGGCCGACCTTGGTGGTGACCGACAAGAAGGTCGTGGCAGAGGGGGCCGCGCTGGCGAGCGCCCAGGCCTGCTCCCCCGTGACCAGCGCTGCGCCGCTCTCACCCACGGCTGCCTGCATCACCGACAGGCAGGCCAGAGCCTCCGCCTGCACCGGCGTCGGGCTCGCCCCGGCCCGACCGGAAGCCTCGTCGGCTGCGGCTAGCGCGCCCGACAGGTCGCCGCGCGAGTAGCGCTCGACGGAGCGGGAGATGAGCGCCAGCACCAGCCAGTCCTCGTCGCCGCGCTCCTTCAGCTGCGGGATGGCCTCGTCGAGCGCGGTCGTCGCCTCGACCAGGCAGCCGTGCGCGGCGAGGCCGGAACGCAGCACGAGCACCTCGGCACGACGTCGGGGATCGAGGACACCCGCCTCCAGCACCACACCGGTCCAACGCATCCCCACGGTCACCGACTCGGTGAACAGCCAGTAGCGCGTGAGCGTGACCGCCAGATCCGCGACGCGTGGTCCGTCCGCCGCCGCGAGGGCGTCCTGCAAGGCCGCGAGGTAGTCCTCGTAGGACCCACCGACGTCCTCGATCAGCTCGTCGCCGAGCGGTGCCTCGCGCCAGCGCGCGGCGTACCACTCGCGGTGCCGCGAGCGGACCAGCGCCTCGTCCCCGGCCGCGACCAGCATCTCGCGGGCGAGCGCTCGCACGGGGTGGAGCAGCCGCCCATGGAGCGCCACGCCGGCGCGGTCGACCTGCACCAGACCGTCGCGCACGAGCGAGCTCAGCAGCGGGCCGAGGTCGACGCCATCGTCACCCGTGACGGCCTGGGCGGCAGCAAGGTCGAAGGCGCCGACGAAGACGCCAAGCCGACCCAGCACCGTGCGCGCCTGGGGCTCGAGCCGCTCGACGCTCCACCGCAGCGTCTCGCGCAGCGACCGCTGCCGAGGTCGCCGATCCCGCTCTGCGGCAAAGACATCCAACGGCTCCGATGCCAACCGGTGAAGCTGGGCGAGGGTCAGGTCCGGCACCCGCCCGGCCACCAGCTCGAGCGCCAGCGGCAGCCCGTCGACCGTGCGCGCGATCCGCGCGAGCAGCGGCCAGTCGACGCCCCGCTGGAAGAGATCGGCCGTCTGGTCCAGCAGCCGCTCGACCAGCAGCCGCACGGCCGGCGCTGCCGCGATCTCGTCGGCCGTGGCGTCCGCCGACGGGCAGGCCAGGGGGTCCACCCGCACCAGCCGCTCGCTCACGAGCTCCAGCGGGACTCGGGACGTGACGACGAACCGCATTGCCGGGCAACGGGTCAGCAGCGTCCCGAGCAGCGCGGACGTCGACGCGACCAGCCACTCGGCCTCGTCGACGAGCACCAGGGTGTGCGACCCCGCGAGGAAGGTCGCCAGCGCCGAGAGCGCCGAGCTGTGCCCTCCTATCCCGGCACCGACGGCGCGCGCGCCCGCCTCGGCCAGCTCCTCGACATCGACACCCGCCCCGTCGCCCGCGCCCACGGTGGTGGTCGTGGTGGTGGTTGGCTCCGTCGCGATGCCGGCCAGGCCGGACAGGTCGAGGTAGGCCAGCTCGGTGCTGCCGGCGAGCGCGCGCCCCACCTCGGCCAGGAGCCGGGTCTTGCCGACCCCGCCCGGCCCGACCAGGGTGACCAGCCGATGGCCCGCGGCCAGCGCCGCCAGGACCGCGCGCACCTCGTCCTCCCGACCGATGGTGGGACTCTCGGGGACGGGAAGTCTGGTGGCCCGCAGCCGAATTCGTGGCACCTGGCTCGCAGGAGGTGCGTCCGGGACGCGGAGCTCCGGATCGTGCTCCAGGATGCGCCGATGCAGCTCAGCGATGGCCGGGCCAGGGTCTACCCCGAGCTCCGTGCGGAGCCGTCGCGCGAGGTCACGGTAGATCTCGAGCGCGTCCGCCTGTCGGCCGAGGGCGTAGGCCGCCCGCATGGCCAGCTCGGGCGAGCGCTCGCGCAGCGGGTGCGCGTGCAGGTCCTCCTGAGCCCGGTCCAACGCCTCGATCAGGTCCGTCGGTGAGCCCAGCTCCAGCAGGGCGCTCACGAGTCCGTCGACGGCCGCCCACCGGCTCTCCGCGAGACGAGCCCGCTCGGCACTCACCAGGTGGTCGGACACACCCGCGTAGGCCTCGTCGGAGCGCCAGAGGGCGAGCGCGGCCCGGTACGCGCCTGCGGCCTGCCGCGGCTCGCCCCCGCGGGCGCTGCGGCCACCCTCGTCGACCAGCGCGGTGAAGGCATCGACGTCCGTGACGAGGTCGGGCGTGAGCCGGTAGGCGCCGTGCGAGCGTTCGATCACGCCCGACCCCAGCGTGCGGCGGAGCCGGGCGACGACCGTGTGCACCGGGGCTACGGACAGGGCCGAGGTCGGCGAGGCGTCGCGCGCCCACACGGCGTCGAGCAGCGCCTCCGCCGAGAGGCCGTGGCGCCGGTGCAGGAGCAGCACGGCGAGCACGTCGCGCGGGCGCTGCCCGTGCGGCGTGACGTCGCTCCCGTCCACGGTGAGCAGGAGCGGGCCCAGCACCTCCCCGCGCACACCTCAGCCAAGCACTGGCCGGGCGCTGGTGACAAGGGCGTTTGCGGCTGGCACTACACCGCGGCACAGACGGTCTCGACCGGCACGAGTAGCGCACTGGGGTCGATCAGGTCCCGCTCCGCGCCGCGCGCCAGCAGCCAGGCACGCACCCGGACGTTCTCCGGGTCGACATAGCAGTGCAGCCAGCGCACCCCCTCAGCGCTCGCCGAGCGCGCACTCGTGGCCGCCAGGAGCGCCCCGATGCCGCACCCGTGCACCCCGTCCACGACCTCCAGTGCCAGGTCGGCGCGGTCGGGTGCGGCCGTGGATCGGATCCAGCGCACCAGACCGACCGGCTCGGCACCCAGCCAGGCCGCGTGGGCCACGTGGCGACCGGGGGCCAGGTCGGTCAGGTGGCTGACCATCCGACTGGTCAGGGTGCGAATCCCGGTGTGGTAGCGCAGGTATCGCGACCTCGCCGACATGCCGGCGAAGACCGAGAGGAGGGCGACGGCGTCGCCGTGCGCCACCGGCGTGATGCGTAGGTGGACCGGGTCGGCCTGGGTGCGTGCGGACATGGCTTCTCCCCCGAGGGACGATGGTGCGGATCGACCACGTCAGCCTCGCGGCGAGCCCTGCCGCCGACCTGTCACGCGCCTGTCAGGCCGTCCCGGCCGGGTCGGCGTGCGACGCACCCAGCGTGAACGACTCGACCGGGTGCCAGGCCCCGTCCTCGCCCTGGATGTAGAGGTAGAACTTCGACACGGTGAACGTCACGGTGTAGGTGGCGAGCTCGTCGAACGCGCGGTCGAGGTTCTCCTCGCTCACGCCCTGCGCCACCGTGATGTGCGGGTGGTAGGGGAAGGCGAGCTCGCGCTCGAGCAGCCCCTGCCGCACCGCCTGCTCGAGCCGCTCGCAGTGCGGGATCCCCCGCGCGATCTGCACGAAGACCACCGGGGACACCGGCCGGAAGGTGCCGGTGCCGCGCAGCTGGACGACGAACGGGCGAGCGGCCGCCGCGACCCGCTCGAGGTGGGCGCGCACCCCGCCGAGGGTCGCGTCGTCGACCTCGGTCGGCGGCAGCAGGGTGATGTGCGTCGGGATGCCCTCGGCCGCCGTGTCGCCGAACGAGATTCGCGCGCGCTGCAGCTCGCTCCCGAAGGGCTCAGGGATCGCGATCGAGACCCCGATGACGGTGGGCACGGCGGCTCAATGCCTCGGGATGGGCAGCAGACCCACGCGGTCGTAGACCCGGGCGATGGTGCGCGCCGCGACCTCGCGGGCGCGCTCCGCACCGCTCGCGAGCATCCGGTCGAGCTCGGCGGGGTCGTCCAGCAGCTCGAGGGTGCGGGCCCGGAAGGGGGTGACGAAGTCGACGAGGACCTCCGCCGTGTGCTTCTTCAGTTCGCCGTACATGCGGCCCTCGAACTCGCGCTCCAGATCCGGGATCGGCGTGCCCGAGAGGACCGAGCTGATGGTGAGCAGGTTGGACACCCCCGGCTTGGCCTCGGGGTCGTAGCGCACGACGGTCTCGGTGTCGGTGACCGCGCTGCGGATCTTCTTGGCGCTGACCGACGGGTCGTCGAGCATGTTGATCAGGCCGGAGTCGCTCGCGGCGGACTTGCTCATCTTGGCGGTCGGGTCGGCCAGGTCGTAGATCTTGGCGCCCTCCTTGACGATGTAGGCGTCGGGCACCCGCAGCGTCTTCTTGTAGCGCTGGTTGAACCGCTCGGCGAGGTCGCGGGTGATCTCCAGGTGCTGGCGCTGGTCCTCGCCGACGGGCACGTAGGCGGCGTCGTAGAGCAGGATGTCGGCCGCCATCAGGACGGGGTAGGTGAACAGACCGACGTTGGCGTTGCCGCCCTTGGCTGTCTTGTCCTTGAACTGCGTCATCCGGCTGGCCTCGCCAAAACCGGTGAGGCAGGCCAGGATCCACATCAGCTCGGTGTGCTCCTGGATGTGGGACTGCACGAAGACCGGCGACCGCTGCGGGTCGACGCCCGCCGCGATGTACTGCGCCGCGGTGACGCGGGTGCGGGCGCGGATCACCTTGGGGTCGGTCGGCACGGTCAGCGAGTGCAGGTCCGCGACGAAGTAGAACGCGTCGAAGTCGTCCTGCAGCTTGACCCAGTTGACCAGGGCACCCAGGTAGTTGCCGAGGTGCAGCGAGTCGGAGGTGGGCTGCATCCCGGAGAGGATGCGCTCGTGACGTGCAGGGGTCGAGGTAGCAGGATCGGACATGCCGCTCATTGTGTCAGGTTCTCTCGGCCGGGCCATCCGCGATTCGGAGCTGGCCGGCCGTCCCAGCAGGTGGGAAGCCGTCGACCACCAGGTGGGCACGCGCCCACGGTCGCTCCCGCTCGAGGAAGGGCAGCTCGCTGCGCTCCCACTCCGCCCAGAAGTCGACCGCCTCCTGCTCGGTCCGGCCCAGCTGCACGTCGCGGGCCAGACCGCGGGTCCGCGCTCGCTCTCGATCCACCTGCACCCAGATCACCAGGTCGGCCAGCGGCGCCAGCTCGTGCCGAGCGGCACCCACGCCCTCGATCACCAGACCCCGCGAGGGGTCTACGTGGACGTGGCCGGGACGGTCGCGCTCGACCCAGCCCGGAGGCCGGTAGCCCACCCGCTCCCCCGCGCGCCACGGCTCGACGACCCCGGACAGCATCTGCTCGGCCCAGTCCACCGGGTGCAGGTGCCACGCGACGTCGTCGGTGTGCACGATGCCGGCCCCGAACGCGGCGGCGACGACGTCGGCGACGGTCGTCTTGCCGGCTCCGCTCATGCCGTCGACGAGCACGAGCGGCCTTGGCGCATCGGTCATCTCGCGAATCCTGGCGGCGAGGTCCACCTCGTCGAGGGTGGTCCACGGGCCGGCGACCGGCTCGCCGCGGTGCAGCACGGGGTCGCTCGCGGCGGGGGTCACCGGGGGCCCTCGAGCAGCGAGCCGTCAGGGACGTCGTGCGCCGCGCCGTCGTCGGGCAGCGTGACGTCACCGACGACGACCACGTCGGAGCCGAACGTGTAGTCACCGGCGACGTCGAGCCGCTGCGCCCGCGCCAGCGACGGTGGCCCGGCCGGGAAGCGCGCCTCGAAGTCGCCGATCCGCTTGTAGGACCGGCCGAGCTCGACGACCGGCGCCTGGTCGACGGTGCGCTCGAGGGTGCCGTCGGCGCGCAGGTCGTAGACGTCGGAGCGCACCAGCAGCAGCTCGGCCGTGCCCTTGACGGGCAGGAACCGCGAGCGGGGCACGACCAGCGCGGTCGCCCCCTCGAACACGCCCACGGCGGCGCCCATCGCGCTCTCGACCTGGACCACCTCCGGCGAGGACGGGTCTCGCGGGTCGACCGTCTTGAGGTTGCGGATCAGCGGCAGCCCGAGGACCCCCGAGCTCGCGCGGAGCGTGTCGCGCAGGCGCACCGCGTCGAGCCACAGGTTGTTGCAGTGGGCGAACGGGTGACGGGTCTCGTCGGTGAACCAGCGCATCTCGTCGGGGGGCGTCTGCGCCGTCTCGCGAAGGATGAGCCGGCCGTCGCTCTTGCGGTGCGCGAGGTGACCACCCTTGCGGTCCATGGGAGTTCGCGGAGTCACCTCGGCCGCGTAGGGTGCGCCGGTGGACGCGAACCACCCGACGATCCGGGCGTCCGGTGCGGCCCCGAGGTTGTCCCCGTTGCTCACCGCGAGGTAGCGATAGCCCTGCTCCACGATCAGGTCCAGCACCCCCGAGCCGAGCAGCGACGGGTAGATGTCGCCGTGCCCCGGCGGGCACCACTCCAGCCGCGGGTCGGCCGGCCAGGACACCGGGGTGAGGTCGCTCGCGAGCAGCTTGGGCTCCTGGCTCTGCAGGAAGTCCAGCGGCAACCCGTCGACCGGCAGCTCCGGGTAGGCGGCCAGGGCGGCGAGCGTGTCCTGCTGGGTGTTGAACGAGTCCATCAGCAGCAGCGGCAGGCGCACGTCGTGCTCGGCCCGTGCGGCCAGCACCTGCCGCACGGTGATGTCGAGGAAGGACAGCCCGTCACGGACCGGCAGCAGCGACTTCGCGCGACTCATCCCCATCGACGTGCCCAGCCCGCCGTTGAGCTTGACGAACACGGTCTGCCCCAAGGCTTCTCGCGCCTGGTCCGGGGTGACCGCGATGTCCTCGTAGACCGGGAGGTCGGTCACCGGGTCGATCTCGGCCTCGGGGACCAGGCCGGTCGCGCCCTGCTCCAGCTCGCCGTAGTAGTGCGCGAACGCCTCGATCGCTGCGCCGCTCACCCCCGCCGTCGTCATCTTCTCCCGGGCGCGGGCCAGTCCGTCCTCGCTCATGGGTCCATCCTTCCATCGACGAGCGGGGCGCGGCCGCTACGGGCGATCAGCCCTTAGTGGCACCCAGGGTGAGACCCGAGACGAACTGCTTCTGCAGGGCGAAGTAGATCGCGAGCGTCGGGACGGCGACGATGAGGGATCCCGCCGCCACCAGGTTGTTGTCGGTGAAGAACTGACCGCGAAGGTTGTTGAGCGAGCTGGTGATCGGATACTTGTCGCCGCTCTGCAGCAGCACTGTCGCCCAGAAGAACTCGTTGTAGATCCAGGTGACCTCCAACGTGGCCAGGGCTGCGAGCGGGGGACGGCACAGCGGCATCGTCAGCTGCCAGAACTGCCGCCAGACGGAGGCGCCGTCGACCATGGCCGACTCGTAGAGCTCCTTGGGGATGGTCTTCATGTAGTTGCTGAGGACGAACGCGCAGAAGCCGGTCTGGAAGGCGATGTTGACCAGGATCAGCCCCCAGTAGCTGTCCAGCAGGGTCCCGGAGTCGCTGAACCAGAACGGCACCTCGATCTTCTGGAACATCTTGAAGACGGGGATGAGCAGCGCCTGGGGCGGCAGCAGGTTCGCGGCGGTGAAGAACCCGAGCAGGGCGAGGTTGAGTCGCCAGGAGAAGCGTGCGACGACGAACGCCACGCACGACGCGAGCAGGAGCGTGAGCAGCACCGCGGGCACGGTGATGATCGCGGAGTTGATGAACTTCTGGGTGAATCCGGCTGTCTCCCACGCGTTCACGTAGTTCTGCAAGGTCCAGCCACCGGTCGACAGGTAGCCGTGCTCGGCCGTGTAGGCGTAGTTGCGCAGGCTGGCCGCGAGCGCGTAGAGCAGCGGGAACAGCCAGACCACGGCCATCACCAGCAGGAACGCGTGGATCGCGATCCGGGCCGGGGTCCAGGGGCGCTTGTCGCTCACGAGTCCTCCCGCATGACGATGCGCAGATAGATGACGATGAAGACGGAGCTGATGAGGAGCATGATCGTCGCCAGCGCGGACCCGAAGCCGATGCGCTGGGCCTCACCGACGATGTTGCGGGTGACCTCGGTCGAGATCAGCTCGAGGCCGTTGCGGCCCTTGTTGATGACCCACACCAGGTCGAAGGCGCGCAGCGACTCGATCACGGTGACCACCAGCACGATGATGTTGATCGGAGCCATCACGGGGAAGACCACCTTGAAGAAGGTCTGTCGCTCGCCGGCGCCGTCGACCTTGGCCGCCTCGCGCAAGGACTGGTCCACGCCCTTCAGCCCGGCCAGGTAGAGCAGCATGATGTAGCCCATGTGCCGCCAGGTTGTCGCGATCAGGGCGGCCCACAGGTTGTAGCGCGAGTCGCCGTACCAGTCGATCGACCAGCCGGTGATGCCGTTGATGAAGCCCTGGTCCCGGCTGAACATCAGCTGCCAGATGAAGCCCACCAGGGCCATCGACAGCACCACCGGCAGGTAGAACGAGGTCTGGTAGAACTTGGTGAACTTCGCCTCGTGGTCGATGAGGACGGCCGTGAGCATGCCCAGCGGCGTCGCGACGAGGAACAGCACGGCGAGCCAGATCAGGTTGTGCTGGATCGCCGGCCAGAACGCCGGATAGATCGTGACGGCCTCGGTGTAGAACTTGCCTCCGACGAACGGGGACTCGCTGAACGGGGAGTACCCGTCCCAGTCGAAGAACGAGAACAGGACGGTGGCGATGGCCGGCCCCCACACGAGCAAGAGCACGACCAGGGTGGGGACCCCCACCATCAGCGCCACGGTCAGCCGGTCCGGGCCGGAAAGCCTGGCTTTCCGGCCCTTCGCGGGGGCCTGGGACGTAGCAGCGGCCGACGTCGTCATGACGTGAACATGGCCTTCTTCTGGCTCTCGACCTGGCCGAGGATCGTGTCGAGGTCAGCGGGGTTCTTGATGAAGCTCTGCAGCGCCGGCGTGACGACCGTGGAGGCGAAGTCCGGACGGGAGTCCCGGTCGAGGAACTGAGCGATCGACTTGGCCTGCTTCACGAAGTCCAGGGACGCCTTCTGCAGCTTGGTGTACTTGGCGGTGTCCGCCTTCTCGCTGCACGCGATGACCGACGGGTCGGCCTGCACCAGGATGTCCTGGGCGGGCCCGGAGCCGAGGAACTCGAGGAACTTCTTCGAGCCGGCCTCGTTCTTGGGGCGCTTGCTCATCATGTAGCCGTCGATGGGTGCGTCGATCGCGTCGGCCCCGACGGCCGAGTCGATCTCGGGGAAGTTGAAGAACAGCAGGTCGTCCTGCTCGGCGCCCTTCGCGAACTGCTGGGCCACGAACGTGCCGAGGTAGTACATGCCGCTCTGGCCCTTCTGCAGCGACTGGGCGGCCTCCTGCCAGGTGCGTCCGAGGGAGTCGGCCTGGTGGAACGGCAGCAGCGCCTTCCACTGGTCGAAGACCTTCTTGACCTTGGCCCCGGTCCAGTCCTCCTTCCCGGCCATGAGCGACACGTGGTAGTCGTAGCCGTTGACGCGCATGTTGAGGATGTCGAACGTGCCCATCGCAGGCCAGCCGTCCTTGTCGCCGAACGCGATCGGGGCCAGGCCGTCCTTCTGCATCTTCGTCGACAGCGCGACGAGCTCGTCGAGGGTCTTGGGGACGGTGTAGCCGTGCTTGTCCCACACGCTCTTGCGGTAGTGCATCGCCCAGGGGTAGTACGTCGTCGGCACGAGGTACTGCTTGCCGTCGTCCCCGGTCGAGGCCTTCTTCTGCGCCTCGGAGTAGCCCTGGAGGTTGCCCCACACGTCGGAGATGTCGCCGATGAGCCCCTTGCTCGCGAAGTAGCGCATCCGGTAGCCCGAGAACCACGTGAACACGTCGTCCGGCGAGCCTTGCAGGTAGTTGTTGATGTTCTCCTGGAAGGTGTTGTGGTCGATCGTGTTCGTCACGACCGTCAGCCCCGGGTTGGCCTTCTGGAACGCCGCGACGAGCGAGGCGACGGCGGCCTTCGGGACGGCGTCCGACTGGTTCGACCCGAGCTTGACGGTCCCGCTCGCCGCGCCACCGCCGCTCGCCGAGCCCCCGCTGCTGCCACCGCACGCCGAGAGCAGGCTGGGCAGGGCCAACGCCGCGCCGGCGACGCCCGCACCGCGCAGCAGGGCGCGGCGGTCGAGCTGCTGGGCTCGCATGGCCTGCTGAGCTCGCGCCGAGGCCGGGACGAGCGAGGCGAGGTACTCGGCCTCGGTGGATGGACGACGCGGCATGGCGGGCTCCTTCAGCACTGAAGTGGGTGCGCGATCTCGGCGGAGAATCACTCAGAGTGCGACAGAATCAAACACTTCCTGTCAGTCGCGAAAGATCATGATCCAGCAGATGGCGCTTGTCAAGAGCCTGGCCCGGTCAGTCGGCCCGGTTTGCGACCACGCTCGGTGGCACATCCGTATGTTCGACTCTGTTGACACGCACGTCGACGGCCGACAAGACTGCGCGTCATGCGAACCTGGCCGAACGACGTCGTGGCCTTCGGCGGCGACTACAACCCCGAGCAGTGGCCCCGATCCGTCTGGGCCGAGGACATCGCACTGATGCAGCGCGCCGGTGTCACCTTCGTGACCCTCGGGGTGTTCTCGTGGTCGTGGATCGAGACCAAGGACGGGGTCTACGAGTTCGAGTGGCTCGACACGATCATGGACCAGCTCGCGGCCGCAGGGATCGCCGTAGACCTCGCCACCGCCACCGCCGCTCCCCCGGTCTGGCTCACCGCCGAGCACCCCGAGATGCTGCCCGTCGACCACGACGGGCACGTGCTGTGGCAGGGGTCGCGCCAGGCGTGGTGCCCGAGCTCGATCCTGTTCCGGGACAAGGCCGTTGCGCTCGCCACCCAGATGGCCAAGCGCTACCACGACCACCCCGCGCTGGCGCTGTGGCACGTGAGCAACGAGTACGGCTGCCACAACGTCCCGTGCTACTGCGACCGGTGCGCCGTCGCCTTCCGCAACTGGCTGCAGGCGCGTTACCACGACCTGGAGGCCCTGAACCAAGCCTGGGGCACGGCGTTCT
The DNA here is from genome assembly GCF_022568835.1 of Arsenicicoccus piscis. Taxonomy (GTDB): domain Bacteria; phylum Actinomycetota; class Actinomycetes; order Actinomycetales; family Dermatophilaceae; genus Arsenicicoccus; species Arsenicicoccus piscis. The sequence goes on from NZ_JAKZHV010000012.1 coordinate 65,524, forward strand.
GGAGCCAGCGCTACAGCGACTGGGAGCACGTCCTCCCGCCGCGGCGGACCCCGACGTTCTCGAACCCGACCCACGTCCTGGACTACCGGCGGTTCCAGTCCGACCAGCTGCTCGCCCAGCACGACGCCGAGCTGCAGGCCCTGCGCGAGCACTCGCCCGGCGTGCCGGTGACGACCAACTTCATGACGATGACCGGTTTCCGACACCTCGACTACCACCAGTGGGCCTCCCACGTCGACGTCGTCAGCACCGACCACTACGTCGTCGACGCGCTCTCGGATCCCCTTGCGGAGCAGTCGTTCTCGGCCGCTGTGACGCGGGGCGTCGCGGGCGGGGAACCGTGGCTGCTCATGGAGCACTCCACCAGCGCCGTCAACTGGCAGCCGGTCAACCCGGCCAAGGTCCCGGGCCAGCTCCTCCACGACAGCCTCACCCACGTGGCTCACGGCGCCGACACCGTCGGCTACTTCCAGTGGCGCCAGTCGCGCGCCGGCTCCGAGAAGTACCACTCCGCCCTGGTGCCGCACGCCGGCCCCGAGACCAAGCGCTTCGCCGAGGTCAGCCAGCTCGGCGAGATCCTCTCTCGCGCAAGCGAGCTCGTCGGCAGCCGCGTCGAGTCACGGGTCGCGCTGCTCTGGGACTACCAGGCCCAGTGGGCGGCGAGCGGTCCCGCCATGCCGTCGGAGGCCGTCGACTACCCCGCCACGTCCATCGCGGTGCACCGCGCCCTACGCCGCCGGCACGTGAGCGCCGACGTGGTGCACCCGTCGGCCGACCTCAGCGGCTACGACGTGATCGTGGTGCCCACGCTCTACCTCGTCACCGACGAGCACGCCGCGGCGGTCGCAGCCGCCGCGGAGCGGGGCGCGCAGGTCGTCGTCACGTACTTCTCCGGCATCGTGGACGAGGACGACCACGTGCGCCTGGGCGGCTACCCGGGCGCGTTCCGCGACCTGGTCGGGGTGCGCGCGCAGGAGTTCTATCCCTTGCGCGTCGACGAGACCGTTGCACTGGACGACGGCACCGTCGGCACGATCTGGAGCGAGGACCTGACCGCGACCGATGCCGAGGTGCTCACGTCCTACGCCGACGGTCCCCTCGCCGGTGGAGCCGCCCTGACCCGGGTCTCCCGCGGGGACGGCGCCGCCTGGTACGTCTCGACGGAGCTGAGCGACGAGGGCTGGGATCGGTTGCTGGGCAGCGTGATCGACGCGGCCGGGGTGCAGCCCGTCGGGTCCGCCACCGGCGACGTCGAGCTGGTCCGCCGGCGGCAGGCCGACTCCTCGTGGCTGTTCGCCCTCAACCACGGCACCGAGGCGGCGACCGTCGCCACCGCCGGCCACGACCTGGTGAGCGACGAGCCGGTCGACGGCTCGCTCCGCCTCGAGCCGCAGGGAGTCGCTATCGTGCGTGAGTCGGCCACTGTCGAGAAGGAGTAGCCATGCTGCCCGGTCAACGGCGCGAGCGCGTGCTGCGCGAGGTGCGGGCGACCGGTGCCGTGCGCGTGACGGACATCGCCGGCCAGCTCGGCGTGTCCGACATGACCATCCGTCGTGACCTCGAGGAGCTCGACAACCGAGGGCTCATCCGGCGGGTCCACGGTGGCGCCACGGCCATCTCCCCCGGCACGAGCGACGAGCCGGGCTTCCTGGCCAAGTCGAGCCTCGAGACGGCCGCCAAGCACGCCATCGCCCGGGAGGCCGCCGGTCTGGTCGAGCCCGGCATGACCATCGCCATCTCGGCCGGCACGACCACGCACGCCTTCGCGCAGGCGATCGCCACCATCCCCGACCTCACCATCGTCACCAACGCGACCGACGCGGCCAACCTGCTGTTCGACGCGGTCCCCGCCTCCAGCCAGGTCGTCCTGACCGGCGGCGTGCGCACGCCGTCGCACGCGCTCGTCGGCCCGATGGCCATCTCGGCCCTGCGAGACCTGCACGTGGACATGGTGTTTCACGGCTTTCACGGGTTCGCCGTCGACGCCGGGTTCACCTGCCCGAACCTGGCCGAGGTCGCCACCGCGCAGGCGATGATCGAGTGCGGCCACCAGCTGGTGGTGCTCGTAGACCACACCAAGGCGGGCGTCGTCGCCCTGGCCAAGGTGGCCGAGCTGGATCGGGCATCCATCCTGGTCACCGACGACCAGATCGACCCCGACCTCGTCGAGCGGCTGCGCCAGCGCGTCGGGACCGTCCTGCTGGCCACGCTCGGCCTCTCCGCATCGGCGCTCGACAGTGAGCGCTCCCCCGCCGACCACCCCCAGGAGGGTCCATGAGCGCGCCGGCCGAGACGAGTGTCCAGAAGGTCCGGGAAGCCTTCGTCGAGCGCTTCGGCGGCGAGCCGGACGGCGTGTGGGCGTCGCCGGGCCGGGTCAACCTCATCGGCGAGCACACGGACTACAACGGCGGCCTGTGCCTGCCGATCGCGTTGCCGCAGCGCACCTTTGCCGCGGTCCGGGCGCGCGACGACGACCGGCTGGTGCTGGCGTCGTGCGACGTGGACGGCGTCGCGGAGCTCGACATCGACGAGGTCGCGCCCGGGCGCCCGCAGGGCTGGGCGTCCTACCTCGCCGGTGTCGTCTGGGCGCTGCGCGAGGCCGGTCACCCGGTGCGGAGCGTCGACGTGGTCGTGCACTCGACGGTCCCGATCGGTGCCGGGCTGTCCAGCTCGGCGGCGCTCGAGGGCTCGCTCGGCACTGCCGCCTCGGACCTGTTCGGGCTGGACCTGCTCGCCTCCGACGAGGGCCGCGCCCAGCTCGCCAAGGCCTGCCAGCGCGCCGAGAACCACATCGCCCAGGCTCCCACCGGGGGCCTGGACCAGGCCGCCTCGCTACGCACGACCGAGGGCCACGCCCTGCTGCTGGACTGCCGCGACGGCTCGATCGGCCAGGTGCCCTTCGACCTCACCGCGCACGACCTGGAGCTGCTCGTCTGCGACACCCGCGCCGAGCACGCCCTGGTCGACGGGCAGTACGCCGAGCGCCGCGCCTCGTGCGAGCAGGCGGCCGAGCTGCTCGGCGTCGAGACGCTGCGCGAGATCGAGCCGTCCGGTCTCGAGGCCGCCCTGCTCGCCCTCCCGAACGACCTGCTGCGCAAGCGAACCCGGCACGTGGTCACCGAGATCCAACGCGTCCGCGACACCATCGCCGCTCTCGAGCGCGACGACTACGCCGAGGTGGGGCGGCTCTTCCACGAGTCGCACGAGTCCCTCCGCCTGGACTTCGAGGTCACCTGTCCCGAGCTGGACGTCGCTGTCGTGGCCGCCCGCGCCGCCGGTGCCCTGGGCGCCCGGATGACCGGCGGCGGTTTCGGCGGCTCGTGCATCGCGCTGATCCCCGCCGGCACCGCCGACCAGGTCACCGCCGCCATCGAGGCGGCGTACTCCGAGCAAGGCTTTGCGGCACCCTCCTGCTTCGCCGCCGTCGCCGCCGCACCGGGCGGCCGGGTCAGTTGACCCTGCTCGGTGCCCGGGAGGTCTACCGAGACCGACGCGAGCCGGTTGGACGAGGCTAGGCGAGACGACCGCGCTCCACGGCGACGCGGTAGTGCTCGGCGAAGGCCGGGTAGTAGTCGTCGAAGGAGATGGCCTCGACGTCTGCCTGGCTGACCGCCGCGGCGAGCCGGTCGAGGTAGTAGTCCCACCCTGGGCCGACGCTCGATGCCAGATCCGGGTGGTCCATCGCCTGGGCGAAGCGCAGCACGGTCTCACCGGCCTGCTCGACGAGATCCACCGTCAGTGACCAGGGCGCTCCCTCAGGGCCCGGCATGACGACGGCGAGGTGACGAGGAGGCTCGCACTCGGTGATGGTGATGTCCTCGGCCGCGACGTCGTCCCCCTCCGCGCTCATGGTGAAGCTCACCGTGCCTGTCGTGGGGTCTCCGGTGTATCGGCCGATCCAACGCGCGAGCCGGTCAGGCTCGGTGACGGCTGCCCACACCGCGTCGATCGGTGCGCGGAAGCGCCGCTCGAACACGATGCACAGTGTGCCGTCGCGCTTCTCGGCGCGGCCGGTCGCGTGCTGACTCATCCGGTCTTCTCCTCTGGGTGGGTGGTGACCTCTCGGACTGCTCGTCGAACCTCGAGCTCGAGGGCGTCCAGCGCGGTCTCGGCAAGGGGTGGTTCCGCGACCGTCACCGCATCAAGGAACTCCTGAACCGCCGTGAGCCCGGACCGATCGAGGTGGTAGATGCGTTCGCGGCCTCGCGCCTGCACGGTGCACAAACCGGCCTCGCTCAGCAGACGCAGGTGTCTGCTGATGGCTGGGCGGCTGATGTCGCGGACCTTCGCCAGGTCAACGACCCGACTCGGCTCGACCGCCAGCTGTCTCACGAGCGATCGACGTACCGGGTCGGCGAGAGCTGCGAAGGTGTCCACGCTTGAAAGGTAATTGATTGGTTACCAATAGGCAAGACCCCCTCAGCCGTGCCGTTCGGACGGATCCATGGGCTGTTGAACGATCAAAACGGCCTCAAAGAGGCGTAAATCAGTCCGCAGCGCACGCCTGGCGCCCGCACCAGCGCCACGGCGCCCCCGGCAGACCCCACCAGTCACCACTACGGGTGAACCTGCACAGGTCGTACGCGATATCGTCACGCATCGTGACATGGTGTCACCATGCGTCACATCTCCCCCAGTGCCCCCACCGCCCCCGCGCCCGCAGACCGCACCCCGCACGCCAGGCCCTCGCGCCGAGTCGTCCTCGGCGGCGCCACCGCAGCCACGACCGCAGCCCTCGGCGCCCTTGCCGGAGCGACCGCCCCGCAAGCCCAGGCAGCAGCGGCCCGCAACGTCTCGCTCTACCGATGCCAGGGAGCAGCGCTCTCCGGCGGCACGCACACGGGCACGGCCTACGCCGGGGGCTACCAGACGCTGGCTCGGCCGGCCGGCCGCACGACCTACACGGACCCCTACGCCAGCCGCACCACGCGCACCTACGACTACGCCTACTGGACCACGGGCTGGGCCACGCCGGGCTTCGCGTTCACCCAGCTCGTCGCCTCGTGGCGCGCGTTCACGCCCTCCGGCAGCTGGATCTCCTACTGGGTCCAAGGGTTGACGACCTCAGGCGCCACGACGGCGTGGTTCTCGATGGGGCGGTGGTCCCAGATGACGTCCGGCAGCCCCACCCGGATGAGCGTCAACGGCCAGGGCGACGCCTTCGCCAGCATCGCCACCGACACGCTCAAGGCGCGGACGGGCTACTCCTTCAAGAGCTTCCGCATCCGGGTCTACCTCTACCGCCCGACGGGCACGACCGGCACGCCGCGCCTCGCGAGCGCTGCGGCAATGACCAGCTCGGTGCCCACCGGGTCGGCCGTCAGCGTCCCGGTCAGCCCGGTCGGGGTCGGCCGCGGCATCGACCTCGCGGTCTCGACCTACAGCCAGATGAACCACGTCGGGCACTACCCGTCATGGAACGGTGGTGGCGAGGCCTGGTGCAGCGCAACGTCGCTCGCGATGGTGCTCGACTACTGGAAGGTCGGCGCGTCCACCACCGAGTCGTCCTGGGTGCGTCCCACGCCGCACACCAACCCGCAGGTGGACCACACCGTCAGCCAGGTCTTCGACTACGCCTACGACGGCTCCGGCAACTGGCCGTTCAATACGGCGTACGCGGCGACCCGCGGGCTGGACGCCTTCGTCACGCGGCTGCGCACCCTCACCGAGGCCGAGCAGTTCATCCGGGCCGGCATCCCGCTGGTCGTGTCGACGTCGTTCACCAGCAGCCAGCTGACCGGCGCCGGCTTCGGCACCAACGGTCACCTCATGGTGATCCGCGGCTTCGACTCCGCCGGCAACGTGATCGTCAACGACCCCGCCTCCGCGATGAAGGCCAGCAACGCGCTCGTGCGCAAGGTCTACAACCGGGCGCAGTTCGAGAACGCGTGGGCTCGCTCCGGCGGCACGACCTACGTGCTGCGGGCCTGGTCGCGCGCGCTCCCTGCCGCTCCCGCCCAACGCAACTGGTAGACCGAGCCACCCCACCCAGCACGACGCCACCGGTCCTCCCCGAGCGGGAGGGCCGGTGGCGTTCAGCGCGGACGGTCTACAGCGCGTCGATCACGGCGTTGAACGTGGCGCTCGGGCGCATGGCCGCGGACGCCTTCTCGGCGTCGGGGCGGTAGTAGCCACCGAGGTCGACCGGGTGGCCCTGGACGCCGATGAGCTCCTCGTTGATCGTGGCCTCGTCCTCGCGCAGCGTCTTGGCGACGGGGGCGAAGCGCGCGGCCAGCTCGGCGTCGTCGGTCTGCGCGGCCAGCGCCTCGGCCCAGAACAGGGCGAGGTAGTAGTGGCTGCCGCGGTTGTCGATCTGACCGACCTTGCGCGCCGGCGACTTGTTCTCGTCGAGGAACTGGGCGATCGCCTGGTCCAGGGTGTCGGCGAGGACCTGGGCCTTGGCGTTGCCCGTGGTGGCGGCGACGTGCTCGAGCGCGGCGCCCAGCGCGGAGAACTCGCCGAGGGAGTCCCAGCGCAGGTAGTCCTCGGACACGAACTGCTGCACGTGCTTCGGGGCGGAGCCGCCCGCGCCGGTCTCGAACAGGCCACCGCCGGCGAGCAGCGGCACGACCGACAGCATCTTGGCGGAGGTGCCGAGCTCGAGGATCGGGAACAGGTCGGTGAGGTAGTCACGCAGCACGTTCCCGGTGACCGAGATGGTGTCCTCGCCCTTGCGGATGCGCTCGAGGCAGTACTTCATCGCCGGGACGGGCGCGAGGATCTTGATCTCCAGGCCGGAGGTGTCGTGGTCCTTGAGGTAGCGCTCCACCTTGGTGATCACGTTGGCGTCGTGCGCGCGGTCGCGGTCGAGGAAGAACACGGCCGGCGCGCCGGTCGCGCGAGCGCGGGTCACGGCGAGCTTGACCCAGTCCTGGATCGGGATGTCGCGCACGCGGGACATCCGCCAGATGTCGCCCTTCTCGACGTCGTGCTTCATCAGCACGTTGCCCTCGGCGTCCTTGACCCGGACGGTGCCGGTGGCGGGGATGACGAAGGTGGTCGGGTGCGAGCCGTACTCCTCGGCCTTCTGGGCCATCAGACCGACGTTGGGCACCGAGCCCATGGTCGCCGGGTCGAGGGCGCCGTGGGCCTTGCAGTCCTCGATCACGGCTTCGTACATCGGACCGTAGCACCGGTCGGGCACCATCGCGAGGGTCTCCTGCAGCTCGCCGTCGGCGTTCCACATCTGACCCGAGTCGCGGATCACGACCGGCATGGAGGCGTCGATGATGACGTCGCTCGGCACGTGCAGGTTGGTGATGCCCTTGTCGGAGTTGACCATCGCCAGCGCCGGCCGCGAGTCGTAGACCGCCTTGATGTCCTGCTCGATCGCCTCGCGCTCGACGGCGGGCAGGTCCGCGATCTTGGCGTAGAGGTCACCGATGCCCTGGTTGGGGTTGACCCCGAGACGGGTGAGGGTGTCGCGGTGCTTGTCGAACACGTCGGCATAGAACACCGAGACGCCGTGGCCGAACAGCACGGGGTCGGAGACCTTCATCATGGTCGCCTTGAGGTGCAGCGAGAGCAGCAGGCCGCGCTCCTTGGCGATGCCGATCTGGTCCTCGTAGAACGCGCGCAGCTGGCGGGCGCTCATGAAGGTGCCGTCGACGATCTCGCCGTCGAGGGTCTTGATGCCGTCGGCGAGCACGGTGGTGTCGCCGTCGGTGGACTCCAGCTCGATCGAGAGGGTGGTACCCTTGTCGGTGACCACGCTGCGCTCGTTGCCGTAGAAGTCGCCGCCGGCCATGGAGGCTACGAAGGACTTGTTGTCCGCGGACCACGCGCCGAGGCGGTGCGGGTTCTTGCGCGCGAAGCTCTTGACCGACTGAGGCGCCCGACGGTCGGAGTTGCCCTCGCGCAGAACGGGGTTGACGGCAGAGCCGAGCACCTTGGCGTAGGACGCAGCGACGGCCTTCTGCTCGTCGGTGGTCGGGTCCTCGGGGTAGTCCGGGATGTCGTAGCCCTGGCCCTGCAGCTCCTTGATCGCGGCCTTGAGCTGCGGCACGGAGGCGGAGATGTTGGGCAGCTTGATGATGGTCGTGTCGGGCGACGAGGTCAGCTCACCGAGCTTGGTCAGGTTGTCGTCGACGCGCTGCTCGGGGGTGAGCCGGTCGGGGAACTGCGCGAGGATGCGGCCCGCCAGCGAGATGTCGCTGGTCTCGACCTCGATGCCGGTGCCGTGGGTGAACCCCTTGACGATCGGCAGGAACGAGTAGGTCGCCAGCGCCGGCGCCTCGTCGATCTGGGTCCACACGATGGTTGACGTCATGCTCACTCCAAGCAGTCGATGGGCGGTGCGAGGGACCAGCGGGCCCCTCGGTCATCTCCTGGTCATCCTAGTGAGCCGGGCCGCGCCCCGCCCACCGCGCGGCCATCGCGCAGCGGTGAGATCGACCTCAGCACCCGTCGCCGGCGGAGGGGGTCGGCGCGTCGGCCGGCCAGCGCCGGCTCGCCCGGGTGAGCAGGGTGGACACCCAGGACAGGTGGAACGGCGAGGAGTAGTTCTGCCAGCTCGTGCAGCCGCCCTCGTGCAGGCCGCCGATGATTCCCGCGATCACGGTGCGGCCGTCGACGACGCTGGTGAACGCGCTCCCGCTCACCCCGTTGTAGAACCCCCCACACGTCACGAGCGGCCAACCGCGCTCGGAGGCAACGGAGTTCGCGCAGGTGATGGGGCGGTCGCCACGACCGGCGTTGTAGGCCGTGAGCCGGGTCGACGTGCCGACGGGGCGCTGCTCGGCCGCGGTGTAGGCCCCGACGACCGACTGGATCGTCCGAGCCCGGCCCGACACCACCAGCGGCTCGATGCGCAGCACCGCGACGTCGTAGTGCGGGTCGTGGCCGGTGCGCCAGCGCGGGTCGACGTAGCCGTAGGCCACCCGCCACACCCCGTACGGCGCGCGACCCGCGTCGTAGCCCGGGACGAACGACCAGCCGCGGGGGCTGCCGCTGAGGCAGTGCGCCGCGGTGATCACCAGGTCTCCGGTGGGCGAGGCGACCACGGTGCCCGTGCACGAGTGGGAGCCGGCCACCCCACCCGGGAACAGCGCACCCACCTGCGGGCGCGGGGCGGTCGTCACGGCGACCGGGACGGCGGTCGGCAGGGCGGCCGGCAGGGCGGTCCGCAGGCCACCTGCGGCGGCCGGCGCGGCCGCTGCCGGGGCCGGCAGGGCCACCGGCACGGCCGGCACGAGGAGGGCGAGCGCGAGGAGCGGGACGAGCGCGAGGCGGCCGAGAGGTCTACGCCATGGGAGGGAATTCACACACGCAGAGTAGGCACTGATTACGCAGTGATGGGGACTTGACGGGCATCCTCAGCGCGACCAACCGGACAAATACCCTCCTTCGCGACGGCGCCGTGTGTCATCCTGGGAATGACGCCTCATCGGGTGTCCTTCCCGAGGCCGCCGACGCCGCTGGCCTCTCCTCACCTTTCCTCAACAGGAGCATTCTCTCGTGCGTACCCCTACTCTGCCCGCTCGTCTGGGCGCTGAGTTCCTGGGCACCTTCTGGCTCGTCTTCGGCGGCTGTGGCAGCGCCATCTTCGCGGCGAAGTTCCTCTCGACCGACGCCGACAAGGTCCAGCTGGGCATCGGCTTCGTCGGTGTGGCGCTGGCCTTCGGCCTGACCGTCCTCACCATGGCCTACGCCGTCGGTGGCGTCTCCGGCGGCCACTTCAACCCGGCCGTCACCCTCGGCCTGGTCGCCGGCAAGCGCTTCCCGATCAAGGACGCGCTGCCCTACATCGTCACCCAGGTCGTCGCCGGCCTCGTCGCCGGCCTCGTGCTCTACGTCATCGCGACCGGCAAGGACGGCTTCACCGCCACCGGCCACTTCGCGGCCAACGGCTACGGCGCCAACTCCCCCGGCGGCTACTCGCTGCTCGCGGCCTTCGTCGCGGAGTTCGTGCTGACCGCCTTCTTCCTCTACGTCATCCTCGGCGCCACCCACGACCGTGCGCCGAAGGGCTTCGCCCCGCTGGCCATCGGCCTGGCGCTGACGCTGATCCACCTCATCTCCATCCCGATCACCAACACCTCGGTGAACCCGGCCCGCTCCACCGCCGTCGCGTTCTTCAACGGCGCCGGCGCCCCGGGGCAGCTGTGGCTGTTCTGGGTGGCCCCGATCCTCGGCGCGCTGTTCGCCGGCGCGACCTTCGCCGCGATCACCGGCGTCGACCGCTCCGACGAGGACATCGAGGGTGAGGTCGCGGCGGCTCGCCGCTGACCTCACCGGTCCCCTTCTCGGTCTCTGGACCTCAGGCCCGCGGCCCCGTCCCCTCGCTGGGGGCGGGGCCGCGTCGCGTCGACAGGCGGTGCAGGACGTCAGGTAGACCACATCACGAGCACGACACGAGCACACCACGAGCAAGGAGTGAGCGGTCCGAAGGTGAGCACCTGGGACCGGGCTGATAGCGTCGCAGGTGTCTCCCATCGTCCCTACGCGTGAAGGAATCGCCCTGTGAGCGCTCAACCCGTCAAGGTCGCCGTGACCGGCGCTGCCGGCCAGATCGGCTACAGCCTCCTGTTCCGCATCGCCAGCGGTGCGCTCTTCGGCCCGGACACCCCGGTCCAGCTGCGACTGCTCGAGATCACCCCGGCCCTGAAGGCGCTCGAGGGCGTCGTCATGGAGCTCGACGACTGTGCGTTCCCGACGCTCGCCGGTGTCGAGATCGGTGACGACCCCAACGTGATCTTCGACGGCGCCAACCTGGCCCTGCTCGTCGGCGCCCGGCCCCGCACCAAGGGCATGGAGCGCGGCGACCTGCTCTCCGCCAACGGCGCGATCTTCACCGGCCAGGGCAAGGCGCTCAACGACCACGCCGCCGACGACATCCGCATCGGCGTCACCGGCAACCCGGCCAACACCAACGCGCTGATCGCGATGTCGAACGCCCCCGACATCCCCAAGGAGCGCTTCTCGGCGCTGACCCGCCTGGACCACAACCGCGCGATCTCCCAGCTCGCCGCCAAGCTGCAGGTGCCGGTCACCGAGATCACCAAGATGACGATCTGGGGCAACCACTCGGCCACGCAGTACCCCGACCTGTTCCACGCCGAGGTCTCCGGCAAGAACGCCGCCGAGGCCGTGGGCGACCAGGACTGGCTCGAGAACACCTTCATCCCGACCGTCGCCAAGCGTGGCGCCGCGATCATCGAGGCGCGCGGCTCGTCCTCCGCAGCGTCGGCCGCCTCCGCGACCATCGACGCCGCCCGCGACTGGCTGAACGGCTCCGCCAAGGACGACTGGGTGTCGATGGCGGTCGTGTCCGACGGGTCCTACGGCGTGCCGGAGGGGCTCATCTCCTCCTTCCCCGTCACCACCAAGAACGGCGACTGGGAGATCGTCCAGGGCCTCGACATCGACGACTTCTCGCGCGGCAAGATCGACGCGTCCGTCGCCGAGCTCGCCGAGGAGCGCGACGCCGTCAAGGAGCTCGGGCTGATCTCCTAGCCTCACCGGTTTGACTGCACGAAGACCGGCCGGGTGCACCGCACCCGGCCGGTCTTCGCGTGTCCTGGGCGGGGCCCCGTCAGCGGACCTGGGTGACCTCGAACTGCATGCGCGGGTGGGCGATGGCCTCCTGCGACTGCACGAGCTGCAGCTCGCGGCGGCCGGAGCGCACGGTGGTCTCGATCAGGTCGAACACGCTGGAGGCCGTGCGACCGAGCGCGAGCGCCGGGTCGGAGGTCTGCAGCAGGTGGGCGGTGAACAGCGCAGCGGTGACGTCGCCGGAGCCGTTGCACTTGATCGGCAGCCGCGGGGTCTGCACGATCCAGGCGCCGGCGGGCGTGACGGCGAGCATCTCGAGGGTGTCGGCGGGAGCGTCCGGTCGCTCGACGCTCGTGACGAGGACGGTCTGCGGCCCCATGGCCTGGGCGCGCTCGACGGCGTCCAGGGTGTCCTCGAGCGTGCGGGGCTCGGTGCCGGTGAGGTAGCCCAGCTCGAACTGGTTGGGCGTGATGAGGTCGGCCGCCGGGACGACCTGCTCGCGCAGCAGCACCGGGATCTGCGGGGCGACGAAACACCCGCTCTTGGCGTTGCCCATGACCGGGTCGCACGCGTAGATCGCGGCCGGGTTGGCGGCCTTGACCTCGGCGACGGCCGCGAGGATGACCTCGGCGATGTCCGCCCCACCCTGGTAGCCCGAGAGCACCGCGTCGATCTCGGCGAACGCGTCGCGCTCCCCCACGCCGGTGATGACCTCGCGCACGTCCGCGGCGGGGATCAGCGGCCCGCGCCAGGCGCCGTAGCCCGTGTGGTTGGAGAAGTTCACGGTCGGGACGGGCCAGACCTCGACGCCGATCCGCTGGAGCGGGAAGACGGAGGCGCTGTTGCCGACGTGCCCGTAGGCGACGTGGGACTGGATCGACAAGATGGTGGTCACGCCACGATGGTGCCCCCTCGCGCGGGTGCCGCTCAACCGGGTCTCAGCGCCGTCGCCGCTTGCGGACCGCGACGAGCACGGTCTACGCCTGCGGGATCTTGAGCAGGAAGGTGGCCACGAGCACCGCCGTCCCCGCGCCGACGTAGAGCACGAGGTCCAGCCAGCGCGGCCGGATCACGAGGCCGGCAGCGGCCTCGCGCGGGAGCACGGTGCGCAGGGCACCGGCGAGCAGCAGCGCAGCGGCGAAGACGTAGCCGCCCGAGCGCAGTTGCCCGGTCAGCATCGTCACCAGGGCGATCGCGAGACCGGCACCGAGGACCCACCAGGCCCCGAGCCGGGTCTGCGCGATCGACGGGTGCTGCATCTACGCTCTCCTGGTCGGGTCAGTCGGCGGCCTGGAGGGAGCGCTCGGCCGCCTCGACGATGTTGGTGAGCAGCAGGGCGCGGGTCATCGGACCGACCCCACCGGGGTTGGGGGTCATCGCGCCGGCGACCTCCCACACGCCGGGGTCGATGTCGCCGGCGACGACCGACTTGCCGTCCGGGCCGGCGACGCGGGACACGCCCACGTCGAAGACTGCCGCTCCGGGCTTGACCATGTCGGGCTTGAGGATGCCCGGCACGCCGGCCGCGGCGACGACGATGTCGGCCCGTCGGGTGTGCTCCGCCAGGTCACGAGTCCCGGTGTGGCACAACGTGACCGTGGAGTTCTCCGAGCGACGGGTGAGGATCAGGCCGAGCGGGCGGCCGACCGTGAGGCCGCGCCCGATGACGACCACCTCGGCGCCGTTGAGCGGGATGTCGTAGCGCCGGCACAGCTCGATGATGCCCATCGGCGTGCACGGCAGCGGCGCGGGGATGCCGAGGACGAGCCGGCCGAGGTTGACCGGCGTGAGGCCGTCGACGTCTTTGTCCGGGTCGACCCGCGCGAGGATCGCGTTGTCGTCGAGACCGGTCGGCTGCTGCACGAGGAAGCCGGTGCAGTCGGGGTCGGCGTTCAGCTCGTCGACGACGGCCTCGACCTCGGCCTGGGTCGCCGTGGCGGGCAGGGTGCGCTGGATGCTCGCGATGCCGATCTCCTGGCAGTCGCGGTGCTTGGCCCGGACGTACCACGAGCTGGCGGGGTCGTCGCCGACCAGGACGGTCCCGAGACCGGGCACGACGCCTCGGTCGGCGAGCGCGGCGACGCGGTCCTTGAGCTCGGCCTTGATGGTGGCGAGCGTGGCCTTGCCGTCCATGAGGGTTGCGGTCACGGTGATCATCCTCCCACGGTGGGTGACTGGGGTGCGGGTGCCGCGGCCCGGCTGGTCCGGGACGCGGCGATTCCTGCGCCGACGGCGGCCACGAGGGTGATCGCGACGCCGAGGAGCAGCTGGGGTCCCACGTGGGACCGGGTGGTGGCGGAGGCCAGGTCGAGCACGAGACCCATGACGATCTGGCCGGCGATGGTGAGCAGGGCGGTCAGCAGCACGCCGAGGTGGTGGACGACGACCGCGCCGACGGCGACGAAGACGATGCCGAGAACGCCGCCCGCGTAGGCCCACCACGGGGCGTCGAGGCTGCGCGGCGCGTGCAGGCCACCCTGCAGGCGCAGCACGAGCGCCCAGCCGAGCAGGGCGAGCGAGCCCCAGGTGAAGTTGATCCACGACGTCGCCGTGACGTGCCCGCTCGCCCGGTTGACCCGGCCGTTGAGGGCGCCGCTCACGGCGATGGCGGCGCCACCGGCGACCGCGCAGAGCACCGCGCCGACGGGCACCGAGCCGGTCGTGCCACCCCGGGCGGTGGCGGCCACCACGACTCCGATCACGGTGGCCACCGCGCTGAGCACGCGCCCGAGCGTGACGGGGGCGACCCCGCCCGGGCCGAGGCCGACACGGTCTACGAGCAGGGCCGTGACGGTCTGACCACCCACGACACCGATGGTGAACAGCGTGACGCCGGCCAGCGGCACCGCGAAGGCCTGCGCACCGACGAAGAGCGCGCCGCCGAGGCCGCCGAGGAACTGCCACCAGCGCAGCCGGTTGGCGCGGTAGGCCGCGCGGGCCTCGCGCAACCCGCGCCGCGGCCCGGGCAGCAGCAGCCCGAGGGTGAGGATCAGCCAGCCGGAGCCGAAGCTCCACAGGGCTGCGTCCACCGCTGCGTCGAAGACCTGGCCGAGCTGGCCGTTGGCCTTCGCCTGCAGCGAGCTGAGGGCTCCCGCGCCGAGCGCCGCCGCCACGCTGAGCGAGACGACGGCCGACGGCTCGTGGCGGCCCGGCTCGGTGGGCAGGCGTGCCGGCTCAGTGGGCAAAGTGGCGGGTGCCGGTGAAGTAGAGCGTGACCCCGGCCCGCTGGCACGCCTCGATCGTCTCGGCGTCGCGCAGCGAGCCACCGGGCGCCACGATCGCGCGGACGCCCGCGTCGAGCAGGATCTGCGGGCCGTCGGCGAACGGGAAGAAGGCGTCCGAGGACGCGACCGCGCCCCGCGCCCGCTCGGCTCCGGCGCGCGACACGGCGAGCCGGCACGAGTCGACCCGGTTGACCTGCCCCATGCCGATGCCGACCGAGGCCGCGTCCTTGGCGAGCAGGATGGCGTTGGACTTGGTGGCCCGCACCGCCTTCCACGCGAAGTCCAGGTCGCGCAGGGTCGCGTCGTCGGCGGGCTCGCCGGCGACCAGGGTCCAGTGCAGCGGCGCGTCGCCGTGGCCGGCGGTCGGCTTGTCCGACTCGGTCGGCTCGATCACCGCGTCGATCTGGTCGCGCTGCTGCACGAGCAGCCCCCCGCTGATCGGCCGGAACTCGATCGCGTCGGCCTGCGCCACCGCCTCCTCGGGGAGACGCAGCAGCCGAATGTTCTTCTTGCCCTTGAGGATCTCGAGCGCCTCCGGCTCGAAGTCCGGAGCCACGACGACCTCGGTGAAGATGTCCTTCACCGCGTCCGCCATCGCCACGGTGACGGGCCGGTTGGTGGCGATCACGCCGCCGAACGCCGACAGGGAGTCGCAGGCGTGCGCGCGGGCGTGGACGGCCGCGATGTCCTCGTCGGCCGAACCGACAGCGATGCCACAAGGATTCGCGTGCTTGATGATGGCGACCGTGGGCTGGTCGCCGTGATCGTGCGCCGCCCGGACCGCCGCGTCGGTGTCGACGTAGTTGTTGTAGGACATCTCCTTGCCGTGCAGCTGCTCGGCGCTCGCGACGCCCGGGCGCCAGTGTCGGTAGAGCGCGGCCTGCTGGTGCGGGTTCTCGCCGTAGCGCAGGGTGGCCGCCTTGGTCCACGTCGCACCCGTCCAGGCCGGGAACCCGGTGCCCTCGGAGGTGTCGACGTAGGCGTTGCCCATCCAGGAGGCCACGGCCACGTCGTAGCTTGCGGTGTGCACGAAAGCCTTGGCGGCCAACGCCTTTCGCTGCTCGAGGGTGAACCCACCCGCCTGCACGGCCGCCAGCGTCTCGGCGTAGTCCGCCGGCGAGGTGACCACCGCGACGCTCGGGTGGTTCTTGGCCGCGGCGCGCACCATCGACGGGCCCCCGATGTCGATCTGCTCGATGCACTCGTCGGGGCTGGCCCCCGACGCGACGGTCTCGGTGAAGGGGTAGAGGTTGACCACGACCAGCTCGAACGGCGCGACCTCGAGCTCCTCCAGCTGGGCCAGGTGGTCCGGCTTGCGGGTGTCCGCGAGGATCCCCGCGTGCACCCGCGGGTGCAGCGTCTTGACCCGGCCCTCGAGGCACTCGGGGAAGCCGGTGAGGTCCTCCACGCGGGTCACCGGCAGACCCAGCCCCGCGATCAGGGAGGCGGACCCGCCGGTCGACACGAGCACTACACCGTCCGCGGCGAGGCCGCGCACGAGGTCCTCGAGCCCGGTCTTGTCGTAGACCGACACGAGCGCCCGGCGCACCGGGCGGCGGCCGTCGGTGGTCTGGTTGCGCTGGTCGGAGGCGTGCGAGGGGGAAGGATTCGTCGTCATGGGCACTCCTGCGGCTTGGTCTGTCCAGATGCGGGCACCCAGGCGGGCGATGCCCACGAACGTCACTCCCTGGTGGTTGACCCACCTGCGCCAGTCGTGTGCCCCCACTCTACCCGGCGGCCGTTGACGCGGAAGCCGTCCGCGGCGAGGCGGCCCACGACGTCGACCAGCATCGCGCGCTCCTGGACCTTGATCCGCTCGTGCAGGGACTCCTCGGTGTCGTCCGGCCGGACATCCACCGTGCGCTGGGCGATGATCGGCCCGGTGTCGACCCCCGCATCGACCAGGTGGCAGGTCGTGCCGGTGACGCTGACGCCGTAGGCGAGCGCGTCCCGCACCCCGTGGGCGCCGGGGAAGCTGGGCAGCAGAGCCGGGTGGGTGTTGATGACGGGCACCGTGCCTAGCACGGCCGGGCCGAGGATCTTCATGAACCCGGCGCTCACGACGAATCGCGGCTTGTGGCGGGCGATCTCGGCCGCCAGGGCGCGATCCCAGGCCGCCCGGTCGGGATGGTCGCCCACCCTCGCCACGAACGTGTCGACCCCGGCGCGGGCCGCCCGCTCCTCGCCCAGCGTGCCTGGCCGGTCCGCCCCCACCGCGGCCACCCGCACGCCGTAACCGGGGTCGGCACTCGCGTCGAGCAGCGCCTGCAGCAGCGTGCCGGACCCGGACACGAGGACGACCACGTCGACGGGCTGAGGTGCGTTCACGCCGACCACCCTAGTGGTCACGGCCTGTGGACGATCGCCGCTGCCACCGTGCAGACCCCAGGGGTCGGTGGCAGGCGTGAGACGCTTAAGTTGGCGTGACACGCGCAGGGTCGGGAGGGCGGCGCCTCACGGGTTCCTGCGCATCTCCCGGGTTCGTGCGCACGATCGTTGAGCAGGTCGTGGTGCAGGACCGCCCGGGCTGCTACTCGCCGAACAGGCCGAGCAGGCCGCTGCCGGCGCCGTCGCCGAGCTGCTTGCGGCAGTCAGCCTCGGCGACGCGGGTGTTGGCGCCCTTGAGGCACTCCTCGACCTGGGACCACTGGCCGGTGAAGACGGTCTGGATGCCGGTCACCACGATCAGCCAGGCCGCCAGCATGACCCCGAGTCCCGTCCACGCCGCCGAGAAGGACTGCTTGGTCCGGATCTGGGCGGTCATCGCCCGGATCCCGAAGAAGATCGCTGCGAGCCCGGCCACCACGGCCAGCGCCCGCCACGGCAGCGGCAGGTAGGTCAGCACCAGCCCTACGAGCACCAGCAAGGCGCAGCGCGAGGAGTCGCGCGCCCCGGCGGGCGGCGTGGGCACGGGCTTGTCAGGCATCAGGACGGCCCCTCGTGGTGGGCGGGTACCCCATCATCGCGCATCCGGCCGACCCCTCCGGTCCATGACCGCCCGGCGCAGGCTCAGCGGTGGTAGCGCCGCCAGGACCAGGCCAGGGTGAGGGCGGCGCCGAGAGCGAGCTCGGCCGCCAGGGCGGGGGCGGCCAGCAGGACCGGGCCGATGTCGGAGAGCGAGCGGGTGCCGAGGCTGCCGGCGCTGAGCAGCAGCAGGGCCGCGGCGACGAGCGATGTGGCGAGCCAGGCCGAGCCGACCGCAATCGCCTTGGTGGCGAGGCTCGTGAGCGCGGAGAGCCGGCGCAGGGCGACACACCGAGGACGACGCCGGCTGCGACCGGGAGCAGCCCGACGAGCATGACGAACGGGCTCATCGTGGCGGTGTTGGGCAGAGCACCGAACGCCGGGATCATCGGCAGCGGCGGGGTCGACACGTGCGTCCAGGTGAGCGACGACCCCTCCC
>NZ_JAKZHV010000002.1 GCF_022568835.1 Arsenicicoccus piscis
CGAGAACGCCAACAAGCTGAAGGACGCGGACCTGCTGTTCACGTTCTACATGGACGCGGCGACCAAGAAGCAGGTCGAGAGCCAGCCGCTCTACGCCGCGATCCCTGCCGTCAAGCGCGGCACGGTCGTGACCTCCTCCGACCAGCAGCTCGTCACCGCCATGTCGATGATCAACCCGCTCACGGTGCCGTGGGCCCTCCCCCGGCTCAGCACGCTGATCGACGAGAAGGTCGCGCTCCTTGGCTGAGTCCGTCGTGGCCGGGCCGCGCCCACGGCGGTCGCGGGTCGCCCTGCCCGCCCTCGTCGTCGCCGGCCTCGCGCTGGTGGTGGCGGTGCTGGTGAGCCTCGCCGTGGGGAGCAACCTGGTGCCTCTCCCGGAGCTGCTCGCCGCGGCGCGCGGGCACGGCGACCCCTACGTGCAGACGCTGCTCGACGCGCGGGTGCCGCGCACCCTCACCGGCCTGCTCGCCGGTGCCGCGCTGGCGATCGCGGGCACGTGTGCGCAGGTCGCGACGCGCAACCCGCTCGCCGACCCCGGCATCCTCGGGATCACGACCGGCGCCTCGGCGGGCATCGTGACGGTCACGAGCGCGGCTACGGGCCTCGCCGACGGAAGCGCCGCCGGTGGGCTCGGGCTGATCGGCGGCGCCCTGCTCGGGGCGGTGGCCGCGACGGTGGCGGTCATGGCGCTCGGCGCGGCCGGTCGCGAGACCGAGGGCACCCGGCTGCTCCTCGGCGGAGCGGTCGTCACCGCGGTCACGCTCGCCTACAGCCAGGCGATGGCGCTGCGCAGCCCGGCGGCATTCGAGGCGCTGCGCTACTGGAGCGCGGGGTCGCTGGCCGGTAGCGCGGGTGTCCCCGTCCTCATGCTGGTGGCGGTCCTGGTGGCTGCGGCCGGCGCGTTCCTCGCCGGCCGAGCGCTCGACGCCCTCGCCCTCGGTGACGAGACCGCCTCGACCCTCGGCCACCGGCCGGCCCTCACCCGCGCCGTCGTGCTGCTGCTGGTGGCGCTGCTCGCCGCCGCGGCCACCGCGCTCACCGGGCCGATCGCGTTCGTCGGGCTGGCCGTGCCCCACATCGCGCGCACCCTCGTGGGTGCGGGGACCCTGCGCCAGCTCACCGCCGGTGCCCTGATCGGGCCGGCGGTGCTGCTGCTCGCAGACTCCCTCGGACGGGTCGTCGCACGACCGGGCGAGGTCCCGGTCGGCGTGGTCACCGCCGTGCTCGGCGCCCCGCTGCTGCTCGTCCTGCTGCACCGACGGAGCAGCCGATGACCGCCCGTAGACCGGTCCTGGCCGTCGCCGGTCTGGTGCTCACGCTCGTCGTGGTCGCCTCGGCGACCCTGGCGGCCGGGCGTCTCGGGATCGCGCCCGGCCGCCAGCTGGACGCCCTGTGGGACCTGGCCCGCACCGGTGACGGGCCGTTCGTGCTCAAGCGCCTGCGCGGGCCGCGCCTCGCCACCGGGATCGGTGCCGGCGCGGCGCTCGGGCTCGCCGGCGCGCTGCTGCAACGCACCTCCGGCAACCCCCTGGTCACCCCTGACGTCATCGGCATCACCGCCGGTGCCGGCGCCGGTCTCTCCCTGTCGCTGCTGGTGCCGTCGCTCCCCGCCGGGGTCGGGGCCGTGCTCGGCGCGGCCCTCGCCGCGCTGATCGTCCACCGGTCGACGGGCGTTGGCTTCCGCGACCCGGCCGCCGTGATCGTCGCGGGCATCGGCGTCGCGGCGCTCGCGACGGCCCTCACGCAGTGCGTCATGATCAGCGTGCGCCGTGAGGAGGCCGAAGCGCTCGGTGCCGCCCTCACCGGCAGCCTCGCGGCCCGCACCTGGACCCAGGCCGGCACGGTGGCGCTGGCCGTGCTGGTCCTCGGGGCCGTCGCGAGCACCCTGCGGGGCCGGCTACGGCTGCTCGAGCTGGGCGACGAGGCTGCGCACGCGCTCGGCGGCGCGCCCGGCCCGACCCGCGCCCTCGCCACCGCCGTGTCGATCGCGCTGACCGCGGCGGCCGTCTCGGTCGCCGGGCCGATCATGTTCGCCGCCCTCACCGCACCCCACCTGGCCCGCTGGGTGACCGGGCGGGTGCCGCTGCTCACGGCGGCCCTCGTCGGTGCCCTCGTCGTCGCGGCGGCCGACCTGGCGGTGCAACAGGTCCCCGCCGTGCAACAGCTGCCGGTCGGCGTCCTCACCGCCGCCATCGGCGGCGTCTTCCTCGGCGCACTGCTGCTGCAGCAGTGGCGCACCGGGAGGGCCTGATGACCACCTGGAAGGAACGACTCCGATGAGCCTCGCCATCACCCTCGACGACGTGTCGGTCGACTACCCGCGACACCGGGCGCTGGACCACGTGACCGCGTCCGTGCCGGCGGGCAGCTTCACCGCCGTCCTCGGGCCCAACGGCTGCGGCAAGTCGACCCTGCTGCGCGCCGTCACCCAGCTGGTGCGTCCCTCCGAGGGCGAGGTGCGGGTGGCCGACCGGCCCGTCCGGTCCTACCCCCGCCGCGAGCTCGCCCGCACGCTCGGCCTGCTCCCCCAGCAGACGCCCGTCCCGCCCGGGCTCACCGTGCACGAGCTGGTGCGCCGCGGACGCGCCCCCTACCAGCGCTGGCTCGGCTCCGCCTCGGCCGGCGACGAGGGGCACGTCACCGATGCGCTGACCCGCACGTCGATGCTCGCGCTGGCCGACGCCCCGCTCACCGAGCTGTCCGGCGGGCAGCGCCAGCGGGCCTGGTTCGCGATGGTCCTCGCCCAGGACACCCCCGTCGTCCTGCTCGACGAACCGACGACCTATCTGGACCTCGCGCACCAGTTCGCCCTGCTCGACCTGTGCGCCGAGCTGCACGACCAGGGGCGCACGATCGTCGCCGTGCTCCACGACCTCCCGCAGGCGGCGGCCTACGCCGACCACGTCCTGCTGCTGCACGACGGTCGGCTCGTCGGCGAGGGGGCCCCGCGCGAGGTGCTGACCAGCGCGACGGTGTCCACGGTCTACGGGATCGAGTGCGTGGTAGACCTCGACGCACCCGTCCCGGTCGTCTCACCGCGCCGCCGCGACGACCGGCTCAGGGCTTCCAGCCGGAGTGGCGCGCCCACTCCTGCATCCGTGGCCAGATCTGGCTGAACCACGGTTCCTTCGCCTCGGCGTAGCCATCGGTCCCGCCGAACTGCGCCGCCAGGCGCTGCTTCTCGCGCAGGTAGTCGTCGCGCGCCTGGCGGTCGTGGCGCAGCCAGTCGCGGTAGAGCAGGGCGTACTGCCAGCCTGCGCCGCCCATCTCGCGCACGTGCAGCCGCACCAGCCGGCCGGGGTCGCTGGCGCCGTGATAGCGCTTGACCCACAGCGACGGGTCGGGCAGCTGCTCCTTGGGGTGGTCCATCCGCACGTCCTCGATGCGGGGGAAGCCGATCGCAGCCAACGCGTCCACGAACGCCGGGTCGTCGGCGTCGCGCAGGTCGCTGACGCCCACCTGCAGGTCGATGACATCCTTGCCGTCGAGCCCGGGCACCGCCGTCGAGCCGATGTGCTCGATCTCGGGCGCGCGCTCGCCGAGGACCTTGCAGATCCGGGCGATCGCCCGCTCGGCGTGCAGCGGCCAGCTCTCGTCGTAGTCGACGACCTCGGCCCCGTCGCCGCGCCGGGCTGCCTCGCGGGCGCGCAGGTTGGCCTCGAAAGGCACGATCCGGTCATCCCACAGCCGCTGGACCTGGGCGTCGAGGTCGCCCTGCGCACCGTTGTTGTCGAGCAACACGTCGGCGGCCGCGAGCCGCTGCTCGTCACTGGCCTGGTGCTCCATCCGCGCCCGGGCGTCCGACTCCTGCATGCCGCGCTGCTCGACCAGCCGGCGCAGCCGCACGTCGGGACGGGCGTCGGTGATGACGACGAGGTGGAACTCGTCACCCATGCGCTTCTCGACGAGCAACGGCACGTCGTAGACCACGACCTGGTCCGGAGCAGCCTGCGCCATCAGCTCGGCGGTCCGCCGGCCCACCAGCGGGTGGGTGATCGCCTCGAGGTCGGCCCGCGCGCGGGAGTCCGCGAAGACGACCTCCCCGAGCGCCTCTCGGTCCAGCGAGCCGTCAGCCGCCAAGATCCCCGGGCCGAATCGCTCCACCACCGCGGCCAGCCCGGGCGAGCCCGCCGCGACCACCTCGCGGGCCACCGCGTCGGCGTCGACCACGAGCGCACCGAGCTCGGCGAGCCGTCGCCCGACCGTGGACTTGCCCGAGCCGATCCCGCCTGTGAGCCCGATTCTCAGCATGCCCGTCAGGCTACTCCCACCGGCCCGGTCCGGCCCGGCGCGCCATCACTGGAGGGTGACGCTGACCGATCCACCCGAGACCGTCGCCGTGCCGCTGAAGCTGGCCCTGTCCGTGGTGTCCTGCGGCGATGCAGGGCTGAAGGAGGTGGCCGTGGAGATATAGCTCAGACCGAAGGTCCCGGTGCCGTAGAACGACAGGCCGGCCGCCGTGGGCGTGTCGTCGATGGATACGGAGGTGTCGGTTGGCGCGGTCCAGCGAACAGACTGCACGTCCCCGAAGGCGTAGTAGTCATTGGGGCAGCCCGGGGGGTCAAGCACGGTCGCCTTGGCGCACTCGGCGAGCTTGCTCTGCACCGCCGCGCGCACGGCGGCCTGGGCCCCCGGGGCGAGGGTGCGCTCCAGCTGGACTGTGGACGAGTCCGGCCGGCCCACCGCAACCGTGGCAGAGGCTGCAGCCTCCAACGGCGTCGCCTTGGTCGCGAGCTCGTAGAGGCCAGGCAGCAGGACGAGACTGCTCGGCACACCGACGTCCGCTCCAGCCAGCGTGGCCGCACGGCCCGCGGTGTCTACCGAGACCGTCGCGAGGCCGTCCTCGATGCGCCAGCTCGGGGCCAGTCCCAGCAAGGTGCTCCCGGTACGCACGAGATAGAGCGTCCGCTCGACGCGGGTGTCGTCCTGCAGATAGGAGAGCCGCACGTAGCGGTGGTCGCCGTTGCCGCTGTCGGGCAGCTCCTCGATCGAGATCTCGGAGATGGGGTAGCGCGTGCTCGAGGACTTCAGCACTGCGTCAGTCAGCAGGGCAGGCGGGGTGCCCTCGGGCACGCTCAGGGTGGCGAGCGCGTCATGTGCGGAGCCCGACCGCAGCCCTTCGGCGTAGGAACCAACCGTCCGCCCAGGGCCGTAGAGCGACCCGAAGACGGCTCCGGCGATCCCCACGAGCGCACCGACCACGGCGATGGCGGCGACGCCCCCGAGCGCCAGCCGGACCTGGCGACGGTGGTTCGCAAGGGGTGTCACCTGCTCCCCTGCTGCCTGGTCGGCCAGGTCCATGACGGTCTCGCTCGGTTGACCGCCCTGGCGCATCACCGCGTCCGCCAGCCTCAGGCCCCAGACAGGATGCATGCCGCGTCGGGCGAAGCGGGACACCCACGCGGGGAAGGCACCGGCCAGCTCGGGCAGCAACCACCGCTCGCCGACCAGGAAGATCGCGCCGAGCAGGACGCCGACGAGCAGGGCGCTGCCGGAGTCGAGACCGATCTGACCCTCGCCTGAACCAGTGAGAGCCGAGTGCATGGACGAGTTCCCCGACGCGGACAGGCTCACGGAGGTGAGCATGCAGATGAGCAAGGCGCCCGCGACGGAGACCGACCCGAGCTGCAGCGCCTGCTGCCCGAGCGGCCGACGCGGGTCTCGCCGAAGCCCAAGACGGGCCGCAGATACCAGCGCAATGATCCAGGCGAGGATCGGAAGCACGTGCCAGATCCACGAAAGCTGCTGCTCGGTCAGCACATTCATGTGCGTGGCGCCCTCGACACTCGCCGCAGAGCCCGACAACGAGCTACTGATGCCCTCGCTCAGTCCAGCGATGGCCAGGACGACGTTCGGCAAGAAGGCAGCCAGCCCCAGCAGGAGCGAGACTGTGTCGGAGACGCTGGCACCGGACGTCACCCGATCCGTGGGAATCGCTGCGGTCGGGGCGGTGCTGGACTGCAGGATCAGTGAGATGACGGCGTAGATCACGCCGATCAGGGCCGCACCGGCCAGCGCCGTGACCAGCACTCGGGCCGCATGCAGGTAGCCCCCAACACGCTTGCGCACCGACTCGACCAGGTGCCACGGAGGTCGAGCCACGCAGCCGGCGACAAGGGCGGTGAGAAATGTCGCCAGCAGCGTCGAGAGAGGAGTCAGGCCCATCGACAGCTCGAGACCGAGGCGGTTGAGGTCTGCACCGGGGACGGGTCCGCGCAGCACGATCGCCAGCAGCGAGACGACCAGGGCGTACAGGCCGGCCGAGATGCCGAGGCGGCCCCACGCCTGCTGGCTGCTGCCCGACGGCGCCTGCGCCTCGGCACGGCGGTAGCCCGTGACGAGCGCCCAGACGACGAGCGCCCAGAGGCCGAGCGGGACCAGGCGAAGGACGGCGCTCCCATTGCCGGCTAGCTCGGAGTCGACGATGCTGCCGTCGAGACCGATCTGAGCGCCGTGCGAGATGCCGAAGAGGAGCATGGACCAGCGCAGCCACTCCAGGACCCCGCCTCGAACAGCGTCCGGGACGACCGTCATCGCCACGAGACCCACCAGGACGAACGCGACGAGCAGGCTGCCGCCCCCGGTGATCCCCAGCCAGCGCAGATCCGCTGCGAGCTGGCCAGACGTCGGCCGGAAGGGCTCGATCCGGGGGAAGCCGCGCGTGGCGCTCTCAGCCGTGCCGGCGCTGCCGGCCGTTGCGGCGCCGTCAGCGGTCGGGTGGATGGGGCCCTGCGCGTCGGTCGTCCTCGTAACCGTTGTCAGGGGGACAGGCTGCGACGCAACAGCGGGGTGGGAAGCTCCAGCAGGAGCTGCCGCCTCGGACGGGACGGTAGCTGAGCCCAGCGCCTGGCCGCAGCGGGCGCAGAACTGGCTGCCGGATTCGGCCTGGAGGCCGCACGACGTGCAGAACATGGGACTTCCTCGCGAGTAGCTGGGTAGGGGCGGCGCGACGACCGAGGCGGCCGATCAGCGCAGCGGTCGAAGGCGGCCCGGGGCGCAGGCGTTGGCGCGCTGGGTGGCGGACAAGTCGCTGAAGGTGGAGTCGCACCACGACTTCACGTCGTCAGCCGAGGAGAACCCGAGGTCGGCGATCGTCACGTAATACGGCTTGCCCGCCTTGGTGGTCGTCCCGTCCCCGAACTGCGTGCTGAGGAGCAGCCGCACCGAGGAGCCGAAGCGAGGGTCGTTGCGCAACGCCATGTGCTGGGCGTAGATCGCGGGCCAGTGCCACGCCCCACCACCCGGCGGCGGGGACACCTTGTCAACGATCCCTTCCGCCTTGGCCGACAACATCGCGACGTAGCGGGAGTCGAGGACGATGCCAGGCGCATCGGCCCGCTGGAGCGCTTGCAAACGGACCAGATCGTCCGAGACTGATGCGGTGGGGCTGGACTTCGCCGTCGCAGGGGCACTCGTGGGCGTGCTGTTGGTCGCGTCGGTGGGGGCGGCAGGAGCAGCCGTCGCGGACGAAGACGTGGCAGCCGCTCCCGTGGGCGCGACGCCGGCGGTGCGTGAGCCGGTGGCCGTCGGCATACCCGTAGCGGACGGGGTGGCGGCGACCGGAGCCGCGGTGGACTGCTGGCCGGGCAGGTGGCCGGTCCCGTAGAGCACCGCGCCCACCACCGCG
The DNA here is from genome assembly GCF_022568835.1 of Arsenicicoccus piscis. Lineage (GTDB taxonomy): Bacteria > Actinomycetota > Actinomycetes > Actinomycetales > Dermatophilaceae > Arsenicicoccus > Arsenicicoccus piscis. Next base: position 7,628 of record NZ_JAKZHV010000002.1, read on the forward strand.
AGGACCGCGACGCCGGAAAGTGCTAGCGCGCCACGGCCCCCACGCTGCCTCGGCACGGGCTCGGCGGTGGCCTGCCCCTCCGGTTCAGCGGCCAGTGACCCCACCCGACCGTTCTCGGTGTCGACCCCTGGGCTGGTGGGCGCATCAACGTGCGCCGAGGACGGCGCCTCGTCCTGGGCCTGCGGCGCAGGCCGGCGCCACTGGATGAACTCGTCTGGCATGTCACTCCCCCTGATGGCCGGTTCGAAACGTAACCACTTGTATCAGGCGGCATGCTTAGAGAGAGATTTAATCCATCGAACGGACCAGTGCGGCCCCCGGGCGGCCCGGCGGGTCAGCACGCTCTACGCTCGTGTCATGAAGCCTGCAACCCAGATCGAGGTCGTCGTCCGGGCGGTGCTGCGCAACGGCCCCCGCATACTGCTGGCCCAGATGAAGGGCTATGACTTCTGGTTCCTCCCCGGCGGCCACGTCGAGGTGGGCGAGTCCGCGCCGGACGCGCTCCACCGCGAGCTGCGCGACGAGCTCGGCATCGAGGTCCATGTCGACCAGCTGATCGCCGTGTCGGAGAACCGCTACGTGCTCGACGACGAGGAGCGGCACGAGGTCAACCTCGTGTTCCTCGCCCGCGTCGAGTCGCGGCCCGAGCACAGCCTGGACCCCCGGCTGGAGTTCCGCTGGTTCCAGACCGACGCGCTGATCAACCTGGACATCCGGCCCAAGGCGCTGGCGACGGTCGTGCGCTACGGACCGGCCGGCAACGAGATGCCGCTGTTCAGCGACGACCTGGGCGCCCGCAAGCGCTGACGTCCCCTGGCGGCGGCACCTGCCGGCGGCACCTGCAGGACTCCCACCCGCAAACGCTGACAGGCCCCGCCCCCACGAGGGGGACGGGGCCTGCGGTGACGAGGGAGACCGGCTGGTGCCGGGTCGATCGCCGGTGGATCAGTTGCCGGTGAGCTTCTCGCGCAGCGCGGCCAGCGCCTCGTCGGACGCCAGGGTGCCCTCGGTGGACACCTGGTCGTTGACCGGGGCGGACGAGGAGTAGGACGAGGACGGAGCGTCCCCACCCGAGACGGCCTCGGCGTCGGCCTTGGCGGCGGACTCGACCTGCGCCTTGTGGGCCTCCCACAGGGCGTGCGCCTCGGCGTACTGCTTCTCCCACGCCTCGCGCTGGGTGTCATAGCCCTCGAGCCACTCGTTGGTCTCGGGGTCGAAGCCCTCGGGGTACTTGTAGTTGCCCTGCTCGTCGTACTCCGCGGACATGCCGTAGAGCGTGGGGTCGAACTCGTTGACCTGGACCGAGCCGTCGTTGGCCTGCTTGAGCGACAGCGAGATGCGGCGACGCTCGAGGTCGATGTCGATGACCTTGACGAAGATGTCGTCACCGACGTTGACGACCTGCTCGGGCAGCTCGACGTGGCGCTCGGCCAGCTCGGAGATGTGCACCAGGCCCTCGATGCCCTCCTCGACGCGCACGAACGCACCGAACGGGACGAGCTTGGTGACCTTGCCCGGGACGACCTGGCCGATGGCGTGGGTCCGGGCGAAGTGCTGCCACGGGTCCTCCTGGGTCGCCTTCAGCGACAGGGAGACACGCTCGCGGTCCATGTCGACGTCGAGCACCTCGACGGTGACCTCCTGGCCCACCTCGACGACCTCGGACGGGTGGTCGATGTGCTTCCAGGACAGCTCGGAGACGTGGACGAGACCGTCGACACCGCCGAGGTCCACGAACGCACCGAAGTTGACGATCGAGGAGACGACACCGGAGCGCACCTGGCCCTTGCCGAGCTCCTTGAGGAAGGTCGTGCGGACCTCGGACTGGGTCTGCTCGAGCCAGGCACGGCGCGACAGGACCACGTTGTTGCGGTTCTTGTCGAGCTCGATGATCTTGGCCTCGATCTCCTTGCCCACGTAGGGCTGCAGGTCACGGACGCGACGCATCTCGACCAGGGAGGCGGGCAGGAAGCCGCGCAGCCCGATGTCGAGGATGAGGCCACCCTTGACGACCTCGATGACGGTGCCGGTGACGACGCCGTCCTCCTCCTTGATGCGCTCGACGGTGCCCCAGGCGCGCTCGTACTGGGCGCGCTTCTTGGACAGGATCAGCCGACCCTCCTTGTCCTCCTTCTGGAGGACCAGGGCCTCGACCTCATCGCCCACGGAAACGACCTCGGACGGGTCGACGTCGTGCTTGATGGACAGCTCGCGCGAGGGGATGACACCCTCGGTCTTGTAGCCGATGTCGAGCAGGACCTCGTCCCGGTCGACCTTGACGATGACACCCGAGACGATGTCTCCGTCGTTGAAGTACTTGATGGTCTCGTCGATGGCGGCGAGGAAGTCTTCCTCGGTTCCGATGTCGTTGATCGCAACCTGAGGGGCGGTCTTGGCGACCGGCGTGGCAGTCATGTAGGAGAAACTCCGATGGTGGACAGTGAAGAGAGATGGACAGATGGAATCGCGCGCACGAGTGAGCGCCAGTCCACCCTATCGGGCGTGTCCCCCCAGGGTCAAAGTCGCGCCGACCGCCCCGAGCCGGCGCCGGACGGTCCGCGCGGCGAGTTCGCCGAGGTCAGCCGGCGCGCGACCGGGGCGCAGGAGACGGCGCGCGCGAACCGCGGCTGGTGGGACGAGCAGGCCGCCGACTACTACGGCGAGCACGGGGCCTTCCTCGGTGACGTCGACCTCTGCTGGGGCCCCGAGGGGCTGCGCGAGGCCACGGCCCGGCTGCTCGGCGACTGCACCGGCCAGGACGTGCTCGAGATCGGCGGCGGTGCAGGCCAGGGCGGCCGCTTCCTCGCGAGCGAGGGGGCCAGGGTCTGCTCGACCGACCTGTCCGAGCAGATGGTCCGCGTCGGTGCGGCGATCAACGCGCGCACCGGCGTCACCCTCCCGCTGCTGACCTGCGACGCCCAGGCGCTGCCGTTCGCGGACGCCTCGTTCGACGTCGTCTTCACGGCCTACGGTGCGCTGCCGTTCGTCGCCGACTCGGCCGGTGTCCTGCGCGAGGCCGCCCGGGTCCTGCGTCCGGGCGGCCGGCTCGTCTTCTCCACGACCCACCCGATCCGGTGGGCCTTCCCGGACGTCCCGGGCGAGGCCGGCCTGACGGCGACGTCTTCCTACTTCGACCGGTCCCCCTACGTCGAGCTCGACGGAGCCGGCCGGGTGCTCTACGCGGAGCACCACCGCACGATCGGCGACCGGGTCCGCGAGATCGTCGCGGCCGGTCTACGTCTCGTAGACCTCGTGGAGCCGCCGTGGCCCGACGACCACGAGCAGGAGTGGGGCGGCTGGTCGCCGCTGCGCGGACGGCTGCTGCCCGGGACCGCCGTGTTCTGCTGCGTGAAGGACTGAGGTGTCGGCCGCCGACGTCAGTGCATGACGACGGCGGGACCACCGGTGTCGTTGGGGTCGTGGGTGAGGCCGAGCTTGGCCTCCATCTCCTCCAGCGGCACGCCCTTGGTCTCGGGCATCACCTTCAGGACCCAGATCAGCTGGCCCAGCATGAAGACACCGAAGATCGCGAACGCCACGCCACCACCGAGGGCACCGATGATCGGCGGGAAGAAGGTCGAGGTCAGCCAGGCGAACACCCAGTGGGTGAGCGAGCCGAGCGACTGCCCACGACCACGGATCCGGTTGGGGAAGATCTCGGAGATGAACACCCAGATGACCGAGCCCTGACCGAACGCGTGCGCCGCGATGAAGACGAGCAGACCGATGAGCACGAGCACCGAGGAGGTGCTGTCGAACGCGCCGCCCTTGGCCTTCTCGTAGTAGAACATCAGGCCCGAGAGGAAGCCGAGGCTGACCAGGTAGCCGATCGAGCCGATGATCATGAGCTTGCGGCGACCGATCTTGTCGATCACGGTCAGCGCCGACATGGTCGCGATCAGGTTCATCACACCGACGGCGACGCTCATCAAGAAGGCGGCGTCGGTGGAGGCGCCGGCCCGCTTCATGACCTCGGGGGCGTAGTAGAGGATCGCGTTGATGCCGGACATCTGGTTGAACATCGCGATGGTGAAGGCCAGCAGGATGACCTTCATGTGGCCGCGGGTGAAGAACGGCACCGTGGGGGCGTTCTCGGCGGCGCGCAGGGAGGAGTCGATCTCCTCGATCTGCAGGTCCGCCTCCTCGCGGGTCATCGTCAGCTTCGAGATGACCTCGCGGCCCTCAGCCTCGCGTCCGTGCGCCATCAGCCAGCGGGGCGTCTCCGGCACGGTGAGCAGCAGGGCGAGGAACAGGACGGACGGCACGACCATCACGCCGAACATCCAGCGCCAGTCGCTCGCCTCGTCGGCGACGACCAGACGGACGATGTAGTTCGACAGGTAGGCGAGCAGGATGCCGAGGACGATGTTGAACTGCACCAGGCCCACGAGCCGGCCGCGGACCCTGGCGGGGGCGATCTCGGCGGTGTAGATCGGGGCGCACACCGACGCCGCACCGACGCCGATGCCGCCGAGGAACCGGAACACCTCGAGCATCCCGACGTTGGTCGACAGGGCCGAACCGAGGGCGCCGACGACGTAGAGCACGCCGATGACGAAGAGCACCTTCTTGCGGCCGAACCTGTCAGCGGGCTGACCCGCCGTGAGGGCACCGAGGATGGTGCCGAGCAGGGCCATCCCGACGGCCCAGCCGAGGCCGGCGTCGGAGAGGTTGAAGGTGGACTTCAGCTGGTCGGTGGTGCCCGAGATCACGGCGGTGTCGAAGCCGAAGATCAGGCCACCGAGCGAGGCCACGATGGCGCTCCGGATGACGAGGGGTTTCATGCGCGCCACCGTAGGTCGGCGGGAGAACGATCAGTCTGGGCAAATGGTTCCGGCGCAACGTTTCCCCACCCGGTTGACCGAATCGTGACCTCCCCCCCCGCCGACCGGCTCGCCGGAGCGGACGTGGATACTGCAGGCATGGACACAACGACGTCTCCAGCACCCAGCGACCTGCAGATCGCCCGCGCGGCCCGGCTCGCGCCGATCGAGGAGATCGCCGCCGCCGCGGGGCTGCAGCCCGAGGACCTCGAGCCCTACGGCCGCTACCTGGCCAAGGTCGACGACCGGACGGCGGAGCGGCTGGCCGACCGGACCAAGGCGAAGTACGTCGTCGTCACCGCCATCACCCCGACGCCGCTCGGCGAGGGCAAGACCACGACGGCGGTCGGTCTGGCCCAGGGGTTCGCGCGGATCGGGCGCCAGGGGGTGCTCGCGCTGCGCCAGCCGTCGATGGGTCCGACCTTCGGCATCAAGGGCGGCGCGGCGGGAGCCGGGCACAGCCAGGTCGTCCCGATGGAGTCGCTCAACCTCCACCTGACCGGCGACTTCCACGCCATCACGGCGGCGCACAACCTTCTGGCAGCGATGCTGGACAACCACCTGCACCACGGCAACGACCTCGACATCGACGAGCGCTCGATCAGCTGGCGGCGGGTCGTCGACGTCAACGACCGGGCACTGCGCAATGTCGTCGTGGGTCTCGGCGCTCGGATGGACGGCGTGCCGAGGCAGACCGGATTCGACATCACGGCGGCCAGCGAGGTCGGCGTGGCCCTGGCGCTCGCGACCTCGCTGCAGGACCTGCGAGCCCGCCTTGGCCGGATCGTCGTCGGCTACACCCGCTCCCGGGGCGGCCGTCACGGCGGAGGACCTCAAGGCCGCCGGCGCGATGACCGTGATCCTGCGCGACGCGATCAAGCCCAACCTGTTGCAGACCCTCGAGCGCACGCCCGTGCTGGTCCACGCCGGGCCGTTCGGCAACATCGCCACCGGCAACTCCTCGGTGATCGCCGACCGCATCGGCATCCACCTCGGCGACTACCTGATCACCGAGGCGGGCTTCGGGTCCGACATGGGCGCCGAGCGGTTCTTCAACATCAAGTGCCGGCTCACCGGCCTGCAGCCCGACGCCGCGGTGCTCGTCGTCACGGTGCGCGCGCTCAAGGCGCACTCGGGCCGGTTCACGGTGGTCGCCGGTCGGCCGCTGCCCGCTGAGATGCTCGAGGAGAACCCGGACGACGTGCGCGCCGGCGTCGACAACCTGCGCAAGCACATCGAGATCGTCCGCAGCTTCGGGGTCTCCCCCGTCGTCGCCATCAACGCCTTCCCGGGCGACCACCCGAGCGAGCACCAGGTCTACGGCGCCGACGGGGTGCGCTACTCCCCCGAGGCCGCCCGGCGGCTGCGATCCTTCACCGAGCTCGGCTTCGGCGAGCTGCCGGTGGTCATCGCCAAGACCCACCTGTCGATCTCGTCCGACGCCACCCTGCGAGGCGCCCCCACGGGGTGGACCCTGCCCGTCGGCGAGGTGCGGCTCGCGGCCGGGGCGGGTTATGTCTACGCGATCGCGGGTGAGATGCGCACCATGCCGGGGCTGCCCAAGCATCCGGCTGCCGAGCGCATCGACATCGACGCGGACGGCCAGGTCGTCGGGCTGTCCTGACCGTCCCGCTCAGGAGCGTCCCGACCGTCCCGCCTCAGGACCTTCCCGCTCAGCGCGCCGCGACGGCGAGCGCGACCGCCAGGACGCCGGCAGCGACGGCCGTCGGCATGACGAGCAGCCCCTCGAGGGCGAACCGTCGGCTCGACACCTCCAGGCCACGCACCCGGCAGCGGTCGCGCCACAGCAGGTTGGCGAGGGAGCCCCAGATCAGCACGACCGGGCCGACGTTGACCGCGACGAGCAGCGCTGCCGCACGGGCCGGCTCGGCGGCGAACGGCTCGAGCGCGAGGTAGGTGGGCAGGTTGTTCGTCGCGTTGGCGAGCACGGTGGCGACGCCCGCCAGCTGCAGCAGGTCCCCGGCACCGGTGCCCGCGCCGAGCGCCTCGGCCACGAGGGTGTGCGCGGGTCGCATCACGGCGGCGATGACGAGGAACAGGCCGAGCGCGAACGCCGCCATGTCCCAGGGGGCGAGCCGCACCAGCCGCCGCGGCACCACGGTGCCCGGCTGGCGCACGACGAACGCGACCAGCAGCACCAGGAAGCCCCCCAGCGCCGCCTCCCAGGCCTCGACGCCGGCCACGATGGCCGGGCCGGTGGCCGTGGCGACGAGGGCAGCGGGCCAGACGAGCCAGGGATCGTGCTTGGGCAGGTGCTCGGAGACGGGGTAGCGCCCGCGCAGCGCCGTCCGGTGGCGCACCAGCAGGGTGCCGACCACGACCACCAGCACGGCCGCCTGGGGCCAGGTCAGCAGGTGCATGAACTGGCCGGAGGTCAGCGAGAGATGATGCTGGGCAAGCAGATTCGTGAGGTTCGAGACCGGCAGCAGCAGGCTGGCGGCGTTGGCCAGCCACACCGACGCGAACGCGAACGGCAGCGGCGCGACGCCCAGCTCGGCCGCGAGCGCCAGCGCGATCGGGGTGAGCAGCACGGCGGTCGTGTCCAGGCTCAGCACCCACGTCGCCACGATCCCCACCCCGCAGAACAGCAGGTAGAGCACGGCCGTGCGTCCGCGGGCGAGTCGCGCCGCCCCGTGCGCGACGAGGTCGAACAGGTCGGCGTCGTCGCACAGGTCGGCCACCAGCTTGATCAGCACGAGGAAGCCGAGCACCGGCGCCGCGCGCTCCAGCACCGGGCGCGCGTCGGCCCACGGGAGCAGGCCGGTGGCCACGACGAGCACGCCGAGCAGCAGCAGGATCAGGCCGCGGTGGCCGAGCAGCCAGGCGAGGCCGAAAGAGCCGCGACGGTCGGCGCGGCTAGTCACCCGAGTCGTCGGGCTCGACCAGGTCCTTGCGCGGGCCGGCGGCGCGCTCGGCTAGCCGGCGCCGCAGCTCGGCGGCCGCAGCGGGCGAGTCGGACCCGACCGTCACCGCGTCGCCGACGGCGATCCGTCCCTCGGTCAGGACGGCGAGGTAGATCGCGGCCTTGGCCTCGCGCTCGGCACCGATCGCCTTGAGCAGGCCGGGGTCGGCGGCCACGTCGACCTGGGCCAGGTCGACCGTGCGGCACCGGGTGACCCGCTTGGCGACCACGAAGCTCGCACTGCCGATGGTGACCTCGCGGTCGAGCCAGCCGTCCTCGACATAGGGCTCGTCGGTCTCGACGACGATGTTGGCGCGCAGGTGACGTGCGTCGACGGGGCCGTGACCGAGCAGCCGGCCCAGCGCGGCGAGGGTCGCGGTGCCGACGATGCTCACGTCGGAGTCGTCCTTGTGCTTGGTGGTGGTCTCGGGGCGGATCTCGACCGGCTCGCCGAGATGGTCGGAGACCGCCTGGTCGGACTCGGGGTCGAGCACGCGGACCGCGAGCCCGCCGGGCAGCTCTACCTCGACGTTGCCGTCGACCGTCCGCGCCGCCAGGTCGAAGATCGCGTCGTTGCGTCGGAACCGGCGCCCGTCCTTGCCGCAGACCAGCCGGCCGTCGTCGCCGTAGACCGCCCAGTTGCGGTCGCCCTCGAGACCGGTGTGGTCGGTCTCGACCTCGTCGAGCCGCTCGGCAGCCATGGCCTTGACCGGATAGCGATAGATGGCGACGACCTTCACGCGTGGCTCCTCCTGGGCCCGCCCGGCCGGCGCCGGGCACTCGCCATCACCCTAGTGCTCCGCGTCCTGCCAGGACCGGCCGTAGCCGATGTTGACGTCGAGGGGCACGTCGAGCTCGGCGGCCGAGCCCATCGCCTCGCGCACGATCCGCTCGACCGACTCGCGCTCCCCGGGAGCCACCTCGACCACGAGCTCGTCGTGCACCTGCAGCAGCACCCGGGAGCGGCCGGCCGCGGCGTCGAGCGCCTGGTCGACCTTGAGCATCGCGACCTTCATCACGTCGGCCGCCGAGCCCTGGATGGGCGCGTTGAGCGCCATCCGCTCAGCCATCTCGCGGCGCTGGCGGTTGTCGCTGGTGAGGTCCGGCAGGTAGCGGCGCCGACCCATGATGGTCTCGGTGTAGCCGACCGAGCGGGCCTGCTCGACGACCTCGTGCAGGTAGTCGCGGACCCCGCCGAAGCGCTCGAAGTAGCCGTCGCGCAGGGCCGCGGCCTCGCTCGTCGGGATCTGCAGCTGCTTGGACAGACCGAAGGCGGACAGGCCGTAGGCGAGGCCGTAGGACATCGCCTTGATCTTGGACCGCATCGCCGGCGTGACCCCCGCCGGCTCGACGCCGAAGACGCGCGAGCCGACGAAGCGGTGCAGGTCCTCGCCGGAGCGGAACGCCTCGATCAGGCCGGCATCACCGGACAGGTGCGCCATCAGGCGCATCTCGATCTGGGAGTAGTCGGCCGACATGAGCGACTCCAACGGCCCCTCACGGTCGGAGCCGACCACGAAGACCGAGCGGATCCGCCGGCCCTCCTCGGTGCGGATGGGGACGTTCTGCAAATTCGGCTCGGTGGAGCTCAGCCGGCCGGTCGCCGCGATGGTCTGCAGGTAGGTCGTGTGGATGCGGTCGTCGTCGGCGACCGACTTGATCAGCCCCTCGACCGTGCTGCGCAGCCGGCTGGCGTCGCGGTGGCGCAGCAGCGCCTCGAGGAACGGGTGCGGGCTCTTGGCCTGCAGGTCGAGCAGCGCGTCGGCGTCGGTGGTGTAGCCCGTCTTGGTCTTCTTGGTCTTGGGCATGCCGAGCTGGTCGAACAGGATGACCTGCAGCTGCTTGGGGCTGCCGAGGTTGACCTCCTGCCCGTCGATGGCGTGGTAGGCGTCGAGCTGGGCCTCGCGGACCTGGGCGGCGAAGTCCTTCTCGAGGTCGCCGAGCGCGTCGGCGTCGACCGCGATGCCGTCACGCTCCATGCCGGCGAGCACCCGGACGAGCGGCAGCTCGAGGTCGGCGAGCAGCTCGGCCTGACCGGTGCCGGCGAGCTCGGCGTCGAGCGCGTCGGCCAGCTCGAGCACGGCCTTGGCCCGCACCATGGCCTCCTGCGCGGCGCCGTCCTGGTCGGCGGAGAAGTCGAGCAGCCCCTGGCCGTCGGCCTCGGTCTCGGCCTTGAGCTCGCGCTTGAGGTAGCGCAGCACCAGGTCGGCCAGGTCGTAGGAGCGCTGGTCGGGACGCACCAGGTAGGCGGCGAGGATGGTGTCGCTGGTCAGCCCGGCGAGGTCGAGCCCGCGGGACCAGAAGGCCTCCATCGGCCCCTTGGCGTCGTGCAGCGCCTTGGGCCGGTCGGCCGCGGCGAGCCAGGCCTGCAGCGCCCGGTCGGCGGGCTCGTCGAGCGCCGTCACGTCGACGTAGGCGGCCGCCCCGTCGGGAGCGGCGAGCGCGAGCGCGTCGACGTCACCGCTGCCGCGAGCCCACCGGCCGACGACGTGGACACCCACCCGCTGCCCCACCGGGGCGTGCGCCTCGAGCCAGCCCGGCAAGGCGTCGGGGGCGAGGACCTCGCCGTCGATGTCGAACCCGGCGTCGGCCTCCTCGGCCGGCGCCTCGACGGTGGCGAACAGGCGGTCCCGCAGGACCCGGAACTCCAGCCCGTCGAACACCTGGTGCACCTGGTCGCGGTCCCAGTTGACCCGCTCGATGTCGGCGATGCCGATGGGCAGGTCGACGTCGCGGACCAGGCGGTTGAGCTTGCGGTTGATCAGCACCTGCGAGAGGTGCTCGCGCAGCGCGTCGCCGGCCTTGCCCTTGATCTCGCCCACCCGCTCGACGATGCCGGGCAGACCGCCGTACAGAGCGATCCACTTGGCCGCGGTCTTGGGGCCGACGCCTGGCACGCCGGGCAGGTTGTCGCTGGTCTCGCCCACGAGCGCGGCGAGGTCGCTGTAGAGCTCGGGGGCCACGCCGTAGCGCTCCTCGACCGCGGCCGGGTCCATCCGCCACACCTCGGAGACCCCGCGGACCGGGTAGAGCAAGGTGGTGCGGGCGTCGACGAGCTGGAAGGCGTCGCGGTCGCCCGAGCAGATGATGACCTCGTCGATGCCCTCGGCGGCGGCCTGCGTCGTGAGCGTGGCGATGATGTCGTCGGCCTCGTAGCCCTCGGCGTCGACGTAGGTGATCTTGAGCGCGTCGAGGACCTCGCGGATCAACGACAGCTGGCTGCCGAACTCGTCGGGCGTCTTGTTGCGGCCCGCCTTGTAGTCGGCGTACTCCGCGAGGCGGAAGGTCTGGCGCGACTTGTCGAACGCCACCGCGAGGTGCGTCGGCTGCTCGTCGCGCAGCAGGTTGATGAGCATCGAGGTGAAGCCGAAGACCGCGTTGGTCGGCTGGCCGGTGGCCGTCGAGAAGTTCTCGACCGGCAGGGCGAAGAACGCGCGGTAGGCCAGCGAGTGTCCGTCGAGAAGGAGAAGTCGGCTCACAGGTGGCAGCCTAGGGCCCATGACTGACACACCCCCAACCGAGGTGCCGATCGAGGTCCTGCGTGAGAGTGGTCGCGGGACCCTCCTCGAGCGCATGGGGATCGAGCTGACCAGCGCCACCAAGGACCGCGTGACCGGCACCATGCCGGTCAGCGGCAACACCCAGCCCTACGGCCTGCTGCACGGCGGCGCCTCGGTCGTGCTCGCCGAGACGCTCGGGTCCTACGCCGCCATGCTCAACGCGGGCGAGGGACGCATCGCGGTCGGCGTCGACATCAACGCCACGCACCACCGGTCGTTGCGGGAGGGGGTCGTGCGGGGCGTCGCCACCCCGGTGCACGTGGGACGGTCTACGGCGTGCTTCGACGTCGTGGTGACCGACGAGCAGGACCGGCGCGTCTGCACCTCGCGCATCACCTGCGCCCTGCTCGACGCCCCCCGCTGACCGACCGCTGGCCGACCGCCGACCGACCGCTCAGACCAGGTGTGCGTGCCGGTCCTGCAGGTCGGAGACCGGACGCAGCTCGGCGCCGGCGAGGCTCGCCGCGACCGCCGAGCTGCGGGCGCGCAGGTTGCGTCGCTTCGCGAGCACGCGGTCGAGCGGCGTGCGGTCCTCGCCAGCCAGCTTGCGGGCCAGGACAGCGGTCGGCACCACGCGACGGGTGACGAGCGGCGAGAAGCCGAGCCGCGCGAGGTAGCGGTTGGAGTCGCGCGCGGCGGCCGGCACGGAGGCGGCGATCTGGGTGGTGCCGCGCTTCTCGGCGGTCGCGGCGGCACGCGCGAGCAGCTGCCTGGCGATGCCGCGGCCCCGGTGGTCCGGATCCACGTAGAGCACCTCGACCGTAAGGTTGGGCGACTCGGTGAGGCCGGAGAGCGGGTTCGTCGTCAGGACCAGGAAGCCGATGAGGGTGTCCTCGTGCAGGGCCAGGTAGGTCATCACGCCCGGGCGGGACAGCACCTGCTGCAGCCGGTCGGTGGAGATCGCCCGAACCACCGAGTCCACCATGACGGCGTTCTGCTCCACAGCCTGGGTCCAGAGCGCGTGCAGGGCCGTCCAGTCACGGTCATCGACACTGCGGACGTAGGTCCACGGACGAGCCACGTCAACCTCCTGGGGAGTCCTTGGGTCCTGGCTAGGACTCCCCCGCGGGCCCGGCCAGGGCCTCAGCATGCCAGGTGGTCGCGCGTCGCGCCAGGGCGGGTCGCATTTGATCGGAACGTTCCTTCAAATGCCCTGGTCATGGCCGGATGAGATGTCCGTCCACCCCCACCGAGGCGCGCCGCTAGGCTGTCCCGGTGCCTCACCTGATCAGCGCCGCCACGCAGTCCGGGTTCGTCGGGCTCGGGACGGTGCTCAACGTCGCCACGGTCGTCGTCGGCTCGCTCGCGGGCATGGTCGTCGGGAACCGATTGACCGAGCGCACCCGGTCGGTCGTGACCGACTGCCTCGGCCTCACCACGTTGCTGATGGCGATGCTGTCGGCGTGGTCGGTCACCGACCCGGCGCTGAAGGACGCGGTCGGCTCCGGCGCGCCGATGCTGATCGTGCTGGGCTCGCTGCTCGTCGGGTCGATCATCGGCACCACGCTGCGCATCGAGGACCGCCTCGAGGGGCTGGCCGGGACGATCCAGACCTGGGTCGCTCGCCGCTCGCGGACGAGTACCGTTGCGGCACAGGCGAGCTCGGAAGGATCCACGGATGGGTCGACGGCTGGCGCGAGCACCGCCGACGCCCGCCCCATCGACGAGCGGGAGCGCTTCATCGAGGGCTGGCTGACCGCGTCGCTGCTGTTCTGCGTCGGGCCGCTGACCATTCTCGGGTCGATCTCCGACGGGCTGGGCCGCGGCATCGACCAGCTCGCGCTCAAGTCGGTGCTCGACGGCTTCGCGGCGCTGGCCTTCGCCTCGTCGTTCGGCATCGGCGTGCTGCTCTCGGCGGCCTCGGTCGCCGTGATCCAGGGCGCCCTGACCCTGCTCGGCTGGAGCCTCGGGTCGGTGCTGCCGGACGCGCGCATCAGCGCGCTCACCGCCACGGGAGGTCTGATGCTCGTCGCGATCAGCTTGCGGCTGCTGCGGATTCGCGACATCCCGGTGGGTGACCTGCTGCCGGCGCTGATCGCGGCGCCGCTGCTCACCCAGCTCGTGGTCGTGCTGCGCTGACGACCTCTCCCCCAGTCCCCCACGAGGACCCGGGGCGAGACGGTCTACTTCTTCTTGTCCTTGGCGTCGCCCATGCCCTCGATGACGGCCTCGGCGACCTGCTTCATGCTCAGGCGCCGGTCCATCGCGGTCTTCTGGATCCAGCGGAACGCGTCGGCCTCGGAGAGCTTCAGCTTGGCCATCAGCACGCCCTTGGCCCGGTCGACGACCTTGCGGGTCTCGAGCCGCTCGGACAGGTCGGCGATCTCGGACTCGAGCGCTTGGTACTCGCTCCAGCGGTGCACGGCGATGTCGATGGCCGGACCCAGGTCGGCAGCTGTGAACGGCTTGACGATGTAGGCCATGACGCCGGCGTCGCGGGCCCGCTCGACGAGCTCGGTCTGGCTGAAGGCGGTGAGCATGACGACCGGGGCGACCTTGGCGTTGCCGATCTGCTCGGCCGCCGAGATGCCGTCCAGCACAGGCATCTTCACGTCCATGATGACCAGGTCGGGCTTGTGCTCGGTGGCGAGGGCGACCGCCTGCTCACCGTTCGAGGCCTGGGCGACCACCTCGTGCCCCGCCTCCTGGAGCATCTCGACGAGGTCGAGCCGGATGAGGGCCTCGTCCTCGGCGACGACGATGCGACGGCCTGCTGCGCTGGTCTGCTCACTCACCCGCACAGTCTATAGGCGCAGGTCGCCCTGACGAGAACTGAACGGGCCGCGGACGAGGGTGCCGGGAGCGGGACTCGAACCCGCACGCCCTTGCGGGCGGAGCATTTTGAGTGCTCTGTGTCTGCCATTCCACCACCCCGGCCGGGGATTCGGCGTCCTTATCGTAGACCGTCCGCAAACGTTCCCTGCGCCGCTCCCCCGCGCGGCTCAGCCGCGGGTCTCGCCAGTGCGCCGGTTGATCGAGTCACCCATCTTGTGCACGCGCACCGAGTTGGTGGTGCCGACGACGCCCGGCGGGGTGCCGGCGACGACCACCACGTAGTCACCCTCGTCGACGCGGCCGGCGGCCAACAGAGCCAGGTCGACCTGCATCACCATCTCGTCGGTGTGCTTGGCGCCCGGCACGAGGAAGGTCTCGACCCCCCACGACAGCGACAGCCACGACCGGGTGGACTGCTCGGGGCTGAAGGCGAGCACCGGGATGTCGGGACGCAGGCGGGACAGCAGCTGGGCGGACTTGCCGGACTGGGTGAACGTCACGAGGTACTTCACGTCCAGGTGCTTGGCGATCTCGACCGCGGCCTGGGTGACGGCGTCGCCGACGTGCCAGCGCGGGTCCTTCGCCGGGTGCATCCGGTCCAGGCCGTGCTCCTCGGTGGAGGCGATGATGCGTGCCATCGCCTGGACGGTCTCGATCGGCCACTTGCCGACGCTGGTCTCGCCGGACAGCATGATCGCGTCCGCGCCGTCGAGGACGGCGTTCGCGCAGTCCGAGGCCTCGGCGCGGGTCGGGCGGGAGTTCTCGATCATCGACTCCAGCACCTGCGTCGCGACGATGACCGGCTTGGCGTACTGGCGGCACAGCTCGATGGCGCGCTTCTGGACCAGCGGCACCTCCTCGAAGGGCAGCTCGACGCCGAGGTCACCTCGGGCGACCATGATCGCGTCGAACGCCTGGACGATCTCCTCGAGCGCGTCGACGGCCTGCGGCTTCTCGATCTTGGCGATGACGGGGACGCGTCGGCCGACCTCGTCCATGATCCGGTGGACGTCCACGATGTCGGCGGCGTTGCGCACGAAGGAGAGCGCGATCATGTCGACGCCGAGGGCGAGGCCGAAGCGCAGGTCCTCCTCGTCCTTCTCGGACAGGGCCGGCACCGAGACGGCGACGCCCGGCAGGTTGATGCCCTTGTTGTTGGAGACGTAGCCGCCCTCGACGACCTCGGTGACGACGTCGGTGGGCGTGACCTCGACGGCGCGCAGGCTGACCTTGCCGTCGTCGACGAGCAGCAGGTCGCCCACGGAGACGTCGCCCGGCAGGCCCTTATAGGTGGTCCCGACGCGGTCCTGGTCGCCCAGGATGTCGTCGGTGGTGATGGTGAAGCGGTCGCCGCGGCCGAGGAGGACCGGCCCGGTCGCGAAGCGGCCGGTGCGGATCTTGGGCCCCTGCAGGTCGGCGAAGATGCCGACCGCGTGGCCGACCTCGTCGCTGGCCTGCCGGACGTTCTCGTAGACCTGCCTGTGGTCTTCGGGGGCTCCGTGGCTGAAGTTGAGGCGCGCCACGTCCATGCCAGCGGCGACGAGCTTGCGCATCTGGTCGATGGAAGAGGTGGCGGGCCCGATCGTGCAGACGATTTTTGCTCGGCGCATGGTCCCCAGCCTACCGCCAACCCCGCACGCCGCCTCTCACGGGGAGACCGCCCGACCCCATCGGGCCGGGCGGTCTCGGGCCGCTTCTCGGACGCAGGCTCGGCCCGCGTCCGGGTGAGCGTCAGACGACGAGCGGGCGGTCGGTCGGCTCGATCGGGCGGGGCAGGTTCGACGGCTTGCCGGTGAGGTAGGCGTCGACCCCGTTGGCCGCGGACCGGCCCTCGGCGATGGCCCAGACGATGAGCGACTGGCCGCGTCCGGCGTCACCGGCGACGAACACGCCGGGCACGCTGGACATGTAGCTGCGGTCGCGCTTGATGTTGGTGCGACCGTCGACCTCGACGCCCAGCTGCTCGACCAGGCCCTCCTGCTGCGGCCCGAGGAAGCCCATGGCGAGCAGCACCAGCTGCGCCGGCAGCACCCGCTCGGTGTCCGGCACCTCGTGGAAGCCGCCGTCCTTGAACTCCACCTCGCTGAGGCGCAGGCCGCTGACGTTGCCCTGCTCGTCCTTGAGGAACTCCTTGGTCGAGACGGCGTAGACCCGCTCGCCACCCTCCTCGTGGGCGCTGGCCACGCGGAACAGCATCGGGTAGGTCGGCCACGGCTGGGTCAGCGGTCGGTCCGCACCCGGCTGCGGCATGATCTCCAGCGAGGTGACCGAGCGCGCGCCCTGGCGGTGCGACGTGCCGATGCAGTCGGCGCCGGTGTCACCGCCACCGATGACGATGACGTCCTTGCCCTCGGCGGTGACCTGGCCCTCGACCGTCTCCCCGAGGGCTACCCGGTTGGCGGGGGGCAGGAAGTCCATCGCCTGCAGGATGCCGCCGGCGTCGCGACCGGGGACCGGCAGGTCGCGGCGGACGGTCGCACCCATGGCGAGCACGACGGCGTCGAAGCGACGCATCAGCTCGGTGCCGGTGAGCTCGGTGCCGACCTCGACGTTGCACCGGAAGCGGGTGCCCTCGGCCTCCATCTGCCGGATCCGGCGCTCGACGACCGCCTTCTCCATCTTGAACTCGGGGATGCCGTAGCGGAGCAGGCCGCCCGGGGCGTCCGCCCGCTCGTAGACCGCGACCGTGTGCCCGGCGCGGGTCAGCTGCTGGGCCGCGGCGAGGCCGGCGGGGCCGGAGCCGATGACCGCGACGGTCTTGCCCGAGAGGCGGTCCGGCGGCTGGGGGTCGACCCGCTGCTGCTCGAACGCCTTCTCGATCGTCGTGACCTCGATCTGCTTGATCGTCACGGCCGGCTGGTTGATGCCGAGCACGCAGGCGGTCTCGCACGGGGCCGGGCACAGCCGCCCGGTGAACTCGGGGAAGTTGTTGGTCGCGTGCAGCCGCTCGATCGCCTCGCGCCAGTCACCCTTCCACGCCAGGTCGTTCCACTCGGGGATGAGGTTCCCGAGCGGACAACCGCTGTGGCAGAACGGGATTCCGCAGTCCATGCAGCGTGACGCCTGGCGCTGGAGCTGGTCCACGGGCTGCGCCTCGTAGACCTCCTTCCAGTCCATGATGCGCACGGGGACGGGCCGCCGCTCGGGCAGCTCGCGCTCGCGGTACTTGAGAAAGCCTTGGGGGTCAGCCACGGGAAGCCTCCATGATCCGGTCCCACACCTCGGAGCCGTCGAGGTCGAGTCCTTCGTTCTCGGCCTGCGCGCGCACGTCCAGCACCCGCTGGTAGTCGCGCGGCAGGATCAGGGTGAACCGGCCGACGTTCGCGGGCCAGTCCTCGAGCAGGGCCTGGGCGACCGGCGAGTCGGTCCAGGCGACGTGGTCGCGCAGCAGGCGCTCCAGCACGGGCAGGTCGGTGTCGCGCAGGGGCATGACATCGACCAGCTCGCGGTTGACCCGGGCCTGGTCGAGGTCGAGCACGTAGGCGACGCCGCCGGACATGCCGGCGCCGACGTTGCGCCCGGTCGGCCCGAGGATGGCGACCGTGCCACCGGTCATGTACTCGAGGCCGTGGTCGCCCACGCCCTCGACGACGGCCGTGATGCCGGAGTTGCGGACGCAGAACCGCTCGCCGACCAGCCCGCGCAGGAAGACCTCACCGGTCGTCCCGCCGTAGCCGATGACGTTGCCGGCGATGACGTTCTCCTCCGCGACGAGCGACGCCGAGGTGTCCGGGCGGACGACCACGCGGCCACCGGACAGGCCCTTGGCGACGTAGTCGTTGGCGTCGCCGTAGAGCGTGAGCGTCACGCCGCGCGGCAGGAACGCGCCGAGCGACTGACCGGCGGACCCGCGCAGGGTGACCTCGATGGTGCCGTCCGGCAGCCCCTCGGGGTGGGCGCTGGTGACGGCGTTGCCGAGCATCGTGCCGACAGTGCGGTTGACGTTGCGCACCGGCGTCTCGATGGTGACCTTGCGGCCCTCGGTGATGGCCGGCTGCGCCTGCTCGATGAGGGTGTTGTCGAGCGCCTTGGCGAGGCCGTGGTCCTGACCGCTGGTGCAGAAGCGGGCCGAGCCGTCGGTCGGCCGGGCCTCGCGCAGGATCGGCGCGAGGTCGAGGCCGGAGGCCTTCCAGTGGTCGATCGCCTTGCGGGTGTTGATCGACGAGCTCTGGCCGATGGCCTCCTCGAGGGTGCGGAAGCCGAGCGCCGCGAGGTGCTCGCGGACCTCCTCGGCGATGTACTCGAAGAAGGTCTCGACGAACTCCGGCTTGCCGGAGAAGCGGGCTCGCAGCTCGGGGTTCTGCGTCGCGACGCCCACGGGGCACGTGTCGAGGTGGCAGACCCGCATCATGATGCAGCCGCTGACCACGAGCGGGGCCGTGGCGAAGCCGAACTCCTCGGCGCCGAGCAGCGCCGCGATGACGACGTCGCGACCGGTCTTCAGCTGGCCGTCGCACTGCACGACGATGCGGTCGCGCAGGCCGTTGAGGATCAGCGTCTGCTGGGTCTCGGCGAGGCCGAGCTCCCACGGCGCGCCCGCGTGCTTGAGCGAGGTGAGCGGCGAGGCGCCGGTGCCACCGTCGTGCCCGGAGATCAGGACGACGTCGGAGTGCGCCTTGGACACCCCGGCCGCGACCGTGCCGACGCCGACCTCGGAGACCAGCTTGACGTGGATCCGGGCCTTGGGGTTGGCGTTCTTCAGATCGTGGATCAGCTGCGCCAGGTCCTCGATCGAGTAGATGTCGTGGTGCGGCGGCGGCGAGATCAGGCCCACGCCCGGGGTCGAGTGCCGGGTCTTGGCCACCCACGGGTAGACCTTGTGGCCGGGCAGCTGCCCGCCCTCGCCGGGCTTGGCGCCCTGGGCCATCTTGATCTGGATGTCGTCGGACTCGGTGAGGTAGATCGAGGTGACGCCGAAGCGACCCGACGCGACCTGCTTGATCGCCGAGCGGCGCTCGGGGTCGAGCAGGCGCTCGAGGTCCTCGCCGCCCTCGCCGGTGTTGGAGCGCGCGCCGAGGTGGTTCATCGCGATCGCGAGGGTCTCGTGCGCCTCCTTGGAGATCGAGCCGTAGCTCATCGCCCCGGTGGAGAACCGCTTGATGATCTCGCTCGCCGGCTCGACCTCGTCGATCGAGATCGGCTTGTGGCCGGTCTCGGACGCGGACGCGAACTCGAACAGCCCGCGCAGGGTCATCAGCCGCTCGGCCTGCTCGTCGACCCGCGCGGTGTACTGCTTGAAGATGTCGTAGCGCCGCTGGCGGGTGGCGTGCTGCAGCCGGAAGACCGTCTCGGGGTCGAACAGGTGCGGCTCGCCCTCGCGACGCCACTGGTACTCACCCCCGGTCGGGAGGGTGCGGTGCGCGAGCGGCACGGCGTTGATCGGGTAGGCCCGCTCGTGCCGGGCCGCGCTCTCAGCGGCGATGACGTCCAGCCCGACGCCGCCGAGCTGGGTGACGGTGCCGCTGAAGTACTGGTCGACGAGCTCCTGGGACAGGCCGATCGCCTCGAAGACCTGGGCGCCGCGGTAGGAGGCGACGGTGGAGATGCCCATCTTGGACATCACCTTGAGCACGCCCTTGCCGAGCGCCTTGATGAGGTTCTTGACCGCCTTGTGCGGGGCCAGGTCGCCGAGCTCGCCGCGGCGGGCGAGGTCCTCGACGGACTCCATCGCGAGGTAGGGGTTGATCGCCGCCGCGCCGTAGCCGATCAGCAGGGCCACGTGGTGCACCTCGCGGACGTCGCCGGCCTCGATGATCAGACCGACCTGGGTGCGCTGCTTGGTGCGGATGAGGTGGTGGTGGACGGCCGAGGTGAGCAGCAGCGACGGGATCGGCGCGGTCTCGCGGTCGGAGTCGCGGTCGGAGAGCACGACGAAACGGGCCCCGCCGCGGATCGCCTCGGACACCTCGTCGCAGATCGCGTCGAGCCGCCCCTTGAGCGCCAGCGCTCCCCCGTCGACGGCGTAGGTGCCGCGCACCACGTGCGTGGCGTAGCCCGGGAGGTCGCCGTCGGCGTTGATGCGCACGATCTTGGCGAGCTCGTCGTTGTCGATCACCGGGAACGGCAGCGCGACCTGACGGGCCTGGTCGGGCGTCGCGTCCAGCGCGTTGCCCTCGGGGCCGATCGTGGAGCCGAGGGAGGTGACCAGCTCCTCACGGATGGCGTCCAGCGGCGGGTTCGTGACCTGCGCGAACAGCTGGGTGAAGTAGTCGAACAGCAGCCGCGGGCGCGAGGACAGCACCGCGATGGGGGTGTCGGTGCCCATCGAGCCGAGCGCCTCGCCGCCGGTGCGCGCCATCGGCGACAGCAGGATCTTCAGCTCCTCGGTCGTGTAGCCGAACGTCTGCTGGCGGCGCACGACCGATTTCGGGGTGTGCACGACGTGCTCGCGCTCGGGCAGGTCGCCGAGCTCGATGACGCCTGCCGCCAGCCACTCGCCGTAGGGCTCGGCGGCGGCCAGCTCGCTCTTGACGTCGTCGTCGCTGATGATCTCGCCCTTGGCGGTGTCGACCAGGAACATCCGGCCGGGCTGCAGACGGCCCTTGCGGACCACCCTGGCCGGGTCGATCTGGTCGAGCACGCCGGCCTCGGAGGCCAGCACGACGAGCCCGTCGTCCGTGACCCAGTAGCGGCCGGGGCGCAGGCCGTTGCGGTCGAGGACCGCACCGATCAGGGTGCCGTCGGTGAACGTCACGCAGGCCGGCCCGTCCCACGGCTCCATGAACATGGAGTGGAACTCGTAGAACGCCTTGCGGGCCGGGTCCATCTCCTCGTGGTTCTCCCAGGCCTCCGGGATCATCATCAGGACGGCGTGCGGCAGCGACCGGCCGCCGAGGTGCAGCAGCTCGAGCACCTCGTCGAACGACGCGGAGTCCGAGGCGTCGGGGGTGCAGATCGGGAACAGCCGGTCCAGGTCGCCCGGGATCACGTCGCTGCGCAGCATCGACTCGCGGGTGCGCATCCAGTTGCGGTTGCCCTTGACGGTGTTGATCTCGCCGTTGTGCGCGATGTAGCGGTAGGGGTGCGACCTCGGCCAGCTCGGGAAGGTGTTGGTCGAGAACCGCGAGTGGACCAGGGCCAGCTCGGTGGTCCAGCGCTCGTCCGACAGGTCGGGGAAGAACTGCTCGAGCTGCTCGGTCGTGAGCATGCCCTTGTAGACCAGGGTGCGCGCCGACAGCGACGCGAAATAGACGTTGACCTCGTGCTCCGCGCGCTTGCGCAGGCAGAACGCCAGTCGGTCCAGCTCGATCCCGCTGGCGGCGGCGCCGCCGGACTGGGCCACGAACAGCAGCCGGAAGGCGGGCATGCACTCCTGCGCCATCTGGCCGACGAGCCCGCGCACGTGCGGGACGTCACGCCAGCCGAGCACGTCGAGGTCCTCCTCGTGCGCGAGGGCCGCGATCCGCCGCTCGGCGCGCTCGCGCTCGCCGTCCTGCTCGGGCAGGAACGCCATGCCGACCGCGTAGTGCCCGGCCTCGGGCAGCTCGAAGTCGGTGACCGCGCGCAGGAACTCGTCGGGGACCTGGGTGAGGATGCCGGCGCCGTCGCCGACCGTCGGGTCGGCGCCGGTGGCGCCGCGATGCTCGAGGTTGGTCAGGGCGAGGAGCGCCTGGTCGACGATGTCGTGCCCGGCGGAGCCGCGCAAGGTGGCGACGAGGGCGACACCGCACGCGTCGTGCTCGAACTCCGAGCGGTAGAGGCCGTGGTCCTCGGGGCCTGCAGCGAAGCGACGAAACGTCGGCGGGACGGGCATGAGGTCCGTCACGGTGATCACCGTCCTTACGGCACGGGACCGCTCGCTTCACGACCTGGCGACAACCTAGTCGAGGGCGAGCGGTCAAGGGGCTGGGGCCACCCGGGGAGCATCGTCGGGCCTCGGGTGGCGGCAGGGGTTCAGCCTGCCGCGTCCTGCGTTCTGGACACCTACGCGTCCGCTGGTTGAGACTTTTCGTCCCGGTCTCGGCCGCCACGGGCGAGGAGGAACCAGCCGAGCCCGAAGGCGAAGACCAGAATGCTGGTCCATACATTAAGGCGTAGCCCGAGGATGTGGTTCGCCGGGTCGACCCGCAGGATCTCGATCCAGAGCCGGCCGAGGGTGTAGCCCATGATGAGCAGCGCGAACAGCTGGCCGCGGCGCAGGACGAACCGCCGCTCCACGGCCAGCAGCACCCCCGCCAGGGCGAAGCACCAGAGCGCCTCGTAGAGGAAGGTCGGGTGGAACACGCCGAGCGGGATCGGGTTGCCGGCGGCGTCCCGGACGGCCTGGCCGCCCGACCACTGCCAGATCTCGAGGCCCCACGGCAGGGTCGTCGGACCGCCGTAGAGCTCGTTGTTGAAGTAGTTGCCGAACCGGCCGAGCCCCTGGGCGATCGCGAGGCCAGGGGCGAGGGCGTCGGCGAAGACCATCAGGTCCACCCCGTGGCGGCGGCAGCCGATCCAGGCCCCGAGCGCCCCGAGCGCCACGGCGCCCCAGATGCCGAGCCCGCCCTCCCAGATCTTGAACGCGTCGAGCGGGTGCCCACCGGGCCCGAAGTAGGGCTGGTAGGACGTGATGACGTGGTAGAGCCGGCCCCCCACGATCCCGAACGGCACCGCCCAGAACGCCACGAGGTCTACCTGCTCCGCGGTGCCGCCGCGGGCCTCGAGGCGCCGCCTGGTCATGATCAGCGCCACGAAGATGCCCGCGAGGATGCACAGCGCGTAGGCGCGCGCCGGCAGCGGGCCGAGCCACCACACGCCCTGGGTCGGGCTGGGGATGAGTCCCGGGAGATGAGCGAGCATCGAGGGTCGCCGGTCGCTCTACTGGCTCGCGGCGGGCGACGCCGCCGGGGTGGCGGCCTTGGGGTCCTTGGCGATCTGCTCCATCAGCGCCGGGAACTGCGCGGAGGTGACGCCGGCGAGGCGCTGCAGCGGGACCGTCGTGCCGTTGACCTTCAGGGTCGGCGTGCCGGTGACCCCGGCCTTGCTGGCGGCGGCGTCGGTGCCGGTCACGAAGTTCTTCATCGAGCCGTCCTTGACGCACTGCTGGAAGGTCGTCAGCTTGTCACCGGTGATGCCGGCGTCCTTGGCGAAGGTGTTGAGCAGCTGGTCGTCGGTGTAGCCCTGGCCCTCGGTGGCCGGCTGGTTGGCGAAGATCGCGTCGTGGTAGCCCTTGTAGGCCCCGACGACGTCGGCGCAGGCCGCGGCGTTGCCGGCACGCGCCGACGAGTCGTTGCGCAGGTTGTTGTCGAGGAAGGTCATGTCGCGGTAGGTCACCAGGGCGGTGCCCGCGGCCGCCATCTTCTCGATCTCGCCGCCGAAGACGTCCTCGAACTGCTTGCAGATCGGGCACTGGTAGTCGAAGTAGAGGTCGAGCTTCATGGCGTCGGCCTTGGCCTTGCCGTTGTCGATGATGATGCCGGTCTTGTCGGCGTTGGCGTTCGGCGGGGTCGTCGCGGACCTGGCCGCCTGGTCGACCGAGGACTGCGAGCTGCGGTAGGCCCAGGTCGCCCCGATCATGGCGAGCGCGAGGACCAGCACGGTCACGACCGCGACGATCACCACCCGCGAGCCGTTGGCCTTCGGTGCGGCCGCGGCCGCCTTGGCCTTGCGGTCCTGGGGGCTGCTGCTCATCGGGCGATCTCCTTGTCACTGCTGTCGGTCGTGCTGTCGCTGGTGCTGGTGGGGCCACTGGTGCCGGTGCTGCTGGTGGTGCTGGTCGTCGCGCCCGGGGCGCGATCCGGGGCGAGCCAACCGTCGACGCTCCACAGGCTACGGGGTCGCACGACCAGCCACAGGCCGAGGGCGAGCAACCCGGCGTCGCGCAGGATCTCGCCGAGGTAGTTGGTCTGCTCGGGCGCGATAGTGCCGCCACCGCCGAAGCAGCCGCAGTCGATGGACAGCCCGCGCGACCAGGCACTCACGATGCCACCGACGAAGGCGAGCAGCAGCACCGACACGGTGGCGGCCGCCCAGCGGGTGAAGACACCGAGCACGAGCAGCAGCCCGAGGATGATCTCGAGGCCGGGGAGCAGGTAGCCCACGAGGTTGGCGGCGTCGTAGGGCAGGATCTGGTAGGCCCGGACGGCCTGCGCGGAGCCCGGCAGGTTGGTGACCTTGAGGGCGCCGGCGACGATTATCACTGCGCCGAGGACCAGCCGGGCGAGCAGCGAGACGTAGGGGGCGACCCGGCTCATGCCTGGGGTCCTTCCCCGTGCTCCGCGCGGCGTCCCTCGCGGACCCCGGCCGCCAGCTCGCGGGTCAGCGCCCGCAGCGCGTCCTCGCCCTCGCCCAGGGCCTTGACCAGCGCGGACCCGACGATGACGCCGTCGGCGTAGGCGGCGACCTCGGCGGCCTGCTCGCGCGTGGACACGCCAAGGCCCACCGCCAGGGGCAGGTCGGTGGCCGCACGAGCCCGGTCGATGGTGTCGTGCGCCCGACCTCCGACGGTGGTGCGCGCCCCGGTCACGCCCATCACCGAGGTGACGTAGACGAAGCCCCGGCAGGCTGCGGTCGTGGCGGCCATCCGCTGCTCGGTGGTGCTCGGGGCGACCAGGAAGATCGGGTCGAGACCGTGCTGGTCGGCGGCGGCGAGCCACGCGCCGGCCTCGTCGGGGATCAGGTCGGGGGTGATCAGGCCCCAGCCGCCGGCAGCCGCGAGGTCCGCGGCGAAGGCGTCGACGCCGTGCCGCAGGACGAGGTTGTAGTAGGACATGATCACGGCCGGTGCGCCGGCCTCGGCGACCGCGCGCACGGCCCGGAAGGCGTCCGCGACCCGCACGCCGCCCGCGAGAGCCACGACCGAGGCGTCCTGGATGGTCGGGCCGTCGAGGACCGGGTCGGTGTAGGGGATGCCCACCTCGACCACGTCGCAGCCGGACTCGACCAGGGCGACCATCGCGGCGATGGAGTCGTCCACGGTCGGGTAGCCCACGGGCAGGTAGCCCACGAGCGCGGCCCGACCCTCGGCCCGGCACGCCGCGAGGGTGCGCGACAGCTCGGTCGAGGGCGGGGTGGTCGTCACCTCGGTGCTCACCAGCCACTCCCCTCTTCCTGCGCCGGGTGCTCCTCGGCCTTGCGCTTCTCCTCCTCGACGAGCTCCTCGCCCGTGAGGTATCCGAACCAGCGGCCCGCCGTGTGCACGTCCTTGTCGCCGCGCCCCGAGAGGCTGACGAGGACGACCGCGTCGGGGCCGAGCTCGCGCCCGACCTGCATGGCACCGGCGAGCGCGTGCGCGCTCTCGATGGCAGGAAGGATGCCCTCCGTGCGTGAGAGCAGCCTGAACGCCTCCATCGCCTCGTCGTCGGTGATCGCGCGGTACTCGGCGCGCCCGGAGTCGTGCAGCATCGCGTGCTCGGGCCCGACGCTCGGGTAGTCCAGCCCGGCCGACACCGAGTGCGACTCGATCGTCTGGCCGTCGTCGTCCTGCAGCAGGTAGGTGTAGGCCCCGTGCAGCACGCCCGGGGTGCCGGTCGCGAACCGCGCGGCGTGCCGGCCGGACTCGATGCCCGCACCACCGGCCTCGAGGCCGATCAGCCGCACGCCCTCGTCGGGGACGAACGCGTGGAAGATGCCCATCGCGTTGGAGCCGCCGCCGACGCAGGCCACGACCGCGTCGGGCAGCCGGCCGGTGAGCTCCTGCACCTGCTCGCGGGCCTCCTCGCCGATGATCTTGTGGAAGTCGCGGACCATCTCCGGGAACGGGTGCGGACCGGTGACGGTCCCGAGCACGTAGTGCGTGGTCTCGACGTTGGCGACCCAGTCGCGGAAGGCCTCGTTGACCGCGTCCTTGAGGGTCTGGCTACCGTGCTCGACGGGGATGACCTCGGCGCCGAGCAGGCGCATCCGGGCGACGTTGAGCGCCTGGCGCTCGGTGTCCCGCTTGCCCATGTAGATGACGCAGTCCAGCCCCATGAGTGCCGCGGCCGTTGCGGTGGCGACGCCGTGCTGGCCCGCCCCGGTCTCGGCGATGACGCGGGTCTTGCCCATCCGGCGGGTGAGCAGCGCCTGCCCGAGGACGTTGTTGATCTTGTGCGACCCGGTGTGGTTGAGGTCCTCGCGCTTGAGGATGACCCGCGCCCCGCCGCAGTGCTCGGCGAAGCGCGGCGCCTCGGTGATGATGCTCGGGCGACCGGTGTAGGTGCGCTGCAGCCGGTCGAGCTCGGCGACGAACTCGGGGTCGACCCAGGCCTTCTGGCGCTGCTCGTCCAGCTCCTCGAGAGCGGCGATGAGCGCCTCGGGGACGTAGCGCCCACCGAAGGCGTCGAAGCGGCCGACTGGTGTGCTCACCAGGACCTCCTTGGTCGTAGTCGACACCGGCGCGACGGCCGGCGACAGGGTCGGGCTAGTGCCGCAGGGCCGGGTGGGCGCCCGCGGCGATCAGGTCGGCGACGGCCTCGCGCGGGCGGCCACCGGTCACGAGCGCCTCGCCGACGAGGGCGGCGTCGGCACCGGCGCGGGCGAGGTCGAGGATGTCGTGCTGTCCACGGACGCCGGACTCGGCGACCTTCACCGCGCTCGCGGGCAGCATCTCGGCGACCTTGGCGAAGGTGGAGCGGTCGACCTCGAGCGTCTTGAGGTTGCGGTTGTTGACCCCGATCACCCGGGCGCCGGCGTCGACCGCACGCCGCGCCTCCTCGGTGTCGTGCACCTCGACCAGGGCGGTCATGCCGAGGGACTCGGCGCGCTCGCGCATCGACACGAGGGTGGTCTGGTCGAGGGCCGCGACGATGAGCAGGATGACGTCGGCGCCGTGCGCGCGCGCCTCCCACAGCTGGTAGGGCTCGACCATGAAGTCCTTGCGCAGCACCGGCACGTCGACGCGCGAACGCACCTCGGCGAGGTCGCGCAGGCTGCCCCCGAAGCGGCGCTGCTCGGTGAGCACGCTGATGACGCTTGCCCCACCCTCGGCGTAGTCGGCGGCGAGGCCGGCCGGGTCGGCGATCAGTGCGAGTGCGCCCTTGCTCGGGCTGGAGCGCTTGACCTCGGCGATGATGCGGATGCCCTGGGTGCGTCCGGCCGCGAGCGCGGTGGCCGCGTCCAGGGCGGGTGCCCGTCGCTCGGCGGCCTCCTTGAGGTCGTCGAAACTGGTCTGCTGCTGACGCTCGGCGAGGTCCGCACGGACCCCGGCGATGATGTCGTCGAGAACGGTCGGCGTTGCTGGCACCTGGCCAGGCTAGGGCCCCGGCAACAGTTGGCCTAAATCGGGGCCCCGCGTCTCACCAGGTTGGACGGGGTGGGACGTGGAGCTGGACGGTGCGGCGCACGGGCTACCAGCGCAGGACGCCGAACACCAACCACCCGGCGAGGACCGCGCCGAGGACCCGACCGACCGGAGCGCGGTCCAGCAGCGGGTCGACCCGGCTGGGCCGGCCGGCGCGACGGCTGCGCACGTCGTCCACGAACCACGCGAGGGAGGCGACCGCGACCAGGAGCACCACGACCGTGGCGTAGCCGTTGCTGTGCAGGGCCGCCGTGAGGTCACCGTGGGCGAGCGAGCTGACGGCGCGCATGCCGCCGCAGAACGGGCAGGGCAGGCCGGTCACGGCGAGAAAGGGGCAGCTGCCCCAGGACCCGGGCTGGTGCGGGTCCCGCACGAGCAGGGCGCCCACGCCGAGCGCCTGCGCGCCCACGAGCGCGGCGGGCAGGTCCAGCGGACGGACGTCGGTCACTCTCGACACGGTAGCCGAGGACCCGATGATTCCTGAGCGGATGCTCAGCGTGCGTTAGCGTGGCGACAACGACCGGCGCAGGGACCGGTCCCGTTCTGCAGGAGACGCTCGTGAGCAACCAGCAGCCCCCGCCCTACGGCGAGAACGACCCGCAGGAGCCGTCGGCGGGCTCGTCCGGTGCCCAGTCGAACAACCCCTACGGCACTCCCGCGCCCCCGCCGCCCGGCAGCGGTGGCTACCAGGCTCCCCCGCCGTACCAGAGCGGCGGCTACCCCGGTGGTGGCTACCAGCCGCCGCCCCCGCGCAACACGCTGGCGATCGTCTCGCTGGTGCTCGGTATCGCGTCGATCCCCCTCGCCTGCTGCGGTGGCTACCCCGGCCTCGTCGCCGGCATCGCGGCCATCGTCCTGGCGGTGCTGGCGCGCGGCAAGGTCCGCCGCGGCGAGGCCGGTCAGGCCGGGCTGGCGACGGCCGGCATGGTCACCGGCATCGTCGGTCTGGTGATCTCGGCCGCCCTGCTGATCGTCGGCATGATCCTCGGCCCGAAGATGGCCGAGTGCCAGAACATCTCGGACCCGCAGCAGCAGAGCCAGTGCATGATCGACAAGCTGCAGGGCAAGTAGGCCCTACCAGCTCCTACCAGCTGCTACGCCAACGACGTGAGCCTGCGCACCGGATCGGTGCGCAGGCTCACGTGCTTGGTGCGCCTGGGGCTGGGTGCGTCAAGTGTCAGGGTGCGTCAGTCGTGCGTGTGGGCGGCGGTGTTCTTGGGGCCGCCGTCGCCGTAGCCGGCGCGCGCCAGCATGACCCAGGTCAGCACGCCGACGAGCGCGAGGACGAAGCCGATGATCGTGATGACGTGCGCGGCCATGGCGACGCCGATGCACGCGATGACGGCCGCGACCAGCATGATCACGACGCCGACGTAGCCGGCGGTGCTCCGACCGTGGTTGTGCGGGTCGATGGTGGTGGTGCGGGCTTCCTTCTGGTCCGTCATGGTGTCGACTGCTCCTCGATCGGTCGGCGTTGGTGCTCGGGCGTCATTGTGTCAGGTATCGGCGCCGGAATCGCGCCGGACCTGCGGGTCGGCGAGGTCCTCTCGGCTGACCTGGTCCCACAGGCTCTCGCGCTCGGGCTCGGCGGCGGCCGTCTCGGCGCTCACCGGGGCCTCGTAGGCCGCGGAGAGACCCTCCCAGCGGCGGGCCCGGGCCAGCGCGGCGATGCCGGTCGCGGCGAGCAGCAGCGAGACCACGAGCGCTGCGTACACCGGCCAGGCCACCGTCCCCTGGACGGCGACCGACCCGGTGCGGGCGACCTTCTCCGCGGCGACGTGACCGAGAGCTCTACCGGGGTCCACCAGCAGGTAGAGCGTGGCCGCCGCCGCGCCGAGACCGGCGACCAGCAGCAACGCGGCGCTGACGAACCGGGCGACCCGCCCGGTGGTGGCCACCGCGATCGACGCGGCCACCGCGACCAGGCCCATGGCCGGGACGACCGGGGCGAGCGACCCGCCGGACCCCGAGATCCCCCCGCCGAGGACGACGTCGTGGGAGCTGCCGGTCGCCCAGGTGAGCGACGCGAGCACCAGCAGGGAGGCGCCGAGCAGGACCCCGACGAGGGCTACGGTGCGCTTGCTGAGGGCCATCACGGGGCCTTCGTGGGAGCTGCCGTGGGAGTTGCCGTGGGGGTCGTCGTGGGCGCCCGCAGCCCGGACGCCGCGGCGACCGCCCGCAGCGCCGACGCCGCCTTGGTCACGGTCTCGGCGAGCTCGGTCTCGGGCACGGAGTCGGCGACGATGCCGGCACCCGCCTGCACGTAGGCGACGCCGTCGCGCACGAGCGCCGTGCGGATCGCGATGGCCATGTCCAGGTCGCCGTGGAAGTCGAGATAGCCGACCACCCCGCCGTACATGCCGCGCCGGGTGCCCTCGAGCTGCTCGATGAGCCGCAGCGCGCGCGGCTTCGGCGCCCCCGACAGGGTGCCGGCGGGGAAGGTCGCGACGAGCACGTCGTAGGCGGTGCGGCCGGGGCGCAGCACCCCGACGACCGTCGACTCCAGGTGCATGATGTGGCTGTAGCGACGCGTGGTCATCAGCTCGATCGTGTCGACCGTCCCGGGCAGGCAGACGCGCTGCAGGTCGTTGCGCGCGAGGTCGACGAGCATGACGTGCTCGGAGCGCTCCTTCGGGTCCTCGAACAGCTCCTTGCCGTTGGCGATGTCGGCCTCCGGGCTCGCGCCACGCGGGCGGGAGCCGGCGATCGGGTGGGTGATCACCTTGGTGCCGTTGACCTTCACCAGCGCCTCCGGGCTGGACCCGACGATGTCGAACGCCGCGCCGCCGTTCGGGTCCGGCACCCGCAGCAGATACATGTAGGGGCTCGGGTTGCTCGCCCGCAGCACGCGGTAGACATCGAGCGCGTCAGCCGGGCACGGCACCGAGAAGCGTTGCGACAGCACGACCTGGAAGACCTCGCCTGCACGCACCGCCTCCTTGCCGGCCTCGACGATCTCGCAGTAGCGCTCGGGCGTCATGTTCGACGTCGGCTCGGGTGCCACGGTCTCGACGACGGCGACCGTGCTGGGGGCCGGCTGCGCGAGGTCTACGACCATGGCGTCGAGGCGGCGCACGGCGTCGGCGTGCGCGTCGTCGACCCGCTCGTCGGTGGCGTCGAAGTTGATCGCGTTGGCGACCAGCAGCAGCGAGCCGTCGCTGTGGTCGAGGACCGCGAGGTCGGTGGCGAGGAACATCGCCAGCTCGGGCAGGCCCAGCTCGTCGACCGCCGTCTGCGGCACCTTCTCCCAGCGGCGGACCACGTCGTAGCCGAGATAGCCCACCATCCCCCCGGTCAGCGGCGGCAGCCCCTCGATCGGGTCGGTGGCGAGCAGGTCGACGGTGTCGCGCAGCACCTCGACGGGGTTGCCCTCGGTCGGCGCGCCCACGGGCACGTCCCCGAGCCAGACCGCCTCGCCGTCGCGCTCGGTCAAGGTGGCGCGGCTGGCGGCCCCGACGATCGAGTAGCGGCTCCACACTCCCCCGTGCTCGGCGGACTCCAGCAGGAAGGTGCCGGGGCGGTCCTTCGCGAGCTTGCGGTAGAGCGAGAGCGGGGTCTCGGCGTCGGCGAGCAGTCGGCGCACCACGGGGATCACCCTCCGGTCGGCCGCCAGCTCGCGGAAGGTGTCGAGCGTGGGCCAGGTCTGGCCGAACGCCAGCGCGGGGAGGGCCTCAGTGGTGCTGGTGGTGGTGCGGGAGTCGGTGGTCACGCGTCCTCCTCGCTGGTGGTGTCGGCCAGCAGCACGTCCGCCTCGAAGCAGGTGCGGTCGCCGGTGTGGCAGGCAGCCCCGACCTGGTCGACGGTGACGAGCAGGGTGTCGCCGTCGCAGTCGAGCGCGACGGAGCGCACGTGCTGGACGTGACCGGAGGTGTCCCCCTTGCGCCAGTACTCCGCGCGGCTGCGGCTCCAGAAGGTCACCCGACCCTCGGTGAGGGTGCGCCGCAGCGCCTCGTCGTCCATCCAGCCGAGCATCAGCACCTCGCGGGTGTCGTGCTGCTGGATCACGGCGGCCACCAGGCCCTGGGCGTCGCGCTTGAGCCGGGCCGCCACGGCCGGGTCGAGCGTGCCGGCTGCCTCGGCGGCGTCGGGTGCATCGGGTGCATCGGTAGGAGTCGGGAGGGTCACGGCGCCCATTGTGCCGCCTTCGCGGCAGCGGTCCGACGGGCGACCAGGGGCTGGCTCGTCGAGTGGTGGCAGGATGGGGCCATGACGAGCCACGCGAAGGACGCCCGCACCGGCCTGGCCGACCTGCTGGACTGGGTCGGCCCCGACGCCCCGACGCTGTGCGAGGGCTGGGACGCCCGCGACCTGGCGGCGCACCTGGCCATCCGCGACCGGCGCCCCGACGCCCTGCCCGGCATCGGGATCTCCGCGTTCGCCAAGCACACCCAGAAGGTCCAGGACGAGATGGCTGCCCGGCCCTACCCCGAGGTCGTGGACCTGGTGCGGTTCGGGCCCCCGGTCTACAACCTCACCCGGCTGAAGGCGGTCGACGAGCGGGTCAACCTCGTCGAGTACTTCGTCCACACCGAGGACGTCCTGCGCGCCCAGCCCGACTGGCACGAGCCCCGCACGCTGGACCACGACGTCGAGGACGCGCTGTTCAGCGCCCTGTCGATGATGGGCCGGCTGGCCTTCCGGTCCTCCCCCGTGGGCGTCGTGGCGGTCTGCCCGGGCCACGGCCGCGCCGTGCTCAAGAAGACGGGCGACGACGGCGCCGTCGTGCTCACCGGCGCCCCCGGCGAGATCCTGCTGCTCGCCTCGGGGCGCACGGACCAGGTCCGGGTCGAGATGTCCGGCGAGCCCGCAGCCGTGGCCGCGTTCGAGTCCCAGCAGCGCAGCCTGTAGCCGCGGTCTGTAGCCGCAGCTTGTAGTCATGGCGGCCTGCGCTGCCGCTCGCGTGCAACGTTCGCCCTGACCGTCGGCGTCCTCAAGGTGTGGGGACGACGCGACCTGGGGGGCTGCGTCGACCCCGCCGAGGCGGACGAGTGCTCCGCCTCCGGACGTCGTCAGCAGGGAGGCCGACATGTTCGCTCGCACGCGCACCAGCTCGCTCAACCCCACCCTCACCACCCTCTCGACCGCCGTCGCGGCCACGCTGCTCGCTGCCGGAGCCGCGGTCACGGGCCTGCCGGGCAGCGTGTCGCCCGCGGCCGCCTCGGTCGGCACAGCGGCCGTGCACTGCCCTCGCGGCTGGGGCTCGTTGCCCCAGGCGTCAACCGGCACCGGCACCGGTGTCGTCACCGGCGTCCGCTCCGGGACGCACCCGTGCTACGACCGGCTGGTGGTCGACCTCGGTCGGATGTCCGGCACGGTGGGCTACCGGGCGGGCTACGCGAAGACGTTCACGACCATCGCGAGCGGCGAGACCCGCGACCTGCGCGGCGCCGCGACCCTGATGGTGTCGGTGCAGGCGCCGGCCTACGACAGCTCGGGGCGGCCGACCTACGTCCCGGCGAACCGGTGGGAGGTCGTGAGCACCAGCGGCTACCCGACGATCAAGCAGGTCGCGTGGGGCGGCTCGTTCGAGGGCGAGACGCTGCTCGGCATCGGCACCCGCGCGCGGCTGCCGATGCGGGTGTCCGTCCTCACCGACGGCACCAACCAGCGGCTCGTCGTCGACGTCGCCCACCGCTGGTGAGCGCGGGTCGCCGTCCGCCGAGTCGTCTCAGAGATCGGCTCAGCGGACGGCGATGCCGTCGGCCCGGAGCGCGTCCTTGACGTCGCCGATGGTCAGCTCGCCGTAGTGGAACACCGACGCGGCGAGCACCGCGTCGGCGCCCGCGCGCACCGACGGGGCGAAGTGCTCGACGGCACCCGCGCCGCCGGAGGCGATCAGCGGCACCGACACCTCGGCGCGCACCAGCGAGATCAGCTCGAGGTCGAATCCGTCCTTGGTCCCGTCGGCGTCCATGGAGTTCAGCAGGATCTCACCCGCACCGAGCTCGACCGCCCGCGCGCACCACTCGACCGCGTCGATGCCGGTGCCCACGCGACCGCCGTGGGTGGTGACCTCGAACCCGTCGAGCACCCGGCCGTCCTCCGCGCGGTGCCGGCGCACGTCGGCCGACAGGACGAGCACCTGGTTGCCGAACCGGTCGGCGATATCAGCGATCACCTCGGGCCGCGCGATGGCCGCGGTGTTGATGCCGACCTTGTCGGCGCCGGCCCGCAGCAGCCGGTCGACGTCGTCGGGCGTGCGCACCCCGCCGCCGACCGTGAGCGGGATGAAGACCTGCTCGGCGCAGTGCCGGACCATGTCGTACGTCGTCTCGCGGTTCCCGCTGCTCGCCGTCACGTCGAGGAACGTGAGCTCGTCGGCCCCCTGCTCCCCGTAGACCTTGGCGAGCTCCACGGGGTCGCCCGCGTCGCGCAGGTTCTCGAAGTTCACGCCCTTGACCACCCGGCCGGCGTTGACGTCCAGGCAGGGGATCACGCGCACGGCTACCGTCACGGGCCAGATCCTAGGCGAGCGGGGCGTGTCGGTGCGGGCGAGTACGGTGGGCGGACCGGGGTGTTGGAGGGGGTGCCGGTGCGCTCTCCTATGCTGACCGCCATGCCTGCCGCCCCCGCCGACCCCGCCTGCCTGGTCGATCCGGACTCGGCCGACGCGGCGGCTCAGGCGCTGATCGCCGTCGCTGCGGCCAGGCCACCGAGCGCCGGCGGCACCCGGGTGGTGGCGATCGACGGGCCGTCCGGGTCGGGCAAGACCGTCTTCGCCGAGCGCGTCGTCGACCAGCTCGCGACGCTCACCGGCCACCGGCCCCAGACCGTCCACATGGACGACCTCTACCCCGGCTGGCACGGGCTGGCGGCCTCGATCCCGGAGCTGGTCGGGCGGGTGCTGCGTCCGCTCGCCGAGGGGCGGCCGGCTGGGTACCAGCACTACGACTGGGCCTCGGGGCGCTACCACCCCGCGGTCGAGCCGGTAGACCCAGCGGCCTACCTCGTCGTCGAGGGCGTCGGGTGCGGGTCACGCGCCTGTGCGCCCTATCTCAGCGCGCTGGCCTGGCTCGACGCGCCGACCGAGCAGCGCCGGGCCAGGGGCCTCGCCCGCGACGGCGAGACCTACGCACCGCACTGGGACACGTGGGCCGCCCAGGAGGGAGAGCTCTACGGGACGGAGCGGACGCGCGAGCGCGCAGACGTGGTGCTCGACACCGGCACGCCCTGAGATGATGGGCGCATGGAGCCCGTGCAGATGATGGACGCGGTCACCGCGAGCATGCAGGCGCGCACCGGGCGCGCGCTCGCCGAGTGGGTGGAGCTCGTCGAGCAGGAGTCGGGCGTCGACCCGCTCGACCAGCGCGCGGTCCGAGCCTGGCTCAAGAGCGTGCACGGCGTCCCGCAGAACTCGCAATGGGCGATCGCGTTCGAGGTCGCCGGTCGCGCGGGCTGGGTGATGCCGACCCCCGACCAGTTCGCGGACGAGCTGTTCACGGGTGCGAAGGCCGCCCTGCGTCCGCTGCACGACGCGCTCGTGATCCACGCCGCAGCGCTCGGTGCGGACACCGAGGTGCAGGGGCGAGCGAGCTACACACCGGTCGTGCGCAAGACGCAGTTCGTCGCCGTCGCACCCGGGCCCCGTAGCAGCTGCGGGTGGGGCTGCGCTACAAGCAGGAGGCTCCTGACGACGAACGCCTCTCCCCCGCAAAGGGATTCGCTCAAGCGATCCATTGGCTGCACCTGCCCGCCGACAGTGACGTGGAGCAGAGCGTCACGAACCTCGACCCGTTGCTGCGGGCCGCCTACGAACAGAACGGCTGATGCCCTCCTCCGAGCGCGAGCCGCTGCTGCGCCGCACGGCCGACCTCGGCGCTCGCGCCCTCGAGCGCAGCGCTCGGCTGTCTCGACGCGAGGCCGCTCGCCGCGCCAGGGTGCTGCGCAACAAGGCCTACTTCATCGTGCAGTGCGCGCTCGCCGCCGCGACGTCGTACGCACTGGCCAAGTATCTGTTCCGGGTGCCTATCCCCCTGTTCGCGCCGGTCGCGGCGATGGTGTGCCTCGGGATGACCCACGGGCAGCGGCTGCGTCGCGCGCTCGAGATCACCGTCGGCGTCGCCGTGGGCGTGTTCTTCGGCGAGCTGCTGGTGCACTTCTTCGGCATCGGGGTGTGGCAGATCGCCCTGCTGGTCATGCTCGCCATGAGCACCGCCGCCCTGCTCGGCGCCGGCGCCCTGATCGTGACGCAGGCCGGCGTGCAGGGCCTGGTCGTGGCGCTCCTCGGCGGCATGCCGGGGACCGCCTTCGGGCGCTGGTTCGAGGCCCTGATCGGGTGTGCCGTCGCCATCCTGTTCGCGTCCGTCGTGCCGAGCTCTACGCTGCTGCGGCCGCGGGCACAGGCCAGCGAGATCATGGACCACCTCGCGGACCTGCTCAGCCGGATCGCCCAGGCCGTCCGCGACCGAGATCGACCGGCGGCCGAGAGCGTCCTCACCGAGGCACGCACCACCGAGGAGGACCTCGACAAGCTGCGCGGCTACGCCACCGACTCCGTCGACATGCTGCGCGTCTCGCCGTTCCACCGGCGGCGCATGTCCGAGATGCAGCGCGTCCAGGACAGCCTCGAGCCGCTCGACCGGGCCGTGCGCAACGCCCGGGTGCTCATCCGCCGCGGCACCGTCTCGCTGCAGACCGGTGAAGAGGTGCCCGGCAGCTACGTCCGAGCGATCGAGCACCTCGCCACCGTCGTGGCCGAGCTCGCCGAGTGGTACGGCCGCGGCTCCCCCGCCGACGACACCGAGGACGTCCCCGCACTCGCCCGCGCAGACCTGCTCGAGATCGGGCGGGAGACCGCGCACCCCGAGCCCGGTGCCGACCTGTCCGCCGAGGTGATCCGCGCGCAGATCCGCTCGATGCTCGTCGACCTCCTGCAGATGATCGGTCAGCCCTTCCGCGAGGCGCAGGCGGCTATCGCCGAGACCGCCGGCGAGGAATGAGGTTCTGGCCGCTGCCGTGGTGGGCGGACCGTTGGTGTGGGGGTGCCCGCCGTGCCGTTCGGACGGATTCATGACCGAAAACGCTCGATCTGAACGATCCACACGTCGTGAATCAGTCCGAAGCGCCCGCCCGGCGGCGCATGGCCTGATCCCGCGCGCCGCCGACGTTGCAACGGGCGCGGAGGACGACGCCGATCTCAGTACCAGTGCGGGGAACGCGACTGCCAGGCAGCCCAGGCGGCGCAAGGAGAACCGTAGGAGCTCTGGATGTAGCCGAGGCCCCAACGGATCTGGGTGGTGGGGTTGGTGAGCCAGTCCCCACCCGCGGCCGCCATCTTGGACGCCGGCAGCGACTGCGGGATGCCGTACGCGCCCGAGCTCGGATTGGTCGCCGACCAGTCCCAGCCGCTCTCCCCCATCCAGAGGTTGTTGAGGCACTGCCACTGCCCGGACCCGAAGCCGTAGCTCCCGAGCATCGACCGCGCGATCGCCCTCGGGCTGCCGCCGCTGCGCCCTGAGCCGGCCAGCGTGGCGGCGTCAGCGGTGGAGGCGCGATGCCGACCTGACACGCCAGACCCCGACACCCCAGACCCCGATCCACCAGATCTCGACGCCTCAGACGCAGCGGCAGCAGCGCGCCGGGCAGCCGCCCGCTCAGCAGCCCGCTGAGCGGCCGCCCGAGCAGCAGCGGCCCGAGCCGCCGCAGCCTTGGCGGCGGCGATGCCGTCCAGGCGCTGCTTCTCCAGGGCGGCGGAGGTGCGCTGCAGGGTGGCCAGCTGAGCGGCCATCGCGTCCTGCTGCTTGGCGATGGCCGTCGCCTTGGCCTGCGCATCGGCGACCTTGCGCTGCGCCACGGCCAGCACGGCGGCCGCCTGACGCTCGGCGGCGCGGACCTGGGCCTCGGCGCGCTCCGCCTCGGCCCGGTCCAGATCCGCGACGGCCCGCGCCCGGGTGGCGTCGTCCTGCACGCTGGCGCTGTGCGAGGCGAGCGCGTCCAGCGCCGAGCTGACGTCGAAGAGCTGCTCGGGGGTCTGGCTCGTCACCAGCGCGGCGAGCTGTTGCATCGACCCGCCCTGGTCCGCGAGCGCCTGGGCGCTCTGGGCCACCGTCTCGTCGGCCCGAGCGAGCGCCGCCTGCGCCGAACGCGACCGGGCGGCAGCAGCCTGCGCCTCGTCGGTCCGGTCGGCCAGGGCGTCCTCGGCGGCCCGGTAGTCCGCCGCCGCACCGCTGACCTCGCGCTGGACGGCGACGAGCTGGTCACCGGCGGCGGCGTAGGCGGCCTCCAGGGCGTGCACGCTGCGGGCGGTCGCGGCGGCCTGCGCCTTCGCGGCGTCGACCTGCTGCTGGCTCGGGTAGACCGGGGGCGACTGGTCGCGGGGCACGGCGGCCGACGCCGGTGCTGCCCCGGCGAGCGCGAGGGCCACCACGGTCAGCGTCACACCGCCAGCCTGGGGCGCGCGACGAGCGACGAAGCTCATGGAGACGCCTTTCACGTGGGGTTCGACGGGCGGCTCCACGCTAGGCCAGCAGGGCCCCGGTGCTGGTCCAGCGGCGACTGCCTCGAGGTCACGGTCACGTCACCCTGGATCACGATTAGGGCAGGTCAGTGACCCGAACGGCGCAACGGATCGCTCTGGTCGTCACTGTCGCGATACATCCCCAGCGCGTCGAGAACGAGGTTTGTGCCGCCGGCCGGGTCCTGCGCGGAGGCCTTCAGGTGGGCCGGCGCCAGCGCGTGCGCGAGGTGGTAGACCGCCACGGTCACGATGGTGCCGAGGGCGATGCCGGCCAGGGTGAAGTCGTCGGTGAACTTCAGCGAGACGTCACCGATGCCGATGATGATGCCGGCGGCGACCGGGACCAGGTTGACCGGGTTGCCGAAGTCGACGCCGTTCTCCTTCCAGATCTTGGCGCCGAGCAGGCCGATCATGCCGTAGAGCACGACGGTGATCCCGCCGAGCACGCCACCGGGCGTGGCCGAGATGATCGCGCCGAACTTCGGCGAGAAGCCGAAGCCGATCGCCACCAGCGCGGCGACGACGTAGGCCGCGGTGGAGTAGACGCGGGTGGCGGCCATGACGCCGATGTTCTCGGCGTAGGTCGTGGTAGGTCCGGCGCCGACGCCGGTCGCGATCATCGAGCCCAGGCCGTCGGCGGTGATCGCCCGGCCCATCTCGGCGTCGAGCGGCTGGCCGGTCATCTCGGCGACGGCCTTCACGTGCCCGGTGTTCTCGGCGATGAGCGCGATGGTCACGGGCAGCGCGACGAGGATGAACGCCAAGTGGAAGGTGGGCAGGTGCAGACCCACCACGTTGGTCGCCGAGCCGAGCTTCCAGGTCGCGTCATCACTCACCGGAGGTAGACCGACCCAAGACGCAGCGGCGACCTGCGCCCAGTCGACGCGCAGGTGCTCTACGACACCGGAGGGGTTCTGCGCGGTGACCGCGCCGGGCTGGAAGCTGGTGATCGGACCGACGACCTTGTCGAGGCCGTAGGACAGCAGGTAGCCCGCGATGAGGGCGACGAAGATCGCGATGCGCGAGACGAACCCGCGCACCGCCACGTTGAGGACCACGACGAGCAGCATGACCACGAGCGCCACCCACTGGTCCTGCGGCCAGTAGGTCTTCGCGACCACCGGCGCGAGGTTGAAGCCGATCAGCATGACGACCGCACCGGTGACGACCGGCGGGAGCACCCGGTGGATCACCCGGGCGCCGGCGAGGTGGATGATCACACCGACGATCGCGAGCGCGACGCCACAGACGAACATCGCGCCGGTGACGTCCGAGGGCCGACCGCCGGCCGCGTAGATCGCGGTGGCGACCCCGACGAAGGAGGCCGACGACCCGAGATAGGACGGCACCCGCCCCCGGACGATCGCGAGGAAGAGCAGCGTCGCGACACCGCTCATCATCACCGCGAGCTGCGGGTTGAGCCCCATCAGGATGGGGAAGACGAAGGTGGCGCCGAACATCGCCACGACGTGCTGGGCTCCGAGCCCGACCGTCTTGCCCCAGGAGAGGCGTTCGTCAGGGGCGACGACCGCACCCGGTTCGAGAACTCCGCCGTTGTGCAGCTTCCACATCGCCATGAGGCAGCAGTCTAGGTGCGGCTGCCCTCGACGAGCGCCATCAGGCGGCCGACCTCACCGGTGCCGCGCAGCCCGTCGGAGCGCTGGATCGCCATGACGGCGACCTGGTCCGCGTCGTGCAGCATCAGGGACGGCCACGGGTCGCCGGGGGCGTACTTCACGGATTCGACCTGCGCCCAAGGGATCTCGCGGGTGAGGAACAGGTTGCGGATGACGATGCCGTCGCGGTCAGGGGTGGCCCGGATGGCGGCGTAGCGCCCCATGACCGCCGCGATCGCCAGCCCGATGCCGCCGAACAGCAGCCGGTCACCGGGTCCGTAGCCGTGCTCGCCGCCAGGCATGCCGAGCGCGATGACGATGAAGATGAGCAGCACCGCGGTGCCGGCGGCGAGCGCGACGTAGCGCCCCCGGCGAGGGACGAAGGGGGCGTACGGGTCGTCGCTCATCAGGTCCTCCCAGTCAGAGCCGGCACGCAGTCACAGCCGGCACGCGGCGATGTCGGTGACGAGGATGCCGCGCGCACCCACGCCGTAGAGCTGGTCCATGACGAGGTTCGTGGCGCGGCGGGGCACCATGGAGCGCACGGCCACCCACGCCTTGTCGTGCAGCGGGGAGATGGTCGGGGACTCCAGCCCCGGCGTCAGCGCGACCGCTCGGTCGAGCAGCGCGACGGGGCAGTCGTAGTCCATGACGACGTACTGCCGGGCCACGAGCACTCCCTGCAGGCGTCGACAGAGGACCTGCACCTGGTTCTCGGCGTCGGCGTCGGCCTGCGGGTTGGCGCTGCGGATCAGCACCGCCTCGCTGCGCAGGATCGGGTCGCCGAACACCTCGAGCCCCGCGTTGCGCAGCGTGGTCCCGGTCTCGACGACGTCGGCGATGACGTCCGCGACCCCGAGCGTGATGGACGTCTCCACGGCGCCGTCCAGCCGGACGACGTCGGCCTCGATGCCCCGCTCGGCGAGGTAGTCCCGGACCAGGCCCGGGTAGGACGTCGCGACCCGACGACCGTGGATCTCGCTGATGTCGCTCATCGCACCGGCGCGCGCGGCGAAGCGGAAGGTGGACCCGCCGAAGCCCATCGGCATGATCTCGGCGGCCTCGCTGTGGGAGTCCA
The DNA here is from genome assembly GCF_022568835.1 of Arsenicicoccus piscis. Taxonomy (GTDB): domain Bacteria; phylum Actinomycetota; class Actinomycetes; order Actinomycetales; family Dermatophilaceae; genus Arsenicicoccus; species Arsenicicoccus piscis. The sequence continues at coordinate 48,060 of NZ_JAKZHV010000002.1, forward strand.
GCATCAGGTCGCGCCCGGTGATGCCGACGTCGACCGTCCCCGACCCGACGTAGACCGCCACGTCGCGCGGCCGCAGGTAGAAGAACTCGACCCCGTTGTCGTGGTCGGTGAGAGTGAGCTCCTTGGACTCGCGGCGCTGGGCGTAGCCCGCCTCCTTCATCATCGCGACGGCGGGCTCGGACAGCGATCCCTTGTTGGGGATGGCGACACGCAACATGGTTCGTGGCTGCTCTCGGTGGGTGGGCTGGTCGGTCTCGTTCAGCGGGGCAGGCTGGTCGGTCTGGGTCACAGGGACAGACGGGGTCACAGGTATCGGTAGACGTCGTCGGGCGTCAGACCCTTGGCGACCATGAGCACCTGCAGGTGGTAGATCAGCTGGCTGATCTCCTCGGCGGCCTCGGCATCGCTCTGGTACTCGGCGGCCATCCACACCTCGGCGGCCTCCTCGACGATCTTCTTGCCGATGAAGTGCACCCCGGCGTCGAGCTCCTTGACGGTGCCGGAGCCCTCGGGTCGGGTCACGGCCTTGTCGGAGAGCTCGACGAACAGCTGGTCGAAGGTCTTCACACCGGCCAGCCTATCCGCGCGTCAGGGGTGGGCGTGCTCGGCGACCAGAGCTCGGAGCTCGTCGACGGCCGCTGCCGCGTCCTGGGCCCCGTAGACCGCGGAGCCGGCCACGAACACGTCGGCCCCGGCCTCGGCGCACTGCTCGATCGTCCGGGCAGACACCCCGCCGTCGACCTGGACCCACACCTCACCACCGTGGCGCCGCACCGACTCGCGCACCGCCCGCACCTTGGGCATCTGGTCGGCCATGAAGCTCTGACCGCCGAACCCGGGCTCGACCGTCATCACGAGGACCATGTCGACGTCGGGCAGCAGCTCCTCGTAGGGCTGCCAGGCCGTCGCCGGCTTGAGCGCCATCCCGGCCCGGCCCCCGGCCGCCCGCAGCGCCCGGGCCAGCCGCCGCGGGTCGTCGGTCGCCTCGACGTGGAAGGTCGCGCTCGCCGCGCCCGCCTCGATGTACTGCGGCGCCCAGCGGTCGGGGTCGTCGATCATCAGGTGGCAGTCCAGCGGGATCGGGCTCACCCGGGCGAGCGCCTCGACGACCGGCAGGCCGATCGTGAGGTTGGGCACGAAGTGGGCGTCCATCACGTCGACGTGCGCCCAGTCGGCGTTGGCGATGCGGTCCAGCTCGAGCTGGAGGTTGGCGAAGTCGGCGGACAGGATGCTCGGTGAGATCTGCACCCGCCCAGCCTAGCGACGCGCCGATCAGTGCTTGCGCAGCAGCGCCAGATACATCGCGTCGGTGCCGTGCTGGTGCGGCCACAGCTGCAGGGCCGGGCCCTCCCCCGCCACCTCGACGCCGGGCGCCACCTCGGCGAGCACCGGTCGCGCGTCCAGCCAGGACGCGTCGTCGCGGTGCTTCAGCACGTCCTTGACGACGTACTCGGTCTCGTTCAGGTGCGGGCTGCAGGTCGCGTAGCCCACGACCCCGCCCGGCCGGGTGGCGTCCAGGGCGCTGTTGAGCAGCTCGCGCTGCAGCGAGGCGAGGACGGGCACGTCACCGGACTCGCGCCGCCAGCGGGCGTCGGGCCGTCGGCGCAGCGCGCCGAGCCCGGTGCACGGGGCGTCGACCAGGACGCGGTCGTAGACCCCGGGCTCGTCCTCCCCGACGTGCCGCCCGTCGCCGACCTGGACCTCGACGTCGGCACCACGCTCGACGGCCTCGCGCACCGTGGCCTGCACCAGCTCGGCGCGGTGCCGGGACACCTCGTTGGCGATCAGGGTCGCGCCGCGCTCGAGCGACAGGCCGGCGAGCACGCCCGCCTTGCCACCCGGCCCGGCACACAGGTCCAACCAGCCCTCGTGCTCGCGCGGGTCCTCGACGGGCGCGGCCGCGAGCACGAGCGGGAGCAGCTGGGAGCCGGCGTCCTGGACGGCGGCCCGGCCGCGGCGCACCGGTGGCAGCTCGCCGGGGTCGCCGCTCGGCAGGGTCGCGCCGATGGGCGACACCTCGCTGGCGACGGCGCCGAGGTCGACCAGCTCCGCGACGGTGGCGAGCCCCGGACGGGCGACGAGGGAGACCTCGGCGGGGGTGTTGTCGGCCTCGAGGAGGCGCACGAGCTGGGCATCGACGTCCGCGCCGGTGGCGACGCCGTGCCCGATGAGCGCGCCGCGCAGCGCCCGGACGATCCACTCGGGGTGCGACCAGCGCGCCGCGAGGTGGTCCGGCGCGGTGTCGTCGGCGCCGACCCGGTCGAGCCACTCCTCGCGGCTCGACTCGCTGACCTTGCGCAGCACGGCGTTGACGAAGCCGGACGCGCCGGCGCCGTTGACCATGCGCGCGAGCCCGACGGTCTCGGAGACGGCGGCGTGCACCGGCACCCGCATGGCGAGGACCTGGTGGGCGCCGAGTCGCAGCGTGTCGAGCACTGCAGGGTCCACCTGGTCGAGCGGACGCTCGGTGGAGCGCGCGATGACCGCGTCGTAGAACCCCCGCCAGCGCAGCGTCCCGTAGGTCAGCTCGGTCGCGAAGGCGGCGTCCCGTCCGTGCAGCTGCTGCTCGCGCAGCAGCCTCGGCAGCGCGAGGTTCGCGTAGCCCCCGTCGGCCACCTCGCGCAGCACGGTGTAGGCGGCGAGCCGGGGCGCGTCCGCGGTCCGGGAGCGCTCGCTCGGCCGCTGACCCGAGTAGACCCGTCGCGGACCGCCGGCGCCTCGCGCACCGCTGCGGGTGCGGCCCTTGTGGTCGCGCTGATCCCGCTGATCGCGATCGCGCCGATCGCGCTGGTCGCCCTGCTCAGTCATCCGTCCCTACCGTCTCGTCGTCCCCGATGCGGGCCCCCCGGGCCCAGTCCGCCGCGTCCATGGCCTTCTTGCCCGGCGGACGCACGACGCCGAGCCGCACGGCGGTCGTGGCCGTCCCGACGAAGACCTCGCGCTTGGTGATCTCGAGCTGCCCCGCCGCGAGGTCGAGCCGCTCGGTCAGCGCCACCGGGCCGACGCCGAGCCGCTCACCCCGGAAGCGCGTCCACGCACCGGGGTCGGGCGTGCACCCGCGGATGTGTCGATCGACCCCGAATCCCGGTCGCGCCCAGTCGATCTCAGCCTCCTCGACGCTGAGCTTCGGGGCGAGGGAGACGCCGTGCACGGGCTGGGCGACCGCCTGCAGGTCACCGGTCTCGAGCGCGTCGAGGGTCTCGACCAGCAGGCCGGACCCGGCGATCGCGAGCCGGTCGAGGAGGTCTCCGGCGGTGTCGGTGGGGCGGACCGTCTCGGTCATCCGGCCGTAGACCGGCCCGGTGTCCAGCCCCGCCTCGAGCAGGAAGGTGGTGGCGCCGGTGATCTCGTCGCCGGCCATCACGGCCCGTTGCACCGGCGCGGCCCCGCGCCAGGCCGGCAGCAGCGAGAAGTGCAGGTTGACCCAGCCCCTCGGCGGCACGGCGAGCGCCGGCGGCGGCACGAGTGCGCCGTAGGCGACGACCGGGCAGCAGTCGGGGGCGTAGGACGCGAGCTCGGCCTGCGCCTCGGGGTCGCGCAGCGAGCGCGGCTGGAGCACCGGGACCCCCGCCTCGAGGGCCCGCGCCTTCACCGGTGACTGGGACATGCTCCTGCCCCGACCGGCGCGGGCGTCTGGGCGAGTGAGCACGGCAACGACCTCGTGGGCCGAGCCGAGCAGCGCGTCCAGGCTCGGCAGGGCGACCTCGGGCGTGCCGGCGAAGACCAGCCTCATCGCGCGCCCCCGCCGAAGGTGCCGGCGTGCGGCGACAGCTTGATCATCGGTCGGGTCAGGCCCGACCAGTCGGCCTGGCGGATCAGCGCCATGGCCGCCTTGCGCTGCTCGCGGTCCATCCGGTCGATGAACAAGATGCCGTCGAGGTGGTCGGTCTCGTGCTGGACGCAGCGGGCCAGCAGCTCGCTGCCCTCGATCGTCAGCGGCTCGCCGTGCATGTCCTGGCCGGTGGCGACGACGCGCAGGGCACGCGGGGTGGGGAGCTTCACCCCCGGGAAGGACAGGCACCCCTCGTCGCCCTCCTGCTGCTCGTCGGACAGCTCGAGCGAGGGGTTGACCAGGTGCCCGAGGACGCCGTCGACGTGGTAGGTGAAGACGCGCAGCGAGACGCCCAGCTGCGGCGCGGCGAGCCCCGCACCCGGCGCGTCGATCATGGTGTCGGTGAGATCGGCGACGAGCCGCTCGAGCTCCTTGTCGAAGACCGTGACCGGCTCGGCAGGGGTGCGCAGGACGGGGTCGCCGAACAGGCGGATGTCCAGGACTGACACGGGGTGGGACCTCGCAGGGCTCGGTGGGGGCGTGCTGGGAGCAGGCGTGCCCAGTCTACGGCCGGGGCCGCACGGGCAGTCCGCGCGAGACGAGCTCGCGGCGCAGGGCCTCCGCGTCGGTGAACAGCACCGCGTCCAGGCCGCAGGCGCTGGCGGCGAGGACGTTGCGGGGCGAGTCGTCGGTGAAGAACGCCTGGGTGAGGGGCAGGCCCATCCGCTTCTCGAGGGCGTTGAACAGCGCCGGGTCGGGCTTGGCGGCACCCTCCTCGCCGGACACCACGATGTCGTGGAAGAGCTCGAGCCAGTCGAACCGCTCGCGGGCGACGCCGAAGGTCTCGGCCGGCCAGTTGGTCAGCGCGAACAGCGGCACGCCGGCGGCGTGCAGCTCACGCAGCAGCGCCACGGTGCCGGGGATCTCGCCGCGCAGGCTCTCGGCGTAGTGCGTCCGGTAGGCGCGGATCTCGTCGGCGTAGTGCGGCAGCCGACCGATCGCCTCCGCCTCGGCCTCGTCGAAGGGGCGCCCCGCGTCCTGCAGGTGGTTCCAGCCCACGAAGTCGACCCCCTCGTCGGAGAGGTAGACCGTGGCGCGCTCGGGCCCGACGGCTGCGGCGATGGCGGGGTGCGGGTCCCACGCGATCAGCACCTGACCCAGGTCGAAGACAACGGCTTGTGGATGCATCCTCACGGGCCACCACCCTACGGGCTCAGCAGGGCGATCAGGCCGCGCACCAGGGCACCGAGGCCGCCCAGGCCGGCGAGCGTGATGGCGACCCCACGGGCCGTCGAGGCGGGGACGCGCCGGGCGAGCCGGCCGCCGGCGGCGATGCCGACGACCACCGTCGCCACGACCGCGGGCACCACCCACCACGGCGGCAGGGCGACCCCGGTCGCCCCCATGGCGAGCTTGACGGTCACCGACACGGCGCCCATGGTCATGAAGACCGGCTGCATCGTCGCGGCGAAGGAGCGGTGGTCCCAGCGGGTCAGGTGGGAGTGGACGACCATCACCGGCGCGGCCACCCCGGCCGTGGTGTTGAACAGCCCGCCGACCAGCCCGGCGACGGGCGTCACCCAGCGGCCGCGCAGCTCCGGCATCCGGCCGAGCGCACCCGCGACGACCGTGACGCCGATGGCGAGCAGCACCACCCCGCCGACGACCACCAGCAGCCAGGCGGCGGGGGCCGTCCGGACAACCCACCCGCCCGCGATCGCTCCCGGCACCGCGCACGCGCAGATCACCCGCGCCTTGGCCCAGTCGACCGCACGCCACAGGGCGAGCATCATCAAGAAGCCGGACACGGTGGTCGTCGCGTTGGCCACCAGCACGCCGGACGCGGCGCCGAGCACGAGGGTGAGGATCGGCGCCAGCACCAGGCCCATGCCGGTGCCCGAGAGGCGCTGCAGCACCGACCCGACGAGCACGGCCACGAGGACCAGGACCAGGGTGCGGGGGTCGTGCGCCGCGCCGGTCACAGGGCTGCCTCCGCCGGGTCGACCCGCACGGCGATCGGGTCGGGGTCCTTGCGGGCGCTGCGCACGGCGCGCAGGGCGCGCAGCCGGTCGGCGAGCTCGAGCGTCTCGCTGCGGTCGACCCGCAGCAGCATCCGCCGCAGGTCCGCCTGCTCCCCCGGTGCCACCGGCTGGGCGCGGCGGCGGGGATCGGGCGGCACCGGCAGCGGGCCCAGCTGGTCGACGTGCTCGGGCAGCGCGAGCGAGCGCACCGCCTCGGCGAGCGCCCGCCGCTCCCCCTCGAGCCGGGCCATGGTCACGGTGGGCGGCAACCGCAGCTCGCGCCGCTCGTCGAGCTCGCGGGCGGCCAGCCAGGCGGGGTCCCAACGGACCAGCGCCTCGACCGGTGGCAGGGTCACCTCGGTCGGCGCGCCGACGAGCACGGCGACCCCACCCTCGGTCGCGCCACGCGCGAGGGCCGCTGCGGCCAGCCAACGACGTAGCGTCTCGGGGCCGGTGTCGAGCTCGGGTCGGTCGAGCAGGGCCCAGGCGTCGAGCAGCAGCACCGCGGCGTAGCCGGCGGTGGCGACCGGCTCGGCCCCGGGGGTGGCGATCACCAGCGCGGGCGACTCGCCCACCTCGGCGACGACCTGGTCGGCCCCGGAGGTGATCACCGGCACGCCGGGGAAGGCGCGGCCGAGCTCCTCGGCGGTGCGCCGGGCCCCCACGACCGCCGAGCGCAGCTGCCGGCTCTCGCAGTGCGGGCACTCGAACGGCTCGCTGCGCCCGCACCACCGGCAGCGCGGCTGGGCGGACCGCGCGGTGAGCTCGAGCGGGCCGTGGCAGTGCCGGCAGCGGGCCGGCTCGCGGCAGGTCTGGCAGGACAGGGCCGGCAGGTAGCCCCGGCGCGGCACCTGGACCAGCACCGGACCCCGGGTCAGCGCCTCCAGGGCCGTCTGCAGCGCCACCGACGGCAACCGGGCGGCGACGGCCGCGGCGTCCCGCTGCTGGTCGACCCCCTCACCCGCGACCAGGACGCGCGGCACCCTACGACGCACGGTGGCGGCGTCGGCGACCACCGGCGCACAGCGTCCCTCCTCGACCTCCTGCTGCATCGCGACCGAGCGGGAGAACCCGGCGCTGAGCACGGCGGCACCCGTGGCACGGGCCCGCTCGAGCAGCACCTCGCGGGCCTGCGGGTAGGGCGCTCGCGGCTCGGCGAGCAGGTCGTCGCCGTCGTCCCACCACACGATCAGCCCGAGGTCCGGCACGGGCGCGAACATCGCCGCGCGCGACCCCACCACGGCGCGCACCTCGCCGCGCAGGATCTTGAGGAACGCGGTGTAGCGCGCCTGCGGCCCCTGGGCGGCCGTCAGCCGCACGTGCTGGTCCTTGCCGAGGGCGGCGGTCAGCGCGACGTCGAGCCGGTCGACGTCGCGGGTGTCGGGGGCGATGACGAGCACCCCCCGCCCGGCGGCCAGCGCGGTGCGGGCCGCCTCAGCCACCAGCGCCGGCCACGCGTCGTCACCGGTGCCCGGCAGCGCCAGCCAGCTGGCCGCCGGCGAGCCACCGGAGGCCAGGTGGCTGAGGAAGGCGGCGCCGGCCCGGTAGTCGCGCCATCCCGTGGCACCGGCGGTCTCGGTCGGGACGGCAGGCGCAGCCTCCGAGCCGACCCTGGAGCCGGCCTCGGGGCCGGCAGCGGACTCCGCGGCGGACCCCGCAGCGGCCCGGGCGTCGGCGGCTCGCTCGGCGGTGGCGTGCCGCGGCGGGACGGCGAGCCGGACGACGTCCATGACCGAGCCGGCATAGCGCCGCGCCACCCAGCGCGCGAGCGACAGCACCTCGGGGGTGAGGACCGGCTCGGGGCTGACCACCCGGCGCAGCGGGGCGAGCCGGCCCTGGTGCTCGGTGTCGGCGACCCGCTCGACGACGAAGCCGTCGACGTCCTGGCCGGCGAAGCGCACCTTGACCCGGGCGCCGGGCACGGCCTGGTCGGCCAGCGGCTCGGGCACGAGGTAGTCGAACGGCCGGTCCAGGTGGGCCAGCGGCACGTCCACGAGCACCCGCGCGACCGGGTCGACGACGGCACCCGTCGGCACCTGGCGGTCACCCTTCATGTGGGCCCGCACCAGCGCCAGCGGCTCGCCGTCGATCGACATGCGCCCAGTTCTACCGCAGGCCGGTGACAGACCCCCCTCGTCACCGAGCGGCGCGCTGCAGCTCCTCCACGCGGTCGGTGCGCTCCCAGGTGAAGCCGTTCTGGATGCCGGGTGCGCTGGTGCGACCGAAATGGCCGTAGGCCGCAGTGGCCGAGTAGATCGGGCGCAGCAGGTCCAGCTGGTCGATGATCGCGGCGGGGCGCAGGTCGAAGACCGTGCTGATGGCCCGCTGGATCGCCTCGACCGGCACCGTCTCGGTCCCGAACGTCTCGACGTAGAGCCCTACCGGTTGCGCCTTGCCGATGGCGTAGGCGACCTGGATCTCGCAGCGCGTGGCGAGGCCCGCCGCGACGACGTTCTTGGCGACCCAGCGGGTGGCGTACGCGGCGGACCGGTCGACCTTGGACGGGTCCTTGCCGGAGAACGCACCGCCACCGTGGCGGGCCATGCCGCCGTAGGTGTCGACGATGATCTTGCGCCCGGTCAGGCCGGCATCGCCCATCGGGCCGCCGATGACGAACAGGCCGGTGGGGTTGACCAGCGTGCGGAAGCTCGAGACGTCGAGCTCGGCCGCGGCACCGTGCTCCTGCAGGACCGGCTCGATCACCTCGCGGACGATCTCGGGCTGCAGCTGGCCCTCGAGGTCGATCCCGGCAGCGTGCTGCGTCGACACCACGACGGTGTCCAGGCGCACGGCCCGGTCACCGTCGTACTCGATGGTGACCTGGGTCTTGCCGTCGGGGCGCAGGTAGTCGAGCGTGCTGTCCTTGCGGACCGCGGTCAGCTGCTCGGCGAGCCGGTGCGCGAGGAAGATCGGCAGCGGCATCAGCTCGGGCGTGTCGGTGCAGGCGTAGCCGAACATCAGGCCCTGGTCCCCGGCGCCCTGCTTGTCGAGCGCGTCGACCCCACCGGTCCGCGACTCGTAGGCCGTGTCGACGCCCTGGGCGATGTCGGGGCTCTGCGCGCCGATCGAGACCTCGACCCCGCACGAGGTGCCGTCGAAGCCCTTGGTCGAGGAGTCGTAGCCGATGCGCAGCACCGTGTCGCGCACGACCTGCGGGATCTCGACATAGGCGGAGGTGGTGACCTCGCCGGCGACGTGGACCAGACCCGTGGTCACCATCGTCTCGACCGCGACCCGGGCGTGCGGGTCGTCGGTGAGCATGGCGTCGAGGATGCCGTCGGAGATCTGGTCACAGATCTTGTCGGGGTGGCCCTCGGTGACGGACTCGGAGGTGAAGAGGCGTGCAGACACGAATGAACTCCTGTGGGGCAGCGGCTGCTGACCCGGTCACTCTAGTCAGGCAGGCGGGCTTCCCCTGCACCGGTCCACGACCTGTCGCCACGGGCGGCCACGACGTCCCAGATGCCGTGGCTCACCACGGTCTTGCTGGCCGGGCCGAGCGGCACCGGCTCCCCGCCGTCTCGGTCGAGCACGGTGACGGTGTTGTCGTCCTGGCCGAAGGTCACCGACCGGCCGACCTCGTTGACGACCAACAGGTCGCAGCCCTTGCGGGCGACCTTCTCGCGACCGAGCTCGAGCACGCTGTGCCCGGTGTCACCGGTCTCGGCGGCAAAACCGACGATGAGCGGGCGACGACGCGAGCCACGCTCCCGGACCAGCCCGGCGAGGATGTCGGGGTTGCGGACCAGCTGCAGCGTGGGGGCCGAGTCGTCCTCGGTCCCGTCGGCGGCGGTGCGGTGAGACTTCTTGATCTTGGTCTCGACGTAGTCGACCGGGCGGAAGTCGGCCACCGCGGCGGCCATCACGACCACGTCGGCGCTGTCGGCGAGCACGGTCATGGCGGCCTGCAGGTCCAAGGCGGACTCGACCCGCACGACCTCGATGCCGTCCTGCTCGGGCAGCGGGACCTCGACGTGGGCGGCGACCAGCGTGACGGAGGCGCCGCGGGCCGCGGCCGTCTCGGCGAGGGCTACGCCCTGCTTGCCGGACGAGCGGTTGCCGAGGAAGCGGACCGGGTCCAGGGCCTCACGGGTGCCACCCGCCGACACCACCACCCGTAGACCGTGCAGGTCACCGGAGGGGGCCGCGGCGCCGGGCACCGCGTCGCGCGCCGCGGGACCCGCGCCCGTGTCTACCGGGGTGAGCGGCGCCGCCGCGTCGACGACGGACATGGCGGCCGCGTGGATGTCCTGCGGCTCGGGGAGCCGACCGGGGCCGGAGTCCTTGCCGGTGAGCCGGCCCGAGGCGGGCTCGATCACGGTGACGCCACGGGCGCGCAGGGTGGCAACGTTGGCTACCGTGGCAGGGTGCTGCCACATCTCGGTGTGCATCGCGGGGGCGAGCACGACCGGGCAGCGGGCGGTGAGCAGGGTGTTGGTGAGCAGGTCGTCGGCGAGCCCGTGGGCCGCCTTGGCCAGCAGGTCGGCGGTGCAGGGGGCGACGAGCACGAGGTCGGCGCCCTGGCCGAGCCGCACGTGCGGCACCTCGTGGACGTTCTCGAAGACGTCGGTCTCGACGCGGTTGCCGGAGAGCGCGGCCCAGGTGGGAGCTCCGACGAACCTCAGCGCCGAGGCGGTGGGGACGACGTCCACCGCCCAGCCGTCCTCGCTGAACAGGCGCAGCAGCGAGACGGCCTTGTAGGCAGCGATGCCCCCGCCCACACCCAGAACGACACGGCGTGCCCGGGCAGGGCGGGGGTCATCGGGAGTCATCACTCCTCGAACGGCTCGGAGGCCAGCAGCCCGTCGTTGATCTCGCGCAGGGCGATGGAGAGCGGCTTCTCGTGGACCTGGGTCTCGACGAGGGGCCCGACGTACTCGAGCAGGCCCTCGGAGAGCTGGCTGTAGTAGGCGTTGATCTGGCGAGCGCGCTTCGCGGAGTAGATCACCAGGGCGTACTTGGAGTCCGCTGCCTCGAGCAGGTCGTCGATGGGCGGGTTGGTGATCCCGATCGGGTTGGCCACGGTACCGGGCACGGTTCGTCTCGCTTCGCTAGTCGACAGGGGGTGAACTCATCAATGATACGAGTTCCTCGCCGGCCTCGCGAACATCCCGGTTGACCACGGTGACGTCGAACTCCGAGGCCGCCGCCAGCTCGCGCCGCGCGGTGGCGAGCCGGCGCTCGCGTTCCTCGGCGTCCTCGGTGCCCCGGCCGACGAGCCGGCGCACCAGCTCCTCCCAGCTCGGGGGCGCGAGGAAGACGAACAAGGCCTCCGGCATCGACGCCTTGACCTGGCGGGCGCCCTGCAGGTCGATCTCCAGCAGCGCCATCCGGCCGGCGGCCAGCGCCTCCAGCACGGGCCGGCGCGGGGTGCCGTAGCGGTGCCGGCCGTGGACGACGGCCCACTCGAGCAGCTCGCCGTCGGCGACGAGGCGGTCGAAGGCCTCCGGGGTCACGAAGTGGTAGTGCCGACCGTCGATCTCGCCGGGACGCGGGGGCCGGGTGGTCGCCGACACCGACATCCACACCTCGGGGTGCTCCCGGCGCACGTAGTCGGCCACCGTCCCCTTGCCGACCGCGGTGGGGCCGGCGAGGACCGCCAGCCGGTGCACTACTCCCCGAAGCGGTCCAGCAGGGCCGCGACCTGGTTGGCACCGAGGCCGCGCACGCGACGGGTGCGCGAGATGCCGACCTCTTCCATGATCTGGCGGGCGCGGACCTGGCCCACGCCCGGGAGCGACTCGAGCAGCACGTAGACCTTCATCTTGCCGATGATGTCGTCGGTCTTGCCGTCCTCGAGCACCTGGCGCAGCGAGCCCTGGCCGTACTTGAGGCGATTCTTGACGGCGGCCCTCTCGCGACGGGCGATGGCGGCCTTCTCGAGCGCCTGTGCTCGTTGTTCCGCGGTCAAGGTCGGCAGGGCCACGTCGTTCTCCTCAGGCTGGCAGCGTTTCGAGCCTCGGGGGCTCGCGTCGGGCAGAGCCTCAACCTACTGATGTCGGAGTCCCGACCGCAACGTGCGGGAAGATCCTCCGGCAACGCAGGAGCGGCGCCTCGATCCTAGCGCGCGAGATCGGCTCGACACGGTTTGGAATCCGGTCTCAGAACATTCCGGACGGTTCGTGGGCAAATGGCCTCCCGCGTCGGAATCTCCACGCCCGCAAGCCCTTTCAGCTTCAACTACTGCTGGGTAGGGTCCGGCTCCTGGGCACGGCGTCGGCCGTCGCACGGGCGGTCGAGCGCAGCGCCGCCACGTCCGGTCCGGCGCCGAGCACCTCCCGGCTCGAGGACACCAGCACCTGGCCGAGCGCCGGGCCGAACACCCGGCGGAGGTCCTCGCCCGTGCCCCCCTGGGCGCCGAAGCCGGGAGCGAGCAGCGGGCCGCCCATCGCCGCGAGGTCCAGGTCGAGGTCGGACACGGCCGACCCGACGGTCGCCCCCACGACGAGCCCGACGCTGCCGAGCTCGCCGCGGGCGCGGGCCGGGGCGTTGTCGACGGTCGCTCCCGCCACGACTCCCCCGGCCACCGAGCCGGCTCCGGTAGACCCCCCGCTCCGGGCGTGCTGCACCGCCGCGCCCTCGGGGTTGGAGGTGAGGGTGAGGACGAACACTCCCCGCCCGGTCGCCGCGGCGAGGTCGAGGGCCGGCCGCAGCGAGCCGTAGCCCAGGTAGGGGCTCACGGTGATCGCGTCGGCGCGCAGCGGCGAGGCCTCGTCGAGGTAGGCGTCCGCGTAGGCGCCCATGGTGGAGCCGATGTCGCCGCGCTTGACGTCGAGCAGGCTGAGCGTGCCGGCGTCCCGCAGCCCCGCGAGCGTCGCCTCGAGCACCGCGACCCCGCGCGACCCGAACCGCTCGAAGAACGCCGACTGCGGCTTGACGCACGCGACCTGACCGCCGAACGCCTCGACGCAGGTGGCGGCGAACCGCTCGAGCCCCTCGACCGAGTCGGGCAGCCCCCAGGCGCCCAGCAGCCCGGCGTGCGGGTCGATGCCGACGCAGAGCGGGCCGTGCTCGGCCATCGCGGCGGCGAGCCGGGGACCGAAGGGCTGGGCGGCACCCATCAGCTCGCCCGACCCGCGCGCAGCTGCTCGGCGTGCTCCTGCAGCGACATCACCCGCAGCGTGCCGGCGCGCTGCGCCTCGATGCCCTGGACGGCTGCCGCGAGCTCCTGCACGGTCGTGATGATCGGCTTGTCCATCGCCGTCGTGGACGCGCGGATGGCGTAGCCGTCGGCACGGGCCTCCTGGCTCTCCGGGGTGTTGACGACCATGTCGACCTGGTTGTCGTAGATCAGGTCGACCACCGTCGGCTCGCCGTCCGGGCCACGACCGGTGCTGTGCTTGCGCACGACCTCGGCGCGAACCCCGTTGCGGCGTAGGACGTCGGCGGTGCCCTCGGTGGCCATCAGCCGGAACCCGAGGTCGGCCAGCCGCTTCACCGGGAAGATCATCGCCCGCTTGTGCCGGTTGGCGACCGAGACGAAGACGGTGCCGTCGTTGGGCAGCCCGCCGTAGGCGCCGAGCTGGCTCTTGGCGAACGCCGACCCGAAGTCGGTGTCCAGGCCCATGACCTCGCCGGTCGAGCGCATCTCGGGGCCGAGCAGGCTGTCGACGACCTCGCCCTCCTGGGTGAGGAAGCGCTTGAACGGCAGGACCGCCTCCTTGACGCACGTCGCCGCGTCGGGCGGCAGGGTGGTGCCGTCCCCCTCGGCGGGCAGCAGGCCGTCGCGGCGCAGGTCGGCGATGCTCTCCCCCAGCATGATCCGGCTCGCGGCTTTGGAGATCTGCACGCCGGTCGCCTTGGCGACGAACGGAACCGTTCGGCTGGCGCGGGGATTGGCCTCGAGCACGTAGAGGATGTCCTGGGCGAGCGCGAACTGGACGTTCATCAGCCCCCGCACCCCGATGCCCTCGGCGAGCTTGCGGGTGGACTCGCGCACCCGCCCTACCTCGGCCCGTCCGAGGGTGACCGGCGGGAGGACGCACGCCGAGTCGCCGGAGTGGATGCCGGCCTCCTCGATGTGCTCCATGATCGCGCCGATGTAGAGGTCCTCGCCGTCGTAGAGCGCGTCGACGTCGATCTCGATCGCGTCGTCGAGGAAGCGGTCGATGAGGATCGGGTGGTCGGGCGAGGCGAGGGTGGCCTTGGCCACGTACTCGCGCAGCGAGTCGTCGTTGTAGACGATCTGCATGCCCCGACCGCCGAGCACGTAGGACGGGCGCACCAGCACGGGATAGCCGATGCCACGGGCGATCTCGAGCGCCTCGTCGACGGACGTGGCGGTGCCGTACTTCGGGGCGGGCAGCCCGGCCGTCGCGAGGACGTGACCGAACGCGCCGCGGTCCTCGGCGAGGTGGATGGCCTCGGGGCTGGTGCCGACGATCGGCAGCCCCTCGTCCTTGAGCGCCTGGGCGAGCCCGAGCGGGGTCTGCCCACCGAGCTGCACGACCACGCCCGCCACCGGGCCCGCCGCGGCCTCCGCGTGGTAGACCTCCAGCACGTCCTCGAGCGTCAGCGGCTCGAAGTAGAGCCGGCTGCTGGTGTCGTAGTCGGTGGACACCGTCTCGGGGTTGCAGTTGACCATGACGGTGTCGAATCCCTTGTCGCGCAACGCGAACGACGCGTGCACGCAGGAGTAGTCGAACTCCACGCCCTGGCCGATGCGGTTCGGCCCGGAGCCGAGGATGAGGACGGCGGGGCGCTCGCGCGGGGCGACCTCGGTCTCCTCGTCGTAGGTCGAGTAGTGGTAGGGCGTCTGCGCGGCGAACTCCGCGGCACACGTGTCCACCGTCTTGTAGACCGGCCGCACACCGAGCGCCTGCCGCACCCCTCGGACCACCGGCTCGCTCATCCCGGCCAGCTGCGCCAGCTGGGCGTCGGAGAAGCCGTGCCGCTTGGCGAGACGCAGCAGCTGGGGGTCGAGCGACGGGGCCGCCGCGACGAGCTCGGCGACCTCGTTGATCAGCGCGATCTGGTCGAGGAACCACGGGTCGATCTTGGTGACCTCGTGCACCTCCTCGACACTGAGGCCGGAGCGAAGTGCCTGCTGCAACAGCACGATTCGTCCGTCGGTCGGCCGCTGGGCCTGAGCCAGCAGCTCGCGCCCCTCCTCCTGGGTGGGGGTGGCACCGCGCCAGTGGAAGGCCGAGTCGCTGCGCTCCAGAGACCGCAGCGCCTTCTGCAGCGCCTCGGTGAAGCTGCGGCCGATCGCCATCGCCTCACCGACCGACTTCATGGTCGTGGTGAGCGTGCTGTCGGCGAGCGGGAACTTCTCGAAGGCGAACCGCGGCACCTTGACGACGATGTAGTCGAGGGTCGGCTCGAACGACGCCGGGGTCTCCTTGGTGATGTCGTTCGGCACCTCGTCGAGGGTGTAGCCGATGGCCATCTTGGCGGCGATCTTGGCGATCGGGAAGCCGGTGGCCTTGGACGCCAGGGCCGACGACCGGGACACGCGCGGGTTCATCTCGATGACGATGATGCGCCCGTCCTCGGGGTTCACCGCGAACTGGATGTTGCAGCCGCCGGTGTCGACACCCACCTCGCGGATCACGGCGATGCCGATGTCGCGCAGCCGCTGGTACTCACGGTCGGTCAGGGTCAGCGCGGGAGCGACCGTGATGGAGTCGCCGGTGTGCACACCCATCGGGTCGAAGTTCTCGATGGAGCAGACCACGACCACGTTGTCGGCGTGGTCGCGCATGACCTCCAGCTCGTACTCCTTCCACCCCAGGATGGACTCCTCGAGGAGCACCTCGGTGGTCGGCGACGCGAACAGGCCGGCTCCGGCGATCCGCCGCAGCTCCTCCTCGTCGTGGGCGAAGCCGGAGCCGAGGCCACCCATGGTGAACGACGGACGCACCACGACCGGGTAGCCGAGATCGTTTGCGGCAGAGAGGCACTCGTCCATCGTGTGGCAGATGAGCGAGCGCGCCGACTCGGCGCCGCAGCGCTCGACGACGCCCTTGAACCGCTCGCGGTCCTCCCCGAGCTGGATCGCCTCGACGTTGGCGCCGATCAGCGGGCAGTCGTAGCGCTCCAGCACGCCCCGCTCGTAGAGCTGCATCGCGCAGTTGAGGGCGGTCTGCCCACCGAGGGTGGCGAGCACCGCGTCGGGCCGCTCCTTGGCGATGATCGCCTCGACGACCTCGGGCGTGATCGGCTCGACGTAGGTCGCGTCGGCGAACTCGGGGTCGGTCATGATCGTCGCCGGGTTGGAGTTCACCAGGATGACCCGGATCCCCTCCTCGCGCAGCACCCGGCAGGCCTGGGTGCCGGAGTAGTCGAACTCGCAGGCCTGGCCGATGACGATGGGCCCGGACCCGATGACGAGGACGCTGCTGATGTCGGAACGCTTGGGCATCAGGCGCTCTCTCCCTTGCTGGTGCTCATGAGGTCGACGAATCGGTCGAACAGGTAGGCGGAGTCGTGCGGGCCGGCGGCGGCCTCGGGGTGGTACTGGACCGAGAAGGCAGGCAGGTCAAGGCATTCCAGCCCCTCGACCACGTCGTCGTTGAGGCAGACGTGCGACACCCGCACCCGACCGTAGTGGGTCTCGCTCTCGCGGTCGATCGGCGCGTCCACGGCGAAGCCGTGGTTGTGGGCGGTGACCTCGACCTTGCCGGTCGCGCGGTCCATGACCGGCTGGTTGATGCCGCGGTGGCCGTACTTCAGCTTGTAGGTGCCGAATCCCAGTGCGCGGCCGAGCATCTGGTTGCCGTAGCAGATGCCGAAGAACGGCACCCGGGCGTCGAGCACCTGGCGCAGCACCTCGATCTCGTGGGTGGCGGTGGCCGGGTCGCCCGGCCCGTTGGACATGAACACGCCGTCCGGCTCGAGCGCGAGGATCTCCTGCGCGGTGGCCGACTGCGGCACCACGTGGACCTCGATCCCGCGCTCGGCCATCAGCTCGGGGGTCATCCCCTTGATGCCGAGGTCCATCGCCACGACCCGGTGCCGCCGCTCGCCCTGGGCCGGCACGACGTAGGTCTGGTCGGTGCTGACCTCGGCGGCGAGCGCGGCACCGACCATGGCCGGCTGCTCGGTCACCTGGGACAGCAGCTCGGCCACCGGGCGGGCGGCCGCGGCACCGCTGAACACGCCGACCTTCATCGAGCCGCGCTCGCGCAGGTGCCGGGTCAGTGCCCGGGTGTCGATGCCGCAGATGCCGACGACGTCCTGGGCGGTTAGCGCGTCCTCGAGCGTCCCGGTCGAGCGCCAGCTCGAGGGGCGCACGGCGGGGTCACGCACGACGTAGCCGGCGACCCAGATGCGCGAGGACTCGTCGTCCTCGTCGTTGAACCCCGTGTTGCCGATGTGCGGCGCCGTCATCACGACGACCTGACGGTGGTAGGACGGGTCGGTCAGCGTCTCCTGGTAGCCCGTCATGCCCGTGTTGAAGACCGCCTCTCCCACGGTCTCCCCCACGGCGCCGTAGGACTGCCCGGTGAAGGTGCGGCCGTCCTCGAGGACGAGCACGGCTGGTTGACGGGAGGCGAGTGGGTTCACGTGCGAGGGTCCGTTCGGGTCGGAGGGAATCAGCATCAGTCGACGAGCTCGCCGTCGCGCGCCGTGACCCGGCCGCGCAGCATGGTGAGCGACACGGCACCGGTGAGCGTGCGACCGTGCCAGGGGTTGTTGCGGGACAACGACTTCGAGCGCGCGCGGTCGATGGTGACCGTGGCGTCCGGGTCGACGAGCGTGAGGTTGGCGGGCTCCCCCACCGCCAGCGGCCGGCCCTGGTCCTCGAGCCCGGCGATCGTCGCGGGCGTCGTCGACATGACCCGCGCGACGTCGGACCAACCGATCAGCCCGGGGCGCACCATGACCTCGCTGACGACGGCCAGCGCCGTCTCGAGGCCGAGCATGCCGAACGCCGCGGTGACGAACGCGTGCTCCTTGTCGTTGCGCGCGTGCGGGGCGTGGTCGGTCGCGACGACGTCGATCGTGCCGTCGGCGAGCGCCTCGCGCAGCACCTGCACGTCCTCGTCCGGACGCAGCGGCGGGTTGACCTTGTAGACCGGGTCGTAGCCCGCGAGCAGGTCGGTCGTCAGCATCAGGTGGTGGGGCGTGACCTCGGCCGTGACGGGGATGCCCTGCGCCCTGGCCCAGCGCAGGATCTCGACCGACCCGGCCGTCGACACGTGCGCGACGTGCACCCGCGCCCCGGTGTGCCGAGCCAGCATCACGTCGCGGGCGACGACGACCTCCTCGGCGACGCCCGGCCAGGACGGCAGCCCGAGCCGGCCGGACAGCTCGCCCTCGTGGCAGCAGGCGTTGGCGTCGGCCAGCTGGGAGTCCTGCGAGTGCTGGGAGATCACGCCGCCAAAAGCCTTGACGTAGTCCAGGGCTCGCCGCATCAGCCGCGCGTCCTGGACGCACCGGCCGTCGTCGGAGAAGACGCGCACCCGCGCGCGGGACCGCGCCATCAGGCCCAGCTCGGCGAGCTCGGCGCCGGCGAGGCCCTTGGACACCGCACCGACCGGCTGCACGTCGACCAGTCCCACCCGGCGGCCGAGGTCGTAGATCCGCTCCGCCGCCTCGGCGGTGTCCGTCACGGGCTCGGTGTTGGCCATGGCCAGCACGGCGGTGTAGCCACCCACGGCGGCCGCCGCCGACCCGGTGCGGATCGTCTCGGCGTCCTCGCGCCCCGGCTCGCGCAGGTGGGTGTGCAGGTCGACCAGACCCGGCAGAGCCACCAGGCCGTCGGCGTCGACGACCGTGGCGCCGGCGGGACGGTCTACGGAGCCTGCGGCGCGGATGACGCCGTCCTCGACGAGCAGGTCGCCGCGACCCGCCCCGGCCAGGTCGGCCCCGGTGATCAGGGTGGTCGTCACTGCACGTTCCCTTCGCCGGCGAGCAGGTGGTAGAGGATGGCCATCCGCACCGCGACCCCGGCCGAGACCTGGTCGAGGATGACCGAGGACGCGGCGTCGGCGGCCTCGGGGCTGATCTCCAGGCCGCGGTTCATCGGGCCGGGGTGGGCGATGACGGCACGCTCGTTGCGGCTCATCAAGGTCGCCAGGCGGTCTCGCGTCAGTCCGTAGCCCTCGGTGTACTCCCGCTCGGTCGGGAAGAACCCGCCGCTCATCCGCTCCCGCTGGACCCGCAGCATCATCAGCACGTCCGGGCCCGCGGCGAGCGCCTCGTCGAAGTCGTAGGTCAGCGCGAAGCCGTCCCTGGCCGCCCAGTCGCGGATCCCCGACGGCATCAGCGTCGGCGGCGCGACGATGGTGACGTCGGCGCCCTGGGTGCGCAGCGAGATCAGGTTGGAGCGCACCACGCGCGAATGCAGCAGGTCGCCGACGATGGCGACCTTGAGGCCCTCCACCCGGCCGTGGTGCTGCTTGATCGTGTAGGCGTCGAGCAGCGCCTGGCTGGGGTGCTCGTGGGTGCCGTCGCCGGCGTTGATGACGACCGCGTCGACCCACTGGGCCACCTGGTGCGCCGCGCCGCTCGCGCTGTGCCGCATCACGAGGGCGTCGACGCCCATCGCGCAGATCGTGAGCACCGTGTCGCGCAGCGACTCGCCCTTGCTCGTCGACGACCCCTTGCCGGAGATGTTGATGGTGTCGGCCGACATCCACTTGCCCGCGATCTCGAAGCTGGACCGGGTGCGGGTCGAGTCCTCGAAGAACAGGTTGATGACGGTGCGCCCGCGCAGGGTCGGGATCTTCTTGACGTCGCGGTGCTGGACCTCCTGCATCTGCACCGCGGTGTCGAGCAGCAGCTCGATGTCGGCGAGGCTGAGGTCGGCCATGGAGAGCAGGTGCTTGTTCATCGACGTCCTTGCAGGATGCGGACCTCGTCGCGGCCGTCGGTCTCGGCGAGCCGCACCGAGACGCGCTCGCTGCTCGAGGTGGGGAGGTTCTTGCCGACGTGGTCGGCGCGGATCGGCAGCTCGCGGTGGCCGCGGTCGACGAGGACCGCGAGGCGCACGGCGGTGGGGCGGCCGAGGTCGGCGAGCGCGTCCAGCGCCGCCCGGATCGTGCGGCCGGAGTAGAGCACGTCGTCGACGAGCACCACGGTCGCGCCGTCGATGCCGCTCGGCGGGATGGACTGACCCGCGAGCGCACGGATCGGCTTGGCGCGCAGGTCGTCTCGATACATCGTGACGTCCAGGGTGCCGTGCGGGAGCCGCACCCCCTCGGACTCCTCGATCATCGCGACCAACCGGTCGGCGAGCGGACCGCCGCGGCGCGGGATCCCGAGTACCACCAGGCCGTCGGTGCCCTTGTTGCGCTCGATGACCTCGTGGGCCATCCGGCGCAGCGCCCGGGCCATCTCGGCGTCGGTGAGGACGACGCGCCCCTCGCCCTCGCCGTCGGGGGTCGTCGGGCCAGGGTCGCTGTTGGGACTGGGCTTGCCTTCTGGCGTGGGCGCCACGGCGCTCCCTCCTTCCCCGCCTCACGGGACGGGTCTTAAAGGACGGTCTCCTCGCGATCCGCGAGGCGGTCCTCATCGTAGACCCTTCCCCAGCCCCAGCCGGTCGGCCGTCCACGCGCCGTCGCTCCGTCCCGCAGCCTCCCCTGCCGACCTTCCCCGGGTGGTCACTCAAGTGGCGGACTAGTCCCAGATGATGCGTCCGGTTGGGTGTATTGGTCGGTATCAACCGACCACACCAAGAGCGCCGTTTCAACTACTATGTGCGCCGATGTCCTGCCCTAAGGATGAATCCTCAGGAGGGTTTCACGATTTGACTTGCTGAAACCGTGACGTTCCGTAGCCTTGATGGTGTTACACACAGTGACCCGATCGGAGACGTGACAACATGGCGAGCGACTACGCCAAGGCCCTCGGAGCGCGGCTGCGGTCCATCCGCACCCAGCAGGGGCTGTCCCTGCACGCCGTGGAGGAGCGGTCCGGGGGGAAGTGGAAGGCGGTCGTGGTCGGCTCCTACGAGCGGGGCGACCGCGCGGTGACCGTGCAGCGCCTCTCCGAGCTCGCCGACTTCTACGGCGTGCCGGTCTCGGCCCTGATGCCCGACTCGGAGGTCCCCGTGGCCACCGAGGCGCCGGCCAAGCTGATCATCGACCTCGAGGCCCTCGCGCAAGTGTCTGCCGAGCGCGCCGGCCCGCTCGCGCGCTACGCCGCCACGATCCAGAGCCAGCGCGGGGACTACAACGGCAAGGTGCTGTCCATCCGCCAGGAGGACCTGCGCACCCTCGCCGTGATCTACGACACCTCGGCCGGCCAGCTGGCCGACGAGCTCGTGGGCTGGGGCGTGCTCGACCCCGCCGCCCGCCGCGGGATCCCGGACAACCAGTAGGTCGAGCAGGCCCGCCGGTGGCGCCGCCACGGCCCACCGGCACCGCCCGCCTGAGGCGCCACCAGCCAAGCCGACCCTCACACGAGGGTCGGCTTGACCTCTTGCAGGCGCGAGAGCAGCCCGTTGACGAACGTCGGCGAGTCGTCGGTCGACAGCTCGCGCGCGAGCGCGACGGCCTCGGAGATCGCGACCCCCTCGGGCACCTCGGTGGAGAAGAGCACCTCGTAGGCCCCGATCCGCAGGATCGAGCGGTCCACGGCCGGCATCCGGTCCAGCGCCCAGCCCTGGCTGTAGGTGCCGAGCGCGTCGTCGATCGTCGCCCAGTGGGCGACGACGCCACGGACCAGGTCAGCCGCGAACGGCGCGACCGGGTGGTCCTCCTGACCCGCGCGACGCGGGTCGAGGATCCGCTCGTCGAGCAGGGTCACGGCATTGACGCCGCGCTGCTCGGCCTCGAAGAGGATCTCGAAGGCCCGCTTGCGGGCCTTGCTGCGGGCCGACACGTCAGTTGACGCGACCGAGGTAGGACCCGTCGCGGGTGTCGACCTTGACCTTGGTGCCGGTCTCGAGGAAGAGCGGGACGCTGATCTGCGCGCCGGTCTCGAGGGTGGCCGGCTTGGTGCCACCGGTCGAGCGGTCGCCCTGCAGGCCCGGCTCCGTGTAGGTGATCTCCAGGACGACCGACGCCGGCAGCTCGACGTAGAGCGGGGTGCCGTCGTGGGTGGCGACGATCGCCTCCTGGTTCTCCAGCATGTACTTCGCGGCGTCACCCACGAGCTGCTCGGAGACGTAGAGCTGGTCGTAAGTCTGACCGTCCATGAAGACGTAGTCGGTCGCGTCCTTGTACAGGTACTGCATGGTGCGCTTGTCGACGTTGGACGTCTCGACCTTCACACCGGCGTTGAAGGTCTTGTCGACGACCTTGCCGGACAGGACGTTCTTGAGCTTGGTGCGCACGAAGGCCGGGCCCTTGCCGGGCTTGACGTGCTGGAACTCCACCACGGACCACAGCTGGCCCTCGAGGTTGAGCACCATGCCGTTCTTCAGGTCGTTCGTCGATGCCACGTAGTCGTCACTCTCGTCTGCCGGGCACGCTCGCGCCCGTGTCTACCGTCGGGTTTTCCGCACCAGTCTACCGGTCCGCGCAGCAGGCACCGCGCGTGCCCGGGGTGGTCGCGCGCCTGGTCGGACCTGGTCGGACATGGGCGGACATGGTCGCGCGCATGGCCTAGGGACGCAGGTGCCGGTCGAAGAACGCCTCGATGCGGTCCCAGGCGTCGCGGGCCGAGGCGGGCTCCGGCCCGGCGCCCATGATCTTCATGAGCGGGCGCAGCGGCGCGGGTCCGTTGGGGGCGTCGGCGAGGAACGAGTGCCCGGCGTCCGGGTACTCCCGCACGTCGTGCTCGACCCCCAGCCGGTCGAGGGCGTGGTCGAGCTTGGCCGCCGCGCCGCGCAGCGACCTGTCCTTGCCGCCGTAGCTCGCGACGACCGGGCAGGCGCCGCGAGCGCGAGGTAGCCGAGGGAGGCGAGGTGGTCGCACTGGCGGCGCAGCACGTCGTCGACGCCCCACGCCTCCTGGAGGACGACGACGCCCGGCCACGGTCCCGGCGTCGTCGGACGGGCGAGGTAGCCCGTGAGCCCGGGCGAGGTGCCGACGGCCGATTCGGCTGAGGCGGCCGGGTCTGCTGCGGGGCTCGAGGCGGCGGGCGTGAGGTCGACGATCGGCATGGACCGACTCTACGAACTCTGCGGGGAGGGCACCCGGCGAGACGGGCGCGAGGCGCGCTGGTGCGGCGTTGCTTGCCCAGGGCACCCGCCGGGCACACACTGACCGCATGTCGCTCACCAAAGCCGCTGGGCTCGCCGCCGCTGCCGTCGCCGGGGTCGGCGCCCACGACCTGTTGCAACGCAAGCACAGCCTCCTGCGCAACTTCCCCGTGATCGGCCACGGGCGCTACCTGATCGAGGCGATCGGGCCCGAGCTGCGCCAGTACATCGTGGCGGGCAACGACGAGGAGCGACCGTTCAGCCGCGACCAGCGCCGCTGGATCTACACCTCGGCGAAGGGCACCAACAACTACTTCGGGTTCGGCACCGACAACAACCTCGAGAGCGCGACGAACTACGCCGTGATCAAGCACCGCACGTTCGCGGGACCGACTCCCCCGACTCACTCGCACGCCGGCGAGATCGAGCCGCTGCCGTGCGCCAAGGTGATGGGCCGGGCCCGCGGACGCGCGAAGGCGTTCCGGCCCGAGTCGGTGGTGAACGTGTCGGCGATGAGCTTCGGATCGTTGTCCGCCAACGCGATTCGCTCGATCAACGAGGGCGTGGCGCTGACGGGGGCGATGCACAACACGGGTGAGGGCGGGCTGTCCCAGCACCATCAGCACGGCGGTGACCTGATCTGGCAGATCGGCACCGGCTACTTCGGCTGCCGCGACGAGCAGGGCCGGTTCGACCTCGACCGGCTCGTCGAGACCGCCGCCGCCAACCCGGTGCGGGCCATCGAGATCAAGCTGTCCCAGGGGGCCAAGCCGGGCCTCGGCGGGGTGCTGCCGGCCGCGAAGGTCACGCCCGAGATCGCAGCGATCCGGGGCATCCCCGTCGGCCACGACTGCATCAGCCCCTCGCGCCACGGCGAGTTCACCGACGTCGACTCGATGCTCGACTGGATCGAGAAGATCGCCGACGCCACCGGGCTCCCGGTCGGCGTCAAGTCGGCGGTCGGCAACATGGAGATCTGGGAGGAGCTCGCCAACCGGATGGCCGAGGAGGACCGGGGCGTCGACTTCATCACCATCGACGGTGGCGAGGGCGGCACGGGCGCCGCGCCCCTGACGTTCTCGGACTCGGTGTCGCTGCCGTTCCGCGAGGGGTTCGCCCGGGTCTACGGGACCTTCGCGGCGCGCGGCATCACCGACGACGTGGTGTTCATCGGCTCGGGCAAGCTCGGGCTGCCGGACAACGCCGTGGTCGCCTTCGCGCTGGGCGCCGACATGGTCAACGTAGCCCGTGAGGCGATGCTCGCGATCGGCTGCATCCAGGCGCAGAAGTGCCACACCGACCGCTGCCCCGTCGGGGTCGCCACCCAGGACCCGTGGCTCTCCCGGGGCATCGACCCCACGTTGAAGTCGGTGCGGCTCGCGAGCTACCTGCGCACCGTGCGCCGCGACCTGGTCAAGGTGGCCGAGGCGTGCGGCGTGTGGCACCCCAGCCTGATCACCGCCGACGACATCGAGCTGCTCGACGGGCAGGGCGCGTCGGTCAGCCTGCGCGAGCGCTACTCCTACCAACCCGGCTGGGGGGAGCTCGGTCCCGAGCTCGTCGAGGAGATCACCGAGCTGATGCGATTGCTCGCTCCGGTCGGCGGCTCCGCCCCGCCCTCCGAGGACGCCGAGCGGCCCGCAGGTCAGCCCGCCGCGACACAGGGGTCGACGAACCTCGCCGGCCGTCGGTCGCGGATGCCCTGACCCGGGTCGCGCTAGCCTGGCGCAGGACGCAGGCGGGAGGCCCGTAGGGGCCGTGAGGTGACGGGGGACGCGGGATGCACGAGGGCTTCGAGGAGGACCGCTCGGTCCGGGTGCTGCTGGTCGACGACGACGCCTTGGTGCGGGCCGGGCTACGGCTCATCCTGGGCGGCCGGCCCACGATCGAGGTGGTCGGCGAGGCTGCCGACGGGATCGAGGCCGTGGCCGCGGTCGCGGCGCACCGCCCCGACATCGTGCTGATGGACATCCGGATGCCGCGCCAGGACGGCATCACCACCACGGCCCAGCTGCTGGACGGCGCCCGCGGGGACGCGAAGGCACCGCAGGTCATCGTGCTCACGACCTTCGACGCCGACGACCACGTCGTCATGGCGCTGCGGGCCGGCGCGAGCGGCTTCCTGCTCAAGGACACGCCGCCGGCGCAGATCGTCGAGGCCGTGCTCCGCGTCCACGCGGGCGAGCCGATGCTCAGCCCGAGCATCACCCAGCAGCTCATCGGAGCCGTGGCGGCCGGCACTCCGGACCCCCGCAAGGCCGACGCGGTGCGCCTCGTCGAGACGCTGAGCGACCGCGAGCGCCAGATCGCCGTCGCCATCGGCGAGGGGTGCACGAACGCGGAGATCGCCGCGCGGCTCTACCTGTCGGTGGCCACCGTCAAGGCGCACGTGACCCACCTGCTCACCAAGCTGGACGCCGAGAACCGCGTGCAGATCGCCATCCGCGCCCACGACGCCGGCCTGCTGTAGACCTCTTCAACAGGTTGGGGGCAGAGCTCCGGTCGGGCTCAGGGTCAGGGTCGAGTGGGTGCCGGGTGGGGGTCGTCCCCGAGGGGGCGGGCGGATCGGGTCGCTCTACGGTGAAGGGACCGGGTCGGCGAGATGGCGGCCCCTCTCTTCCATCTACCCTTCACCCCATCCCTTCACCCCATCCCTTCACCCAGGAGCGATCGATGAACGACTCGACCCACGACACCCACGACAGCCAGGGCCCTCAGGACACCCAGGACACCCGCAAGAGCTTCACCGAGCGGATCGAGGTGGCCGGCGACCAGCTCGTCTCGACGGTCAACCAGCTGGTCAAGGACGGCAACGCCCGACGCGTCATCGTGCGCGACCAGCATGGCAAGGAGCTGATGAGCATCCCGCTCAACCTGGGTGTCGTCGGCGGCGGCCTGGTCACCCTCGCCGCCCCGGGGCTCGCCGCCGTCGGTGCCCTGGCCGCCCTCGTGGCCAAGGTCCAGCTCGACATCGAGCGCGTCCCCGACGCCGGCGACGTCCCGGCGGCCAGCCCTACCGACACCGACACCTCGACGGACGAGGCGGCGGTGAACGAGCCGGGCGCACACGACGACGGCGCGGAGCACGACACCCCGCCCACCGCCGACTGACCGCGACCCGGCCCCGGTGGGGTCCGGACGATCTACTCGAGGATGGCGTCCACGAAGGCGACGGGGTCGAACGGCGCCAGGTCGTCGGGCCCCTCGCCGAGGCCGACGAGCTTGACGGGGACGCCGAGCTGACGCTGAACGGCGACGACGATGCCACCCTTGGCGGTGCCGTCGAGCTTGGTGAGGGCGATGCCGGTGATGGCGACCTCCTGGGCGAAGACCTCCGCCTGGCGCAGGCCGTTCTGCCCGGTCGTCGCGTCGAGAACAAGGATCACCTCGTCGACCGGCGACTGCTTCTCGACGACCCGCTTGATCTTGCCGAGCTCGTCCATCAGGTTGGTCTTGTTGTGCAGGCGACCGGCGGTGTCGAGTATGACGACGTCGACCTCGCCCTCGATCCCGGCCTTCACGGCGTCGAACGCCACGGCCGCGGGGTCGGCGCTCTCGCGGTCGGAGCGGACGGTGGGCACACCGACTCGAGCGCCCCAGGTCTGCAGCTGGTCGGCGGCCGCCGCGCGGAAGGTGTCGGCCGCTCCCAGCAGCACGTCCCGGTCCTCGGCGACGAGCACGCGGGCGAGCTTGCCGACGGTGGTGGTCTTGCCGGTGCCGTTCACCCCGACGACCATGATCACGGCCGGGCGGCCCTCGCCGTCGTCGGTGGGCCGGCGCGAGGACGCGATCCGGCGGTCCATGGTCGGGTCGACCAGGCGCACGAGGTCCTCGCGCAGCCAGGTCCGCACCTCGTCCTCGGCCGACGAGCCGTCGACCTTGACCTGGGTCTTGAGCGAGGCCATCAGCTCGCTGGTCGCCTGGGTGCCGAGGTCGGAGAGCAGGAGCGTCTCCTCGACCTCCTCCCAGGCCTCCTCGTCCAGCTTGCCGCTGGAGAGCAGGCCGAGCAGCGCCCTGCCGAACGCCGTGTTGGAGCGGGCCAGCCGCGAGCGCAGCTTGCGCATCCGGCCGCGCGCCGACTCCGGCTGCTCGATGCGGGTGCCGGTCGTCTCGCGCGGCGTGACCAGCTCGACCTCGTCCGCGGCGTCCGTGCCGTCCGTGCCGTCGGTCGCGTCACGCAGGGTGCCCTGGCGCGTCTCGGCGGGGGGTGACTTCGGCTCGAGGACGTCCGACCAGGTGGGGGCCGGGCCGTCCGTCGAGGTGCGGGTGGGCGGCGGTGGTGCCTGCTTGGTGCGGCCCCCTCGGCCGCGCACGAGCCCGATGAGGGCACCGACGCCGACGACCGCGATGGCGACGACGAGAAGGAGGATCTCCTGGAGTTGGCTCACGGGCCCCAGTGTGGCAAACCGGACCCGGGCCTGCCCAACCCGTCCGGCGGCCCGGCCAAAGGCACAGTCTGCGAGCCGGTCAGCGGGCGGAGCTGCCGACCTTGTCCCGCACGACGCTCACGGCCTCGCCGGTGGCGCTGCGGACGGCGGACACGGCAGTGCCGGTGCGGTCGACGATCTGGTTGACCGTCGCCTCGCCCTCCGCGGTCCAGAAGCTCTCGCCGTCCCGCTGGGCGGGGACCGCCACGGCTGCGACGACGAACAGGGCCAGCGCGATGCACACAAGCATCCCAAGGATCACCATCAACATGAGTCCCAGGGTGCCCGTGCGCCCCAGCCCGTCCCCGACCCACCGGGCCGCGCGTGCCCAGATGGTGACCGGGTCGTGATCAGGCCGTGACCAGCCGCTCGTGGTCCACGTCGGCGAGCCGCTGGGACACCACGGTGGTCACGCCGTCGCCGCGCATGGTCACGCCGTAGAGCGCGTCAGCGACCTCCATCGTGCGCTTCTGGTGGGTGATGACGATCAGCTGGGACGAGTCGCGCAGCTCCTCGAAGAGCGAGATGAGCCGCCCGAGGTTCGCGTCGTCGAGCGCCGCCTCCACCTCGTCCATGATGTAGAACGGGCTCGGCCGGGCCTTGAAGATCGCCACCAGCAGGGCCACCGCCACGAGCGACCGCTCGCCGCCCGACAGCAGCGAGAGCCGCTTGATCTTCTTGCCCGGGGGCCGTGCCTCGACGTCGATGCCGGTCGTGAGCATGTTGTCCGGGTCGGTCAGCACGAGCCGACCCTCGCCGCCCGGGAAGAGCCGCGCGAAGACACCCTCGAACTCCCGCTCGGTGTCCTGGTAGGCCTCGGTGAAGACCCGTTCGACCCGCTCGTCGACCTCCTTGACGATGTCGAGCAGGTCGCGCTTGGAGCGCTTCAGGTCCTCCAGCTGCTCGGTGAGGAAGGTGTGCCGCTCCTCGAGGGCGGCGAACTCCTCCAGCGCCAGCGGGTTGACCCGGCCCAGCGCGGAGAGCCCCCGCTCGGCCTTGCGCAGGCGCTTCTCCTGCTCCTCGCGCACGAACGGCACGGTCCGGGGCTCTTCCTGGCTGGGCTCCTCGAGCACCGGCACCGGCTGGTGCGGGCCGAACTCGTCGACGAGGACGTCCGGGTCGACGCCGAGCTCCTCGACGGCCTTGGTCTGCAGCGCCTCGATCCGCAGCCGCTGCTGGGTGCGGGCGACCTCGTCACGGTGGACCGAGTCGGTGAGCTCGCGCAGCTCGTCGCCGCGCTCCCCCGCGCGGCGGCGCAGCTCGTGCAGGCGGACGTCCCGCTCGGCGCGCTCCTGCTCACCGGCCGCCCGCGCGCCGTGAGCGCGGTCCACGGAGGCGGCCACGAGGTCTACGGCACGAGCGGCGGCGACGCCGACCATGCGGGCCAGCTCGGCCTCGCGGCGACGACGTGCGGCACGGGCGGCGGCCTGCTCGCGGGCGGCGCGTTCCTGCTGGGCCCCACGCTCGAGGCCGGCGGCCCGACCACCGAGGGCCCGGACCCGCTCCTCGCGGGTGCGCAGGGTGAGCCGCAGCTCGATCTCGGCGGCGCGCGCGGCGGTGGCGGCGCCGGCCAACCGGTCGCGCTCCTGCGTCGACGGCTCGTCCTGGTCCTCCTCGCCCTGCGCCTCGGCGTCGGCGAGCCGCTGGACCAACGCCTCGAGCTCGCCCCGGTCGGTCTCGACGGCCGCCGTGGCCTCCTCGATCCGGGCGCGGACGCGCCCGGACTCGGCACGGGCCGAACGCATCTGCGCGCCGAGGGTTCCGAGCCGTTCGGCGACCGCCGACATGGTCGCGTCGTTGTCGTGCAGCCGGTCGAGCGCCTCGTCGACCCGTTCCTTGGCCTCGGCGAGCCGGGCCGACGCGGTGGCGAGGGCGAAGCCGGCCCGCTCCCCGTCGCTGCCGACCCGCTGGACGAGCTCGCGGGTCTCGTCCACCGCGGCCTGCACCTCGATCAGGCTGGGCGCGGCCGCCGAGCCGCCGCGCACGAAACCGGGTGCGAAGACGTCGCCGTCGGGCGTCACCGCTGTGATCCCCTCGCGGCGACCGACGAGGTCTACGGCTTGGTCGAGGTCGGTGGCCAGGGCGACCCGGTCGAGCAGGTGCACGACTGCGGGCCGGACGTCCGGCGACACGGTCACCACGTCGACGGCCCAGCGGGCACCCTCGGGCAGCGCGGGCCAGGACGGTCCACCGTCCGTCGGCGCCGTCTCTGCCACCAGCAGCCCGGCGCGGCCGGCGTCCTGCTCGCGCAAGGTGGCGAGCGAGTCACGCGCCGCCCCGACCCCGGACACGACGACGGCGTCCGAGGCCCAGCCGAGGGCCGCGGCGACCGAGGTCTCGTGCCCGGCCTCCACCTGCAGCAACGCAGCCAGCGAGCCCAGCACGCCGCGCCCGCCGTCGATCTGCTCGGCGGCCGCCAGCAGGGCGGCCGCTCCGTCCTTGCGGCGCAGCCCGAGCTCCAGCGCCTCCAGCCGCGCCTGCGCGGCGGACCGCTCGCGCTCGGCGGTGCGATGCGCCTCGCGCCAGCGCTCGACCTCGGCCGTCGCCTCCTCGAGCTCGGCCTCCGCCTGCTCGTAGGCTGTGTCCAGGCCTTCCTCGCCCTGCTCGTGGACGGCGATCGAGCCCTCCAGCTCGGCGAACTCGCGCTCGGCGCTGGCAGCCTGGTCGTCGGCCGCGGTCCGCGCCTCCGCGAGACGTCCGATCTCGGCCTCGGCCGCCTCCAGCCGCGAGCGGCGCGCGGCGACCTGGCCGGCGAGGCGGGCGAGCCCCTCGCGGCGGTCGGCGGCCGCCCGCACCAGCCGGGCGAGCCGCTCGCCCTCGGCCTGATGGGCGTGCTCGGCGGCCTGGCGCTCGGAGACCGCGGCGGCGAGCTCGGCGCCGGTGCGCTCGACCTTGGCAGCCAGCGCCTGCTCCTGCTCGCGGACGGCAGCCGCCTCGGCGGCGAGCTGATCGGGGTCACGGCCGGCGGGGGTCTGCTGGCCGTCGTCCTCGGCGAGCAGCCGGGACCGCTCGGCCGCCAGGTTGGCGGTGGCGGTCAGCCGGTCGCGCAGGCTGGACAGGGTGAACCAACGGTCCTGCGCCGCGGCCAGCTCGGGCTGGGCCTCGGCTGCCGCCTGCTCCAGGGCGGCAAGCTCGGTCTGGACGGCCCGCAGCTCGGTCTCGACCTCGGCGCGGCGGGCCAGCAGCGCGGACTCGTCGGCGACCTCCTGCTCGACGGTCGCGGTGAGCTGGACCAGGTCGTCGGCCAGCAGCCGCAGCCGTGCGTCGCGGGCGTCGGCCTGGATCACGGCGGCCCGGCGCGCGGTCTCGGCCTGGCGCCCGAGCGGGCCGAGCTGGCGGCGGATCTCGCCGGTGAGGTCCTGGACGCGGGTGAGGTTGCCCTCCATCTGGTCCAGCTTGCGCAAAGCCCGCTCCTTGCGCTTGCGGTGCTTGAGGACTCCCGCGGCCTCCTCGATGAAGCCGCGGCGCTCCTCCGGCGTCGCGCGCAAGATGGTGTCGAGCTGGCCCTGGCCGACGATGACGTGCATCTCGCGGCCGATGCCCGAGTCCGAGAGCAGCTCCTGGACGTCGAGCAGGCGGCAGGGGGTGCCGTTGATGGCGTACTCGGAGCCGCCGTTGCGGAACATCGTGCGCCGGATCGTCACCTCGGTGTAGTCGATCGGCAGTGCGCCATCGGTGTTGTCGATGGTCAGGGACACCTCGGCGCGCCCGAGCGGAGGCCGCCCGGCGGTGCCGGCAAAGATGACGTCCTCCATCTTGCCGCCGCGCAGGGTCTTGGCCCCCTGCTCCCCCATCACCCAGGCGAGCGCGTCCACGACGTTGGACTTGCCCGAGCCGTTGGGGCCGACGACACAGGTGATCCCCGGCTCGAGCTTGAAGCTCGTCGCCGAGGCAAACGACTTGAAGCCCTTCATGGTCAGGGTCTTGACATACACGCGCCCACCATAGCCGCGGGGGCGCGCGTCACCCGGGACGTCGCGGGCCTCGCTCGGTCAGCGCTCCTCGAAGCCGGTCAGCCCGGCACGCACCTCACCGGGCACGCCGGTGCACGTCTCGACCAGGCCGGGCCGCCGGTGCGGCACCGGGGACGCGCTGAGCAGGGCGCCCATCTCCTCGACCGCGGTGGCCGGTCCCTGGACGACCACCTCGACGCGGCCGTCGGAGAGGTTGCGGGCGTGGCCGACGAGTCCGAGCTCCAGCGCGCGGGACCGGGTCCACCAGCGGAACCCGACGCCTTGCACGGTCCCGCGGACGAAGTAGGTCATCCGCACGTCGGGCTGGGTCGGGTCGTCGGCTCGGTTGTCCCTGGACGTGTCCATGGCACCAGGGTAGGCAGGATGCGCCCGGTGCGGCGGCCACTAGAGTGGGCGGGGTGACGAATCCCCTCGCCCCGCTCGAGCTGCCCCCGACGCCGCAGGACTGGACCGACTGGCTGCGCACGCGCGTGGATCACGACCTCGCCGAGGCGGCGCGGCTGCGCGACCGGCTGCGCACGCTCGGCCGCAACGCCCCCGGTGGGGACGGCTCCAGCGGCACTCCCGAGCAGCACCGCAACCAGGTGCTGGGCACGTGGAACGAGCTCTACCGCACGCTGCGGGGCATCTCGGCGCTCACCAATCTGGTGGTCAACGTGCACCCCGAGGCCGCGACCCGTGAGGTCGGCGAGGAGGCCGAGCGACGGATCAGCGAGCTCTACACCGCCCTGGGGCAGGACGAGCTGCTCTACCGCGCGCTGCGTCAGGTGCCGACCGACGACGTCGACGAGACCACCCGGCGGATGGTCGAGCTGGAGCTGCGCGACTTCAAGCGTGCGGGTGTCGACGCCGACCGCGCCACCCGCGAGCGGCTGGTCCAGCTGAGCAAGGAGCTCACCGAGCTGGGGCAGGAGTTCGACCGGCGGATCCGCGACGACGTGCGCTCGATCACGATCGACGCGAGCCGTCTCGGCGGGCTGCCGCAGGACTGGATCGACGCCCACCAGCCGGACGAGAACGGCCAGGTGACGATCACCACCGACTACCCCGACCTGCTGCCCTTCACGACGTTCGCGCAGGACCGTGAGGCGCGGCTCGCGCTCAGCACCGTCAGCCTGCAGCGCGGCTGGCCGGACAACCAGGCGACCCTCGCGGCGATGATCGAGCGCCGCAACGAGCGCGCCCGGCTGCTCGGCTACCCCGACTGGGCCGACTACGACGCCGAGGTCAAGATGATCGGCGAGGGTGAGGCCATCGCCGCATTCATCGACGACGTCGTCGCCAAGGCCCGGCCGGCCGCCGAGGCCGACCGCGAGCTGCTGCTCCGCCGACTGCGCGAGGACCACCCCGACGTCGACACGGTCTACAACACCGACGCGAGCTACTACACCGAGCTAATCCGGCGCGAGCAGCACGGAGTGGACTCCCAGCACGTGCGCTCCTACTTCAGCTTCCCGCAGGTGCGCGACGGCCTGCTCGACGTCACCGGCAAGCTGTTCGGGATGACCTGGACGCCGCGCCCCGACGCCCCGCTCTGGCACGAGGACGTCACCGCCTACGACGTGGACGTCGACGGCGAGACGATCGGGCGGATGTATCTGGACCTGCACCCGCGCGACAACAAGTTCAAGCACGCGGCGCAGTTCGACCTCGTCGCCGGCATCGAGGGGCGCCAGCTCGCGGAGGGCGTCCTGGTCTGCAACCTGCCCACCGGCCTGATGGAGCACAACCAGGTCGTCACCCTCTTCCACGAGTTCGGGCATCTCGTCCACCACCTGCTCGCCGGGCGCCAGCGGTGGGTCCGCGACGCCGGCATCACCACCGAGTGGGACTTCGTCGAGGCCCCCTCGCAGATGCTCGAGGAGTGGGCGTGGGACGCGGCGGTCCTGCGGACCTTCGCGCGCAACGCCGAGGGCGAGCCCATCCCCACCGAGCTGGTCACCAAGATGCGCGCAGCCAGCGACGTGGCCAAGGCGTGGCGCGCGACGGTGCAGATGTTCTACGCGTCGCTGTCCTACTACTTCCACCACGCGCCGCAGCCCGACCTGGACGCCCAGCACCGGGAGCTGATGGCGCGCTACAACATCGCGGATCTGCTGCCGGACACCCACATGCACACGAGTTTCGGCCACCTGCACGGGTATTCGTCGGCCTACTACACCTACATGTGGTCCCTGGTCATCGCCAAGGACCTCTACTCGGCGTTCGACCACGACGACCCGTTCGACCTCGAGACGGCCCGTCGCTACCGCGACAAGGTCCTCGCCCCGGGTGGTTCGCGCGACGCCGCCGAGCTCGTCGAGGACTTCCTCGGCCGCCCCTACACCACCGACGCGTTCACGGCCTGGCTGGCCGAGTAGCCTTCTCCCCCAACGGATCTAGGCCTTCAGCGGGCCCGCCACGGCGAGCTCGCCGTCGTCGATCAGCCGGCGCACCGACTCCAGGATGGCCGCGTCCGGCTCGTACGCGGGCGCGTAGCCAAGCAGCGACTTCGCCTTGTCGATGCTGAACACCTGGCTGCGGTGCAGGTGACCCCAGCTCTGCTCGGCGTAGTCCGGCGTCGTCGCGGCGCGGTAGGCGTGCCACGTGATCGGCTCCACGGTGGCCGCCTGCCCGAACCACCCGGACGCGATCTCGACGTAACCCCGCACGCTCAGCGCGGTGGGGGCTACGACCGAGAAGTCCTCCCCCGCAGCGGCGTCCCGGTGCGAGACGGCCAGCTCGAAAGCCTGGGCGACGTCGTCGGCGTGCACGTGGTGCAGGGTCTCCATCCCGCTGCCGGGCACCTGCAGCACGCCACCGGACGAGAGCACCTGCCACACCTGCGGGTCGATGTTGCCGAGCGGACCCGTGGGGTGCCAGCCCGGACCGACGATGTGACCGGGGTGCAGGGAGGTGGTGACCAGCCCACCGGCGGCGGTCTCGTCCTTGAGCAGCCGCGCGATCGCTGCCTTCTGCACGCCGTAGTCGTCGAACGGTGGGTCGGCGGAGTCGGAGTCCTCGGTGATCGGCAGCTTGCGGCTGGGGCCGTGGCGCCAGATCGACCCGCAGTGGATCAGGTGGTCGACCTTGCCGCGCAGCGCCTCGACCAGCGCCGTCGCCGACTCGACGGTGAAGCAGACCAGATCGATGACGACGTCGGGCTCGAGGGCGACGATGGTCTGCCCGAACGTGCCCTCGGCGTCCTGCTGCTCGCGGTCCGCGGTGACGTGCCGCACCTGCTCCCACTCCGGTGCGTCTGCGTAGCCCGTGCCCCCGCTGCGCGTGACACTGACGACCTCGTGGCCGGCGCGAACCAGCCGTGGGACCAGGAAGGTGCCGATGTGGCCGCTCCCACCGATGACGACGACTCTCATGGGCCTCAGCCTAGGCACGCTTCTCGGCGTCTTCCTGTCGGCGACCGCCCGGCCGCTCGTCCAGGCGCTGGTTGTTCGCCCACTCGACAGCTTGAGCCACGCCCCGGCGACGGCTGACACGGCAGTTGCCCGCCGAGACGGCACCTCGTGACGCCCCCACCGCCGACACGGCAGCTAGCCACCGAAACGGCTGGCACAACAGACATCTCAGTCCCTAACAGCCATCTCGACGCCGCCTGCGTCACCAACCACCATCTCGGTCGCCAACCACCATCTCGGCGCCGGCACCACGCCCCGGACCCCACCCCCGAGGTCCCCAGCCCATCGAAACTGCAGATGTCGGACACGATCACGGCGTGTCGTGTCCGACAGCTGCAGGTTCAACGCGCCACACCCCCCGATCCCCCGGCAGCCGAAGCTCTCCCGCCCGGCGCGGACGCCCGCTACGTCATTGCGACCCGCTGGAGCACCTGTACGCTTTTCTGTACGGAAGGAGTCGACATGAAGACCATGAGCTACACCGAGTCTCGCGCTCGTTACGCCGAGGTGCTCGACTCGGTGATCGACGACCGCGAGGAGGTCGTGATCACCCGCGCCGGTCACGAGCCCGTCGTCATCGTCTCGCTCTCCGACTTCGAATCCCTGCGCGAGACGGCTTATCTCATGCGTTCGCCTGCCAACGCACGCCGACTCCTGGATGCGATGGAGCACCTGGAGAGCGGCGCCGGAGAGTCCCACGAGCTGCTCGACGCCGAGTGATCATGCGGCTGGTGTGGGACGCCAACGCCTGGGAGGACTACGTGTGGTGGCAGACCCAGGACCGCGAGACGCTCAAGCGGATCAACCTGCTCATCCAGGATGTCGTCCGCAACGGCAACGACGGGATCGGCAAGCCTGAGCCGTTGAAGCACGACTTCGCCGGCTACTGGTCCCGTCGCATCTCGGACGAGCATCGGCTGGTCCACAAGGTCATGGAGGCCGAGATCCGCGTCGCCGCCTGCCGCTACCACCACGGGAAGTAGCGACCTCCTGCGGCTGGCAAGAACTTCTTAGTCTCGGGTGCTTGGCTACGTGGTCGACCGAGGCCTCGGCTGGCAGCGCGGGCAGAAGTGCGAGGAGCGGTTCATGAACTCCTCGCGGCGCACGAGGGTGCCGCATCGGGGGCACGACCGGCCCTGCTGCCCGTAGACCGCGAGCGACCTGTCGAAGTAGCCCAACTTCCCACGATAGATACATTGAAAAACTGAGAGTCTCCGATGGTCAAGTCCGCTGGGGTGGTGTACGAGGTTGATCCCTCGGTTGGGTGTGTCGGTCAGGCTGTGAGGGCCTGGGGTTCTAGGTCGGTCACCTCCTCGACGTGGTTGGTGTCGACGGCCTGGGCTCGGGCGAGGACGTCGAGTCCGAGGTAGCGGCGGCCTTCGGCCCACTCGTCGTGCTGCTCGGCCAGCACGGCACCGACGAGCCGGATGATGCTGGCCCGGTCGGGGAAGATCCCAACAACGTCGGTGCGCCTGCGGATCTCGCGGTTGAGCCGCTCGTTGGGGTTGTTCGACCAGATCTGGCGCCAGACCTCCTTCGGGAACGGCGTGAACGCGAGGATGTCGGCGCGAGCGATCTCGAGGTGCTCGGCCACGGCGGGGAGCTTCTCGTGAAGGGCGTGGATGACCCTGTCGAACTGGGCGTGTACCGCTTCGGCGTCGGGCTGGTCGTAGATCGAGTGCAGCAGCGCCTTGACCCATGGCCACGACGACTTCGGTGTCGCGGACATGAGGTTCGCCGCGTAGTGGGTGCGGCAGCGCTGCCACGCGGCGCCGGGGATGGTGGCCGCGATCGCGTTCACTAGGCCAGCGTGAGCATCGCTGGTGACCAGCTTGACCCCGGACAAGCCGCGGGCAGTCAGGTCGCGGAAGAAGGCGAGCCAGCCGGCGCCGTCCTCGCTGGTGGTGACCTGCACGCCGAGGATCTCGCGGTGCCCATCGGCGTTGACGCCGGTCGCGACCAGCGCATGCACGGGCACCACCCGGCCGCCTTCGCGGACCTTG
Source organism: Arsenicicoccus piscis (assembly GCF_022568835.1). Taxonomy (GTDB): domain Bacteria; phylum Actinomycetota; class Actinomycetes; order Actinomycetales; family Dermatophilaceae; genus Arsenicicoccus; species Arsenicicoccus piscis. The sequence continues at coordinate 84,687 of NZ_JAKZHV010000002.1, forward strand.
AGCACGAGCGCGTCGGCAGCGACGAATGTGAACGGTCCGCCGTCCTCCAGGCGCCGGGTGCGGAACTGTTCGACGTGCTCGTCGAGTTCCTTGGCCATCACCGAGACCTGGCTCTTGGACAGTCCGGTGATGCCGAGGGTCTGGACCAGCTTGTCCATCCGGCGCGTGCTGACCCCGAGCAGGTAGCAGGTCGCCACCACCGAGGTCAGGGCCCTCTCAGCCCGCTTCCTTCGTTCGAGCAGCCACTCCGGGTACAGGCTGCCCTGACGCAGCTTCGGGACAGCGACGTCGAGGGTGCCGACCCGGGTGTCGAGGTCACGGTGGCGGTAGCCGTTGCGGGAGTTGACCCGCTCCGGGCTTCGCTGGTTGAAGCCCGCGCCGCACACCGCGTCGGCCTGCGCGGACAGCAACGCGTTGACGAAAGTGGTGAGCAAGTCCCGCATCAGGTCGGGGCTCGCCTGGGACAGCTGCTCGTTCAGGAACTGGGCAGGGTCGATACTGGGCACAGCGGTCATCAAGGTGTCCTTCTTCGAGTCGGTTGTGAGAGATCACTCGAAGGATCCACCTGGTGGCCGCGCCTACGTTGGAGGCACGCGCTCACTCAGGTCCGTCGTACACCACTCTGCTGGACTCCACTTCTCCGATGATGCGTTTCCGCTGGCCAGAGGCCACATCACCGCAGAATGACGCGCGAATGACGTGTGCTGCCTACACACCAGAGTACGGCCTCAGGACTTCAATATGCCAACGGCCCAGTCGAAGCAAGAATCGGGCATCCACGACCGTGCGCACGGGACGCCGCCGCCATCGAAGATGGGCACGACATCGCCTCTGATGCAGTCCCGGCCTCCGCTTCTCTTCTTCTCTTGGCGTCCTGTTCGAGCAGGTGATCCGAGAAGACCTGGGCGATGAACTTTGTCTGCTCGCGCGTCAGTGGCGGTGCGGCCTCGCGGATCCTCTGGACGTGCTCGGCGTGCGCAGCTAGACCGAACGCTCGGTCCAGATCGGACACTCGGATCAGTGTCTTGATGACCGAGCGTCCGTCGCGGCCGTCCGCCCTTGTCACCGTCACCGTGGGAGACAAGAGCTATGGCATACACCCCTCGACCCAACATCCGAGATGAACAGCTGGTGAACCTCCACGCCCTGGCTTGACCCTTGATTCGATGCCCTTCAATATAGAAGCATGTCGAATCAAGATACAGAGTTGGTCATCGTCGGATCGGGCCCAGCCGGGTACACGGCAGCGGTCTACGCCGCACGAGCAGGCCTCTCCCCAGTAGTGATCGCCGGCTCGGTCACGGCTGGCGGCGCGCTGATGACGACGACCGAGGTGGAGAACTTCCCCGGTTTCGTAGACGCCGTCCAAGGACCTGAGCTGATGGAGGCGATGCGCGCACAGGCGGAGCGCTTCGCGGCCGAGATCATCTACGACGATGCCATCCGCCTCGACCTCACCGGCGGCGCGAAGATCGTCGAGACCGGAAACGGCGTCACGTATCGAGCCCGCGCGGTCATCCTGACCATGGGCTCGGCCTACCGGAAGCTCGGCCTGCCCGAGGAGGACCGCCTGTCCGGGCCCGGCGTCTCCTGGTGCGCCACCTGCGACGGCTTCTTCTTCCGCGACCAGCAAATCGCGGTGATCGGCGGCGGGGACTCGGCGATGGAGGAGGCATTGTTCCTCACACGGTTCGCCTCGAAGGTGACCGTCGTCCACCGCCGGGACGAGTTCCGGGCGTCGAAGATCATGGCGCAGCGAGTCCTGGAGCACCCGAAGATCGAGGTCGCCTGGAACAGCGAGGTCGCCGAGATCCTCGGCGACGAGCGGGTGGCCGGGCTGCGGCTGCGCGACACCGACAGCGGGACCGAGCGGACCCTCGACGCCACCGGCGTATTCGTCGCGATCGGCCACGATCCGCGCTCCGACCTCGTGGCCGGTCAGGTCAGCACCGACCAGGACGGGTACGTGAAGGTCGAGCACCCGTCGACGCGGACGAATCTGCCGGGCGTCTTCGCGGCCGGCGACCTGGTCGATCGCACCTACCGGCAGGCGATAACCGCCGCCGGGACCGGCTGCGCCGCAGCGCAGGACGCCCAGCACTACCTGTCGAACCTCGCTCCCGTCACCTCGGCGGAGCCCATCCTGGAGGTCTCCGCATGAGCACCATCCTCCACGTCACCGACTCGACCTTCCAAGCCGAGGTGTCCGAGTCAGAGCTGTCCGTCGTCGTCGACATCTGGGCGACCTGGTGCGGCCCGTGCAAGGCGATCGCTCCGATCCTGGACCAGCTCGCCGAGGAGTACGACGGTCGCGCCCGGATCGTCAAGGTGGATGCCGACCAGAACCCGGAGACCGTGAGCGCCGCCGGAGTGACCTCCATCCCGAGCCTCGCCTTCTACAAGGGCGGAGAACGGGTGGACGTACTGATCGGCGCGCATCCGAAGCCCACCGTCGCCGCGAAGATCGAGGAGCTGCTCGCATGACCACCGAAACCGTCGCTACTGCCCGCACCGCGCCAAAGCGGCTCTCCACCCTGGACAAGTGGCTGCCGCTGTGGATCGGCCTGGCCATGGTCGCCGGGCTCCTGCTCGGCCGCTTCGTCCCTGCCCTGTCGGACCTGCTGAGCCACCTGGAGGTCGGCGGGATCTCGGTGCCGATCGGGCTCGGCCTGCTGGTGATGATGTACCCGGTGCTCGCGAAGGTCCGCTACGACAGGGTCGCCGCCGTCACCGGCGACAAGAAGCTGCTGGCCTCCTCTCTCGTGCTGAACTGGCTCGTGGGACCGACGGCGATGTTCGCGCTCGCGTGGATCTTCCTGCCCGACCTGCCCGAGTACCGCACCGGCCTCATCATCGTGGGCCTCGCGCGCTGCATCGCCATGGTCGTGATCTGGAACGACCTCGCCTGCGGCGACCGCGAGGCGACCGCGGTGCTGGTGGCCATCAACTCCGTGTTCCAGGTCGTGATGTTCTCCCTGCTCGGCTGGTTCTACCTGACGGTCCTGCCCGGCTGGCTCGGCCTTGACGCGCAGGGGCTGGAGGTCTCGGTCGGGCAGATCGCGCTGAACGTGCTGGTGTTCCTCGGCGTGCCGCTCGTCGCGGGCTTCGCCTCGCGGTGGATCGGCGAGAAGCGCCGCGGCCGGGACTGGTACGAGCAGAAGTTCCTTCGTCGCATCGGTCCGTGGGCCCTGTACGGGCTGCTGTTCACGATCGTGCTGCTGTTCGCCCTGCAGGGCGACGCGGTGCTGGGCAAGCCGTTGGACGTCGCACGCATCGCCCTGCCGCTGCTGGTGTACTTCGGGCTGATGTGGTTCGCCGGGATCCTGCTCGGCAAGGGCCTCGGCCTCGGCTACGCGCGGTCGACGACCCTGGCCTTCACCGCGGCGGGCAACAACTTCGAGCTGGCGATCGCCGTCGCCATCGGGACCTTCGGGGCAGCGTCCGGCCAGGCGCTGGCAGGCGTCGTCGGACCCCTCATCGAGGTCCCGGTCCTGGTAGGCCTCGTCTACGTCTCGCTCTGGGCCGCCCGCGCCTGGTTCCGCACAGACCCGTACGCCGCTGAAACCATCACCGAATCGAGGACATCATGAGCGAAGACATCCTGCTGACTGAGCCCTGCGCCCCGACCGAGACGCACGCGATCAGCGCCGAGGCCGCGACCACGGTCGCGACCGCGTTGAAGGCCCTGGGCGACCCCTTCCGGCTTCGGATGCTCTCGGCGATCGCGGCAGACCCGCGCGGGGAGTCCTGCGTGTGCGACCTCGCCGAGCTCGCCGAGGTCTCCCAGCCCACGGTCTCCCACCACCTGAAGGTCCTCAAGAACGTGGGCCTGCTGGACGCCGAGCGCCGCGGCACCTGGGTCTGGTACCGCATCAACCCGGCACGCCGTTCGGCGGTGACCGCACTGCTGGACGCCTTCGCCCCGGCGGCCATCGCCGAGGCAGCGCCCGAGGCACTGCCTGACGCGGACCCTGCGGACACGGACGCGCAGATCGCCCATCTCGCCGCGGACCTCGCGGCCGCGACCCCGGCCCTGCCGCCCGAGACCGTGACGGGCATCGTGCGGGAGTCCTACGCCGCGCTGGCCCGAAGCGCGAAGATCACCCGCTACATCGTGCCGCTGACCGAACGGTTCGCGAGGCAGCGCCTGGCCGACCTCACCCGCGACCGCGCGAGCGCCGCACCCCAGGTGCTGTTCGTCTGCGTCGCGAACGCCGGCCGCTCCCAGCTCGCCGCCGCCCTGGTCACCCAGCTCTCCAACGGACGGGTGATCGCCCGCTCGGCCGGATCGACTCCCGCCGCGGACGTGCACCCGCACGTCCGCTCCCTGCTCGCAGAGATCGAGGGGGACGATGCCGCGCAGCGCTTCCCGAAGCCGCTCACCGACGACGCCGTGCGCGCCGCCGACGTGGTCGTGACCATGGGCTGCGGCGATGTGTGCCCGGTCATCCCCGGAATCCGCTACGAGGACTGGGCCGTGGGAGACCCGGCCCTCGCCTCGCCCAAGGGCGTCGCAGCCATCCGTGATGACATCGAATCCCGTGTCCGCAAGCTGCTCGACACGCTCCTCACCGACTGAAACCGAAGGAACCTCTATGACCGACCAGAAGCCCTCCGTCCTGTTCGTCTGCGTCCACAACGCCGGACGATCCCAAATGGCCGCCGGCTACCTCCGCGACCTCGCCGGCGACCGCGTCGAGGTCCGCTCCGCAGGATCGATGCCGGCCGAGCAGATCAACCCGATCGCGGTCGAGGCCATGCGGGAAGTGGGCATCGACATCACCGCCGAGCAGCCCAAGGTGCTCACGACCCAGGCCGTGCAGGACTCCGACGTCGTGATCACCATGGGCTGCGGCGACGCCTGCCCGTTCTTCCCGGGCAAGCGCTACGAGGACTGGAAGCTCGAGGATCCGGCCGGGCAGGGCATCGAGGCGGTCCGGCCCATCCGCGACGAGATCCGCTCGCGCATCGAGGCGCTCATCGACGAACTGCTCGCATCGGCCGACGCACCGCAGGATGACGAGCGGCACCCGTCGGTGCTGTTCGTCTGCAAGAAGAACGGCGGGAAGTCCCAGATGGCCGCCGCCCTCATGCGCAGGCTCGCCGGCGACGCGATTCAGGTCCACTCCGCGGGCACGGCCCCGGGTTCGGCGCTCAACGCCTTGTCCGCCGCGTCCGTCGCCGAGGTCGGGGCGAGCATGGACGGCGAGCACCCGAAGCCGATCGAGCCGGGCCTCCTGCTCTCCGTGGACCGCGTCGTCGTCATCGGCGACGAGGCCGTCGTCGAGCCCGTGCCCGGGATGGCCGGGGCCATCGAATCGTGGTGCATTGATGAGCCCTCAGAGCGAGACATCGAGGGCAAGGAGCGGATGCGACTGATCCGCGATGAGCTTGCCAAAAAGGTCCGCGACCTCGCGTCGGAGCTGGCATCTGAAGACTGAGCGGACCTCTGCTAGAACGAACGGCGCGTTCACTCGTGCCCGCTGGGGATCGGACTCTCTCGCACCAAGGCAGAGGCTCCTGCCGTCTCGTGACACTTCAGATGTTCGTTGAGTCATCAAGACACGCGGCTGAGCCCCTATTCACTATCCGTCCTCGATATCGATGTACGATACTGATATGGAGTCCAACGACGACGCTTCGACGGAGTTCGAGCACCACGACCTGCTGTCCGGGCTCGTGCGCATGCATGTGCTGCACCACGCAGCGCAGGAGGAGATCTACGGCGCGTGGATGATCGAGGAGCTCGCGGGCCACGGCTACCGGCTCTCCCCGGGGACGCTGTACCCGATGCTGCGCCGGATGGTCGCCGACGGATATCTGACCGTGCGCTCCGAGCGCGACGGACGCACGGTGCGCAAGTACTACTCCGCCACCGACAAGGGACGCGAAGGGCTCGCCCTGGCGCGGGAGCGCGTCCAGATCTTCACCCGAGAGGAACCCGAGCATGACTGATACCGTGTCCGCACCCACGAGAGCCGCGCGCGGCTCCGCCTGGGAGGTGTTCCGCGTCTTCCTCAGGCTCGGCGTCACCTCCTTCGGCGGGCCGATCGCGCACCTGGGCTACTTCCGCACCGAGGCCGTCGAGCGCCGGAAGTGGCTGGACGACCAGGAGTACGCCGACCTCGTCGCGCTCTGCCAGTTCCTGCCGGGCCCCGCGTCGAGCCAGGTCGGATTCGCGATCGGCATGCACCGCGCCGGGGCTCTCGGCGCGCTGGCGGCGTTCCTCGCCTTCACGCTGCCGTCGGCGGCGCTGATGGTCGCGTTCGCCTACGGGGCGTCGCTGTTCACCGGCCCCGTCGGCGAGGGACTGCTCATCGGGCTGAAGATCGTCGCGGTCGCCATCGTCGCCCAGGCGGTCCTGGGGATGGCCAAGAGCCTGGCTCCCGACAGGCAGCGCGCGTCGATCGCAGCCGTCGCCGCGGCCGCGGCCCTGCTGCTGGCCGGATCGGCAGGGCAGGTCATCGCGATCGTGCTCGGCGCGGTCGCCGGGTACTTCTTCTGCCGCTCCGGGAGCGCCTCGTCCGGCGGGGCGCTGCACTTCCCCGTCCGGCGTGGCGTCGGCGCAGCGAGCCTAGTCCTGTTCGGGATCCTGCTGCTCGGCCTGCCAGTGGCAGTGATCGCGACGGGCTCGGGAGACCTGGCTCTCTTCGACTCCTTCTACCGCGCGGGCTCCCTGGTCTTCGGCGGCGGGCATGTCGTCCTGCCGCTGCTCCAGTCCGGAGTCGTCGAGACCGGATGGGTGAGCGATCAGCAGTTCCTGGCCGGCTACGGTGCCGCGCAGGCGGTGCCCGGACCGCTGTTCACCTTCGCCGCGTTCCTGGGCACGGCATCGACCACTGGGCCCGGCGGAGTCCTCGGAGCGGCGATCGCCCTTGTCGCCGTCTTCCTGCCCGGATTCCTGCTCCTGGTCGGCGTGCTGCCGTTCTGGAACTCGCTGCGCCAGCGCCCCTGGGCCCAGGCCGTGATGCGCGGAGCCAACGCCGCGGTCGTCGGCATCCTCGCCGCAGCCCTGTACTCCCCGGTGTTCTCCACCGCGATCACCGGCCCCGGCCCGTTCGCTCTCGCGCTGGTCTGCTTCGTGCTCCTGATCGCGTGGAAGCTGCCGCCGTGGGCCGTCGTGATCGTCGGCGCTGCAGGTGGAGTTCTGCTCTCGTTCGTGGCCTGAACGGACAGCTTGTGTCGTCCGCCGGAGCCCTGAGCACTTTCTCCACACCTGTCTGCTCAGCGTCCGTGACCTTGCTTCCTCAGGCGCACTCCTCATCACGCCAGGGTCGTTGTCGATGCTCGATCATTGATCAATTGCAGAGACCCCGCGATCGCAGGCTCGATCAGTTTTCCCGATGAATGTGGGCGACCACGACCATTCGCCCCAGAATCCACGATGTCGCGTCGACGTTCCGTGCGTTGACGCAGCGTTCTTCGAACGCACGGCTCCAACGATGGAGTCGATCACTGTCGTGACTCGCCCATGGGCTACTGATCTACCGCTTTCGCTGACAGGTCGGACACGAGTGGCTCGAGCGGTTCATGAATTGTTCCCGGACGATCGGCGTCCCGCAGCGCGTGCAGGGCTGACCGGCAAGACCGTAGGCATTAAGGCTCCGGGCAAAATAACCACTGCTGCCTGCCACGTCGACATAGAGGGAATCGAACGACGTTCCACCCTGGTCGAGTGCCGCGGCCATGACCTCGCGCGCAGCATTGATCAGCGCAGAGATCCTCGGCTTGCTCAGCGACGATGCGGGCGTCTCCCCGTGCACCCTGGCAGCCCACAGAGCCTCGTCGGCGTAGATGTTCCCGATGCCGGACACCACCGTCTGGTCCAGCAAGACGCGCTTGATCCCGGTGCGCTTGGTCTTGATCCGCGCAACCGCCGCCGGCTGGTCGAACAGCGAATCGAACGGGTCCCGTGCGATGTGGGCGATCGGCGAGGGCAGTGCTGCTCCGCCTTCGTCGTACATCAGATGGCCGAACGTGCGCTGGTCGTCGAAGCGCAGATCGTGGCCGCCGTCGGTGAAGGTGAACCGCGCCCGCTCGTGCTCACCGACCGCAGCATCAGGGGACGTGATGAGCATCTGCCCGCTCATCCCCAGGTGCGCGAGCAGCGCATCTTCTTCGTCCAGGATCAGCCACAGGTACTTGCCTCGGCGGGCAGTCCCCGTGATCGTCGCGCTGACCATCCGCGCTGCCAGATCCGCGGGACCTCCGACATGGCGACGAGCGGCCCGGGGATGCCGGACGACAGCCGAGGCGATCGTCCGGCCACGGACATGATCGTCGAGTCCGCGGCGCACGACCTCGACTTCAGGCAGTTCAGGCACAAGCAACACCTTTCAGTGTCCGGGATCCGGGCATACGGCGGTGCGATGCTGAACAGGTCGGGCTATCGAAGTGCTCGGTCAAAGCCTGTCGTGCCAGGTCAGAATGGGATATGCCTCGTTGACTCCGCGCCGGTGTCCGGCACCACCAGGCGCGACTTTGGAGTGCACGGCTTCCTTCGACCCGCTTTAATGCAATGTCGCAGATGCCCGACTCCACACGTTTGTGACATTGATGTACGGGAAGAGCCTCGGACGCCCGTTTCCCCAGGTCAGCAGCATTAGTGCGGGACACGGATCGATTTTCAAGGGACCAGCGCTCCTCCCGATCGGACATGAGCACTCGACCATCATGACATTGAACGGGCACGCTGCGGGCGGTCAGACAGTGCCCGCCGTGACTCCAGCATCTGTCCCTCCCTGGGTCTCAAGAAGGAGATGTCTTCGAGACGCGCCTTCGGAGCACCGCCGAACCTTGCCATTGTCGACGCTGCATCTTCGATGGGACGCGAAAGCAGTCAAAGAACGGGTCGCGATGCTGTCTCGCATCCGCGATGCACCGTAGCGAGCGGCACGGCAACGGCGGCGGGGCGGTGCAACCACAGAGCACGCGGCCCCGCCGCTGATGACCGGTCCTACCCAGAAATGTCCGGCCGGAGTTCAGCCGTTCTGGTAGGCGATCGTCGTCATCATCCCGGCCTCCCCGTGGTAGACGTTGTGGCAGTGCGTGAGCCACCGGCCGGGGTTGTCGGCGTCGAACTCGACGCGGAGCGCCTTGCCGGGCAGGACGATCGCGGTGTCCTTCCGCGGACCGCCGCCGGCGAGCTGGAAGGTGTGCCCGTGCAGGTGCATGGGGTGCCACATCGTGGTCGAGTTCTTGAACTCCAGCGCGATCCGCTCTCCCTCGGCGATGCCGAGGGCGTCGCGCATCGGCTGGTCCATGTCCATGCGCTCGCCGTTGATCGCCCAGTCGTACTTCTCCATGCCCCCGGTCAGCTCGAGGGCGACTGTGCGGTCGGCGGCGCGCTGGGGCAGAGCGACCCGGCTCGTCGCCTTGAGGTCTGAGCCCGTGGCGGGGCTCTTGGTCTGCGGCAGCTTCGCGTCCTTCGTCGGGGCGGTGCCGGATCCGGTGCGCAGGACGGCGAGGGCCTGGTCCTGCTTGCCGATTGCCTCGGCGATCACGGCGAACGCGCCGTCTCCGGCGGTGATGATCGCGTCGTAGCGCTCGCCCATGCCGAGCACGACGCTCTCGGCCTCGAACGGCTCGACGGGGAACCCGTCGGTGTGGGTGATCGTCAGCGGGTGCTCGGCGAGGCCGAACCGGAAGGCGGTGTCGCCGCCGGCGTTGATGATCCGCAGCCTGATCCTCTCGCCGGGTTTCGCGGTGAAGGTCTGCGGGTCGTTCGCGGGCCGGCTGTTGATCAGGTAGAGGGGGTAGTAGACGTCGCCGGCGTCGCCGCCGAGCAGCGGCGAGGTCGCGCCCATCAGGGTGTTGCCCATCCGCATCGGCCCCATGTCCATGCCGCCGTGGTCCATCATCCCCTTCTCGAGCTCCTTGAGGACCTCGTCCGGGGTGGCGGTGACGCCGTCGAGCCAGTCGTCGAGGACGATGACCCACTCCTTGTCGAAGCCGGCCCTCTCGTTCGGGTCGTCGATGATCAGCGGCGCGTAGAGGCCGCGATCGAGCTGGACGCCGACGTGGGGGTGGAACCAGAACGTGCCGGGCTCAGGCAGGGTGAACTCGTAGGCGAACGAGCCGCCGGGCTGGACGGGCTCCTGGGTGAGGCCCGGGACGCCGTCCATGTCGTTGCGCAGGGCGAGGCCGTGCCAGTGCACGCTGGTCGGGTCGGGCAGCTTGTTGGTGAGGGCGACCTTGAGGGTGTCGCCGACGTTGCCGCGCAGCGGCTCGGTCGCCGACGCCCCGCGGTAGGCCCACGTCTTGGCGGTCTTGCCGCCGAGGTCGAGGGCGACCGGCTCGGCGGTCAGGGCGCGCTGCACGACGGTCCCGGTGCGGCGGCGCTTCGCCTCGGCCGCGGTGACCGCGGCGCTGTCGGGCCGGACGAACGAGGTCGTCTTCTTGGTGGTGGAGCTGCAGCCGGCGAGGCCGGCGGCGGTGAGGGTGAGCGCGCCGGCGGCGAGGAACTGGCGGCGGTTCAGGCTGGAGTGCATGGGAGGTGTCCTTCTGTGTCGATGGTGAGCGGTGCCACGGCACCCGGCCGGCGCGCTCGGCGATCACGGGTGATCGGGCGCGCGGGGATGCGTGGGCCCCGGGCGGGGTCCGGCGTCATGGGACGCGGTCGTGGTGGCAAGGTTCGGCAGGGTCGTGGACCCGCCGAGGAGGACGGTGAGCGCCGGGTCGGCGCTCACCGCTGCTCACGTTCGATAGATCGACAGTTCCAGGTGCGACAGCGCCAGCCGTCGGGGCGACTGGAGCGGCGGCACCGGCTCGGGCGCGGGGCCGAGCTCGGGCAGTGTCGCGGCGAGCGGGGCGGGAAGGACGGGGATGCTCTTGCCTGCAGGCCCGGGGACGCAGGTGGAGCCTGAGCCGCTGCTCATGGCACCCGCGCAGCCGCCGGAGCCGTGGACCATGCCGTGCGGTCCGGACGCAGATGACGAGGAGACACTCGCCGCCGCGTGGGTGATGCCGGGCGTCGCCGGGGACGAATGCTTCATCGAGGCCATGGGGGCGCTCATGGCCGACGCCGCGGCACCGTTGGCCAGCGAGTGCATGCCGAGGAGGCCGGCGATCAGCAGAGCCGCGAGGACGACGAGCTGCAGCCGGTGCCGGCTGCGGCGGGGTTCGTCGGTCGCGGTCTCCACGTTGCACAGCATACCCCGGTGGCGTATCCCCGTCTCCGAGGGAGGATCCGTCGGCGCGGCGCACGCCCCGCCTTGCGGGAATACCCAGCAGGGGTATACGGTTGCTCGTACGCGGTACCCACCGGGGGTATCTCTACTGAGGAGGCAATCGATGGCTGCGAACGAGTACCAGGTGACGGGCATGACCTGCGGGCACTGCGAGATGTCGGTCCGCGAGGAGGTCAGCGAGGTCCCCGGCGTCGAAGACATCCAGGTCAGCGCTCAGACCGGCAAGCTCGTCGTCTCCGGCTCCGGCGAGATCGACGACGCGAAGGTCCTGGCCGCCGTCGAGGAGGCCGGCTACACCGCCGTGCGCGCCTGACGACGCCACCAGCGCGACTCAGGCTCCCCGTCGACCTCGACGGCGACGGGAAGCCGAGCGCGCACCACTGATCGCACGGGCGACATGACCGCCCTGCGCACGAGCCGGACGCCGAGAGCCCGGAGGAGAGAAAGGACAGCAGAGGATGACTGCACCAGCGCCGCTCAGCGCGGACGCCGGCATCGAGCTCGAGATCGGCGGGATGACCTGCGCCTCCTGCGCGAACCGGATCGAGCGCAAGCTCAACAAGCTCGACGGCGTCGCCGCCTCGGTCAACTACGCCACCGAGAAGGCCAAGGTCACCGTCCCGGTGGCTACGACCCGGCACTGCTGGTCGCCGAGGTCGAGAAGACCGGCTACACCGCGGCCCTGCCCACGCCCCCGAGCTCCACGGCCCCTGAAGCGGCCGACGGCGCGGGCAGGGACGCCGACCCCGAGCTGACCTCGCTCAAGCAGAGACTGATCGGGTCGATCGTGCTCACCGTCCCGGTGATCGCCATGGCGATGATCCCGGCCCTGCAGTTCACCTACTGGCAGTGGGCATCGCTGACCCTGGCCGCGCCGGTGATCGTCTGGGCGGGCTGGCCGTTCCACAAGGCCGCGTGGACCAACCTCAAGCACGGCACCGCGACGATGGACACGCTCGTCTCGATGGGCACCTCGGCGGCCTTCCTGTGGTCGCTCTACGCGCTGTTCTTCGGCCACGCCGGCATGCCGGGCATGAAGCATCCCTTCGAGTTCGCCCTGGCCCGCTCCGACGGCGCGGGCAACATCTACCTCGAGGCCGCCGCCGGGGTGACGATGTTCATCCTCGCCGGCCGCTACTTCGAGAAGCGCTCCAAGCGCCAGGCCGGAGCGGCCCTGCGCGCCCTGCTCGACCTCGGCGCGAAGGAGGTCTCGGTGCTGCGGAATGGGGCCGAGGTCAAGATCCCGACCTCCGAGCTGACGGTCGGCGACGAGTTCGTCGTCCGGCCAGGTGAGAAGATCGCCACCGACGGCATCGTCGTCTCCGGCACTTCTGCGGTGGACGCGTCCATGCTCACCGGCGAGTCCGTGCCCGTCGAGGTCGGCGACGGCGACCCGGTCACCGGGGCCACCGTGAACGCCGGCGGCCGCCTGGTCGTGCGCGCCAGCCGGGTCGGCTCGGACACCCAGCTGGCGCAGATGGCCAAGCTCGTCGAGGACGCCCAGTCCGGCAAGGCCGCCGTCCAGCGGCTGGCCGACCGGATCTCCGGGGTGTTCGTCCCGGTCGTCATCGCCATCGCCCTCGTCGCCCTCGCCGCCTGGCTGATCTCCGGAGCCGGTGTCGCGACCGCGTTCACCGCCGCCGTCGCCGTTCTCGTCATTGCCTGCCCCTGCGCCCTCGGCCTGGCCACTCCGACCGCGCTGCTGGTCGGCACCGGTCGCGGCGCGCAGATGGGCGTCCTGATCAAGGGCCCCGAGGTCCTGGAGTCCACCCGCAAGGTCGACACCGTGGTGCTCGACAAGACCGGCACCGTCACCACCGGCAAGATGACCCTGGTCGAGGCGATCCCAGAGCCCGGCACGGACCGGGCCGAGCTGCTCCGCCTGGCCGGAGCCCTGGAGGACGCCTCCGAGCACCCCATCGCCCAGGCCGTCGCCAAGGGCGCGGTCCAGGAGGTCGGCACCTTGCCGACGCCGGAGGACTTCGCCAACGTCGACGGCAAGGGCGTCCAGGGCGTCGTCGACGGCCACGCGGTGCTCGTGGGCCGGGAGTCCCTGCTGGCCGACTGGTCCCAGCGCCTCTCCCCCGACGTCGCTGCCGCCAAGGCCGCGGCCGAGGGCGAGGGCAAGACCGTCGTCGCCGTCGGCTGGGACGGACAGGCCCGCGGCATCCTCGTCGTCGCCGACACCGTCAAGCCCACCAGCGCCGCGGCCATCCAGGGCCTCAAGGGCCTGGGCCTGACCCCGGTGCTGCTCACCGGTGACAACGAGGCCGTGGCCAAGCGGATCGCTGCCGAGGTCGGCATCGAGCAGGTGATCGCCGAGGTCCTGCCCAAGGACAAGGTCGACGTCGTCGCCCGCCTGCAGGGCGAGGGCAAGGTCGTCGCGATGGTCGGCGACGGCGTCAACGACGCCCCCGCCCTCGCCCAGGCCGACCTCGGACTGGCGATGGGCACCGGCACCGACGTCGCCATCGAGGCCTCCGACATCACCCTGGTCCGCGGGGACCTGCGGGCCGCGGTCGACGCGATCCGCCTGTCCCGCAAGACACTGAGAACGATCAAGACCAACCTGTTCTGGGCCTTCGCCTACAACGTCGCCGCCATCCCGGTCGCGGCGCTGGGCATGCTCAACCCCATGCTCGCCGGCGCGGCGATGGCGTTCTCATCCGTCTTCGTCGTGGGCAACAGCCTCCGCCTGCGCGGGTTCCGCAGCGTCATCGAGCAGTGACGCCGCGGCACCCATTCCACCCGCACGAGAACACGGAAGGCACCCACAGACAATGAGCAACGAGTCACTGGCACCGGCCAGCTGCTGCAGCACCACGAACGCCGAGGGGCCCGTGGTCTCCGCCGACGGCCGCGAGAACCTCCTCGGCGGCGACGACGACATGACCACGTGCCCCGTCATGGTCGGCAGCCCGGTCAGCAAGAGCGCGGCCGAGGCCGCCGGTCTCTTCCGCGACCACGAAGGCCAGCGCTACTACTTCTGCTGCGCAGGCTGCGGACCCACCTTCGACTCGGCCCCGGCCAAGTACGCCGCCAACGCGGCATGAGCCCTCGGTGCCATGCCGCGGCACCGACTCCCAGCGGCCCGCCCGGAGCAAGCGAACCGTCCTGACCAGGCCCGACCGACCGATTGCCATATACCCCATAGGGGTATATGGTTGGTCGTGTTAGACCGAATCGATAGGAGACCATATGCGCAAGCGCCTCATGACGACCCTCGCCGCAGGAGTGCTCGGAGGAGCACTGGTGCTGACGGGCTGCAGCACCGGCGGAGGCCAGGACCACTCTGGCCACGGCGGCAGCAGCTCGACGAGCTCACCGGCCAGCAGCGACGGCGGGATGTCGATGGAGCACCCGATGGACGGCGGCCCCGCTCCGGCGGGCATCGAGAAGGCCGCGTCCCCGAAGTACCCGGTCGGCACGAAGGTCACGCTGACCGCCGACCACATGGAGGGCATGAAGGGTGCAAAGGCCACGATCGTCGGCGCTTACACGACCTACACCTATGCGGTGAACTTCACCCCCACCACCGGGGGCGAGCCGGTCAAGGACCACAAGTGGGTGGTCCAGCAGGAGATCAAGGACGCCGGCAATAAGCGGCTGCCCGACGGCACCGAGGTCACCCTCGAGGCCGAGCACATGAAGGGCATGAAGGGCGCGAAGGCCACCATCGCCTCCTCCACCGACCAGACCGTCTACATGGTCGACTACGAGACGGGCGGCATGAAGATGACCAACCACAAGTGGGTCGTCCAGAGCGAGATCCAGCCGGTCTCCTGACCGGCGAGACGCACACGACCCGATCGAGGGGAAGCGAAGAGCGATGACGGACCCGAACGCGCACCACCATCACCACGGCGATGTCGCCGATGAGACGCCGCACGGCCCGGATGGCGCGGCCGCCGTCGTCGCGACGACCGACGACGCGCACGCGGCGCACGCGGCGCACGAGGGCCACGGCATGGACCACAGCGCTCACGCCGGGCACGGTGATCACGGCAGCGGCCATGGCAACCATGCCGGCCAGGGGGACCACGTCGGCCAGTTCCGCCGGCTGTTCTGGATCAACCTGGTCATCGCGGTCCCGGTGGTCGCGCTCTCGCCGATGTTCGCCATGCTGATCGGCTACTCGGTGCCCGGCTGGGCGGGCTGGGTCGCTGCGGCGCTCGGCACCGTCATGTACGTCTGGGGCGGCAGGCCGTTCCTCACCGGGGCCGTCAGCGAGCTGAAGAGCCGCAAGCCGGGGATGATGCTGCTGATCGCGCTCGGGATCACCGTCGCGTTTCTCGCCTCCTGGGCCGCCACGGTCGGGCTCGTCCACCACGAGCTGGAGTTCTGGTGGGAGCTGGCACTGCTGATCGTGATCATGCTGCTCGGCCACTGGATCGAGATGCGCTCGCTGGCCCAGACCACCTCGGCGCTGGACTCCCTGGCCGCGCTGCTGCCCGACGAGGCCGAGCGCGTCGAGGGCGACGACGTCGTCAAGGTCGCTCCCTCGGATCTCAGGGTCGGCGACGTCGTCATCGTCCGCCCCGGCGGCAGCGTCCCCGCCGACGGAACCGTCATCGACGGCCGCGCCGACATGGACGAGTCGATGATCACCGGCGAGTCGCGACCGGTCTCCCGCGGCGAGGGCGACCCCGTCACCGCCGGCACCGTCGCCACCGACTCCGGCCTGCGCGTGCAGATCACCGCCACCGGCGACGACACCGCCCTGGCCGGCATCAACCGGCTCGTCGCCGAGGCGCAGGGCTCCTCCTCCCGAGCCCAGCGGATCGCCGACCGGGCCGCCGCTCTCTTGTTCTGGTTCGCCCTCGGAGCCGCGCTGATCACCGCGGTCGTCTGGACCCTGGCAGGCAGCCCCGACGACGCCGTGGTGCGCACCATCACCGTGCTCGTCATCGCCTGCCCCCACGCCCTGGGCCTGGCGATCCCGCTGGTCGTCTCGATCGCCACGGAGCGCGCCGCCCGCGGCGGCGTCCTGGTCAAGGACCGCCTCGCCCTGGAGTCCATGCGCCAGGTGGACGCCGTGCTGTTCGACAAGACCGGCACCCTCACCCGGGGCGAGCCCACCGTCACCGGCGTCGAGCCGACCGGCGACCTGGACGCCGACCAGGTGCTCGCCCTGGCCGCGTCGGCCGAGGCCGACAGCGAGCACCCGCTCGCCCGGGCCATCGTCGCCGCCGCGAAGGACCGCAGCCTCGCGTTCGAGCCCGGCAGCGGCTTCGCCTCCTCGCCCGCCGTCGGCGTCACGGCCACGGTGGCCGGCCACGAGATCCGCGTCGGCGGGCCCCGCCTCCTTGAGGAGACCGGGCAGTCCGAGGTCGACACGGCCGAGGAGTGGCGCGCCGAGGGCGCGATCATCCTGCACGTCCTGCGCGACGGGCAGGTGATCGGCGGCCTCAGGCTCGCCGACGAGGTCCGGCCCGAGTCCCGCGACGCGGTCGACGCGCTCCATGAGCTGGGCGTCGAGGTCGTCATGATCACCGGCGACGCCGAGGCCGTGGCGAACGAGGTCGGCCGGGAGCTCGGCATCGACCGCGTCTTCGCCGGCGTCCGCCCCGAGGACAAGTCCGCGAAGGTCGCCCAGCTGCAGCACGAGGGCAAGAAGGTCGCCATGGTCGGCGACGGCGTCAACGACGCCCCGGCGTTGGCCCAGGCCGATGTCGGCATCGCCATCGGGGCCGGCACCGACGTCGCCATCGCCTCCGCCGGGGTCATCCTCGCCAGCTCCGACCCGCGCAGCGTGCTCTCGGTCATCCAGCTCTCCCGGGCCGCCTACCGGAAGATGAAGCAGAACCTGTGGTGGGCCGCCGGCTACAACCTCATCTCGGTGCCGCTGGCCGCCGGCGTGCTCGCGCCCGTCGGGTTCGTCCTGCCGATGTCGGTCGGGGCGATCCTGATGTCCTTGTCGACTGTCGTCGTCGCGCTCAACGCCCAGCTGCTGCGGCGCATCGACCTCACCCCCGAAGCCAGCACCCGCTCCGTCCTGGAGCGCCAGAAGTGAAGGACACACTCATGACACTCGACACCGCCGCCGACGACGACACGGTCACCGAGCCCGGGACCGACGCCGAGGCCCACCAGCACGGCTACATCAGCGACAAGGACCGCTACCTGGCGCGCATGAGGCGCATCGAGGGCCAGGCCCGCGGCATCGCCAAGATGATCGACGACGAGAAGTACTGCATCGACATCCTCACCCAGGTCTCCGCGCTCACTCGGGCGCTGCAGGGAGTCGCCACCGGACTGCTCGACGACCACCTCAAGCACTGCGTCCTCGACGCCGCCAAGCAGGGCGACGACGACGCGGCCATCGCGAAGATCCAGGAAGCCAGCGACGCCATCAACCGGCTCGTTCGCTCCTGAACGGTCGACGAGCAGCACCCTGTCGCCTCCGGCACGTCGAGGAAGGAATCTATGCCCCGCTTTGGTCGACTGACCGAGCAGACCGCCGTCGGCGCGTCGCGCGAGATGCTCAGTGAGCTCGTCGAGCGCCACGGCACCGTGGGCGACATGGTATCGACCATGGCGCACTCCCCCGCCGTCCTCGGCGGCTACCTGCAACTGAGCAAGGCGATGCGCCGCGCCAAGCTCGACCGCAGGACCAGCGAGCTGGTCTCCATCGCCGTGCAGTCCCAGCAGGGCTGCGGCATGTGCCTGGCCTCCCACGTCCAAGCCGCGCGATCGCTCGGTGTCTCCGAGGAGGAGATCGAGCTCGCCCACCGGGGCACGTCCTCAGACCCTGCCGTCGCCGCGATCATCGGCCTCGGGCTGCAGGTCTACCGCGAACCGGCCTCCATCACCGACGCGCAGATCGACGAACTCCGGGCGCTCGGCTACACAGACCGGGCGATCGCCGACGTAGTCGGCGTCGTCTCCCTCAACATCCTCACCGGCGCGTTCAACCTGGTCGCTGGACTCACGCCCGGCGATCAGCGTTGAGGCTCGCGTCGCTGTGGCATCTGTCCTACGCAGGAGGGCCGTCCGGTCACACGGCTCCGCTGGGAGCGCTGCCTGGGGTCTGTCCCCGGGCAGGGTCGCCCGGTCGAGCCTCGCCGGTAACGGATTGGAACCGGCTGGTAGCGCCTCACGCGTGATGCTCGGGCCGGCGGTTTCAGACTCGCAGCAGGCCTGGCCACGGAGCAGTTCGCGAGGTGCTCGGCACCCGGCCGGGTTTGGCTGCCGGCAGCCGTTAGCGAATACTTTTCCGTGACACAGCTCGTCAGCCGCGATCCGGCTGGACCCAGTTGCGGCAGAGAGGAGGCGGGACAGCAGTGCGTCAGATCCTCAGCGCGGCCCGCCGATTCTCGCCCCTGCTCGCGATCATCACGGTTGCGGGACTCCTCATGCTGCAGCCGTCCGCTGACACCGGCGAGATGATGGCAACGTCACGTGCATCGGGCGCTGCTGCCGCTGTCGGCCCGAGCCATGCCGTGCGAGTGGTCAGTGCCGGCGTGCCGAACATGCCCGTTGGTGCAGCGGACAGGGAGCACCGGATGCCCGGTGAGGCGTCCGCCGGCACGAGCCACGGCCTGCGCTGCCCCGGATGCGGCTCGCCTGAGCAGCCCTCCCCGAGCCCCATGGACTGCGTCGCCGCGGGCTGCCTGGTGCTCATGGTGCTGCTGGTCGGAATCGGCCGCGTCCACGCCACTGCCCGCGCGCGGGGCTGGTCGCTACCGGCCGCTCCGCTCCGCTCCGCTGCCGAATCGGCCGTTCTCCGCCGCTGGGCGAGCCCGCCGCGCGGTCTGCTCGAGCTGTCCGTCATAAGGACCTGAGCGCGGAGCCGAGAAGGCTTGCGCCGTGAGTCCCGGTCCAAAAGCGACCGCGGACGCCCAGGCGACCCACCGCCGACGTCAAGCGCGCGACGGCCCATCTCGTCCGCAACGATCCGTCTGCCTGGGGATCCGCGGCCGACGACCGCCGGATCAAGTGCCCCAAGAAGATCTCGACGACGGCATCGTCCTCAAGGTCGGCTCCAAGCCCGACCGGAGGCACGGTGCCTCACCGCCGGTGCCGTCGTCCTCCGACCTCGTGGAAGACACATGACCAAAAAGAAGACGTCCAAGCAGCAGAGTGCATCCGCCCCCACTGCGCCTCGCCCATCGAGGAGCAAGGGCCCGGCCGGGCCCTCCGCCCGAGCCCGGCTCCGCCAGATCCAGCAACAAGAAGCCAAGGCGCGCCGCCGCCGTCGACTCGTCTACGGAGTCGTCCTCGCCGTCGTGGCCATCGCCGTCGTCGCCGGCACGGTGGTCATCGCCAGTCTCAGGAGCCGGACGTCGGGCGAGGCGAGCCATGCGGCAGCCGGGCGGCGCGACATGCCGCCGTGGAGCCTGCCCGCGAACCCGGCAGAGGCGGCGAAGTCCGCAGGGCTCCGGGTGGGTCCGATGGAGGGCACCGCAGCCCACTTCCACTCCCACCTCGACATCACCGTCAACGGGCAGCCGATTGCCGTCCCCGCCAACATCGGCGTCGACACAG
Source organism: Arsenicicoccus piscis (assembly GCF_022568835.1). Classification (GTDB taxonomy): domain Bacteria; phylum Actinomycetota; class Actinomycetes; order Actinomycetales; family Dermatophilaceae; genus Arsenicicoccus; species Arsenicicoccus piscis. Next base: position 104,363 of record NZ_JAKZHV010000002.1, read on the forward strand.
GCAGCGGGCAGATGTCAGAGCTCCACACCCACGACGAGCGCGGCGTCCTTCACGTCGAGGCTCCAACGGCCGACGGCCGCTACACCCTCGGACAGGTGTTCACCGAATGGCAGGTCCGCCTCGACTCCGACGGCATCGGCGGTCTGAACGACACGAAGACCGACAGCCTGCGCGCCTATGTCAACGGGAAACCCTTCGCCGGAGATCCCGCCACCATCGAACTCACCGCGCACCGCCAGGTCGCGCTGATCTACGGACCCCGAGACGCCACGGACGAGCCAGCCGCCAGCTACTCCTTCGGCCCGGGCGAGTAGCCGATTCCCGGACATCCAACTATGCGCAGAACCCACCCAACCGACCCGGCGAGCCCCGCCACACCGGAAGTCAGCACCGATTCAACCGCCCTGGCTCGGGGACTGGCCCCGGTCACCCTGGTGATGGTCCTGATCTTGACTGCGGGGTGTGCGGCAGCCCGACCCAATGCCTCGCCGTCGACCGCCGGCGGCGGCCCCGGACCGAGCTCCGGCGTGCAGCTCTTCGCTCCGGACCAGCGGAAACCCGCCTCAGTCGCCGAAGGCCCAGCGGTCATGGACGGCCGCACCGTGACGACCGGCCACCCGGGAAAGGTGGTCGTGGTCAACGTCTGGGCCTCCTGGTGCGGCCCCTGCCGCAAGGAAGCCCCCGACCTGGCCGCCGCGAGCCGCGATACCGCCGGGACCTCCCGGTTCGTCGGGCTCAACATCCGTGACCAGCGCGACGCCGCCCAGGCGTTCAGTCGAGCGTTCAACACCCCGTACCCCAGCATCTTCGACCCCGAGGGCAAGCAACTGGTGAAGTTCTCCGGGCAACTGACGACCACGGCCATCCCGACCACCCTCGTGATCGACCGGCACGGACGCAGCGCGGCACGCATCACTGGACCGGTCGACCGCCGCACCCTCGTAGAGCTCATCACCGACACCGCCAAGGGCAAGTGACGCCAGGCAACCGCGCACCGACAGTGCGCGCCGACGACGAGAGGACAACCCGTGCTGCAACAACTCGGAGACTGGTCAGCGCAGGCCGTTGGTGGAGCGATGCCGGTGGCGCTGCCGGTCGCCTTCCTCGCCGGCCTGGTGTCGTTCTTCTCGCCGTGCGTGGTGCCCCTCCTGCCCGGCTACATCTCCTACGCCACCGGGCTCTCGGCCGCCGAGATCGTCGCCGCGCCGAACAGGACGAGAACGAGGCGCACACTCGCCGGGACGGCGCTGTTCGTCGCGGGCTTCGGCACCGTGTTCGTCGCCGGCGCGACCCTGGTCGGCGGCGTCGGTGGCGCGCTGCTGCGCTGGCAGGGTCCACTTACTCGCGCGGCGGGCGCAGTCATGATCGCTCTCGGGCTGATCTTCGCCGGCATGGTCAGCTTCGGCCAGCGCGAGTTACGCATCGACTGGGTCCCGCGCGCTGGAGTCGCGACCGCGCCACTGCTCGGCTTCGTGTTCGGACTGGGCTGGACCCCCTGCATCGGCCCCACCCTGGGCGCGGTCCTGACGATGGCGCTGAGCCAGGGCAGCGCCGCCAAGGGAGGCTGGTTGGCCGTCGCCTACGCCGTCGGCCTCGGCCTGCCGTTCATCGCCGCCGCGACAGCCTTCCACCGCATCAGCCGCGTCGCCGCCGTCCTGCGACGACGGCAGCGGGCGATCATGCGGATCGGCGGGGTGCTGATGATCGCGACCGGGACGCTGATGGTCAGCGGGCTCTGGGAGCAGCTGGTCGGAGCCATCCGCCAGCTCGTCAGCGGCTTCGTAACCGTGATCTGAGCATCTGCGTCGAAGCCGCTATCTAGTCAGCGATCAGTGTATAGTCAGTGTGTGCTGACCATTGCTTCGCGGGTCGACGTCATGAACCGGCTCGGCCGGGCCATGGCTGATCCGACGCGCTCCCGGATCCTGATGGCTCTGCTCGACGGCCCGAGCCACCCCGCCGTGCTCTCGCGCGAGCTGGAGCTGACCCGCTCGAACGTCTCCAACCACCTGACCTGCCTGCGTGACTGCGGGATCGTGGTCGCTGAGCCGGAGGGCAGGCGGACCCGCTACGAGATCGCCGACCCGCATCTCACAGCCGCGCTCACGGCACTGATCGACGTCACGCTCGCGGTGGACGAGCACGCGCGGTGCATCGACTCGGCCTGCGTCGTGCCGGGCTGCTGCGGGACGGGAGCGGGCGCGTGAGCGCGGCGTGCGGCTGCGACGAGCCCGAGACCGTGGTCGGCGAGGAGGTCGACGAGCACGAGCGGCCGCGGTGGCGGGACCGGGGCGTCATGGTCCCGGTCTGCTCCGGCCTAGCCTTCGGGGCAGGCCTCGTCCTTGAGTGGTCGGGACTGGAGACCCCCGCGCTGGTGCTGTTCTGGATCGGCCTGTTGCTGGGCGCGTCGACGTTCACCCCCGGTGCGATCCGCAAGCTGTTCAGGGGCAAGCTCGGCATCGGGCTGCTGATGACGATCAGCGCCGTCGGCGCGGTGACCCTCGGCTACGTCGAGGAGGCCGCCGCGTTGGCGTTCCTCTACTCGATCGCCGAGGCGCTCGAGGACAAGGCGATGGACCGCGCCCGCAACGGGCTGCGGGCGCTGCTCAAGCTCGTTCCGGAAACCGCGACCATCCGGCGCGACGGTGCCCCGGTCGAGGTCGCGGCGAAGGACCTCGCGGTCGGGCAGCTCATGCTGGTGCGGCCCGGCGAGCGGGTCGCGACCGACGGGGTCGTCCGGTCCGGCCGCTCCAACCTGGACACCTCGGCGATCACCGGCGAGTCCATCCCGGTCGAGGTCGAGCCTGGCGACGCAGTGAACGCGGGGGCGATCAACACCGCCGGCGTCATGGAGGTCGAGGCGACCGCCGCCGGCACCGACAACTCGTTGACCACGATCGTCGAGCTGGTTGAGCGGGCGCAGTCCGAGAAGGGCGACCGCGCCCGGCTGGCCGACCGGATCGCCCGGCCCCTGGTGCCCGGTGTGCTCGTCCTCGCCGCCCTCGTCGCCCTGGTCGGCTCGCTGCTGGGAGACCGGGAGCTGTGGATCACCCGCGCACTGGTCGTGCTCGTGGCGGCCTCGCCGTGCGCGCTGGCGATTTCCGTGCCGCTGACCGTGGTCGCCGCGATCGGGGCTGCCAGCAAGTTCGGCGTGATCATCAAGTCCGGTGCCGCGTTCGAGCGCTTCGGCACTATCCGTCACGTCGCGGTCGACAAGACCGGCACGCTGACCCGCAACGAGCCCGCGGTGTCGGCAGTCCTCACTTCGGACGGCGTGACCGAGGCGCAGGCGCTGGCCTGGGCGGCCGCGCTGGAACAGCACAGCACCCACCCGCTGGCCGCGGCAATCACCGCTGCTGCCCCCGGGGCCCCGGCGGCCAATGCCATGTCCGAGAAGGCCGGGCACGGCATCGAGGGCACCTACGACGGGGCGCGGATCACCGTCGGCAGCCCCCGCTGGCTCGACGCCGGCGAGCTCAGCCCGCAGGTCGAGAGCTTGGAGGAGCAAGGCATGACGGTCGTCATAGTCCACCGCGGCGACAAGCCGGTCGCCGCGATCGGCGTCCGCGACGAGCTGCGCCCCGAGGTGCCCGACGTGGTGAGCGTGCTCGCTTCCCAGGGCGTCGGGGTGACCATGCTCACCGGAGACAACGGCCGGACCGCTCGTGCACTGGCCGCGCAGGCCGGGATCGCCGACGTGCGCGCCGAGCTGCGCCCCGAGGACAAGGCCGCCGCGATCGGCGAACTGCGTCGGAACGGCTCGGTGGCGATGATCGGCGACGGCATCAACGACGCCCCGGCACTGGCCGCCGCCGACATCGGCATCGCGATGGGCGCGATCGGCTCCGATGCCGCGATCGAGTCCGCCGACGTCGCCTTCACCGGCCACGACCTGCGGCTGCTCCCGCGAGCGTTCGAGCACGCCCAGCGCGGACGGCGCGTCATCAACCAGAACATAGTGCTGTCGCTACTGATCATCACGGCGCTGCTCCCGCTCGCCATGTTCGGCGTGCTCGGACTCGCCGCCGTGGTGCTCGTGCACGAGATCGCCGAGGTGATCGTGATCCTCAACGGCCTCCGCGCCGCGCCGCGTCCAACTGCCCCGCGGGTGAGCAGTGCTACGAGGGAACGGGTCTCGGCATGACGCGAATCAGCTCGCTGGGGTCCGCCTCCCGATCGTTTGCACGTTCGCGCCCGGGCCGGGCAGGCAACAGATCGAGCGCTGGCGCGCCCTCGGCGTCGAGTGTACGGAGACCAGCGTCGTGGACCACGCGCGGACCGACGACCCGGCCCGGCGGCTGCGAGAGCTTGTCGCGATCGAAAGCTCCTGCTGCTCGTTCGTCGACTGGAGAGTCGAGGACGAGCAGGAGCACCAGCGCCTCATCATCAACGGCACGCCGGAGCAACTCGCGGCGCTCGACGTCGGATAGTCGCGACGACGGCGCAAACCTTACTGGTCTGACACCACTACATCCCCCACGCCTCTCCACGACGGGCACTTGGGGGATTTTCTCGGCCTCCGTCCAGGAGGTGCGCCGATGCCCCAGCCGCGCACCGCTCCCCGCCTCGCCCGCGGGGACCGTGCGCTACGCCAAGCCGCCGTTGGAGCTGGTCGACTCCCGGCCGGCGATGAACCTGCGCGGCATGGGGATCCCCGACGACTGGGTAGGCGACCGTTCTGGCGTCGACACCTCGACTGAGACGCCTGGCGAGCCGTCATGTCAGAGGCCGCCTGCCACTTGTCGCCGCGTTGGCACGACCGGCTCGACTATCGTTTTCGCTGGCAGCGCGAGCAGAAGTGGCTCGACCGGTCCATGAAGCGCTCACGCACGATCGGAGAGCCGCAGCGCTTGCACGGGCGACCCTCCCGGCCATAGACATTCAACGTGCTTCTTCCCGACTCCACACGTTTGTGACATTGATGTACGGGAGGAGCCTCGGACGCTCGTTTCCCCAGGTCAGAAGCATTCGGGCGGGTCATGGGTCGGACCTCCAAGGGACCAGTGCTCCTCCCGATCGGCCATGGGTACTCGACCATCATGACATTCAACTGACACGTTCGGGCGGTCAGACAGCACCCGCGTGACTCCAGCAACTGTCTGGTTCAGCGTACGGATGATCCGCCCCCCGCCACGAGCTCGTCGAGCGGTGAGATGCATTCCCGACCGGAGATTCCCGCGGGCGAAGACCCGCCTGGGTCAAGTCCGCTGGGGTGGTGTACGAGGTTGATCCCTCGGTTGGGTGTGTCGGTCAGGCTGTGAGGGCCTGGGGTTCTAGGTCGGTCACCTCCTCGACGTGGTTGGTGTCGACGGCCTGGGCTCGGGCGAGGACGTCGAGTCCGAGGTAGCGGCGGCCTTCGGCCCACTCGTCGTGCTGCTCGGCCAGCACGGCACCGACGAGCCGGATGATGCTGGCCCGGTCGGGGAAGATCCCAACAACGTCGGTGCGCCTGCGGATCTCGCGGTTGAGCCGCTCGTTGGGGTTGTTCGACCAGATCTGGCGCCAGACCTCCTTCGGGAACGGCGTGAACGCGAGGATGTCGGCGCGAGCGATCTCGAGGTGCTCGGCCACGGCGGGGAGCTTCTCGTGAAGGGCGTGGATGACCCTGTCGAACTGGGCGTGTACCGCTTCGGCGTCGGGCTGGTCGTAGATCGAGTGCAGCAGCGCCTTGACCCATGGCCACGACGACTTCGGTGTCGCGGACATGAGGTTCGCCGCGTAGTGGGTGCGGCAGCGCTGCCACGCGGCGCCGGGGATGGTGGCCGCGATCGCGTTCACTAGGCCAGCGTGAGCATCGCTGGTGACCAGCTTGACCCCGGACAAGCCGCGGGCAGTCAGGTCGCGGAAGAAGGCGAGCCAGCCGGCGCCGTCCTCGCTGGTGGTGACCTGCACGCCGAGGATCTCGCGGTGCCCATCGGCGTTGACGCCGGTCGCGACCAGCGCATGCACGGGCACCACCCGGCCGCCTTCGCGGACCTTGAGCACGAGCGCGTCGGCAGCGACGAATGTGAACGGTCCGCCGTCCTCCAGGCGCCGGGTGCGGAACTGTTCGACGTGCTCGTCGAGTTCCTTGGCCATCACCGAGACCTGGCTCTTGGACAGTCCGGTGATGCCGAGGGTCTGGACCAGCTTGTCCATCCGGCGCGTGCTGACCCCGAGCAGGTAGCAGGTCGCCACCACCGAGGTCAGGGCCCTCTCAGCCCGCTTCCTTCGTTCGAGCAGCCACTCCGGGTACAGGCTGCCCTGACGCAGCTTCGGGACAGCGACGTCGAGGGTGCCGACCCGGGTGTCGAGGTCACGGTGGCGGTAGCCGTTGCGGGAGTTGACCCGCTCCGGGCTTCGCTGGTTGAAGCCCGCGCCGCACACCGCGTCGGCCTGCGCGGACAGCAACGCGTTGACGAAAGTGGTGAGCAAGTCCCGCATCAGGTCGGGGCTCGCCTGGGACAGCTGCTCGTTCAGGAACTGGGCAGGGTCGATACTGGGCACAGCGGTCATCAAGGTGTCCTTCTTCGAGTCGGTTGTGAGAGATCACTCGAAGGATCCACCTGGTGGCCGCGCCTACGTTGGAGGCACGCGCTCACTCAGGTCCGTCGTACACCACTCTGCTGGACTCCACTCCCGCCTGCTCCGGACCGACAATGCCCGGGACCACTCACGGTCCCGGGCATCGCCCTCACTTGCGACGTGCGTAGGGGTCAGCCGAGTGCCGGGTAGTCGGTGTACCCCTGCTCGGTGCCGCCGTAGAACGTGGTCCGGTCGGGCTCGTTGAACGGCCCGCGCGCCTTCAAGCGCTCGGGGAGGTCGGGATTGGCCAGGAAGAGCGCCCCGTAGGAGATCATGTCCGCCGTGCCGTCTTTGACCAGATCGATCGCGTCGGGCCCGGTAGGCACGCCGAAGCCGGTGTCGGGGTTGAGGATGAACACCCCGGCCCAGGCCGCGCGCAGCTTCGTCGTGAGCTCGCGATCGGCCTGCTCCATCAGGTGCAGGTAGGCAAGATCGAGCCCAGCCAGTTCTTCGACGAGCGGGACGTAGGTCGCGGCCATGTCGGGGTCGTCGGTGATGTCGTTGAACTTCGCGCCGGGCGAGAGGCGGATGCCGACCTTGTCGGCACCGATCGCTGCGACGGTCGCCTTGGCGACCTCGAGGGCGAAGCGGGCGCGGTTCTCGGCTGAGCCGCCCCACTGATCGGTGCGCCGGTTCGCGTTCACCGAGAGGAACTGATGGACGAGGTATCCGTTCGCGCCGTGGATCTCCACGCCGTCGAAGCCCGCCGCGATCGCGTTGCGCGCCGCGTTCGCGAAGTCGGCGATGGCCTCCTGGATCTCCGCCTCGGTCATCTCCTTCGGCTCCACGAAGTCGAGCATCCCCTCGTGCGTGAACACCTTCCCCTCGGCCTTCACTGCGGACGGGCCGATCGGCACCAGGCCGTCGGGCAGCAGCACCGGGTGGCCGATGCGGCCGGTGTGCATGAGCTGGGCGAAGATCACACCGCCCTCCTTGTGGACGGCCTCGGTGACCGGCTTCCACGCCTCGACCTGCTCGGCCGAGTGCAGGCCCGGCGTGTTGGTGTAGCCCTGCCCGGCGACCGACGGCTGGGGGGCCTGACCCCGGTTCTTGGACACGCTGAATCCAGCACGTGGTGCTGGGGAAGCGAGATGATCCGAGAATCATGGCTAGGAAGAACTATTCCGAGGAGTTCCGTCGTCAGGCCGTCGACTTGTACGAGTCCACCCCGGGTGCCACGGTCCGCGGCATCGCCGAGGACCTCGGCATCGTGCGTGGCACGCTGCGGGGTTGGCTCGAGGTCTACGGGACCGGCAAGAAGACCGCTGCTGACGGGACGTTGACCTCCAGCCCACTGCAGTCCAGGCCGTCGAGGAAGAACTCCTCGGCGCCCGAAGGTGAGACGCCGGAGCAGAAGATCGACCGACTGGAGGCCGAGAACGCGGCGCTGCGGGCCGAGACCACCAAGCTCACCACCGAGCGGGAGATCCTGCAGCGGGCGGCCAAGTATTTCGCCGGGGAGACGCGCTGGTGAGTCGCTTCCAGTTCGTCGCCGACAACTCCGCCACCTTCGAGGTGAAGCGACTGTGCGAGCTCGTCGAGATCGAGCGCTCCTCCTACTACGCCTGGCTCAAGGCAGCCCCGGCACGCGAAGAGCGAGCTCGGGCCGATGCCGAGCTCGCGGAGCGGATCAGGGCCGTCCACGCCGAGGACAACACTTGCGGTGCGCCGCGGGTCACCGCCGAGCTCAACGACAACACCCCTGCCGGTGAGCGGGTCAACCACAAGCGCGTCGCGCGGGTGATGCGGGCCGAGGGCATCCGTGGCTATGTGAAGAGGCGGCGGGTGCGGACCACGATCCCCGAGCCGTCGGGGCAGAAGTACCCCGACCTGCTCCAGCGCGACTTCACCGCCGAGCGCCCCAACCGGCGCTACGTCGGCGACATCACCTACCTCCCGCTCGCGGACGGGACGAATCTGTACCTGGCGACCGTGATCGACTGCTACTCCCGACGGCTCGCCGGCTGGGCGATCGCCGACCACATGCGCACCGAACTCGTCGAGGAAGCGTTGAACGTCGCGGCCGCGACCCGAGACAGCCTCAAGGGCGCGATCTTCCACAGCGACCACGGGTCGGTCTACTGCTCCAAGGCCTACGCCCAGCTCTGCAAGAAGTTCGGCGTCACCCAGTCGATGGGCGCCGTCGGCTCGTCGGCCGACAACGCACTCGCGGAGTCGTTCAACGCCACGATGAAGCGCGAGGTCCTCCAAGACACCGCCTGCTGGCCCGACGAGCTGACCTGCCGCCGGCAGGTCTTCAGATGGCTCGTCCGCTACAACACCCGCCGCCGTCACAGCTGGTGCGGCTACCTCTCCCCGTCCACCTACGAGGCCCGCCGGGCCGCTACGCTGCCAACCGCCGCGTAATCACACCCCGTGTCCAAGATCCGGGGGTAAGGCCCTGGGTGCCCTCGGTGATGACCAGGCCCGCGGAGGCGCGCTGCGCGTAGTAGACCGCCGTGAGGTCGGTCGGGATGCGCTCCGGCTCCTTGGCGCGGCTGCGGGTCATCGGAGCCATCGCGACCCGGTTCTTCAAGGTCTGGCCACCGAGCTCGATCGGGTCGAACACTGTCGTCATGTTGGTGCTTCCTTCATTTCTTCTTTGGTGCCCCGGCGATGTGATGCAGTTGAGTCCCCGATAGTGGTGTAGCGCGGTCGCCGTGATCGTCGCCGGCGTGTACGCCGGACGTAGACGCGGCCACCGCGTGATCCTTCGAGTTCACCTCCTACAGCTCACTCGAACGGAGTCATCACGATGACCGCACCACACATTGTCGACAGTGATGATGGAGTTCGGTACCCCGGGCGGGGGTCTGACTCAATTGTCGACAGGCGTCAGTGGCTGCCTTTGCATGGGATTTGTCGGCCTCACGGCCCGGGGTACCTCGCATGTGACCGGACCTGTGGTGTGACCTTATAGGAGCTTGAGCAGTAGCCCCATCACTGTCTTGTCCATCTCGTGGTCCCGGTCTCGTGCTGTCCCGTGCAAATGGATCTGAAAGGCGGCACTGCATCATGATGACGGAGCACTCTCCGGCCCTGGAGGTCTTTGGCGGCGTTGACACCCACTCGCTCACCCACCACGCCGCGGTGGTCGACCCGCTCGGCCGCGAACTGGACGACCGCGAGTTTCCCGCCACATCGGCCGGTTACGAGGCCCTGAAGGACTGGCTGGTCGGTTTCGGGCAGCTCGTGAAGGTGGGCATCGAAGGGACCGGTTCCTACGGTGCGGGACTGATGCGGGTACTCACCGGGGCCGGGATCGTCGTGGTCGAGGTCGACCGCCCTGACCGTACGGCGCGCCGCTCGCTGGGTAAGTCCGACCCGCTCGATGCCTATGCAGCGGCCCGGGCAGCAGCATCCGGACGCGCCTCCGGCACGCCGAAGTCGCGCGATGGCATCGTGGAGTCGATCCGGTGCTTACGCCTGGCGCACCGCTCGGCAGTGAAGGCGCGGACCCAGTGCATCAATCAGATCCGAGCGTTGCTGCTCAACGGGCCAGCTGATCTTCGCGAGCACCTCGCGCCGCTGCCCACGGCGCAGATGGTCAAGTCCATCGCCCGTCTGCGGCCCGCCGCTGACCTGACCGATCCTCAGGTGGCCTGCAAGCTGGCGTTGCGGTCCTTAGCTCGCCGCTACGCCAGCCTGGACGAGGAGATCAGACAGCTGCACCGCGGGCTGAGCGAACTCACTCAGGAGGCGGCCCCGCAACTGCTCGACCGTCCCGGTGTCGGCGTTCAGGTCGCGGCTCAATTGTTGGTCACCGCCGGCGATAACCCCGGCCGTCTGGGCTCTGAGGCCTCCTTCGCTCATCTGACCGGAGTTGCCCCGGTCCCGGCCTCCTCCGGGAAGCGTCAGCACCGGCACCGACTCAACCGCGGCGGTGACCGCGCCGCGAACAACGCGCTCTACACCATTGCGCTGGTCCGGATGCGCTACCACCCGCCGACCCGGGCCTACGTGGAGCGGCGCACCGCCGAAGGTCTGTCGAAGAAGGACATCATGCGTTGTCTCAAACGCGCGATCGCCCGGGAGGTCTATCGTCTACTCACCAAGCCAACCGATCTGCCGGCACGTCCCCTCACGGCACTACCAGCAGCAGCTTGACATCTATAGGAGCATCCCTGCACGCCTGCTCGGCGAAGCTCTCGCCGAAGCGTCGCCGGATCTGATGCGCCAGTTGTTGCAGACGATGATCAATGCCCTGCTGTCCGCGGATGCCGATGCTGTCGTGGGCGCTGAGTACGGCCGCCCCAGCCCGGGCCGGACCGCGCAGCGCAACGGCTACCGCCACCGCGACCTGGACACCCGCGTCGGGACCCTCGAGGTGGCGATCCCCAAGCTGCGCAAGGGCACCTACTTCCCCGAGTGGCTCCTCGAGCGCCGCAAGCGTGCCGAGACCGCTCTCATCACCGTCGTGGCCGACTGCTACCTCGCCGGCGTGTCCACGCGGCGGATGGACAAGCTGGTCAAGACCCTCGGCATCGACTCACTGTCCAAGTCGCAGGTCTCAAGGATGGCCGCTGAGCTCGACGAGCACGTCGAGCAGTTCCGCCACCGGCCGTTGGACGCAGCTGGGCCGTTCACGTTCGTCGCCGCGGACGCGTTGACCATGAAGCTCCGCGAAGGCGGGCGGGTGATCAACGCCGTCGTGCTGCTGGCCACCGGCGTGAACGGCGACGGGCACCGCGAGGTCCTCGGTATGCGAGTGGCCACCGCTGAGACCGGCCCAGTCTGGAACGAGTTCTTCGCCGACCTGGTTGCCCGCGGCCTGACCGGGGTCCGTCTGGTCACCAGCGATGCGCACGCCGGCCTGGTCGAGGCGATCGCAGCCAACCTACCCGGAGCCTCGTGGCAGCGCTGCCGCACCCACTACGCCGCCAACCTCATGTCGGTGACCCCGAAGTCGATGTGGCCCGCGGTCAAGGCGATGCTGCACAGCGTGTACGACCAGCCCGACCGACCCGCGGTCCACGCCCAGTTCGACCGACTCCTGGACTACGTCGCCGACAAGCTGCCCGAGGTCCACGACCACCTCGACGGCGCCCGCGCCGACATCTTGGCCTTCACCGGCTTCCCCAAAGACGTGTGGACCCAGATCTGGTCCAACAACCCCGCCGAACGCCTCAACCGCGAGATCCGGCGCCGCACCGACGCCGTCGGGATCTTCCCGACCCGCCCAGCGATCGTGCGGCTCGTCGGAGCCGTCCTGGCCGAGCAGACCGACGAATGGGCCGAAGGCCGCCGCTACCTCGGACTTGAGGCACTCGCCCGCTGCCGCGTCAACATCGTTCCCACCACCCAACCCGAGATCGGAGCCGATGACCTACCAGCCTTGACCGCCTGACCAATCCAGAGGGAGAACGCAGCGCTACACCACTACCCGGGACTTGACCATGTGATGCCGGCGCGATTCTTGTCTGGACAGGTAGAACGGGCCGCGGTCACTGGGTCGCCTCGGCGACCGCTCCCGGAGCCGCTCAGGACGGTGTCGCGGCGCTGATCAGCTGGCGGTCCCAGATGTTGGTGAGGGCGGCCTCGAGGATCACCCAGGCGGCGTCCTCGTAGGACACGGCCATGCCGGCGACCCGGTTGACGCGGATCGTGGAGGCGACGTCGGGGCTGCGGTGGCCGGCCGGGGTCATGCGTCCCGGGCAGAAGATCACGTAGTTCACGCCGGCGTCGCGGATGGCGTCGATGCAGGCCTGGTGGGCCTTGTAGATCGCCTCGGCGTTGAAGCCGGCGTTGGCGTAGGCCTTGTAGGCGGGCGTGATGCCGTCGTCGGCGAGGAGGTTCGTGCCGCCAGCGGGCCAGAGGAGCTTCCGGACCCCGTTCCTCTTGACGGCCTCGGCCATCTCGCGGGCCATCTTCTTGTGCGCGCCGTTGCCGGAGAGGACCACGTCGATGCCCTGCATGGCCTCGTCGAGAGCGGCCGGGTCGGTGGCGTCGCCGACGGTGATCCTCGTCAGCCTGACGAGGGTGTCGGCGTCGAGGCGGTCTTCGAGCTTGGTGCGGTCGCGGACCATGACGGAGACCTGCGCGCCTCGCTCGAGGGCCTCGTGGACCATGTGCTCGCCCAGGCCCCCTACCCCGACGACCAGGATCCTCTCGCCGTTGCTCTGCGTGTTCATGCGTGCTCCTTCGATTGATCGGTCATGGTCCGCGGCCGGGCTCAGAGGCCCTCGGCGCGGACGTAGTCGCGGATGGTGGTCGGGGTGATGTGCGGGTAGCGGTCGTTCTGCGTCGGCTCGAGCTGGCCCTGGCCGCGCAGCTGGGCGCGGTAGTACATCAGCGGGAGGTAGGAGCGCAGGTCGGCATCGGGCACGGAGGTGAGCTCGGCGATGCGGGCGTCGAGGTCTTCCAGGGACCCCAGCCGCTCGACAGTCAGCGTGCTGCCGCTGGCCTCCTCGTAGGCGGCGACGACGCCCGGGAAGTCGAGGGTGTCGCCGGCGGCCTTGAACGTCGACCCGATCGGCTCGTCGTCCACGGCGACCGCGGCGGTGTAGCGGGCGGTGTCGGCGTAGGTGGTCCAATCCGTCGGGTACTGCCCCTCACCCCACACGTAGGCGGTCTTCGCCTCGGGGTCGATGACGCGGATGAACCCGAACAGCACGCCGCGGTCGAGGAACCCGCCGATGAGGACATGGACGACTTCGACGTCGCCGCGCTGCTCGTCGGCGATGCGGGCGAAGGCGCGGCGCATGTCCGCGGTGACGATCCCGCCCTCGGGCACGGTGAACATGTCCAGGGAGAAGTCGGACGGCACGAACCGGCGCACGCCCGCGGCCTTCGCCGCGGCCAGCAGCCGGGTCTGGCCCCCGATGATCTCGTCCGGGCCGCCCTGGATCGCCGAGACCACGGTGTAGGCGTCCTTCGTCAGTGCGGCAAGCGCCGCCTCGTCGGAGAGGTCGCCCTCGACGACCTCCGCGCCCCGGGCCTCCAAGTCTGCGGCCTTGGCCCGGCTGGCCGGGCGCACCAGAATCCGCAGCTGCACATCCGGGTTGCTGAGGAGTTCACCGGCGATCAGGCCGCCGAGGTGCCCGGTCGCTCCGGCCAGGGCGATGGTCTTCTTCGTGCTCATGTCGTGATGGTCCTTCCGTGCGGATGTCGAGGAGAGAGACGGAGGGCCCAGCCGATCTGCGGCTGGCCCCCCGATGGGGATCAGTTGCCGGCGGTCCAGCCGATGTGGGCGATCCAGGCCTTGAGGTCGAGGACCTCGGGGTCGAGCTTGCGAGTGGCGGCGAAGTCGGCCTGGTAGGCGGGGAGCTTCGTGAACCACTCGAACATGGTCGCGGCGTCGCCCATCCCGGCCAGCGCCTCCAGGGGCAGCGCCTCGTAGCGGGCGGGCAGGCCCGCGGCCTCGCCGAAGGCGGCGGCGATCTGCGGCCCGGTGAGCTCGTCGCCGGCGATTTCGACGCCCTTGCCCTCTACTGCGGTGCCTCCGAGGAGGATGCTGGCGGCGACGCGGCCGATGTCGCGCACGGCGACCATCTGCAGCGGGATGTCCTCCGGGAGGGGCTGGCGGACCACGACGGTGCCGTCCTCGACGCTGACGCCCATGCCGAGGAGGTTCTCCATGAAGAACACGGGGCGGACGAAGGTCGCGTGGATGCCGAGGGACTCGATGTGCTCCTCGACGCGGCGCTTGGACTCGAAGTGGTCGATGCCCGAGTGGCGCTCGGCCCCGCCGACGGAGCTGAACACCAGGTGCGGCAGGCCCGTGCGCTTGGCGGCGTCGGCGACGGCCTTGCCGGTGGAGATCTCGAAGTCGGTGCCGCCGGGCCCGCCCATGGTGGTCATGGCGAACGCGGCGTCCGCGCCGGTGAGCACCGTGTCGATGCTCTCGGGCGTGGTCAGGTCGCCCTGGATGAGTTCGACGCCGCGGGCGGCGAGGGCCTTGCCCTTGTCCCCCTCGGGGTCGCGGACCAGGGCGCGGACGGTGACGCCGCCGCGCTCGAGGAGGGCGTCGACGACGGAGCCTCCCTGCTGGCCGGTGGCTCCGATGACGGCGATCGTGGTCGGGGTGCTGGGGGTCGTGGTCATGCGTTGTTGTCCTTTCCGAAGACCGCGCGCGCATCGAAGGTGATCCGCACGCGGGTGATCAATCCGTTCTCGACGTGGACCCAGTTGGCCACGGGAGTGCTGTCGGGGCTGTTCGCGTGGTGGAGGTCGAACCAGGTCAGGGTGTCGCCGCACTCGGTCCACTGCTTCACCACGTCGATGCCCCGGGTGATGGAGAAGATGTGGCCCAGCGCCTGCTCATACTTGGCCGCGCCGGAGATGTGCCCGAGCGGGCCGATCACGTCGACATCGGGCGCGAGGATCCCGCGCAGCAGCGAGGAGTCGCGGGTGCTCCAGGCCTCGAAGTAGCGGTCGACGGATTCCGAGGGCGCGCTCATCGGGCTCGCCGTCCCGTGCTCGCCAAGCCGAAGAACCACGCAGCACCCGCGACCAGGTGCATCGCGGCCAGCGAGACGGCGGTCGCGGAGTCCTGGGCGACGACGAACGGGCTGATCATCGACAGCAGCGCGACCGCGAGGCCGAGCCACTGGGCGATCCGGCGGAAGCCGGGGAACCTGCGCGCGACGAGCCAGGTGGCTCCCCCGGCGACCAGCAGCGGCAGCAGGGTCGCGACGGCGCTCATGACGAGGGTGATCTGGGAGTAGGCGGGCGAGTCGATGCTCATCGACGCCCCCGCCGCGGAGCCGACGGCGAACACGAGGGTGTTCGCGACGGCGGCGATCACCGCGGTGATCGCGAGGCGTCCGTAGCGGAACGGGCGCGAGCCGGCCGCGGCTCTCGCCGGGGCCGCGGCTGCGGGAGTGGTGGTCATGGGGCTCCTTGCCTGCTTCGATGTGTTGATGGACTCGACAATAGTGGACTAGTCAATGATTGGCAAGTCATGTATTGTGGTGGCATGAGCAACCACGACGCAGACATCGCAGAGTCCCGGGACCTCGCCCGGATGATCGTCACCGTCGCCGAGCGGGCGCGAGCGGACTTCGCCGCCGCGGTCGAGCCCCTCGGCGTGCCGGTGCACCTGGCGCGGACCGTGCTGCTGCTGGGCGAGCCCCAGTCCATGCGCTACGTCGCGGGCGAGCTGGCCTGCGACCCGTCTCACGTCACCGGCATCGCCGATCACCTCGAGGAGCGCGGGCTCGCGGTCCGCGCCCCGGGCGCGGACCGCCGCATCAAGATGCTGAACCTCACCGAGGACGGCGAGGCACTGCGACAGCAGCTGGCCGAGGCGGTCAACACAAAGGCCAAGTTCGCCGGGCAGCTGGACGCCGGCCAGAAGCAGACGCTGCGCGAGCTGCTCGGCCTCCTGCTGGAGCCCCGCAGCAGCGCCAGCGCTCAGACCACGGGATCGAAGGAGAAGACGGCATGACCACGCTCACAGGAGACGAGCTCTCGGGACGCGACGCGGTCGTCGTGGGCGGGACCGGCAACGTCGGCTCGTTCCTCGTCGACGGATTCCTCCGCGCCGGCGCGCGCGTCATCGTCCCCTCCCGCCGCCAAGGGAACCTCGACCGGCTGATCGCCCGGTACGGCGAAGACCGGGCCGACCGGCTCGTCGGCTTCATCGGCGACATCGGCACAACCGATGGCGCGAAGGCCCTGCACGACGAGATCGCGCAGACCAGCACCGACCTCGCGGCCGTCGCCGCCGCGCCGGCGAGCTGGCACCAGGTGCCGTCCATGCTCCGCGCGGGCTTCGACGACTTCCGCTCCGTGATCGAGACGCGGCTGTTCCCGCACTACCTGGCGGCCGAGGCGCTGCTGCCGCTGCTGTCCCCGGACGGCGCGTACACCGCGATCAACGGCCCTGCCGGCTTCATCCGCCCGCCGCAGCCCGGCATGGGCGCGATCGCCACCGTCGCCGCCGCCCAGTCCAAGCTCATCGAAGCGATCAGCGCCGAGACCGGCGGCAGGCCGCGGGTCAACGACCTCGTGATGATGGCCTTCCTCGGCCCGAACGGCACCCGCCCCGGGTCGCCGCTGACCGGCGAGCAGGTCGCCGACTTCGTCGTCGCCCTGTCCACCGACCGCGCCTCCGCGGTGCACGGCCGCAGCATCGACCTGCGCGACCCGCGCCAGGTCGAGGACGCCCTCGCCGGGCGATTCACCACACGCACCGACACGAACAGAGAGGACGCACGATGAGCAATCCCCAGTACGACGACATGAACCGCCAGATCATCGACGAGTTCCGCGCCAACGGCGGCACGGTCAGCTCGCGGCCCTTCGGCCGCAGCCTCGTCCTCGTCCACCACATCGGGGCGAAGACCGGCACCGAGCGGATCAACCCCGTCATGCACATCCGCCAGGACCCCGACACCTGGCTGATCGCCGCCTCCAAGGCCGGCCAGCCCGAGAACCCGGCCTGGTACCACAACCTCCTCGCCCACCCCGACACCGTCATCGAGACCCCCGACGACGGGACCGTGCCGGTCCACGTCACCGACCTCGAGGGCGAGGAGCGCGACGCCGCCTGGGCGCAGTTCACCGCCGCCAGCCCTGGCTTCCGCTCCTACGAGGAGCGCACCACCCGGACCATCCCCGTGCTCGCCCTCACCCGGCGCGAGGCCTGACCACGACCAAGCCGCAGCCAGAACCATCCAGGCGGGGCCGATCCCCCGCCGCCCGAGAGGAAACCCACAATGACAGACCAGACTCCGCAGACCCCCGGCCCCGTGCTCGTCGTCGGCGCGACCGGCAGCCTCGGCGGCAAGGTCGTCCGCGCCCTGCTCGACCGCGGCAAGAGCGTCCGCGCCCTCGTCCGCCCCACCACCGACGCCAGCAGGCTCGAGGCCCTCGGCGTCGAGATCGCCCGCGGCGACATGCTCAACGAGCCGTCACTGGTCAAGGCCATGACCGGAGCCGACGCCGTCATCACCACCGCGGCCGGATACACCCGCGGCGGCAAGCAGGCCCATGACATCGACACCGTCGGCAACGCCAACCTCGCCGAGGCCGCTGCCAAGGTGGGAGTACGACGGTTCGTGCTGCTGAGCATCCTCACCAGCGACCAGACCCCCGACGTCCCCCACTTCTGGCACAAGAAGCTCGCCGAGGACCGCCTCGAAGAGCGCGGCGTCCCGTTCGTCGCGCTCCGTCCCGGAGCGTTCCTCGACCAGATCGCCGCCATGGGCGGAAGCCCCTTCGAGAAGCGCTCGGCCATGTGGCTCGGCGACGCGAAGGTACCCCTGACCTTCGTCCTCACCGATGACCTCGCCGAGTACCTCGCCGCGGCCGTCGACGCCGACGTGGAGAACAGAGAGCGGATCGACATCGGCTGGACCCGCCCCATCTCGATGAAGGAGTTCGCCGAGATCGGCTCTCCTCACGCGACAGGACGCATCAAGGTCCGCGCCATCCCACGCAAGCTCCTCACCGCCGTCGGCAAGCTGATTGGCCGCTGGCAGCCGCTCGTGCCCGACATGGCCGCCATGGCCAAGTGGTTCGACACCGGCAAGTACGTCGCCGACACCACCAGGCAGGCACAGGTCTTCGGCGAGGTGCCGACGCCCGAGGACGCGATCGCCCGGTTCGCCGAGCAGCAGAAGGCGTAACGACACGACCGTTCTGGAGCACCGAACCAGTCCGTGCTAACCTGAGACCACTACATCCCCCACGCCTCTCCACGATGCGCACTTGGGGGATTTTCTCTGCCCGCGCCTAGGAGGAGCGCCGATGCCCCAGCCGCGCCGCGCTCCTCGCCCGTCTCGTCCGCGCGGGACCTCGCGCTACGACAAGCCGCCCATGGAGCTGGACGACCTCGTCGATCGTCTCGCCGACCGCGGGCTGGTCATCGCCGAACGGGGCCGCGCGCTGCGGTACCTGCGCCACATTGGCTACTACCGCCTCTCCCCCTATACGATCCCGTTCCAGCAGAGCGGTCCCGAGCATCGCCTTCGCGACGGACGTCGTTCGACGACGTGCTCGACCTCTACGTCTTCGACCGTGCTTTGCGCCTGGTGGTCATGGATGCCCTCGAGCGCGTCGAGGTCGCAGTGCGCGCGGCGTTGACCGACCACATGTCCACCGTCTACGTCGACCCGCACTGGTACACCGACGCCTCGCACTTCCGCGACCGCGGCAGGCACACTGGGCTCCTCAAGATCGTCAGGGATAGCTGCGACGAGAGGCTCCGTGGGACTCCCGATGCCGGGGAGGATTCGCTGGTTCACCGCTCGGCGCTCGAGCACTACCTCACCACCTACGGCTCACCCGAGCTCCCGCCATCCTGGCTCATGGTCGAGACCTTGACCGTTGGGCAGCTCACCAGCGCGTACCGCAACCTCAAGCGCCGCTCCGACCGGACCGCTGTTGCCCGGAGCATCGGCCTGACGGCCCCGCTGCTCGAGTCCTGGATGCAGACCTATGTCCGCGTCCGCAACGTCTGCGCTCACCACGGCCGGCTGTGGAACGTCGGCCTCGGCGTCTACCCGGCGATCCCGAACTCGTCCACGGTGGCCTGGCTCGAAGAAGACGAAGCGCTGCCCGAGAGATCGAGGAAGCGGCTCTACCCTGTCCTCGTATCCCTGCAGACAGCCCTGGGGACGATCTCCCCGCGCAGCGGCTGGGCGAGGAGACTGCACGAGCTGGTCGATTCCCGGCCCGGGATGAACCTGCGCGGCATGGGCATCCCCGACGACTGGGCAGACGACCCGTTCTGGCGTCGACATCTCGACTGAGCCGTCTGGCGAACCACCACGAACGTGGTCTGCCAACCACTCGTCGCCACGTCGTACGCGAGCATCCTGCTAGCGTTTTCGCTGGCAGGTCGGGCAGAAGTGGCTTGAGCGGTTCATGAAGCGCTCGCGCATGATCGGGGTGCCGCAGCGCTTGCACGGGCGACCCTCCCGTCCGTAGACATTCAATGTCATTCGTCCGCTGGCACCGTTGACGTTCACGTAGAGCGCGTCGAAGCTCGTGCCGCCCTGCCCGAGCGCCTCGCGCATCACCTCGGCCGCCTGGTCGAGCACACGCGCGAGCGTCGGCTTGGTCAGGGTGGAGGTGATCCGCCGGCCATGGACACCCGCGCGCCACAGCGCCTCGTCGGCATAGATGTTGCCGATCCCCGACACCAACCCCTGGTCCAGCAGCGCCCGCTTGATCTCGGTGTTCTTGGCCTTCAGGGCGCGCACCACCCCCGCCTGGTCGTAGACCGTCTCCAGCGGGTCGGGGGCGATGTGGGCTACCGGCTGGGGCACCTCCCGACCCCCGCGACCGAGCACCAGGTCGGTCAGCGCCAGCCCGCCGAACGTGCGCTGGTCGACGAAGCGCAGCTGCGGCCCGTCGTCGGCGAAGTCGAGAGTGGCGTGCAGGTGCCGCTCGCGCGGCGAGTCGGCCGGCTCGACGAGCAGCTGCCCGCTCATGCCGAGGTGGATGACCAGGGCCTCGCCGTCGAGGACCAGCCAGAGGTACTTGCCACGCCGCTCGGCGGCGCGCACCTGCTGGCCGGCCAGGCGGTGCGCGAGGTCGAGGGGGCCGGGCAGGTGCCGCCGGGCGACCCGGTTGCCGGTGACCTCGGCGGCGGCGATCCGCCGCCCGACCACGTGGTCGGCGAGGCCGCGCCGGACGACCTCGACCTCGGGCAGCTCAGGCACGGGGTGCCGACCCGGTCAGTCCAGGTCGGCGGCCCGGCCGGGCTCGCCGTGGCGCTCGGTCACCGTGGCCCAAGCGATCGAGGCGGCCTTCTGCTCGGCCTCCTTCTTGGACCGCCCGACGCCCTCGCCGAGGACCTCGTCGCCGATCACCGCGCCAGCGGTGAAGACCTTGAGGTGGTCAGGGCCCTCGTCGGTGACGCGGTACTCCGGGACGCCGAGGCCGTGCGCCGAGGTGAGCTCCTGCAGCGAGGTCTTCCAGTCCAGGCCGGCGCCGAGGTTGGCCGACGACTCCATCAGGGGGTCGAGCATGTGGTGCACGAGGCGTGCGGCGACGTCCATGCCGTGCGAGAGGTAGACCGCACCGATGACCGCCTCCGTGGTGTCGGCGAGGATCGACGTCTTGTCCCGCCCGCCGGTCGTCTCCTCGCCCCGTCCGAGCAGCAGGAAGTCACCGAGACCGAGCTCACGGGCTACATCAGCCAGCGCCCGCATGTTGACGACCGCGGCACGCAGCTTCGCGAGCTGCCCCTCGGGCAGGTCGGTGTGCGTGCGGAACAGGGTGTCGGTGACGACGAGACCGAGCACGGAGTCCCCGAGGAACTCCAACCGCTCGTTGTGCGGCATCCCTCCGTGCTCATAGCTGTAGGAGCGATGCACCAGAGCACGACTCAGCAGCGGCTCGTCGACGCGCTCACCCAAGATCTGGAAGAGACCTTCGATCAACGCGGCGACGGGCCGCTGCTGAGCTGCCTTGGCGCTGGACGCACGCTTGCTGGAGCCCACGCGCGCCCTCCGATCAGCCCTGGAGCTCGGTGCGCTCCGCGGCCGCGTAGCGACGGCCAGCGTAGGTGCCGCACGAGGGGCAGGCGTTGTGCGGCTGCTTCGGGGCCTGGCACTGCGGGCACGGGGTGAGCGTGGTCGCAGTGGTGCGCCAGTTCGCGCGACGCGAACGGGTGTTGGAGCGCGACATCTTCCGCTTCGGGACAGCCACGTCAGTTCCTCTTCTCTTCGGGCTTGCTGATGAGTCCTTGCAGTGCCGACCAGCGGGGGTCGAGCACCTCGTGCTGGTGGTCCGGGTCGTCCGCGAGCCGGGCTCCGCACTGGGAGCACAGGCCGGGGCAGTCGTCCTCGCACACGGGCTGGAACGGCAGGGTGGGCACCACTGCGTCCCGCAGCACAGGCTCGAGGTCGATCAGGTCGCCGTCGAGCGTGTGCAGCTCT
Organism: Arsenicicoccus piscis; assembly: GCF_022568835.1. Lineage (GTDB taxonomy): Bacteria > Actinomycetota > Actinomycetes > Actinomycetales > Dermatophilaceae > Arsenicicoccus > Arsenicicoccus piscis. The sequence goes on from NZ_JAKZHV010000002.1 coordinate 125,761, forward strand.
TCCCCACCCTCGTCGGCCCCCACCTCGTGGTGGTGCGCCGCGCGGTCGGCGTAGGCGAACAGCTCCTGGATGGTGGCCGTCACGGGGACGGTCACCTCGTCCAGGCACCGCACGCAGGCGCCGGTCGCCCGAGTCGTGACCTCACCAGAGACCAGGACACCTTCGACCACCGACTCCAGACGCAGGTCGAGCTGCAACGGCTCTCCCGGCTGAACGGCGATGACCTCGGTGCCGAAGTCCGTGGGGGCCTCGACGGTGCGCTGCAGCTCGAGCATGGAGCCCGGCCGTCGACCGAGCTCCCGGGTGTCGAGCACCAGGGGCGAACGCGGGTCGAGGTGAGGCATAGCTCCAGCCAGTTGCTGCAGGACGGATGGGGTTGCACGATGATCGTGCGTCAGCGCATGCCGCAGCACACACCGACGCACCAGCCTACCGGACCGGTCGGGCTGCACCCAAACCGCGAGAGCCACCCCAGAGTCCAGCCCTCAGTCCAGGCCAGGCCTAGGCGTCGCGGCGGGCCTGCAGCGCCTCGGCCACGTTGGGCGGCACCAGGTCCAGGCCGTAGCCCCCGAGCGCGTGCACCTCCTTGATCAGCGAGCTGGACACGTGCTCGAAGGCCGGCGCGCCCGGCAGGAAGACCGTCTCGACGCCGGTGAGGTGACGGTTCATCAGCGCCATCGGCAGCTCGTAGGCGAAGTCCGTGCCCGAGCGCAGCCCCTTGACGATCGCACAGACGTCCTCGCGGGTGCAGAGGTCGACCAGCAGCTCGCCACCGGACGACACGACCCGGACCCGGGGGATCTCCTCGGCCGCCACGGCGCCCTCGATCAGGGCGACCCGCTCGTCGACGGAGAACATCCCCTGCCCCGACTTCGCGGGGTTGAACAGCACCGCCACCACGACCTCGTCGTAGAGCGCGCTGGCCCGCCGGATGATGTCGAGGTGCCCGAGGGTGATCGGGTCGAACGACCCCGGGCACACGCAGCGACGCGTCGTCTCGCTCATGGCTCCACGGTATCCGTCGCCTCGGCGCAATCCGTCGCCCCGGCGCTATCCGTCACCTCGGCGTACCAGACCGAGGTCTCGCCGTAGCGCTTGTGCGCCACCTGCTCGAGACCGTTCGGCCAGCGCGGCTCGCCCGAGCGCGACGACCGCTCGACCACGACCACGGCCGCCGGCGCCAGCCACCCGTGGTCGACCAGAGCCACCAGGTCGGCGTGCAGCGCGCCGTCACCGAGGTCGTAGGGCGGGTCGCTCAGGACCACGTCGAACCCCGTCCCGGCACCCCCGGACGGCCCCGCACCGAGGAGGGTCGCGACCGGCCGGGTGACGACGCGCGCCTGGCGCAGCCCCAGGTCCCGGATGTTGCCGGAGATGATCTGTGCCGCGGCCCGGGACGACTCGACGAGCAGCGCCTCGGCGGCACCCCGCGAGCACGCCTCAAGCCCGAGCGCGCCGGAGCCGGCATAGAGGTCGAGCACCCGGGCCCCCTCGAGCAGGTCCTCGTGCTCGAGCCGGGAGAAGATCGCCTCGCGGACCCGGTCGCTGGTGGGCCGGGTGCCGCTGCCCGAGGGGGTGGCGATCCGGCGCCCGCCGGCCACCCCGGCGATGATGCGCGTCATCAGCCACGCTCCACGAAGTCGGCCTGCTGGTCGTCGACGTACGTGCGCAGGTAGCGCAGCAGCTCGGGGCTGCCCTCGAGGGTCGGGTCGGCGTCGACCAGCCCGCGGGCGTCCTCGCGGGCCAGCTCGATCAGGTCGCTGTCCTCCCGCAGGCGCAGCAGCGCGAGACCGCCGCTGCGACCGCTCTGCAGGGCGCCGAGGACGTCGCCCTCGCCGCGCTGGTCGAGGTCGACCTCGGCGAGCTCGAAGCCGTCGGTGGTCGCCGCGACCGCCTCGAGCCGGTCCCTGGTGGGGGTGCCCTCGTCGGCGAGGCAGACCAGGAAGCAGCTGCTCGGGTGCTCGCCCCGACCGATCCGGCCGCGCAGCTGGTGCAGCTGGCTGATGCCGAACCGATCGGCGTCGAGGACCACCATGAGGCTGGCGTTGGGCACGTCGACCCCCACCTCGATGACCGTGGTGGCGACCAGGATGTCGATCTCGCCGGCGGCGAACGACGTCATGATCCGCTCGCGCTCCTCGGCGGGCAGCCGGCCGTGCAGCACCGCCCGGCGCAGTCCCTTCAGGACGGGCACCTCGGCGAGCATCGCGTCGGTGTCGACCACGCTCGCAGCCGCCCGCCGCAGCCGGGCCTCCTCGGCGAGCCGCGCCGCGGTGGCCTTCTCGTCCTCGTCGTCCGGGTTGACCTGGTCGCCGCGCGCGCGGGCCTCCTCGGCCTGCTGCTTGGCCTGGGCGCGCTCCCAGTAGGTCAGGTCGTCCCCGGAGGAGCCGTCGCCGACGCGCGGGCACACGACGTAGACCTGGCGGCCGGCGGCCACCTCCTCGGCCATGCGCTCCCACACCCGCTGCACCCAGGTGGGTCTGGTGGCCGGCACCACGAAGGTCTTGATCTCGGCGCGTCCGGACGGCAGCTGGCTGAGCGTCGAGGTGTCCAGGTCGCCGAAGGCGGTGATGGCGACCGTGCGCGGGATCGGCGTAGCCGTCATGACGAGCGTGTGGGGCACCCGAGCTGCCTTGCCCCGCAACACGTCTCGTTGCTCTACGCCGAAGCGGTGCTGCTCGTCCACGACGACGAGGGCCAGGTCGGCGAACGCGACCTTGTCCTGGAGCAGCGCGTGGGTGCCGATGACGATGCCGGCCTCACCGCTGGTGGCGAGGGCGAGGTTGCGCCGCTTGTCGGCCGCGCTCTGGCTGCCGGTGACCAGGGCCACCCGCGTGCCTATGTCGTTGCCGCCGAGCATGCCGCCCATCGCGAGGTCACCCAGCATCGCGGTGATGGTGCGGTAGTGCTGCTGGGCCAGCACCTCGGTGGGCGCCAGCAGGGCGGCCTGACCACCGGAGTCGACGACGTGCAGCATCGCGCGCAGGGCCACGACGGTCTTGCCGGAGCCGACCTCGCCCTGCAGCAGGCGGTGCATCGGTCGGTCGCGAGCCAGCTCCTCGGCGAGCACCTCGCCGGTCTCGACCTGGCCCTCGGTGAGGCGGAAGGGCAGCCGTGCGTCGAACGCGTCGAGCACTCCCCCGACCGCACCGGCACGGGCTACGGCGGCGTCACCCGACGTGGCGGCGCGGCGCATCGCGAGCACGACCTGGATGGCCAGCGCCTCGTCGTACTTCAGCCGGCGGCGGCCGATCTGTGGCTCGTCGAGATCGACCGGGCGGTGGACCAGCCGAAAGGTCTCGTAGAGCGGCGGCAGCTCGTGCCGCGCGGCCAGCTCCTGGACCGGGTCGGCCACCGCCCACAGCGAGTCCAGCGCGACGATGACGGCCTTGGCGATGCCCCAGGAGCCGAGCTTGGTGCCCATCCGGCGGTAGATCGGGATCAGCGGCGACTCGGCGAGCGTCTCGATGGTCTGGTCGTCGACGCCGTTGCTGCTGAGCAGGACGTATTCAGGCTGGGCCAGCTGCCAGCGACCGTTGAAGGCTGCGACCTTGCCCGCGAACAGCGCCCGCCGCCCCGGCGACAGGATGAACTTGTGCGGGCGGGTCTGGAAGAAGGTGAGCTCGAACTTCTGGTTGCCGGCGTCGACCAGCACCTTGAGCAGCGAGCCCTTGCGCGAGCGCATCGGGACCTCGCGGCTGCTCACCACGTCGGCCACTAGGTGCACGCGCTCGCCGTCCTCGAAGTGCCGCTCGATCGGCACCGAGCTGAGGTAGGTGCGTGGGACCCAGTGCATCAGGTCGGAGAGGGTGTGCAGGCCGCGCGCCGTGAAGATGTCGACCTCGCGCTTGGCGAAGACCCGGCGCAGCGGCCAGTCCAGGGCTCCCTCGCGCGAGATGGCCATGGCTACTCGACCCCCAGCAGGAGCAGGGCGGGGGCGAACCCGCCCTGGTGGACGGTGATCTCGGGTGCCGGCTGCCGCGACCCGACGTGTGCGGCGAGCCTGTCGAGCGACTCGTCGGGGCAGTCCTGGCCACCGAGCGCCGTGACCAGCTCGCCGCCGTCGGCGAGCAGTCGGTCCACCACGTCGCGGGCGACCTCGTCGAGCGAGTCGCCGACCTCGACGATCTCGCCTGCGACCAGGCCCAGGACGTCACCGGCGCGGCACGGCCCCGCGGCCGTGTCGGCGTCGCGGCTCGCCACCGTCACCTCGCCGTAGCCCGTCGCGGCCACCGTCTGCTCGACGACGACACGGGACTCGGCGAAGTCGGCCGCCGGGTCGACGACCGCCTGAGCGGCCAGGCCCTGCACCACCGACCGGCTCGGCACGACGACCACGTCGAGACCCGTGGCACGCGCATCCTCCGCAGCGGCCTCGGAGGCCAGGACCAGGTCGGAGTCGTTGGGCAGCAGCAGGACTCGCCCCGCGCCGCTGCCGTGGAGAGCGGCGAGCACCTGGCCGATGGAGGCCCGCCTGCCGGCGGAGCTCTCGACCACGACGGCACCGGCGTCGCGCAGCAGCGTGACCAGGCCCTCGCCCGACGCGCACTGGACGACCGCTGTCGCATCGGGGTCGGTGCCCGACACCAGCGGCGTGATCTCGACCGCGTCGGGGTCGCCGAGCTCGCGCAGCACGACGAGGGCGGCGTCGGTGTCGTCGACGTGCACGTGCACCCGCCACAGACCGGCGTCGCCCATCACGACGACGCTGTCGCCCAGCTCGGCGAGCTCGCGTCGGGCGCGCGGGAGGTCCTCGTCGGCTCCCCCGCGCACGAGCGCCATCAGCTCGAACGCCGGCCCGCTGTAGCCCGAGCCACGGGCCGCGCAGCCGGTCCGGCCGGCGGTGAGGTCGTGCTCGTCGGCGAGGTCGACGTCGGTGAGCGACTCGAGCATGTCGTCCATCGCCGGCAGCAGCTGGTGGTCGCTCGGGCCGCCGTCCTCGACGACCCGGCGCAGCGCGTCGAGCAGGATCACCAGACCCGCGGCCCCGGCGTCGACCACCCCGGCGGACGACAGCGCAGGCAGCTGGTCCGGCGTCTCGGCGAGCGCGACGTAGGCGGACTCTGACGCCGCGGTGACCACGTCGAGCAGCTGCGCGCCGGGGTGGCCGGCCACCTGCTCGGCGGACTCGGCCGCGATCCGGGCCACGGTGAGGATGGTGCCCTCGGTGGGCGACCCGACGCTGGCGTAGGCCCGCGTGCTGGCCTCGCGCATGGCTGCGGCGACCACGGCGGGACCGACCGGGCCGGCGTGCTCGACCACGACGTCGGCGAGCCCCCGGATCAGCTGGCTCATGATCACGCCGGAGTTGCCCCGCGCCGCCAGCATCACCTCGCGCGAGAACGTGCGGACCGCCTGACCGTCGTCACCCGCCGACCCCGTGAGGTCGAGGGGGTCGTCGGCCGCGACCCGATCGGCGTCGATCATCGCCTCGACCGCGGAGTCGAGGGTGAGGAACATGTTGGTGCCGGTGTCGCCGTCGGGCACCGGGAAGACGTTGAGCGCGTCGATGCGGGTGCGTCTGCTCGCGAGCGCCGCCCGTCCGAGGACGGCCCAGCGAAGCAGCGCGGCCAGGTCCAGCCGGGTGAGCGGGAGCCGCTCGGTGCCTGCGTCCTGCACCTCACCACCTGCCCTTCGCCGGACCACCGGGTCGTCGCGGATCGCGCCGTCCTCGCTCGTGCTGGCCTGTCATCGTCTTGCCGCAAACCCTAGTCGACGCCTCCGACAGACCCCCCCTGACCAGAACGCCCGCCTGCCAGGAGTCGTCGACTCACGTGCGGGTGCCCGCATTTTGGAGGCGTCGACGCCGATCGGCTATGCTGGACCGGTTGCCCCGCTGCTCGAGGCTGCTCGACGGCTGGTGGCGACCAATCGACACCACTCAAGCGTAGGAGATCACCCGTGGCTGCCAACTGCGATGTCTGCGGCAAGGGACCGTCCTTCGGTCACAGCATCTCGCACTCGCACCGTCGCACGAAGCGTCGCTGGAACCCCAACATCCAGCGCGTCCGCGCCATGGTCGGCGAGGCGGGCGCAACGCCCAAGCGTCTCAACGTCTGCACCTCCTGCCTCAAGGCCGGCAAGGTCCAGCGCTGAGCTGACTCGTTCGAGAGGGACGGCACCGCACGCGCGGGCCGTCCCTCTTGTCATGCTCAGCCTGACCCCGCTCAGCCTGACCCCGCTCAGCCTGGCCCCACTGCGACTGGCCAGGCTCAGCCCGAGAAGTGGTCCCAGCCACCGCTCACGGGCTCGCCGTCCAGCGTGACGTGCGCTCCGTCCGGCGTGGCGGCGACGACCTCGCCGATCACCCACCAGTGCACGTCGGGGTCGGTCTGCTGAGTGATCAAGGGGCAGTCGGCGGGGAAGGTCGCGAGCAGCGAGTGCTCCTCCCCACCGGTCAGCACGTGGTGCAGGGCCCGCTGGGCGCCGAGCGCCATCTCCAGCGGGGTGTCCTCCACGAAGTCCGCCACGAGCCGCGAGCGCGACAGCTGCAGGCACACCCCGCTCGCCCGACCGATCCGCGCGGCGTCGCGCGCCAGCCCGTCGGACAGGTCGATCATCGCGGTCGCACCGCGGTCGGCGGCCAACGGCCCGGAGCTCACCGAGCAGGTCGGGGTGCGGTGGACCCACATCAGGTGGTCCCGGGCACGGTCTACCTCGGCGGCGGCGAGCGCCTCGTGAACGCTCGCCCAACGGGTCGGCCGCTCCCCGGCGAGGTACAGCTCCAGGCCGCCGCCGGACTCCCCGAGGCTCCCGTGAACGGCGACGACGTCGCCCACCCGCGCACCCGAGCGCAGCACGGGGCGACGCCCCTGCAGGTCACCGAGAGCCGTGATCGAGACCATCACCGTGCCGGCGCCGGCCGAGGACAGGTCGCCGCCGACGACGGGCACGCCGTCCCACGCGGCCGTGTCGGCGACGCCGTCGGCGAAGTCCACCGCCCAGCCGAGCGGCAGCTGCGGGTCGGCGGCGAGGGTGACGAGCAGCCCGGTGGCGACCGCGCCCATGGCGGCGATGTCGGCGAGGTTCTGAGTGACCAGCTTGGAGCCGACGTCGTGCGCGTCGGACCACTCGTCGTGCCAGTCCTGGCCACGCACCATCGTGTCGGTGGTGGCGACGACCGATCCCGACGGCTGGATCACGACGGCGGCGTCGTCGCCCGGGCCGATCAGCACCGACGGGCCGGTCCGGAGGTTGGGGAAGATGCGCCGGAGCACCTCCTCCTCGTCGACCTCGCTGAGCGGCTGCGGCCAGCCGGCACCGCGACGCTTTGGCCGGTCCGGTCGCCCTTCGGTCGGTCTCATGCCTGCTCCGCGTGTCGTGGCCTCACGTGGGCACGATAGCGTGAGGCCAGCGACGCGGCCGGGCGGTCCGTCGTCCCGATCTCGTCCCGCGCAGGAGGAACCATGGTCCAGGCGTACATCCTCATCCAGTCCGAGGTGGGCAAGTCATCGCACGTGGCCCGCGAGGTCGGTGCCATCGACGGGGTGGTCAAGGCCGAGGAGGTCACGGGTCCCTACGACGTGATCGCCCGGGTGGAGCAGGAGAACGTCACCGAGCTCGGCCAGCTCGTGATCGCCAAGATCCAGGACATCGGCGGGATCACCCGCACCCTGACCTGCACCGTCGTGCACGGCTGAGGCGCGACCTGGTGGGTGCGGGGCTGGGCCGGCGGGCCTATCTGGTCGCTGCCGCGAGCGCCGTGGTCGCCATGCTGGTGGCGGTGCTCGTGGGATCGTGGGCGTTGCGCCGCGCCACCACCGTGCAGGTCGTCGACGCGTCCGGCGCCGCCACCCCCGCCTGCCAGAAGGTCTCCGCCCAGTGGCCGGCCACGGTGGCGGGCGCGTCCCGCCGGGCGACCACCGGGTCTACGGCGTCCGTGGCGTTCGGGGACCCGGCCATCGTCGTGCGGTGCGGCGTGCCCGCGCTCGCGCCCACGAGCGACGAGTGCGTGGACGTGTCCGGGGTGGCCTGGGTCGTGCACCCGCTCTCGGACGGCTCGCGGCTCACGACCTACGGCACCGACCCGGCCCTCGAGCTGCTCGTGCCGTCGTCCTACGGCGCGGCGCCGCTGGTCGCTGCGGACCTCGGCGCGGTGGCGCGCCTGCTGCCCACGAACGGCCGCACCTGCCAGTAGATCTCAGCGCGCAGCCCCCAGCGGGGCGGCGTCAGCGCAGCCCCACCTTGCGGTCGAGCGCCAGCCGGATCAGCTCGTCGATCAGCTGCGGGTAGCTGACGCCGGAGGCGGCCCACATCCGCGGATACATGGAGTGCGGGGTGAAGCCGGGCATCGTGTTGATCTCGTTGACGACGACGTCGCCGCGCTCGGTGTAGAAGCAGTCCACCCGCGCGATGCCCTCGCAGCCGAACGCCTCGAACGACGCCACGGCCAGCCGCCGGACCTCCTCCCGCACCTCGGCGGGCAGGTCGGCCGGGCAGGAGAGGGTCACCTCGGTGTCGGCGAGGTACTTCGCCTCGAAGTCGTAGAACTCGTGGCCGGACTCGACGATGATCTCGGCGACCTCGCTCGGCGTGGGCGCGTCCGTGCCGTGGCCGCCGAGGACACCACACTCGACCTCGCGACCGACGATGCCCTGCTCGACGATGACCTTGAGGTCGTGCTCGCGCGCCGCCTCGATCGCCGCCACGAGACCGCCGGGGCTGTCGACCTTGGTGATGCCGATGCTCGACCCGGCCCGGCACGGCTTGACGAACACCGGGAACTGCAGCGCCTCGACCGAGGCGAGCGCCCCCTCCTGGTCGACCTGCCACTGGCGGTCGGTGATGACGACGTAGGGGCCGATCGGCAGGCCGTGCCCCGCGAGCACGAGCTTCATGTAGTGCTTGTCCATGCCGGCCGCGGACGCGAGGACGCCCGACCCCACGTAGCGCGTGTCGGTCAGCTCGAGCATGCCCTGCAGGGTGCCGTCCTCGCCGTAGGGACCGTGCAGCACCGGGAAGACGACGTCGACCTCGCTGAGCAGCCGGTCCGGCTCGCCGGGACGCAGCACGCGCAACGACTGCTCGCGCGTCGAGAGCGGGCTGATCACCGTCGCGGCCTCGGCCGACACCTCGGGGATGTGCCCCGGCCGCAGCTCGAGCGACTCGATCGGGTCGGTGAACTCGACCCAGCGGCCGTCGGTGGTGATGCCCACCGGCACGACGTCGTAGACCTCGCGATCGATGGCGCCCATCACCCCCGCCGCGGTCGCGCAGGACACGGGGTGCTCGGACGATCGGCCGCCGAAGACGATGGCGACGCGGGGCTTGGCGGGCCCGGAGGCGGGGTTCGTAGTCATCGTGGCCCAGCGTAGTCCGACAGGGGCGGCGATCGGCCTCAGGCCACCCCCACTACGCTGACCGGCATGAGCGAGCAGCCCTTCTCCCCCGGCGCCGACCCGCAGTGGGCCGGCTCGACCCGAGCCGTGGCGCTCGGCCGCCCGGCGCACCGGCCCGGCGCGCCGGTGAACCCAGGCATCGAGCTGACCAGCACCTACCTCGCGGGCGGCGACCCGGTCTACGCTCGCGGGGGGAACGCGACCTGGACGGCCTTCGAGGAGGTGCTCGGGTCGCTCGAGGGCGGGTGCGCACTCGTCTACGCCTCCGGGATGGCGGCCATCGCCGCGGTCTTCGCGTTGGTGCCCGTGGGCGGCGTCGTGGTGGTGCCGGACAACGCCTACAACACGACCCTCAGCCTCGCGGACGAGCTGCTGGCGTCCGGCCGGCTGGCCGAGGTGCGCCGCGTCGACGTGGCCGACACCGCCGCGGTGACGACTGCCGTCCGTTCCGAGCCGCACCCCCAGCTGGTCTGGCTGGAGTCCCCCACCAACCCCCTTCTCGACGTCGCCGACATCACCGCCCTCGCCGACGCGACTCACCAGGTGGGGGCAATCGTGGTGTGCGACAACACTTTTGCTACGCCGATCCTGCAGCAGCCACTCACCCTCGGCGCGGATGTCGTGGTCCACTCGGTCACCAAGTACCTCTCCGGCCACAGCGACGTCGTGCTCGGGGCGGCGTGCGCGGTCGACGCCCAGCTGCTCGACCGGCTGCGCACCCACCGCACCGTGCACGGCTCGATCGCCGGTCCGTTCGAGACGTGGCTCGCGCTCCGGGGCATCCGCACGCTGCCGCTGCGGCTGGAGCGCGCCGGAAGGTCGGCGCGCGTCCTCGCGGACCGGCTGATCGGCCACCCGCAGGTCGAGCGCGTGCGCTACCCGGGGTTCGGGGCGATCGTCTCGATCGAGGTGGCGGGCGGGCTGGACGCCGCCGACCGCGTGGCCGGGGCCACCCGGCTGTGGACCAACGCCACGAGCCTCGGCGGGGTGGAGTCGCTGATCGAGCGCCGGCGCCGGCACGCCAACGAGCCGACGACCGTGCCCGTCAACCTGCTCCGCCTGTCGGTCGGCGTCGAGGACGTCGAGGACCTCTGGACCGACCTTGAGCGAGCCCTCGACGGGGCGCGCTAGCTGCCCTCGGCCTTGCGCGCGCGCGACATCAGCAGGTCGGCGACGTGGTCGGGGCGCCGCTCACCGGCGACGACGGCGTCGACGTTCTCGACGATCGGCATCTCGACGCCGTGGGTCCGCGCCAGCTGCAGGATCGAGCGGCAGCTCTTGACGCCCTCGGCGGTCTCCCGGGTCTCGGCCGTGGCCTCCTCGACCGTCATGCCCCGTCCGAGACGCACGCCGAAGGAGTGGTTGCGCGACAGCGGCGACATGCAGGTGGCGATGAGGTCGCCGACACCGGCGAGTCCCGAGAAGGTCACCGGGTCGGCACCCAGGCGCAGGCCGAGGCGGCTGGTCTCGGCGAGGCCGCGAGTGATGATCGACGCCTTCGAGTTGTCGCCGAGCCCCATGCCCTCCGCCATGCCGACCGCGAGGGCTACGACATTCTTCACCGCGCCGCCGAGCTCCACCCCGACGACGTCCGTGGACGTGTAGGGACGGAAGTAGCGCGCGGCGCACAGTCGCGAGACCTCTTCTGCGACAGCGGTGGTCGGGGACGCGACGACGCTGGCGGCCGGCTCCCGACGACCGATCTCCTTGGCCAGGTTGGGCCCGGACACCACGACGACGCGCTCCGGATCCACGCCGCCGGCCTCCTGGATGACCTCGCTCATCCGCTTGGAGGTGCCGAGCTCGATGCCCTTCATGAGCGACACGAAGATCTGCTGGTCGTCCAACAGCGGTCGCCAGTCGGCGAGGTTCGCGCGCAGCGTCTGCGAGGGCACGGCGAGCACCACGACCCGGGCACCGTCCAGCGCCGCGGCGGGGTCGTTGGTCGCCGAGATCGCCTCGGGCAGAGCGACTCCCGGCAGGTAGCGCTCGTTGGTGTGTCGCTCGTTGATCTCGGCCACCGCCTCGGGACGACGGCCCCAGATGCGCACGTCCGAGCCGACGTCGGCCAAGATCATGGAGAACGCCGTGCCCCAGCTGCCGTTGCCGAAGACGGCGACGTGACCGCTCATCGACCGTCCTCCCCGCGGTGATCTGGGCGCACCGTCCGGTGCTGGCCCGGCTTCCCGGACTGGTCGCCCTGGTGCTGACGCAGGTCGTAGCGCTCCACCGGCGCCTTCTCGCCGCGCAGCTCCTCGAGCTGGACGATGATCGCCGCCATGATGCGGTCGGTGGCCTCGCGCAGCACCTCGGCGGTGACCGGCCGGTCGTAGAGGTCGTCGAGGTCCACGGGAGGTCCGGCCAGCAGGTGCATGGTCTTGATCGGGAAGAGCCGCAACCGACCCGAGTAGGGCGGCATGATCTCCTGAGCTCCCCACTGCGCCAACGGGATCACCGGGCAGCGGGTCTCGAGCGCGATGCGCGCAGCGCCGGTCTTGGCGGTCATCGGCCACACGCCGGGGTCACGGGTGATCGTCCCCTCCGGGTAGAGCGGCACGGTGGCCCCCTGCTGCACGCGGGACACCGCCTCGCGATAGGCGTCGGCGGCGCGACCTGTGTTGCGGTGCACCGGGATCTGCCGGGCCGCCTTCAGCAGCCGACCGACGACGGGGATCTCGAACAGCGTGGACTTGGCGAGGTAGAACGGTGGCCGCCCGTTGTCGTAGAGGAAGTGGGCGGTCGCGATGAAGTCCACGTGCGAGATGTGGTTGGGGCACACGATGATGCCGCCCGGGCGGTCCAGGTGCTCGGCCCCGCGCCAGTCGCGCCGCATCAGGGGCACCGCGGCCGCCTTCGCGATGACCACGCACAGGCGATAGGCCAGCGGCAGCCGCACCCTGGGGCTGGACGTCACGGTGGATCTCCTTGGTCGGTGCCGGGCGGCGTTGCCCGACCGCTCCGGCGCCCATCTTGGCCTGATCGTGGGGGGATGTCGAGACCGGGCACCGGCACGGCGCCGGGGTGTCGTAGCCTCAAGACGTGTGGAGTGCAGTGGTCCCGGTCAAGGCGACGAGCACCGGCAAGTCCAGGCTTGCGCCGCCTCGCGGCGTCCCCCGACAGCGGTTGGCGCTGGCGATGGCGATCGACACGCTGGCCGCCGTCGGCGGTGCAGTGGGCTTCGACCACGTGGTGGTCGTGACCGACGACGAGCAGGTGCGTGAGCTGGCCGAGGGACGCGGCTCGCGCGTCGTGGCGGACCCGCGCCTCGGCCTGAACGACGCCATCCGCGCCGGCGCGGCCGCCGTCCTGGCGCTGCCCGACGGCTCCACGCGAGCGGTGGCCGCGGTGCTCGGGGACCTGCCGTCCCTGCGCGCGGATGACCTGGTGCTGGCGCTGACCAATGCCGCCGCGCACGAGCGCGCCTACGTGCCCGACCTCGCCGGCACCGGCACGGTGCTGCTGACCGCGCGGGCGGGCGTGGAGCTGCTGCCGAGGTTCGGCCGCCGGTCGGCCGCTCTGCACCGAGAGGCGGCAACACCGTTGTCCGGCATGCCGATCCGGCTGCGCACGGATGTCGACGACCAGGCCTCGCTGCTGCGGGCGATCCGCCTCGGCTGCGGTCCGCAGACCCGGGCAGCCCTCAACGAGGCGCACTGGACCTGACGCGCCCTGGCACGCCGACGGTTCTCGGGCGACGCCTGGGCGTCGCCCGGGAACGGTGCTCAGCGGGCGCGCTTGGTCGCGGCGCGCTTGGTGGTGGCCTTGGCGGGCGTCGCCTTGGTCGCCGACTTCTTCGCGGTGGCCTTGGACGGAGCGGTCGCTCGCTTGGTCGTGGCCTTCGCCGGTGCGGCCTTGGCGGTCGACGCCTTCTTGGCGGTCGAATTGGCTGCGGCGGCCTTGGCGGTCGACCTCGCGGCCGTGGCCTTGGCCGCGGTCGTCTTGGACGCGGCAGCCTTCGTGGCGGCGGTCGCCCGCTTGGCGGGAGCGGCGGCGGTGTCGGTCTTGCGGGCCGGCGCGGCCTTGGTGGCGGCCTTTCGCGTCGTGGTGCGCTTCGCCGGCGCAGCCGCGGCGGCAGCGGTCGCGGAGCCGGCGCGGGCACCGGCGACACCGGACTTCGGGAGCTTCTTCGGGTCGGAGACCATCTCCTTGAACTGCGTGCCGGGGCGGAACTTCGGCACGTTGGTGCGCTTGATGCGCACGGTCTCGCCGGTGCGCGGGTTGCGGCCGGTGCGGGCGGCGCGGGCGGAGCGCTCGAACGTGCCGAAGCCCGTGATGCCCACCTTCCCACCCTTGGTGACCTCACGGATGATGACGTCGACCATGGCCTCGAGGGCGTCCGCCGCGGCCTTGCGGCTACCGAGTCGCGCTTCGAGGGCGTCGAGCAGATCTGCCTTGTTCACTATTCCTCCAGGACAGGGAAATCGGGGTTTCCCGGCCCAGTGCCGGTCGACCCGGCCGGACCCGTTGTGTGGCCTCGACCACTTCTGACGGTAGAGCGCCCCGACACCGGCGTCCACCATTTCGCGAGATCTCGGAAGCGTTGGGCGGCAACGCTTTTGGCCAGGTCAGAGCACCGGCTGACGGCTCGTCGGCCGACCTGCGCGGGTTGACGAACGTCGCGGGCCGCTCTAATGAGTCTGGCGCATCTCGTGAAAGGCGTTGTTCCACAAAGCACTTCGGCTCACACGACACAGCGCGAGGTCAGCCCCACCCAGGCCACGGAGCGTGACCGGAGGGGCGGACCTCGATGCTGACGGGGTATTCGAAATGCCATCGGCCGCGCGAGAATTCGTGTCCCGGCGACGCGCCGACGTTAGGCCGAACGAGGGACGCTGGTCGGTTTGTACGCCGGCCGGGACTTCTCGAACTCGGTGATGTCCTGCTCGTTGCGCAGGGTGAGGCCGATGTCGTCGAGCCCCTCCAGCAGGCGCCAGCGGGTGTAGTCGTCGACCTCGAACGGCGCCACCAGGTCGCCCGCCGAGATGGTCTTGGCGACCAGGTCGACGGTGATCTCGACGCCGGGCTCGTTCTCCATGACCTTCCACAGCAGCTCGACGTCATCCTGCGCGACCTCGGCCGTGAGGAGCCCCTGCTTGCCGGAGTTTCCGCGGAAGATGTCGGCGAAGCGCGACGAGATCACCACGCGGAAGCCGTAGTTCATCAACGCCCAGACGGCGTGCTCCCGCGACGAGCCGGTGCCGAAGTCGGGGCCGGCGACCAGCACCGACCCGTTGGCGTAGACCGGCTGGTTCAGCACGAAGTCGGGGTCGTTGCGCCAGGCGGCGAAGAGTCCGTCCTCGAAGCCGGTGCGGGTGACGCGCTTGAGGTAGACGGCGGGGATGATCTGGTCGGTGTCGACGTTGCTGCGGCGCAACGGAACTCCGACGCCGGTGTGGGTGGTGAAGGCTTCCATCGGATCTACTCCCCTGCGGTCGTGACGAGCTCGAGGTCGGCCGGGCTGGACAGCGTGCCGCGGATGGCCGTCGCGGCGGCCACCTCCGGGCTGACGAGGTGGGTGCGTCCGCCCTTGCCCTGACGGCCCTCGAAGTTGCGGTTGGAGGTCGAGGCGGACCGCTCGCCGGGGGCCAGCTGGTCCGGGTTCATGCCGAGACACATCGAGCACCCGGGGAGACGCCACTCGGCACCCGCTTCGATGAAGACCTGGTCGAGGCCTTCCGCCTCGGCCTGGACCTGCACGCGGCCCGAGCCGGGGACCACCAGCATGCGGACCGAGTCGGCGACCTTGTGCCCCTTGAGGATTCCCGCGACGGTGCGCAGATCCTCGATGCGGCCGTTGGTGCACGACCCGACGAAGACGGTGTCGACGGAGATGTCGCGCAGCGGCATCCCCGGCGTCAGACCCATGTAGTCGATCGCGCGCTGGGCGGCGGCCTTGTCGACGTCGTCGCCGATGGTCGCCGGGTCCGGCACGCTGGCGCCGAGCGGCAGACCCTGGCCCGGGTTGGTGCCCCAGGTGACGTACGGCGTGAGGGTGCTGGCGTCGATGTCGACCTCGGCGTCGAAGACGGCGTCGTCGTCGGAGCGCAGCGCGCTCCAGTCGGCCACCGCGGCGTCCCAGTCGGCACCGGTCGGGGCGTGGTCGCGGCCCTGCAGGTAGTCGAAGGTGACCTGGTCCGGCGCGATCATGCCCGCGCGGGCGCCGGCCTCGATCGACATGTTGCACACCGTCATTCGGGCTTCCATCGACAGCGCCTCGATGGCCTCGCCGCGGTACTCCAGGACGTAGCCCTGACCGCCGCCGGTGCCGATCTTGGCGATGACGGCGAGGATGACGTCCTTGGCGGTGACACCGTCGGGCAGCGCGCCGTTGACGTTGATCGCCATGGTCTTGAAGGGCTTGAGCGGCAGCGTCTGGGTCGCGAGGACGTGCTCGACCTCGCTGGTGCCGATGCCGAAGGCGAGGGCACCGAAGGCACCGTGGGTGGAGGTGTGCGAGTCACCGCAGACGATGGTCATGCCCGGCTGGGTGAGGCCGAGCTGCGGGCCGACGACGTGGACGATGCCCTGCTCGCGGTCGCCCATCGGGAAGATGCGCACCCCGAACTCCTCGCAATTGCGGCGCAGCGTCTGCACCTGCGTCAGCGAGACCGGGTCGGTGATGGGGCCCGGCGTCGTGGGGACGTTGTGGTCCTCGGTCGCGAGGGTGAGGTCGGTCCGGCGGACCGGCCGGCCCTCCAGCCGCAGCCCGTCGAACGCCTGGGGGCTGGTCACCTCGTGCAGCAGGTGCAGATCGATGTAGAGCAGGTCGGGCTCTCCCTCGGCACGCCGCACGACGTGCGCGTCCCAGACCTTCTCGGCAAGGGTGCCGCTCATCAGTTCCTCCAGTCGGCCGGTCCCGGCGGCAGCCTGGCCCGGTCGGGCGGCGACGCACAGAAGAGACCGTAGAATCAGATCGGGATCGGATGTCGTCATCGGATCGTCAAGAAGGCTCGCGCACCCCTCGTCCACGGCGGATTTGCGTCTCAGGGTCCGAGACGGCAATATCGAAGCATGGACAACACCAGTGGTGTCGGGGTTCTCGACAAGGCGGCAATCGTGCTCGGCGCCCTCGAGGCCGGCCCCTCCACGCTCGCGCAGCTCGTCCAGGCCACCGGCCTGGCCCGCCCCACGGCCCACCGTCTCGCCGTGGCCCTCGAGCACCACCGCCTGGTGAGCCGCGACATGCAGGGCCGCTTCGTCCTCGGCCCGCGCCTCGGCGAGCTGGCCTCGGCCGCCGGCGAGGACCGTCTGCTCGCCGCCGCCGGCCCGGTCCTCGGCGCGCTGCGCGACCACACCAACGAGAGCGCGCAGCTGTTCCGCCGTCAGGGCGACCACCGCATCTGCGTCGCCGCCGCCGAGCGCCCGATGGGCCTGCGCGACTCCATCCCGGTCGGGGCGTCGCTGTCCATGCTCGCCGGCTCCGCCGCCCAGGTCCTGCTCGCGTGGGAGGAGCCCGACCGCCTCCACCGCGGCCTGCAGGGCGCGAAGTTCACCGCCACCACGCTCTCGGGCGTCCGCCGCCGCGGCTGGGCCCAGAGCGTCTCCGAGCGCGAGCTCGGCGTCGCCTCGGTGTCCGCCCCCGTACGCGGCCCGTCCGGTCGCGTCGTCGCCGCCGTGTCGATCTCGGGTGCCATCGAGCGCATCTCGCGCCAGCCCGGCCGGCTGCACGCCGCCACCGTGGTCGCGGGCGCCAACAAGCTGACCGAGATCCTGCAGCGCTCGGCCGTCCCCACCGCCTGATAACCACCGACCGCCCTGGCTTGAGCCGACGCAAGCGGTCTGCACCGACCACGGGCCGGATGCTTCCCTCTACCGCCGCTGTGGAGCCGTTCCGCCCAGGGCCAACCGCCGCGCAGCCGGGCTAGACGCGGCCCAGCAAGTTGTCCGCGACATGCTCGAGGTGGACTCGCATGGTCCGCTCGGCCTTTTCCGGATCGCGATCGACGAGCGCGCCGACGATGGCCTCGTGCTCCTGGTGGTAGCAACCGCGCCGCTCAGGGGTCGATGTGCGGCGTTTCAGAGTGCCCCACACCGGCAGCGTGCGAGCGGTGTTCATCACGTCGAACATGCTCAGTAACAGACCGTTGTGCGCCGCATGGGCGATGGCCCGATGCAGCTTGGCGTCCCACGCCTCGAAGTCCTCGAACGTGCTGCTGGCGCCACCCGCCTGCAGGCACTCCACGATCCGGTCGAGGTCGGCCTGGGTGGCGAGGCGCGCCGCCAGCATCGCCACCGGGGGCTCGATGACGAGGCGCACCTGCATGATCTCGACCGGACTGGTGTCGGGTGGCGCCGCTTCGGCGCCGGCTCGCGCCGACTCGGTGAGGAAGGTTCCGCGACCGACGTGTCTGGTCACCACACCCTCGCCCTCCAGCGTGTCCAGGGCTCGCCGGACGGCGCTGCGCGGCGCATCGAGCTGCGCGACCAGGGCGCGCTCAGTGGGGAGCCGTGACCCAGGGCCGAGCTCTCCGTTGGCGGTCTTGTCGTCAAGATACGCGCGCAGGGACTGCTCCACGGTTGTCTTCACGACGCCACCCTACACCAACTGAACCAATCGAGACCAATTTATAGGGCGGCGACATGCTGTCGAATCGCAGACATCTCGGGGTGGACAGGCCGGCCGGTAGCTCTATCGTGAACCAATCAGGAACTTGGTCTCCTATTGGTTCAGATTGGTCAAGAATGAAACTCGTCACGTTCACCACCGGGTCCGCCGAGCGGGTCGGCGCCGTCGACACCGAAGCATCCATGGTCCACGACATCACCGAGCAGCTCGAGGCGGCCGGCGCTTCAGGCGTCCTGGGGGCCATTCGTCATTGGGACGACCTCCGCGACGATGTGGAAGCCGCGGTCCGCTCAGGGGCAGGGCACCGCATGGACTCGGTCAGCCTGCTGGCGCCGCTACCGCATCCTGTCCGCAACATCTTCTGCGTCGGTAAGAACTACTCCGACCATGTCAAGGAGTTCGGGCGCAGCGGCTACGACAGCCCCACCCGATCCGAGGAGCTGCCGACGAAGCCGATCATCTTCTCCAAGGCGACGACGTCCGTGACCGGCCCCTATGACGACATCGACGCGCATCACGGCGTCACCGCAGAGCTCGACTACGAGGGAGAGCTCGGGGTCATCATCGGCAAGGGCGGGCGAGGAATCCAGCGAGACGATGCGTTCTCCCACGTGTGGGGATACACGATCATCAACGATGTCACCGCCCGCGACCTTCAGCGCGATCACAAGCAGTGGCTGCTGGGCAAGTCCCTGGACACGCACTGCCCGATGGGCCCCTACGCGGTCAGCGCCGACGAGGTCGCAGACGTGGGAGCCCTCCAGGTGGAGACCCGCGTCAACGGGCAGACCCGGCAGAGCGCACCGGTCAGCGATCTCATCTTCGACATCCCCGAGCTCATCGCCACGATCTCGGCCGGCATCACCCTGCTGCCTGGTGACGTCATCGCCACCGGCACGCCGGCTGGGGTGGGCATCGGCTACGAGCCGCCGAAGTTCTTGACCAGCGGCGACGTGGTGGCGGTCTCGATCTCCGGACTCGGCTCACTACGCAACCGGGTCGCCTGAGCCCGCTCGACATGACGCAGTTGCACAACCCAGCGACTGCGTTCGACCCCCCGACGAAGGAGAAGGCATGCAGATCAACGGACACGAGCTGGCGGTCGAGATCCAGGGAGATGGGCCCGCGGTGCTCATGGTCCACGGGCTCGGCGGCACCTCGAACTTCTATCAGGTGCAAACGGATTCGCTGGCTCAACGCTTCCAGGTCATTCGAGTGGACAGCGCCGGTGCCGGCCGTTCAGCGCTCGCCAGTGATATCAGCATCGAGTCCCACGCCGACGATCTCGCCGCGCTGCTGGACGCCTTGGAGATCCCCAGCGCAGCCGTCGTCGCGCACTCGATGGGGACGCTGGTGGCCCGTACGTTCGCGGCGCGGCATCCAGACAAGGTCACCAAGCTGGTCCTGCTCGGGGCCGTCGGCGAGCCGTCGGAGGCGGGGCGGCGGGCACAGCACGAACGCGCTGCCCTCTTGCGCGCTGAGGGGAGCGCAGCAGTGGCACCAGGCGTAGTGGCAAATGCGTTGTCGGAGAGCACCCGGCGCGACAAGCCCGAGGTCGCCGCATTCGTCCGCGAGCTCGTGATGCGGCAAGACCCGGAGGGCTACGCCCGAAACTGCGAGGCACTGGCCGCGGCCGTCGAGCCCGGGCCCATCTCTTCGGACCTGCCACTTCTGCTCGTCACCGGCAGCGAGGACAAGGTTGGCCCTCCGTCGGTGAGCGAGGGGCTGGCCCAGGCGCACGGATCAGCCAAGGTCAGCGTCATCCCTGGGATCGGCCACTGGACCGCGCTCGAAGCCGCCGGTGAAGTCACCGACCAGCTCGCCGAGTTCCTCTGAACGCGTTCAACACCATCACGACACAGCACGTTCCAGCACCACCCCAAACCTGACAGCCTCAACGAAGAGAAGCCATAGCAATGACACACGTGACAGAACCATCCGAGAAGACCTTGTTTCGCAACGTCTCCATCCTCGACTCGACCGGAGCCGAACCCTACCCGGGTGACGTCCTCGTCGAGAATGACCGAATTGTCGCTGTGGGCGAGGTCGACGAGTCTCGCGCCGAGGGCGCCCGCGTCATCGAGGGCAACGGCCGCACCCTGATGTCGGGACTGTGCGACGCTCACACGCACTTCTCCTGGAACAACTCTGCAGACCTCGACGGCCTGGGCACCATGCCGGTGGAGGAGCACCTTCTCTTCTGCCTGGAGTCCGCACGCACCTACATCGACTCTGGCTACACCATGTGCCTCGGGGCCGCCTCGGCCAAGGACCGCTTGGATGTGGTGTGCCGCGACGCGATCAACTCAGGACGATTCCCCGGCCCCCGATACCTGGCGAACGGCCCAGAGATCGCGGTCACCGGCGGTGCCCTGACCCACTCCATCACCAAGTTCGCCGACGGGCCTGAAGGAATGCGCAAGGCAGTGCGCGAGCTCGTAGCGCTCGGCGTCGATCAGATCAAGCTGTCCATGACTGGCGAAGAGATCACGGGCACCCAGCGGGCCGAGGACACCTACTTCTCTGACGACGAGGTCGCCGCAGCGGTCAGCGAGGCGCACCGGCGGGGCAAGAGAGTCTGCGCCCACGCCCGCAGCGCCGAGAGCGTCAAGATGTGCGTGCGCCACGGAGTCGACGTGATCTACCACGCGAGCTTCACCGATGAAGAGGGCATGGACATGCTCGAGGCCAACAAGGACTGGGTCTGGGTTGCTCCCGGACTGAACTGGCTGGTGGCGACCCTGTACGAAGCCGAGGCGTTCGGGTTCCCTCAGGAAGCCGCAGAGGCCGTCGGCTACAAGAAGGAGCTCGACATCGCGGTCGCCGGGCTTCGCGAGATGCACCGACGCGGCGTCCGGATCCTGCCGGGTGGTGACTACGGGTTCGCCTGGACCCCGCACGGCACCTACGCCCGCGACCTGCAGCACTTCGTCGAGCTGCTCGGGTTCACGCCGATGGAGGCCATCCTGTCCGCGACCGCACTGGGTGGGGAGCTCATGATGCGCGGGGACGAGCTCGGAAAGGTTCAGAGCGGCTACCTAGCCGACCTGATCCTGGTGGACGGCGACCCACTCGCCGACATCACGGTGCTGCAGGACCAGGACAAGCTCCACTACATCATGAAGGATGGGCGCTTCCACAAGGAGCAAGGGGACGCTCCCGCACCGCCGCCGGACCAGGACGAGCTGGTCACCAGCGGGACACAGCACGTCGTGGAGCGCCGCCCATGACGTTGCTCGTGTGCAGCACCTGCCCCCGCTACGACCGCCACCGCAGCGGCCACTTCGGGCGAGCCTTGCGACGGGCCATCGCGGAGGATCCTCGCGACGTCCCGGTCAGGTCGGTGGCCTGCCTCGGCGGATGCCCGGACCACGGGGTCGTCGCTCTCGACGGACCGGGCATGGCCAGGGTCAGATTCACCCGCCTCGAGCCGGTGGATGCTCGGGCTGTCATCACTGCGGCCCAGGCCCATGCGGCCAGTCCCACGGGAGACCCACAGGCTTGGCCCGTGCCCCCGGAGATCGCAGACCGGCTGAGCTCCGTCACCACCAAACGGGCCCCGCAGCCCGCGCGGAGCCACCAGGCGTAAACCGACCGCGCACAACGAGAAGACCCCCTGCTCGAGAAGCAGGGGGTCTTTGGGTGTAGCCCCGACCGGATTCGAACCGGCGCTACCGCCTTGAGAGGGCGGCGTGCTAGGCCACTACACAACGGGGCCAAACGTGCTGACCAGGGCGTTTGCGCCTGGGCAACGAGGAGAAACTCTACCAGAACGGGAGGGCCATCTCCGAATCATCGCGAGCCGCGCGAGCGACCGTGACGATGGCTGGGGTACCAGGACTCGAACCTAGAATGACGGTACCAGAAACCGTAGTGTTGCCAATTACACCATACCCCAACGGGACTCACCCGAGCGCCCGTGACCGGACGAGCAGGCGAACCGATGGACAACTCTACCGGCTCCCCTGCCCCCGCCTCAAATCCGCGCCCGCCGACCCTGGCGACCACCCCAGCACCCGGTGAGGTCGCCCACCAACCCGGCGCGGGGACTATTTCTCCCGGACCGGTCCGGGCTACCGTTTGAGGACGGCACATCTCGGGGGGAATCGCATGACACGCACATATCGGTCCGTAGCTCTCGCTGCTCTCGTCCTGGTCGTCGCGGGCACCAGCGGAGTCGTCACCGGCACAGGCCCCGCAGCCTCGGCGGAGGCGAGCGGCCGGCCGGTCGCTGCCGCCGGCTCCGTGGGCGCAACCGTCGACGTGGTCTCGACCTACGGGCGGGTGGACCCGCTCATGCAGGCGACGCCGAGCCAGTGGGGTGGGGCGTTCGTCGACGACTCCGGTCGGCTCGTCGTCCGCTACGTGGGGCAGTCACGGTCCGCAGCCGCCGCCGCTCTCGCCCGCGTCGGCGTGCCCCAGACCGCGGTAGACCTGAGGGCCGGCACCGTGTCCCTCACCACCTTGCAGCGCCAGCAGACGCGGCTGAGCGGCCTCGCGCGCACGAGCGGCCAGCTGACCAGCGTCGGCCCGGACTACGCCGCCGGTCGGCTGCGCGTCGAGGGCGCCGGCTCGGCCTCGCGGCTGACGAGCGACGTGACCCGCCTGCTAGGTGGCGACGGACCCGCGCCCGTGGTCACGGCTCGACCGGCCACTCCCCTGCCGGCGGCCAAGACCAGCTCGCGCTACTACGACACCGGCTCCCTGCACGGCGGCGGCCTGATCAACCTCACCGGCAACGCCGGGGGCTACCAGTACACCAGTCACTGCTCCACCGGCTTCTCCTGGATCGGCCGCGACGGCGCCGCCTACGGCCTCACCGCCGGCCACTGCTTCCTCGAGCCGGGCGCCCCCGCCATGGGCACCGTCAGCGTCCGCACCTCCGGCAGCACCACGAGGGTCGTCGGGACGGTCGCTGCCACCACCGTCACCAAGGGCACCAATGTCAAGGGGCGACGCGGCGACCTGGCGGTGTTCAAGCTCAACCGCAGACCCGGCCAGCCGGTCAGCGCGCTCACGTCGGGGCGGATCTACACGGGGCTCGGCAACAGCACGACGACGCGTGCGGTCCGCGGCAGCGTCCTTCTCCCCCAGGGCTATTCGTCGGCCGCGATCCGCACCTCAGGCTCCTCGGGCTACCAGGTGTCGCGCCGACTCGGCGAGATCAGCCCGACCCGCATCACCGCCGTCGACCGCACGATCACCTGGCCGGACGGCCAACAGTTCACCGGCATCACCATCGCCGCCGACCGCACCGAGCACACCTCGGCCGGTGACTCCGGCGGCGCGGTCTACCTCAAGAACGCCAACGGCACCGCGGCCGCCGTCGGCATCATGTCCGGCTACGCCTACGACCCGCTCAGCAAGTCCTACTGGAACTACTACACGCCGCTGAAGTACGTCCCCGTCGCCGGCCGGCTCAAGAACGGCTGACCAACCTGGTCGTGGACGGCGTGGTGGCGCGGGGCCGAGCGGGTGCTGTGGCTGGTGGGGCTGGTGGTACTGGAGGGGTCTACGGGGTGGCGTCGTGGGTGTGAGCACGCGCAGGAACCCGTGTGGTGCGCACTAAGCCGTGGTTTGCCGGGGTCCGGACCCTGCGCGTGTCACGGTTTCGGCGGCGGGTCACGGGTTCGTGCGCATCTGCCGAGCTGTTCCGCCCGGCCACTGCGCCGGAGCGAGCGCCGTTTGCACTGGGCCAGCTGTCCAGCGATGGGCGAGCTGCTCAGCGCTGGGTGCAGATGGCCATCGCAGAACAGCTCGGGCAGCGACGAACAAGTAACCCAGTAGATCCGGGCGCGCGGCGATCACCGCACGGCGAACGTGATCTCGTCCAGCGTCGAGACCCGGGTGACCTCGGGCGGGACGGGCGCAGACGTCTCGCCGCGACGGTCGAGCCAGACGCCGGTCAGCCCGGCCTGCGCGGCCGCCACCGCGTCCACGTCCAGCGCGTCCCCCACGTAGACCGTGCGCTCGGGCACCGCGCCGAGCAGCCGGCACGCCTCGTGAAAGGCGCGCGGGTCGGGCTTGCCGAAGCCGAGAGTGTCCGTGGTGGCGACAGTGCTGAAGGCGTCGGCGAGCCCACCCGCCTGGAGCTTCAGGGTCGTGAACGTCTCCGACGAGTTGGTGAGGGCGCCGACGAGCACCCCTGCGGCAGCGGCGCGCCCGAGCAGTGGTCGGACGTCGTCGAAGACGATCGTCGCTCCGGTGAAGGCCGGCGCCCACGCCGTCTCGAAGTCCTGCCAGTCGGCGTGCGACCAGGCCAGGCCAGCGTCGTCGACCACGGCGCGCAGCCGGCCCTCGCGCTGCTGCTCGAAGGTGAGGTCGCCCCGCGTGTAGGCGACGAAGTAGCCCTCGGGGTCCACGTGGTAGCGCACCCCGAGCTCGCGGGCCTGCGCCTCCGTCAGCTCGGGCCACACCTCGCGCAGGCACCGAGCGGCCGCCGCGCGCAACGAGGTCCGGGTGTCGATGAGCGTGTCGTCGATGTCGAGGAGAAGGGCCGCACCGGGTGCTGCGACTAGGCCAGGCGTCCGGGTCACCCGTGCATGCTAACTTCGGGGTCATGGTCGAGTCGCACGTCCCCACGCCCACCGCCGGTGACTTCGTCAGGGACCTGGTGCAGCGCGACCAGGAGCAGGGCACATTCGGCGAGCGGGTGCAGACCCGGTTCCCCCCGGAGCCCAACGGCTACCTCCACATCGGCCACGCCAAGGCCATCACGGTCGACTTCGGCACCGCCGAGGCGTTCGACGGCCTCTGCAACCTGCGGCTGGACGACACCAACCCCGACACCGAGGAGGCCGAGTTCGTCGACTCGATCCTCGAGGACATCGAGTGGCTGGGCTTCACGCCGCCGCGCCCCGTCCGGCACGCCTCGGACTACTTCGAGCAGCTCTACGCCTGGGCCGAGCACCTGATCACCGAGGGGTTCGCCTACGTCGACGAGCAGGACGCCGAGACGATCTCGGCGCAGCGCGGCGGCTACGGCAAGCCGGGCGTCGAGAGCCCCTATCGGGACCGCCCGGTCAAGGAGAGCCTCGACGTGTTCCGCCGGATGCGCGCGGGCGAGTTCCCTGACGGGGCAAAGGTGTTGCGCGCCAAGATCGACATGCAGCACGAGAACATGCAGCTGCGCGACCCGGTGATGTATCGCATCCGTCGCGGTCACCACTACCGCACCGGCGACGCGTGGTGCATCTACCCGACCTACGACTGGGCGCACGGCCAGAGCGACGCCATCGAGGGCGTGACGCACTCGCTGTGCACGCTGGAGTTCCAGAGCAACCGACCGCTCTACGACTGGTATCTGGAGCACCTGCCGCTGCCCGGCGACCAACCGCGCCAGATCGAGTTCGCCCGCCTGGAGCTGACCCACACCATCACGTCCAAGCGCAAGCTCAAGCAGCTGATCGCCGAGGGCGTCGTCGACGGGTGGGACGACCCGCGCATGCCCACGCTGCGGGGGCTGCGGCGAAGGGGCTACCCCGCC
Source organism: Arsenicicoccus piscis (assembly GCF_022568835.1). GTDB lineage: Bacteria > Actinomycetota > Actinomycetes > Actinomycetales > Dermatophilaceae > Arsenicicoccus > Arsenicicoccus piscis. The sequence continues at coordinate 151,151 of NZ_JAKZHV010000002.1, forward strand.
AAGGCGATTCGCGAGTTCCTCACGTCAATCGGTGTCGCCAAGACCAACTCGCGCCACAGCATCGAGCTGCTCGAGTCGTTCATCCGACGCGACCTCAACCTCACGGCGCAGCGGCGGATGGCGGTACTGCGGCCGCTCAAGGTCGTCATCACCAACTGGCCGACCGACGAGACCGGCCAGCCGGTGGTCGAGCACTTCGAGGTGGCCAACAACCCCGAGAACGCCGACGACGGCACCCGCCAGGTCGCGTTCAGCGGTGAGCTGTGGATCGAGCAGGAGGACTTCGCGGAGGTCCCGCCGCCCAAGTACTTCCGCCTCTCCCCCGGTCGCGAGGTCCGGCTGCGCGGCGCCTACTTCGTCACCGCCACCGACGTCGTCAAGGACGCCGACGGCACCGTCACCGAGGTGCACGTGACCTACGACCCGGAGACCAAGGGCGGCACCGCCCCCGACGGGCGCAAGGTGAAGTCGACGATGCACTGGGTGTCTGCGCCGCACGCCGAGGACGCGACCGTGGCGCTCTACGAGCGGCTGTTCACCGCCGAGAACCCCGGCGAGGCGACCGGCGACCCGCTGGACGACCTCGACCGGAACTCACGCGAGGTCCTCACCGGGGCCAAGGTCGAGCGTGCGCTCGCCGACACCGCGCCCGGCGAGGTCGTGCAGTTCGAGCGGCTCGGCTACTTCGCGCACGACCCGCGCGAGCCGATGCTCTTCCACCGGACGGTGGGGCTGCGCGACGAGTGGGCGGCGATCCAGAAGCGCACCGCGCGCTGACCCGCTACAGGGTCGCGCGCAGCCGCCGCAGTCGGGCGAGCGTGGAGTCGCGACCGAGGATCTCCATCGACTCGAACAGCGGCGGAGACACCTTGCTGCCGGTGAGCGCGACGCGCACCGGGCCGAAGGCGACGCGCGCCTTGAGGCCGAGCCCGTCGACGAGCGCCTCGCGCAGCGCGGCCTGGATCGGGTCGGTGGTGAAGTCCGCGAGCCCGGCCAGCGCCTCGATGGCGGCGTCCAGGATCGCGGGGGCGTCGGCGGGCAGCGAGGCGCGGGCGTCGTCGGCGATCTCGAGGGAGTCGTCGGCGGCGAACAGGAAGGCGAGCTTCGGGCCGGCCTCGCTGAGCAGCTGGAGCCGCTCCTGGATGAGCGGCGTTGCGGCAGTGACGAGCTCGACCTGCTCGGGCGTTGGCTGACCCGGCAGCTCGCCCTGCTCGACCAGGTGCGCGACGATGCGGCGCGCGAGGTCGTCGGGTGCGAGCGCGCGGATGTAGTGACCGTTGAGCCAGCCGAGCTTGTCCATGTCGAAGATGGGCCCGACGGTGCTGACCTTGGCCCAGTCGAAGTGCTCGACGAACTCCTCGAAGGTCGCGACCTCGGTGTCCTCGTGGACGGGCGGGTAGCCGATCAGCTGCAGGAAGTTGCGCAGCGCCTCCGGCAGATAGCCCTGCTCGCGGAACCACAGCAGCCGGGCCGCAGGGTTCTTGCGCTTGGAGATCTTGGACTTGTCGGTGTTGCGCAGCAGCGGCATGTGCGCGAACTGCGGGACCGGCCACCCCAACCAGCGGTAGAGCAGGATGTGCTTCGGCGTCGAGGAGATCCACTCCTCGCCGCGCACCACCGTGGTGATGCCCATGAGGTGGTCGTCGACGACGACGGCCAGGTGGTAGGTCGGGAACCCGTCGGCCTTGAGGATGACCTGGTCGTCCGGACGGGGTGCGTTGACCTGCCCGCGGATGATGTCGTCGAAGGTCAGCTCGACATCGTCGGGCACGAGCATGCGCACCACCGGCTGCTCGCTGAAACCGGGCAGCGCGGCGCGCTCCTCGCGCGTCTTGCCCAGGCACAGTCGGTCGTAGCCCGTGCCGGACTTGGTCCGCTGCTGCTCCTCGCGCATCGCGGCGAGCCGCTCGGTCGAGCACCAGCAGTAGTAGGCGTGCCCGTCGGCGATCAGCTGGTCGACGAACGGCCGGTAGGTGTCGAGACGCTCGCTCTGCCGGTAGGGCCCGAACGGACCGCCGCCGTCGGGCAGGTCGGGGCCCTCGTCGTAGTCCAGCCCGAGCCAACGCAGGGTGTCGAAGATCTGCTGCTCGCTGCCCGGCACGTAGCGCACCCGGTCGGTGTCCTCGATCCGCAGCACGAACTTCCCCCCGGTCTTGCGCGCCCAGGCCAGGTCGAACAGCGCCATGTAGGCGGTGCCGACGTGCGGGTCACCGGTGGGTGACGGGGCGACGCGGGTGCGGGCGGGGGTCGTCGGGTCGACGTCGGCGGTCTGAGGGGGCAGGGCTGCAGTCATGGTGCTCCCAGCCTAGCGAAGCCCGGCCTCACCACCCTTTCTCCGCCCGTCCCCGGCCCTTCCTCTGCCCTTCCTCTGCCCTTCCCTCTGGCGAAGCGCCGGTGCGAAGATGCCAGCATGCACCAGGCCAGGGAGGGGAACGGGTCAACGCGTCGCGGCGCGGGGTTCGCCGGCGCAGCGCGTCGCGGCGCGGGGTTCACCGGCGCAGCGGCGCTCGGCATGCTGCTGGCGACGACGCTCGCGGGGTGCGGTGGGGCGACGACCGCACCGACAGCGCCGTCCACGTCCGCGCCGTCCTCCCTCGCGTCGGCGGTCGCGACTCCGTCGGCTGCGGTGACTCAGCCGTTGACGGCCGGTCGGCTGCCGCCGGGCGCCCCGGCGAGCTACGCGCAGGCCGTGACGCACGTCGACCGGGCCCGACCCGACCCCACGCAACCGGCGGCCTTCCGGACACCGAGCGGCAACATCGCGTGCGTGCTCGGCGTGCCCGGCGACGACCAGGCCATGGTGTGCGAGATCACCGAGGGTGCGGTGGCGTCACCGACGTGCGGCGACGCCACCTCGAACCCGGACGGCCGTCGCGAGGTTGGCCGGCTCGTGCTCAAGGACGGCGTCGTCGACCAGGTGTGCAACAGCGACACCGTGCGGACCGGACCGGAGCCGGTGCTGGCCTACGGCCGGTCGACCAGCGTGCCGCAGGCCCCGGTGCAGTGCGTCAGCGAGAGCACCGGCGTGACCTGCATCGACCGGCAGCGTCGTGCCGGTTTCACGCTCGCCCGTGGGGGCTACCTCATCTGGCGGTAGACCGTCCCGCGGCGGGCAGGGTCAGCGGCGCACGAACGGGTTGGAAAGGGTGCCGATGCCCTCGACCTCGACCTCGACGCGCTGGCCGGGCTGCACCGGCCCGACGCCCGCCGGGGTGCCGGTCAGGATCACGTCGCCGGGCAGCAGCGTGAACGCGCGGCTGGCGTAGGCGATGAGGTCCGCGATCGGGAAGATCAGGTCGCGGGTGGTGCCGTCCTGGACGACCGTGCCATCCAGGCGGGTGACGACGCGCAGGTCGCTCGGGTCGAGCTCGGTCTCGATCCACGGGCCGATCGGCTTGGACGTGTCGAAGCCCTTGGCGCGCGCCCACTGCCCGTCCGAGCTCTGCAGGTCGCGGGCGGTGACGTCGTCCGCGACGGTGTAGCCGAACACGGTCGCGAGCGCGTGCTCAGGGTCTACGGACTTCACGACCTTGCCGATCACGACGGCGAGCTCGCCCTCGTAGTGGATGTTGCTGGACTCCTCGAGCATGACGACCGGGTCGCCGGGGCCGACGACCGCGGTGTTGGGGACGAGGAACATCAGCGGCTGGGTGGGCACGTCGTTGCCCATCTCCTTGGCGTGGTCGGCGTAGTTGCGGCCGATCCCGATCACCTTGCTGCGCGGGATGACCGGCGCGAGCAGGCGCACGTCCTCGAGCGGGTGGGTCTTGCCCGTCCGCGTCACGGGGGCGTAGAGCGGGTCGCCGTGGATCTCGTGCACGACCATCGACTCGGGCTGGTCGGCATCGCCCTCGACGATGCCGAAGGCCGGGTCCTCTCCCAGGGTGAATCTCGCGATACGCATGGGTCCGACTCTACCGAGGGTCCCGCTCGGCCGTCGCCCGGCGCCGATGTCAGCCCCGGCGCTGCCACCAGCGTCTGGGTCGGGCAGCGAGGGCAGCAGCACGCGCCTCGGCCTCAGCCGCCGCCTGCGCCTCACGCTCGGCGCGACGTCGCTCTGCGGCCTCGCGCCACAGCGCCACCATCTCCTCGACGTCCAACGTCTTGGCGATGGGCGGCATCTCGCGGCCCGTCGCGGGCCGGAGCCGGTCCAGCTTGACCCGTCGGTTGAAGTCCTCGACCACCCGGCGCACGGCCTGCTCGCTGGGGAGCCCGACCACCTCGCCCGGCAGGTCGGCGGCCTCGCGGCGCAGCGCCATCGTCGGGGACATCGCGCCGGACATGTCGAGCTGCTCGCGCTCGATCAATCCGTTGATCCACCAGTCCTCGCGGTAGGGCTGATCGATCGACGGCAGCGGCTTGCCGGACCCCTTGAGGTTGTCGAACTCGCCACGCTCCATCGCCTCGCGGATGCGCTTCTCGGCGAGGGTCTCGACGTAGGGCGGCCGGTAGGACGGCCGCTTGGCGGGCTCAGCCATGCCGTCCAGTATCTACGATGGACGCCGTGACGGCCGAGGACCGAGCAGCGGTGGTGCTCGAGCGCGAGCAGTGGTTGCCGCGTGCCGAGGCGCACCAGCGACGGGCCGAGGCGGCGACCCGCGAGCACCGCGCCCGCCGTGCGCGGGGGCAGAAGCACCCGCTGGAGGACTTCCTCTTCGAGTACTACGGGTTCCACCCCGGGCACCTCGCCCGCTGGCACCCGGGCCCGCACGTCGTGCTCCGCGACGCCCCCGAGCACGCCGGCTGGCGCCACTACACCACCGCCGGCGTAGACACCTCGCTGGACCTCCCGGGCTACCTGGCGGCCCGCGGTCGCACCGTCGAGTTCGTGCGAGACCTGTTGGTGCGCACCGACTCTCGTGACGCGCAGTTCGGCTGCTTCGGCCTGCACGAGTGGGCCATGGTCTACCGCTCCACACCAGACAACGTGCGCCACCAGGGGCTGCCGCTGCGTCTCGGGCACGCGGGCACCGACGCGGTGGTCGAGGCGCACGAGATCCGCTGCTCGCACTATGACGCGTTCCGGTTCTTCACCCCCGACGCGAGACCGCGCAACCTGCTCGCGCCGGACCGCGACGGCCAGCGCGACAACGAGCAGCCCGGGTGCCTGCACGCCGGCGCGATGGACCTCTACCGCTGGTCCTTCAAGCTCGCCCCAGGCATCCCCAGCGACCTGCTGATGGACTGCTTCGATCTCGCCCGCGAAGCCCGCATCCTCGACATGCGCAGCTCGCCCTACGAAGTCAGCTCCCTCGGCCACACCAACCTCGCCATCGAGACCCCCGCCGGCAAGGCCGAGCACGTGCGCCGGCAACGCGCCATCGCCGACCGCGCCGGCCCCCTACGGCGACGACTCATCGCCGCCTGCGAGGCCCTGATCACCGGATCCGGTGCGGCGTAGGACACTCTTAGGTATCGGAACATCTTGGGGACTGCACATGTCCTTTTGATCGCGAGCACACACATTCGGCGCGCGAGGAGACACAACCGGACGAAGCACCGAACGGCTGTCAGCGGACGGGCACGCCCTTGCGCCACAGGCCGTAGGTGAGCGCCTCGAGCAGTGCGATCCAGGACGCCTCGACGATGTTGGGCGCCACGCCCACGGTGGTCCACGAGGTGGAGTCGCCGGCCATCTCGAGCAGCACGTGCGTGGTGGCGTCGGTGCCGTGCGAGGAGTCGAGGATCCGCACCTTGTAGTCGATCAGCTCGAACCCGTCGATCTCCGGGTAGATCTCGGCGAGCGCCGAGCGCAGCCCCTCGTCGAGCGCGTTGACCGGCCCGTTGCCCTCGCCGGTGGCGACGATCCGTCGCCCGCCGGCACTCACCTTCACGGTGGCCTCGGAGATCGCCTCGCCCTGGTCCCCGCGGGCCTCCGCGATGACCCGCCAGGACTCGACCTCGCAGTAGCGGATCGGCTCGCCGGTCATCTCCCGCTGCATGAGCAGCTCGAACGAGGCGTCCGCCGCGTCGAACGTGTAGCCCCGCAGCTCCAGCTCCTTGACGCGCGTGACGATCTGCTGCTGCAGCTCGGGGCGACCGGCGAGGTCTACGCCCATCTCGCGAGCCTTGAGCTCGATCGAGGCGCGACCGGCCATGTTGGACACCAGGGTTCGCATCGCGTTGCCGACATGACCCGGGTCGGTGTGCTGGTAGAGGTCGGGGTCGACCTTGAGCGCCGACGCGTGCAGACCGGCCTTGTGCGCGAACGCCGACGCCCCGACGTAGGGCATCCGACCGATGGGCGGCACGTTGGTGATCTCGCCGATCGCGTGCGCAATGCGGGTGGCTTCCTGCAGGTGCTCGGGCTCGACGACCTGCTGGCCCATCTTGAGCTGCAGGTTGCTCATGACGGTCAGCAGGTTCGCGTTGCCGGTGCGCTCGCCGTAGCCGTTGACGGTGCCCTGCACCTGCACGACACCCGCCCCGACGGCTGCGAGCGAGTTCGCCACCGCACACCCGGTGTCGTTGTGGCAGTGGATGCCGAGCTGGGCGCCCGTCTCGGCGATGACCTCCTGCACCACCTCGGTGATGCTGGCGGGCAGCATGCCGCCGTTGGTGTCGCACAGCGCCACCACCTCGGCGCCCGCCTCCATCGAGCGGCGGACGACCTCGAGGGCGTAGGCCCGGTCCAGCTCGAACCCGTCGAAGAAGTGCTCGGCGTCGAGGAACACCCGCCGACCCTCACCGGTGAGGAAGCGGATGGTGTCCTCGATCATCGCGAGGTTCTCGTCCTTGGTCGTGCGCAGCGCCCGCGCCACGTGACCGGTGTGCGACTTCGCGACCAGGGTGATCGCCTTCGCCTGGGAGTCCAGCAGCGCGCGGACCTGCGCGTCCTCGGACGCCTTCGCGTGGGCGCGCCGGGTCGATCCGAAGGCCGTGAAGACGGCGTTCTTGAGGTCTAGCTCCTGCTCCGCGCGGTCGAAGAACTCGGTGTCGCGCGGGTTCGCCCCCGGCCAGCCGCCCTCGATGAAGCCCACCCCGAGCTCGTCGAGGTGACGCGCGATCGCGAGCTTGTCGTGGACCGTGAGGTTGAGCCCCTCCTGCTGGGCGCCGTCGCGCAGGGTCGTGTCGTAGACCTGCAGCGCAGGTCCCGTCGAGCTCGACATCGTCGTCATCGTCTTCCTCCAAGGCACCAGGGGCGCGCCCATCCTCCCGCGCCGTCTCGACCCGTGGCGCGTGCGTCCAGGCTTCAGACGCGCCGGGTCTGCGGACCGCACCTGCGCCCGATGGTGTTCATTCTTCCTTGATGTTCAACTAAAGTGAACGCGTGGCTCCACTGAACGCGCCCGTGATGGACGGCACCCTGGCTACCCGGATCAGCGATCAGCTGCAGGCGCTGGGTGTCCGGACGACGTCACCGACCGAGGGGAACCCGTCCACCCTGACGGCTACCGCGACCGGCGCACAGCCACCCGCCCAGCTCGTCGTCGAGCTGCGGAGCCAGAACAGCCCCGTGCTCCCCGCGCAGGTCGCTCGTTGGAGAGCAGACGCAGTCGATCGCCAGATCATGGTGGCGCAGTGGCACATCACCCCCGCCCGCGGAGCCCAGTACCGTGCGATGGGCCTGCCGTACATCGACGCCGCGGGCAACTGCTCGCTGGAGGCGCCTGGAGTCCACCTACTGGTGGAGGGTCGACAGCCCGTGCACCGCGCGGCAGGGGAGGCACGGCCGTCGCGCGCCTTCGGACGATCCGGGTTGAAGGTGCTCTTCGTCCTGCTGACCCAGCGGCCCCTGCTCGCAGCGCCGTTGCGGCAGATCTCCCACCAGGCTCAGGTCTCGCTCGGGACCGCACAAGCGGTGTTGTCTGACCTCGTCGAGGAGGGCCACGTCCGGGATCGTCCCGACGGCCGGCAGCTCACGGACCCCTCGCGCCTCAGCGAGCAGTGGGTCGCGGCCTACCACCAGCGCCTGGCCCCCACGCTGGCGTCGGAGACCTGGTACGGCGCCGGGCCGGACCGCTGGTTGGCCCTGCTCAAGGAGCACGACCCCGAAGCTGCACTGAGCGGAGAGGCTGCTCTGGCGGCGTTCTCCACGCACGGCGTCCCGGACCTCGACATCCGCCCCGTCAGCACGTTGCTCTACGGCGACCCGCCCTGGCACCAGCTGAAGGTCCTCGGCCAGCTTCGGCGCCACGGATCGGGGTCGCCCGTCACTCTGCGCGAGCGCTTCTGGCGGACCGATACAGCTGATGATCACCGCCTGACGGTGCCGGACCTCCTCGTGTACGCCGACCTCGCGGCGTCACCCGACGACCGGTGGCAGCGGGCGGCCGGTGCCTTGTGGGAGGCCAGCGATGATCTACGACATCTGCGCTGATCGCAACGTGACTGGTAGGTGACGACGTCTGCCGCAGTGAGCGCTTCGCCCGGTCGTGAAGCCGACACGTGCAGGACACGCGCCGCTCACGTGGTTGTCGCCCGGATGGCCGAACGCGGGCGCTGCCCCATCCCCTCAGCGCTGCGAGGTGTCTACGCCATGCCCACCCCTCCCCACCAGCCCGACCGCAACTGGTCGACCATCGACCGTCGCCGCTTCCTGCAGGTCGCCGGTGCCACCACCGCGATGACCCTGCTGTCCGAGAGCATCGCCCACGCCGCCTCGATCCCAGCCAACCGGCGCACGGGCTCGATCAAGGACGTGGAGCACGTCATCGTGCTCATGCAGGAGAACCGCGGGTTCGACCACTACCTCGCGTCGATGCGTGGCGTGCGCGGCTTCGGGGACCCGCACCCCGCGATCCTGCCGTCGGGCAAGACCGTGTGGCACCAGTCCGACGGCACGCGCGACATCCTGCCGTTCCGTCCCGACGTGGACGCGCTCGGTCTGGCCTTCCTCGAGGGCCTGCCGCACTCGTGGAAGGACGGGCAGGCGGCGGTCAACCGGGGGCGCTACGACCAGTGGGTGCCCAACAAGGGCACCACGACGATGGCCTACCTGGAGCGCAAGGACGCGGCGTTCCACTACCAGCTGGCCGACGCCTTCACGGTGTGCGACGCCTATCACTGCTCGTTCATCGGCAACACCGACCCGAACCGCTACTACCTGTGGTCGGGGTGGACCGGCAACGACGGCAAGGGTGGCGGCCCGGTGCTCTACAACGACGAGCTGGGCTACGACTGGACCACCTACCCCGAGCGCCTGGAGCAGGCCGGGGTGTCGTGGAAGGTCTACCAGGACGAGGGCAACGGGCTGGACGCCGCCGGCTCCTGGGGCTGGACCGAGGACGCCTACATCGGTAACTACGGCGACAACTCGCTGCTCTACTTCAACCGCTACCGCAACGCGGGGCCCGGGGACGCGCTCTACGAGAAGGCTCGGCGCGGCACCAGCGCCCGCACCGGCGACGACTACTTCCGGATCCTGCGCGAGGACGTGCAGGCGGACCGGCTGCCCTCCGTCTCCTACATCGCCGCGCCGGAGGCGTTCTCCGAGCACGGGAACTGGCCGACCGCCTACGGCGCGTGGTACATCGCCAAGGTCCTCGACAGCCTCACCAGCAACCCCGAGGTGTGGAGCAAGACGGCCCTGTTCATCACCTATGACGAGAACGACGGCCTCTTCGACCACCTCGTGCCCCCGCTGCCCGCCTGTCCGGTCATCGCCGGTGAGTCGACCGTCTCGACCGAGCACGAGTTCTACCCGGGCAAGCCGGGTGACGCGGGCTACGCACCCGGGCCGTTCGGCGCGGCCCCGCGGGTCCCCATGTTCGTCGTGTCCCCGTGGAGCACCGGCGGCTGGGTCTGCTCGGAAGCCTTCGACCACACCTCGATCATCCGCTACATGGAGCGCCGCTTCGGGGTGCGCGAGCCGCAGATCACGCCGTGGCGTCGAGCCGTCTTCGGCGACCTGACCAGCGCGTTCGACTTCAACAAGGTCCCCGCGAAGGCGCCTCGGATGATGACGGTCGACGCCTTCGCACCGAAGGACCGGCTGCGCCACCCGAGCTACAAGCCGGTCCCGCCCGCGGCGGGCACGATGCCGCACCAGGAGCCCGGGACGCGCCCGGCCCGTCCGATCGGCTACGACCTGCGCGTCGACGAGCAGTCGACCAAGGATGCCCTGACGGTGACCATCCGCAACGCCGGCGACCTCGGGGCCACGCTCCAGGCGCGCCTGCTGAGCCCCGCCGGCGACCCGCACTCCTACACGGTCGAGGCCGGCCGCTCGCTGACCGCCAGCCTGCCCGTGACCGGTGCGTACGCCGTGGACCTGCACGGTCCGAACGGCTTCTTCCGGGGCTTCGCCGGCGACCGGTCCTCCGACGCGGTAGAGATCTCGCTCGAGCCGCGGGGTCGCTCCGGTCAGCTGCACCTGACCGTCACCCGCGCCGGTAGGGAGGTCGACGTCGAGGTCGTCAGCGCCTACGGCGGAGCGCTGCGCGACGAGCACGGCAGGGTCGCGGGCCGGTGCCACGACCGCGGTCGTGGCAAGGCGCGGACCCGCTCGCTGGTGCAGGTGGACACGCGGGGCACCGGTGGGTGGTACGACCTCACCGTCACCGTGCCCGGCACGTCCTTCCGACGGGTGCTCGCCGGCCACCTGGAGAACGGCCGGCCGAGCATCAGCGACCCGCAGCTGGGGCGCTGACGCAGGCCGCGGTCGGGTCTACGGTCTGGTCTGGGACGGGTCTGGTCTGGGGCGGGGCTGAGGCTCCGTCCTAGACCAGGCGCGTCATCCAGCCGTGCTTGTCCTCGCCGCGGCCGTACTGGACGTCGAGCAGCTGGTTGCGGATCGCCACGGCGACCTTGTCGTCGGTGGCCGACGTGCGGTGGTTGACCGACCCGCCGTCCCAGCGCAGCTCACCGACGGGCGTCACGACCGCCGCTGTGCCACAAGCGAACACCTCGACGATGTCGCCGGACGCGGCTCCGTCCTTCCACTCCTGGATCGGGATGCGGCGCTCCTCGGGGGTGAGCCCGAGCTCGGTCGCGATGCCGAGGATCGAGTCGCGGGTGATGCCCTCGAGGATGGTGCCGGTGATCTCGGGGGTGACGATGCGGCCGTCCTGGTAGACCAGGAAGAGGTTCATGCCGCCGAGCTCTTCGATGTAGGTGTGCGTCGAGGAGTCGAGGAACACCGCCTGGTCGCAGCCGTGCTCGTTGCCCTCGAGCTGCCCGGCGAGCGAGGAGGCATAGTTGCCACCGCACTTCGCGGCACCCGTGCCGCCGTCACCGGCGCGCGCGTAGTCCGTGGAGATCCACAGGTTGACCGGCTTGAGCCCGCCGGAGAAGTAGGCGCCTGCCGGTGACGCGATCACCGAGTAGGTGACCTCGTTGGCCGGGCGGACCCCGAGGAAGGCCTCGGAGGCAAACATGAACGGCCGCAGGTAGAGCGAGGTCTCACCCGTCCCGGCCGCCGGCACCCACGCCTCGTCCGCGGAGACGAGCGCCTTGAGCGAGCCGATGAAGTCCTCGGTGGACAGCTCGGGCAGCGCGAGCCGACGGCAGGAGCGCTGCATGCGCGCGGCGTTGGCCTCGGGGCGGAAGCACCAGACCGAGCCGTCGGCGTGCCGGTAGGCCTTCAGCCCCTCGAACACCTCCTGCGCGTAGTGCAGGACCGCCGCGGCGGGCGACAGCTGCAGCGGCCCGAAGGGGACGACGCCACCGTCGTGCCAGCCCTCGCCTGCCGTCCACGTCGCCGTGACCATGTGGTCCGTGAACGTCTTGCCGAAACCGGGGTTCGCGAGGATCGCCTCGCGCGCCTCGTCGGTGGCCGGAGCGGGGTTCTGGGTCAGCGGGAACGAGAGAGTCATGGCTACTCCTAGAGGGAGCTCATCGGACGGTGCGTGCTGGGGTGGCCTGGTCTGGCGCGTGGGCGGCGTTCTGGGACGACCTGCCTTGGAAGGCTACTCGTTGACGTCGCGTCCACCGCAGGACGGCCTCAGAGGCGAGCGGCGACCGCGTCGCCGATCTGGTCGGTGGTGCGGGGCACGGACGGGTCGCGCTCGGCGAGGTCGTCGTGCACGGCCTGGTCCACCCGGGCCGCCAGCTCGGGCAGACCCACGTGCTCGAGCATCAGCGCCACCGACAGGATCGCGGCGGTGGGGTCGGCCTTGCCCTGGCCCTCGATGTCCGGCGCGGACCCGTGGACCGGCTCGAACATCGACGGCGCCGTGCGCATCGGGTTGATGTTGCCGCTCGCGGCGAGGCCGATGCCCCCGGAGATCGCGGCGGCGAGGTCAGTGATGATGTCGCCGAACAGGTTGTCCGTGACGATCACGTCGAAGCGACCCGGGTCGGTCGTCATGAAGATCGTGGCGGCGTCGATGTGCAGGTAGTCGACGGTCACCTCGGGGAACTCGGGGGCGACGGCCTCGACCGTGCGCCGCCACAGGTGACCGGCGTGGACCAGCACGTTGTGCTTGTGCACCAGGGTGAGCTTCTTGCGCGGCCGGGCGGAGGCGCGCTCGAACGCGTCCCGGACCACCCGGTCTACGCCGTATGCCGTGTTGACGCTGACCTCGGTCGCGATCTCGTGCGGGGTGCCGACGCGCAGCGCCCCGCCGTTGCCGACGTAGGGTCCCTCGGTGCCCTCGCGCACGACGACGAAGTCGATGCCGTCCGGGGCGACGCGCTCGATGTCGAGCGGGCTGACCGCACCGGGGAAGAGCACGCTCGGGCGCAGGTTGACGCAGTGGTCCAGGGCGAAGCGCAGCGGCAGCAGCACGCCGCGCTCGAGCACGCCGCTCGGGACGGTGGGGTGGCCGATGGCCCCGAGCAGGATCGCGTCGTGGCCGCGCAGCTCCTCGACGACGGAGTCGGGGAGGGTCTCACCGCTCTTGTGCCAGCGCTTCGCGCCGAGGTCGTAGTCCGTGGTCGTCACCGAGACGCCGACCTGGTCGGTCACCGCACGCAGGACCTTCAGGCCTTGGGCGACCACCTCCGGGCCGATGCCGTCGCCGCCGATCACGGCGAGGTTCAACGAGGTCGGGGCGGGCGTCTTCTGCGTCGGTGCCATGGCCGAGATGCTAGGGCGGGTCTTGCGCCTCGGACACCGGGTCTCAGCATGCGAGTCGCGATGAGTGACGTGCTCAGCAGCCCGGCCGGACGACCTCGCGGTGCTGGGGGTCGACCCGCCGGGTCCAGCCGCGGCCGTCGAGGTGCTCGAGCAGCGGCAGGGCCACGCGACGGGTCGTGCCGAGGGCCTGGCGCGCCTGGCTCGCCGTGAACGGCTGGGGCAGCCCGGCGAGCACACGCATCGCGCGGGCCGGCCCGCTCGGGAGCAGCACCACGTCGTCGACGAGCCGCAGCACCCGGCCGCTGGTCTCGGCGGCGGCGAGCTCGCGCGGCCCAAGACCCCACCCGGCGAGGTCCGGCCGCTCCGGGGCGTCGAACGGATCCGCCCCGAGCCGCGCCTCCAGAGCCCGTAGACCCTGCTCGGCGGCCCCCAGCGACGGCACCACGCCGGGGCGTTGGACGGCACCGTCGACGACGATCAGCCCGGCGGCCGCCGCGAGCAGGCCGACCAGGCGCAGGTCGGGCACGCCGAGGTGGCGACGAGCCGCGTCGAGCGGCAGGGCCGGCCGCATCGGCTGGCGTGCGGCCTGCTCGTCCACGGCCGCGGCGAGGGCGACCGCCCATGCGCCCCAGGCGGACTCGTCGATGAGCCAGCTGTCGTGGCGCAACACCTCGGGGTGGTCACGCTGCAGATCGGCCGGCGGCAGCCCGAGGAGCGCGAGGTCGGCGACGGACACGGCGCCGCGGCGGCGCACCTCGGTGACCAGGTCCAGCTGACCGGTCGCCTGCGTCAGCTCGGACGCTCGCCGGGCTCCGGCACCGCGGCGAGCCAGGGCGGGCGGGTCGGCATCGAGCACCAGCCCGCCGGCGAGGACCTCACCACGGCCGGGGTCGCGCAGGATGAGCCGGTCACCCGGCTCGAGCGCGAGCGGCGGGTCACACGTCAGCCGCGCGAATCCCGTTGACAGCGAACGCACCTGGACCTGCTGGCTGTGCGTGCCCACGTGCAGCATGAGCAGGCGAGGGAGGGGGTCCTCGACCTGGGCGGTGAGCCGCACGTCGACGGATCGGGTGAGCCGCCAGCGCCGTGCGGACAGCAGCGCGGACCCGCGCGAGAGGTCGTCGACGAAGACCCCCCGCAGGTTGACGGCGACCCGGGCCGGGGCCGCCACGAACTCCTCCTCGACACCGAGCGACTGGATCCCCTTGACCCGCAACAGCCTTCGGTCGACCTCGAGCTCGTCACCGACCTGCAGGGTGCCCGAGGCCAGCGTGCCCGTCACCACCGTGCCGGCACCCCGCACGGAGAAGACGCGGTCGATCCACAGCCGGACGCGACCCTCGGTCGTCGGGCGTGGCACCGACCGGATCAGCCCCTCGAGAGCCTCCCGCAGCTCGTCCATCCCCTCGCCCGTGAGTGCCGAGACGCACACAGCGTCAAGGGACTTCAGCGAGGTGTCGGCCAGGCGGGACCGCACGTCGGCGAGGGTCGGAGCAGGGTCGGCGAGGTCGCTGCGGGTGACGACCACGAGCCCGTGCTCGATGCCCAGCGCGTTGGCCGCAGCCACGTGCTCCTGCGTCTGCGCGCGCCAGCCCTCGTCCGCCGCGACGACCAGCAGCACAGCAGGCACCGGACCGACGCCGGCCAGCATGTTGCCGATGAAGCGCTGGTGGCCGGGCACGTCGACGAACGCCAGCTGTTCCCCCGAGGGCAGCCGGGTCCAGGCGTAGCCGAGGTCGATCGTCATGCCGCGGCGGCGCTCCTCGGCCCAGCGGTCCGGCTCCATGCCGGTGAGCGCGCGGACCAGCAGCGACTTGCCGTGGTCGACGTGCCCGGCGGTGGCTACGACGAGCACGACGTGCCTCCCTCGGTGGTCAGCCTGCGGCCCGCCTGCCGCACGGCGTCGGCGACCTGGTCGAGGGTCGCGTCGGGCAGGCAGCGCACGTCGACCACGGTGCGCCCGCCCTCGACCCGAGCGACGACCGGGATGTCGCCGCGGCGCAGCGCGACGGCCAGGTCCTCGTCGTAGGCGACGCCCCAGCCCGGCAGCGGCACCCCCGGTGCCGCTCCCCCACCGACGCGTCCCTCGCTGCGGACGACCTCACCGCCGGCCAGCGCGGCGAGCCGGTCCGCCCGCTGCCGCAGCACGGCGGACGAGACGTGCAGGGCCTCGCTCACCGGGGTGGAGCCGCCCGGTAGGAGGTGCTGGCGCAGGGTCGCCTGCATCGCGGCCAGGGTGAGCTTGTCGACGCGCAGGGCGCGGTAGAGCGGGTGGCGCCGGAGCCGCTCCACCAGCTCCGCCGACCCGAGCACCAGCCCCGCCTGCGGTCCGCCGAGGAGCTTGTCGCCGCTGCACGTCACCAGGTCGGCGCCGGCCTCGAGGGTGGACGCCACGTCGGGCTCGTCGGGCAGCAACGGGTCCGCGCGCAGCAGACCGCTGCCGATGTCTACGATGACCGGGACGGGCAGCGTCGCGAGCTCGGCGACCGAGGCGGCTGCGGTGAAGCCTTCGATGCGGAAGTTGCTGGGGTGGACCTTGAGCACTGCACGCGTGTCGGCGCCCACGGCCTCGGTGTAGTCCGTGAGCCGGGTGCGGTTCGTGGTGCCGACCTCGCGGATCCGGGCACCGGTGCTACGGATCAGCTCCGGCAGGCGGAAGCCGTCGCCGATCTCGACCATCTCGCCCCGACTCACGACCACCTCCCCCGCGTCCGGGCCCACACCGGCCAGCGCGGTCGTGGCGAGGACGAGGGCGGCGGCGCCGTTGTTGACCAGCAGCGCGGCCTCGGCCCCCGTCGCGGACCGCAGGTCGGCGAGCACCTCGGCACCGCGTTGCGCCCGGGCCCCCGTGACGAGGTCGAACTCCACGTCGGTGCTGCCCGCCGCGTCCACCATCGCCGTGACCGCCGAGGCGCCGAGCGGGGCACGACCGAGGTTGGTGTGCAGGACGACGCCGGTGGCGTTGAGGACGGGCCGCAGGCTGCTGGCTCCCCCGGGCAGCGCGTGCAGGACCTGCGCCACCACTCGGTCGAGGAGCACCTCGGCGCCGGCCCGGTCGGCGCCGGCGTCCAGGTCGGCGGTGTCCAGGTCGGCGGTGTCCAAGGGTGCGGCGCCGCTGCGCAGGTCGGCGAGGACCTCGCGGGCGGCCGCCACCACCGCCGCCCGACCGAGCCGCGCCACGGCCGCGGCCAGACGGGCGTCCCCGGCCACGTCGTCGGTGCGCGGCAGGCCACGGCGGGGGTCGGAGCTCATGCATCCGACCCTAACCGAGGCTCAACCGACGAGATGGCGGGTGTCGCTCGTCGCCTGCCCGGCCCGGCTGACCGAGGATGTGGGCCATGAGCTCCCCCGCCAGCCCCTACGCCATTGGATCGGCGCTGGTCGTCGCCGCGACGGTGGCCCTCTCCGGCGCGGTCGCGTGGGGCTATCACGGGGGCGTCCTCGCGCCTGGTGGCAGAGCGGCGTCGGGCTCGACGGCTGCCGGCGCAGCGGTCGCCGCTCCGACGGCAGGCGCGACCGCAGGCGCGAGCTCGCCCGGCGCCCTCCCGACCGCCTCCCCCGGCACCCGGCCGGCCGGCTCGACGGCGTCGCCGGCCTCGTCGACCCCACGCGTCGTCACCCTGCCGGCGGTCAAGCGCGAGAACTTCGCGGCGGCCGTCGACGCGGCGCTCGCAAGCTCCGGCGCGGTGGCGTCGGTCACGGCGCTCGACCTGACCTCGGGTCGGCAGGTGAACTATGGCAGCAGCGAGGCGACGATGCCCACCGCCTCGATCGTCAAGGCGGACATCCTGGCGGCGGTCATGCTGGAGGCCCAGGACGACGGCCGGCCGTTGTCTCGCGCGGAGAAGGCGCTGGCCGAGCCGATGATCACTCAGAGCGACAACGAGGCGGCCCAGACCCTCTGGGAGCAGGCCGGCCGGGCGTCCGGGATCGCCGAGGCCAACGAGGAGCTCGGCCTGAGCGAGACGAAACCGCCCGTCGGCACCGCGTGGGGCGTGGTCCAGAGCCGGGCCAAGGACCAGGTGGCCCTGCTCAGCGCGCTCACCGTCCCCGGGGGCGTGATCTCGGCCGAGAACCAGGCCTACGCCGCCGAGCTGATGGGCGGGGTGGCCGACGACCAGAGCTGGGGCGTGAGCGCCGCCGACGCCGACGGTGAGTGCCTGATCAAGAACGGCTGGCTGCCGTGGGCGGAGGAGTCCGACCGCTGGATCATCAACTCGATCGGCCGGATCAAGGCGCCCAACGGCCACGAGGTCCTGATCGCCGTGATGACGCACAACAACGCCTCGCAAGGTGACGGCATCGCCCGGGTCGAGGAGCTCGCGAAGATCGCCACCGCCGCCGTCACGGCCTGACCGCGGACCGGGCCGAACTCCCAGGTTCCCCACACCGCGGGCCCACGCGGGCGCTCTACGGTGTGGCGCATGAACAAGCTCACCACCACCCTCGGCACCGTGGCGGCCGTCGCTGCGATCGTGTCCTTGTCAGCCTGCTCCAACGAGCAGGCGGACCAGACCGCGGCCCAGGCGTCGGCGGCGGTCTCGAACGCCGCCGGGGCGGCTTCGTCCGCGGCCTCCGGCCTCGCCGGCTCGATCGACACCAGTGCCCTGTCCAAGGAGCGGGTCGAGAAGGCCCTCACCGACGCGGGCGTCCCCGACGCCGCGGCGAAGGCCGACGAGCTGGTCAAGTCGGCACCCCGCTCGGTCGACGAGCTCAAGACCACGCTCGGACGGCTCGGGATCAACCAGAACCTGGTCGACGAGGTGCTGAAGCGGCTGCAGGGCCAGTAGACCCTGCAGCCGGAGAGCCGGAGCGGGACAGGTCTGGTGGCGGAGGCGGACGGGAATCGAACCCGCCAGACCGAGATGCTCGGTCTCATCGGTTTTGAAGACCGTGGGGGCCACCAGGCACCCTGACGCCTCCGCGCCAGACTCTACCGGTCGACCGCACGGTCGGCGCAGCCCGGCGCCGGTGCGTCCTTCTCATCGATCCCTCAGGTTGACCTCCCGTCACCTACGATCAGACGGTGACCGCCCCCGAGACGAACAAGGTGACCCTGAGATGAGTGGTGGCCTCGCTGCCCTGCTGGACGACATCGCCGCGATGGCCAAGCTGGCCGCTGCGTCGGTCGACGACGTCGGCGCCGCGGCCGGCCGCGCCAGCGCCAAGGCGGCCGGTGTGGTCGTCGACGACACCGCCGTGACCCCGCGCTACGTCACCGGCTTCACGCCCGACCGGGAGCTCCCGCTGATCAAGAAGATCACCATCGGCTCGCTGCGCAACAAGCTCCTGTTCATCCTCCCGGCGGCCCTGCTGCTCAGCCAGTTCGCGCCGTGGGCGCTGACGCCGCTGCTGATGCTCGGCGGCACCTACCTGTCCTTCGAGGGCGCCGAGAAGCTCTACGAGAAGTTCTCGGGGCACGAGAGCGGCCACGAGGAGCCGGCGGCGGTGCAGGGTGCGGACCAGGAGGCGGCGATGGCGTCGGGTGCGATCCGCACCGACTTTATCCTGTCGGCCGAGATCATGGTCATCGCGCTCAACGAGGTCGCGTCCGAGCCGTTCTGGACCCGCACCATCACGCTCATCATCGTCGCGATCGTCATCACCATCGGCGTCTACGGCGTCGTGGGCCTCATCGTCAAGATGGACGACATCGGGCTGCACCTCGCCAAGCAGGACTCCAGCTTCTCGCAGCGGGTCGGCAACGGCCTGGTCAAGGCGATGCCCGGCCTGCTGAGCGGCCTCGCGATCGTCGGCACCATCGCCATGCTGTGGGTCGGTGGCCACATCCTGCTCGTGGGCGCCGACACCCTCGGCTGGCACACCCCCTACTCGTGGGTGCACCACGCCGAGGAGGCCGTCGCCCACGCCACCGGACCGCTCGGCGGCGTGCTCGGATGGTTCACCAACACCCTCGGCTCAGCCGTGGTCGGCACCATCGTCGGCGCGATCGTGATGGGGGTCATGCACCTCATCCCGCGCCGCAGCAAGGCGAGCACCGAGGAGCACTCGAGCACCAACGAGCACTGACGCGCCCGCCGTCCCCCGGCTCAGACGCTGGGGGACGGCCGGTCGTCGAGCGCCGACGGCTTCTGCGGCGCCTTGGTGATGAACGGCACGACGGCGCCGACCAGGGCGATGATCCCGACGACCGTGAACGCCATCGTGTAGTTCTTGCTCGACCCGATCAGCGCGGACGCGATGAGCGGTCCGGCGACGCCACCGATGGACCAGCCGATGAGCATCAGGCCGTAGATCCCTCCGGCGTTGCTCACGCCGAAGAACTTGCCCGCGGTCGACGGCATGGTGCCGAAGCCACCGCCGTAGCAGGTGTAGATCACGGCGCTGAGGATCGCGAACACCGCGACCGACGACGCGTGCGGCAGGGCGATCAGGCACAGCCCCTGGATGGCGAGGATGGCGACGAACGCCAGCATCTTGCCGATGCGGTCGGACACCCAGCCCCACAGGATGCGGCCACCGCCGTTGAACAGGCCCATCAGACCGACCAGCGAGGCGGCCGCCGCGGCGCTGTAGCCGGCGACGTCGGACGCGGCGCTGGCGGCGACCGAGATCAGCGAGATGCCGGCGGTCACCGACAGGGTGAGGATGGCGGTGAGCAGGTACCACTGCGGGGTGCGCAGCGCCTCGGCCTGGCTGAAGTCACGCTGCAGCGCCACCGTGCCGACGGGCTCGGTCGCACCACCGCGAGCGGGGGTCGCCGCGGCGGCCGGGGTCGTGCCCGGGGCCTTCTCGGTGGCGAGCGCCGGGTCGGGCGCGCCGGGCGGGCGGTAGCCCTTGGGCGGGTTCGCGAAGGTCATCGCGCCGATGACGCCGGCCACCAGGTAGGCGATGCCGAGCGGCAGGAACGGCGCCGCCGGGTGCACCTTGTCGTTGCCGATCAGCGACTGGGCGACCGGGCTGGTCAGCACCGCGCCGAAGCCGAAGCCACCGACCGCGAGACCGGTGATGAGGCCGGCCTTGTCGGGAAACCACTTCTGCAGCATGGCGATCGGCACGATGTAGGCGAGGCCGAGACCGAAGCCGGAGATCAGGCCGTAACCGAGGATGAGCAGCCACAGCTGCCCGGCGTCGCGGGCGAAGGACGACAGCAGGATGCCGATCGCGTAGATCACCACACCGGTGAGCGCGACCACGCGCGGCCCGCGGCGGTCCTGGATGCGACCGCCGAGGAACGCCCCGACGAAGATCATGCCGATGCACAGCTCGAACGGGATGGCCGCCTCGACCTTGGACAGGCGCAGGGCCGAGTCGGGGCTCTGGAACGCCTTGGCGAAGGTGCTCCACGCGTAGACACCGCCGATGGCCAGCTGCACCAGGATGCCGCCGGCGAGGATGATCCAGCGGTTGGGGGTGCGCTCGGTGGCGCGGCCGGTCGTGTCGGCGGTGCCGGTGCGACCGCTGGTGGGGGTGCTGCTCATGAAGCCTCCTGTCGTTGCTGCTCGCGCCGGGCGGCGAGGCGGGCCTTCTGCGGCTCCACGGTGTAGCGAGGATCCTTGGCCGAGGCGATGCCCGCCTCGAAGATGCCGAAGCGCGTGCAGGCCGACCCGGCGAGCAGCGCGGCCCCGGCCAGTGCAGCGACCGGACGTCGCCGACCGCCGATCAGGGTGAGCGCCGCGCCCGCCACCGTGAGCACCTTCGCGGCCCGCAGGTAGGCGCCGGCGCGCCCCTCGTGCATCGGCTCGGCCAGCATGCCGAGGTGCCGCTCCATGATGGCGTCGGCGACCAGGTCGACGACTGCTCCCCCGACCGCGACGTTGCGGGCCGGGCCGCACTCGTCGACGGACGTGGTGATCATGGCGGCCCCGCCGGAGGCGGCGAGCGCCGACCCGACGAACACGAAGGGCAGCTGGCGGTAGGCCTCGTGCCAGGTCGGGGTCGCCGTGTCGGACAGCAGCACCGCGGTGTATGCAGCGAGCGGGGCGGCGAACGCCCCCGCGCCCCAGGACGACACGCGGGTGGCTGCCGGCAGGATGAAGGCGAGCTCGGCCTTGGCGGGCCTCGGGAGCACCATCTTGGCCACCTCGGTCGCCGCGGCGATGCCGGTGAAGCCGCCGAACCCGGTGAGGATCCAGGTGCCGATCGACATCGGGCTGGTGAGCTTGACGGTGCGCATCATGTTGAGGAAGCGGCTGGGCTTGCCGAGGTCCTTGACGAGCACGGCCGTCGAGCCGGAGAGCGCCGCGAGGGACACCAGCCGGGCGTTGCGCTGCAGCTCAGCGCGACCGGTCATCTCGCCACCGGAGGCGAGCAGCCCGGTGCCGGCGGCCAGGCCGCCGAGGAAGAGGTAGGCCGGGATCTCGGCCTTCCACGGCGCCGGCTTGACGATGTTGCGGCCGTAGTAGGACTCGAACTCCATCGTCGGGACCATCACGTCGTCGCGCTGGCGGCGACGCTTGCGCCGACCCTCTCGGCGGGGGGTGGGCGCGGGCTCGGTCGCGGGAGGTTCGTAGGGGACGGTCATGACCTGGCTCCGAGGAAGGCGATGGCGGCTCCCACCAGCATGCTCCCGGCGGCGAAACCCGCCTTGCGGAAGATGTCGGGGAGGTCGGCGGTGGTGACGCGCGGGTCCGGCGGCAGGCCGTAGACCTCGGGCTCGTCGAGCAGCAGGAACACCGAGCCGGTGCCCCCGACGCCGTCGAGCTCGTCGCCGCCGTAGACGCGGGCCTCGGTGAACCCCTTGGTGTGCAAGGCCTCGACCCGCTCCTCGGCGCGCTGGCGCATCTCGGAGAGGTCGCCGAACTGGATGGAGGTCGTCGGACACGCCTGCGCGCAGGCGGGCTTGGCACCGATCTCGAGCCGGTCGTAGCACAGGGTGCACTTCTGCGCGACGCCCTCGTTCTTGACGGCCGTCTTGAGCCGCTCACCGTTGGCGTCGGTCGGGCGGTCGCGCCGCTCGATCACCCCGAACGGGCAGGCCGGCACGCAGTAGCCGCAGCCGTTGCACACGTCGGCCTGGACGACGACGGTGCCGAACTCGGTGCGGAAGAGGGCGCCGGTCGGGCAGACGTCGAGACAGCCCGCGTGGGTGCAGTGCTTGCACACGTCGGAGGCGATCAGCCAGCGGAAGTCGGGCAGCGTGCCGTCGACCGCCGCCTGCCGCGCGGCCATCTCGGCGGCCTCGAGGTCGGTGGCCTCGGGACCGATGTCGACGTGCGTCCCGGGACCGGTCAGCGGCAATCCGGTGGCCGGGGCGCGGGACACGTCCTGCTCGGTGATCCGGTGCAGCCCGGGCCGCAGGCTCGGCAGGCCGAGGGCCACCGGCGTCCGCGGACCGGTGGCGGGACCACCGGCCGGCCCCTCCTCGGCGAGGAGCCGCCCGGACTCGCGGGCCTGCTCTACGCGCTCGGCGTCCTGCTCGACGAAGGCCACGTGCCGCCAGGTGCTCGCACCGAGCGCACTGGTGTTGTCGTAGCTGTCGCCGGTCATCCCGAGATGGTCCATCGGGAGCTGGTTCCACTCCTTGCAGGCCACCTCGCACGCCTTGCAGCCGATGCAGATGGAGGTGTCGGTGAAGAACCCCTTGCGCGGGGGCGGGTCCTCCCAGCCGGCGTCCTTCGCTGGATCGGTCGGCCCGTGAAGCTGGTTGCGCCACAAGCTCATCGGTCGGCCTCGTCTCCACCGGTCAGGAGGGTGTTGCCCGTCTCGACGGTCAACCCCGCTCGCGACTGGTACTCGTTGATCAGGCGCAGCAACGCCTCGCCGGTCGGCCGTCGGCCCGCACGGATGTCGCACGAGGAGGCCTTGGACTCCTGGATGGCGACGTTGGGGTCGAGGGTCACGCCGAGCAGGTCGTTGGCCGAGTCACCGGACACGACGGCGTCGGAGCCGCCGACGCCCCAGTGGTAGGGCAGGCCGATCTGGTGCAGCTGACGGCCCGAGATGGTCATCGGGGTCATCCGCTCGGTCACCAGCACGCGTGCCTCGACCGCGGCGCGCGGCGAGATGATCGTCGCCCACCCGCCGTTCTCGAGGCCACGCTCGGCCGCGAGCTCCGGCGACACCTCGCAGAAGAAGGCCGGCTGGAGCTCGGCGAGGTAGGGCAGCCACCGACTCATGCCGCCGGCCGTGTGGTGCTCGGTGAGCCGGTAGGTCGTCGCGACATAGGGGTAGACATCGGCGCCGGGCCGGGTGCCCGACGGCGCCGACAGGTTGTCCTTGCGCTTGTAGACCATGCGGGCCGGGTTGGCCTGCTGACCGTAGAGCGGGTTGACGACCGGCGACTCCTGCGGCTCGTAGTGGGTCGGCAGCGGACCGTCCACCATGCCCTTGGGGGCGAACAGCCAGCCCTTGCCGTCGGCCTGCATGATGAACGGGTCGTCCCCGGCGAGACCTGCGACCCCGCCGGTGCCGGGCTCGGGCCGGTAGGCCGGGTCCTTGGTGACCGGGAAGTCCGGCACGTCGTGCCCCACCCACGACGCCTTGTCGGCGTCCCACCACACGTAGGCCTTGCGCTCGCTCCACGGGCGGCCCTCGGGGTCGGCCGAGGCGCGGTTGTAGAGGATGCGACGGTTGGCCGGCCAGGCCCAGCCCCACTCGGGCGAGACCCACGACTGCTCGGCGTCCGGCTTGCGGCTGGCCGCGCGGTTGACCCCACCGGCGTAGACGCCGGTGTAGATCCAGCAGCCGCCGCTGGTCGAGCCGTCGGCCTTCATCTCGACGAACGCGGGCAGCAGCTCGCCTGCCTTGTCGCCGGTGAGGTAGCGGCCGTTGATCTCCTGGAGCACCGCGTGGGCGTCCGGGTCGCCGTGCTCGTCCTCGGGGTAGTCCCAGGTGAGGTCGAGCAGCGGCCGGTCGCGCGGGTCGGTCGAGTCGGCGAGTCGCGCCCGGATCTTCTTGCCGAGCTCGTGGAAGAAGTGCAGCTCGGAGCGAGACTGGCCCGGCGGGGCTACGGCCTTGTGACGCCACTGCAGCAGCCGCTGGGTCTGGGTGAAGGTGCCTTCCTTCTCGGCGTAGGACGCGGCGGGGAGGAAGAAGACCTCGGTGCCGATGTCCTCGGTGCGCAGCTCGCCGGTGGCGATCTCGGGGCCGTCCTTCCAGAAGGTCGCCGACTCGATCAGCTGCAGGTCACGCACGACCAGCCACTTCAGGTGCGCCATGCCCATCCGCTGCATCCGGCCGTTGCTCGAGCCGACCGCGGGGTTCTGGCCGAGCAGGAAGTAGCCCTCGACGGTGTCCTCCAGCATCCCCATCACCGTGGCGTAGGTGTTGTGGCTGCCGTTGATGCGGGGCAGGTAGTCGAACGCCCAGCTGTTGTCGGCCGTGGCCGCGTCACCCCACCACGCCTTGAGCAGGTTGATCGCGTAGGCGTCGGCATTGACCCAGAAGCCCTTCTGCTGCTTGCTGGCGATGGAGGTGAGGTAGTGCTCGAAGGTGTCGTGCCGCCCGGCGTAGGGCATCGGCAGGTAGCCCGGGAGCAGGTTGAACAGGGTCGGGATGTCGGTCGACCCCTGGATGCTGGCGTGGCCGCGCAGCGCCATGATGCCACCACCCGGGCGGCCGATGTTGCCCATCAGCAGCTGCAGGATCGACGCGGTGCGGATGAACTGCGCCCCCAGCGTGTGCTGGGTCCAGCCCACCGCGTAGGCGAAGCACGTGGTGCGATCGCGACCGCTGTTGGTGACCAACGAGTCGACGACGTAGGCGAAGTCCTCGGCGCTGACGCCGCAGGCCTGCTCGACCATCTCCGGGGTGTAGCGCGAGTAGTGCCGCCGCAGGATCTGCAGCACGCAGCGCGGGTCGGTCATGGTGTCGTCGCGCAGCACGCGGGCGTGCTCGAGCGCCGGACCACCGCTGCCGTGCTGGTCACCGGCGGCCGCTTCGCGCTTCTCGACGCCGTGCTCCTCGGCGCCCGCCTCGCCGACCTTGCCGTCGGTGTCCCCGTCGCCGTCGCCGTCGTCCGCGGTGGCGTAGGCCCAGGACTTCAGGTCGTAGGCGCCGCGCTCGGGGTCATAGCCGGAGAAGAGCCCGTCGAGGTCCTCGGTGTCGGCGTAGTCCTCGTTGATCAGCGTCGGGCCGTTGGTGAACGCCCGCACGTACTCCGCGAAGTACAGCTCGTGCGTGAGCACGTAGTTGATGATCGCGCCGAGGAAGATGACGTCGCTGCCGACCCGGAGCGGGACGTGCCGGTCCGCCGTCGCCGACGTGCGGGTGAAGCGCGGGTCGATGTGGAGCACCCGCGCACCGCGCAGCTTGGCCTCGGTCACCCACTGATAGGCCACCGGGTGGCACTCGGCCATGTTGGAGCCCTGGATGATGATGCAGTCGGCGTTGGCCATGTCCTGCACGAACTGCGTCGCACCACCGCGACCGAACGAGGCGCCCAGACCGGGCACCGTGGCGGAGTGTCAAATACGCGCCTGGTTCTCGATCTGGATCGCGCCGGCCGCCGTGAACAACTTCTTGATGAGGTAGTTCTCCTCGTTGTCCAGCGTGGCGCCGCCGAGCGAGGCGATGCCCATGGTGCGCGCGAGCAGCCGCCCGTCCTCGTCGGTGTCCTGCCAGGTGCGACGGCGGGTCTCGAGGAAGCGGTCCGCGATCATGTCGGTCGCCTGGTCGAGGTCGAGGGTGGTCCACTCGGTGGCGTGCGGCGCTCGGTAGAGGACCTGCGTCTGGCGCACCGGGCTGTTGACCAGCTGCTCGCTGGCGGAGCCCTTGGGGCACAGCCGGCCTCGACTGATCGGGCTGTCGGGGTCACCCTCGATCTGGACGATCTTCTCGTCCTTGACGAAGATCTTCTGCCCGCAGCCGACGGCGCAGTAGGGACAGATCGACTGGACCACGCGGTCGGCCGTCTTGGTGCGGGCCGTCTGGGACCGGGTCGTGGGGCTGGTGACCGCGCGCCCGCGGCCCAGGAAGTCCCCGTCGCGCACCTGTCGCACCACGGGCCAGTCGAGCAACGTCGGGAGCGCGCGTCGCGCCTTGTGACTGCCGTCCACCGGTGCCTCCTCGCAGGAATCTCCAGCGCCGAAGGGGTGCCTGAGCAGGCCACCCGATCGAGCCGGTCGAGCCCTCGGCGGCCCGACTCGCACACCCTAACCTCCACCACTGACATAGGGCGACCACCCTGCACTCGGTCGTGGCGCGTTCCCTCGACTCATGTGTGGGACTCAGGGCGAGGGGCCGGCCCGTCCGCGTACTAGGGTCGACAGCAGAGCAACCGATGAACCGCGAGAGGAGCACGTCATGAGCACCCCCGTCCTGAGCACGACATCCCCGCGGATGACCCAGCTCGCGTCCGGCGGAGGCTGCGCGTGCAAGATCCCGCCCGGCGAGCTCGAGGCGATCGTCGCCGGGCTGGTGCCCACGGGTGCGCCGGACCCCGATCTGCTGGTCGGTCTGGACGACGGCGACGACGCCGCCGTGGTCCGCATCTCCCCCACCCAGGCGCTGGTCTCCACGACCGACTTCTTCACCCCGGTCGTCGACTCGGCCTACGACTGGGGACGGATCGCTGCCGCGAACGCCCTCTCCGATGTCTACGCGATGGGCGGGACGCCGGTGTGCGCGATCAACCTCGTCGGCTGGCCCCGCGCCACCGTGTCGACGGACCTGCTGCGCGAGACCCTGCGCGGCGGCGCCGATGTCGCGCGCGCGGCCGGCTGCGCGCTGGGAGGCGGGCACAGCATCGACGCCCCGGAGCCGCTCTACGGGCTCGCGGTCACCGGTCTCGTAGACCCCTCGCGGATCCTGCGCAACGACGCCGCCCGCGCGGGCCTGCCGCTCACCCTCACCAAACCGCTCGGGGTCGGGGTGCTGAACAACCGGCACAAGGCGACCGGTGAGGTCTTCGCCGAGGCCGTGGCGTCGATGGTGACGCTGAACGCCGACGCGTCACGCGCTGCGCTCGCCGCCGGCGTCGAGGCTGCGACGGACGTGACGGGCTTCGGGCTGCTCGGCCACCTGCACAAGATGATGCGCGCCTCCGGCGTGTCCGCCGTCGTCGATGCCGCCGCCGTCCCCTATCTCCCGGGCGCGCGCGAGGCGTTGGCGGCGGGCTACGTGTCGGGCGGCACGCGGCGCAACCTCGACTGGGTGCGCCCGCACCTGCAGGTCGACGACGGGGTCGACGAGGACGAGCTGTTGCTGCTCGCGGACGCCCAGACCAGCGGTGGGCTGCTGGTCGTCGGCGAGGTCCCGGGCTACCCGGTCATCGGGGAGACGGTCGCGCGGACCGGTGACACCACCGTGCGCGTCCGCGCATGAGGCGCAGCGCGGCGGAGCTCGGCGCGGCTGAGTTCGGCGCGGAGGCGCTTGGCGCGGAGGTGCTTGGCGCGGAGCCTGGAGGGCGGGCGCTCGGCGTGAGCCGGATGCTCGACGCCGCTCGCGCCCGCCTGTCTCGACTGACCCCGCTGGAGGCGTGGGACGCCGTCCGGTCCGGCGACGGCGTGCTGATCGACGTCCGCACCGAGGCCCACCGGCGGGCGCAGGGCGAGCTGCCGGGCGCGATCGTCATCGACCTGACCGTGCTGGAGTGGCGGCTCGACCCGGCGTTCGCGTGGCGCATCCCCGAGGCCACGTCCTACGACACCCGGTGGATCGTCACGTGCCGACAGGGCTACAGCTCCAGCCTCGCGGCGATGCGTCTGCAGCAGCTCGGTCTGCACCGGGCGACCGACCTGGTCGACGGCGTCCAGGGCTGGCTCGCCGCGGGGCTGCCGCTGCACGACGGGGTCGCTGACGTCCGGCCGTGAGGCGTGAGGGGTGTCGGAACAGCGTGACGTGACAGGCTGGGACGCATGAGCGCACGCCTGTTCGTGGCCATCACTCCGCCGCAGGAGGTAGTGGCCCACCTGGACACCTTCCTCGAGCCCCGCCGCGACGCCGCGCCCGACGTGCGGTGGAGCCGCCCCGACCAGTGGCACCTGACCCTGGCGTTCCTGCCGTCCGTCAACGACAGGGCCTACGAGCGGCTGGACGAGCGACTCGACGAGATCGCCTCGCAGACAGAGCAATTCGACCTGACGCTGCGCGGGGGCGGAGCCTTCCCGGACGTCACCGAAGCGCGGGTGCTGTGGATCGACGTCGACGACGTGCTCGAGGACCTGCCTCCCCTGGCCAAGCGCGTGCGCGGCGCCGCGAACGCGAGCGGCACTGCGGTGCAAGGAGGTTCGTTCAACCCCCACCTGACGGTAGCCCGCCTCGCTCCCCCGCACGACGCCATCCGCTGGGTGCGGGTGCTGGACACCTACGCCGGCCCGACCTGGACGGTCGACGAGCTGCACCTGGTCGAGTCCCACCTCGGCCAGGGTCCCGGTGGCCGCGCCCGGCACGTCGTGCGCGAGACCTACCCCGTCGCCGCGTAGACCTCGACGCGCCAGTCATGCTCGCTGTCCAACGTCACCGACAGGGGCCCCGAGGCGGGGGCCGGCAGCGCGTCGAACCTCAGCACGTCACCGGTCGGGACGCAGGTGGACCTCGCGTCGAGCTGGTCCGGCAGCCGCAGGTGGACCCGCCCGGCGGTGCACCACAGGTGCACCTCCAGCGCCGGCCTGCCGGGGACTGGTCCCACGACGCCGCCGCGCCCATGGCCCGCCAGCGACGCGATCAGCGGGAGCGGAGGCGCCGACGGTGACAGCGGTTGCGCAGTGACGCCGTCGGCGGAGGTGGTGGCGTCGTTGCTCGGCGGCGGACTCGCGGTCTGAGGCGCTTCCCCGGAAGCCCCCGTACTGCAGCCGGCGAGGCCCACCATCATCACCACTGCCGCCGCACTGGACCTGCGCCCGATCAGCCACCCCACACGTGCCTCCTCGCAGTCTGAGCGTCCTCGTCTGAGCGTCCTCGCGAGAAACCATAGAGCGCAGTGGTGCGCTGCTGCGATCATGGAGGCATGACGGTCATGCACGCAATCACCTCGTTCGCCGTCGTGGCCGGGCTGATGACCATCACCCCGGGCCTCGACACGACCCTGGTGCTGCGCACTGCTGCGCGGCACTCGCGTCGCGCGGCCTTCGCCACGGCGCTGGGGATCAACGCCGGGGTGCTCGCGTGGGCGGTCGCCGCCGCCGTCGGTGTCTCAGCCCTACTGAACGCGTCACAGCTCGCCTTCACCGTGGTGAAAGTCGCCGGGGCGGTCTACATGCTCAAGCTCGGGATCACGATGATCCACCACGCCATCCGCCCCCCGCACGGTGACGTGGCGACGGCCGACTCACTGGCCGGTGTCACCGTGCCACCGAGCGCCACGAGCTGCTTCCGGCAGGGCTTCCTCACGAACCTGATGAACCCCAAGATCGGCGCGTTCTACGTCGCGCTGCTGCCGCAGTTCCTGCCGCCCGAGCACTCCGCGGCCGTGATGGGTGCGGTGCTCGCGCTGGTGCACAACGTCGAGGGGCTGTTGTGGTTCTCGCTCATCATCCTCGCGGTCGACCGGATGCGAGACCTGTTGCAGCGCCCGCGAGTTCAGCGATCCGTGGACGCCGTGGCCGGCAGCGCCGTCGTCGGCTTCGGACTTCGTCTCGGCCTTAGTCGCTCTTGAGCTCCCCTGTCCCCCAACGCATTCCCGTAGACCGGCACAGGTGCCACCAGCTGGTGGCAGGTAAATCGTTGGCATCGCTCGGTGCTCGCGCCCTACCCTGATGCGGCGCGAGGGAGCAGCGAGCTGATGCTCTGCACCAGGTCGTCCTGCGCGTTCGAACTCGCACGTCGCTGCTGTGGACAGCATCTCTGGCAAGGACGTCTCGGCGTCCGGGGTTCGAGTCCCCACCTGGCGACGTCATCGGGGAGCCACGAGCCCCACGCTCTGCGCCCCGTCCGGTCGGCACGACGGACGACGGCCCGCCGCGGTCTCGTCCCGATGACGTCGTCGTCCGCCGGCACCGACCCATCGCCCGCCCACAGGCGCGACACCACCACGCTGAGACCACACCGACTGCCTGAAGGAGGTCGCCCCATGTCCCTGTTCACCATCACCGTGCCCGCGAGCACCTGCGTGGTCCGCTACCACCAGGGCGCGCTCGTCGGCGTCCTCCCCGCCGGCCGGCATCGTCGTCGGTGGGGTGCGTCGGACGTGCCGGTCGACCTGCGGCGCAGCTGGATCCGGGTCGCACCGCAGGAGATCCCGTCCTCCGACGGCATCCACGTGAAGGTGTCCGCGGCGGTCCTGCACAGCGTCGGCGACCCGGTCGCCTACCTGGAGCTGACCGACGACCCCCGCGCCACGGTCTACCTCGCGGCGCAGGTCGCCCTGAGGGAGGCGCTGGCTGGGCTCACCGCCGACGAGCTGGTCCAGCGCCAGAGCGTGCTGCCGGTCCGGGCGATGGTCGAGGCGGTGCGCTCCGTCGCGGCGACGGTCGGTGTCGAGGTGCACGAGATCGTGGTCAAGGACGTCGTCCTGCCGCCCGAGATCCGCTCTGCCGCACTGGATCTCGCCACCGCGCAGAAGCGGGCGCAGGTCCAGCTCGAGGCGGCTCGGGCCGAGACCGCGGCGCTGCGGGCCCAGGCCAACGCGGCCAAGCTGCTCGACGACCACCCGGCCCTCGCGCAGCTGCGGCTGATCCAGTCCGCGCCCTGCGGCACGAAGCTGGTCATCCAGGTCGGCGACACCGCCTCGCTCACCGAGGCTGCGTCGACCGACTGACCGACTGACCGACTGACCGGCTGACCCGCAGAGGTCGGGTCTCGGATCGACGCAGCCAGTCGGGACGGCGGTTCGTCACCCACACCGCTCCGACACGGCAGGTCGTGACCGAGGTGGCTGGTGAACCAGCCCCCTCGGTCACCAGCCGCCACCTCGGTGACCAGCCACCATCTCGACGGGCCCCGGATCGTCGGGCGTCGGTGTCGGCGTCGGTGTCGTCGTCGGGCACCGGTGCTGTCGTCGCCTCGGGCGGGGTTCGGGGGGCGGCGTATTCACACCTGGTAGATCGCCTGCCTGCTGCTTGCGTGGGTAGGCAGGGTGTGCGCTTCGGACTGATTCACGGCTCTACAGAGCAGTTTTGATCGTTCAGACGCGCGTGAGTCCGTCCGAAGCGCACACTCGGGCTGGGCTCGGCACCCCAGCTGACGCGCTTCGGGTGTCGTGGGCGGCCGAGACGCGGCGCGTGGTCGCCGAGACGGCGGTTCGTCACCCGCCCCTCGCTCGGGGTCGTCCGTCACGGCGTCGCCGCCGTGGCCCCGCCGGCTCGGCCCGGCCGGCCGGCCGGCCGCAAAGATGGTGGCAACCTGCTGGTCAGATCTGACGAGCAGACCGCCACTGTCCCCGAGCCCCGAGAGGCCACCCTCGCGCTCACCACCACACCCCCGTCGGCCCCCAAGATGGTGGCAACTTGGTAGTCAGATGTGACGTGCAGGCCACCACTATCCCCGTCGAGACGGCTGCGACTCGTGGACCAGGTCGTGGTGCTCGACCGTCCGCTCGGCACACGTGTGGTGACGCATGCCGGTTGCGCCAGCGAGGCGCCACGCCAGTGCCAGACGGTGCTGACCTGACCGGCCCTGACCGGCCGCGACCAGACCGCCCCAGAGCAGACCAAACCCGTTCGAGCACAACAGAAGTGGGCGTGCACACCCACCAGGTGCGCACGCCCACTTCGAGCAGCCCCGGGTCAGCGGGCGGCGGAACCCTCGACGTAGTCGGAGGTGCCCTTGTCGTCCTTGATCCAGCTCATCAGGGAGCGCAGCTTGCGGCCGGTCTCCTCGATGGGGTGGCTGGCGCCCTTCTCACGCAGACGCTTGAACTCCGGTGCGCCGGCGTCCTGGTCGTCGATGAAGCGCTTGGCGAAGGTGCCGTCCTGGATGTCCTTGAGGACGGCCTGCATGTTCTCCTTGACGCGCGGGTCGATGACGCGCGGGCCGGAGACGTAGTCGCCGAACTCCGCGGTGTCAGAGATCGACCAGCGCTGCTTGGCGATGCCGCCCTCGATCATCAGGTCGACGATGAGCTTGAGCTCGTGCAGGCACTCGAAGTAGGCGACCTCGGGCTGGTAGCCCGCCTCGGTCAGCACCTCGAAGCCGTACATCACCAGCTGCGACGCGCCACCGCAGAGGACGGCCTGCTCACCGAACAGGTCGGTCTCGGTCTCCTCGGTGAAGGTCGTCTTGATGCCGCCGGCACGCAGGCCACCGATGGCCTTGGCGTAGGCCTTGGCGACGTCCCAGGCGTGGCCCGACGCGTCCTGCTCGACGGCGACGATCACGGGCACGCCACGGCCGTCGCTGAACTCGCGGCGCACGAGGTGGCCGGGGCCCTTGGGGGCGACCATGATGACGTCGGCGTCAGCCTCGGGCTTGATGTAGCCGAACCGGATGTTGAAGCCGTGGCCGAAGACCAGCGTGGCGCCGGGCTTGAGGTTGGGCTTGATGTCGTCGGTGTAGACGTGACGCTGCACCTGGTCCGGCGTGAGGATGACGACGACGTCGGCCTCCTTGACCGCGTCGGCGACCGAGCGGACGGTGAGGCCCTCGGCCTCGGCCTTCTCCTTGGAGCGCGAACCCTCGGCGAGGCCGATGCGGACGTCGACACCGGAGTCACGCAGGTTGAGGGCGTGCGCGTGTCCCTGGCTGCCGTAGCCGATGACGGCCACCTTCTTGCCCTGGAGCACCGACAGGTCGGCGTCGTCGTCGTAGAACATCTCGGCCATCAGGCCTTCTCCTTCATGGTTGTGGTTCTGTGCAGTTTCGGTCGTCGATCCGCAGGACGCTTCGATGGACAAGCCGGCGAGCGCTTCGAGGAACGACGTTGCAGAGCAGTCGAGCTCGAGCCTAGACGAGGGTCAGGCGCGCGAGGAGCGGTCGGTGATGGAGCGAGACCCGCGGCCGATGGCGACCAGGCCGGACTGGACCAGCTCCTTGACGCCGAACGGCTCGAGCAGGCGCAGCAGCGCCTCCAGCTTGAGGACGTTGCCGGTGGCCTCGATGACCAGGGTGTCTGGGCCCACGTCGACGATCTTGGCGCGGAACATCTCGACCACCTCCATCACCTGCCCGCGGTGCGCGGTGTCCGCCCGCACCTTGACCAGGATGATGTGCCGCTGCACCGAGGACTCCGGCGCCAGCTCGACGACCTTGAGGACCTCGACGAGCTTGTTGAGCTGCTTGGTGACCTGCTCGAGCGGCAGCTGGTCGACGTCGACGCGGATCGTCATGCGCGAGACCTCGGGGTGTTCGGTCTCACCGACGGCCAGCGCCTCGATGTTGTAGCCGCGCCGGGAGAACAGGCCGGCGATGCGCGCGAGCACGCCGGGCTTGTTCTCCACCAGCACCGACAGGGTGTGCTTGGACATCAGTGTTCACCGTTCCTCGTTGCTTCGGTGGACCGAGGTGTCGGCCCGTGCTTCGCTGCGGACACGTCCTAGTCCTCGCGGTCCCACTCGGGCGACAGGCCCTTGGCGATCTTGATCTCGTCGTTGCTGACGCCGGCGGCCACCATCGGCCACACCATCGCGTCGCGGCTCACGACGAAGTCGATCAGGACCGGGCGGTCGTTGATCTCCATCGCCTGCCGGATCGCGCCCTCGACCTCGGCCGGGTCGGTCACCCGGATCCCCACGCAGCCGTAGGCCTCGGCGAGCTTGACGAAGTCCGGGATGAAGACGTTGTCGTGGGAGGTGTTGAGGTCGGTGTTGGAGTAGCGCTCGTCGTAGAAGAGCGTCTGCCACTGCCGCACCATGCCGAGCGAGCTGTTGTTGATGATGGCGACCTTGATCGGGATCTGGTTGATCACGCAGGTCGCGAGCTCCTGGTTGGTCATCTGGAAGCAACCGTCGCCGTCGATCGCCCAGACCACGCGGTCCGGCTCGCCGGTCTTGGCGCCCATCGCCGCCGGGATGCAGTAGCCCATGGTGCCGAGCCCGCCGGAGTTCAGCCACGCGTTGGGCCGCTGGTAGGCGATGAACTGCGACGCCCACATCTGGTGCTGGCCCACGCCCGACACGTAGATCGCCTCGGGCCCGGCGATCTCGCCGAGCGCACTGATGACGGCCTGCGGCGCGATCGTCGTCTCGTCGCCGTGGACGTAGCCGACCGGGTAGGTCCGCTTCCAGCCCTGGGTCTGGTCGACCCAGGCGCTGTAGTCCGGCACGTGACCAGCCGCGCGGTCGGCGGCGATCGTGTCGATGAGGTCGTTGATGACCTCCTTGACGTCGCCGACGATCGGCACGTCGACCTTGCGGTTCTTGCCGATCTCGGCAGGGTCGACATCGGCGTGGATCACCTTGGCGCCGGGGGCGAACGAGTCGAGCTTGCCCGTGACGCGGTCGTCGAAGCGGGCGCCGAGCGTGATCAGCAGGTCAGCCTTCTGCAGCGCGGTCACCGCGGCCACCGAGCCGTGCATGCCCGGCATGCCAAGGTGCAGCTCGTGGTCGTCCGGCACGGCGCCGCGCGCCATCAAGGTGGTGACGAGCGGGATGCCGGTGAGCTCGACGAGACGCTGCAGCTCCTGGCTCGCCTCGGCGCGGATCACGCCACCGCCCACGTAGAACACGGGGCGCCGGGCCTCCTCCATCAGCCGCGCGGCCTCGCGGATCTGCTTGCCGTGCGGCTTGAGCACCGGGCGGTAGCCCGCGAGCTCGTGCTTGGGCGGCCAGGAGAAGGTGGTCTGGGCCTGCAGCGCGTCCTTGGTGATGTCCACGAGCACCGGACCGGGACGACCGGTGGCGGCCACGTGGAACGCCTCGGAGATGGCCCGCGGGATCTCCGCCGCGTCGGTGATGAGGTAGTTGTGCTTGGTGATCGGCATCGTGATGCCGCGGATGTCGGCTTCCTGGAAGGCGTCCGTCCCGATCGCCCGCGAGCCGACCTGACCGGTGATCGCCACGATCGGCACCGAGTCCATGTAGGCGTCGGCGAGCGGCGTCACGAGGTTCGTTGCGCCGGGGCCGGAGGTCGCCATGCAGACCCCGACCCGCCCGGTCGCCGACGCGTAGCCCTCGGCCGCGTGGCCGGCGCCCTGCTCGTGGCGCACCAGGATGTGCCGCACGGTCGGCGAGTCCATCAGCGGGTCGTAGGCCGGCAGGATCGCGCCGCCCGGGATGCCGAAGACCGTGTCTACGCCCATGGCCTCGAGCGAGTGGACGAGGCTCTGGGCTCCCGTGCACTCGACGGGGGCGCGCAGCCGCGAGGGGGCGGCCACGTCAGCAGGGGTAGGGGCGCTCTGGGCGCCGCGTTGGTCGATCACTGGTCCTTCACCACTTTCGGTGGGGCGGTCGGGTGGTACGTCGCCTGGTCGAGTTCCGACTCTAGTCATGAAAAAACCCCAGTCCCGATCGGGGACGTGGGGTTGCGCGCTCCGCGAGGTGTGCGGTGCGCGCTAGGGAAGTACGAGAATGTTCGCCACGGCAACACCCTGCCTTGCGGGCCCGGCCGCGTCAATCGGTGGTCAGGGCGGTCTCAGCATCCGGGCACACCCGGTAGTGGTAGTCGTGGTGCCGGGCGAACCCCAGGGATCCGTAGAGCGCGAGCGCCGGTGCGTTGTCCGCCAGCACCTGCAGGTAGACCCATCGCGCACCGTCCGCGGCCGCGCGGTCCAGCGCCGCCCGGCTGAGCAGCCGCCCGAGCTCACGACCCCGCCACCGAGGCGCGACCTCCAGCGTGGACAGGCCCGCCCAGTCGTCGGTGCGGACCAGGCGGGCGACGCCGACCGGCTCGACCGCTCCCCCGGCGTGGGTCCAGCGGGCGGTGAGGTAGTCGGCGGGCACCGTCTCGGCCTCGACGATGCGGGGGTGGTCCGCCGCCCGACCGAGCAGCGCCAGGTGGTCGGCGTCCGGTCGCGGCGGCCAGGTGAGGGTCAGCTCGGGCGGTGTGCCGACGGGGGTCGGCGCGGGTGGGAGGGGAAGCGCCGCGGTCATCAGGCAGGTCGGGGTGCGCAGCTCCCACCCGCGCTCCTCCAGCAGGGCGTCGAGCGCCGGGTCGGCACGCCCCGGCACGACCTGGACCACCGGCACGAGGCCGGCCTCGCGACAGATCCTGGCAGCACGGTCTACGGCATCGGGGAGGGGGACGCCCGGGTCGCCCAGGGCCAGGACGGAGTTCGCCCGGCTGGAGCCACCGTGCGAGAGGCGCGCGACCCAGCCGCCGATGCGAACGTTGCGGACGCCCGGCCAGCCACGCAGGGCCAGCCGCTCGAGGTCGTCGGGCGACGACCGGGCCACGACCCTGCGCGGAGGCACGACGCGGACGGCGACGAGGTCTACCCGCTCGAGGGTGATCGGCGGTCCGTCGTCCGGCGCCACGACCAGCGGGTCGGGCGGGGTGCCGCCGGCGAGGAGCCGGCCGATGACGTCGGTGGCGCTACCGTCCGGCAACCGGCGGCGCACCGCGACCCGGCTGCCCTCGGGGTAGCGGCGTTCGCGCACGGCGAGGTCGGTGCTCACGCCGGCACGGACACCTGCGAGAGCACCTCGGGCCAGTGCTGGTCGAGACGGCGACCGCCCGCGCGGATGCCGAGGACCAGCACCGCGACGCCCTCGGCGACGGCGACGAGGAGCGCGACCCAGGCGAGCCACGACGCCTCGATGACCAGAGCGGTGATGACCAGGGCGAGGACGGGGACGACCGCGACGAACACGCCGAGGGACGACAGGGCGAACGACACGAGCCCCTGGATCCCACCGACGTTGTTGCCGCTGAACGCGCTGGCCCCCGGCGGGGGTGCGGTGCCCTGGAAGATCGAGCCGACCCACGAGCTCACGCCGAAGCCGGCGAGGTAGGTGATGACGACGACCGCAAGCACGTGCGGCAGGTAGCTCCACAGGCCCGAGTAGACGAAGGCGGCGACCAGCGCGACCGTGATCACCGGCGCCGTGAAGGTCATGATCGCGAGCACCCGGCCCCACCGGTCGTCCACGCCCCGGATCCCGCTGCTGACGTGTGTCCACAGCGCAGAGCCGTCGTAGGACAGGTCCGCCCCGACGCCCTGCGCGCACATCCACGCCATGAGCACCGGCCCGAAGACCGCCAGCCCGCGGCTCTCGGGGTCGCCGGCCACGCTCGGCAGGACCATCAGCGCCGGCATCAGGAAGAGGATCACGGCGGTGCCGGCGTAGCGCGGGTCGCGCCGCCAGTAGCGCAGGCAGCGGGCGGCGATGGCACCGCGCGGCGAGGTGCCCAAGAGCCGCTCGACCCAGGTGGACGAGTGCACCGACTCGGACGACCCACCGCTGGTGATGGGTGAGCAGAGGGCACGGTCCAGCAGGCGCACCCACGCGAGGCAGACCCCGCCGACGAGCGCCGCGGCGAGCACGAGGTGCACGACCGCCTGCCACCAGCGCCCGGCCGCGACCTCGGCGGGCACGGCCCAGGCCCAGCCGAACGGCGTCCACGCCGCGATGGTGGCGCCCCGGGCGAGGGCGGCGTTGACGGCGTCGAGGTCACCGTTGCCGATCCGCCCGAACAGCTGTCCGACGAAGGAGAAGCTGATGGCGATCGCGGCGACCAGCACGGCGGCGAGGTCGCGGAACCGGCGGCTCGCGAGCATCGACCCGAGCCCCGTCGTGACGACCCGCGCGAGCAGGAAGCAGGTCACCAGCCCGAGGGGTGTGGCGACGATCGCGGCCACCAGGGCCGGGATCGACCGGGACCAGGTGACCCACGAGAAGAGCACGACGATCGCTGTGGCCAGGCCGCCGGTCGACACGAGCATCGAGGCGAGCAGCCCGGGCACCAGCTGTCGGGCCCGCACCGGCAGCAGGGCGAACCGGGAGGCGTCGAGGGTGGGGTCTACGCCGAAGACGAGGATCGACAGGACCATCCAGGCCGCGGTCACGAACGAGAAGGCCAGCACGAGCAGGTGGCTCGTGAGGTCCAGCGGCGCGCCGCGCAGCGCCACCAGTCCGACGCAGACGACCCCGACGACGGTCACCGCGTAGAGCGCGAGGAGGACGAAGCCGACGACCTTCCACGCGCTCTGCCGAAAGGCGTTGCGCAGCAGGGTCAGTCTCAGTCGGACCAGGAGCGCAACCACGCGAGGTCCTCCGATCCGCTCACGGGGCCTCCCACGAGGTCGAGGAAGCGCTGCTGCAGGGACTCGCCGGCGCGCACGTCCTCCACGCGCCCCTCGGCGAGCACCCGGCCCTGGGCGATGACGGCCAGCCGGTCGCAGAGGGACTCGACGAGCTCCATCACGTGCGAGGAGAGGATGACGGTGCCGCCGCCCTGGACGTAGCCGCGCAGGATCGACCGGATGCCCTCGCCGGAGACCGGGTCCACCGCCTCGAACGGCTCGTCGAGCACGAGCAGGCGCGGGCCGTGGATGAGGGCGCAGGCGAGCCCGATCTTCTTCGTCATGCCGGCGGAGTAGTCGACGACCAGCTTGTCGGCGTCGAGGCCGAGCACGCCGAGCAGGTCGGCGGAACGCTGCGCGACCACGTCGGCGGGCAGGCGGCGCAGCAACCCGACGTAGCGCAGCAGCTCGGCACCGGACAGCCGGTCGAACAGTCGCATGCCGTCCGGCAGCACACCCATGAGCGCCTTGGCGCCGGCCGGGTCGGCCCACACGTCGTGGCCGAGGACCGTCGCGGTGCCCTGGTCGGGGCGCAGCAGCCCGGTGGCCATGGACAAGGTGGTCGTCTTGCCGGCGCCGTTGGGTCCGACGAGCCCGAACAGGCTCCCGGACGGGACCGTGAGCGACAACGAGTCCACAGCTCGCGAGCCGTCGAAGTCCTTGATCAACCCCTGCAAGACCAGCGCGTCGGTGGTCATGGACCCATCCAAGCACGTCCCTCAGCGCAGGAACTCCGAGACCGGCCGGAGCCGGGTGCGCAGCAGTGCCTGGGTGCGCTCGGTGTCGAGCACGACCTCGGCAGGCCCCGGCGCGGCTCCTCGGGGTCCGCCCGGGATGGTGAGCGGGTCCAGCCCGTCGCGCGCCGCGACCAGCTCGCCGATGCGGTAGCGGGTCACGGCCTCCGAGCCGGCGACGTGGAGGACCCCGACGTGCTCGTGGGCCTCCCCCACCGCGACCTCCACCAGCGCCGCGGCCAGGTCGTCGACGTGCACCGGGTAGCGCACCTCGTCCGTGTAGAGCGCCCCGCGCGCCTGGGCGTGCGCGAGCCGGTGCACGAATTGCTCGGGGGCAGAGTCGCCTTCGCCGAGCACGAGCGAGCTGCGCACGACCGCGTAGGACGGGCACACCTGCGCGACGACCGTCTCCGCCGCCGCCTTGGCCGCGCCGTAGGCGCAGATCGGGTCGGGCGGGTCGCTCTCGAGGTAGCGATCCTTGGTCCCGGAGAACACCAGGTCGGTCGAGACGAGGACCAGGCGGGCGCCCGACGTCGCAGCGCCGCCGGCGACGTGCGCCGCACCGGTCGCTGTGGTGGCCCAGTCCCCCTGGCGGTAGGCGCAGTGCACGATCGCGTCCGGTCGCACACGGTCTACGAGATCCTCGGTGGCGG
This sequence comes from Arsenicicoccus piscis, assembly GCF_022568835.1. Classification (GTDB taxonomy): domain Bacteria; phylum Actinomycetota; class Actinomycetes; order Actinomycetales; family Dermatophilaceae; genus Arsenicicoccus; species Arsenicicoccus piscis. The sequence continues at coordinate 190,457 of NZ_JAKZHV010000002.1, forward strand.
CCCGGTCGGTGACGTCCAGGGGCATCCCTGCGGACCTGCTCGCACCGACCACCTCGTGACCGAGGTCGGCCGCCAGCGCCGCGACCCGGGAGCCGACGTAGCCGGCCGCGCCCGTGACGAGCAGCCGCACCGGTCAGGCCCGGGGTGTGACCACGGTGACCAGGTCGGCCTGCCCGGCGTCGAGGTCGATCCAGGACCGGTCGACGGCGAGCCGGACGATGGTCGACGTCGGGAAGCCGTGCCCGAACGCTCGCCGGGTGTCGTCCGAGCCGCTGCCGTCCGCGGCGAGCCGGTGTGCCAGCGTGGGGATCCCGGGCGAGTGCCCGAGGACCAGCGCGGTGCGCACGCTGTCCGGGATGCCGTGGACCAGGTCGAGCAGGTCGTCCGCCCCACCGTCGTAGATCTCCTCCAGCTCGGACACCTCGGTGCCGGAGGCGCCACCCGCCGTCATGCCGCGCCAGGTCTGCCGGGTGCGGGCGCTCGACGAGCACAGGACCAGGTCGACCGGACCGACCTCGTCGGCGAGCCAGGTGCCGGCGGCGCGGCTGTCGGCCATGCCGGCGTGGGTGAGGGAGCGGTCGATGTCCGACCCGGTGATGCCGAACCCGGCCTCCGAGTGGCGCATGAGCAGCAAGGTCCGTTCCATGCGCCCAGCATGCCATTGCCGTCCCCGCCCAGCAGGCCGGGGACGGCTGGGGCTACAGGCTGAGGTCCGGCTTGACCCGAGCCGGCGTCCAGATGCGGGCGCGGTGCGCCGACAGCCCGGAGACCACCAGGGCGGCCGCTAGGAAGAGGGCCAGCACCCCGATGTCCAGGGCCAGCAAAGACATTCGCCCGTTATACATCAGGTGGCGCAAACCGTCGATGGCGTAGGACATGGGCAGCACGCGGTGCAGCGCCTGCAGCGGTGCGGGCAGCGTCTGCCAGGGGAACGTGCCGCCGCCGCTGACCAGCTGGACCACCATGAGGACCAGGCCGAGGAACTTGCCCACGGCGCCGAAGCGACTGACCAGGGCGTGCAGGATCGCGACGTACGTCATGGACACGAACGCCATGAAGGCGATCATCGCCACCGGGTGCTGCACGCCGAACCCCTGGGCCTTGATGGCCAGCAGGAAGACCAGCACGCTCTGCCCCACGGCCAGCAGCGCCGGCGTCATCCAGCCGCTGAGCGCCACCCGCCAGGCCGGCTGCTGGGCGGCCAGCGCGCGGTTGGAGAGCGGCCGGACCAGCAGGAAGAGGACGTATGCCCCGATCCACAGCGACAGCGCCCCGAAGAACGGCGCCATGCCCGCGCCGTAGTTGCTCGCCGCAGCCTGGTTGTCGTTAGTCACGGCGACCGGGTTGCCGATCATCTGGGCGGCTGCCTCACGCGCCTGCTGGCTCGGGTTCGGGATCTGCGACAGCCCCTTGCGTAGACCGTCCCGCAGCTGGGTGGCCCCCGAGAGTGCCTGCCCCGCGCCGTCGCCCAGCGTCTTCGCCCCTGCGGCCAGCTTGTCCGCGCCGGTGACGGCGCTCCGCTCGCCGTCGACGAGCTGGTGGGCACCGGTGGACAACCGACCCAGGCCGTTCTCGAGGGTGGTCGCTCCCCCGGCCAGCCGCGCGGATCCGGCGTGTGCCGCGGCGATGCCGCTGTGCAGCTGGGCGGAACCGGTGGCGAGCTTCGACGCACCGGCCGACACCGCGTCGGCACCGGCAGCGGCCTTGGTGGCGCCGCTCGCGAGCTTGGCTGTGCCGGTGGAGAGCTTGCCGAGCTCGCTGGTCAAGGTTTGGGAGCCGCTCACCAGCTTGTCCGCCCCCGTGGCGACCTGCTCCGAGCCCGAGGCGAGCTGATCGAGCGATCCTGCGGCCTGGGTGATCTTGCCGTCTGCCGTGTTGAGCCGGTCGTCCAGGCCCTGGGCCGCGGTGATCACGGTCTCGAGCTGCTGACGCTGGTCGGCGGTGAGCGCCTGGTCGCCGGCGAGCGCCTGCAGCTGGGCGATCACCCTGTCCCGGTTGGCGTTTCGCACGTAGGCCAGCTGCTGGGCGGCCTCGTTGGCGAGGTCGCCCGCCTTCGCCACCTTGGCGTTGCCGTCGGCGACCTTGTGCGCGCCGGCGGCCACCTGAGTGGCTCCGTCGTGCAGTCGTGCGGCGCCGGCCTGCAGCTGCGCCGCACCCGAGCTGGCGCTGGTCGCACCCGTCGCGAGCTGGCGGTTGCCGGCAGCGACCTGCGCCGCGCCGTCGGCCAGCTGTCGCGTCTGGGCGGGCAGCGCGGCCGTCTTGGAGTCGAGCGTCGCCAACCCGTCGTTGAGCTGACGCGCACCCGAGCCGAGCTGTGCCGCACCGCTGCTCGCCGAGTCGATGCCGTCCGACAGCTGCGTCGCGCCGGTGAGCAGCTTGCGCTGCCCGGTCGCGAGAGCGGTGGCGCCGTTGCTCAGGTCACCGGCACCGGTCTGCAGCCGGTCGAGCCCGGTGACGAGCTGGGCGGAGCCGTCGGCAGCCTTGGCGATGTTGGTGTGGATCTCGGTGAAGCCCAGCAGCATCTGGCTGGCGGCCGTCGAGCTGACCTTGGTGGCAACGGCTTTCGTGACCTGGGCGACCACGTTGTTCGAGATGGTGCGAGCGATGTAGCCGTTGGTGTCGTTGTTGAGCAGCTCCAGCGTGGCCTGCTGAGGGTGGTCCGACGTGGCGCTGGCCAGCTTGGTGGAGAAGTCCTTCGGCACGATGATCGCGAAGTCGTAGTCCTCGTTCTCCACCCCGCTGACCGCCTGGGCGCGCGAGACCTCGTGCCAGTCAAAGGTCTTGGAGTCGACCAGCTGCTTGGCGACCTCGTCGCCGGCCTGCAGCTTCTCGCCGTTGGCCAGCGTCGTCGGGGTGTCCTCGACGACGATCGCGGCCGGGATCTCGGCCAGCTTGGCGTAGGGGTCCTTGTTGGCATACAGGTACAGCCCTGCGTAGAGCGTGGGGATGAGCAGCATGGCGGCGAGCGCCAGCCGCAGCAGCTTGCCGGAGGTCAGCCGAGTGAGCTCGGCCAGGGCCAGGCGACGGGCCTTCATCGGACGGCTCTCCTACCTCGTAGTAGTCAGCGCTGCCGAGCAGCCGGACGCTGTTGCTGGTGCAGACCACAACGACGATAAGCCCGGTCGCTGCCAGGTCCTCGGCGACGCGCAGCCAGTCGTGCGGGTCGCCGCCCCAGCGGTCAGGACTCGCAAGGACCACCGCCTCGACCCCGGGACGCTGGGACGCGATCTCGGCGAGCCAGCGCACGTGCTGGGCGGGCGCGAGGGTGTCCCAGCGGTCCTTGAGGCGGTCGCCCGCACCGCGAGCGTCGAGGAAGGCCTCGATGTCCGGGGCGCGGGACGGGAGCCCGGCCAGGGCCAGCTCCTCCCCCAGGACCACCTTGATCGGCAGCCCCGGGTCGGGCTCGCTGATGTCGGGGACGTCCACGATGGCCACCGAGCGGCGCAGGTCGGCGGGGGTGCCGGCACCACGCCAACGCACGTGACCCTGGCTGAGCGGCAGCCGGCCGCCGAGCACCAGAGCCAGCGCTTTGCTGGCGGGACCGGGGTCACCGATGACGAGTGTCACCGTGCCGTCGGGCGCGGTGAGCGACGTCGGCAGGAGCAGCGGACCGTGCTCGCCGTTCACTGCCGCGCGAGTCGCGGAGAGGGTCATGAGGGGGGCCTTTCGGAGGCGGGACCAGAGGATCAGGATGGGCGGATCTGTGACGATTCGCTGTTTCGATACGACTCTGTATTCGATACACCACTGTATGCTTGTCCCATGACGATGGCAACCGAGCAGACCGAGCGTCCCGGGCGTCCGGTGAGCAAGCGCCGGGAGGCCACCCGCGAGCGGCTACGGGCGGCCGCGATCGAGGCCTTCGCCGAGCGGGGTTTTCACGGCACGAGCGTCGAGGACCTCTGCGAGCGTGCAGGATTCACGCGGGGGGCGTTCTACAGCAACTATGCGAGCCGCGAGGAGCTGGTGCTGGATCTCTACGAGCGACAGGGGGCCGCGATCAACGCACGGCTGGCCGAGATCGGCGCGACCGCCGACCTCGAGCCACGCGAGCTGCTGCGTCAGGTCATGGCTGTCTGGGGCGAGGAGGAGGCGGGGGCCGAGCGGCGCCGAGCCTTCAACCTGCTGCTCGGGGAGTTCACCCTGCATGCGATCCGCGACCCCGAGGCGGGCGCTGCCTGGCACGCGGTGCAGGGTCGGCTCCGCGCCGACACCGCACGGCTGCTGCAGGACTACCTGCGGGTCCGGGGGCTCACCGTGCCGGTGTCGAGCGACGATCTGGCGCGCCTGCTGCACGTCGTGGTGCAGGGCTCCACGACCCAGCACCTGCTGGACCCACAGGCCGGGTCGGCCGAGAGCCTCGCCGAAAGCTTCGTCGCGCTGCTGCTGCAGGCGGCGCGGCCGACCTCAGCCGTCGGCGCGTAGGTCGCCGAACTCGTCGGCGTGCCGCTCGAGGTAGGCCGTGACGAACGAGCAGTGCGACACGATTCGGTCACCGCGCTCGCGCACCGCCTCGAGCATCCCGCCCACCAGCGCCGTGCCGATCCCCTGACCCGCGAAGTGCGGCTCGGTCTCGGTGTGCAGCGCCACGGTCACGCCGTCGCGCTCGTCGACGTCCACGAACCCGGCGCGCTCGTCGCCCACCCAGGCCTCGTAGCGCTGCTCGGAGTCGTTCTTGACCACCCGCACGTCGTCGCTCATCCACCCATTGAACGCGCTCCCGGGCGCTCCCGCCAGGGGACGCGCGGCGGGTCTGCTCCGCGGGGGCCTATCGCGCGTAGTGAAGTCCAGCAGAGTGGTGTACGACGGACCCGAGTGAGCGCGTGCCTCCGACGTAGGCGCGGCCACCGGGTGGATCCTTCGAGTGATCTGCGAAAACCGACTCGAAGAAGGAACCACAACGATGACCGCTGTACCCAGTATCGACCCTGCCCGCTTCCTCGACGAGCAGCTGTCCCAGGCGAGCCCTGATCTGATGCGGGAGCTGCTCACCACGTTCGTCAACGCACTGCTCTCCGCCCAGGCCGACGCGGTGTGCGGCGCCGGCTACAACGAGCGGAGCCCGGAGCGGGTCAACTCCCGCAACGGCTACCGCCACCGCGACCTCGACACCCGGGTCGGGACTCTCGACGTCGCAGTGCCCAAGCTCCGCCAGTCAAGCCTGTATCCGGAGTGGCTGCTCGAACGCAGGAAGCGTGCCGAACGAGCACTGACCAGTGTGGTGGCGACCTGCTACCTGCTCGGGGTCTCGACCCGGCGGATGGACAAGCTGGTGGCGACCCTCGGCATCACCGGGTTGTCGAAGTCCCAGGTCTCGGTGATGGCCAAGGAGCTCGACGAGCAGGTCGAGCAGTTCCGTACCCGTCGGCTCGAAGAGGCCGGGCCGTTCACGTTCGTCGCCGCCGACGCGCTCGTGCTCAAGGTCCGCGAAGGTCGGCGGGTGGTGCCGGTGCACGTGCTGGTAGCCACCGGCGTGAACGCTGGTGGGCACCGCGAGATCCTTGGCGTGCAGGTCACCACCAGCGAGGACGGCGCCGGCTGGCTCGCGTTCTTCCGCGACCTCACAGCCCGCGGCCTGGCCGGCGTCAAGCTCGTCACGTCCGACGCGCACGCCGGGCTCGTGAGCGCGATCGCCGCGACCATCCCGGGCGCTGCCTGGCAGCGCTGCCGCACCCACTACGCAGCGAACCTGATGTCCGCGACCCCAAAGTCGTCCTGGCCATGGGTCAAGGCGTTGCTGCACTCGATCTACGACCAGCCCGACGCCGACGCCGTCCACGCCCAGTTCGACCGTGTCGTCGACGCCCTGGCCGAGAAGCTTCCCGACGTCGCCGAACATCTCGAGGACGCTCGTGCCGACATCCTCGCGTTCACGCCGTTCCCAAAGGAGGTCTGGCGTCAGATCTGGTCGAACAACCCCAACGAACGGCTCAACCGCGAGATCCGCCGACGCACCGACGTGGTCGGGATCTTCCCCGACCGCGCATCCATCATCCGGCTCGTCGGCGCCGTCCTGGCCGAGCAGCACGACGAGTGGGCCGAAGGCCGCCGCTACCTCGGGCTCGACGTCCTCGCCCGCGCCCAAGCCATCGACACCGATCACGCCGAGGAGGTGAGCACCGACCTCGAACTTCAGGCCCTCACGGACTGACCGACACGCCCAACCGAGGGATCAACCTCGTACACCACCCCAGCGGACTTGACCTCGCGCGTGTGCCCGACCGCCCAGCCTCGCCCCGATCTACTGGGTTACTTGTTCGTAGCTGGCCGAGTTGTTCTGCACTGGCCATCTACACCCATCGCAGAACAGCTCGGCCATCGCAGAACAGTTGGCCCAGTGGGACGGCGACCCAGGGGTCGGAACGCGGTCTACTCCCGTGCCGCAGGCCCACAGACGCGCACAAACCCGTGACGCGCCGCCGAAACCGTAAGACGCGCAGGTCCCGGACCCCGGTATGTCACGGCTTCATGCGCACCCCACGAGTTCCTGCGCAACGTCACACCCAAGACGCCACCCCGTAGACCCCTCCAGCACCACCAGCCCCACCCACCACACCGTCCACTCGGCCACCACGCCGACGCCGGCACCCACCCCCGCCGCCCACCCCGTTGCCGTGCTCGACACGGCGCTTAGCTACCGAGACGGCAGCTGGCCACGCCAGACGCGTCGACACGGCAGTTGGCCACCGAGACGGCTGGTGCAGCAGCCGTCTCGGTGGCCAACCACCATCTCGACGGCTCTGCGGTAACTAACCACCATCTCGGCGGCCCCGCGGTGGCCAACCACCATCTCGGCGCGGGGCTCGCGCGAGGCGCGCGAGGCGCGCGAGGCGTGCCGGGCGAGCCCGCGGGGTGCGAGTGGGCGCCGCTAGCTGGTCGTGCCGGTCGCGACGACGTGCTCGAGCGACTCACCGCGGGCGAGGCGCTCCAGCTGCGAGCGGATCAGCCGGGCGGCCCGGGGGGCGAAGGCGTCGGTGAGGCCACCGAGGTGCGGGACCTCGAGGACGCCGTCGAGGGCGAGCAGCGGGTGGCCGTCGGGCAGCGGCTCGGGGTCGGTGACGTCCAGGGCGGCGCGCACGTGGCCCGAGGCGACGGCGTCGACCAGCGCATCGGTGTCGACGACCCGGCCGCGGGCGACGTTGACCAGCAGCGCGCCCTTCTTCATCCGGGCGAGGAAGTCGGCGTCGACCAGCCGCTCGGTGGCGTCGGTGAGCGGCACGATCAGCACGACGACGTCCTGCTCGGGCAGCAGCGTGTCGACGTCGTCGAGCGCGTGGATGTGGTCGACGAGCTCGTCGCCGTCGCGGTCGCGCGAGGCCACCGCCGTGAGCGTGGTCTCGAACGGCAGCAGACGGCGCGCGATGGCCTGCCCGATCTCGCCGTAGCCGATGATCATGACCTTCTTGTCCGCGAGGCCCGGCTCGAATCGGCGGTCGTCCCACCGGCGCTCGCCCTCGGACTCGAGGTAGTCCGGCAGCCGGCGCTGCGCCGCGAGGATCAGCGTGGCGGCCAGCTCGGCGGTCGCGGAGTCGTGGACGCCGCGCGCGTTGGCGAGCTCCATGCCCGGCTGCAGGAACGGCAGCGCATGCTCGTAGCCCGCGCTGAGCAGCTGGAACGCGGTCGCGTCGGTCGCGCTCGCGAGGTTGTCGTAGCCCGCGCTGGTCACCTGGTAGGGGCTCACCACGAAGGTCACCCCCACGGGGTCGGCCAGCGGCCCGGACATGTCCCACACCTGCAGGTCCACGCCGTCGACCGGTCCGACCAGGTCGATCCAGCGCTGCTCGGGGACGGTGACCTTCAGCACGATGAGCTCCTTGCGGTGGGTGGGTGATGGCTGTTGCGAAACAGGATGGAGGAGAACGGGATTCGAGACGAGCGGCCCGGGGACGGGCTATGCGGTGACGGCCGCGAGCTGACCGCAGGCGCCGTCGATGTCCTGACCGCGGGTGTCGCGGACGGTCGTCGGGATGCCGTGCGCGCGCAACCGCTCGACGAACTGCTGCTCGACGCCCTTGCGGCTGGCGGTCCACTTGCTGCCCGGGGTGGGGTTGAGCGGGATGGGGTTGACGTGCACCCAGCCCTTGCCGCGCGCGGCCAGCTGCTCGCCGAGCAGGTCGGCCCGCCAGGCCTGGTCGTTGATGTCACGGATCAGGGCGTACTCGATGGACACGCGGCGACCGGTGGTGTCGAAGTAGCGGCGGGCGGCGTCGAGAGCCTCTCCCACCTTCCAGCGGGTGTTGATCGGCACCAGCTCGTCGCGCAGCTCGTCGTCGGGCGCGTGCAACGACAGGGCCAGCGTGACGGGGATGCCCTCGCCGGCGAGCTTGTCGATGGCCGGGACCAGACCGACCGTCGACATGGTGATGCCGCGGGCGCTCATGCCGAGCCCGTCGGGCGCCGGGTCGGTGAGCCGACGGATGGCGCCGATCGCGGCCCTGTAGTTGGCCAGCGCCTCGCCCATGCCCATGAACACGACGTTGGACACGCGCAGCGGGCCGGCGTCGCCCTCGGGCATCGGCCCGAGCTCGCCCGCCTTGAGGCTGCGGGCCGCGCTCACAACCTGCTCGACGATCTCGGCGGTGCTCATGTTGCGCTGCAGGCCGCCCTGCCCGGTGGCGCAGAACGGGCAGTTCATGCCGCAGCCGGCCTGGCTGGAGATGCAGATGGTGGCGCGGCCCGGGTAGCGCATGACCACCGACTCGACCAGCGCGCCGTCGAACAGGCGCCAGACCTTCTTGTGGGTGAGGCCGTCGTCGGCCACCCGGGTCGCGACCGGCGTCAGCAGCTGCGGTAGAGCCGCCGCGACCAGATCGGCGCGCTGGGCCTTCGGCAGGTCGGGCATCTGGTCCGGGTCGACGACCAGGCGCTCGAAGTAGTGCGTCGACAGCTGCTTGGCGCGAAAGCCCTGGTGGCCGAGCCCGGTCAGGAAGTCCTTGCGCTCACCTGGGGCCAGGTCGGCCAGGTGCACCGGCGGCTTGCCCCGGCGCGGCGCCGCGAAGGTCAGCTGGCCCGGGCGTGGACGGGTTGGTGTGCCCAGCTCGACGGCGCGCTGGGCACCGGCGTGGTGCTGGGAGCGGAGGGCTGGTCTACGGTCATCAGCTCCATTGTCGCAGGCTCGCGCAGGGTCAGCCCGGCGCGGACCCCGGGAGCAGGTAGGACAGGACCACCCAGGCCATCGGGGCGACCATCAGCAGCGAGTCGAGCCGGTCCATGATGCCGCCGTGACCGGGCAGCACGTGGCCCATGTCCTTGATGCCGATGTCACGCTTGATGACCGACTCGCAGAAGTCGCCGACCGTGGCCGTCGCCGCCGACGCGACGCCGAGCAGCGCCCCGATCCACCAGTCGGCGTGCAGGATGAAGTGCACGGACAGCGAGCCCGCGACCATGCAGGTCAGGGCCGAACCGGCGAATCCCTCCCAGGACTTCTTCGGGCTGACGGAGGGGGCCATCGGGTGCTTGCCGAAGAGCACGCCGGCGACGTAGCCGCCGATGTCGGAGCAGACCGTCACGAGGATGAAGATGAAGACCCGCCAGTGCCCGTCGGGCGGCGCCAGCATCATCATGCAGAACGCCGCGAGCAACGGCACGTAGGCGACGGTGAGGACCCCGCCCGAGACGTCCCGCAGCGCGTGGACCCCGCCGTCGAGGGCGCGCCACACGATGATCGCGAGGCACACCAGGGCGAAGGCGAGGGTGAGCGAGCGGGGGCCGCCGACGAAGGCGATCGGCAGCAGCGCGAGGCCGCCGGCGAGCGTCGGCACGAGCGGCACCCGGACGTGCTGGTGGCGCACTGCCGAGGCGATCTCCCACATGCCGATCGCGACGGCGACCATGACGACCGGCAGGAAGGTCTCGCGGCGGGTGAACAGGGACACGACGATGAGCAGGCCGAGGCCGACACCGACGCTGATCGCCGCACCCAGGTTGCGCCCGGCGCGGTTGTTGACCCGGGCCCGACGCGCCTCGCGGACCGCGTCGGCCGAGCGAGCCTCCACCGCGCTGCCGGCGGGGGCGCTCGGCATCTCCGGCTGAGGATCGCTGTCGGGTGTGCTGCTCATGAGGGGCCGGGAGCCTCGGGGTCAGACCTCGAGGAGCTCGGACTCCTTGGCCTTGAGCAGGGTGTCGACGCTGTCGACGTACTTCTTGGTGAGCTGGTCCAGCTCCTTCTCGCCGCGGGTGCCGTCGTCCTCGCCGACCTCGCCGTCCTTGACCAGCTTGTCGATCGCGGTCTTGGCGTGGCGGCGGATGTTGCGGATGGACACCTTGGCGTCCTCACCCTTGGTGCTCGCCAGCTTGATGTACTCCTTGCGCCGCTCCTGGGTCAGCTCGGGGAGGACGATGCGCAGCACGCCGCTGTCGTTGTTGGGGTTGACGCCGAGGCTGGACGCGCGCAGCGCCTTCTCGATCTCGTGCGTCGCGCTCTTGTCGAAGGGCGTGATGAGGATCATCCGCGGCTCCGGCACCTGGAAGGACGCCAGCTGCTGCAGCGGGGTCGGCGCGCCGTAGTAGTCCACCAGCACCTTGTAGACCAGGGCGGGGTTCGCGCGGCCGGTGCGGATCGCGGCGAAGTCCTCCTTGGCCACCTCGACAGCCTTCTCCATCTTCTCTTCGGCCTCGAACAGCGTGTCGTCGATCATGATTGGTCCTTCGCGTGTCATCTCTACCGGCTGCGCGGGTGGTCGTGGCCGATCTTCTCACCTTTTGTGTCCGGTAGCCCTACCCACCGCACTCGCGTGCGTGCCACTCTCGTGGTGAGAGTCAGATCTTACGAGGGGGCCATCATGTCGACGCTTCCGACGACGGGGGGTGGGCCGCCAGGTGCGCGCGGGGATCCGCCCTGCCTAGGCCGAGTCCGCGAGCTCGCCGTCCTGCTCACTGCGGTGGATGCCGGCGGGACGGGCCTCGCGGTCGTTCGCGGACCCTGCGGGATCGGCAAGACCCGCGTCCTGCGGGAGGTGCATGCCCGAGCGGCGGCCGCCGGCCGGTCGTGCGTCGCGGTGTCCGCCACGCACGCGCTGCGACCCGTGCCGTTCGGTGCGCTGCTCCTCGCCTTTCCCGACCTCGGCAGCGGAGACCTCTTCTCGATCCTGCGCGATGCCGCCGCCCTGGTGGATCGACTCAGCCTGCACCAGCCGCTGCTGTTCCTCGTCGACGACGTCGACGAGCTCGACGACTGCACCGTCGCCCTGGTGCGCCACGTCGCGCAGACCGGGCGTGCGCTCGCGATCGCCACGGTCCGGGAGGCGGACAGCCCCACCGCGACCCTGCTGGTCAAGGACTTCCCGCACACCGAGGTGGTGCTCGGGCCGCTCGCCCGCAGCGCGGCCGACACCCTGGCCACCCTCCTGCACGGCGCCTCGCTCCCCCGCCCCCAGCTCGACCGCCTGTGGCGGCTGTGCGAGGGCCACCCGCTCTACCTCAGCGAGGCGGTGCGGCACGCGCTGACGTCCGGGCTCGAGGAGCAGTCGCCGCCGGGCACCACGGACGAGGCGTTGCGGCTCCTCGCCCAGGCGCGGTTGCGCGCCGTGCCCCCTGAGCTCGCCCTGCTGCTCGACGTCCTGGCCTATCTGGGCCGCTCCCGGCTGCGTCGGCTCGCCCGCCTGGGGATCGGACCCGCGACGGTCGAGCGGGCGGAGGATGCGGGCCTGGTGCGCACGGAGCGCACGACCTGCGGTCTGGTCGTGTCCTGGCCACACCCCTACATCGGGGAGCTGAGACGCTCGCTGCTGACGCCGGTGCGTCGGCTGCAGGTCGCCCGGCGCCTCTGGGAGAGCAAGGACGCCAGCGACGACGTCGTGTCCCTCGCCCTGTGGCACCGCGACGGAGAGATCGCCCCACCACCGGGGCTGTACCTTCGCGCCGCATCCCGCGCGATGCACAACCTCGACCTTCCCCTCGCCCTGGGGCTGGCCACCGACGCCGTCGCCGCCGGGGACGGCGCCGAGGCCAGCGCGCTCCTCGCCCTGCTGCTCGTGCTGTGTGGTCGTGCCGGGGAGGCCGACGCCCACCTCGCGTCGATCGTCTGGAGCGCCCCGGGCGACGGTGGCCCTGACACCGTGGACCCGCACGCGCTCGCCCGCCTGGTCGCCCTCCGGTCGTGGTGCCTGAACTTCGCGCTGAAGCGTCCTCGTGCGGCGACCGACGTGCTGGACCGGGCGACAGCGGCCCTCGCCGACGGCCCCGGTGTCGTGCCGGTGCTGGCCGTCCAACGAGCACAGCAGGCGTCCTTCCGCGGGGACCCCCGAGAGACCCTCGCGTGGACGGCCATGGTGATCGAGGACGACGAGGCACCCATCGACGTCGTCGGGGCAGCCCTGCAGCTGCGTTGCGCAGCCCAGACCCTGGGGGGTCAGCTCGCCGGTGCCGTCGAGAGCGGGCGGGCGGCGCTCGCCCAGCACCGAGCCAGCAGCGGCGACCACTGGACCCATGCGCGGGAGGAGGCCCTCGCGTCCCTCGCGACGGCCCTCACCTTCGAGGGTGACCTGCCCGGTGCGGGTGCCATCATCACCGAGCGCCTCGAGGCCTGCCGGGCGGCCGCCTGGCCGGCCGGCGAGGTGGTCTGGTCCCTGCAGGCGGCGCAGCTGGCGCTCTTCAGCGGGCGGTTGACCGAGGCGCAACAGCTGATGGAGACGGCCGACCTGGCGCTCCCCCACGACTTCCCCTACACGGACTGGCTGACGCTGTGCCGTCATCAGCTGGCGGCCCTCGTCGCCGCTGCGTCCGGTCGGCCGGCGGCGGCCCGAGCCGAGCTCACCGCGCTCGGCGACGGGCCCGACGCCCGGCTGGGCGCGGTGCGATGGTGGGCAGGGTCGGCGCGGGTGCACACCCTCATGGCCGAGGGCCACCGCGCCGAGGCACTGGTCACCGCCCGCCGCGAGGTCGCCGAGGCGCACCGGGCAGGCCAGCACGGCTGGGAGGTCATCATCGTCCAGGCGCTCGCCGACCTGGGCGCCGTGGACGAGGCGGCCGCGCTGGGGTTCGGCCTGGAGGCGCTGCTCACCGGACGGTGGCCGCGGCTGCGTCTGTGCCAGATCCAGGCACTCGGTGAGCGCGACGGACGCACCCTGCTGGAGGTCGCCGACGGCTACCAGGAGCTCGGTCTGTCCGGACCGGCCCTGGGCGCGGCGCGGCAAGCCGCGCGGCTGCTCGCCCACGGCGCCGCCCACGACGTGCGCGCTGCGCGTCGCCGACTCGAGGCCTTCCGCGCCTGCTGCACCGGTCCGGAGGAGGAGGACACCCGCCCCGGTGGGGGGCTGACCGCCCGTGAGCAGGAGATCGCCGAGCTCGCCGCCGACGGGCTCACCAGCGCAGCCATCGCGGCCCGGTTGGTCCTCTCGACCCGCACGATCGACAACACCCTGGGGCGGGTCTACACGAAGCTCGGGGTGGCCGGTCGCCAGGACCTCAACCGAGTAGTGCGCGCCCCGAGCCTGCCCAAATAGAGTAGTCACTACTCACGCTCTGCGATTCATCTCACTCCTAGTGTGTGGAAATCACTCGTCCACACGCACCGAAGGAGTGGAGATGACCTCCATCGCCGAGTTCCAGCGCACGCTCATCGATGACGCCGCCGAGCGCGCCAAGTTCGCCGCCGACCCGCGCACCTACCTTGCCGATCACGGCATCGAGGTGCCCGCCTCCGTCGACCTTCCGACCTCCATCGACCAGGCCGTCGTCGACCGGCAGGTCGCGAAGGTCCGCACCGCGCTCGAGGAGGACGGCACCTCGGTGGCGGATCTCGACCGCTCCGACCCCCAGGCCGTGACGGACTTCGTGGCCGAGACCATCGCCATCCGCAACAAGGACCTGAGCCGCGTCCGGGCCGGCGTCGACGCGCTCGGACCCCAAGGAGACAACGCCACCGTCGCCGTCGTCGCGGCCGTCGTCGCCGCCGTGGTCGCGGTGCCCGTCGCGGTGGCGGGGGCCGTCAGGGAGATCGACGAGCGCGTCCTGCCCGCGAGCGGGATCGAGCGGGTGAGCCGGGGTGTCGGTGGCAGCCTGACCGTGCACACCGCGGAGGGCCTGCGCGTCAGCGGACTGAACGTGCAGGAGGTCGCCCGCCTCATCCAGATCTCGCGGCAGCGCTGAGCGGCTGGTGCCGTCATGACCTGGACCCCCGCCCAGCACGAGGAGCTCGTGCACGCGCCGCCCCAGGCCGACGGCGTGCGACCGGCGCGAGAGTTCGCCCTCATGCTCTCGCGCCGGTGCAACCTCACCTGCCGGCACTGCGGCATCGAGTCCTCACCGCGGGTGCGGGACCGGATGGCGCTCGAGGACGCCGAGCGGTTCATCGTCGAGGCGGCCGCGCTGCCCGACTTCGGCAAGGTGACCTTCACCGGTGGCGAGCCGACCCTCATACGTCGGGACCTGCTGGTCCTGCTCGACCTCACCCGGAGACTGGGCCTGCAGTCGCGGATCGTCACGAACGGCGGCTGGGCCCGGACCAGGGACAAGGGGCTGTCCTTCCTCGGCGCGCTCAAGGCCGCCGGCCTGGGCGAGGTGAACTTCAGCGCCGACCGCTTCCACCTGGAGTTCGCCCCCGCTCAGACGCTGCGCAACGCGCTGGACTGCGCCGCCGAGCTCGGCTACCCGCGGATCGTGTCGTTCGTCTCCAACGGGGACCAGGACCCGCTCGCGGAGTTCGCTCAGCTCTACGGCGTAGAGCGTGACCGGCTCCTGGACCTGCGCGAGGTGACTCGCCAACGGCTGCCGCTGCACCACCTGCAGGACGACTACATCTTCGTGTACTACGGAGCGCTCATCGGCCTCGGTCGGGCGGCGACCCACCCGGAGGACCTGCGGTGGTATCCCGCCGACTTCTTCCCGCCGGGGAAGGTGTGCGGCGAGGTCGTGAACAAGCCGGTGCTGTATCCCGACGGATCGTTCCAGGCGTGCTGCTGTGCCGGGGGCAAGATCAGTGCCTTCACGGTGGGCAACGCCTTCGACACGAGCGTCGCCGAGCTCTACGACGCCATGGCCGCGCGGTCGCACTTCCGGTTCATCACGACCCACGGTCCGCGCAAGCTCTACGACATCATGCGCGCGGCGACACCCGAGCGCGCTCTGCCGCAGGACTACACCTCGATCTGCGAGATGTGCGTCCGCGCCACCGATGGCGTCGCCGCCGAGGTCGTAGACCGGGTGGTCGACAGCTACTTGGTCGAGGAGATGCTCGGCACGCTCCTCGGCGACCAGCCCGTCGACGCGTGACCCGAAGCCTGACCTGAGTGCCTACCAGAAGCCTGACCCGAGGCCCGACCCGAGGAGGAGCGGATGCGCCTTGCTCTCGTCTCCATGCCCTTCATGCCGGTGACCACGCCGGCCCTCGGACCCAGCCTCCTGTCGAGCATCGTGAGGGCGGCCGGTCACTCCTGCGAGGTGATCTACGGCTCGCTCGAGTTCCTGTCGTGGACGGCGTCGCTCGCCGACTCGATGGCCGACGCCTTTCTCGACTACAGCGTCCTCGCCAGCACGGACGACCTCGGTGACGTGTTCTTCGCGGACCAGCTGTGGCCGTCGACGGCCGGCGCGGTGGACGAGGTCCTGGCGAGGCTGGCGACGACCGAGGGGCTCCCGCTGACGATCGACGAACGGGTGCTGGCGACGGCCCGGATCCTGCAGTGCCATGATCGGCTCGACGAGTTCATGACGATCATGACGGAGCTGCGGACGTGGGCCGACTACGACGTCATCGGCTTCTCGTCGATGTTCGCGCAGAATGCCGCCTCGCTCGCACTGGCCCGCTCCATCAAGCAACGTGCTCCGCAGAGCACCATCGTCTTCGGCGGCGCGAACGCCCAGGGCGAGATGGGCGTCGAGCTGATCGAGAGCTTCCCGTGGATCGATCACGTCCTCGCCGGGGAGGCCGACGACGCCCTGGTGACGTATCTCGATCTGCTGGCCCAGGGCCGCTCGCCCGACACCGTTCCAGGAATCACCCTGCGACACCCCTCAGGGGTGACAAAGACCGTTGCGCCACAACAGGTTCACCACCTGGACGAGCAACCAGACCCTGACTTCGCCGACTACTTCGCTCAGCGGCCACCCGCGATGGACTCGGTCGCCCCGCGCACCCTGGTCATCGAGCTCGCGCGCGGGTGCTGGTGGGGCGCGATCCGGCACTGCATCTTCTGCGGCCTCAACCCGAGCGGCCTGAACTTCCGCAGCCGGTCGCCGGAGTCCGCTATCGGCCTGATCCATCGGCTCGCGAAGCGATGGGACTGCACGACCTTCATGGTGGTGGACAACATCCTCGACCTGGCCTACTTCGACACCCTGCTGCCGGCGCTCTCCGGGGCCGGCCTCACCTTCTTCTGCGAGGTGAAGTCCAACCTGCGGGAGGACCAGGTCGCACGGCTGGCCTGCGCCGGTGCCTCGACGGTCCAACCGGGGATCGAGAGCCTCAGCTCCCCCGCCCTGGCGCTGATGCGCAAGGGCGCCCGCGCACTCACCCAGGTCGAGCTCCTCAAGCACTGCCGCAACCACGACGTCGAGCCGCTGTGGTTCCACCTCTACGACGTGCCCGGCGAGAGAGCCGAGTGGTACGCCGACTCGATCGAGCTGATGGCGCGCATCCCCCACCTGTCCCCGCCCCGATCGGCCAACCCGCTGGTCGTCGACCGGTTCAGCCCCATGTTCGACCGGCCGGACGAGTTCGGGCTCGGGGAGCTCGTCCCCGCGTGGCACGCCGACCTGGTCTACGCCGGCGTGGCCCCCGAGTCACGCAGCCGGCTGGCGTATCACTTCTTCGCTCGGGTCGGCCACGACGTGACCGCCGACTACGAGCCTGCGCTTCGTGCCGCCGTGGGCCGCTGGCACGAGCGGCACGACGGAGGCGCCCGGCTCACCCAGCAGATCGGCGAGTGCTCGACCCTCGTGGTGGACGAGCGCAGCGCGGACCGGGCGGCGGCCGGGGCGTCGGCGTACCTCCTTCGCAGCTGGCAGCACCTGGCCTATCGGGCGATGCGCCGAGGCCAGCGCCCCGATGCCCTGGCCCACCTGGTCGACGGCTGCCCGCAGGACGACGCGACCCTGTCGGACCCGGACCTGGCGGTGTCGCTGCGAGCCGCTGCGCTCGGCGCCCAGACCTTCGACGTGGAGCCGGTAGACCTCGCGGGGCTCCTCACCTGGCTCGACGACGCCTCGCTCGTGGTCCGGCTCGACGGCAAGTGGCTGGCCCTGGCCACGGACGCGCGGTGAGTCATGGGCACCGGAGCGCAGCTGCGGGTGGAGCTGGTCTATCCCCCCTTCGGACCCGCCGGTCTGCCGAGCCTCGGCCTGGGTCTGCTCACCACGCTCGTCCGCGGTGCCGGACACACCTGCCGCACGCACTACTGGAACCTCGAGATCACGACGGTGCTCCAGGGCGACTCACCGTCGGAGCGGCTGACCGCGTATCGCCGACTGAGCCAGCGAAACTGGTTCCCCCTCAACGAGTGGGTGTTCGCCGAGGCTCTCTTCGGCCACCGGCCGGCCGACGACACGGAGGTCGACGTCCTGAACATGCTGTCGACGGTGGATCCGGGTGGCTCTCTGGAGCGGGGGCTGCTCGACCTGCTGGAGCTGCGACGGCGAGCCGACGAGCTCGTGGAGCGGCAGGCGGATCGGCTGATCGGTGCCGACGTCGTCGGGATCGGGACGACCTTCTACCAGAACATGGCCGCCCTGGCCCTCGCCAAGACGGTGAAGGCACGCAGCCCCGGCACCACGGTGATCCTCGGAGGCGCGAACTGTGACGGCGAGATGGGCCCAGCACTGTTCGACGAGTTCCCTTTCCTGGACGCGGTTTTCGTAGGCGAGGCGGACGACACCATTGTGCCGTTCCTGGACTCGGTCCTCGTCGGTCGGCCACGACCACTCCCCGGCGTCCGGCAACGCGGCCTACCTCGTGACCAGGTGACCAGCCACGCGGTCGCGGACCTTGACACCGTGCCCTCGCCCGACTTCAGCGACTGGTTCGACGAGCAGGAGCGCTACGGGGTCCGGGCCGCCGCAACCTCGGTCATCGCGCTCGAGGCCTCTCGTGGCTGTTGGTGGGGTGCCGTGCACCACTGCACGTTCTGCGGGCTCAACGCTCTTGGCATCGCGCACCGCAGCAAGTCGATCGACCGAGTCGTCGCCGAGGTGCGCGACGTCGTCGCGGCGAGCGGCGCGCGGTTCGTCTTCATGACCGACAACATCCTGCCCATGAGCCTGCTGAGCGGCGTGCGTGATCGGTTGGGCGGCCCTGACACCGAGATCTTCTTCGAGGTCAAGGCCAACCTTCGGGCGGACCAGGTGCAACGACTCGTGCACCTCGGTGTCACGGCCGCGCAACCGGGCATCGAGAGCTTCAGCAGCCCGGTGCTTCACCACATGAACAAGGGGGTGAGCGCAGCGACCAATGTCGAGTTCCTGCGCAACGCGGCCGAGGCGGGACTGCGACCCGCCTACAACATCCTCTACGGCTTCCCGAACGAGGACCCGGCCTGGTACGCACCCATGATCGATCAGGTCCCCCGCCTCACCCACCTCGTGCCACCCTCGGGGCTGGCTCAGGTGGAGTACCACCGGTTCAGCCCCTATCACAGCGCGGCGGACCGCTACGGCCTGGACCTGGTGCCCGCACCGGAGTACTCGCGGCTGTATCCGTGGGATCAGCAACGGATCTCGCGGGTCGCCTACCTCTTCGTCCCGCGCCGGCCCGCGGCTCGGCCGGCGTATGCCACCACCCTCACCGAGGCTGTAGACCGGTGGCGCACGGACCATGCGCACGCCTCGTTGAGCTGGCGCCGGGTGGGCGCCGACATCGTCGTGGACGACCGGCGCGCGACCCGTCGCGTCCTGCGACTCACCGGCTTCCTGACCACGCTGCACGACGCGCTGGCGCGACCTCGCTCGCCCAGCGCGCTGGCCGACCTGGCCCGCGCCGAGGCCTGCGCCGAGACCCGCGTCGAGGCCTGCGTCGCAGAGATGGACGAGGGCCCGGCCACCGTGCCGGACGGACCACCTCTCACCGGCCGACCCGGCGAGCAGACCTTGTCCTGCACGGCCGCTCAGTTCATGGCGGACCCGGGCGCCTGGCTGGGGGCGCTCGACGCTGCTGGGTTGGTCTTCCGCGACGACGACGGCGAGCGCACTCGCTACGTGCGGATCGCCGTCGCTGCAGGCAGCCCGCCTGCCACCGACCACTGGGAGAGCACGGGTGTGTGACGGTGTCTGACCACCTCGACGGCGACGCGGCCCATCTGCTCCTGCGCACCGAGGCCGAGGTCCGTAGCCGCGCCTCGGCTGCTGGAGTCGACCCCGCACCGGCGCTGGCCTGGCGACGGCGCCTGTGCGGCGGCGCCGGCTCGGACGCCTGGACGCAGTACGACATCGATCTGCGTGACGACGGCGCGGTGCAGACCTGGTTCGACTCAGACCTCGCCGTGACGCTGCGGCGCATCCTGGCCGAGGCGGACGCGAGCGAGGCGATCTATGTCCGCAAGCGTCCGGCGATCCGGCTCCGGCTGGAGCACCTGTCCGACCCCGGACGCCGCGAGGTGGAGCGGTCCTTGGCGTCCCTGGCGATCCGGGACGACGGGATCACTTGGCGTGCGGGCAGCTATGCGCCCGAGCTCGCCCTGCACGGCGGCGCACACGCCCTGACGCTCAGCCACAGCTTCTCGACCGCGGACACGCTGGCGACCCTCGACTTCCTGCGATCCGGGGCGTCCGGCGCGCCGGAGCACTCCGTCGGACAGCTGATGCGCGTGTTCTCGTTGTTCGTGGAGGACCGCTGGGAGCTGTGGGACGTGTGGACGAGGCTGGCCGTCCTGCGGGACGTGCCCAGTGCACCGGACCGTTGGTCCTCGTGCGCCTCCGCCCCCGCCGCACTGGCGTGGGTGGTCGCCGACGTGGATCAGGTGCTGGCCGGCTCGGCCACCCGCGACGACCACCTCTCCGAGGTCGTCGAGGCCCTCCGACCCGCCGCGGGTGACGTGGCTTCCGGGTGCTACGGCTTGGAGGTGCCGATCCGAGAGGTGCTCCCTCTCTGGGCCGTGTTCCACTGGAACAGAATGGGTTTCGATCTCGCCATGCAACGGGCACTGATCGCCCTCGTCGTCACAGCCCTCACCCCGCTCCCGTCTCGTGCACCGACGAAGCCAGGGGCATCGTCGTGACCGGGTCCGTCGTCGTGACGGCGGACGGCACCGCCCGCGAGACGGTCGGCTGGAGCGCCGCTCACCAGGTCATCGCTCGAGTGCCGCTGCTGCCCGTGTGCTCTGCGGAGTCGCCCTATGCCGACTTCCTCGCCGCCTGTCGCGACCAGGACGAGCTGGAGCATCGGTTGCTGCGCGTCGGGCGGCTGCTCGCGGCAGCGATCACACCCCTGGTGCCGCAGGCCCCCACCCCCACGGCTCGGCGAGCCTTGCTCCGGTGCCGGCGAGCGCTCTACAACGGACGGGCTGTCCGGGCCGACGAGCTGACCGAGCTGCCTCTCAGGGAGGCCGCGATCCTGCTGAAGTATCGGCGGCTCCAGGAGGCGGCCACCGACGCCGAGCAGCAGGCGCTGAGCCGCTGGCGGACGGCCCGACGACGCAGCCTCGGTGAGCTTGTGGCCCGTATGCAGCTGCTGGACGAGCGAGACGGCGTCCCAGACCTGCCGGCGTCCCTCACGACCGCGTGGCAGGGTGTCAAGGAACGCGTCGAGGCGACCGGCCTGCCGCACGAGATGGCCTCCAAGCCCTCGCGACTCGAGGTGTCGGGATGGTCGGTGCTGTGGCGCGCCGAGCTGAAGACCGTGCCGCTCGGGGCGCTGTGCTCGGTCGCTCCGGTGAGGTGGACGCGGACCTTCGGGGAGCACCGCACCGGCCGTGCGGGCACCCTCTCGAGGCCGAACGAGCGGGTGTCGGTCGCCAACGACCGCCTGCCGCTGGAGGGCCGCGACAGCCGCTGCGGCGCCGCCCGGCTCGATCCGCACACCGTGTGCCCGTCGCTCGTGGACCTGCACTGGTTCGGCGCCCAGGTGTGCGAGTCTGCCCCGGCGCCGGACGGTGCAGCTCTCGCCGACCTCATGCACCGGGCCGGTCTGGTGCGGATGTCCTTGTCCGAGGCGGCCGCGCTGGTCGACTCCGTCGGTGGGCTGACGGCAGCCCGGCTCCTCACCCGGGACCGAGGTGGCAGCCTGGCCTCGGACCGGACCTGGGCTGCGACGGTCGCGGACGCGGTGACGTCGGGGCGGCCGATCCTGTCGGCTCATCAGGTGCCGCCGGGTCATCAACGCCGCGCGTCAGGCGTCCGGGCCACCGCGCGGCTGCATCCTGCGACGACGCGCTCGGGTGATCCTGCCCTGCGGCTGTCGTTCTGGGGGGCGGCCCGGATGTCGTTCGTGGCGCGCTATGCCCGCGCGCTGCACGGTGACGGGACGGACCGGCTCGCCTGGCTGGACACCTGGCCGGGCCTCACCGACCTCGATCCGGGCACCGGGCTGGCGGTCGATCCCCACCCTGGTCGGTGCCGCACGCTGGGATGGCGAGCAGCGAGCGCGCAGACAGCCGACCTCGGTCGGATCGTGGTGGTGCCGGACCCGGGCGGAGTCCACCTCGTCGACCCGTCCACCGGACACCGCATCGACCCGGTCTACCTCGGCATGCTGGCTGTCGGGCGCCTCCCGTCAGCCATGGGCCTGGCGCTCGCGGTCGCGGACCGCCACCGCAGCACGATCGACGCCGTGCTGGCTGCCGTCAACGCGCACCTGGGCCGCCGGATCGCCGACAGCGTCCGGTGCGGTGCGGCCACGGCGATCCCGCCGGTGTGGCTCACCGACCATCTCCAGCTGAGCCCACCGACCTGGGTGATCCCCCTGGCCTCGGTCCCCGAGCCTGCTCGCCGCCCCGGCCCCGCCGGCTTCCGGGCCTTCCACCGTTGGGCGCAAGGCCAGTCGCTGCCGTCCGGGCCGGTCGCGGTGCGGCCCGTCGAGAGCCAGGACGAGCGATGCCTGCGTCTCGACCACCCGGAGGGGGTCATGGCGCTGCTGCGCATGCTCGGCGCGCCCGCCGGAGCCGTCCTGGTCGAGGATCTCTCCTCGCTGTGGACGTCCCCGCACGAGACGCTGTCAGCCGGGGAGGACCGCTATCGCTACGAGCTGGCGGTGCAGCTCGATGGCCGCGCTGCGGTCAGGCGGTGACCAGCGTCCCGATCTTCTCACCTCGCACGGCGCGTGCCACATTTCCCTCACCCTCCATGCCGAACACGATCATGGGGAGCTTGTTCTCGCTGCACAGGCTGAACGCGGCCGCGTCGATGACCTTGAGGTTCTTGGCCAGCGCCTCGGCGTAGGTGAGGTGCTCGTAGCGTCGGGCGTCGGGGTTGGTGCGCGGGTCGGAGTCGTAGACCCCGTCGACGCCGCTCTTGCTCATCAGGACCGCCTGGCAGCCGGTCTCGAGGGCGCGCTGGGCGGACACCGTGTCGGTCGAGAAGTAGGGCATGCCGGCGCCGGCGCCGAAGATCACGACCCGCCCCTTCTCCATGTGCCGCATCGCGCGACGCGGGATGTAGGGCTCGGCCACCTGGCCCATCGTGATCGCGGTCTGGACGCGGGTGTCGATGCCTTCCTTCTCGAGGAAGTCCTGCAGCGCCAGACAGTTCATCACCGTGCCGAGCATGCCGATGTAGTCGGCGCGGGCGCGGTCCATGCCCTGCTCCTGCAGCTGGGCGCCGCGGAAGAAGTTGCCGCCACCGATGACGACGCTGACCTGCACGCCGGAGCGCACGGCCTCGGCGATCTGCTTGGCGATGCCCTTGATGACGGCCGGGTCCAGGCCGACCTTGCCGCCACCGAACACCTCGCCGGACAGCTTGAGCAGCACCCGCTTGTAGGGGCGCAGGTCTTCGGCGTCGCTGCGGTGGGCCGCCTGGTCGGTCCGCTCGATCTGCTCGGTCTGCTCGGTCTGCATCGTCAAGGGGAGCCTCCTGGAGCGGGGGGAAGTCGGTCGTGGGTAGTTTTCCACATCGTGCGGACGTCAGGGACCAAGGGGCCCAGCCCTTGCCGTGCCCTGGCACAGGCCTCGCCCAGCCCGCACCAGCCGCGCCTGCCCGCGTCGGCGGTCGCGCTACCGCTCCTGCAGTCGCCGGCCGTCGCGGAAGAGGAGGGGACGGGCGAGGTCTACGTAGACCTCCTGGCCGACGGGCAGGCTCTGGCCCACCGCAAGGCTGTGCAGGGTGCGGTCCTCGACCTCGACGACGAGCTCGTGGAAGGCACCCCGCGGGACGACGCGCACCACCCTGCCCCGCAGCCGGTCCTGCGGCGCGTGGCCGGCGGCCGAGGCACCCGGCTCGTCCACCGGGATCAGCCGGACGTCCTCGGGGCGAACGCCGGTGAGCAGGCCCTCCTCGGGGACCAGACGACCGCCGACGAGCCGGCCCGGCAGGGAGTTGAGCTGACCGACGAAACCCGCGACGAACTCGGTGCGCGGGTCGGTGTAGAGCTCGTCGGGCGCGCTGACCTGCTCGATCCGCCCGCCGTTCATGACGGCGATCCGGTCCGACATCGACAGCGCCTCGTCCTGGTCGTGGGTGACGAGGACCGTGGTGATGCCGAGCCGCTGCTGCAGCTCGCGGATGTCCTCGCGGACCTTGACCCGCAGCTTGGCGTCGAGGTTGCTGAGCGGCTCGTCGAGCAGCAGCAGCTGGGGCTCCTGGACCAGGGCCCGGGCGAGAGCGGCGCGCTGCTGCTCACCGCCGGAGATGGTGGCCGGGCGGCTGTCGCGGTGGTGCAGCAGGTTGACCAGGCCGAGGACGTGCTCGACCCGATCGGTCACCTCGTGCTTGGGCAGCCGGCGCAGGCGCAGTGGGTAGGCGACGTTCTTGAAGACGGTCATGTGCGGCCAGAGCGCGTAGTTCTGGAACACCATCGCGCTCGGGCGGCGCTCGGGTGGCAGACCGACGACGTCCTTGCCCTCGATCTCGATGCTTCCGCCGTCGGCCGCGAGGAAGCCGGCCACCATGCGCAGGGTCGTGGTCTTGCCGCAGCCGGAGGGGCCGAGCAGCGAGACCAGCTCGCCGGGGTGCACGGTCAGGTCGAGGTCGTCGACGACGGTGCGGTCGCCGAATCGCTTGACCAGCCCGGTGATTCGTAGCCCGTCGGTGGCGCGGGCGGCCTGCGTCGTCATCGGATCTGGAAGCCTTCGGCGAGGTGGCCGCCCATGACGTGCTTGCGCACGAGCAGGAGCAGCAGGACGGACGGGACGGACAGCATGATGGAGAAGACGGCGGCCACCTGGGGCGGGTAGTTGAGGATCAGGGAGTACATCTGGGTGGGCATCGTCATGTAGTCGGGCGCGCCCACGAGGTAGGTGCCCTGCGCCTCGTCGAAGCTGGCGAGGAAGCTCATGATGGCGGCCACCGCGATGCCGGGCAGGGCCAGCGGGAGGGTCACGGTGAAGAAGACCCGCAGCGGCTTGGCGCCGGCGTCGCGGGCCGCCTCCTCGAGGCTGCGCGGCACCGACGCGAACGCCGCGGCCGGGATCCAGGTCATGAAGACCACGGTGCCGATGACGTGCACGATGAGGATGCCGAGGACCGTCTGCATGAGGTTGAGCGCGTAGAACAGGGAGGCCATCGTGGCGAACAACCCCATCTTGGGGAAGGCGTTCGTGGCGAACAGACCGATGAGCATCGCTCTACGGCCTGGGAACTCGCGCCGCGCGAAGGCGTAGGCCGCGGGCAGGCACACCAGCGCCGAGATCAGCACCGTGAGCGGCGCGAAGGTCAGCGAGTTCTGCACCGCGGCGCCGAGGGCGGGGTCGTCGAGGACCACCTTCCACCACCGCGTGGTCAGGCCGTCGGGCAGCAGGTTGGGGTAGGTCCAGCTGGTCGCGAACGCCTGCGACGCCAGCCACAGCAGCGGACCGAAGACGAACAGGCACAAGGTGATCACCGCGACCGCGAGCAGCCCGCGCAGCGCCACGCGCCCCATCACCGGACCGCCTTGGCCGCGGTGCGGAAGTTGGCCCACACGTAGGCCGCGCCGATGACCGACGCGAGCGCGAACACGACGAACGCCATGACCACCGACTGCTGGGGCTGGTTGAACGACGAGAAGTAGTTGTTGATGTCGACGCCGAGCATGGTGGGGGCGTTCGGGCCGGTGAAGTAGGGGACGGTGAACGAGCCGAGGACACCGATGGCGGTGAACGTCGCCGCGATGATCACCGGCACCGTCGCCATCGGCAGGATCACCGACCACACGGTGCGCGCCAGCGACGCCCCCGCGTCACGGGACGCCTCGATCACGGCGTCCGGCACCGCCTGCACGCCCGAGCTGATCATCAGCACCGCGAACGGCAGCGAGGTCCACACCGAGCCGATGATGATCGCCGTCTGGGTGTAGGCCCACACCGGGCCCTCGACGCCGATCTGGGCCAGCGCGGTGCGCACGAAGCCGGTGCCGGAGTAGAACAGCAGGATCGCCCACGAGCCGATGACCACGGGGATGAACATCGGCACGATGGCCAGCACCGCCAGCGCCTTGGCGAGCCTGCTGTCCGAAAGTCGTTGGTAGAGAGCGATGCCGAACGCCACCAGCATCACCGCCACGGTAGACACCACGGTCACCGTCACGGTCAGCGCCAGGTCGCGCTGGAGGCGGGCGTTGGTGAGCACCTCGCGGTAGGCGTCCAGCGTGCCCCACCAGGAGGTGGCGACGTGCTGGTGCTGCGCGATCGTCGCGGTGACCGAGTTGAGCCCGCCCGTGTGACCGAGGCTGTAGAGCAGCGCGGTCACGATGGGCAGGCCGACGAAGACCAGGATCAGGACGATCGGCGGCAGGGCCATGAGCAGGCCGCCGGACCGTCCTGGGTGGGTCCGGCGAGGTCGTGCCTCGTGCTGCGCGGGTGAACCCGCCGTCACTGGCCGGGGACCTTCTGGTCCCACTGGTTGTTGAGGTCGTTGGAGACCTCGGAGACGTAGGTCGGACGCATCGTCTCGGGCGCGGTCTGCTCGAACTTCTTCTGGACGTCCGCGGGCAGCGAGGCGAGCGGCAGCACCGGCGTGCCGGCGATCTGGGTCGCGATGGCGGCCTGGGCGTCGGGCGTGAGGACGTACTCGAGGAGCTTCTGCGCGGCGTCCTTGTGCGTCGTCGTGGCCGGGACGCCGAGGTAGGACGCGCCGCCGGTGAAGCTCGGGTTGCTGATCTGGGCCGAGCTGACGCTCGCGGGGATCTGGCCGTTGGTCTTGGCGGTCACGAACATGTCGGACCAGACGGGGGCCATGTCGATCTGCCCGGACGACAGCAGCTGCAGGACCTGGGAGTTGCCGTTGGGGTAGACGCCCTTGCCGTAGACGTAGGGGTTGAGGCCCTTGAGCACCGCGAAGCCCTTGTCCCAGCCGGCCATCGCGGCCTTGTCGTAGGTCGTGCGGAGCTTGTCGCTGGCCGCCTGGTCCATGTTGGCGTCGAGCACCGTCGTGACGAACGACTGGCCGGAGCCGCCGGACTTCGGCGAGTTGTAGGCGAACCGGCCCGGGTTGGCCTTGATCCAGGCCAGCAGCTCGTCGAGCGTCTTCGGCGGGGTCTTGACCTTGGTGGTGTTGTAGGCGAGCAGCACCGAGCTCGCGCGGTAGGGGACGCCGTAGCCCTTGCCGGCCTCGACCAGGGTCTTGTTGACCTGGGCGAGCGCGGGCAGCGTCGTGGCGTCCTCCTTGAGCAGCAGGTTGGCGCCCGCGGCCTGGGTGACGAAGCCCGCGTCGATGACGTCGAAGCCGACGTCCTTGCCGCCCTTGACGGCCGCCGCGAGCTTGGCGGCGTTCTGCGCGTCGTGCTCACCGTGCAGGTCGAAGTTGATGTTGACCTTGATGCCGGGGTTGGCCTTGGTGAAGCCCGGGACCAGCTGCTTGGTCCACAGGTCCTGGATGTTGGTGTCCGCGCTCACGAGGACCGTGACGGACTGGCCGGACTGGCCGCCCGCGCCACCGGCGGTGCCGGTCGACTGGGCGTTCTGGACGTCCGAGGTGGACTTGGCGCAGGCGCTCAGCCCGACAGCGAGCAGTGCGGTGAGACCGAGAACGAGCGGGCGGCGAGTAGCCATGACGGATTCCCCTTCGTGGGCCGGTCTACGACGACCGGGATGACGGCGAGCACCACCCTAGTCCGATCCGGCCCCTGCGACCCGTTGGCAACGCGCACGGCCGGCCGCCTCCGACGAGGCGACCGGCCGTGTTCACCGCGTGGTCAGCGGCGCGTTGCTCAGGTGTTGCTGGGGTGCTTCAGGAAGGCTCAGGAGCCGACCTTGAAGCGGGCGAACCCGGTCGCGGTGGCGCCGGCCTCGTCCAGGACCTTCTTGACGGTCTTCTTGGCCTCCTTGGCGAACGGCTGCTCGAGCAGGACGTTCTCCTTGAAGTAGCCGTTGACGCGACCCTCGACGATCTTCGGCAGGGCGGCCTCGGGCTTGCCCTCCTCCTTCGCGGTGGCCTCGGCGATGCGACGCTCGTTCTCGACGACCTCGGGGTCGATCTCGTCGCGCGAGAGCACCGACGGGGCGAACGCGGCGATGTGCATCGCGACGTCGCGGGCGATCTGCTCGTCCCCACCGGTGGTGGCAACGAGGACACCGATCTGCGCGGGCAGGTCGGGGCTGGTCTTGTGCAGGTAGGACGTGACGTGCTCGCCCTCGAGGCGGGCCACGCGACGGACCTCGATCTTCTCGCCGATCGAGGCGTTGGCCTCGTCGAGCAGATCCTTGACCGTCTTGTCGCCGTCCTGGACCGCGAGCAGCGCGTCGGCGTCGGCGACCTGGTGGGCGACCGCGAGGTCGAGCACCTGGTCGGCCAGCGCGCCGAACTTCTCGCCCTTGGCGACGAAGTCGGTCTCGCAGTTGACCTCGACGAGCGTGCCCACACCGTCCTGGACGCGGGCGGCGACCAGGCCGTTGGAGGCCGAGCGGCCCTCGCGCTTGGTGACGCCCTTGAGGCCCTTGACGCGCAGGATCTCGGTGGCCTTGGCGCGGTCGCCGTCAGCCTCGTCGAGCGCCTTCTTGACGTCCATCATCCCGGCGCCGGTGGCCTCACGCAGCGCCTTGATGTCGGCAGCAGTGAAGTTAGCCATGTGTTGTCGCTACTTTCTCTCTGAGCGGTGGGGGTGGTCGAAGCGAGCCAGGCTCAGGCCTGGGGGGCCTCGGCCGACTCGGCAGCGCCCTCGGCGACCGGAGCGACCTCGACGGTCTCGGTCGCCTCGGCGACCGGGACGGCCTGACCCTCGGCGGCACCGGCAGCCTCGGCGGCGTCGGTGGCCTCGGCCTCGGCGTAGAGCTCGCGCTCCCACTCGGCCAGCGGCTCGGCCTCGGTCTCGCCACCCTCGGCGGACCGGCCCGAGGAGCGCTGCACCAGGCCCTCGGCGACGGCGTCGGCGATCACGCGGGTCAGCAGGGTGACCGAACGGATGGCGTCGTCGTTGCCCGGGATCTTGTAGTCGACCTCGTCGGGGTCGCAGTTGGTGTCGAGGATCGCGATGACCGGCAGACCCAGCTTGCGCGCCTCGTCGACCGCGAGGTGCTCCTTCTTGGTGTCGACGATCCACACGGCCGAGGGGACCTTGGCCATGTTGCGGATGCCGCCGAGGGTCTTCTCGAGCTTGTCCTTCTCCCGCTTGAGGATGAGGAGCTCCTTCTTGGTGTAGCCGGACCCGGCCACCGTGTCGAAGTCGATCTCCTCGAGCTCCTTGAGGCGCGTGAGGCGCTTGGAGATCGTGTTGAAGTTGGTGAGCATGCCACCGAGCCAGCGGTGGTTGACGTAGGGCATCCCGACGCGGGTCGCCTGCTCGGCCACCGGCTCCTGGGCCTGCTTCTTGGTGCCGACAAACAGCACGGTGCCGCCGTGGGCGACAGTCGCCTTGACGAACTCGAACGCGTCGTTGATGTAGGTCAGCGACTGCTGCAGGTCGATGATGTAGATGCCGTTGCGCTCGGTCAGGATGAAGCGCTTCATCTTCGGGTTCCACCGACGGGTCTGGTGCCCGAAGTGGACGCCGCTCTCCAGGAGCTGGCGCATGGTGACGACGGCCATGCCGTGTCCCTCGATTCTTGGGTTGTGGTCAGTTACGTCGGTGACCACGGGTGCGGTCACCTGCCTGGCACTCGCGACGCACCCCGCCGAGCGAGCTCGGACTGCCGTGGTGCGCCCCGGACGAGGTCCGGTCTGGCAAGCGCGCGAAATCGGGTCGTGCGCACGTGGCACACGTCCCGTGGGGCCAGTCTACGGGACGGGCCGCAGGGGGTCCTAATCTCCGGCGCCGCCCTCCGCCGGGCTGATCCGGGCTGATCCGGGCTGATCCGGGCTGCTCCGGGCTGATGGCGGGGCGGAACTGGCGCTAGCGTCGAGCCATGAGCTCCCCCGCCGCACGGCCCCCCGCACCGCTCGCCTCACCGCTCCCCTCACCGCCCCGACCTGCGGGTCACCCCGCCATGGCGGCCTTCGGCACGACGATCTTCGCGCAGATGTCGGCACTGGCGACGACGACCGGGGCGATCAACCTCGGGCAGGGCTTCCCCGACACCGACGGGCCGCGCGAGGTGCTCGACGCAGCCGTCGAGGCGCTCCGGTCCGGGCGCAACCAGTACCCGCCCGGGCGCGGGGTGCCTGAGCTGCTGAGCGCGATCGCCACCCACCAGCGGCGGTTCTACGACATCGAGCTCGACCCCGCGAGCGACATCCTCGTGACCGTCGGCGCGACCGAGGCCATCGCGGCCAGCGTGCTCGCGCTCTGCGGCCCGGGCGACGAGGTCGTGCTGTTCGAGCCCTACTACGACAGCTATGCGGCGACGGTAGCCCTCGCCGGCGCCACCCTGCGCACGGTCCCGTTGCGCTTCCCCGACTTCGCCATCGACGAGGCGGAGCTCCGGGCGGCGTTCTCCGAACGCACCCGCATGGTGCTCGTCAACACGCCGCACAACCCCACGGGCAAGGTCTTCACCGCGGCCGAGCTGGCGCTGATCGGGCAGCTCGCCGCGGAGCACGGGGCCTGGGTGGTGACGGACGAGGTCTACGAACATCTGGTGCTGGACGGGCCGCCGCACGTGCCGATGGCGACGCTGCCGGGCATGGCCGAGCGCACGCTCACCATCTCGTCGGGCGGCAAGACCTTCTCGACCACCGGGTGGAAGGTCGGCTGGGTCACCGGGCCTGCCGAGGCCATCTCGGCCGTGCTGGCGGTCAAGCAATTCCTCACGTTCGTCGGGTCGAGCACCTACCAGCCCGCGATCGCCGTCGGGCTGGGGCTGCCCGACACGTTCTACACGGGGCTGCGGGAGCGGATGACCGAGCAGCGGGACCTGCTCTGCGCGGGGCTGGAGGCGGCCGGTCTGCCGATCGCGCGACCTGCGGCGGGCTACTTCGTGATCGCCGACGCCTCACCGCTCGGTGCCGACGCGGCGGAGCTCTGCCGCACGGTGCTGCCGCACGACTACGGCGTCGTGGGCGTACCCGTCTCGGTCTTCCACGACGACCCGACGCTGGCGCCGAGCCTGGTGCGGTTCGCCTTCTGCAAGCGGCCCGAGGTGCTCGAGGAGGCTGCTCGACGACTGGCTGGTGGGGGTGGGCCGGGTCAGGGCCTCGAGGGTCAGGGCAACGATCGTCAGGGCACCGTCGGGTAGGGGTTGGCGGTGCAGCCGAGCAGGTACTTGGTCTGCTGCAGCATGATCGGCGCCGGCGTCCCCGGCGCCGGGCAGCCCTGGTGCCCGTGCCCGAGGCCGTGACCGACCTCGTGGTTGATCTGGTAGACCCGGTAGGTCGTCACGTCGGTGCCGAAGGTCGTCGCCCCGCCCACGTAGCGAGCGGCGTTGAGGACGGCCCGGCCGCCGTTGAAGCAGGACACCGTGCCGCGCGTCTCGAGCGGCGCGCACAGCCGGTCCACCGTCGCGGGCGTGGCCAGCAGGATGCGCAGGTCGACCTTCGCGCCGCCCGCGGCCTGGTCCGGGGAGACGTTGATGAAGCGCAGCGAGTCCTGGCTCCGCCACCCGCGCGGGTCCTGCAGCGTCTGCTGGACGGTCCGGGCGTAGTCGGCGGGGCGCTCCGAGAGGCCGCCCTCGATCTCGACCGTGTAGCGCACCATCCGCCCGCCTGCGCCGGCGGTGTCCGGGCCTGGCACGGGCAGGACCGTGAACTGGCCGTTCCCCTGGCGGGGCACCGACGCCGGGGTCGGACCGATGCCGTCACCCTCCGCCACGTCGTCACCCGAGCCGGTGGGCGTGGAACGGGCTGCCGGGTCGGTCTGGGCTGTGCCGGTCTGGGCTGCGCCGGGCGCTGCCGGGGCGACTGCCGCGGTCCGGTTGGCCGACACGGCCTGGGAGTCCTGACTGGTCAGCTGCCCGACTCCGTAGCTGCCGCCGGCGACCAGCAGTCCGCCCACGACGACCGTGCGCAGCAGCCGCAGTCGCCTTCGCGTGCTCCAGCGGGCGCGGGCCGGGCGGGGTGCGTCGGTGTGGTGGGGCGGGTTGGCGTGGGGCGGGTCGGCGTCGGTGCTGGGCGCGTGGCTGCGGGGGTGGCTGGCCGCCGAGGCCCGTCCGTGCGTGGGGGCCACCACGTGCTCGGGCCAGGGGTCCTCGTCGGCCTCCGGACGCCCCACGCCGGAGGGACGGATGTGCTCATCCAGGCGAGACATGTCCCTCCTCGATCGTGACTGGCGATGGCGCCCGTGGGTCTGGGTGCTGCTCCGCGGGTGCGCCCAAGCACCCGCTGCTCAACCGTGCCACGGTGTACGCCCCAGACGCCGGAGGCGACACCGGCGGCGGGTCCGCCACTTCGTAGCGTGCCTTCCCGTCACCGTTTGTGACCTGCGCCGCACGCATCCAGCCGGGGGGCTGGGGACTTGGCCGGACCAATCCCCTCCCGCGTCCACAGCCGCGAATCCGTGCTGGACCACGCCCTCGCGCCCCCGCCACGGTGGGGCATGCCCATCCACATCGCGCTGCTGTCCCCCATCGCCCCGGTGCTGGTCGCCGGTGCGGTCGCACTGAGTGCTCTTGGCGGTCCGACGGTGCCAGGTCCGAGCGCGCCTGGCCCGGTTGCGTCCGGCCCACCCGGGTCGGCGGGCGTCGCGCCGGCGACGCCCTGGCGGTGGCCGGTGGCCGCACCGGTGCTGGTGCGCCGGTTCGAAGCACCCCCGGGTCCCTACGCGGCGGGCCATCGAGGAGTCGACGTCGCCGCGCCGGTGGGCACCCCCGTCCTCGCCCCGGCACCCGGGGTCGTCTCGGTGGCCACCATGGTCGCCGGGCGTCCGGTGCTGACGATCGACCACGGGGGCGGCTGGCGAAGCAGTCTGGAGCCGGTCTCGGCTACGGTGCCGGTGGGCACGGCCGTCACGGCGGGCCAGCAGGTGGGCGTGCTCACCGCCCACCCAGGCCACTGCGCGCCGGTCAGCTGTGTGCACTGGGGTGTGCGCGAGGGCGACGCCTATCGCGACCCGCTGGCGCTGCTCGGTCTCCTGCACGTGCGCCTCTACCCGCCGCCGTAGGTCGGGCGGGTGTGCGAGCCCCCAGACCTGCTAGGCGCGAGGGTGTGCCTGCTCGTAGGACCTGCGCAGCCGGTCTACGGACACGTGCGTGTAGATCTGGGTGGTCGACAACGACGAGTGACCGAGGAGCTCTTGAACCACCCGCAGGTCGGCGCCGCCGTCGAGCAGGTGGGTCGCCGCGCTGTGCCGCAGCCCGTGCGGGCCGAGGTCCGGCGCGTTCGGGATGTGGGCGAGCAGGCTGTGCACCGCGGACCGCACCTGGCGCGGGTCCACCCGGCGGCCGCGCCTGCCGAGGAAGAGGGCTGGCCCACTCCCCGGCTGCACGACCTGCGGTCGGCCGCGAGCCAGCCACGCGTCGATGGCGCGCTGGGCTGGGACGCCGTAGGGCACCGTGCGTTCCTTCGCGCCCTTGCCGAGCACCCGGACGGTGCGCGACCCGTCGTCCAGGTCGTCGATGTCGATGCCGGCAAGCTCGCTGACGCGGATGCCGGTGGCGTAGAGCAGCTCGAGCATCGCCCGGTCGCGCAGGTGCACCGCGTCGTCGTCGTCCGCCGCCACGGCCGCCACGTCGAGCAGCGCGCCGGCCTGACCCTGGTCGAGGACCCCCGGGAGCGACCGCTGCCGCTTGGGTGCGGCCAACCGCAGCGCCGGGTCGCGCTCGATGAGCCCCAGCCGCGTCGCCCACGCGTAGAACGTGCGCACCGCTGCAGACCGCCGCGAGATGGTAGACCGGGCGGCGCCCGCACTCGACTGCTCGGCCAGGAAGGACCTCAGGTCCGCCAGTGTCACGGCGCCCAGGTCGTCGATCCCCCGCCGTTCGGCGAACGCCTCGAGCAGGCGCAGGTCCCCGGCGTAGGCGCGCACCGTGTGCGCCGATCGCCCCCGCTCGCGCTCCAGGTGCAGCACGAACTGAGCGACCAGGTCACCCTCCGCAGGGCGACCGCCGCTCGCCGTGGTGGACCGCGCGCCGTCGGGCATCGCCCCCACCGTCGCAAAGCGCCGCCCGGGGAGCAAGCACCGAGCCCTCCGGCGCGCCCACGCCACCTGCCCAGCCTGCCCAGCCCGCCGACTCTGCCGAGATGGCCTGTAGTCACCGAGACGGCGCGTATGCACCGAAACGGCTGGTACACCAGCCATCTCGGTCGCCAACCACCATCTCGGTGCCTAAGCGCCATGTCGGTCGACAACCGCCATCTCAGTGGCGGAGCGCCATGTCGGTCGCCAACCACCATCTCGGGAAGCACGCGGCGCTCAGGAGGCACTCTCGTGCGACGCGGGGCCCGGGGCCTGGCTGGACGTAGAATCCTGGTGGGACGCAGGGTCGGGTCGGGGCGTAGGGCTTTGGCGGGGCGAGGGATCCCGGCGGGGCGAAGGTGCAGCCAGATCGAGGCGCTCCTGGGCGGGTCGGTCCAGGCCGGGGCGCAGCAGGCCGTCGCGGGCGCCGCGCTCGACCCGCCAGCCGTCGCCGTTGCGCTCGGCCAGGCCGAGCGTCTCGAGGCGGCTGAGCGCCACCGAGGTCGTCCGCCAGTCCAGGCCGGCGCGCACGCAGACGTCGGTGGTGGAGATCCAGCGCGAGCGCGGCAGCGCCGAGAGGACCTGGTGCTGCTCGTCATCCAGCAGGTCGCGGGGATCGGTCGGGCCTTGTGGACGGGTGGCGGCATCCAGCCCCATCCGGCCGACCAGCTCGGCCACCTCCTCGGCGTTGGTGACCAGCACCGCGATCCCGTCGCGCACCGCCTGGTGGGTGCCCGAGCTGGCCGCCGACGTCACCGGACCGGGGACGGCAGCCACCGGCCGGGCGTACTCGGCGGCCGTGCGGGCGGTGTTCAGCGACCCCGACCTGGACCCCGCCTCGACGACCAGGGTGCCCTGGGTCATCGTGGCGATCATCCGGTTGCGCAGCAGGAACCGACTGCGCGTCGGCACCGCCCCCGGCGGCAGCTCACTCATCACCGCACCCCGGCGGGCGATCTCGGCCAGCAGGGTGTCGTGCGCGAGCGGGTAGGCGCGCTCGACGCCACAGGCCAGCACGGCGATGGTGCTCCCCGCCGCCGCGAGTGCACCCCGGTGGGCGGCCGCGTCGATCCCGAAGGCGGCGCCCGAGACGATCGCGAAGCCGCGCTCGACCAGCTCGTAGGCGATGTCGGCCGACACGCGTTTGCCGTAGTCCGTGGAGTCGCGGGCGCCCACCACCGCCACGCTGCGCGCGCACGCCACGGCGATGTCGAGCGGGCCACGCACCCACAGGCAGAAGGGTGGGTTCACCAGGTCGTCGAGGCCGGGCGGCCACTCGTCGTCCCCGCTGACGATCACGCGCGCACCGAGGCGAGCCGCGGCGCGCAGGTCGGCGGTCACGTCCAGGTGCGGCAGTCGTGGCTGGAACTTCTCGTCCCGGTGGTCCGTGGAGCCGCGCACCGCCGCGAGCGCCTCGCGAGCGCCGAGCTCGGCGACCAGCTGGGTGGCTCGCTTGTCGCCCGGCTCGGCCAGTCGGCTCCAGGCCGCCAGCGCGGTGCGCTCGTCACGCATCGCCGCCGCCCAGGCCGCCACCGGGTCCAGGGCGTCGCCGGCGGTCATGCCGCCAGCCCCGTGCGCAGCGACAGCGCCAGGGCGACGTCGTCCTGGTCCGGTCGGTCGTGGCCGCTGAGATCGGCCACCGTCCACGCGAGGCGAAGCGCCCTCAGATAGCCGCGCACCGAGAGCGGGTCGCGCTCCATCAACCGGTCGAGGTCGGCGGTGGCGGCGGGCTCGGGGCGCAGCGGGCCGAGGAGCTCCTTGCTGCCCACCTCGGCGTTGCGGTCCTTGCCGAACTCTGCGAGACGCACGCGCTGCCGCTCGCGGGCCGCCCGGACGCGGGCGGCCACCAGAGCCGATGGCTCCCCCGGTGGTCCGCCCAGCTCGGCCTTGGTCACGGCGGGGACGGACACCTGGATGTCGATCCGGTCGAGCACCGGACCCGAGACCCGCGACAGGTAGCCCCGCCGAGCGGTCACGCTGCAGGTGCAGTCCAGCCCCTTGCCGGTGTTCTTGCCGCAGGGGCACGGGTTGGCGGCCGCGACGAGCTGGAACCGGGCGGGGAACACCGCGGAGCCCTGGGCGCGGTCAACGCGAATCGTGCCGCCCTCCATGGGTTCTCGTAGAGCGTTCAGCACCGAGGGCGCGAACTCCGGGGTCTCGTCGAGGAACAGGACGCCGCGGTGGGCGGCCGTGATCGCGCCCGGCTGCGGGAAGGACCGGCCGCCGCCGACCATGGCCGCCATCGACGCACCGTGGTGGACGGGTATGAACGGCGGCCGGGTGACCAGGGCATGGTCCTGGTCGAGTCGACCGAGCACCGACGCGATCGCCGTCACCTCCAGGGCGTCCCGCTCGGGCAGCACCGGGAGGATGCCGGGGAGGCGCTCGGCGAGCATGGTCTTGCCGGCTCCCGGTGGACCGACGAGGAACAGGTGGTGCCCACCGGCGGCGGCGACCTCGATCGCGAACCGCGCGCCGTGCTGGCCGACGATCTCGCTCAGATCCCCCACCGCCGCCCCTGCTGCGCCGGTCGGGAGACCGCCGGCCTGGCCCTGCTCCGCCGCCTCCTCGGTGTCGTCCGGCTCCTCGACGCTCTCGCCGCGGTAGTGCGCGACGAGTCCGCGCAGGCTGCGGACCCCGATCACCTCGATGCCCGGGACCAGCCGTGCCTCGGCCACGTTGACCTCGGGGACGAAGACCCGACGAACCCCGGCGTCCGCGGCGGCACGCACGCACGGCAGCACACCCTTGACGGCGATGATGCGACCGGTCAGGGACAGCTCGCCGAGGTGCACCACGTCGACCACCGGCACCGGGATCTGACCGCTCGCACGGAGCAGCGCCACGGTCATGGCCAGGTCGAAGCCGGGACCCCGCTTGGGGACCCAGGCCGGGGACAGGTTGACGGTCAGCCGGCGGCGCGGGATCGGGCAGTCGGAGTTGGCGGCCGCGGCGCGCAGCCGCTCCTTCGCCTCGCCGACGCTCGAGTCGGGCATGCCGGTGATGGTGAAGCTGGGCAGCCCGTCGGCGATGTCGGCCTCGACGTCGACGACGACCGGGTCCAGCCCGAGCAGGGCAACCGCTCGGGTGGTCGCGACACCCATCTAGAGCACCGCCTTCAGGTGCTCGACCTCGGGGGCCCCACGCGGGGGCACGTAGACCCCCACGACGTCCACCCGCACGCCCTGGACCCACAGGCTCGGGTGCTCCTGCAGCCACCGGGCCGCGAGTCGGCGCAGCCGCACCAGCTTGGCGTGGGTGATCTGCTCGACGGGCGTGCCGAAGCCGGTGCTGCGCCGCGTCTTCACCTCGGCGACGACCAGGGTGCCACCGTCGAGGGCGACGATGTCGATCTCACCGAGGGGGCAGCGCCAGTTGCGCTCCACGATGGACAGGCCCGCCTCGAGGAATCGCGCGCACGCGAGGTCCTCGCCGAACCTGCCCACGGCCCTGGTGGCCGCGGAGGTGGGGCGCGCGGCCTGCGTCGATGAGCTCGAGGTCGACGAGCTCGGTGTCGATGCCGTGTGTGGAGCTGGGGCTGGAGGCGGAGGTGAGGAGGCGGGGGCAGGAGAGGTCGACGAGGCCACGAGAAGTCCTTTCGCTCGGGTCGTCCCGGTGGGACGTTCGAGGGAAAGGCTGTCGGGCAACAGGCTCGGCGCCCAGGGCGAGGAGGTCGCTGTGGACGAGCGAGGGGTCTACGAGGTCCGGAACCCCCGGCTCAGCCCGGGAAGCCGGTCTCCTTGCTCAGGTCGAGGTCGGACTTCGCGAGCTCTTCGACGTTGACGTCCTTGAAGGTGACCACCCGGACGTTCTTGACGAACCGCGCGGGACGGTAGACGTCCCACACCCAGGCGTCGGACATCTGCACGTCGAAGTAGACGTCACCACCCTCGCCGCGCACCCGCACGTCGACGGAGTTGCACAGGTAGAACCGGCGCTCTGTCTCGACGACGTGAGAGAACAACCCGACCACGTCGCGGTACTCGCGATAGAGCTGCAGCTCCATGTCGGTCTCGTACTTCTCGAGGTCTTCGGCGCTCATGACCCGCCCATCCCTTCGTCGTGGCGCAGCTCGTGTCCTGCGGGCGATTCTCCCACGCGCTCCACGAGCACCTCGCCCACGCCGGGCAGGCACCAAGAGCGACGATGGTGCTGGCAGGGGCCGTGCGCCGCGAGCGCAGCGATGTGCGCGGGCGCGGAGTAGCCCTTGTTGATCTCCCACCCATAGTGCGCGTAGACCCCACCGTCGGACGCCGCGAGCTCGGCCATCATGGTGTCGCGCTCGACCTTGGCGAGGACGCTGGCAGCGGCCACCGAGGCGCACCGCTGGTCGGCCTTGATCAGCGTCTGGACGGGCGGGTGCACGGGCCCATCCCCGGCGAACGCCAGCAGACCGACCTGGTCGGCCTCGGTGAACCAGTCGTGGTTGCCGTCGAGGATGATCACCTCGGGGCGCACGCCACCGGCGACGACCTGGTCGAGGGCGCGCCGGCCCGCGAGGCGCAGCGCCGCGAGGATGCCGATCGCGTCGATCTCGTCCGCCCCGGCGTGCCCCACGCCGTAGGCGACCGCCCACCGCCGCAGCCGCGGGACGAGCGCGTGCCGCACCGCGGGGGCGAGCAGCTTGGAGTCCTTGACGCCCTGCGGAGCGGTGCCCGTGCTGGCGTCGATGACGCACATCCCGACCGACACCGGACCGGCGAGCGCGCCGCGGCCCACCTCGTCCATGCCGGCGACGAGCCGCGGCCCCTCGGGCAGGCCACGCTGGATCTCCCGCTCGAGGCGCAGGGTCGGGGTGGTCGACCAGGTGGGTCGACGACGGGTGCTGGTGCGCGTGCTCACGACGACGGTTCGGGCACCTTGGCGAACGTGGTGTCGGCCTGCTGCCCGAGCCAGGCCAGATCCGTGAACGGCCAGACGACCGCGACCGCCCGTCCGACGACGCGGTCGATCGCGACCGAGCCGTCGGCGCCGCCGCTGTTGTCGTCGTGATAGCGCGAGTCTCCGGAGTTGCTGCGGTGATCGCCCATGACCCACACCTTGCCAGCCGGCACGGTGATGTCGAAGGGGTCGTTGCTCGGCGCGTCCCCGCTCTTGAGGTAGGGCTCGGTGACCGCGACGCCGTTGACGGTGAGCTTGCCGTCCTTCGTGCAGCACACGACGTGGTCGCCGGGCAGCCCGATGACCCGCTTGATCAGGTGGTTGTCGGCGTCGCTCGGCAGCAGACCGACGAAGACCAACCCGTCGTGGAGGTTCTTGCGCACGCCCGTGAGCGGCTCCGCGGTGCTGGCCGGCAGCCACTGGCCCGGGTCCTCGAAGACCACGATGTCGCCGCGCTCGAGCGCGAACGGGGTCGGCGTCAGCTTGGACACGACGACCCGGTCACCTTGGACCAGAGTGTCCTCCATCGACCCCGAGGGGATGTAGAACGCCTGCATCAGCCACGTCTTGACGACGAGCGAGAGCACCAGGGCCAGCACCACCACGATGACGAACTCGCGCAGCACGTGCGCGAAGTGGCTCCGCGGCGCCTCCCCGCGCTGGTGCGAAGCGCCGGGCAGCTGCTCGGCGGGCTCCGCGACGGGCTTGGGGTCGCTCATCCAGTAGATCCCTCTCTCGGCTGGGCCTCACGCTCAGCGTTCTGCTTCAGGACGGGTCGGTGCGGATCGGTCAGCTCGGTGCGGGTCGGGGTCGACGTGCTGGTCGAGGTGCGGACCGGCACCACGTCGAACCCTAAGCCGCCACCCTGTCCGAATGCTGCAGACCGGCCGAGACGCGAGCGACCCCGCCGGGGGTTCCGACGGGGTCGCTCGCGAAAGCCGGGTTCAGCGCGCGACGGGGGTCTCGCGCTTCTCCTTGATCTTGGCGGCCTTGCCGCGCAGGTTGCGCAGGTAGTAGAGCTTGGCGCGACGCACGTCACCGCGCGTGACGACCTCGATCTTGTCGATGATCGGGGTGTGCAGCGGGAAGGTGCGCTCGACGCCGACGCCGAAGGAGATCTTGCGGACCGTGAAGGTCTCGCCGATGCCGCCACCGTGGCGGCGGATCACGACGCCCTGGAAGACCTGGATGCGGGAGCGGGTGCCCTCGATGACCTTGACGTGCACCTTGACGGTGTCGCCGGCGCGGAAGTCGGGCTGGTCGCTGCGCAGGTTGGCGGCGTCGAACTCGGTGAGCTTGTTCATGCTCGGATCGCTTTCTCGTGGTCGCCACAGGTCGCCACGTCCTCGGTGGGCTCGCGCGAGAGCGCGGTCCACGCTGGTCTGATGGGTGTGGTGCGCGAAGCCGCGTCGCCCGAGGACGACTCCCCCTGTGGCAGGGGCGTGCGCACACGCACCGCACCATTGTGCCAGAGCCGTCTGGGCCGGCCTAATCTGCGGCGTCCCCAGGTCTGGACGCGCTCTACTCGTCGGTGGGGCGACCGCGACGGGTGCGGGTGCCCCGCGGCGCTGCGGCCCGGACGTGCTCGAGCAGCCGGCGGTCCAGCCCCCGGTCGGCGAGGTCCGGGACCACCATGAGCCGCGCCAGCCGCCACTCGTCGTCCACCCGGCGCGCGCACACGGAGCCGACGAGGCGGCCGTCGAGACGCAGCACCCAGGTCTGCCACTCGGCCAGCGAGTCGGCGAGCCCCGCGAGCGTCTCGTGGTCCTGCGGACGCACGGCGTGGGTGAGGGTGAGCAGCTCACCGAGGTCAGCGGGGGTGGCTACCTGCAGGGTGCCGGACGCGGGGTCGGCGGCCGCGCTCGGGGCCAGCAGGTCGGGCCGGCGCTCGGCGGTGCGGTCGAGCCGCTCCTGGTGGCGCCAGGCGGCGATGGCGCCGTGGTTGCCCGAGAGCAGCACCGGCGGGACGTCGCGCCCGCGCCACGACGCCGGCTTCGTGTAGACCGGGTACTCCAGCAGGCCGTCCTCGTGCGACTCCTCGACGAGCGACTCGGCGTTGCCGACCACCCCGGGCAGCAACCGGGCGATCGCCTCGACCATCGCGAGGACGGCCACCTCTCCCCCGTTGAGCACGTAGTCGCCGAGCGACACCACCCGCACCCGCCCGTCGAGGGCCTCGCGTGCATGGTCGTAGACCCGTTCGTCGATCCCCTCGTAGCGCCCACACGCGAACACCAGCCAGGGCTCGGCGGCCAGCTCGTGGGCGAGGGCCTGGGTGAACGGCTCACCGCCCGGCCCCGGCACGAGGAGCAGCGGCAGCGCCGGGCCAGGGTGGGCGGACGAGCCGGCGTCGAGGTCTTGGCCCTGGTCTGGCACGGGGTCCTGGTCGAGGGCTTGGTCTGGATCCTGGTTGCCGCCGGAGGCCACCACGGCATCGAGAGCAGCAGCCCACGGCTCCGGCTTCATCACCATGCCGGCGCCCCCGCCGTAGGGGGTGTCGTCGACGGTGCGGTGCCGGTCGGTGGTGAACTCGCGCAGGTCGTGGACGTGCAGGTCCAGCAGCCCCTGGACGCGGGCCTTGCCGATCAGCGACAGGTCGAGCGGGGTCAGGTAGTCGGGGAAGATCGTGACGACGTCGACGCGCACGCTCAGTCCTCGAGGTCGAACAGGCCGGCAGGCGCGTCGACGACGACCCGTCCGCCGTCGACGTCCACGACGGGCACCAGGGCCTCGACGAACGGCACCAGCGCGGTGCGCCCGTCCGCGCGGCGGACCTCGAGCAGGTCCTGGGCGGGCCGGGTGTGCAGGGCGATCACCTCGCCGACCGCTGCCCCGGCCGGGTCCTCGACAGCCAACCCGACGAGCTCGTGCTCGTAGAAGCCGTCGTCGTCCGCGTCGTGCTCGGGCTCCTGCTCGACCTCGACCTGCAGGCGGGTGCCGCGCAGCGACCCGGCGCCGGTGCGGTCGGGGATCTCCTCGAACGCCACCAGCCAGATGCCCTGGTGCACGCGGGTGGAACGGATCGTCAGGCGTCGCGGCACACCGGAGCCCGGCGCCGAGAGGGTCTGCAGCACGGCGCCGTCGGCGAGCCGCGTCTGCGGGTCGTCGGTGTGCAGCTGCACGGTCACCTCACCGCGCAGGCCGTGCGGCTTCCCGATGCGCGCCACGGTGCGCAGCTCGTCCTCGGATCGGCTCACGGTCGGCTCCTCGCTCGTGCGGAGTGTGGGTTCTTCGGCAGGGACGCCGCAGGGGCGCGCCCGGTGATGGACGCGCCCCTGCGGCGGAGTGCTCTACGGCCTCGACGCTCGAGGTCCGGGGACGGTCTCAGCGCACCCGGTCGGTGTCGACGATGTCGACCCGCACCGGCTTGCCACCCGCGAGCGCACCCATGACGGTGCGCAACGCGCTGGCCGTGCGACCGGACCGGCCGATGACCCGGCCGAGGTCGTCGGGGTGGACGCGGACCTCCAGGACCTCGCCGCGGCGGAGCTCCTTGCGGCGCACCACCACGTCGTCATCGTGGTCGACGATGCCCTTGACCAGGTGCTCGAGGGCCTCCTCGAGCACGATCAGGCCTCGGCCTTCTCGTCGGTGGCCTCAGCGGCCGGAGCCTCGGTGGACTCGGCGGGCGCAGCAGCCTCGGTGGACTCGGTGGACTCGGCGGCCGGAGCCTCGGTAGGCTCCGCAGCCGGCTCGGCCTTCTTCTCGGCCTTCTTGCGCGGGGTCTCCTTGGGCTCGAGCTCGGCCTTCTTGACGGCCTCCTCGTAGAGCGCGCGCTTGTCGGGGCGGGGAGCGGCGACCTCGAGGGTGCCCTCGGCGCCCGGCAGGCCCTTGTGCTTCTGCCAGTCACCGGTGACCTTCAGCAGAGCGAGGACCTGCTCGGTCGGCTGGGCGCCGACACCGAGCCAGTACTGCACGCGCTCGCTGTCGATCTCGATGCGCGACGGCTGCTGGGTCGGGTGGTAGATGCCGATCTCCTCGATCGCCCGGCCGTCCCGCTTGGTGCGGGAGTCCATGACGACGACGCGGTAGAACGGTGCACGGATCTTGCCCATGCGCTTCAGGCGGATCTTGACGGCCACGTAGGTGGTCTCCTGTTTCTTCGTTGTGAGTCGCGGCCAGACCGGGTGGGGAACACGCGGGGTGCCGTGGCTCGGGGGTAGGCGTGCAGGCAGCAAGAGGGACCGCGCGCACGGGTACAAGGATCTATTCTGCCAGATCGTCGGGGGGGCCCGAGACCGCGTCGATGTCGTAGACCTCGGGGATGTCCGACACGCGCTGGTACTCCCCGAACAGGTGGCCCTGGGCGTAGTCGCAGCCCAGCTCGCGCATGACCTGGTAGAGCTCGACGGACTCGACGCCCTCGGCGACGACGTTGAGCCCCAGGGTCTGCGCCATGGTGATGACGGCCGACACCAGGGTGCGATCGGCCCCGCTGTAGGCCGCGCGGACCACGAGCGACCGGTCGATCTTGAGCAGCGTGAGCGGCATCCACGACAGGTGCACCATCGAGCTGTGCCCGGTGCTGAAGTCGTCGATGGCGAGGCCGGCGCCGGCGCGGGCGATCTCGAACAGGCAGCTGGCCTCGGTGGAGGCGGCGTGCACGAACGACCGCTCGGTCACCTCGACGACGACCCGGTCCATGGTCAGGCCCGCCGCGCCCACCCAGCCGGACAGCTCGGCGGCCAGGTCCTCCCGCCGCAGCTCGCGGGCACTCAGGTTGACGGCGACGAACCACGGCTGGTGGGCGGCGGCCAGGTCGGCGAACGCCTGCTGGGTCACCAAGGCGCCCAGCTGGTCGACCAGACCGGACTCCTCGGCGATGTCGATGAACTCGGCGGCGGGCACCACCCGGTCGCCGTCGAGCAGCCGCGACAGGCACTCGACGCCGACGACGGCACCATCCGCGAGCGAGACGATGGGGTCGTAGGCCGCGCGGACGCGACCCTCGGCGATCGCGCGACGCAGCTCCAGCTCTACCTCGAAGCGGCGCAGCGCGGCCCGTCGGTCGCTCTCGCCGAACACCCAGACCTGGCCACCGC
The DNA here is from genome assembly GCF_022568835.1 of Arsenicicoccus piscis. GTDB lineage: Bacteria > Actinomycetota > Actinomycetes > Actinomycetales > Dermatophilaceae > Arsenicicoccus > Arsenicicoccus piscis. Next base: position 233,861 of record NZ_JAKZHV010000002.1, read on the forward strand.
CCTCGGCCTTGGCGCGATGCAGCGCGGACTCGGCGTCGCGCAGCAGGTCGTGCTCCTCGACGAGCTCGGCGCGCGGACCGGCCGGCCCGACCTGGACGACACCCACGCTGGCGTCGGGGCGCACCGGTCCGAGCCCCGGCACGTCGACCGGCTGGCAGATCTGCCCCTGCACGTCCCGAGCCAGCTCGATGGGGTTGATCTCGTCGGCGCTGTCGACGATCACCACGAACTCGTCGCCGCCGAGCCGCGCCACGGTGGTGCGTCCCGGCAGCCGCAGCGCCCCGGTCTCGAGCCGCCGCCCCACGGCCGTGAGGAGCACGTCACCGGCGCGGTGACCGTGCGCGTCGTTGACCACCCGGAACCGGTCCAGGTCGACGAAGGCGACCGTCCGCCACCCGCCGGGCAGCAGCGGCATCGCGAGGCGCTCGACGACGGCCTCGCGGGAGAACAAGCCGGTCAGCTCGTCGTGCGCGGTCCGCCAGGTGAGCTCGGCGGTGCGCTGGCGCACCAGGGTCCGGAGCTGCTCCTCGCGGACGATGGCCTTCTGCAGGTCGCTCTCGAGCAGGCCGTGGCGCAGGCTCGTCACCAGCTCGGCGACGCGGGTCGCGGTGACGTGCCGGTCCTCGAGGCGATCGGCGCGCTTCTGCTCCTGCAGCACCTTCAGGGCCCCGAGCAGGTCCCCTGAGTCGGTGAGCGCCTGCGCGAGCAGGTCGTAGACATCGTTGCGGATCCGTCGGGGCAGGCCGCTCACGGCGTGGTGGTCGGCCAGCGCCGCGAGCGACCCCTCAGGGTCGCCCAGTCGCTGGCGGGCGCGGGCCAGCGCGAGCGACGTCTCGACCGGCACGAGCCCGTCGGCAGCCTGCTCGGCCTCGGCGAGGGCTTCGAGATCCGTTGCGGCGTAACGGTCTGCGAAGTGACTCTTGACGTCGGCGACCAGCAGCCGGAACGGCACCGGGGACAGGTCGGTGAGCTCGACGAGCTCCGCAGCCCGCTCGGCCGCCGCGAGGGCCAGGTCGAGCCGGCCGTTGTCCACGAGCAGCCGAGCCTGCTCGGCGTAGATCGGGGCCTGGACACCGGGCGGCGTGGAGGGCCCGACCCGGTCGAGGGCGCGCTCGAGATAGGGCAGCCCCAGACCGGGCTCCCCCACGGTCCGCATCAGCGCGGCCAGCAGGATCTCGACCTCGCCCTGGAGCGGGTGAGCGGCCTCGGCATCCTGCTCGGCGGCGTCGCTGAGCCGGCGGGCGGCCCGGTCGAACTCCTCGCGCGCCATGGCGACCGCACCGCTTCGAGCGGCGACCGTAGCCCGCACGGCACCGGTCAGCTCGTGCTCGGGCAGCCGCTCGGCGACCGCGTCCTGGGCGCGCTCGGCCGCGACCTCGGCCTCGTCGATCTGGCTGGCCGCGAGCAGCGCCCAGGTCCGCACGGCCTCGCACTGCGCGACGAAGAGATGGCGCCAGGCGGGGTCGGCGACGGCGTCGGCCAGGGTCAGCCCGCGGGTGGCGAGGCGCAGCCCCTGCTCGGCGGTGCCCTCGCGCGCCGCGAGCAGGTCGGTGACGATGCCGACGACCGGCTCGAGCCACGGCGCCCGCTCGCCGGTGGTGCGGGCGGTCGTCGAGGCCGGCGTCCGCGTGGTGCCGCGGGTGTCGGCAGCACGGGTGTCGGTAGGTCGGGTGTCGGTAGCACGAGTGCCTGCGGCGCGGGCCCGGTCGACGACGGACGGCAGCGGCGTGGGACCCCCGTCGCCCTGCTCCCCGGCGGCAAGCGTGGCCGCGACGCTCAGGGCGTCGAGCTGGCGCTGCACCCGCCGCACTCGCATCTGCACCTCGGTGGCCACCTGAGCCGTGGCCACACCCTGAGCCAGACTGCCCGGGGTCTTCGAGGCGCCCCGCGCCCGGGCGCGCGCACCAGGTAGCTCCGTGGGTCGAGGGCTCACGGCGCCAGTCTCGCACCGTTGACAACCGTCTGTGCTCGTTTGACGCCTGTTCGTCAAGACAAATCGTCCGAACAGGGGAGAGCCTTCCGCACGCCGGCGCTCCCCCGTCCAGCCGGAACTGCCCCCGGCTCCGCCTGTGAGTCGCGGAATTAGATGGCGCGGCTTCGGCGGTGATAGCCGTCGCGCGGCGACAAGACACCCCGCGACGGCACAAGCGATCGGTTCGCATTTCGTGGCATGCCTCGGTTCGCATTTCGTGGCATGCCTCAGTTCGCATTTCGTGGCATGCCTCAGTGGGAGTCTGCCACCTGATCGAGGAGCCCGCGGTATGAGTCGATGACGCAGTCAGCCAAGAGAAGGCGCGGCCAGAACACCCCCGTGACCACGCCGATGAACTCGGAATCGTCGACGATGGGGCGCGCCATAGAGTGCACCGCGTCAACCCATGTGACCTTGACGTCTCCGCCGAAGATTTCAAGGTAAACCTCGGCAGTTTCGTGGACGTCGACGTTTCGGTCATGCTCGCCGGCCAGCAGTAGCCAGGGTATGTGACGTGTGGCCGCTCGGGCGAGATCGTTTGTGGCATCGGCGCGGAAGTTGCGTTGGGCGAATCCCCACCGCTCGCGGGTCATGGGGTTGGTCTCGGTGGTCTCACCGAGATATTCTTCGTAGCTTGCCCCGCGCTCTAGGAGCGCATGCGTGTTGGTGCTTGCGGCTTGTGCGCGGGCGCGCTGTTTGGCATCTGCGCCCGCGTGGTCGAGTTCCGCTTGAAGGTTGAATTGCCCCTGCCTCAGCCAGTTGATGGCGGTGCCGACTGCTACAACGCCGTCAATGTCGTTGCGGTCGGCGACCACCGCGGGGAGTACCCAGCCTGCTTGGCTTGCACCCCACAGGACGATCGTCGACGTCGGAACGTCCGGCTGCGCCTTGGCCCAGTCGATCGCAGCGCTTACCTCCGCGGCGCGGTCGGGAAGACTCTGCGTGAGCCAGTCGCCATCCGACCTGCCGACGCCGGGTTTGCTCCATGAGAGCGTCGCGTACCCGCTGGCGGCCGCGCCCTCGAAGAACGGGTCGTAGAGTCCGTTCTGCGTTGCATCGACGGGACCGTCCCCATGCACCATCACAACGACTCCGTGAGCCTCGCCGCTCGTGGGCGTCGTCAAGACGCCCGACAAGCTGCCAGCGGCCACCGGGATCTCAACCTGACGCTCATCGAACGCAAAGGAGTTGCCGACTAGGGCGACCCCAACAGCACCCACAGTAACGACCAGCCCGGTCACGGCCACGATGGTTACCCACCGGATAAGTATCTTCATGTGCACGATCGTACATGATTCGATATTATCGATGGATGGAGATTACTATCGGGCGCGGCTTCTCCGCGACGGAGCGGGGTCGAGTCGCCGCTCTCTACTGGGCGGCCTTCAGTCGCAAACTTGGCCCCGCCTTCGCCTCAGTAGAACGCGGTCTGAGCGTCGTGACGGCGTCGCTCCGGTCGGACCGAACCCTCATTGCCCGGTCTGGCAACAATCTCGTAGGAATGTGCGGCTTCCACCGCGACGGCGCAGGCGCCGTACCTGTGACCTGGCGCTCTCTGCGGGCCAGCCTGCCCTGGCTCGCCGCGGTACGGGCCACGCTCGTACTCAGCCCCTTATCCCGTGGAGACATGGATGACACGTTGGTGCTCGATGGGATCTGTGTGGACGGCGCGAGCCGGGGCCGGGGGACAGGTACCGCCCTCCTGGAGGCTGCCGTCGAGCTCGCCCGCAGTGAAGGCCTGCGCTCTGTTCGCCTGTCGGTCGTGGACACGAACCCTCGTGCCGAAGCGTTGTATCGACGCCGTGGGTTCGAGCAGGTCGCGACGGGGTCGATGGGCCCACTGTCCAGCGTGTACGGTTTTGATCGCTACACGACCATGGAGCGGAGAGTCAACGCGTGAGCAGTCGGATCGCAGGACGCACCATCGTCGAGGCGTTCCTCCCGATGAGCGGGAAGGCGCCTCTTGCGCCCGTATACGACACGGCGCACCTTCTTGGCACCGGCGATCAGCCCGTCCGTCTCGCGATCCGTCGAATGCAGGCAGCCGGCGAGCTGACACAAAGCGGACGCGGACGCTCAGGCACGCTTCAACTCACCGATACCGGACGTGGGCGCATAGACCGAGATCGATCCGCACTCGCCCTAGCCTTCACACAAGATGCCGGGCGCCTGCAGTGGGATAGCTCGTGGAGTCTCTACACGGTCGGTGCACCAGAGCGCGAACGCGCTGCCCGTGACTCACTACGCCGAACCCTCCTCGCCTCCGGCGCCGCCGCGCTTGCCACCGGCACCTTTCTGAGTCCACACGATCTCCGGCCACTCTTGGACCCGGCTATGGGGCGGTACGTGATCTCAGCAACCGCGAGGGATCTCAACATTCGAGGCGTCACAGATCCGCTGGCGATCGCGGAAGAGCTCTGGCCCGCCGGACCCATCGACGCCGCATACGACGTCATGGACGCAGCCATCAAACAAGACGACCCCACCGCCCATTCTGACGTCCGACGTATCCTCCTCGCCGACGCCCTCGAAGCCGCGCTCCGCAATGACCCCCTCATCCCCCTCGACCTGCGCCACTCTCCCTGGCGACCCACCACGCTCCGCCGAAAATGGCTCGCACTATGGAACGACATCGCGCCATCAGCTGCATACTCGTCATGGGGCACCACCGTGACCGTGCCTGCAGTTTGAGCCAACTGCGGTCGTGGACCTGTCCGTAATCGACCGTTCATGAGTCAGCCGGCAGCCTCGTCGATTAGGTCGGCGAGTCGTGTCTCACGACCTGTGGCTTTCGCCGTTATATGGCGGGGTTCTGTCGACGCTCTGTGGCGGCATCGGGGCCTGACCCCGGTTCTTGGACACGCTGAATCCAGCACGTGGTGCTGGGGAAGCGAGATGATCCGAGAATCATGGCTAGGAAGAACTATTCCGAGGAGTTCCGTCGTCAGGCCGTCGACTTGTACGAGTCCACCCCGGGTGCCACGGTCCGCGGCATCGCCGAGGACCTCGGCATCGTGCGTGGCACGCTGCGGGGTTGGCTCGAGGTCTACGGGACCGGCAAGAAGACCGCTGCTGACGGGACGTTGACCTCCAGCCCACTGCAGTCCAGGCCGTCGAGGAAGAACTCCTCGGCGCCCGAAGGTGAGACGCCGGAGCAGAAGATCGACCGACTGGAGGCCGAGAACGCGGCGCTGCGGGCCGAGACCACCAAGCTCACCACCGAGCGGGAGATCCTGCAGCGGGCGGCCAAGTATTTCGCCGGGGAGACGCGCTGGTGAGTCGCTTCCAGTTCGTCGCCGACAACTCCGCCACCTTCGAGGTGAAGCGACTGTGCGAGCTCGTCGAGATCGAGCGCTCCTCCTACTACGCCTGGCTCAAGGCAGCCCCGGCACGCGAAGAGCGAGCTCGGGCCGATGCCGAGCTCGCGGAGCGGATCAGGGCCGTCCACGCCGAGGACAACACTTGCGGTGCGCCGCGGGTCACCGCCGAGCTCAACGACAACACCCCTGCCGGTGAGCGGGTCAACCACAAGCGCGTCGCGCGGGTGATGCGGGCCGAGGGCATCCGTGGCTATGTGAAGAGGCGGCGGGTGCGGACCACGATCCCCGAGCCGTCGGGGCAGAAGTACCCCGACCTGCTCCAGCGCGACTTCACCGCCGAGCGCCCCAACCGGCGCTACGTCGGCGACATCACCTACCTCCCGCTCGCGGACGGGACGAATCTGTACCTGGCGACCGTGATCGACTGCTACTCCCGACGGCTCGCCGGCTGGGCGATCGCCGACCACATGCGCACCGAACTCGTCGAGGAAGCGTTGAACGTCGCGGCCGCGACCCGAGACAGCCTCAAGGGCGCGATCTTCCACAGCGACCACGGGTCGGTCTACTGCTCCAAGGCCTACGCCCAGCTCTGCAAGAAGTTCGGCGTCACCCAGTCGATGGGCGCCGTCGGCTCGTCGGCCGACAACGCACTCGCGGAGTCGTTCAACGCCACGATGAAGCGCGAGGTCCTCCAAGACACCGCCTGCTGGCCCGACGAGCTGACCTGCCGCCGGCAGGTCTTCAGATGGCTCGTCCGCTACAACACCCGCCGCCGTCACAGCTGGTGCGGCTACCTCTCCCCGTCCACCTACGAGGCCCGCCGGGCCGCTACGCTGCCAACCGCCGCGTAATCACACCCCGTGTCCAAGATCCGGGGGTAAGGCCCTTCCCCTTACGGGCATGCGATCTGGGCTGACGCCTGTGACCGAGTGTTCAGTGCGCGCTGTATAGTTCAGTCCATGCTGACTATTGCTTCGCGTCTCGACGTGATGAACCGCCTGGGTCGTGCACTGGCCGACCCCACTCGATCCCGGATCATCTTGACCCTGCTCGACCATCCCGCTTACCCGGCGGAACTGGCCCGAGATCTGGACCTGACACGCCCGAACGTGTCCAACCACCTGGCATGCCTGCGCGATTGCGGGATCGTCGTCTCCGAGCCCGAGGGTCGTCGGACACGATATGAGATCGCCGATTCGCACCTGGCGCAGGCGCTGACGGCACTGGTCGATGCCACCCTGGCAGTGGACGAAGACGCCCCGTGCATCGATCCCGCCTGCTCGCTTCCCGGATGCGACGCAGCTGGGGAGGGCGCATGATCCTCACCTCGGTCTTGCAGGCGATGGGCCTGTTCGCAGCGACCAACATCGACGACATCATCGTGCTCTCCCTCTTCTTCGCGCGAGGGGCAGGCCAGCGCGGCACTACCGCCCGCATTCTGGCCGGCCAGTACCTCGGATTCGCCGGCATCCTCGGTGCCGCGGTCCTGGTGACTATCGGTGCCGGAGCATTCCTGCCCTCGGCAGCCATCCCGTACTTCGGTCTCATCCCTCTGGGCCTCGGCCTCTGGGCCGCATGGCAGGCCTGGCGCGGAGACGATGACGACGATGACGACGAGGTCAAGGTTGCCGGCAAGAAGGTCGGCGTGTGGACAGTCGCAGGCGTCACCCTTGCCAACGGCGGCGACAACATCGGCGTCTACGCCCCTGTCTTCCTCAGCGTGGAACCTCTCGCAGTAGTCGCCTACTGCATCATCTTCCTCGCGCTCGTCGCGGTCCTGGTGGCCCTGGCAAAGTTCGTCGCCACCCGCCCCCCGATCGCCGAAGTGCTCGAACGCTGGGAGCACATCCTCTTCCCCATCGTTCTCATCGGCCTCGGCATCGTGATCCTCGTCAGCGGCGGAGCCTTCGGACTCTGACGTAGCGGCAGCGATCCAAACGGCCCCGACCGGGCGCACCCCTCTCGGTTCAGACCGCGACACCTACCTGCAGCCAGTCCTGCGTGATCGCGGCAACAAGACCGCCACGGAGCGCTGCAAAAACCCCGCCACCAAGCGAACGAAGCCACACTCGACGACTACTCGCGAGCGATCGCAGGCTACGCGGTCAGCGTCCCAGCACCCACAGCCGAGCATTCCGCGCTGGCGTTCCACCAGGCCATTGCTCGGAAACGAAACCCGAAGTGGGTGGTGTCAGGTCTCCCGGACATCCTCTACAGCGATCACGGGTCCGACTTCACCTCGACCAGGATCGAGCACGTGTGCCTCGACGTGCACGTCCGCTTGATTCACTCACGGATCGGCGTCCCGCAGGGGCGCGGCAAGATCGAACGGTTCTACCGAACGATCACGACCGAGCTGCTGCCGCACCTGCCCGGCTTCATCCCGCACGGCACCGGTGGATCGCCCATCACCGAACCCGCGTTGACCTTGCACCAGCTCGATGACGTTCTCGAGCGATTCATCGTCGACGAATACAACGAACGCATTCACTCGTCGACGGGTGCTGCCCCGCACGAGCGATGGCGCAGCGACAGTTTCATCCCTCGAACACCCGCCCGCCTTGAAGACATCGATCTGCTTCTACTCACCGCAGCGACGACCCGTCGTGTGCAACGCGATGGGATCCGGTTCGCATCGACCCGATACATCTCCCCAGTCCTCGCCGCGTACGTCGGGGAAGACGTCACGGTGCGGTACGACCCCCGCGATCTCGGGGAGATACGAATCTTCCACGACAACATATTCCTCTGCCGCGCAATCGCCCCCGAACGCTCCTCCGAGACTGTCTCCTTCGCGGACCTACAAGCCGCGAGGAACACGCGACGTCGCGCTCTGAAACAGCAACTCCGGGAGCTCACGACTCACGCAGGCTCCCTTCCCGAAGACACTCGCCACCAACCTGAGATTGCAACGGCCTTCGACAACCCACCTGACCAGGCCGCGATACCTCCCGCACGACACGGATTGAGGACCTACGCCAGTGACTGACCCAGACAGCAAACCCCAGTCTCTTCTCTTCACGCCCGACGATGATGGACGTCGATTCCTCAACGGCCATTTCGACGAATTCACCGATGCGCCTCCGCCCCACGCGGACACCTTGCCCGCATTCGTGACCACACGTGAGCACCGACGATTCACCGAGTTCGCAGATACCGTCCGATCCCACCGCTACATCGGCCTCTGCTACGGACCACCCGGCGTCGGCAAGACACGCTCCGCACGCAACTACGCCGGCACCGACGAATGGGAACAGTGGTACCCGCTCTCCCGCGGCAAGGGCCCACTGCCGCCCGTGCCCGAAGCGGTCCAACGAAGCCGCACGGCATTCTTCACACCCACCGTCGCCGCAACCGTCAAACAGATCGATCAAGGCCTGCCCCGTGCGTGCCAGCAAATCTCCTGGGCCATCGACTACGCGCAGCACGGGCACGTCGATCCTTTCGTTCACGCCGAGTCCCAACACAGCGGGAACACCGAACTGCTCATCATCGACGAAGCCGATCGACTCAAAACCGCCGGCCTCGAACAAGTCCGCGACTTCTACGACCGCCACCGGATGGGCGTCATCCTCATCGGCATGCCCGGCATCGAAAAACGCCTCGCCCGCTACCCCCAGCTCTACAGCCGCATCGGCTTCGCCCACGAGTACCGGGCGCTACGCAACGACGAACTCACCGCCGTCGTCGCGCAGCGCCTCCCGGACCCTGACCCAGACGACTCCGAACTCGCACACACCGCAGCTCTCGCCGCAATCGTCCGCGCCACCAACGGGAACTTCCGTCTCGCCGATAGACTCGTCACCCAGATCAACCGCATACTCGACATCAACAAGCAGACGCGCCTCATCCCAGAGGCCGTCGACGCCGCCCAAGAAGCACTCCTCATCGGACGATAAGCGGCGCGGGAAACACGACATTCATCGCCGCGATTCACAGCTCCGCCGTCAGCCGACCCGGCGACCGCGCAGGACGATGTGGGCCGGCGTGACGACGACGGTGTGGTCCTCGCGGGGGTCCCCGTCGAGGACCACGAGGTCGGCGGGGGCGCCCTCCTCGAGGCCGGGCCGACCGAGCCAGCGGCGGGCGTCCCAGGTGGCCGCTCCGACCGCCTCGGTCGCGCTCAGCCCGGCCGCGACGAGCTCAGCGATCTCGGTGGCGACCAGACCGTGCGGCAGCGAGCCGCCCCCGTCGGTGCCGACGTAGATCGGCACCCCGGCGTCGTGCGCGTCCGCGACGGTGTCGTGCCGGCGTCGGTGCAGGGCGTACATGTGCGCGTGATAGCGCGGGAACTTCTCGCGAGCGGGCTCGGCGATCTGCGGGAAGGTCGCGATGTTGACCAGCGTCGGGACGATGGCGATGCCCTGCCGGGCGAACTGGTCCACCGTCTCGGCCTCCAGCCCGGTCGCGTGCTCGACGCAGTCGATCCCGGCGCGGGCGAGCTGCGGCAGCACCTCCTCGCCGAAGCAGTGTGCGGTGACCCGCGCGCCCTCCTCGTGGGCGGCCGCGATGGCGGCGGTCACGACGTCCTCGGGCCAGCACGGGGCCAGGTCGCCGGTGTCGCGGTCGATCCAGTCGCCCACGAGCTTGACCCAGCCGTCGCCGGCGCGGGCCTCGACCCGGACCTGCTCGACGAGCTGGTCCGGTTCGATCTCCCAGGCGTAGTTGCGGATGTAGCGCCGGGTCCGGGCGATGTGCCGACCGGCCCGGATGATGCGGGGCAGGTCGTCGCGGTCGTCGATCCAGCGGGTGTCGGCGGGCGAGCCGGCGTCGCGGATCAGCAGCGTGCCGGCGCCGCGGTCGGCGCGGGCTTGGCGCTCGCTCGTCTCGTCGTCCACCGCGCCGTGGGCGTCCAGTCCGATGTGGCAGTGCGCGTCGACGAAACCGGGCACGACGTGGCCGCGGACGGTCTCGACGTCACCCGCTGCCCCCGGTCGCACAAAGGTGATCTGCCCACCCACCACCCAGGCCTCGGGGCGGACGTCGTCCGGGCCGACGATGATCGGCCCGGTCAGGTGGAGCACCTCGCTCATCGGGCCGGGACCTCGCGGAACGACCCGGCGAAGGAGACCAGGCTCGGCAGCAGCGGCGTCAGGGTCGCCTGGTAGGCGTGGTAGACGTCCGGCTTGCCCCACCAGATCGAGTCCGAGGGGCCGTTGGCCGGGGACACCTCGTGGATCCAGCCGCCGTGCTCGTCGTCCAGCAGGTAGGTCGTGGCGTAGCCCCAGGCGCGGTCGTACCACTCGCGATAGAACGCCATGCCGGTCGCCTCGTAGAGCGCCCACGCCGCCGCGATCGCCTCGGCGCAGACCCAGTGCAGCCGCTCGGCGACGATCGGCTCGTCGGAGAAGTCGGTGGTGTAGACGAAGCCGTCGGCGCCGTCGCGGTGCCAGCCTCGGTCGGTGGCGGCCGCGAACAGGGACCGGGCGTCCTCGACCATCCAGTCGGGGGCCTGCTCCCCCGCGGCCAGCAGCCCGCTGCGCACGTTGAGCGCGAGGCGCGACCACTCGAGCAGGTGACCGATGGTGACCCCGAACGGGCGGAACTGGTCGGCCGGGTTGTCCCGGTTGTAGTCGAGCTCGGGCTGCCAGTCGGCGTCGAAGTGCTCGGGCAGCCGCCAGTCGTTGTCCTTGGCGAAGCGGTGCACCACCCGCTCCAGGATCCGCGCCGCGCGATGCAGGTAGAGCGGGTCGCCGAGCACGTCGGCGGCGGCGAGGTAGGCCTCGACGGTGTGCATGTTGGCGTTGACGCCCCGGTAGTCCTCGCAGCGGGTCCACGCCCGGTCGTACTGCTCGCGGGCCATCCCGGCCTCGTCGTCCCAGAAGTAGGCCTCGAAGACGTCGAGCGCCTCGCGCAGCAGGGCCGGACCGCCGGGGTGGCCGGCGCGAGCGAGGCTGGCGGCCGCGAGGATGACGAAGGCGTGCGCGTAGGCGACCTTGTCGGTGGGCTGGTCCTCGGTGCCGCCGACGGCGGGCAGCCAGCCCCGGTGCTCGGCGTCGCGCAGCCGACCGGTGAGCCCGTCGTGGCCCACGTCGAGCAGCTCGCGCCAGGGGGCGAGGGCCAGCTCGTCGGCGGCGGCCTCGGCGAGGCGCATCAGCTCCAGCGCCGCGGTGTGGGTCATCCGGCAGGTGATCCAGGTCTCGACGGGACGCTCGACGACCACCTCGTTGGCGGGGTCCAGCCACCCGAAGCCACCCTCGGGATGCACCGCGTGCGACACCAGCCCGGCGAGGGAGGACGCGTGGTCCTCGAGGCGGGTGCGTTCCACCTGGTCCACGGACACCGTTGTCATGAAAGGAAACCTAGCGAGAATGACCGGTGGCGGCCACCGCGGGGCCGGTCAGCGACCGAGGAACTTCTCGAAGCCCTTCGGCAGCGCGTTCGGGTCCAGGCCGGCCAGTGGGTCGGCGCCGCCCTGACCCGCGGCGCCTCCGGCACCCGCACCGAACGCGGAGCCGCTGAGCGCCTTGCCGCGGTTCTCCTCGGCCTTGGCGACCGCTGCCCGCTCCTGCTCCGCGCGCTTGGCGGGGTTGCCGCTCTTGGCCTTCTTGCGCTGCGGCTGGGCCTTGCCGCGCTTGCCGCCACCGGGCGCACCCGGCATGCCGCCGCCGCGACGCATCTGGCGCATCATCTTCTGCGCCTCGGTGAACCGCTCGAGCAGCTGGTTGACCTCCGAGACCGAGACGCCGGAGCCGCGCGCGATGCGCTGGCGGCGCGAGCCGTTGATGACCTTGGGGTGGGTGCGCTCGAACGGCGTCATGGACCGCACCATCGCCTCGACCCGGTCGAACTCGCGCTCGTCCAGGGCGTCGAGGGCGTCCCGCATCTGGTTCATGCCCGGCATCATCTTCAGCATCGACTTGATGTTGCCCATCTTCTTGATGGCCGCCATCTGCTGCAGGAAGTCGTCGAAGGTGAAGTCCTCGTCGGCCATGAACTTGCGGGCCATCTCGTCGGCCTCGCGCTTGTCGAACGCGCGCTCGGCCTGCTCGATCAGGGTGAGGACGTCACCCATGTCGAGGATCCGGCTCGCCATGCGATCCGGGTGGAAGACCTCGAACTCCTTGACCTGCTCACCGGTCGAGGCGAACATGATCGGCTTCCCGGTGGTCTCGGCCACCGACAGGGCGGCGCCACCACGGGCGTCACCGTCGAGCTTGGAGAGCACGACACCGGTGAAGTCCAGCCCGCGCTGGAAGGCCTCGGCCGTCTCTACGGCAGCCTGACCGATCATCGCGTCGATGACGAAGAGGATCTCGTCGGGGCGGATGGCGTCCTTGATGTCGGCCGCCTGCTGCATCAGCTCCGCGTCGATCGCGAGGCGACCGGCGGTGTCGACGATGACGACGTCGCGCTGCTGGCGTCGGGCCTCCTCGACACCCTGGCGGGCCACCGAGATCGGGTCGCCGTAGCCGCGGGTGCCCGAGGCGTACTCGACCGCGGCGTCGTAGCCCTCGACGTTGCCTCGCTCGGGGGCGTAGACCGGAACGCCGGCCCGCTGACCGACGACCTCGAGCTGGGTGACGGCGTTGGGGCGCTGCAGGTCGGCCGCGACCAGCATGGGCGTGTGCCCCTGGTCCTTGAGCCAGTAGGCGAGCTTGCCGGCGAGGGTCGTCTTGCCCGAGCCCTGCAGGCCGGCGAGCATGATGACGGTCGGCGGCTGCTTGGCGAAGGTGATCCGGCGGGTCTCGCCACCGAGGATCGCGACGAGCTCCTCGTTGACGATCTTGACGATCTGCTGGGCCGGGTTGAGCGCCTCGTGGACCTCCGCCCCGAGCGCCCGCTCGCGGACCTGGGACGTGAAGTGGCGCACCACCGGCAGGGCCACGTCGGCGTCGAGCAGGGCGATCCGGATCTCCTTGATCGTCATGTTGACGTCGGAGTCGGTGATGCGTCCCTTGCCGCGCAGGTTGCGGAAGGTCCCGGTCAGGCGGTCGCTCAGGCTGTTGAACACGGGTCCAGGTTACCGGCTCCGTTCAGCGGCCTGCACCGTCGCTCGCCCCGCCGCCCCCACCTCGGCTCACCCCTCGCCCACCCCGTCGCAGGCGTCGATCAGGGTCGCGACGGCCTGCGCGACGGCGCCCGGGGTCAGCGGCCGGCCCCCCGCGTCGGTGAGGTAGAACGTGTCGAGCGTCTGGCCGGCGTAGGTCGCCACGTGCGCGGAGCGGACCGACAGACCCGCGCGGCTGAGCGCGCGGCCGAGGTCGTGCAGGAGCCCGAGCCGGTCGCCCGCGCGGACCTCCAGGACGGTCGCGTCGGTGCCCGCCTGGGCCAGGACCAGCACCCGACTCTGGCCGGGCGCGCCGGACGACGCGCGGGAGGAGGCGGTCGGCCCGGCGCGGCGACGGCCACGAGCGAGGGCTGCCAGCGGCGCGGTGTCTCCCCCGGCCAGCCGATCGAGCGCGCGAGCGAGCGCCTCGACGTCGACCCCGTCGCCCGACGGGCTGGAGACGATCCAGTCGTCGACGGCCACGCCGTCGGTGGTGCGGACCGAGGCGGTGCGGACCTCGAGACCGGCGAGGGCGAGCACGCCCGCCGTGTCGGCGAACAGGCCCACGCGGTCGGGGCTCACCACCGTGACCGTCCAGGCGGTCCCGGACCGGGTCGCGCCGACCCACGGCTGACCGGCGGCGAGCGCGGCACCGGCCGCCTCCGGCACCGCGGCCGGCTGTCGGCTGGGCTCCTCGGCACGGGCGTGGGCCCCGGCACCGGCGCCCGCGCTGCCGGCGCCGGTCAGCCGGTCGGCGTGCATCGCCGCCTCGGTCGCCTGGAACAGCTCGGTGGCGAGCGACGCCCGCCACGGGGTCCACGCCTTCTCCCCGGCGGCACGGGCGTCGGCCTCGGTGAGCCAGCGCAGCATGGTGAGCACGTCCAACCGGTCGCCGACGGCGGCCCGCACGGCCGCCACCGTGGCGGGGTCGGTCGGGTCGCGCCGGGTGGCGAGCTCGATCAGGGTGAGGTGCTCGCGCACGAGCAGGGCGATGGTGTCGACGTCGTCGCTGTCGAAGCCGAGCCGGGTCGCGAGCGCCCGACCCACCGGCTCGCCCTCGAGCGAGTGGTCGCGCGCACCGGCGACCTTGCCGATGTCGTGCAGGAGCGCGGCGACCGACAGCAGGTCGGGACGCTCCACCTCACGCACCATGGAGCTGACGTTGACGACCGTCTCGATGCTGTGCCGGTCGACCGTGAAGCGGTGGATCCCGTTGCGCTGTGGGCGACTTCGCACGGCGTCCCACGCCGGGAGCCAGCTGCTGACGAGGCCGGCCTGGTCGAGCGCCTCCCACACCTCGATCAGGCCGGGACCGGAGGCGAGCAGGTCGCAGAACAGGTCGCGCGCCTCGGCGGGCCACGGCTGCGGCAGCGCCGGCGCGTGCTCCACGAGGTTGGCGAGGGTCGTCGGGGCGATCGGCAGCCCGGCGCGTGCTGCGACGATGCCGGCTCGCAGGACGAGCAGCGGGTCGCTCCCGTGCACCGCTCGTCCGCCGAGGACGACCTCGCCGTCGTGGGCGTGCAGGCCGTACCCCAACGGGCTGAGCACCGGTCTACGGGGGCCGACGCGCAGCGTGCGCGCCCGCTGGGACTGCCCCGCGCGGCGCATCGTGCTCTCCAGGGCGTAGCCGATGACCCGGGCGCCCCCGCACACGCGGGTGAGCAGGTCGTCGCTGTCCTGGTCGCCGAAGAGAGCGGCGACGGCGTCCTGGTCCTCGACGTTGAGCCGCGAGCGGCCGCGGCCGGTGACGAGCTGGAGCCCGTCGCGCACGTCCAGCAGGGTGGCGTGCGCCTCGTCGACCGCGCCCCGGGGTCGGTCGGTCAGCCACGCGCTGGTCAGCGCCCGCAGCACCGTCATGTCCCGTAGACCACCCGCACCCTCCTTGAGGTCCGGTGCCAGGGTCTGGGTCACGTCGCCGAACCGCTCGTGCCGGACCTGGACCGACTCGACCAGCTCGGGGAGCCGCTTGCGTGCGTTGGCGCGCCAGTCGTGGCTGAGCGCGGCACGCACGCCGAGCACGACCTCCGAGTCGCCGCACAGGTGCTCGAGGTCCAGCAGACCGACCGCGGCCGTCAGGTCGGCGGTGGCGGCCTTGCGGCACTCGCCGAGGGAGCGGACGGCGTGGTCGAGGCCGAGCCCGCTGTCCCAGAGCGGATACCAGAGGCGGTCGGCGAGCGCGGTCAGCTCACCGGCGCGCTGCCGGCCGTCGTGCAGCAGGACCAGGTCGAGGTCGGAGAGCGGCCCGCTGTCGCCCCGGGCGAGGCTGCCGGTCGCGGCGAGGGCCACCCCGACCAGCGACCGCCCCCCCGTCGCCTGCAGCCACAGCTCGGAGAGGGCGGCGCGCGTGGCCGCCGTCGTCGCCTGGCGCCGGGCAGCCCCGGCGCCAGGCCTGGCGAACTCACGCGTGCCGGCGAGCCGCAACCGGTCGGCGCGCAGCGTGGGCTTGGAGGTGGGCGTGGAGGTGGTGGTCACTGGTCCTGCCGTTTCTCGCGCGTGGTGTTCGCAGAGTTCTTCCCAGAGTGGTCCGTCGTGCCTCAGATGGCGTCGGCGCCCTTCTCGCCGGTGCGGACCCGGATGACCTCGTCGACCGGGATCGACCAGACCTTGCCGTCGCCGATCTTGCCGGTGTTGGCCTGCTGGGCGATCAGGTCCATGACGCTCTTGACGTCCGTGTCGTCGACGAGCACCTCGAGGCGCACCTTCGGCACGAAGTCGACCTGATACTCCGCGCCGCGGTAGACCTCGCTGTGCCCCCGCTGCCGGCCGTAGCCGCTGGCCTCGCTCACCGTCATGCCGGTGATGCCGAAGGCCTCGAGGGCCTCCTTCACCGGGTCGAGCATGTGCGGCTTGATGATGGCGGTGACGAGCTTCATGCGTGCGCTCCCTCGGACGTGGAGGTGGTGGGGACGTGGCTGGCGTGCAGCCCGGCGAGGCTACCGGTGGTGCGACGGCCACCGGCGACCGGGCTGATGTCGTAGCCCGTCTCGGCGTGCTCGGACTGGTCGACGCCGACGAGCTCCTCGTCGCGGGCGACCCGGAAGCCCATGGTCTTGTCGAGCGCGAGCCCGATGAGGGCGGTGACGACGAACGAGAAGATCATGACGGCGAAGGAGCCGATGGCCTGGCGGCCGAGCTGGCCCAGCCCGCCGCCGTAGAACAGCCCGTTGACGGTGTTGTTGACGGCTGCGTCGGAGGCGAACAGGCCGATGGCCAGGGTGCCCCAGAGGCCGCCGACGAGGTGGACGCCGACGACGTCGAGCGAGTCGTCGAAGCCGAGCCGGTACTTCAGCCCCACGGCGTAGGCGCACAGCGCTCCCGCGATCAGGCCGATGATGATCGCGCCGATCGGCGTGACGGTGGAGCAGGCGGGGGTGATGGCGACCAGGCCGGCGACGACGCCCGACGCGGCACCGAGCGAGGTGGCGTGACCGTCGCGCAGGCGCTCGGTGAGCAGCCAGCCGATCATGGCGGCGGCGGTGGCCGCGAGGGTGTTGACCCAGGCCAGGGCGGCGAGCGCGTTGGCGCCGAGGGCCGAGCCGGCGTTGAAGCCGAACCAGCCGAACCACAGCAGACCGGCGCCGAGCATCACCAGGGTGAGGTTGTGCGGACGCATCGGCTCCTTGCCGAAGCCGTGCCGGTGGCCGAGGACCAGGGCGAGCGCGAGGCCCGCGGCACCGGCGTTGATGTGGATCGCGGTGCCGCCGGCGAAGTCGATCGCCTTGACGGTGTTGGCGATCCAGCCACCGTGCTCGGCGGCGACGCCGTCGAAGGCGAACACCCAGTGGGCGGCCGGGAAGTAGACGAGGGTCGCCCACAGCAGCGAGAACACGCACCAGGCGGAGAACTTGGCGCGGTCGGCGATCGCACCGGAGACGAGGGCCACCGCGATGATCGCGAAGGCGGACTGAAAGGCGACGAAGGCCAGGGCCGGGACGGTCCCGACCACGACGCTCGGGTCGAGCAGGCCGCCCAGGCCGAAGAACTGGGTCGGGTTGCCGATGAGGCCGCCGAAGGAGTCACCGAACGCGACGCTGTAGCCGAAGACGACCCAGGCCACGCCGACGATGCCCATCGAGGCGAAGCTCATCATGATCATGTTGAGCACGCTCTTCGAGCGCACCATGCCACCGTAGAAGAAGGCGAGTCCGGGGGTCATCAGCAGCACCAGGGCGGCGCTGACGAGCACCCACGCGGTGTCGCCCGTGTTGATTTCCATGACTCCAGGCTGTCGGGCGCGTGTTTCCGATCGTGCCACCTGGTGTTACAGCCGTGTTAGCGCGGACCCCGGATGAGTTAAGAGTCGGTGTCGACGAGACCGGTGGAGCCCGGCACCAGGCTGCGCCCGGCACCATACTGGGGGGCATGGGGATCAACGAGGAGGTGGCCCGCCGCACCGCGGGCGTCATGCGCAGCATCCGTCGGCGAGGGGCGCTCGCGGTCCGTGACCGGGTGGCCGGCGAGGACGCCGCCACGCGCGCCGGAGAGATCTGGGGCAGCCCCGGCGAGCGTTGGTTCAGCTCTGCCGACCCGATCTGCCGCGTCCACGGCGACGCCTCGATGTACGCCGGAGGGTTGCGGGCGCTGCTCCTGCAGGCGCTGCACCCGCTCGCGATGGCCGGCGTCGCGTCGCACTCGGGCTACCAGGACGACCCGTGGGGGCGGCTGCAGCGCACCGGGGGCTACATCGCGACGACCACGTTCGGGACGATCGCGGACGCCGAGGCGACCATCGCCCAGGTGCGCGAGATCCACCAGCGGATCGTCGGCGTCGCACCGGACGGACGGCGCTACTCCGCCTCCGACCCGACGCTGCTGCGCTGGGTGCACCTCGCCGAGATCGAGAGCTTCCTCATGGCCTACCAGGCGTTCGGGGCGGGCCGGCTCACCCCGGCCGAGGCCGACACCTACGTCGCGCAGAGCGGGGTCTCCGCCCAGCTCCTCGGGGTGCCGGACCCGCCGACGAGTGTGGCCGAGATGCACGAGCAGCTCGCGTCCTACCGGCCGTTGCTGCAGGACACGGAGGGCTCGCGCGAGGTCGCCCGCTTCCTGCTGCGCCGGCCCCCGGTCTCCGGTCTGGCCCGGCTGGGCTACCAGGGGCTCGCCACCGGCGGCGTCTGGCTGCTCGAGCCGTGGGCCCGCACGATGCTGCACCTGGACGACCCCGGCGAGCTGGGTCGGCGGATCGGGCTGGGGAGCAGCCGCCTGGTCCGCTGGCTGATGGCCGACGACTCCGTGCAGCACCCGGCGCTCGGCTCCGCGGCCTAGACTCCGCTAGACCTCGAGCGCGCGGCGGGCGAGCGCCAGGCGCTCGGGGACGAGGGTGAACCACGCCCACGCCCCACGGCGCTCACGCGTGAGCAGACCCGCCTCGACGAGGACCTTGAGGTGGTGGCTCACCGTGGGCTGGGCCAGACCCAACGGCTCCGGTAGATCGCACGCGCACACCTGCTGTCCCGGTGAGCAACGCACGATGGCGAGGATCTGCAGGCGCACGGGGTCAGCCACCGCCTTGAGCAACCGGGCCACGAGCTCGGCGTCCGCGCGAGTCATGGGGGCACTGCCCGCGGTGGCGCAGCACCGCTCGACGGCCTGCGCCAACGGCGCGCGGCCGTCTGGGGTGATCGCGATCGTCATCACGCCATATTGACATGCATCGATATCGGGTGTCACGGTTGCCACATCGATCTCCGTCGATGTCCAGCCCGACCCGACCCAAACCCGACCCAAACCCGATCCATACCCGGTGGAAAGGCCCCCGCGTGACGACCACCCAGGACGTGCCGGCGCACGTCACCAGCCGGCTGTCCACGCTCGATCGCTACCTGCCCGTGTGGATCGGCGCAGCCATGGCCCTCGGTCTCGCGCTGGGTCGCGGGGTGCCGGGGCTCGGGTCCGCGCTGGACGCCGTGCAGCTGCACGGCATCTCGCTGCCGATCGCCATCGGCCTGCTCGTCATGATGTACCCGCCGCTGGCGAAGGTGCGCTACGACCGGCTCGGCACCGTGACCTCCGACCGCCGCCTCATGGGCCTCTCCCTGGTCCTCAACTGGGTCGTCGGTCCCGCCCTGATGTTCGCGCTCGCGTGGATCTTCCTGCCCGACCTCCCCGAGTACCGCACCGGGCTGATCATCGTCGGGCTGGCCCGTTGCATCGCCATGGTCATCATCTGGAACGACCTGGCGTGCGGCGACCGCGAGGCCGCCGCCGTGCTCGTGGCCCTCAACTCCCTCTTCCAGGTCGTCTGCTTCGCCGGGCTCGGCTGGTTCTACCTCACTGTGGTGCCCGGCTGGCTCGGCCTTGAGCAGAGCACCCTGCAGGTCTCGTTCGCCCAGATCGCCGTCTCGGTCCTGATCTTCCTCGGGGTCCCTCTGCTTGCCGGCTACCTCTCCCGCACGGCAGGCGAGCGGATCAAGGGACGCACCTGGTACGAAAGCACCTTCCTCGCGCGCATCTCCCCCTTGGCGCTGCTCGGCCTGCTCTTCACCATCGTCCTGCTCTTCGCGCTGCAGGGCGACCAGATCACCAGCCGGCCCCTCGACGTCGTCCGGATCGCCGTGCCACTGCTCGTGTACTTCGCCGCCATGTGGGGCGGCGGCTACCTCCTCGGCAGTGCTCTTGGCCTGAGCTACGAGCGCACCACCACGCTCGCGTTCACGGCCGCGGGCAACAACTTCGAGCTCGCCATTGCGGTCGCGATCGCGACCTTCGGCGTCACCTCGGGCCAGGCTCTCGCCGGGGTGGTCGGCCCCCTGATCGAGGTCCCCGTGCTCGTGGGCCTGGTCTACGTGTCGCTCGCCCTGCGTCGCCGCGCCCCAGCCACGAGCCAGTAGACCCCCTCAAGTCCCCCGAAGGAGCACCCCATGAGCACCAGCCGCCCTTCTGTCCTCTTCGTCTGCGTTCACAATGCTGGACGCTCCCAGATGGCCCAGGCGTGGCTGGCCCAGCTGGCCGGCGACGCCGTGGAGGTGCGCTCGGCCGGATCCGCGCCCGGCGACGCGGTCAACCCCGCCGCAGTCGAGGCCATGCGCGAGGTGGGCATCGACATCAGTGACGCGCACCCCAAGGTGCTGACCACCGAGACCGTCCTGAGCTCCGATGTCGTCATCACCATGGGCTGTGGCGACACCTGCCCGGTCTTCCCCGGCAAGCGTTACGAGGACTGGCCGCTTGACGACCCGGCCGGTCAGGGGGTCGAGGCCGTGCGCCCGATCCGTGACGCCATCCACCAGCGGGTAATCGATCTGCTGAGGTCCCTCGACGTGCCCGTGGTGACCGACCGCGCCCCTAGGACGACAGCGCCGCCTAGCGCACCATCCGGGTGATCGCCACGCCGAGCAGGCACAGCGCCCCGCCGATCAGCATGGCCAGGGTCGGCGTCTCCCCCAGCAGCAGCCAGGAGAGCACGATGGCGACGGCCGGCACGACGTACGTCGTCGCCGAGGTGCGCCCGGCCGACGAGCGCTTGAGGACGTAGGCCCAGGTCGTGAACGCGAACGCCGTCGGCAGCACCCCGAGGTAGACCAGGCTGAGGGTCGCGCCCTGCGGCGCGGTCCCGAGGTCGCGCGCCAGCTCCCCCGCCCAGGGCAGCAGCGCCACGGCTCCGGCCGTCGCGCCGAGCCAGGTCAAGGTCGCCGAGTCGACCGTGCGCAGCAGGCGCTTCTGCAGCAAGGTGGCACCGGCGTAGAGCACCGCGGCCGCGAGCGCCAGCAGCAGGCCGGTGATCGCGACGCCACCCGTCGAACCCACCGAGTCCGTCGAACCCACCGCGCCCGAGCCCGACCCGGGCCGACCGTGCGAGTGCGACGACAACCCGATCAGGACGACGCCGAGGAAGGACACCGGGGCCCCGATGACCAGCCCGCGCGGGAAGCCTTCGCCGAGGAACAGCCCCGCGAACACCACCACCATCAGCGGTGCCAGGTTGACCACCATGGCCGCGGTGCCGGCGTCGATGGTCTGCTCCGCGACGTTGAGCGCGAGGATGTAGAGGCAGAACCACGCCACGCCCCACACGATGACCAGGGGCACGGATCTCCTTGGGGGCCAACGGATCCCGGAGCGCAACGCGATCAGTCCGAGCACCGCGCTGCCGACGAGCATGCGCAGCAGGGCCATCGACCCGGCGCCGTACGCCGGGCCGGCATAGCGGATGACGATGAACGACGACGCCCACAGGACGACGGTCGCGGCCGCGGCGAGCAGCACGCGCGGCTCGTTGGTGGCCGACTCGGTGGTGGTCGACTCGGTGCTCGGGGTCGGCACGGGCTAGCTCACGGCCGCGAAGGCCTGCGCCAGCAGCTCCTCGTCCGGAGCCTCCAGCCGCCCCGGCTCCCCCACGGCGTCGAGCACGACGAAGCGCAGCGAGGACCCTCGGGACTTCTTGTCGCGCGACATCGCGGTGCGCAGCGCGGGCCACGAACCACCCGGGTAGCGCGTGGGCAGCCGCAGCGCCTCCAGCACGTCGCGGTGCCGCTGCACGTCGCTCGCGGACAGCCGGCCCGCCGCGTGCGACAGCTCGGCGGCGAAGACCAGACCGACCGCGACCGCGTCACCATGCCGCCAGGTGTAGTGCTCGACCTGCTCGATCGCGTGCGCGAACGTGTGCCCGTAGTTGAGGATCTCGCGCAGCGAGGACTCCAAGAGGTCGGCCGCGACGACCCGCGCCTTGACGGCGATCTTGCGCTCGACCAGCTCGCGCAGCACCGGACCGTCGACGTCGAGGGCGGCGGCCGGGTCGGTCTCCACGAGCTCGAGGATGCGCGGGTCGGCGATGAAGCCGCCCTTGACGACCTCGGCCATCCCGGCACGCAGGTCGGCCTCGGGCAGGGTGCGCAAGGTGGCGAGGTCGCACACCACGCCGACGGGCGGGTAGAACGCCCCGACCAGGTTCTTGCCCTCGGCGGTGTTGATGCCGGTCTTGCCACCGACGGCGGCGTCGACCATGGCGAGCAGGGTCGTCGGCACCTGCACGACCGGCACACCGCGCAGCCAGGTGGCGGCCGCGAACCCGCCGAGGTCGGTCACCGTGCCACCGCCCACGCACACGATGGCGTCGGTGCGGGTGAAGGCGGCCCGACCGAGCTGGCCCCACAGGTCGGCGAGCACCTCGACGGACTTGGCCGACTCGGCGTCCGGCACCGTCGCGCGGTGCACCTCGAGTCCGTCGCGCGCGGCGAGCGCGTCGCTGAGCTGGTCCGAGATGTGTTGCACCGCAGGGCTGCACACGACGAGCACCCGAGCCGCGGAGGTCGGCACCAGGTCGGCGGCCGCGTCGAGGATGTCGTGCCCGACCAGCACGTCGTAGTCGGACCCCACCGCGATGGTGGTCGTCATGCGGACTCTCCGTCCACGAGGGCGACCACCTGGTCCGCGACGTCGGCGGCGGACCGGGCCGAGGTGTCGACGACCCAGGTGGCGACCTCGGTGTAGATCGGCCGGCGCTGCTGCATGTGCCGGATCCACGACCGCCGTGGCACGAGGACGACCATCGCCGGGTTGGCGTCGAAGCCGATCCGCTTGGCGGCGTCGGCGATGCCCACGTCGAGGAACACGACCCGCTCGTGCGCGAGCGCCGCCCGTACCTGCGGGTCGAGCACCGCTCCCCCGCCGAGCTCGACGATGCCGTCGCACTCGCGCAGCGCCGCCAGCGACGCCGTACGCTCCAGCTCGCGGAAGCGAGCCTCGCCGGACTCGATGAACACGTCGGACACGCTCGCGCCGGCGAGCGCCTCGATGTCGCGGTCGACCTCGCGGACCGCGAGGCCGAGGCGCTCGGCGACCAGCTGGGCTACCGTCGTCTTGCCCGAGCCGGCGGGCCCGACGAGCACGAGCCGTGGCCCGGAGCCGGCCCGCTGCGCCCCCCTCCCCGGCCCCGGAGCGATCGAGCGAGCCGAGCGCGGCGAGGACCTCCTCGGTGACCTGACCGGGGTCGCGGCCGCCCGTCTGCGCAGTGATCGACGCCAGCGACTCGTAGACCTCGAGCCTCCCGTCGTAGAGCCCCTGCAGGTCGGGGCGGTGCAGCATCGGGCGGTAGACGTCGCCGCCGACCCGGGTGAGCACCTCCGCCAGCGGCGCGTGGAGATAGACGACCTCGTGGTCGGCCAGCCGATCGCGCACCGCGGTGCTGCCGATCGCGCCGCCGCCGAGAGCGAGGATGCACGGTGGCCCGTCGAGCAGCTCGACGATGGTCTGCTCCTCGAGGGCACGGAAGGCCGGCTCGCCCTCGCGGGCGAAGAAGGTCTGCACGGTGCAGCCGATGCGCTCCTCGATGACGTGGTCGCTGTCGACGAACTCCGCGCCGAGGTGGGCGGCGAGACGACGGCCGATCGTGGTCTTGCCCGCCCCCATGAAACCGATGAGGACGATCACGGGGCGCCCTCGAACGAGCGCATCGCCTCGGGGATGGCCGCGAGGTAGCCCTCCAGGTTGCGCCGGGTCTCGGCGACCGAGTCGCCGCCGAACTTCTCCAGCGCCGCCTCGGCGAGCACGAGGGCGACCATCGCCTCGGCGACGACGCCGGCCGCGGGGACGGCGCACACGTCGGAGCGCTGGTGGATCGCCTTGGCGGGGCCGCCGGCGCCGGACACGTCGACGGTGTCGAGGGCGCGGGGGACGGTCGAGATGGGCTTCATCGCCGCGCGCACGCGCAGCACCTCGCCGGTGGACATGCCGCCCTCGGTGCCGCCCGCGCGACCGGTGCGGCGCACGATGCGGCCCTGGTCGTCGCGCTCGAGCTCGTCGTGGGCGGCGCTGCCACGGCGGCGCGCGGTGCGGAAGCCGTCACCGACCTCGACGCCCTTGATGGCCTGGATGCCCATGAGCGCGCCGGCGAGGCGCGAGTCCAACCGCCGGTCCCAGTGCACGTGCGAGCCGAGGCCCGGCGGCACGTCGTAGGCGACGACCTCGACGACGCCGCCGAGGGTGTCGCCGTCCTTGTGCGCCGCGTCGATCTCGGCGGTCATCGCCTCGGTCGCCGCGGCGGAGTGGCAGCGCACCGGGTTGGCGTCCAGCGTCGCTACGTCGTCCGGGGTCGGCAGCGGCTCGTCCTCGCCGACCTCGGCGGTGCCGATGGCGACGGTGTGCGCCACCAGCCGGATGCCGTAGGCCTGCTCGAGGAACGCGGCGGCGACGGCGCCGAGCGCGACCCGGGCCGCGGTCTCGCGGGCGGACGCGCGCTCGAGGACCGGGCGGGCGTCGTCGAAGGCGTACTTCTGCATGCCGACGAGGTCCGCGTGGCCGGGGCGCGGGCGGGTGAGGGGCTTGTTGCGCGCGATCTCCTTCTCGGCGTTCACGTCGCTGCTCGCCGCGTAGTCGGCCTCGCTCACCGGGTCCGCGCTCATCACGGTCTGCCACTTGGGCCACTCGGAGTTGGCGATGCGGATGGCGATCGGGCTGCCGAGGGTGACCCCGTGCCGGACCCCGCCCATGATCTCGACGACGTCCTGCTCGAACTTCATCCGCGCGCCGCGCCCATAACCGAGACGGCGTCGGGCGAGGGCGTCGGAGATGTCGGCACTCGTCACGTCGATCCCGGAGGGGAGCCCCTCGATCGTGGCCGCCAGAGCGGGGCCGTGGGACTCACCAGCAGTCAACCAACGCAGCATGCCGGTCAGTCTCCCACGTCCGGGCCGCAGGCCCGGAGCACGTCTCAGCCGCTCCGTCCGGCGCCGTCAGACGAGCGTCGGACGCCCGCCGACGGCTGCCCAGGCCGCGTCGAGCATGACCTCGGCCGGTGCCTCGTGCCCGGTCATCAGGCGCACCTGCTCGGCGGCCTGGTGGGCCAGCATCTCCAACCCGGAGACCACCACGGCGCCACCGGCGGCGAAGGTGCGCGCGAGCGGCGTCGGCCAGTTCTCGTAGATCACCTCGAGCAGCGGCACGTCGTTGCCGGCGACGACTCGGTCGAGCCGGGCCGCGACCGCGTCCGCGGCCGACCCGGGCAAGGTGTTGACCACGAGGTCGTGGTCGCCCACCTCGGCCGGGACTGCGGCCAGCGACACGACCCGCACGTCGAGCTGGAGCGCGGAGGTGTAGGCCAGGGTGTCGGGGCGCGCCTGGTCGCGCACCGCGAAGGTGACCTCGTGACAGCCGAGGCTGGTGAGCGCGTGCAACGCCGACCGACCGGTCGCACCCGAGCCGAGCACGAGGGCGCGCCGGCAGCTCACGATCCCCTGGGCCGCGAGCGCGGCGCGCACGCCGTGCACGTCGGTGTTGTGGCCCGACCAGCCGCCGTCGGCGAGCCGCACCAGGGTGTTGATCGCCCCGACCGTCTGCGCCACCTCCTCGACGGGGGCGGCGACCTCGAACGCCGCCTCCTTGAGGGGCATGGTCAGCGACAGCCCGCGCCACTGCTCGTCGAGGCCGGCGACGAAGTCGACCAGCTCGCTCTCCCCCACGTCGTAGCGCCCGTAGTCCCAGGCCTGGCCCAGCCCGAGGGCGGCGTAGGCGGCCTCGTGCATCACCGGGGACAGCGAGTGCGCGATGGGTCGTCCGAGCACGGCTGCGTGAAGCATGCGGGACATTCTACGAGTGGCAGACACCCTTGTGGTCCGAGCACCACTGCTGGTACTGCTTCACGGCCTTGAGGTGGTCGGCGTAGCTGGTGGAGAACACCGTCTGGCCGGTGTTGGGGTTGACGGTGACCCAGTAGAGCCAGGTGCCCTGCGCCGGCTGGATGGTCGCCTTGATCGACGCGGCACCGGGGTTGTCGATCGGTCCGGGCGGCAGGCCGGGGTGCGCGTAGGTGTTGTAGGGGTTGTCCTTGTTGGCGATGTCGGCCTCGCTCACGTCGAGCGTGCGCTTGCCGAGGCCGTAGGAGATCGTCGAGTTCAGCTGCAGCGGCATGCCCTGCTCGAGCCGGTTCATCAGGGCGCGCGCCATCTTGGCCTTGTCGGCGTCGAGCTTGCCCTCGGACTCCACGATGCTCGCGATGATCATCGTGCGCTCCATGTCGGCGTCGGCGACGCCGAGGCTGCGCAGCTGCGAGGTCGTCTGGGAGACCATCGTCTTGAGCTGGTCGGCTGCCGAGTTCTTGGCGGAGAACTCGTACGTCGACGGGAACAGGTAGCCCTCGACGTTGCCCTTCGCGCTCGCCGGCAGCCCCAGCGCGGCGGCGTTCTTGGCGGCCGTCGTGTAGTCCGCCATGGGGTGCCCGGTCGCCTTCGACAAGGTCGCGTAGATCTCGCTGGCGCGCAGGCCCTCGCGGATCGTCACGCCGCTCACGATGCGGTGCGCCGGGTCGGCCAGCCAGACGAGCGCGGTGGCCGCCGGCTGGTGCTGGGCGAGCGAGTAGTTGCCCGGCTGGATCGAGGCGGCCTTGGCGTTGTCGCGGGCCGCGGCGGTGAACGCGGCGGCCTCCTTGATCACCCCGGCCTCGGCGAGGACCTCAGCGATCTTCGCGCCGGTCGCGCCCTCGGGGATCGTCACCGTGACCTTCTTGGTGCTGACGTCCGAGGCGGTGTAGTCGGCCGGTCCGCCGAGCAGGTCGGAGACCATCGGGCGCAGCACCGTGAGCGCGAGGGCCGCACAGCCGGCGAGCGCGAGCACCGTGACGAGCAGCGCCGCGAGCGCCCGCGACTTGCCGTAGCGCTTGCGTCGGGGCGGCACCGAGGACCCGCCGGTGGCACCGGTGCTGGCCGGCGCCCCGCCGAAGATGTCCTCGGACAGTTGCTGCTCGCTCACGCTGACCTTCCTGCCGATCGGGGCAGCGCCGACCGCTGGTCGCCGCGCTGCTCTGGCTTCCGAGACTACCCACGCGGATGCCTCGAACGGGTCAACGATGACGTGGTTTGCGCGGTTTCTTGACCGGCTTCTCGACCGGCGTCGGTGCGACGGCCGCTCCCTGCGTCGCGGTGCCGCCCACGGCCAACCCGGCCCGCTCGCCGCGACCGCGCTCGACGTCGAGGGCCGACTGCAAGATGATGACGGCCGCCTGCCGGTCGATCGCCCCACGCTGCCGGCGGGCCGACCGCCCGCTCGCGCGCAGCTGGGCGCTCGCCGTGACGGTGCTCAGCCGCTCGTCGACGAGGCGCACCTCGACGGGTCCCTCGTCGTCGCCCAGCGCCTGCTGCAGCGCGGCGGCGTAGCGGCGGGCCGCGGCCGTGGACGCGGTCTCGGCGCCGGACAGCGCCTGCGGGAGCCCCACGTAGACCACCCGCGCACCGAGGGCGCGCACGTGCTCCACCAGCGCGCAGACGGCCGGCTGGTCACCCGGGCCGGCCGGGTCCCACCCGGCGAGGGTGTCGAGCGGGGTGGCGAGCAGCCCGTCGGGGTCGCTGGAGGCGACCCCGACCCGCACGCTGCCGACGTCGACGCCGAGCCGAGTCCCGCGAGGCAGCACTACCGCTGGGTCGCCTTGGCGCCGACGCGCCACTCGACCTGGGTGAGTGCCTCACCGAGCTTGGCCGGGTCCTGGCCACCGCCCTGGGCGAGGTCGTCCTTGCCGCCGCCGCCACCGCCGAGGGTCTGGGCCGCGACGCGGACCAGCTCGCCGGCCTTGATGCCCCACTCGCGCGCCGCCGGGTTGGTGGCGACGATGACGACCGGGCGACCCTTGGCCACGGTGCCCGCCGCGACCACGGCGGGCCGGTCGGTGCCGAGGCGCTGGCGCAGATCGAGCACGAGCGCGCGCAGGTCGTCGCCGGTGGTGCCCTCCGAGGCCTCGTGGCCGAGGTAGGTCACGCCGTAGACGTCCTTGGCCTGCGCGGTGAGCTCGGCCGCGG
Organism: Arsenicicoccus piscis; assembly: GCF_022568835.1. Taxonomy (GTDB): domain Bacteria; phylum Actinomycetota; class Actinomycetes; order Actinomycetales; family Dermatophilaceae; genus Arsenicicoccus; species Arsenicicoccus piscis. Next base: position 261,863 of record NZ_JAKZHV010000002.1, read on the forward strand.
CGGCGAGGGCGCGCTGCTGGCGCAGCGTGGTGATCTCGCGCTCGGCGTCCTTGAGCTTGGTGAGGATCGAGGAGATCCGCTCGGGCAGCTCCTCGGGGCGGGCCTTGATCTGCTCGGTCAGCTGACCGACGATCGCGGACTCGCGGGCGAGGAAGTCGTAGGCGTCGGAGCCGACGAGCGCCTCGATCCGGCGCACGCCCGAGCCGATCGACGCCTCGCCGAGCAGCTTGACCACGCCGAGCTGGCCGGAGCGCTGCGCGTGGGTGCCGCCGCAGAGCTCGCGGGCCCAGTCGCCGACGGAGATGACCCGCACCTCGTTGCCGTACTTCTCGCCGAACAGCGCCATCGCGCCGGACGAGACGGCGTCGGCCTGGGTCATCACGTCGGCGCGCACCTCGAGGTCCTCGAGGAGCCTGGCGTTGACCTCGGACTCGACGTCGCGCATGACCGACAGCGGCACCGAGCCGCTCGCGTTGAAGTCGAACCGGAACCGGCCGGGCGCGTTCTCGGAGCCCGCCTGGGTCGCGGTGTCACCGAGCGCGTCACGAATCGCCTTGTGCACCATGTGAGTTGCCGTGTGCGCGCGGCTGATCGCACGCCGGCGCTCCAGGTCGACGAGCGCGTGCGCCGCCAGCCCGGGCGTCACCTCGCCGAACAGCACGGTGGCCTTGTGCACGATCAGGCCGTTGATCGGCTTCTGCACGTCGCGGACCTGCACCAGCGCGCCGTTGGCGAGCTCGATCGTGCCGCCGTCCGCGAGCTGACCGCCGCCCTCGGCGTAGAACGGGGTCCGGTCGAGCACCAGCTCGACGTCCGTGCCGGAGCCGGCCAGGGGGGCTACCTCGCCGTCGACGAGCAGCCCCGCGACCTGCGCCTCGGACACGACCTCGTCGTAGCCGGTGAACTGCACCGCCCGACCGAGCGTGTCCGCGATCTCGCGGTAGGCGTGGGTGTCGCCGTGGCCCTGCTTCTTGGCCTTCGCGTCGGCCTTCGCCCGCGCCCGCTGCTCGCCCATGAGGCGGCGGAAGCCCTCCTCGTCGACCGACAGACCCTGCTCGGCGGCCATCTCGAGGGTGAGGTCGATCGGGAAGCCGTAGGTGTCGTGCAGCGCGAACGCCGCGTCACCGCCGAGCGAGCCCGCTCCGGACGCCTTCGCGCTGGTCACGGCGTTGTCGAGGATCGTGGTGCCCGCCGCGAGGGTGCGCCGGAACGCCTGCTCCTCGGCGTAGGCGATGGTCGAGATGCGGCCGAAGTCGCGCTCGAGCTCGGGGTAGGACGCCTTCATCCGGTCCTTCGAGACCGGCAGCAGCACCGGCAGCACCGGCTCCTCGACACCGAGCAGGCGCATCGACCGCACGGCGCGTCGCAGCAGCCGGCGCAGCACGTAGCCGCGGCCCTCGTTGCCGGGCGTCACGCCGTCGCCGATGAGCATCAGCGAGGACCGGACGTGGTCGGCCACCACGCGGAAGCGGACGTCGTCGGCCTCGTTGTGGCCGTAGCGGCGTCCGCTCAGCTGCTCGGCCGCCTCGATGACCGGGTAGACCTCGTCGATCTCGTAGAGGTTGTCGACGCCCTGCAGCAGCAGCGCGACCCGCTCGAGGCCCATGCCGGTGTCGATGTTCTGGCTGGGCAGCGGGCCGACGACCCGGAAGTCGTCCTTGGCCTTGACGTCGGTGATGATCTCGGTGTCGAAGACGAGGTTCCAGATCTCGAGGTAGCGGTCCTCGTCGACCTCCGGCCCACCCTCGCGGCCGTAGTCGGGACCACGGTCGATGTAGATCTCGGAACACGGCCCGCCGGGGCCGTCGACCCCCATGTGCCAGTAGTTGTCCTTCAGGCTGCGGCCCTGGATGCGCTCGGCCGGCACGCCCATCGCGCGCCACAGGTCGTAGGCCTCCCGGTCGCCCTCGGGGTAGTCCGGGTGGTGGCCGGGGCCGAGCACCGTCACCCACACCGAGTCGGGGTCGAACCCGAGCCCGCCCTCGGCCTCCGAGCCGGTGACCAGCTCCCAGGCGAAGCGGATGGCGCCTTCCTTGAAGTAGTCGCCGAACGCGAAGTTGCCGTTCATCTGGAAGAACGTGCCGTGCCGGGTGGTCTTGCCGACCTCCTCGATGTCGCCGGTCCGCACGCACTTCTGCACGCTGGTGGCGCGTCGGAAGGGCGGCGTCTCCTGGCCGAGGAAGTACGGCTTGAAGGGGACCATGCCGGCGTTGACGAACAGCAGGTTGGGGTCGTCGTAGAGCAGCGGCGACGACGGGACGACGGTGTGGCCGTTGCGCTCGAAGAAGTCGAGCCAGCGGCGGCGGATCTCAGCGGTTTCCATGGCGGAGCAGTCCTTTGACGGCGAGAGCGGAAGGGTCGGGTCTGCGCAGGGCGCAGCGGAGCGGGGGCGGTCGCCCCTAGCTAGCTCGTGCCGCCGTGCCGGCGGTCGGCGTGACCCACATGCTCCGTCACCCTCCTTCGCGCTCAACCCTACCGGAGGCCGCAGCCCGCTCTCCGCCGTTGTCCGGCGCCTGCTCCTAGGCTGCAGGTATGCACGCCTCGCTGATCCTCGCCCAGGACCCCGCCGCCGACGCGGTGCTCTCGAGCGACGCGTTCGGGCTGCTCGTCGGGATGCTGCTGGACCAGCAGTTCCCGTGGAGCACGCCTTCCGCGGGCCGTGGAAGATCTCGGAGCGGTTCGGCACGCTGGACCCGGCGACCATCGCGGCCGCCGATCCGGAAGCCTTCGAGGAGCTGTGCGCCACGCCCCCGGCCATCCACCGCTACGGCCGCTCGATGGCCCGCCGGGTGCAGGCGCTCGCCGCCCACGTCGTCGAGCACTACGGCGGCGACGCCGAGACGCTGTGGACCACCGCACCCGACACCCGCGAGCTGCTGCGCCGCCTCAAGGAGCTGCCCGGCTTCGGCGACCAGAAGGCCCGGATCTTCGCCGCGCTGCTCGGCAAGCAGCTAGGCGTGCGGCCCGACGGCTGGCGCGAGGCCATCGGCCCCTACGCCGAGGAGGGGTCCACCCGCTCGGTCGCCGACGTCGTCGACCAGGACTCGCTCGAGGCCGTCCGCGCGTTCAAGAAGCAGGCCAAGGCCGCCGCCAAGGCGAAGGCAGCAGCCGAGCCCGCCGAGTAGCCACCGTCTCGACAGGTCCGGTCAGAGTCACGGCGCGGCCAGGGTCAGGGTCAGCGAAACACCTGGTCCAGCGAGGGGATCCGGGCGCGGTAGCCCGTGAGCAGGGCCTCGGCGGTGGTGACCGAGTCGACGAGCGGGTGCAGCGCGAAGGCCTCGAGCGCGATGGTGGGCGACCCGGTGATCGCGGCCTCGATGGCGAGCTCCTCGACGGCCTTGACCTGCTGGACCAGGCCGAGCGGGTGACCGGTGAGCTGCGTCGGCACGAGGGGCACCGGGCCGCTGGCGTCGACGGTGCACGGGACCTCGACGACCGCGTCGTCGGGCAGGCCGACGAGCCCACCGCGGTTGCGGACGTTGAGGATCATCGAGGCCCGCTCGCCCCGGGCGATGGCACCCATGATCGCGAGCGCCACCCCCTCGTAGCCGCCCTCGCCCATGTCGGTCTCGTCGCGCGCCTCGCCCTCCGAGCGGGCCTCGGCCATGTAGGTCTCGTCCCGGTTGCGCCGCGCCGCCGTCCACAGCGCGAGCGCGGAGTCCGGTGCGGCACAGACCTTCTCGTAGAACGCGGTCTGCGAGTCGAGCAGGAACTCACCGCGCGTCTCGGCGCTGCCGCGGATCGCGGCCACCGCGTCGCGGGTGAAGTAGTAGTAGTAGAGGTACTCGTTGGGGATGGCCCCGATGGTGGCCAGCCAGTCCGGGCCGAAGAGCCGCCCCTCCTCGATGCCGAGCAGCCGCTCGGGCGACTCCAGCAGCGTGGGCAGCACGTCCCGGCCGTCGACGACGAGGGTCTGCAGCCAGCCCAGGTGGTTGAGCCCGGCGTAGCCGAACCGGGTCTGCTCCGGCGCATAGCCGAGAGCGCGAGCTGCCCTGCGCCCCAACCCGATCGGCGAGTCGCAGATGCCGACGACCCGGTCGCGCAGGACCCCTTGCATGGCCTGGGTGATCATGCCGGCCGGGTTGGTGAAGTTGATGACCCAGGCGTCCGGCGCGAGCCGCCGCACCCGCTCGGCGACGTCCAGCGCGACCGGGATGGTGCGCAGGCCGTAGGCGAGCCCGCCCGGACCGGTCGTCTCCTGGCCCAGCATACCGAGGTCGAGGGCTACCCGCTCGTCGGCGGTGCGGCCGTCCAGACCGCCCACGCGGATCGCCGAGAAGACGAAGTCGGCGCCCTCCAGCGCCTCGTCCAGCGACGTGGTCGCCGTGACGGTCGGCGCCTCGGGTCGACCCTCGCCGAGCTGAGCGAGGATGTGGGCCACCGCGTCCAGCCGCGCGGCGTCGACGTCGTGCAGCGCCACCTCGTCCACGCGCACGTCGTGGGTGTCGCGCAGCAGCGCGCCGTAGACGAGGGGGACGCGGAAACCGCCGCCGCCCAGGATCGTCAGCTTCATCCGATCAGCACCTCCACCGGGTGTTCAGCGAGTCCTTCCCCGAGCCCCGCCAGGGCGGCGGGGTCGGTCTGGTCGTCGGTGACGACCGTGTCGACGAGGGCGAGCGAGCCGACGACGATCGTCCCGTGACCGGGCACCTTCGTGTGGTCCGCGAGCAGCACCGTGCGGTCGGCCGCCCGCATCATCGCCCGCTTGACCGGCACCTCGACGACGGTGGTGTCGAGGAACTCCCCCGCCGCGTTGATGCCGCTCGCGCCGAGGAACGCGATCGACGCGCGCACCTGCCGCAGCGCGTCCTCGGTCAGCACGCCGACGAGCGAGTGGTAGGAGCGGCGGACCACCCCGCCGAGCAGGATCACCTCGACGTGGTCGTCGTGGCGCAGCTCGTCGAGGACCGCGAGGCTCGAGGTCACCACCGTGATCTCGCGGCCGCGCAGCGCCCGGGCCAGCAGCATGGTCGTGGTCCCGATGTCGAGCAGGACGACGTCGCCGTCGGCCACGAGCGCTGCGGCCCGGCGGGCAATCGCCTCCTTCTGCCGCTTGGCGTTGAGCACGACCCGCGCGAACGGCACCGGCTCCTCGGGCCGGTGCATGGGGTCTACGGCTGTCGCGCCGCCGTGGACCCGCTGCAGCCGGCCCTGCTGCTCCAGCTCCGCGAGGTCGCGGCGCACCGTCGCCTCGCTCACGGCGAGCGTCGCCGCGAGGCCCGGCACGCTGCACATGCCCTGCGTGCGCAGGGCCACCAGCACGGCCTCGTGCCGCTCGACCTTCACCCTCCGACAGTAGCAAGCAACACCGCGCACGACTGCGTAGAACTGATCGCTGGTTGCGCGACAATGCTTGCCGTGGCGCCCGAACGGGGACATGATGACCTCACAGCCGACCCCGAGGACTCCCAAGGACCCCCACCCGTGCCACCCGTGCAGACGTCGAAGTTCGACCCCCTGGCCGATCGCCGCGCCCCTGACGATCCGCCGTTCGACGTGCTGCTGCAGGGGACGGTCTTCCTCGACATCATCTTCACCGGCCTGCCCCGGATGCCCGCGGGCGGCGAGGAGGTCTGGGCCGAGGGGATGGGGTCGTGTCCCGGTGGGATCGCCAACCTCGCGGTGGCAGCCGGCCGGCTCGGCCTGCGCACCTCGCTCGCGGCCGCGTTCGGCGACGACGACTACGGCGACTTCTGCTGGAAGACGCTGCTGGACCAGGAGGGTGTCGATCTCGGCCCGTCCAAGCGGTTCGAGGGCTGGCACACCCCGGTCACGGTGTCCGTGTCCTATGACGACGACCGCCGGATGATCACCCACGGCCACGACGCGCCGCAGGGCCCGACCGAGATGATCGGCACGCCGCCGCGCTCGCGCGCCGTGCTGCTCGACCTCGTGCCCCCGCACGAGAACGAGCGGCAGGGCCCGACCTGGGTGGACCTGGCGCACGAGCAGGGTGCACTGCTGTTCGCCGACGTCGGCTTCGACGCCACCGGCGCCTGGTCGAGCGAGGTCCTGGACCAGCTCGACCGCTGCCACGCGTTCATGCCGAACGCCGTCGAGGCGATGGCCTACACCCGCACCCGGTCCGCGCACGAGGCGCTCTACGCGCTCGCCGACCGGGTGCCGCTCGCGATCGTCACCAACGGCGGTGACGGCGCCCTCGCCATCGACTCCACGACCGGCGAGGAGGCCTCGGTGCCGGCGCTGCGCGTGCCGTCGATCGACGCGACCGGCGCGGGCGACGTCTTCGGGGCCGCCGTGACCCTCGGGACGCTCGCCGGGTGGGCCCTCGCCGACCGGCTCGCCTTCGGCGCCCTGTGCTCGGCGCTCGCGGTGCAGCAGTTCGGCGGCTCGCTCGCGGCCCCCGGCTGGGGTGACATCGCCGACTGGTGGCACGCGCTGCAGGCCTCGCGCGACGACACCGCCTACCACCGTGCCCTGCTGCGCCGCTACGCCTTCCTCGAGGCTGTGGTGCCGCAGGTCCCGAGCAGCGCGACCCGCCGCGCCGCCGCCACCATCGCCCGCTGGTCCGACGCCTAGGAGCCACCATGAATCGCACCGCCCTCCCCACCTCGCTGGTCGTCCTCGCCCTGGGTCTCGCGGCGTGCGCCCCCGGCTCGTCGACGTCCGAGCCGTCGGCGTCGGCCCGGCCCGCGTCGGACGTCAAGACCGACGCGGCCTCGCTCGGCCAGGTCACCCTGACCTTGTGGGACCAGGAGGTGCGCGGCGGTGGCAACGCCCAGCTGACCAAGCTGATCGCGCAGTTCCAGGCGAAGTACCCCAACATCAAGATCAACCGGGTGTCCCGCTCGTTCGACGACCTCAACAAGACGCTGCGCCTCGCCCTGTCCGGCAACGACGCGCCAGATCTGGTGCAGGCCAACAACACTCGCTCGCAGATGGGTGAGTTCGTCAAGGCCAAGCAGATCATCCCGCTCGACCCGTGGATGAAGGCCTACGGCTGGGACAAGCGCTACAGCCAGGCGCTGCGCTCGGTGGTGTCCTACTCCCCCGACGCCAAGACGTTCGGCTCCGGCAACCTCTACGGTCTGCCGCAGGTCGGCGAGGTGGTCGGGCTCTACGTCGACACCAAGAAGCTCAAGGCGCTCGGCCTGGAGATGCCCAAGGACTGGGCCGCGTTCGAGTCCTCGCTCGCCACCGCCAAGGCCAAGGGCGAGGTGCCGCTCATGCTCGGCAACCTCGACAAGTGGCCCGCCATCCACGTGTTCGGCGTCGTCCAGGGCCAGGACGTCAAGCCCGACGTGATCCGCACCCTCGGCTACGGCAACAAGGGCGCCAGCTGGAAGACCCCGGAGAACCAGAAGGCGATGCAGACCCTGGTCGACTGGGTCGACAAGGGCTACTTCAACAACGGCTTCAACGGCCAGGGCTACGACCCGGCCTGGCAGGCGTTCACCAAGGGCCAGGGGCTCTACCTGATCGGTGGCACCTGGCTGCAGGCGGACATCTCCAAGGCGATGGGCAACGACGTCACGTTCGTCGTGCCGCCGCCCGCGCAGGCCGGCGGCACGAGCTACACGACTGGCGCCTCGGGACAGCCGTTCTCGATCACCAGCAAGGCCAAGAACCCTGACGCCGCAGCGGCTTTCATCAATTTCATCACGACTCCCGAGGCCATGAAGGTCATCGCCGAGACCGAGAACCTCCCCGTCGTCGACACCAAGGAGCAGAAGGCGCCGAACGCCCTCGGCCAGGCCGTCTTCACCGCGTTCGACACCACGACGACGAGCAACGGGCTGCTGCCCTACCTCGACTGGGCGACGCCGACGATGAGCGACACGATCGGCGCCGCGCTGCAGGACCTGCTCGCCAAGAAGGCCACCCCCGACCAGACGCTCGACACGCTGGAGAAGGACTACTCGGCCTTCACCGCCAAGGGCTGAGCCGACGTGTCGCGCGACAGCGCACCCCGGGTGCGCCAGACCGGGCCGCCCGGTGAGCCGCGGGCGGTCGCCTGGCTCTACCTGCTGCCCGGCTTCGTGGTCTACGCCGCGTTCCTGCTCTACCCGTTCGGGCGGGCCATCCAGATCTCGCTCTACGACTGGGACGGGCTGACCCTCGGCACCTGGGTGGGGCTCGGCAACTACGCCCAGGTCGTGCAGGACGTGGGGCTGCGCGAGGCGTTCGGTCACGCGCTCGTGCTGATGTTCTTCTTCGGTGTGCTCCCGCTCGTCATCGGGCTCGCGCTGGCGGCGATCCTCAACCGGGCACGGGTGCGCGGGCTGTCCTTCTTCCGCACCGTCATCTTCCTGCCGCAGGTGGTCGCGATGGTCGTGGTCGCCGTGGCGTGGCGGCGGATCTACGCCCCCGACGGGTCGCTGAACGCGCTGCTCGACGCGATCGGGCTGGGCAGCCTGGGCCGCGCCTGGCTCGGGGACTACACGTTCGCGCTGCCCGCGGTCGGGCTCATCGGCACCTGGTTCGAGATCGGTCTGGTCACCGTGCTGCTGCTCGCCGGCATGGGTCGGATCTCCGGCGAGCTCTACGAGGCGGCCCGGCTCGACGGCGCCGGTCCGCTGCGCGAGTTCTTCTCGGTCACCCACCCCGCCGTCCGCGGCGAGATCTCGGTAGCCCTCACGCTCACCGTCATCGCCGCGCTCAAGACCTTCGACCTGGTCTACGTCACGACCAAGGGCGGGCCCGGCAACCAGACCTCGGTCCCGAGCTACGAGGTCTACCACCGCGCCTTCGAGCTCGGTCAGGTCGGCCTCGCGGCCGCCATCGGCGTCACGCTCACGGTCCTCATCTTCGCCATCACCTATGGCATCACCCGCATCGGCGACAGGGGGTAGACCGTGCGCATCTCTCGCGGTGAGCAGCTCGCCAACTACGTCATCCTGATCGCCTTCGCGCTGGTCGCGCTCTACCCCCTGCTCACGATCTTCGTGTCCGCGCTCGGCACCGACGCGGGTGCACCGGGCGGCCTCGCGAACTTCGCCCAGGCCTGGGACGTCGGGCACTTCGCGACCTACATGCGCACCAGCCTGCTGGTGTCCAGCCTCGTCGTCGTGGTGGCCACCGTGCTGTCGATCATGACCGGATATGCGTTGGGCACCATGCGTTTTCGCGGGTCTTCCATCGTGTTCTACCTGTTCCTTCTCGGCATCATGATGCCCGCCGAGGCGATCGTCGTGCCGCTCTACTACGACCTGCGCGCCATCGGTCTCACCGACACCATCTGGGCCATCGCGCTGCCGCAGATCGCCCAGTCCGTCGCCTTCGGCACCTTCTGGCTGCGCACCTACTTCCGCACCTCCAGCCGCTCGGTCGTCGAGGCCGCGCGACTCGACGGCGCGTCCAGCTGGCAGATCCTCTGGCGCGTGCTGGTGCCCCTCGCACGCCCGGCGATCACCACGCTCGTCGTCCTCGTCTTCATGTGGACGTGGAACGAGTTCCTGATCCCCCTGGTCATGGTCACCTCCGAGGGTCTGCGCACCGCACCCCTCGGCCTGGCCTTCTTCCAGGGTCAGTACACCCAGGGCTTCACGCTCCTCGCCGCCGGCGCCTTCCTCGTCGCGCTGCCCGTCGTGATCGCCTATCTGTTCCTGCAACGGCACTTCATCGCCGGGATGCTCGAGGGCGCCGTCCGCGAGTAGCCCACCTCCCCCCGCCACCAAGGAGTGACAATGTCGTACACCGCTGGTGCCCCCCGCCGGACCTCTCGCCCGACGCTTCGTCCGACCGCCCGAGCCCTGTGCCTGGCCTCCACCCTCGCCCTGCTGCCCTGGGCCGGCGTCGCTGCCGCCCACGCCGACTCCGCTCCCGGGGCACCCGGTGGCGCTGCGGCTGCTGGGGCTGTTGGGGTCGCTGGGGCCGCTGGGGCCGCGGTCGACCACCGTGGACCCGGGCGGGCGCAGACCTCGCTCGGGACCCCCGTAGACCTCGGCGTGCTGTTCGTCGGCGCGCACCCCGACGACGAGGCCGGCACCTTGTCGACGCTCGGCGAGTGGAAGCAGCGTTACGGCGTGCGCACCGGCGTGATCACGGTGACCCGCGGCGAGGGCGGTGGCAACGCGGCCGGACCGCAGGAAGGCCCGGCGCTCGGGCTGCTGCGCGAGGCCGAGGAGCGCAGGGCCGTCGGCATGGCCGGCATCACCGACGTCTTCAACCTCGACAAGGTCGACTTCTACTACACGGTCTCCGAACCGCTCACCGCCCAGGTCTGGGACCACGAGGACACCCTCGCCCGCACGGTCCGGATCATCCGCCAGACCCGGCCCGAGGTCATCATGACGATGAACCCCGCGCCCTCCCCCGGCCAGCACGGCAACCACCAGGAGGCGGCACGGCTCGCGATCGAGGCCTATGCCGCGGCCGGGGACCCGACGCGCTTCCCCGAGCAGATCACCCGCGAGGGGCTCAAGGCGTTCAGCCCGTCGCGCCTGCTGCTGCGCACCTTCGCCGGGACGACGGCGCTGGGCCCGACCTGCGCCAAGGACGCCGTGCCTGCCGACCCCAGCCAGGATATCTACGGGGTCTACGGCGGCACGACCGCACCCGACGGACGCACCTGGGCGGCCGTGGAGCGCGCCGCCCAGCGTCAGTACGTCAGCCAGGGCTGGGGCGGCTTCCCGGACGTGCCCGCCGACCCGGCCCAGCTGGGCTGCGACTACCTCACGCAGGTCGACTCCCGCGTGCCCTACCCCGCACCGGGGACGGATGCGGCGACCGCGTCCGACGGCGCCCTCGCCGGGGCGCTCACCCGGCCCGCCGGCACCGTGCCGCTCGGCACCGGCCTGCGCGTGAGCAGCCCCACCGGCACCGTCCTACCCGGTGCCGCCTCGACCGTCTCGGTCGCGGTCACCGGACCCGCGCGCGGCGGGCTCTCCGACGTGCGGGTGGCCCTCACCGCGCCCGCCGGCTGGACCGTCAGCGCACCGCAGCGGGTGCACGGAGTCGGCTCCGGTCAGACCCGGACCCTCACCTTCACCGTCACGGCGCCCGCGTCCGCCGCCGGCGGCAGCCACGTGCGGGTGTCGGCGGACCTCACCAGCCGGCAGGGTCGGGGTTACGCGGCGCGCACGCTCACGGTCACCAGGCCGGTGTCCGCCCAGCAGCAGCTGCTGCCCCAGGTGGCGCAGTTCGAGAGCTGGACCAAGGCGCAGAACCTGCCGCAGCTGAGCGGCATCGTCGCCCCGGTGCTCACCATGGCCAGCGGCGGCACCCGCACCATCCCTGTCACCGTCACCAACGCCACCGACGCCCCGCAGTCGGGCACCGTGACGATCAAGCCGCCGGCCGGCTTCACCGCGAAGGCGACCGGCGTGAGCTACGGGCCGATCCCGGCGCACGGCACCGGGACGGTGATGTTCACCGTGACCAACACCGACACCTCGCTCAAGACGGGAGCCCCGGGCGGCGACTACGCCTACACGCTCACCACGACGAGCGCGGCCGGCTCGAGCACCACCAACCAGGCGCTCGAGCTGGTGCCGAGCACCACGATCCCGAAGGCCACCACCGCGCCCAAGGTCGACGGCGTCGTGTCTCCGGGTGAGTACACCGGCGCTGCGATGGACCTCTCCCGGGTGTGGGAGGGCGCCGCCTGCACGTCCGCGGCCGACTGCTCCGGGACCGCCTGGGCCACCTGGTCCGGCGACACGCTCTACATCCCGGCGAAGGTGGTCGACGACACCCTGGGCACCAGGCTCGCGACCAACGACTGCAAGCGGCACTGGCGCACCGACTCCCTCGAGATCGCCATCGACCCGCGCGGGACCTCGGAGAACACCTCGACGACGTTCAAGGCGGCCATCATCCCGGTCACCGCCGAGGGTCCGGCGTGCGCGCTGCGCGACGCCGACAACCACCAGGGTCCGGCCGCCGAGACCGCACCCGGCATGAAGTTCGCGGTCACGACGGCGACGCCCTACGCCGGCTACACCGCCGAGGTAGCCATCCCGATGTCCGAGCTCCCCTCGGCCATCGACCCCGCCAGGATGGGGCTGAACATCCTGCCCTACGACTCCGACACCCAGGACAAGACCGGGCAGACCCGCATCGGCTGGTCGGTCTGGGGCGGCGTGCAGGGTGACCCCTACCGCTGGGGCCAGGCGATGCTCGAGGGCTACCAGCCGCCCGCCGGTCGCTCCACCACGCCGACCGCGCCGATCATGCCGCTGACGGCGCTTTCCTCGCTGGACTCGCCGCAGTCGCTCGCGCAGGCGGTCGACAACAAGGTCACGCTCGCCGGCGGTCCGTCCTCGACCCGTCGTGACGGTGCCTGGGTCGAGCGGGTCGACGTCCGCGACGCCACGGCCACGGTGTGGGTGCGCGCCGCCGCCGGTGGCACGGCGCACGTGTTCGTCCAGGACGACACGGGCGTCGCCGGCTCCGGCACGGTCGCCCTCCCGCGCTCCGGCAAGCGTGCCATCGCCATCCCGCTCACCCGTGCGCTCACCGGCCGCGCCACCGCGCTGGTCGGCTGGGACGGTCGCGGCGGCACGACCATGGCGTCCCTCGCCACCACCCGCAGGTAGACCCCCTGGTCGGCATGCCTGTCAGTGCCCCGACCGCCGGGGCACTGTCCGCCGGCGCCGCGGCTACGAGCCGGACGCGGCGCCGGTGCCGGTGCCGGTGGCGCAGCGAGCGGCGACCAGGTCGGCGATGAGCGGCAGGTCGAGGCTGACGTCGTGGGTGGTGCGCAGGCCGAGGCGGTCGACCTCGACGCGCACCGGCAGGGTCCGCCCCTCGGCGTCGGCGACCATGCCGACACCGCCGACACCGCCCGTGCGCTGGCGCACCGAGGCGGGGACGGCCGAGCAGTCGATCGGGTAGTTGAGGGTCACGCTGCCGTGACCGAACGCACCGATCGGCGCGCTCGACACCACCGTCCCCCGACCGACGCCCGCCATCGGCGACGAGGCACCCACGACCCGGATCGGGAAGACGCCGCGGTTGTCCAGCTGAGCGTCCAGCCGCACGACGTCCCGCTCGGCGCGGACGATGTCGTCACCGCCCCCTCCGGAGGTCCACACCCGCGGCGCGAAGACACCCAGCAGAGAGGCTGCGACCAGGGCCGCGACGGTGGCGGTCACCGTCACGAGAAACGTTCGCGCACGGCGGCGCTCGTGCTGATCGACCTCGGTCACCACGGCCTCGGCCTGGGTCCACTGCTGCTCGTCGATGAGGTAGCTCATGACAGCAATATATCATTGCACTGACACATTGACACAAGAGGTCGAGAGGGTCCATCCTGACGACATGTTCGGTGCAGTCATCCTCATCGCCATCGCCGCTCTGGTCGTCGGGAGCGCCCTGCTCGTCACCCTCGCCGGCGCCGGCCAGCTCCGGCACCCACAGCTGGAGCGCTTCGCCCGCCGTCAGCACTGGATCCCCACCACCAACGGGATCCCACTCGTCGCCGCCAGCCTCGCCGTCGTCCGTCGGTGGCGCCGTGCGGGGCTCGCCGCGGGGGTGATCGCGGGGATCGGCTACGGGCTGAGCCAAGGGGCTCTGACGCTCAGCATCACGGCGATGTTCCTCGGTTGGTTCGCCGGGGCCTTGGTCGCGGAGTGGCGCATCGCCGATGCCGTGAGATCGGTTCTCCCACAACAAGCCCGGCGTAGCTCGACCCTCACCTCGCGGGGACTCGGCACCTACGTCGGTCTGCTGGCTCGAGCCCTGGCGGTCGGCGTACTCGTCGCCGTCGTCGTCGCGGCCGTCTGGTCCCTCGCTGCCGCGCTGCGCCAGGACGCTATGGTCCGGTGGACCTCGTGGACCGTCGTCACCGCCCTCGGCCTGGCCGTGCTGGGCGCCACCATCCGCAAGGTCGTAGACCGTCCGGCCGGCTACGCGGACCGCGACCTGCGCGACGCGGACGACGCCGTGCGCTGCCAGTCGCTGACCGTGATCGCCGGTTGCGCCGTGGCTGCCGCGGCCTACCCGCTGACCGCCTACCTCGACATCGCCGAGCTGATCTCTCCCACAACGGATCTCGTGATCACGGTGGTCGCCATGGTGGTGGGCTGGTGGATCGCGACGTTCTCCCCGTCGACGCGCGAGCCCGGCCGGCAGGGCGACCCCCTTGCCGACTCCCGTCTCGACACGACGACGGCCGACGCCAAATGCCAGGACGCGCGCCCCGAGGGCACCCACGGGAGCCGGTCGTGATCCTCGACGTCGACGAGGCGTCACCCGTCCCCGTCTTCGAGCAGCTGCGCGGTCAGCTCGCCGAGATGATCGAGGCCGGCACCCTCCCGGCCGGGCACCGGCTGCCACCGATCCGCCAGCTCGCCGCTGACCTGGGGCTCGCCCCGGGGACGGTCGGGCGGGTCTACAAGGAGCTGGAGCAGTCGGGGCTGGTGCGCAGCCGGGTCCGCACCGGGACCGTGGTGGAGGAGCGAGCTGCGTTGCGTCCCAGCGAGACTCGGGCTGAGGCGTCCGCCGCGGCACGGTCCTACGCGACCGCGATGATGCGCCTCGGCCTCACCCAGGACGACGCCGTGCACGCCGTGCGCACCGCGTGGACGGCCGTCGAGCCGCGCTGAGGCGGAGCCTGTCGAGCCGCGCTGAGACGAGGCCCTCGCTCACCCGCAACGGCACCGTGCGGCACTACCGCGGATCGGCGCGCAGCCGGTCGCGCAGCCACGCCCAGCGCGACGCCAGCCGCTCCTCGAAGCCCCGCCCGGTCGGGCGGTAGTAGTCAGCCTTGCCGTGCAGGTCGTCGGGGAGGTACTGCTGCGCCACCACACCGTCGGGACCGTCGTGGGCGTAGCGGTATCCCTTGCCGTGGCCGAGCCGCTCGGCCCCGGCATAGCTCGAGCCGCGCAGGTGGGCCGGCACGGCTCCGCCGCGACCGGAGCGCACGTCGGCGATCGCCTCGTTGATGCCGACGTAGGCGGCGTTGGACTTCGGGGCGAGCGAGTTGTGAACCACCGCCTGGGCCAAGATGATTCGCGCCTCGGGCATGCCGATCTGAGCCACCGCGTGCATGGCCGCGACGGCCGTCTGCAGCGCGGTGGGGTCGCCCATCCCCACGTCCTCGGACGCCGCGATGACGATGCGACGGGCGATGAAGCGCGGGTCCTCCCCCGCCTCCAGCATCCGGGCGAGGTAGTGCAGCGCCGCGTTGACGTCCGACCCGCGCATCGACTTGATGAGCGCGCTCGCCACGTCGTAGTGCTGGTCCCCCGCCCGGTCGTAGCGCACCGCCGCGTGCTCCATCGCCTGCTCGGTGTGCGCGAGAGTGACGACCAGCGGCTCCTCGGCCGTCGCGGTGACACCACCGGGAGCCGCCGAGAGGGCTACTCCGGCAGCGCCTTCCAGCGCCGTGAGGGCCCGGCGCGCGTCGCCTCCCGAGAGCCGCACGAGGTGCTCGCGGGCCTCGGGCTCGAGGGTGAACGTGCCGCCGAGACCGCGCTCGGCGACCAGTGCCTCGTCGAGCACCTCACCGATCTCGTCGTCGCCCAGCGACTCGAGGGTGACCAGGACCGAGCGCGAGAGCAGCGGCGCGATGACGGAGAACGACGGGTTCTCGGTCGTGGCCGCGACCAGGACGACGACGCGGTTCTCGACCGCGGGCAGCAGCGCGTCCTGTTGGGCCTTGGTGAAGCGGTGGATCTCGTCGAGGAAGAGCACCGTCGTGCGGCCGTAGAGGTCCCGCTCTCGCGTCGCGGACTCGATCACCGCCCGCACGTCCTTCACGCCCGCCGTGATCGCCGACAGCTCGACGAATCGTCGACCCGCCGCCGTCGCGACCAGGTGCGCGAGGGTGGTCTTGCCCGTGCCCGGCGGACCCCAGAGGATCGCCGAGAGCGGGCCGACCGCGCCGCCGTGACCCTCGATCAACCGGCGCAGCGGTGACCCGGGCCGCAGCGCCGCCCGCTGCCCGCGCACCTCCTCCAGCGCGCGGGGGCGCATGCGCACCGCCAGCGGCGCCGCAGCGCCCCCAGCCGCGGCGCTCCCAGCCCCGGCGGCTGCCCCGCGAGCACCGCCGCCGGCCCCATTGAACAGGTCTGGCTCATCCACCCGACCAGTCTGGCAGACGCCTCTGACAGCGTATTTGGCTAGTTACTCACCGTGGCCACCGCCCGAGTGGCAGGCTGGGAGTCGTGGGGCGAGCGACCGGGATGGAGCGACTGGGCGGCGTCGTCGCGCGCCACGCCCGCGCGACCCTCGCCGGCTGGGTCGTGCTGGTCGTCCTCTGCTTCGGCGCGGCGCTCGGACTGCTCGGGAACGACTCGTTGTTCAGCAGACTCACCACCGGTGAGGCCTATGTCTACGGGGAGTCGCACACGGGCTCAGAGCTGCTCGCCGACGCTCCCGGAGCCGGCGAGAGCGCCGTCGTTCGCGTCGACCACGTGCCCGTCACCGACCCGGCCGTCCAGACGACAGCAGCCACCGTGCGCAACCGCCTGACCGCGAGCCCCGGCGTCGCCGGCGTCATCGCACTCACCGCGCCGCCCGACTCGCTCGCCTACGTGGTGCGCGTGACGGGTGACCTCAGCGGCGCACGCCGGCTCGCCGTCGTGGACGCTGCCGCCGCCACCGTGCGCACCGGGTTCGCGCCGATCACGGGAGCCAGCGTCCACGAGGGCGGTCAGATCCCGCTCACCCACGCCGTCACCCACCAGGTCGAGTCCGACCTGCGCCGCGGCGAGGGCATCGCCCTGCCGCTCAGTCTCGCGGTGATGGTGGTCATCTTTGGTGGCTTCATCGCTGCGGGCATCCCCATCGTCGGGGCGATCGCCGCGATCGGCGGCGGGCTCGCGGCCCTGCTCGGTTTCGCCGGCGTCATGGATCTCGAGGCCGCGGTCGTCAACATCGTCACCCTGCTCGGTCTGGGACTGTGCATCGACTACGGGCTGCTCATGGTGAGCCGGTTCCGCGAGGAGGTCGGTGGCCTCGCGCCGACGGCCGCGCGCCACGAGCTGACCCGCGAGCAGATCCGACGCGCCACGGTCACCACCGTGGCCACCGCCGGCCGCACCATCGTCTTCAGCGCGCTCACCGTCGCCATCTCGATCGCGGGGATGGTCCTCTTCCCGTCCCCGACGATCCGCGCGGTGGGCGTCGCGGGCCTCTCCGTCGTCCTGGTAGCCCTCCTGGTCGCCATCACGCTCGTCCCCGCCCTGTGCGCCGTGGCCGGTCGGCGGATCGTGCGGCGCGCGGTGCACGACTCGACCGACGAGGGCTTCTTCGCCCGGCTGGCTCGCTTCGTCCAGCGGCACCACCGCCTGGTGGTCGTCGGTGTCATCGCCGGCCTGCTCGCCCTCGCTGCTCCTCTGCTCGGCATGCGTCAGGTCTCCTCGGCCGAGGCGCTGCTGCCGGCCGGCACGGAGCAGCGGGTCGTCTACGAGCAGATCCAGCGCGACTTCCCCGCGCTGCGCGAGCCGGCCGTCACCGTCGTCGCGCGCGCCACCCCGCAGCAGGCCACGGTGTGGATCGATCGGATCCGTCCGACGCTCCCGGCCGTGACCTCGGTAGACCCTGCGCGAGACATCGGGAGCGGTTACGTCGCGGTCGGGATCCGCGCCGACACCGCGACACCGACCAACGACGTCGGCGCCGACCTGGTCACGGCGGTGCGCGCGCACCGGCCCAGCTTCGACACGTGGGTGACCGGGTCCGCGGCCAAGGTCCTCGACTACGACGCCGGGATCCGCGAGCGAGCGCCCCTCGTGATCGGAGTCGTCGCGCTGGCCACCATCGTGCTGCTGTTCCTGATGACCGGCTCGCTGGCGCTGCCCTTGAAGGCGCTGGTCTTCAACGCCCTCTCGCTCGCCGCGAGCCTCGGCGCGCTCACCCTCATCTTCGAGGGCACCGCCCTCGAAGGGCCGCTGGCGTTCACCTCGACCGGCGGGGTCGAGACGCTCGTGCCAGTGATCATGCTGGCCTTCGGCTTCGGGCTCGCCATGGACTACGAGGTGTTCCTGCTGTCGCGGATCGTCGAGCTGCACGAGCACGGCGCGAGCGACGCGGAGGCCGTCGTCAAGGGAGTCCAGCGCTCCGGCAAGATCATCACCTCGGCCGCCCTGCTCATCCTCATCGTGCTCGCCGGTTTCGCCGCCGCCGAGGTGATGATCATCAAGCAGGTCGGCACCGGGCTGGCCATCTCGATCCTGCTGGACGCCACCATCGTGCGCATGCTCCTCGTCCCCGCCACCATGACGCTGCTCGGCGGGTGGAACTGGTGGGCGCCCGGCTGGATGCGGCGCCTGCACACGCGCTACGGCATCCACGACGCCTGACCGGTTCGCGGCCGGCTGGCTACGGCAGCGGCGGGAGCACCCCGAGGTCGCGCATCTCGGCGCGCAGCGTCCGCGCACCCGAGGTCGGGTCGTGGTGGATGCTGCGGATGCCGAGCGCCCGCGCCGTCTCGACGTTGGGGGCGTTGTCGTCGACGAACGCCACCTGGTCAGGGGTAAGGCCGAGCCGGTCCAGGATCAGCTCGAAGTAGGCCGGGTCCGGCTTGGCCTCGCCCAGCTCGCAGGAGAAGTAGAGCTCGTCGAACAGCTCGTCGTAGCCGAGGCCCCGCATCACGTCGCGCCGGTGGTTCATCTGGTTGGTCGCGAGGTGGCAGGCGACGCCGTTGGCGCGGACCGCAGCGACGACCTCGAGCGCGGCAGGGTCTACGTCGATGCGTTCCCAGGCGAGCAGCGCCCGCGGCACGTCCGACGCCGGTCGGCCGCGATCCGCGAGCACCTGCGCGAGGACCTCGCGGAAGTCTCCGTCCCCGCGCAGCGTCGGCCGCTCGGCGGCGATGATCGCCTCGAGGAAGCCGCTGCGGCCGATCCCGCGCAGGTGCGCGGCCCAGTCGCCGTGCGGTCGCTGCAGCACCCCGTCGGCGTCCCAGAGGACGGCGACGGGGCGCTCGGGCTGCCCGTCGGACGTGCGGTCGGCCGGGGCAGCGCCCGTCGTCACAGCGTCGGCATCGCGCCGGGCACCGACGCAGGCGTGCGCGACGGCGGCTGCGCACCGCCCTTGGTGCCGGTGAACTCGGCGTCCGCGGAGTCCGCGCCGAGCGTCTCGACCTCGCCGTCGGCCTCTGCCTGCGACGCGACGTTTCCCGTAGACCCCTCGCCGCCCTGGCCGTCGGTCTTCGCCTTCGCCTCTTCCTCCGCCTCGGGCTTGACCGCCTTGGCCTCGGGGCTCGCCGCTGCCGTCGCGGGCTTGGCGTCGACCCCGGCCTCCTTGCGCTGCTCGGGGGTGATCGGCGCGGGCGCCTCGGTGAGCGGGTCGTAGCCCCCACCGGACTTGGGGAAGGCGATGACGTCGCGGATGGAGTCGTAGCCGCCGAGCAGCATGACGATCCGGTCCCACCCGAAGGCGATGCCGCCGTGCGGCGGAGCGCCGAAGGCGAAGGCGTCCAGCAGGAAGCCGAACTTCTCCTGCGCCTCCTCCTCGCCGAGGCCCATGACCTTGAAGACCCGCTCCTGCACGTCGCGACGGTGGATACGGATGGACCCGCCGCCGATCTCGTTGCCGTTGCAGACCATGTCGTAGGCGTAGGCGAGGGCCGCTCCGGGGTCGGTGTCGAAGGTGTCGAGGAACTCGGCCTTCGGCGAGGTGAACGCGTGGTGCACGGCCGTCCAGGCGCCGGCGCCCACGGCGACGTCACCGGCAGCCACGGCCTCGCTGGTCGGCTCGAACAGCGGCGCGTCGACGACCCAGAGGAAGGACCAGGCCGACTCGTCGATCAGACCGCAGCGGCGGCCGATCTCGAGCCGGGCCGCGCCGAGCAGCTGACGGGTCGACTTGGCCGCGCCGGCACCGAAGAAGATGCAGTCGCCCGGCTTGGCACCCACGTGCTCGGCGAGGCCGGCCCGCTCGGTGTCGGTGAGGTTCTTGGCGACCGGACCGCCGAGGGTGCCGTCGTCACCGACGAGCACGTAGGCGAGGCCCTTGGCGCCGCGCTGCTTGGCCCACTCCTGCCAGGCGTCGAGCTGCTTGCGCGGCTGGGACGCGCCACCGGGCATGACGACGGCACCGACGTACTCCTGCTGGAAGACGCGGAACGTGGTGTCCGAGAAGAACTCCGTGCAGTCGACGAGCTCCTGGCCGAAGCGCAGGTCGGGCTTGTCGGAACCGTAGCGCGCCATCGCCTCGGTGTAGGTCATCCGCAGGAACGGGGTGGTCAGCTCGACCCCGATGAGCCGCCAGATCTCACTGACGAGCGCCTCACCGAGCTCCAGGATGTCGTCCTCCTCGACGAAGGACATCTCGATGTCGAGCTGGGTGAACTCCGGCTGCCGGTCGGCGCGGAAGTCCTCGTCGCGGTAGCAACGGGCGATCTGGTAGTAGCGCTCCATGCCCGAGACCATCAACAGCTGCTTGAACAGCTGCGGGCTCTGCGGCAGGGCGTACCAGCTGCCGGGGGCCAGACGCGCGGGCACGAGGAAGTCGCGCGCGCCCTCCGGCGTGGACCGAGTGAGGGTGGGCGTCTCGATCTCCACGAAGTCGCGGTCGCCGAGGACGCGGCGCGCGGCCTGGTTGACCTTGGAGCGCAGCCGGATCGCCTGACCGGCCGAGTGACCGGGACGGCGCAGGTCGAGGTAGCGGTACTTCAGGCGCGCCTCCTCGCCGACCGTGACGCGCTCGTCGATCTGGAACGGCAGCGGCGCGCTGGGGTTGAGCACCTCGATGGTGGAGGCGACGACCTCGATCTCGCCGGTGGGCAGGTCGGGGTTGGCGTTGCCCTCCGGGCGCTCGCGCACCTCGCCGACGACCTTGACCACGAACTCGTTGCGCAGGTCGTGCGCCCCGCCCTCGTCGAGCACCTCGTCGCGGACGACGACCTGGGCGACGCCACTCGCGTCCCGCAGGTCCAAGAAGGCCACCCCACCGTGATCGCGGCGCCGGGCCACCCAGCCCGTGAGGGTGACGGTCTGACCGGTGTGGGCGGCACGCAGCGTGCCTGCTTCGTGGGTACGGAGCACAAGGATTCCTTTGTTCTGGCGAACCCGAGACGGGGGCTGCCGTGGTCATGGTCTGGCTGGAGGCCGGACGGAGTCGTCCGACCCGTCCTAGGGCAGTCTACGGAACGTGCGCCACCGCATTCCTCGGCGTTCCTCTGCCCTGGCGTCCTCGCCGAGCTCGGTTCTCCTGTCAGGCCGGGTCCGGGGCTGGGTCAGGCGGGTCGCGGCGGGGTCGGCGGGGGCGGGTCGGGGCCAGGGTCGGGGCCAGGGTCAGGCGGCTGTCGCCGTCGTGGTGGTGGGGGGTGTGGTGGGTTGCCAGCCGGTCAGGGTGCGGGTGGTGTGCCAGGTGACGTGGTCGGGGGTGATGGTGGCGGTGATGCCGCGTTGGTGGACCAGGCGGTGGTGGTGGTCGCAGAGCAGGGCGAGGTTGTCCAGGCTGGTGGGGCCGCCGTTGGCCCAGTGGGTGACGTGGTGGGCCCGCGTCCAGCCCGGTGGGGCGGTGCACCGTGGGAAGGAGCAGCCTTTGTCGCGCATGGCCAGCGCGGCGCGTTGAACGGCGGTGGCGAGGCGTTTGCGGCCGACGTCCAGGGGCACGGACTGCCCGCCGAGGACGGTGGGGAGCAGCTCGGCGTCGCAGGCCATCCGGCGGGCTTGTCCGGGGGTGAGGATGGTGCCGTCGTGGGCTTGGCCGTGGCCACCGAGGGCGGTCTTGAGGGTGTCCCAGTCGATGGTGACCACGACCCGGCAGCTGGCGCCCATCGGGCCGCGGGTGTCGGCGTCGGCGGCGAGGCGGGCCAGCGTGACCAGGGTGACCAGGGCGTCGGCGCGGCGTTGGGCGGGGGTGCGCTCGTCACGCTGGCCACTGTCCCCGGGTGCGGGTGCGGGGGCGGACAGGGCGTCGATGGCGGCTTCGAGGGTGGCGTGGCTCTCGGGGTCGAGCAGCAGGGTGGACTCCCACATGCCGTCGGCGCGCTGGTGGGCCTTGGTCAAGGCGCGGCGGGTGGTGTGCTGGCGGTCTTCCAGGTCGGGTCCGGGGCTGCCGGCGCGTAGCAGCATGGCTTGCTCGAACGCTTTGAGCACGGGTTTGGACAGTCTGCCGCGGGCCAGGTGCCGCAGCCCGGTCACGACAGCGTCGTGCTCGTGCACGGGTAGGGCGCCGTCGACGCGGTAGAACACGTCCCGGCAGGTCAGGGCGTCCTTGACGGTGATCGCCCCGACGATCGCGTCGTGCACCAACGGTTTCAGCGGGATGGCGGGGCAGCGCAGCACCAGTTTGGCTACCGCGGCCGCGTCCGGGATCGTCAACCCCACCGGCCGGTCACCGAGCCGCCCCCACCACGCATCCGGACCCTCCGGACCCTCAGACCCGCCGCTGCCGTCGCCCGGGCTGCCGTCGGTGCCACCGTTGCCATCGGCGTCACCGTCGTCCCCGGTGCCGGTCCTGGTGTTGCGGTGGCCGGCCTCGGGGTTGTTCGTGTCGGCGGCGTTCGGGTCGGGGTGGTTGGTGTCGGGGAGGGCGGGCCAGGCGCCCCAGTCGCGGTCGCCGACGCAGGCCGCGCCGGTGCGCGCACCCGTGGTGGAGTCGACGTGGTCGACCTGCGGGGTGGGGTCGGGGTTCGTGGTCTCGACCAGCCAGCTGGTCAACCCACCGGACCCGGACGCTGCGGGCAGTCCCCGGGTCACCGCCTGCTGGGCACACGCGATCAGCGCACCACCCGCGGTGGTGGCAGCGACGGCGAGGTCACAGGTCAGCGCGGCGAGCTCGTCGTCGCCGAGGAAGTCCAGCCCCTCACGCAGCACGCAGACGGCTTCGATGACGGCCGCGACCGTGGTCGCTGCGTCGGTCACCTCGAGTCGTCCCATGTCCAGATCCTACCGTTTCGGGCGCTATCGCGGCTATCGATCATTTGGGTGAATCACATTCCCTTGCAAAGGGATTCGAACACTAATCGAACATCTTTTCGGCGCTTCCGCAGCATGCCTGGGAGGGCAAGTCATCAGCCCTGTCCGCCGGTGGTGATCGCTACCGGCGAACGGATCGGTTTGTGCCACAGCGCATCTGCAGCATCGCGTCTCTACCGGGCCACCTCTGTGGCAGCACGTCGGTGCAGCACATCAGCGCAGTGGCTGAGCGAGGGGGTCAACCCGGCGCGTGGCTCACGGCCTGCACACCAGCAGCGGACGCGGCCACGAGCTCCGTGACCTCCTCCCACAGCCGACCGTGGCCCGGCATGACCGCCGTGGTGAATCCTCGACGACGGCTCGAATGATGTTGCCAGACAGTCATTTCAGTGACCTCCGAGCTCTGCGGCGGCGTCGTTGCCACCTTCTGAGCTGCAGTGTGCCAGGAGGGTCTGACCCACCCCCCTGCCCGCGAGGAGGCTGCCCATGGCGAGCCCCAAGGAAGCCGCCACTCCCCGAGCTACTCGTGACGCTCGAGCAGGCCGGTCCCGACGATGTGGCGATAGACCGGTGGCCGCTCGGGACGCGCACGACATCGAAGCGCCGACTGCGCCGACTGCGCCGACCGCGCCGATCGCGCAGTCCCCGCGGCTGCGTGGTGTCGCGCCCACCGCCTCTGCGCAGGCCCTCGCGCACGAGCAAGCAGACGCACAGGCACGAAGCGAGACCGGGCCAGCCGACCCGCGTGAGCCGGAAGCCGACCGCTGGACCGTAGCCGCCCGTCACGACCGCCCATCAGGACCGCGCCTCAAGACCGCCCGCGGGTTGAACGTTCATGCAGACGGGGGAATCTTGCGCCGCTACCTTCCCCGCCGACCTATTACTACTTACCGTGAACAGACATTACGTTCTGTAGCCATCGGAGCCCCCGTCCGCTGGTCGCCCCCCCCACAGACAGGACGCTGCTCCATGCTCTCCAGCCTGTTCTCCCCCATGCTCTCGCGCCGCGTGCTGCTCGGCCTCCCCGGTGTAGACCCCACACCGGCCCCCGCGGCGTCGACCGGTGCCGCGGCCGCACCGGCCGCCACGCCGACCGCTGCACCCGCCACCTCGGCGGTCACGTCACCCGCCACCCCGGCGGCCACGTCGACACCCACACCGGCCACCACCCCACCAGCCACGACCACCCCAGCACCGACGCCCACGGCGCGACGGGCGACGCCCACGCCGAGCCCGAGCACCAGCGCGCACGAGGCACCGACCATCCCGACCCGGCTCACCGCCGGGCAGGTGCTCGCCGCACGGTGCCCCACGGCCCCGGGCCTCGCGCCGACGACGTCGGCCGAGTGGCACGTCGCACGCCGCCTCGCCCAGATGCCCAACACCGCCCTGGTCGCGGAGATCAAGGCGATGGGGATCGGGCCGTGGTTCGAGGCCCAGCTGCTACCGGAGACCGTCCCGGACCCCGTCTGGGCCGCGATCGAGGCCAAGTCCTTCCCCTGGATGTCGATGACCGTCTCGCAGCAGGTCGCGGCCACCGGGCAGGAGCCGTGGCGCTGCTCACCGGTCCTCGCGCAGATGCTCGCCGTGCGGCCGCTCTACACCAAGCGCGTGCTGCAGGAGTCGATGGTCGAGCTCTGGAGCGACCAGATCTACGTCGCTCGTGGTGGCGACCTCGAGATGTGGGTCGCCGACTTCAACCACCGGGTGCTGCGCAAGCACGCGCTCGGCCGGTTCACCGACCTGCTGCACGCCGCGCTGACCAACCCGGCGCTGCTGATGTATCTGAACAACGACCTCAACCGGAAGTCCGGCCCCAACGAGAACCTCGGCCGCGAGCTGCTCGAGCTCTACACCGTGGGCGTCGGCAACTACACCGAGACCGACGTCGTCAACAGCTCGATCATCCTGACCGGGCACAGCATCGACTGGACCACCTACGACTACTCGAACGCGTGGTGGTCCCACAAGACCGGCCCGGTCAGGGTGATGGAGTTCAGCCACCCCAACCCGCCCTCGAAGTACGACAGCCAGACGTCGACCGCAGAGACGAACGCCGCTCTGCTCAAAGCCTATTCGGACTACCTGGCGCGTCACCGCAAGACGGCCGAGCGGATCGCCAGGCGGATCGCGGTGCGCTTCGTCAGCGACACGCCGTCGGCCGCGCTGGTGACGCACCTCGCCGACGTCTACCAGCAGAACGACACCGCGATCGTGCCGGTGCTGCGAGCGCTGTTCAACCACGCCGAGTTCGCGGCCTCTGCAGGTCTGAAGTGGAAGCGGCCGCTGGAGCACCAGGGCATGCTCGTCGCGGCGACCCGCCCCAAGACCTTCCACCCGCCCTACGACTTCCGGGTCAACCCGTGGTGGCCCGGCCAGCTGCACGACATGATCGCCAACGCGGGTCAGCCGTTGCGAATGTGGCCGGCGGTCAACGGATTCCCGGACGTGGCGGCGGCGTGGCTCTCGACCGCCTCACTGCTCAACGGGCTCAACGGCACCGAGTCAGAGATGGAGTTCTGGGACGAGTCGTTCGACAAGGTCGTGTGGGCCGACGCCCTCGGTGTGAAGGCCGGGATGAACGTCTGGGCCGCGGCCGATCTGATCGCGACCACGCTGACCGGATTCACCTGGCCGCGAACGCATCTCGCGCACATCGCGTCCTACCTCGCGGCCCACGGAGACCGCCCCGCCACCGACACCGACGTCGTCTCGGCCGACGCGCGCCGCTGGTACGTCCCCCACGTGGTCCGGCTCGTGGCCATGTCCCCCTACGCCTGGATGCGGTGATCCCGATGACCCTACCCCGCCCCACCCTTCGCGACCACGACGCGCTCCTGCACGAGGACCTCGTCACGCCCATGCACACCCACCGGGACGCCGACAGCCGGCTGCGCGTCGAGACGCCCGACGGTCCCCGCTACGTCCACGCCCATGAGGTAGACCGGCTGGTCGCCCCCCAGCGCCCGCGCACCGAGGTGCCGGACTGCGAGCACGTCGATGGCGGACCACGCCGACTGTCTCGTCGCCACGTGATCCAAGGCGCCTCAGCCGGATTCGGCGCACTGCTCGCGGCGGGGGCCCAGCCGCGCTACGCATTCGCCGCACCGCAACCGGCCGGCTCCCCCGCCGCCACGGCGACCCAGCGCGACCTGCTCGTCGTGGTCTTCCTGCGCGGAGGCATGGACGGCATCTCGGCGGTCGCACCGATCAACGACCCGGCCTACCAGGCGGCACGCGGCAAGACCGCGGTGACCGCCGAGACCTCGATCCCGCTCGACGACACGTTCGCCCTCAACAAGAACCTGGCCGCCTTCCAACCCCTCTGGGACGCAAAGCAGCTCGCGATCGTGCACGGCGCCGGGAGCACCACGCTGAAGCGGTCGCACTTCGAGGACATGAACACGGTGGAGCAGGCCGCCCCGGCAGCGATGCGCTCCGGCTGGCTCGGTCGACACCTGCAGTCCAGCGCGTCGACGCAGGGCACCTTCCGCGCCATCACGATCGGCAACCGCGCCGTACTCTCGCTCAGCACAACAGCTTTCGAGACGCTGGCGACCTCGACGC
Source organism: Arsenicicoccus piscis (assembly GCF_022568835.1). Lineage (GTDB taxonomy): Bacteria > Actinomycetota > Actinomycetes > Actinomycetales > Dermatophilaceae > Arsenicicoccus > Arsenicicoccus piscis. The sequence continues at coordinate 288,211 of NZ_JAKZHV010000002.1, forward strand.
TCGACACCTTCAAGGTCAACGGCTGGAACGGCGACAAGTCGACGGACATCATGGTGTCGATGGTCGAGAAGATGTTCGCCGACGCCGGGGGCCGGGCGGCCGCGCAGTGCCGCCAGACGATGCAGGCCGTCGCGGGCCTCGCGGACGTGCGGGCCGTCCCCGGTGACAAGTACGTCCCGGCCAACGGGGCGGTCTACCCGGACACGACTTTCGGCTACGGCCTGCGTGACGTCGCGAGGCTGGCAAAGGCCGGCAAGGGCCTGGAGGTCGCCTGCGTGGACCTCGGTGACTGGGACATGCACAAGGGCCTCGGCTCGCCGGCCGTCACCACGGACTGGTTCTCCCGCAAGAGCATCGACCTGTCGACGTCCATCGCGGCCTTCGCCCAGGACCTCGGGCCGATGTGGGCCCGCACGACCGTCGTGACGATGAGCGAGTTCGGGCGGCGCGTGCAGACCAACGCCGACCTCGGCGTCGATCACGGCCACGGCAACGTCATGTTCGTCGCCGGCGGCGGCATCAACGGTGGCCAGGTCTACGGGTCGGTTCCGAGCCTCACCCCCGGCAACCTCGTCCTCGGTGACGTGCCCGTCACCACGGACTACCGTCAGGTGCTCGCGGAGATCCTCACCAGGCGGCTGCTCAACGCCGACCTGGCCACCGTGCTGCCCGGCTTCACCCCGGGTCCCGCGCTCGGCATCGCCTAGCACGGCGGTCGCGGGACGCCCGAGCCAGTCGAGCAGCGGCCGGCTCAGTCCGGGAAGTCGCCGTCGACGTAGACCCACCGGCCATGGTGGCGCCGGAAGCGCGCGATCTCGTGCAGTCGGTGGCGTCGACCAGCGACCACCGAGTCCGCTTGGTACTCAACGACACCCGTGTCGTCATCACGACCAGCGGACCCGCCGGCACCAGCAAGACCTGCAGCACCACCAGCAGACCGCAGCACCCGCAGACCGACCCACTCGCGCTCGTGATCGAGACGCAGGTCGCCGGGCGCGGCGAGCGGGTCCCACGACCGCAGCAGGTAGTCCGCGTCGCCCAGGGCGAACGCGGTGTAGCGCGAGCGCATCAGCTCCTCGGGCGTGGCGGCCTCGCGCTGGCCCAGGTGGATCGGCCGGCAGCAGACCGACAGCGGGCGCCCCGAGCCGCACGGGCACTCACCCGAGCGCGCGGCCGGCGCCAGCCCGAACGCCGCTCCCCCACTCATCAGCTGCTCACCACCGGGTCACCGCCGCCGAGGGTGCTCGGGCCACGGCGCGTCGGCCGGACGCAGGGTCGCCCAGCCACGGTCGCGCGCAGCGCAGGCCGCGAGGACGCCGATGCAGGTGGAGGGGTTGTGCAGCCGCCCGCTGAGCACCGCCTCCTGGACGTTGTCGAGGGTCGCCCACACGGTCGGCATGCCGAGCTCCTCGTCCTCGCGCTCGTGCCGCTCGGCCTCGGGCACCGGGCTGAGCCCGCGGGCCAGGAACACACGGATCGCCTCGTCGTTGCCACCGGGGGTGGTCCAGTAGTCGACGAGCACGTCCCACTGCTCGGCGCGCAGGTCGGCCTCCTCGCCCAGCTCGCGGGCGGCCGCCAGCTGCGGCGGCTCGCCGGCGACGTCCAGCAGACCGGCCGGGATCTCCCAGTCGAACGCCCCGACGGGGTGGCGGTATTGCTGGACCACCACGAGCCGCTCCTCGTCGTCGAGCGCGAGGATCGCGACGGCGCCCGGGTGCCGCAGGAACTCGCGGCGCACCGTTCCTGCCTCGCCGAGGTCGGCGGTCTCCGACACCAGGTCGAACACGTAGCCCTCGTGGATCGTGCGCGACTCGAGCACGGGTCGGGGGTCGATCCGGTCCACGAGCTCGTCGACGCCGACGACCGGCGCACCGAGGAAGCCCATGGCTCAGGCCGTCTCGACGGGCTCGGCAGCGCCGTCACGAGCAGCCACACCAGCACCAGCACCATCACCAGCCCCATCGCCAGCACGACGCTCCAGCGCCGCCCCCACGAGCCCGGAGAACAGCGGGTGCGCCCGGTGCGGGCGGGACGTGAACTCGGGGTGGGCCTGGGTGGAGACGTAGTAGGGGTGCACGTCCTTCGGCAGCTCGACGAACTCGACGAGCGTGCCGTCGGGCGAGGTGCCGGAGAAGACCAGGCCGGCAGCCTCGAGCTGGTCGCGGTAGCCGTTGTTGACCTCGTAGCGGTGCCGGTGGCGCTCGCTCGCCTTGGTCGAGCCGTAGGCCTGCGCGACGACCGATCCCTTGGTCAGCCGGGCGGGGTAGGCCCCGAGTCGCATCGTGCCGCCGAGGTTGCCGGCGCCCTCGACGAACGCCTTCTGCTCGGCCATCGTCGCGATGACCGGGGCGGGCGTCTCGGGGTCGAACTCGCTGGACGACGCGCCCTCGATGCCCGCGACGTCGCGCGCGAACTCGATCACCATGCACTGCAGGCCGAGGCAGATGCCGAGGGTGGGCACGAGGTTCTCACGGGCCCAGCGCAGCGCGCCGAGCTTGCCCTCGATGCCGCGCACGCCGAAACCACCCGGGACGAGCACGGCGTCGACGCCGGCGAGCGCCGCCTCCGCCCCCTCGGGCGTCTCGCAGCCGTCGGACGCGACCCAGCGGATCGTCACCCGCGCGTCCTGGGCGAAGCCACCGGCGCGCAGCGCCTCGGTGACCGACAGGTAGGCGTCGGGCAGGTCGATGTACTTGCCGACCAGCGCGATCTCTACCTCGTGCTTGGGCTGGTGCACGCGGCGCAGCAGCCGGTCCCAGTCGGCCCAGTTGACATCGCGGAACTTCAGCCCGAGGCGACGGATGACGAACGCATCCAGCTGCTCGCCGTGCACGACCTTCGGGATGTCATAGATGCTCGGCGCGTCCACGCACGCGCACACGCCCTCGCGGTCCACGTCGCACATCAGCGAGATCTTGCCCTTGATGCTCTCGGGGATCTCGCGGTCGGCGCGCAGCACCAGCCCGTCGGGCTGGATGCCGACCTGGCGCAGCGCGGCGACCGAGTGCTGGGTGGGCTTGGTCTTCAGCTCACCGCTCGGTGCGAGGTAGGGCACCAGCGAGACGTGCAGGAAGAAGCTGTTGTCGCGCCCGATCTCGTGCCGCACCTGACGCGCGGCCTCGAGGAACGGCAGCGACTCGATGTCGCCGACGGTGCCGCCGATCTCGGTGATGATGACGTCCGGCGCGTCCTTGCCGAGGGTGGCCGGCTCACGCATCCGGTCCTTGATCTCGTTGGTGATGTGCGGGATCACCTGGACCGTGTCACCGAGGTACTCGCCGCGCCGCTCCCGCGCCAGCACGTTGCTGTAGACCTGGCCGGTCGTCACGTTGGCCCGCCCGACGAGGTTCACGTCGAGGAAGCGCTCGTAGTGGCCGATGTCGAGGTCCGTCTCGGCCCCGTCCTCGGTCACGAAGACCTCACCATGCTGGAACGGGTTCATCGTGCCGGGGTCGACGTTGATGTAGGGGTCGAGCTTCTGCATCGTGACGCGCAGCCCCCGCGCGCGCAGCAGATGTCCGAGGGAAGAGGCCGTGAGCCCCTTGCCGAGCGACGAGGCAACGCCTCCGGTCACGAAGATGTGTTTCGTAGCCACCACGGGCTTCAAGTCTACGTGACAACCGGCGGGCCGGGGACCAGACGCGCGGACCCGACCCGCCGCAGCCCTACGCCCTACGCCTTGAAGGCGATGGCGTTCTCGTACTGCTGGAGGGCGGCGTCGACGGCGGTCTCGATCGTCGGCAGCGCGTCGGCGCGCGCCTTGGCGCGCCGGCTCAGGTCGGCCCGCTCCTCGGGGTCGGAGAGGACCCGGTCGACGGCCGCGGCGAGCGCCTGGACGTCGCCGACGGGCACGAGCACACCGGCGGAGCCGACGACGGCGGCGGTGCCCCCGGCGTCGGTCGTGACGATCGGGCACCCGGCCGCGAGCGCCTCCTGCAGCGCGAGCGGCTGGCCCTCCCAGTTGGCCGAGCTCACGACCACGTCTGCGGCCTGGAGCAGGTCCGGGACGTCGCGGCGGTCGCCGAGCAGGCGCACCGGCAGCGAGCGGTTGTCGATGTCGTCCTGGAGCTCGTCGCGCAGCGGCCCGTCACCGGCGATGACGAATTGGATCCCCTTGTCGCGCAGCAGGTTTGCGGCGTTCAGCAGGACCGGCAGCCCCTTCTGGGTGGACAGCCGGGCGATGACGACGGCGAGCTTGGTGTCGTCGTCGATGCCGAGCTCGGCGCGCACCTCCGAGCGGTCGCGGGCCGACACCTCGAACGGCGGGGCGGGGATCACGGCGGAGGCGACGTGCTTGGCACCGAGCTCGCGCTGACGGTTCTCGAGGTCGCTCGAGACGCACAGCACCATGTCGGCCTTGCTCGCGACGAGCCGGTCCAGCGCGTTGTAGACCCCGGCGAGCCACGAGCCGTCGGGCGTCGCGTTGTGCAGGGTCACGACGAGGGGGTTGGACAGGCCGGTGCGCGCGAGCGCGCAGACGGCACCGGCGCGCAGACCATGGGCGTGCACGACGTCCGAGCCCTCGATGAGGCCGCGCAGGGTGGCGTGGTTGCGCATGTCGACCGCCGGGTTGGGTCGGTCGGAGATCGGGACGTGGACGACCCGGGCGCCGGTGTCGGCGTAGCCGAACAGGTCGTCGGCCTCCTTGGGGCAGGCGACCATCGCGTCGTGGCCCCGGGCCACCAGCCCCTTCACCAGACCCTGGACGTGGCGGCCCATGCCGCCAGAGCTCGTGCCCATCACCAACAGGATTCGCATGACGTCTCTAACTTCGCTTCCTTCGAGCTGCACGTGCACCGCACGTGCGCGTGGACCGGGGGCGCTCGGTGGAGCGCGTGCCCTTCGTGCCCTTTGTCACACCTACGTTATCCCGTGCGCCGCCCTCGTCCGAGCCGAGCGAGTCCGGCCACCCGCGCGAGGAGCGCGCCGATGCCCGCTCGGTCGGTCACGGTCAGCAGCGCCACCGCGACGACGGCGGCGACGACCGCGCAGGTCACGCCCACCACAAGCGCAGCACCCACGCCCGACGGAGCCAGCCAGGAACCGAGCTGGTGGCCGAGGACGCCGGCCACCACCAGGGCGCAGACCCCGGCGAGCAGGCTGCGGCCCACACCGCTCACGGCCGCCGGCCCCCAGCCGGAGCGCACCGAGACCAGCAGCCCGAGGCCGAGGACGGTCATGCCGACGCTCGCACCGATGCCGAGGGCGACGATGGCGCTGGTCGCGTCCCCGGACGGCAGCGCGAACGGCAGGGCGGCGGCGATCCCCCAGCCGGCGAGCGCCCAGCGCGCGGCCGCCGACGGCCGCCCCCGCACGTAGAGCGCCCGGCTGAGCAGGGCGGCCAGCCCGAAGGCGAGCAGCCCGGGAGCGAACGTCACCAGCCCGGCGCTCACTGCGTCACGGACTCCCTGACCGCCGATGCCGCCGCTGCGCCCGGCGTCGATCGCAGCGAAGAAGGCACCGACGGCGGGCGCGACGGCCACGAGCGTCGCCGCCCCCACCGCACCGGCTGCGACGATCGACCGCGCCGCCGTCGCCAGCCGCGCGTCCACCGCCTCGGCCGCCATCGAGGGGAACACCGCGGTGGCGATCGGCACGACGAGCACGGCGTAGGGCAGCAGGTAGACCGCCTGGACGTACTGATAGATGTTGACGGTCCCCGTCGTGCCGCGGTTGTTGGCGAACCAGATGATCGCGATCGCGGCGGCCTGCTGAGCGAGCAGGCCGAGCACCCCCGCGACGGCGAGCCCCCGGGCGGTGCGCGCCACCCCGGGCGGGAAGCGCACGGTGGGACGCAACCGAGCCCCGGTGCGACGCAGCGGGACGAGCAGCGGCAGCGAGAGGGCTACGACACCCAAGGTGGTGCCACCCGCGAGCGCGGCGACCGCGGCGTCGCTCAACCCGCCGGGCGAGCCGTCGCCCTTCAGCGCGGCGTAGGCGAGGTAGGCGATGATCACGACGACGCTCGAGAGCAGCGGCGCCGTCGCCGCCATGGCGAAGCGACCGCGCGCCTGCAGCGCACCGACGGCGACCACGGAGATCCCGTAGAGCGGGAGCTGGGGTGCGAACCAGCGCAACAGCTCGGCGGTGAGCTCCCTTGTCGCCATGGACTGCTCGGCGACGAAGGGCGCCGTGATCGGCCCGGCGAGGACGGCGAGCAGCACGGCGAGCGGCACGAGCACGAGCATCGCCCAGGTGAGGAGCGCCGAGGTGACCTGGTCCGCCTGCGCGTCCTCGTCGCGCGCGAGGTGGCGCGAGATCAGCGGCACCGCGACCGCCGCGAGCGCCCCGCCGGCGGCCACCTCGTAGAGCACGTTGGGGAGCATGTTGGCCGAGTTGTAGGCCGTGCCGACCTCGGTCGCGCCGACCGTGGACGAGAAGACGAGCGTGCGACCGAAGCCGAACAGCCGGGAGGCGAGGGTGAGCACCGCGATGAGGCCGGTCGCGGCGACGAGCGACCCGCGCGCCCGAGGGGTCACGACCGCCCGAGCCGGTCGAGCTCGCGCAGGACCGGCGTCGCCTCGATGACGCGGGTGAAGCTCACCCGCTCCGAGGCCAGCACCAGGGCGCTCACGACCGCGAGCGCACCGAGCCGGCCGCGGGGGCCGAGTCGGGTCAGCAGGGCCGTGCCGAGCAGGGCGCCGGCCGCGTTGGCGCCGGTGTCGCCGAGCATCGCGCGGCCGGCGAGGTCCTCGGGCAGCAGCGCGACGGCGGGTCCCGCGGCCGCGAGGGCGAGCGCGCGGGTGGCCTCGGGCTGGACCGGCCCGGCGTCCCCACCGGCGGCGAGCAGTCCCGCGGCACCGAGGGTGACCTTGAGCGCACGGCCCGGACGCAGGTCGAAGAGGTTGACCAGGTTGGCGCTCCCGGCGACCAGCGCGGTGCCGACCAGCGTGCCGAGCAGCCGAGCACCCGCACGGTCGACGAGCAGGGTCGTGACCAGGCCGGTGAGCCCGAGCACCGCGATCTTGGTGCTGCCCGTCGTGACGCGTCCCTCGCGCAGCGCGCCGAGGTGGCCGCGCAGGCCCTTCACGTCGGTGGCGCCGGCGAGGTCGTCCAGTGCGCCGACCACTGCTGCGCCCGTGACCGCCGCCGCGCCCGCTACGACAGTCCCGGCGCCGACGCTGCCGGATCCACGGGGTCTACCGGATGTCGTTGCGGCCCAAGCCAACCCACCGAGCGCGCCGAGCGCGTAGGCCGGACCTTCGAGCAGGGTGACCGACCGTCCGGCGTGACTGGTGCGGGTCCACCGCTCGACGCCTCCGGGCGGCCAGCGGGTCAGCAGCGCGTAGACAGCCACGGCACCGGTGCCACCCGCGGCACCGACCGACCAGGTCATGGCGTGAGCGCCGGGATCGGCCCCTGGGCGTCCTTGGTCAACCCGTAGCGACCCACCTTGCCGACCAGCTGCTGCTGCAGCGCGATGATCGTGGCGGCCTGCCCCATCGGGAGCTCGAGGTCGTCGACGGTCGACACGGCGGCGTTGGTGGAGCCGTCGGCGCGCATGGCGGCGATGACGCCGCCGGCGACCCCGGTGTCGGTGGTGGCCGCGGCCGGCGTGGACGCGGCGGCGGCGACGGCCCCCCGACCGACCCGGTCCAGTGCACCCACGATGCGTAGGTAGGACTTCTGCTCCGCCGTCGTCTGCTCGGCACTGTCCGAGGAGACGGGGCCGGCTACGAGGATCGAGCTGGTCGCCGGCCCCGGTGCGCCCTCGGAGTACTGCAGCAGGCCGGCCGACTTCAGCTTCGGCAGGACGGTCGGCCCGAACGTCTCGTCGTAGACCGGGGCGGACGCGCCGCCGGACACGACCGAGCGGGCGAGGAGCACAGCGGGCAGGTCGGCGGCGTCACCTGCGGTGACCTTCGCCGCCGCGGCGATGCTGGCGACCTGCTCGGAGCGGGCCTGAGCGCCAGACGTCGAGATCATGTCCTTGGTGAGGCGCACGCGCGGTCCGACCTGACCACCGGCGGCGACCACGGCGTCGGCGACGTCGTCCACGAGGTCGGTGGGGCTGTCCGGACCAGCCACGAGGGCTACGGTCTGGCCCTTGAGCCGCCCGTTGACGACCAGGGGCAGCGTCGCCGCGCCGTACGTCATGGCCGCCTGCTGGTCGGACTTCGCGTCCGACAGCTGGGTGTTGAGGTCGGCCTTCTCGGCGCGCAGCTTGGTGACCTCGCTGCTGAGCGTGGTGCCGATGTCCTCCTTCAGCGGGCCGGCGCCGAGCACGATGCCGATGGCGAGCGCGAGGAAGATCGCGATGATCGACACGAGGTGGTAGCGGAAGTCGATCACGACGAGACTCCTGCGATCGGGGACGAGATGACGGCGCTCACGTGACCAGCCCGACGATCCACGAGACCAGGTCGTCCCAGCGCGCACCGATCAGCTGGAGCAGGGCCTGGCCGCCCGGGGTCGCCGCGAGCGCGGCCCACAGCGCGAGCAGGCCGACGAGCGCGAGCAGCAGCATGGAAAAGCTGGAGATCCGGGAGCGGTAGAGCCGTGACACGCCCTTGGCGTCGACGAGCTTGCCGCCGACCCGCAGCCGGGTGAGGAAGGTGCTGGCCATGCCGGCGCGACCCTTGTCGAGGAACTCGACCAAGGTGGCGTGCGTGCCGACGGCGACGATCAGCTCGGCGCCCGCGTCGTCGGCGATCAGCATGGCGATGTCCTCGCTGGTGCCGGTGGCGGGGAACACGATGGCGTCGATGCCGAGATCGGTGACCCGCTGCAGCCCGGGGGCCCGACCGTCGCGGTAGGCGTGGACGATGATCTCAGCGCCGCAGGCCAGCGCGGCGTCGCTCACCGAGTCCATGTCGCCGACGATGAGGTCCGGCTTGCGGCCCACCTCCAGCAGGGCGTCCGCTCCCCCGTCGACGCCGATGAGAACGGGCTTGTACTCACGCATGTAGTGCTGCAGGGCGCGCAGGTCTTCCTTGTAGTGGTAGCCGCGCACCACGACGAGCACGTGCCGGCCGCGCATCTCGGTCTTGAGCGGTGGCAGCCCGACGCCGTCGAGCAGCAGGCCGCGTTCCTTGGCGATGTACTCGAGGGTGTTCGCGGCGAACGCCTCGATCTGCTCAGCGAGCCCGTCGCGGGCCCGCTCCATGTCGGCCTCGATGGCCTCCCGGGTCGAGAGCTGACCGGAGGCGACCACCCGGTCGTCCACCAGCAGGTCGGCGCACTCCAGCTTGCCGAGCTGGCCCTCCTCGACCTGCTCGAGCACGGCTGCGCCGACCTGGTCCACGAGCGGGATGCCCGCGTCGAGGATGATCTGCGGGCCGATATTGGGGTAGCGGCCGGTTGTGGAGCGGCGCGCGTTGACGATCGCGGAGGGGCTGCAGGCGACCAGCGCCTCGGCGGAGACCCGGTCGATGTCGGCGTGATCGATGACCGCGATGTCCCCGGGGCGCAGCCGCTTGGTCAGGTCCTTGGTGCGCCGGTCCACCTTGATCGGGTGCAGGCCGTCGACCGAGTCCTCCCCGCGAGGGTGCCGGAGTCTGCCGAGGGTCGTCATCGTCACCATCGTGCCATGAAAGCCTTTGAATCCGGTGAGCGGCGGCCCGGTCGGGTCGACCGGGCCGCCGCTCTGGGTCAGCCGATGTATCAGCCGATGTGTCAGCCGATGTCGTGCAGGGCTGGGATGTAGCCGTAGCCGAGCAGACCGTTGGTGCCGACGGAGCGGTCGACGGAGGTGGTGGTGGCGCCGATCCGCAGCTTGACGGTCGGGGCCAGCGTGCCGCCACGACGCCCCTCGACGTTGTCGATGAACGACTCCACCAGGCCGCCAGGCATCACGTAGTGGGAGTACGCCTGGAACTGCCGCCCGTTCTGCAGCGGGTCGGTCGAGGTCAGGTTGAGGTCCGTGGGGTTGCCGAGCACCAGCCCGCCGCCGTTCAACGGCTGGAAGTCGCTGCGGATCCCGTTGCCGACGAACCCGTAGACACCGTCCGGTCCGCGCAGGCCGGCGGCATAGGTGAAGGCGTGGCTGATCGTGAACAGGTAGTACTTGTAGATGTTGCCGACCTTCTTGATCACGAACTGCGGGCGCTCGGTCTGGTCGTTGACGCAGTTGGCCGAGAGGATCGGGGGCAGGAACTTCCACTTGGTGAGGTTGGCGTTGGTCGCGACCGCGAGACCGATGTTGGCCATCTGATAGTTGGCGCCCGCGCTGGTCACCTGGGCGGGGTTCTCACCCGACCGACCGAGGTCGCTGCGCTGGCACTGGTAGTCCCCGCGCTTGCCGGCCGTGTTGCCCTCGAAGACCATGAACGTCTTCCCGGGGTGAGCCGGGTCCTCGAAGGTGTAGGGGTCGCGGAAGCTGAAGTACGGGTTCTGGTCGTTGGTCTGGTAGTACGTGCCGTCCGGCTTGAGCAGCGGGGTGGTCTTGGTGAAGCCGGTGAGCCACACGCCGTTCGCGTTCGCCCGTAGGGCACCGGTGGACAGGGCGATCGTCGCGTCCGGCTTCGCGCGGTCGGCGAAGTCCAGGTGCGTGTAGAACAGCTTGACCTGTCCGTTGTTGAACACACGGGCCGACCCCGACCACTCCGCCTGCGTCTTCGGGGTGCGATCGCCGAAGACGTGGCCGCCGTAGATCCACGGCTTGTTGGGCTCGGACGCCTTGCGGAACCAGTAGCTGATCCGCGCGTTCACGTGCCGGTCGTCGAAGGTGTAGCCCGCGTAGGGGTCGGCCGTCAGGGAGAAGATGACGTTCCAGCCCTTGAAGCTGTAGGTGTTCCCGTGCGCGTCGGTGAGCGGCCAGGTGTCCCACACCCACACCTGCTTGCCGGCCTTGTCCTTCATCACCGGGAAATCGACCGGGATCTCGGGCATCGTCAGCCGCGTGGGCAACGAGTTGGTGCCCGGGGCCACGTTGGGGTCCGAGGACGCCTTGATCTTCTGCGCGTCGGCCCGGGTCCAGCGCATCGTGAAGTTCGACCAGGGCGAGAAGTCGTCCTGGGTGTGCGTGGTGGCCGGTGTCGCCGCAGGCCGCTGGCTTCCCGGGGGAGCCGACGTGCCGGCGAAGGCAGCAGGGGCGGCGAGGAAGCCGGTGGACGCGACCACGCCCACGGTGACGATGGTGCGGATTCTCTTCATGGTCATGCCTTTCCAAAGGATCAACAGTGAACCTACGGGGCAAGCGGTGCGCACGAGCGCACGTTGCGTGACTGCCATGCGCCAGATCAGCGTACGTCGCGGCGGCCGCCTGCGAGCGGGCTGAGCAACTTGCGCAACATTTGCGCAAAGGGCGACGCTCGGTGCCGACCCGCGCGAGTCAGCCGATCGGGGTGATCTCGGTGATGCGAACGTTGCGCAGCTCACCCCCTCCCCCGACGCCGTAGAACGCCAGCCCGTCGTCCCCGGGCTCGGCGAAGGCGAGGTTGGAGTGCACCGAGCGGCCGTCGTCGAAGAAGACCTCGATGGTGCTGCGGTCGACCAGCACGGTCACGTGCACGGAACCACGCGACAGGTCGAACGGGCTCTTGGTCTCGGCGAACCGGCCGGGGTTGCCGGCATGCGCGCGGTTGACATAGGCGTAGTCGCCGTAGACGCCGATGTCGCCGTGCCGAGAGCCGTCCGCGCTGCGCCGGACCTGGATGCCCACGTTGGTCTCGGGCGTGTGCTGGCTCCAGGTCAGATCGGCATCCAGCACGTATGACTCACCGTGATAGGGCATCACTCGGGTGCCGTCGACCGGCACGGTCCCGAGATCGATCGTCCGGCTGGCTCGTTGTCGCAAGGTCGACACCGGTGCGGAGCGCAGGGACATCCGGCCGCCCTCGTCGACGAGCCTCAGCTCCCGCACGATCGAGTCGGTCCCGGTGAACCCGTCGCTCGTCCAGGTAGGAGCGGGCTGGTTGGCGTAGGCCCAGTTGTTCATCCAGCCGATGGCGAAGCGGCGCTGGTCGCTCGTCGGATCGGCATAGGTCACCGCGCCGTACCAGTCGTTGCCGTGGTCGAGCCACTGGACGGTCGGGTCGTCGGGAGTGAAGGCTCGTCCGTCGAACGAGCCGACCCAGTAGGCATAGGTGTTGGGCCCGCCCGAGGGCGTCTGGTTGCCCGAGACGCCGAGCACCCACTTCGTCTGGCCGCTCGCCGTGCGGATGGTGAACAGGTCGGGGCACTCGAGCGTGCCGAGGTCATCGCGGACGTAGCCGGACACGTACGTCCACGACTTCAGGTCCGGCGAGGTGTAGAACCCGACCTTGTTGCCCTCGGCGAGCACGGTCACCCACTGCTGGCGCGCCTCGTCACGGATCACCTTGGGGTCGCGGAAGTCTCGGACACCCGGCTTGGGCATGACCGGCCGCTCGCCGTACGGCTTGAACGTCTTGCCCCGGTCGACGGAGTACCACAGGAACTGCGCCTGGGGCCCTGAGGCGTCGACGATCTGCTGCGGGGTCGGGTGGTCCATCTGGGTCACCAGCGCGACGATGGCGCCCTTGCCGAATCCCGCACTGCCCGTAGTGTCCTCGACGACCGAGCCGGACCACACGTCGAAGTTGGCGTTGGTCTTCTTCGGGATGGCCACGCCCTGGTCGGTGAAGGTGACGTTGTCCTTCGTGGTCGCGTGGCGCCAGGCGGTGCCGACCTCGCGCGGGTAGTCCGCGTTGTAGAGGTAGTAGTAGTGGAACGCGCCGTCGAACCAGATCGGCCGCTGCGGGTCGTTCTTCCAGTGGTCCGGCACGGTGAAGTGGTACGTGTCGCGGCGGCTGGTGGGGTTGATCGCGGGCACGGAGCTGGCCGCGCCCGCCGTCGAGCCCGCGGTCCTCGAGGCGTCCGCGGACGAGCCATGACCGGGCGTCGCGTTCGTGCACCCCATGGCCGTCAGCATGAGGCTCAGTCCCATGCCTGCGCCCGCCAAGCGGGTCGAGCGCCGCATCAGGACGCCTCCCCCGGCCAGGCCAGGAGCCGGCCGGTCGCCGCGCCGAGGCGCACGCCCGGGTCGAGCGCCAACGCGGTGAGCTGTCGCTCCGTGCTCACCTCCACCAAGCCTTGGTCGATCACCACGTCGACCTGGTCGACCGGCACGTCGAGCACGACGGAGATCTTACCGGCGGTCACCTCGACACCGCGCCAGGTGCGCTGCAGCGACGCCGGGCGCCCGCCTCCGACCAGCTCCAGCCGGTCGCCGACGCGAGCGTCCCAGGTCCAGCCGGCGAGGTCCGCACCGTCGCGCGGTTGCGTGTGGGCCACGGCAGGGTGCGGGGTCAGGCGGACCGACCCGTCGACGACCCGGATGTGGTAGGGGATGCTCAGCGCCCCCATCCAGCCGTCCAGGGCACTGCCCACCCCCCGGATCCAGAACATGATCGTGGGGTGGCCCTCACGGTCGGTGAAGACCGTCGGCGCGTAGTGTCCTTCGCCCTTGGTCAGCTCCGACCACCGGACGTCACGCAGCTCGTGCCCGTCCAGGGTGCCGACCGCGGCGCAGATCTCGTAGGTCTGCTCGTCGGCCCAGGTGCCGACCAGCAGGACGTCCGCCCCGTCGACCCGCAGGACCTGCGGACACTCCCAGGCCGCCCCGAGCCACGGCTGGTCCGGTGAGCCGTCGGGTGCCCCCATGAGCAGAGGCCCCTCGTAGTGCCACGAGCGGCGGTCGGTCGAGCCGAAGCTCAACACCGCAGGTCGCCCGTCGCGGTAGCCGGCGCCCACGATCATCCGCCAGCCGTCGGGGGTGCGCCGCACCGCGGGGTCGCGGAAGACGCGCAGGTCCTCGTGCACCGGCGCGGCGACGACCCGCTCACCCGCGGCCCAGGTCGACCAGCTCGCGTCCAGGGGCCGGGCCTCCCGGATGGCGCCGAGGTTGAGGTCGGGGTCGGTGACGGAGGTGTAGTAGATGACCGGGTCGCCGTCGTCCACCAGGCACCCCGTCCAGCACCCGACCTCGTCGGTCGCGGGAGCGAGCGCGACGCCCTCGTCGTGCCAGGTCTGCAGGTCGGTGCTGGTGGCGTGCCCCCAGTGGATCGCCCGGTCCCAGGTCGTCCCCAGCGGGTTCGCCTGGTAGAACGCGTGGTAGCGCCCGTCGTGGAAGGTGATGCCATGCGGGTCGTTGAGCCAGCCGCGACTGGCGGTCAGGTGCCGACGGGGACGGCCGCTCATCCCTTGACCCCCGTCGAGGCGATGCTGCCGATGAACGCTCGCTGGAAGGCGAGGAACAGGGCCAGCACGGGGAGGGTGATCAGGGAGGCGTACGCCATCATGGGACCCCACTCGACGTTGAGCTGGAAGAAGTAGGAGACGCCGACCATGACCGGCCGCAGCTCCTCGGACTGCACGACCATCAACGGCCACAGGTACTGGTTCCACGCGGGGAGGAACGTGAGGATCGCCACGGTGGCTGTCGCCGGCCCGGACAGCGGCATCACGACCTGCCGGTAGATCCGCCACCAGCTGGCGCCGTCCACCCGCGCCGCCTCGTCGAGCTCCTTCGGGATCGACTGGAACGCCGAGTAGTAGAGGTAGATCGAGAACGCGTTGGCGATGAACGGGATGATCTGCACGCGGTAGGTGTCGAGCCAGCCGAAGGTCCACACGGGGACTCCGTCCTGCAGGACCAGCCAGGGCAGCTTGTTGACCCACCAGAGCAACGGCAGCGCGAAGGTCTCGAAGGGCACCGCGAGCGTGGCGATCACCGCAGACAGCACCAGGCCCGACTCCCGCCAGCGCAGGCGCGACAGCGCGAACGCGGCCAACGAGTTGACCACCACGCCGAGGACGACGGTGAGGAAGGACAAGACGATCGAGTTGAGCAGGAAGCGCCCTGCCGGCACCGTCTCGAAGACGCTGCGGTAGTTGTCCAGCGAGATGCTGCCCGTGGGCAGGAACGCCGCGACGGACGACAGGTCCGCGAAGATCTGGTCGTCGGGCTTCAGCGAGGAGACGAGCATGAAGACGATCGGGAAGGCGAAGAAGCAGGCGAGCAGCACACGCACTGCCCACAGCACGGGGCCGCTCCACTGCGAGCCGCCGGGGCGTGAACTCATCATCAGTCCTTGTCTCGGGTGAGGAAGCGCTGCACCAGCGAGATGGTGAGCACGAGCGCGAAGAAGACCAGGGAGATCGCTGACGCGTAGCCGGTCTCCTGCTGCTGGAAGCCCACGCGCACCGCCTGGTACACCACGGTCGACGTGGACCCGAGCGGGCCACCGCTCGTCATGACGTTGATCTGGGCGAAGAGCGACAGCGCGGCGATCGTGATGGTCACGAGGATGAAGGTGCGCGTGTTGCGCAGCCCCGGCCAGGTCACGTGCCAGAACCGCTGCCAGGGGGTCGTCCCGTCCAGCTCGGCAGCCTCGTAGAGCTCACCGGGGATGGTCTGCAGCCCGGAGAGCCAGATGACCATGTGGAAGCCGACGGCCTGCCACACCGACATGGCGATGATGGCCGGCATCGCGGTCGAGGGGTTCGCGAGCCAGTCCGCGCCCTGGATCGTGTTGAAGCTGACTGCCTGCAGCAGGTGGTTCACCAACCCGTTCTGCTGGTACATGAACTTCCACAGGATCGACACGACGACGATCGAGGTGACGACGGGGATGAAGTACAGCGTGCGAAACACGTTGGTGCCCCGGGACGAGCCGTTGACGAGCAGCGCCAGCACGAGCGCGAGGGCGGACTGCACCGGCACCACGACCACCGCGAAGTAGAACGTGTTGCGCAGCGACTGCCAGAACAGCGGGTCGTGGAGCAGCCGCTCGAAGTTGGCCAGCCCGATCAGCGTCGACGGCTCCGGCGAGACCAGCCGGGCATTGGTGAAGGCCAGCACGAAGCACAGGACCACGGGCACGAGGAAGAAGACGACGAGCAGCAGGACGGCGGGGGCCGCCATGACTCGACCGGCCCAGCCCTCCGTGCTCCGACCGCTCCGGCCGCTCCGACCGATCCGGCCGCTTCTGCCTCGCCTGCCCTGACCCGTGGCCCCCTGGACGACAGGGACGTTCATGAACACTCCTCGGTGAGGGTGCCCGGGCAGCACTGCCCGGGCACCCGGGGTTCGATCAGAACCCGTAGTAGTTGTTCGACGAGAGGTTGCTGTCGATGTCGGCGGCAGCCTGGTCCAGGATGGCCTTGACGTCGCCGCCCGCGACGATGTCCTGCGTCGCCTTCGCGAAGGTCGAGGTCAGGTAGGGGTAGCCCGGGGTCGCCGGACGCATGGTCGCGAACTTCTTGGACTCCTCGAGGAAGAAGCGCTTGGCACCGCCCGGGGCCCAGTCCGGGAGCGCCGCGGCGGCCTCCTCGGTGGCGGGGATGACGTTCTGCTTCTGCGCCATGGCGACGAGGTACTTCTTGTCGAGCGAGAACTTCAGGTAGTCCAGGGCGGCCTCCGGCTTGTCGCAGGTGGCGCTGATGGCCCACTGCCAGGAGCCACCACCGATCTTGGGACCCTTGCCGAGGTCCGGCGGGGGCAGCATGACCCCGTCGGCGCCCAGCTTGGACAGGTTGCCCGAGTTCCAGATGCCCGACCAGACCATCGCCGACTTCCCGTTGACGAAGTCCGCGAACGCGTCCGGGCCGGACTTCGCCGGCGAGTAGCCGCCCTTGACCAGGCCCTGGAGCCACTGACCCCACGCGATCGCCTCGGGGCCGTTGAGGGCGCCCTTCGCGGTCTTGAACGTCTCCCGGTTGATCATGTCGCCGCCGAAGCTCTGCAGGAACGGCGAGTAGCCGTAGCTCCACCACTCGGTGCCGGAGTCACCGGTGCCGAGGTCGAAGGCGATCGGGTACTTGCCCGCGGCCTTGAGCTTGGTCAGGGTCGTCTTGAACTCTTCGGCCGTCCAAGGCTTCTCGATCGTCGGCACGCGACCGCCGACCGAGGTGATGGCGGACTTGCGGGCAAAGATCGCCAGCGCTGCGTCGTAGTAGCCGATCGCGTAGAGCTTGTTCTTGTAGGTGCCGAGCGTGCTCTTGAGCTGCTTGTCCGTGAGCGAGGCGGGCAGGTCGAGCGGGCGCAGGTAGTTGGCGAACGCCCAGTTCGGCACGTTGGGGGCGTCGGTGTCGAGCAGGCACGGCAGCTTCTTGGACGTGGCGGCCGCGACCACGGAGCTGTTGTAGGACTCCTGGGGGAAGGCTTGAACCTTGACCTGGTACTTCTGCTGGCTGGCGTTGTAGTCCTTGACGATCTGCTGGAC
This sequence comes from Arsenicicoccus piscis, assembly GCF_022568835.1. Lineage (GTDB taxonomy): Bacteria > Actinomycetota > Actinomycetes > Actinomycetales > Dermatophilaceae > Arsenicicoccus > Arsenicicoccus piscis. The sequence continues at coordinate 305,337 of NZ_JAKZHV010000002.1, forward strand.
GACGGCGAGCTCTTCGGGGTTGCCGGCGTTGTGGGTCCACAGCGTGAGCTCGTTGCCCGAGGACCCACCGCCGCTCTCCTTGGCCGTGCCGCAACCCGCGGCAGTGATCGCGATCGCGACCCCGGCCGTGGCTGCCGCCACCCGCTTCATCGTTGAACGTGAGGTGACACTCATCTCCATGGCTCCTGTGGCGTGGGACGTAGCGGTGAACGTTGAAGTAACGTTACTTCACCTAAGCGGAATCGTTTCTTCGTGTCAAGAGGGCCGCTACTATCCGGATATGAGCCGCACCGACGCCCCCCGATCGCCCCGGCGCGGGCGGGCCACCTCCACCCAGGCCACGCTGCGCGACGTCGCGGATGCGGCGGGGGTCTCCGTCACCACCGCCTCGGTGGCGCTCAACGATGTGCGCGCCGGCGTGCGCGTGAGCGAGCCCACCCGCCGGCGGGTGCGCGAGGTGGCCAAGCGCCTCGAGTACCGACCCAACAGCGTGGCCCGCAGCCTGCGGACCCAGAGCACCCAGACCATCGGCTTCATCTCCGACGAGGTCACCACCACTCCGTTCGCCGTCTCGATGCTGGCCGCCGCCCAGGCCGAGGCGGCGCGCCACGACCAGCTGCTCTTCGTGCTCAACGTGGGCGTCGACGCGACCCCCGCGATGCAGCGCCGAGCGGTGGACGCCCTGGTGGAGCATCGGGTCTCGGGCATCATCTACGCGTGCATGCACCACCGGGAGATCGACGCCCCGGACTTCCTGCCGCAACGCACGGTCTTTCTGAACGCCCGCGACGTGACGGGCCGGCACCGCTCGATCGTGCCCGACGACGAGCAAGGGGGCAGGCTGGCCGCCACCGCCTTGGTCGAGGCCGGTCACGAGCGCATCGGCTACCTGGACGACAGCGCGGGCAACGTGGCAGCCCCGTTGCGACGCAAGGGATTCCAAGACGTCTTGCGAGAGTCAGGGCTGGGCCGCTCCGCCTCGTGGGAGCGGTCCGCGACGCCCGACGTCTCCGGCGGTCGAGACACCGAGCTGTTCTTCGACCTGCCGATCGACCAGCGCCCCACCGGGCTGTTCTGCTTCAACGACCGGATGGCGATGGGCGCCTACCAGCGCCTGCGGCGACTGGGCCTGCACGTGCCGGACGATCTGTCGATCGTGGGCTTCGACGACCAGGAGTTCATCGCCGCCGAGCTGGACCCGCCGTTGACCACCGTGCGCCTCCCGCTCGCCGAGATGGGCGCCCGGGCCGTGCAGCAGGTCCTCGACGCCGACCCGGCGACACCTGACGAGCAGACCGTCCGGGTGCCGTGCACGCTCGTGCGCCGCGCATCGGTCGGCGCCCCACCCGCAGTGCTCGAACAGGGCTAAGCCGGGCCGGAGGCGTGCTCCGGCAGGGGGCGGGACGAGCCCAACAGCTCGCGGGCGTGCTCGACGGCGGTCGCGGAGGTGTCGCCGGCCATCAGCCGGGCCAGCTCGTGCAGTCGCTGGTCGCCCTCCACGACGTGCACCCCGCTCGCGGCGATGGTGCCGTCGTCGGACTTCTCCACGACGAGGTGACGGTCGGCGAAGGCCGCCACCTGCGCGAGGTGGGTCACGACCACGACCTGTGCGGTGCGAGCCAGCTCGGCCAGCCGGCGACCGACCTCGGTCGCGGCCTTGCCGCCCACGCCCGCGTCGACCTCGTCGAAGACGAACGTGGGGACGGCCGTCACGCCGTCGGCGTCCATGCGGGTCGCCACCTCGAGCGCGAGCATCACGCGCGACAGCTCACCGCCCGAGGCCGCCTTGACCACGCTGCGCGCCGGAGCGCCCGGGTTGGCGGCGAGCTCGATGGCGACCTCGTCGCCGCCATGCCGGGCCAGCTGACCGGTCGGCGTGATGCGGGCGCTGATCGTGGCCTTGGGCATGGCCAGACGCCTGACCTCGGCGGTCGCCCGCCGGCCCAGTCGCTGTGCCGCCGAGACCCGGGCGGTGTGCAGCCGCTCCCCCGCTGCCTCCAGGTCCGCCCGCGCCTGTTCGACCTCGGCGTCCAGGGCAGGGAGCCGCTCGTCCGCGTCGCGCAGCGTCGACACGGTGGCCGCGGCCTCGCGCGACCAGGCTATGACGTCGGCGACCGACCCACCGTCGGCGTAGCGTCGAGACAGCCGGCCCAGCTCGGCGCGACGCAGCTGGACCTGCTCGAGACGAGCGGGGTCGACCTCGACACCGGCGAGGTAGGAAGCCACATCGGCTCCGAGATCCGTTGCCAGATAACCGAGCTCGCTCGCCCGCTTGGCCAACGTCTCCATCTCGGGGTCCAGGTCGGCGCCCTCGCGCAGGGCGTCGCCGGCGCTCGCCAGGCCCGCCGTGACACTGGCCCACGCGGACTCCCCCGCGTCCCAGTCCGAGTCGCCGCCGACCAGCAGCGCGTGCGCCCGGGCGGCGCTGTCGCGCAGGGCGTCGGCGTGACTGAGCCGGGCGTCCTCGGCCTTGAGCTCGTCGTCCTCACCGGGGTGGGGGTCTACGGCCTCGATGTCGGTGAGCCCCGCCGACAGCAGCTCCAGCTCGCGGGCCCGCTCGGTGGCCTCGGCCTGGAGCCGGTCGCGCTCGGCCACCAGCGACCGCACCCGCTCGTAGCACGGCTCGTAGGCCGCCAGCGCCGCCAGCACCGCGGCATCGGAGGAGTCGAGCAGCGCACGGTGCTGCTCGGGCGAGCGCAGCCGCAGCTGGTCGGCCTGTCCGTGGACGGCGACGAGCTCCTGCCCGACCTCGGCGAGCACCCCGATCGGCACGGTGCGGCCGCCGAGGTGGGCGCGTGAGCGGCCCTCCGCGGAGACCGAGCGCGCCACGATCAGCTCGCCGTCCTCGGTCTCGGCGCCCGCCTCGTCGGCCCGCTCCAGCACGGGGTGGCCGAGCGGCAGCAGCGCCACCCCCTCGACGAGGGTGCGGCGCGCACCGGAGCGCACCCGCGCGGCGTCGGCCCGCTCGCCGAGCAGCAGCCCGAGCCCGGTGAGCACCATCGTCTTGCCGGCGCCCGTCTCACCGGTGATGACGTTGAGACCCGGCGACAGGTCGAGGACGGCGTCGTCGATGACCCCGAGCCCCGTGATCCGGATCTGTTGCAGCATGCCAGAACCCTAACGCCCCCTACCGACAGGGGGTCCGATCCTGCGCGCCGGCAGACCTGGCGCACGGCCTGGCTAGGTGGGGAGCTCCCCCTCGCCGGGCGTCACCCGCAGCTCTCTCTCGTCGATGGCCACGTCGTTGATCGAGGCCTCGCGCCGCCGCATGTAGCCCAGCTCGTCGAACTCCCACAGCTCGTTGCCATAGGAGCGCCACCACTGACCGCTCGCGTCGTGCCACTCGTACTGGAAGCGCACCGCGATCCGGTCGTCGGTGAACGCCCAGAGGTTCTTGCGCAGCCGATAGTCGAGCTCGCGCTCCCACTTGCGGGCGAGGAACGCGACGACCTCCTCGCGGCCGCGCAGCTGTTCGTCGCGGTTCCGCCAGACGGTGTCGACGGTGTAGGCGCCGGCGACCCGCTGGGGGTCGCGGGTGTTCCAGGCGTCCTCGGCCGCCTGCACCTTGCGCAGGGCGGTCTCGCGCGTGAACGGCGGCACGGGCCGGCGGGCTTCGGTCATCTGCTCACCCTGCCACGATCCGCGCGTCCGAGACAGGGCCGAGGGGGCTACCGGGGTCTGTGGCACGGACACCCGTGACACAGTGGAGCGATGGACGACCTCTCTCGCTTCGTCGAGGCCCAGGACGCGCACGGCACCTACGACCAGGCGCTCGCCGAGCTGCGGCGCGGCCGCAAGACCAGCCACTGGATGTGGTTCGTGCTGCCGCAGGTGCGCGGGCTCGGGCACAGCGGCATGGCGGTCCGCTACGGCGTCGTAGACCTCGCCGAGGCTCGCGCGTACCTCGCGGACCCGGTCCTCGGGCCGCGGCTGCACGAGTGCTGCGCGGCACTGCTCGCCCTGCCGACGACCGCGACGGCCGAGTCGGTCATGGGCGGCATCGACGCGGTGAAGCTGCGGTCGTCGATGACGCTGTTCCACCGCGCCGACCCGCAGGACCCGGCCTTCACCGACGTGCTCGACCGCTACCTCGACGGCGCGACGGACGACGCCACAGACGCCCTGCTCCGCTGACCTGTGCAGGCGAGCTCCGGACCGTCACCGTGGCTCGGGCGACGGGCGCGGCCCGCGGACCACGGTCTTGCCTGTGGCGTGACCCGTCTCGACGGCGGCGACGGCGTCCGCGGCCTCGTCGAAGCCGTAGGTCGCGGCGATGATCGGAGCCAGCACGCCGTCGGCGACCAGTGCCGCGACCTCGGCGTAGACCGCGCTGCTGCGTCGTCGAGTGACCCCAGCCCCGCCCAGCTCGGCGGCGAGGGCCGGCGCGGCCGCGCTGCGGATGGCCCCGGGGACGCGCAGCAGCGTGGCCGCGTCGGCCAGGACCGAGCCGCCGACGGCGTCGATGATGGCGTCGACCCCGTCAGGGGCGGCGGCGCGCACCCGGTCGACGAAGCCGTCGCCGCTGCGCACGTGGACGGCGCCCATCCCCTCGACGAGCTGCTGCTTGGCCGGACCCGCGACGCCGACGACCCGCAGGCCGAGGTGCCGCCCGAGCTGGGTCGCGCTGGTGCCGACACCGCCACCAGCGCCGAGGACGAGCAGGGTCGACCCGGGTCGCAGCGCGAGCTCGTGCAGCGCGTCCCACGCCGTGCCCGACGCGACCGGGAGGCACGCGGCCTGCTCGACGGAAACGCCGTCCGGGACGGGTGCGGTCTGGGCGGTGTCCAGGACGACGAGCTCGCTGAGCGCGCCGAACCCGGCTGCGGTCGAGCCGAAGACGAGCTCACCCTCGACCAGCTCGGTTGCCGACCCGGCGGACTCGACGACGCCGGCGGCCTCACGGCCCATCGCCATCGGGAGCTGGACGGGCACCGTGCCCTGGCGCGCACCGTCGCGCACCTTGATGTCGGCGGGGTTGATGCCGGCTGCGGCGAGACGCACCACGACCTGGCCAGGACCAGGGGTCGGGTCCGGCACGTCGAAGAACCGCTGCACCTGCGCGCCGCCGTAGCGGTCGAAGCCGTAGAGCCGCATGGTCGTCCTCCTAGCAGTCCGCACGGGTGCCGGGACGGCTACCCGCGCAGCCGATCCCGGGCCGCGCCGCGCCAGCCCACGATCGACAGGTCGAACTTCGCGACGAGCCGGCTGGTGAAGGGGGCGGACGTGAGCCGGGCGAGGCGCACCGGCTGGTCGGCCCGCCGGGCCTCGACCCGCGCGCCGCGCGGCAGCTCGACCATGCGTCGCCCGTCGCACCAGAGCACGCCGGTGCCCTGGTTGGCCTCCAGCAGCTCGACGGCCGCGGTCGAGTCAGGGCTGAGGACCATAGGGCGGGCGAAGAGGGCGTGCGCCGACAGCGGCACGACGAGGATCGCCTCGACCGTCGGCCAGACCACCGGGCCCCCGGCCGAGAAGGCGTAGGCGGTGGAGCCGGTCGGCGTCGCGAGGATGACGCCGTCGCACCCCCAGGTGGACAGCGGCCGGTCGTCGATCTCGAGGGTGAGCTCGATCATCCGCTCGCGGGAGGCCTTCTCGATCGTCGCCTCGTTGAGCGCCCAGGTGCTGGCCACCTGCTCGCCGTCGACGAAGACGTCGACCTGCAGCGCCAGCCGCTCCTCGACGGTGTAGTCGCGAGCGACGATCCGCTCGACCACGTGCTCCAGGTGGTCGCGCTCGGCCTCCGCGAGGAAGCCGACGTGCCCCAGGTTGACCCCGAGCACGGGGACGTCGCTGGCGCGCGCGAGCTCGGTGCCGCGCAGGATCGTGCCGTCACCCCCGAGCACGCACACCAGCTCGCAGCCCTGCGCCGCGCACTCCTCGGCGACCTCGACGGCGCCGCGCAGCCGGCTGTCGTCGATGTGGTCGACGTCGTCGCGGACCATCGCGACCTCCAGGCCGGCCCCGGTCAGCCGGTCGATCACCGCGGCGGCGATCTGGACGGCATCGGCCCGGCGCGGGTGCACGACGAGCAGGATGCGGCGGCTCACGAGAGGGTCTCCTTCGACGGGCGGGGCGGACCGCCTGCGCGGTCGACGACCAGGGGTTCCACCCTAGCGGCATCCACCGACAGCCCAGGCCGCGGTGGCGGGTCGGCCGACGGGTGACGGCACCACAGCAGCACCTCGACGTTGCCGTCGCCGCCCGCGATGGGGCTACGAGCCAGGCCGTGGACCGTCAGGCCCATCCGCTCGGCCTCCGCCGCGACCCGCACGACCGCCTCGACCCGCTGCTCAGTGCTGCGCACCACACCGGTGCGCCCGAGCCGGTCGCGCCCCACCTCGAACTGCGGCTTCACCAGCAGCACCAGGTCGGCGCCCGGCAGAGTGAGCGCGCGCAGCCGGTCGAGCACGAGGGTCAACGAGATGAAGGAGAGGTCGCTCACGAGCAGCTGGAACGGCCCACCGAGCTCGTCCGGCTCGACGTAGCGCACGTTGACCCCGCTGCGCTCGTCCACCCGTGGGTCGTCCGCGACCTCGGCCACGAGCTGGCCGTGGCCGACGTCGAGCGCGCAGACGGACGCGGCCCCCCGGGTGAGCAGGACCTGGGTGAACCCGCCCGTGGACGCGCCCACGTCGAGGGCCCGGCGGCCGGCCACGACGATCTCCGGGAACGCCTCGAGAGCCGCGAGGAGCTTGTGCGCCGCGCGGCCGACCCACGGGTCGACCTCGCCGACCAGCTCGAGGGAGGCGTCGTCGGTCACCGCGTGCGCGGCCTTGCTGACGACCGCACCGTCCACGAGGACACGCCCCTGGTCGAGCAGCGCCTTGGCCTGGGCGCGCGAGCGCACCAGCCCGGCGCGCACGAGGGCGGCGTCGAGCCTGGTCACGAAGGCGTGGGACCGCTCACGCCCGACAGCTGGCGCTGCAGCAGGTCGTGCACCCGCTGCGCCGCCTCGATCTGGGCGTCCAGCGGCTGCTCGGCCGCGGCCTCCAGGTCGGTGAGGGCGGCGTCGATGCGGTCCTGCTCGGACTGCGGCGGACCGGGGACGCCCATGGGCTCGCTCATGCTGCCTCCTGCTGGTCGAGCTGTGCCTCGAGGTCGGTGAGGGTCGCGCGGATGGGCTCGGTCAGCTCGCGCGGGGCGCGGCCGTCGTCGATGGCCGTCCAGCAGCAGGCGAGGGCCGCGCGCGCCTGCTCGATGGGGCTACCGCCGTCGAGCCGGAGCGCGAGCTGGTCGCCCTCGCCGGTGAGCTCGGCGCGAGCCTCGCCGCAGGTCCACGCGTCGCCGTCGGCAGTCGGCGCGACGTAGTCCTCGTCGAGCGCCCGCAGGTCGCGCGCCACGAACGTCGGGCGGTGCTCCGCCGGACCCGCCGCGGCGTCCACCAGGCGGTTGATCCCGGTGAGGACGAGCAGCGACGGCATCCCGGCCGCGTGCGCCCCCTCGATGTCGGTGTCGAGCCGGTCCCCGACGGCGAGGATCCGGTCCACGGACTCCCCCAGGCGCTGCGCGCACAGCTCGTAGAGCGGGGGGTACGGCTTCCCGGCCACCAACGGGTCCACGTCCACGGCGTTGCGCACCGCGGCGACGGCCGAGCCGTTGCCCGGCGAGATGCCGCGGCCGGTGGGGATGGTGAGGTCGGTGTTGGTGGCCTGCCAGAGGGCGCCCGCGCGCACGGCGTAGGCCGCCTCCTGCAGGTCCGACCAGGTCAGCTCCTTGCCGTAGCCCTGCAGCACCCCCACGATCCGGTCCGCCACCGCGTCGTCGTCGATCCGGTCCTGCGGGGCCACCGGCTCGAGGTTGACCTCACGCAGCGCCAGCGCGACCCCGGGGCCGCCGACCGCGAGGACCGTGGCCCCTTCGTCGAGCCGCTCGGCGATCATCGCGGCGCCCGCCTGGGCGCTCGTCACGACCTGCTCGGGTCGGGTCGGGATGCCGAGCCGGGTCAGGTGCTCGGCCACCTCGGCCGCCGGGCGCGCCGCGTTGTTGGTGGCGTACATGACGCCCACGCCGCTGCCCGGCCGCCCGGCCAGGGCGTCCACCGCGTGCTCCACGGCACCGTCACCGCGGTAGACCACCCCGTCCAGGTCGACCACCAGTCCGGTGAAGCTGTCGATCAGCGCCATCTCAGCGGTCCTCGCCGTGGCCGTCGTCGGCACGCTCGTCCGCGTCGTCGTGCTCGCCGTCGTCGTCGAGCTCGTCGCGGTCGTGGTCGTCGAGCTCGTCGTCCTCGTCCTCGAGCAGGTCGGTCAGCTCGTAGCCCTGCAGCTCGGCGATCCGCTCGTCGGCGTCGGTCTCGCCCTCGTGGTCGGCGGAGGCGGCGGTGACGAACCACTCGTGCGCGCCCTGCTCGTCGCCCAGCTCGAGCAGCACGTCGGCGTAGGCATAGGCGAGCCGGGCGTACCACGGCTTGTTCTGCCCGGTGCGCAGCGCCGGGGTCTCGAGGACCAGCTTGGCTGCGTCCAGCTGGCCGAGGTCGCGCCGGATGCCGGAGATGACGATGAGCAGCTCGACCCGGTCGGCAGCCGGCAGCGCACCGGCCTCGGGGCTGGTCGCCAGCTCCAGCGCCTTCTCGGGGCGGCCGAGACCACGCTCGCAGTCGACCATGTGCGCCAGCAGGTGGTTGGACCCGGACATGCGACGGGCCGTGCGGAACTCCGCCAGCGCGCGCGACCAGTCACCCTCGCGGTAGTAGACCAGGCCGAGCGCCTCGCGGGCCGCGGCCACCCGGCCGGCACGACGCACCGCCGTCTCGGCGTGCGCCTTGGCCCGATCCAGGTCGATGTCCATCATCCGCGCAGTCATCACCAGGTGCTGCCCGACACCCTCGGCGTTCTCCTTGCTCAGGGTGCGCAGCTGGGTCTTCACGGGCCGGTCCAGCTCGAAGCCGGTCACGTCCTCGTCGATGGGCGGCTCGACCTTGCGGCCCTCACCGGCCACCCGACGCGGTCCGATCGGCCGGCTGTCCCGGCCGACGCCACCTCGCTGGGCGGAGTGGGTCAGCCCGCCACCGGGGCGGCCACCATCACGGTCGTAGCCCCCACGGCCAGAGCGCTCCCCACGATCGGGTCGGAACCCGCCGCGGTCAGACTGCTCCCCCCGGTCCGGACGGAACCCGCCGCGATCAGACCGCTGCCCACCGCCGTAGCCACCCCGGTCAGAGCGCTCCCCACGATCGGGACGGAACCCACCCCGGTCAGACCGCTCGCCACCGCGGTATCCCCCACGGTCAGAGCGCTCACCCCGGTCCGAACGGAACCCACCACGATCGGAGCGCTGTCCACCGCCGTAGCCACCACGGTCGGAACGCTCGCCACCGCGGTATCCCCCACGGTCGGAGCGCTCGCTCCGCTCGGACGCACCGCCGCGCGAGTCGCCGAGGCGCTCCGCGCGACGAGGTCCGCCGGCACCGCGAGAGAAGCCCCCTCGTCCGCCGCGCGACTCCTCGCGCCCGCTCGAACGCTCGTCCTCTGGCTTGGCCACTGTCGTCTCCTTCGTCATGGGCAGCGCACTGCTCCTCGATCTTACGCGGACATGCGGAAAGGGCCCCTCAGGGCGATCGACCGACTTTCGTCGGGATCAGCTCCCAAGGGACCCTCTCCAGCAAAGATGTCCGGCGGCGTCCTACTCTCCCACACCGTCACCAGTGCAGTACCATCGGCGCTGTCAGGCTTAGCTTCCGGGTTCGGAATGGAACCGGGCGTTTCCCTGACGCTATGACCGCCGTAACCCTCTCACCCACACCCCCACACAGTCAGCCACCCATGAAGGGCGCTTCCCGAGCGTTCGGGCCTGGGAAATCCAGTCACAACCAAACAACACAACCTCACCCGCCAAGCGGGTGGGGGTTGTGCTCAGTGAACAACACAGTGGACGCGAGTCATCATCATGGTCAAGTCATCGGCTTATTAGTACCGGTCAGCTCCACACATTACTGTGCTTCCACATCCGGCCTATCAACCCAGTAGTCTAGCTGGGAGCCTCTCACCCACAAGGGGCACGGAAACCTCATCTTGAAGCATGCTTCCCGCTTAGATGCTTTCAGCGGTTATCACTCCCGAACGTAGCTAATCAGCGGTGCTCTTGGCAGAACAACTGACACACCAGAGGTTCGTCCATCCCGGTCCTCTCGTACTAGGGACAGCCCTTCTCAAGTTTCCAACGCGCACAGCGGATAGGGACCGAACTGTCTCACGACGTTCTAAACCCAGCTCGCGTACCGCTTTAATGGGCGAACAGCCCAACCCTTGGGACCTACTCCAGCCCCAGGATGCGACGAGCCGACATCGAGGTGCCAAACCATGCCGTCGATATGAACTCTTGGGCAAGATCAGCCTGTTATCCCCGGGGTACCTTTTATCCGTTGAGCGACCGCGATTCCACAATCCACGGCCGGGTCACTAGTCCCGACTTTCGTCCCTGCTCGACCTGTCAGTCTCACAGTCAAGCTCCCTTGTGCACTTACACTCAAAACCTGATTGCCAACCAGGCTGAGGGAACCTTTGGGCGCCTCCGTTACCCTTTAGGAGGCAACCGCCCCAGTTAAACTACCCACCAGGCACTGTCCCTGATCCGGATCACGGACCGAGGTTCAGGCATCCAGCACGACCAGAGTGGTATTTCAACGATGACTCCACCATCACTGGCGTGACAGCTTCACAGTCTCCCACCTATCCTACACAAGCCGTGCCGAACACCAATACCAAGCTATAGTAAAGGTCCCGGGGTCTTTCCGTCCTGCTGCGCGTAACGAGCATCTTTACTCGTAGTGCAATTTCGCCGAGTTCGCGGTTGAGACAGTAGGGAAGTCGTTACGCCATTCGTGCAGGTCGGAACTTACCCGACAAGGAATTTCGCTACCTTAGGATGGTTATAGTTACCACCGCCGTTTACTGGCGCTTAAGTTCTCAGCTTCGCCCCGAAGAGCTAACCGGTCCCCTTAACGTTCCAGCACCGGGCAGGCGTCAGTCCGTATACATCGAATTACTTCTTCGCACGGACCTGTGTTTTTAGTAAACAGTCGCTTCCCCCTGGTCTCTGCGGCCAATCACGCTCAGACAGCGTGTGTCATCACGATCATGGCCCCCCTTCTCCCGAAGTTACGGGGGCATTTTGCCGAATTCCTTAACCACGATTCACTCGATCGCCTTGGTATTCTCTACCTAACCACCTGAGTCGGTTTGGGGTACGGGCGGCTCAGTCCCTCGCTAGAAGCTTTTCTAGGCAGCATAGGATCACCCTCTTCCCGCATACGCGGTCACTATCAGATCTCACCCTACATGTGCCACGGATTTACCTATGACACGGGCTACGTCCTTGGACGTGGACAACCATCGCCACGCGGAGGTTACCTTCCTGCGTCACTCCATCGCTTGCCTACTACCAGATCAGGCCGCTCCATCCACCACGCACCCTCCCCGAAGGGAGGTTACGCGCAGCTTCACCGAGCTTAGTATCACTGGCCTCGACAGGGGCGGTACTGCGCCGGTTCCGGAATATCAACCGGATGTCCATCGACTACGCCTGTCGGCCTCGCCTTAGGTCCCGACTTACCCAGGGCAGATTAGCTTGACCCTGGAACCCTTGGTTATTCGGCGGACGGGTTTCTCACCCGTCATTCGCTACTCATGCCTGCATTCTCACTCGTGTAGCGTCCACGACTGGATCACTCCGCCGCTTCACTCGCCACACGACGCTCCCCTACCCATCAACACGCCTGAACCACAAACGGCTTAGCAATGTGTCAATGCCACAGCTTCGGCGGTGTGCTTGAGCCCCGCTACATTGTCGGCGCAGAATCACTTGACCAGTGAGCTATTACGCACTCTTTAAAGGGTGGCTGCTTCTAAGCCAACCTCCTGGTTGTCATCGCAACTCCACATCCTTTTCCACTTAGCACACGCTTAGGGGCCTTAGCTGGTGATCTGGGCTGTTTCCCTCTCGACTACGGAGCTTATCCCCCGCAGTCTCACTGCCACGCTCTCACTTACCGGCATTCGGAGTTTGGTTGACGTCAGTAACCCGGTGGGGCCCATCAGCCATCCAGTAGCTCTACCTCCGGCAAGAAACACGTGACGCTGCACCTAAATGCATTTCGGGGAGAACCAGCTATCACGAAGTTTGATTGGCCTTTCACCCCTACCCACAGCTCATCCCCCCAGTTTTCAACCTAGGTGGGTTCGGTCCTCCACACGGTCTTACCCGCGCTTCAACCTGGCCATGGGTAGATCACTTCGCTTCGGGTCTAGACCCCGCGACTACACGCCCTGTTCGGACTCGCTTTCGCTACGGCTTCCCCACACGGGTTAACCTCGCCACGGAGCACTAACTCGCAGGCTCATTCTTCAAAAGGCACGCCGTCACCCCACAAGGAGGCTCCGACGGATTGTAAGCGCACGGTTTCAGGATCTATTTCACTCCCCTCCCGGGGTACTTTTCACCTTTCCCTCACGGTACTAGTCCGCTATCGGTCACCAGGGAATATTTAGGCTTAGCGGGTGGTCCCGCCAGATTCACACGGGATTTCTCGGGCCCCGTGCTACTTGGGATACGACCCAGAAGTCCACACCATTTCGCCTACGGGGGTCACACCCTCTGTGCCCGGCCATTCAAGACCGTTCGGCTATGACGCAGATTTTTCACTCCTCACCAGCTTGTCAGCACTGGAACGGATCGTCCCACAACCCCGGCCATGCAACCCCTGACAGGTATCACACACAACCGGTTTAGCCTCTTCCGCTTTCGCTCGCCACTACTCACGGAATCACTGTTGTTTTCTCTTCCTGTGGGTACTGAGATGTTTCACTTCCCCACGTTCCCTCCACACACCCTATATATTCAGGTGCAGGTGACAAGACACTCATCTTGCCGGGTTTCCCCATTCGGACACCCTCGGATCACAGCCTGGTTATCGGCTCCCCGAGGCTTATCGCAGATTCCCACGTCCTTCTTCGGTTCCTGGTGCCAAGGCATCCACCGTGCGCCCTTAAAAACTTGGCCACAAAGATGCTCGCGTCCACTGTGTAGTTCACAAAACACAACCCCGACCAACCCCGAGCACCCACCAACAGGCAGGACACGAGACCAGTGAGGACCAACCACCACACCCCCCACAAACGGGGGGCGCCCGATGATCGAGAACCCAACAACGCGCCGACAGCAACCACACCCCCACATCTGCGGTCCTTCCACACCCCACACCCCCCACAGGGGACGCGTGGGGTCGTACTCGACCAACAGACGCGACGAACGCAGCCACCAACAACTCTTGACGTTCCACCCATGAGCACCGTCCAGACACACTCGGCCTGGCACGGGCCACCACCAACCACACCCACCACAGTGGACGCAGCCGGCCAGTGAGCTCCTTAGAAAGGAGGTGATCCAGCCGCACCTTCCGGTACGGCTACCTTGTTACGACTTAGTCCCAATCGCCAGTCCCACCTTCGACAGCTCCCTCCCACAAGGGGTTAGGCCACCGGCTTCGGGTGTTACCGACTTTCGTGACTTGACGGGCGGTGTGTACAAGGCCCGGGAACGTATTCACCGCAGCATTGCTGATCTGCGATTACTAGCGACTCCGACTTCATGGGGTCGAGTTGCAGACCCCAATCCGAACTGAGACCGGTTTTTTGGGATTCGCTCCACCTCACAGTATCGCAACCCTTTGTACCGGCCATTGTAGCATGCGTGAAGCCCAAGACATAAGGGGCATGATGATTTGACGTCATCCCCACCTTCCTCCGAGTTGACCCCGGCAGTCTCCTATGAGTCCCCACCATCACGTGCTGGCAACATAGAACGAGGGTTGCGCTCGTTGCGGGACTTAACCCAACATCTCACGACACGAGCTGACGACAACCATGCACCACCTGTACACCAGCCTTGCGGGGCACACATCTCTGCATGTTTCCGGTGTATGTCAAGCCTTGGTAAGGTTCTTCGCGTTGCATCGAATTAATCCGCATGCTCCGCCGCTTGTGCGGGCCCCCGTCAATTCCTTTGAGTTTTAGCCTTGCGGCCGTACTCCCCAGGCGGGGCGCTTAATGCGTTAGCTGCGGCACGGAACTCGTGGAATGAGCCCCACACCTAGCGCCCAACGTTTACGGCATGGACTACCAGGGTATCTAATCCTGTTCGCTCCCCATGCTTTCGCTTCTCAGTGTCAGTTATGGCCCAGAGACCTGCCTTCGCCATCGGTGTTCCTCCTGATATCTGCGCATTTCACCGCTACACCAGGAATTCCAGTCTCCCCTACCACACTCTAGCCAGCCCGTACCCACGGCAAGCCCAAGGTTAAGCCTTGGGTTTTCACCGCAGACGCGACAAGCCACCTACAAGCTCTTTACGCCCAATAATTCCGGACAACGCTCGCACCCTACGTATTACCGCGGCTGCTGGCACGTAGTTAGCCGGTGCTTCTTCTGCAGGTACCGTCACTTTCGCTTCTTCCCTGCTGAAAGAGGTTTACAACCCGAAGGCCGTCATCCCTCACGCGGCGTCGCTGCATCAGGCTTTCGCCCATTGTGCAATATTCCCCACTGCTGCCTCCCGTAGGAGTCTGGGCCGTGTCTCAGTCCCAGTGTGGCCGGTCGCCCTCTCAGGCCGGCTACCCGTCGTCGCCTTGGTGAGCCACTACCTCACCAACAAGCTGATAGGCCGCGAGTCCATCCTCCACCACAAAAGCTTTCCACCCACACCCATGCAGGCGCAGGTCATATCCAGTATTAGCCCCGGTTTCCCGGAGTTATCCCGAAGTGAAGGGCAGGTTACTCACGTGTTACTCACCCGTTCGCCACTAATCCACCCAGCAAGCTGGGCATCATCGTTCGACTTGCATGTGTTAAGCACGCCGCCAGCGTTCGTCCTGAGCCAGGATCAAACTCTCCATAAAAAACTTGATCACAAGCAAAAAGAACAAACACCAGCAAGATCCATCAAGATCAAGCAGATGTCCATCCAACTCAAAAAAACAACAAATCAGCCTCGACCAGTAACCCAGCCAGCCCACACAACGCAGACCAACCAGACCACCAACCAAGACCAGATAGGCATCAAGAATCTCGGCACGCTGTTGAGTTCACAAACATCGGACGCGCATCCAAGGGACAACACCGCTGGACGGTGCTGGACCTAGATGGCCTCTATGGCTTGCACACACTTGGGCTTCTCAGACCAGGTCCGAAGACCTGCGGAGCGCACTTGGTTGTGCTGTTTCTCTACCGTAACAGACCCTTGGGCCTGTCTGCCAAATCCGCTCTTGCGAGCGGCGGCGACCACCTTGCGGTGATCCGGTGGAGTGTCTCCCGCGGGACCGGCCTACTTCGCTGCGACGCTCTCGCGTCTCGCAGTGGTGTCCGTTCCTCCCTGTCCGGGTGACAAGAAGAACATTACGTGACGGTTCGGGGTCCGTGCAAATCGGCGATGCCTCCTAGGCCCGCATGCTCAGGCGCAGCGGCCCCCTGGTGTGCTCGGGAGGTCCCCTGACCTGCGACGACGCCCCAGCGACCGAGGAAGCAGCGGAGGGGGCGGCGGAGTCGACCGCCGCCTCCTCCGCCGGGCTACCCGGCGACGCGTCGACCGGCAGCCAGGGCCTTGCGTCCCCGCTTGAGCAGCACCACCTGGCCGTGGAGGAAGTCCTCGGGGGTGAGGACCTGCTCCAGGTCGCGTGTCTTGACGTTGTTGACCGAGGCGCCGCCGTCGCCGATGGCACGCCGGGCCTCGTTGCGCGAGGTGACCAGCCCGGTGGCGACCAGGGCGTCGACGAGGGTGTCCCCCGGCTCTACCGCTCCCCCGGGCAACGCCGCGGTCGCGTCGAGCAGCGTGCGCTCGTCCAGCGCGTGCACGTCGCCCTTGCCGAACAGCGCCTCGGACGCCGCCTGCACCGCCGCTGTCGCCTGCGCCCCATGGACCAGGGTGGTGACCTCGGCAGCGAGCGTCTTCTGCGCGGTGCGGCGGAACGGCTCGTCCCTGACCTGCTGCTCCAGCTCGGCGATCTGGTCGGGCCCGAGGTCGGTGAAGACCTTGAGCAGCTTGACGACCGAGGCGTCCTCGACGTTGATCCAGTACTGGTAGAACGCGTACGGGCTGGTCAGCTCCGGGCTCAGCCAGACCGCGTTGCCCTCGGACTTGCCGAACTTGTTGCCGGCCTCATCGGTGATCAGCGGAGTGGTGAGCACGTGGACGGAGGCGCCCTCGCTGCGGCCGATGAGGTCTACCCCAGCGGTGAGGTTGCCCCACTGGTCCTGGCCACCGGTCTGCAGGGTGCAGCCGTGCTCGCGGAACAGGTGCAGGTAGTCCAGCGCCTGCAGCAGCTGGTAGCTGAACTCGGTGTAGGAGATGCCCTGCTCGCTGGCCAGGCGTGCGGCCACGGCATCCTTCTTGATCATCTGGTTGACCCGGAAGTGCTTGCCGACGTCCCGCAGGAAGTCCAGCGCGCTCATCGGCCCGGTCCAGTCCAGGTTGTTGACCATGACCGCCGGGTTGTCCCCGTCGAAGGCGAGGAAGGGCTCGATCTGGCGCCGGATCCCGTCGACCCAGGACGCCGTCTGCTCCTTGGTCTTGAGGACCCGCTCGGACGTGGGCCGGGGGTCCCCGATCAACCCGGTCGAGCCGCCGACCAGCGCGATCACCCGGTGGCCGGCGCGCTGGAGGTGGCGCAGCACGATGAGCTGGACCAGGTTGCCGAAGTGCAGGGACGGGGCCGTGGGGTCGAAGCCGCAATACACCGTGATCGGTCCGTCGTCGAGGCTCCGGCGCAGCTCGGCCTCGTCGGTGGTCTGCGCCACCAGGCCTCGCCACTGCAGCTCGTCGAGGATGCTCGTCACGGTGATGTCTCCTTGGATCGTGCGTCTTGGTTCGTGCGTCGGTGCCGGTGGGGCCGGCTAGGGCCAAGCCTGCCCTATCGTGCGCGGTCGCCGCGCCCGCGTTCCGCGGCCGCACTAGCGTGGGGCCATGCTGACGGACTTCCTCGACGTCGTGGCGGCCCACCCCGAGGTCGAGCTGCACTCCCTGCTGCTGCTGCAGGACGGGCAGGTGCTCGCCGAGGGGTACGCCGACCCCTACCTGCCGACCGACCGGGCCCTGGTCTACTCGGTCAGCAAGACGTTCACGGCGACTGCGGTGGGGCTGGCGGTGCACGAGGGTCGCTTCGCGCTCGAGGACCGGGTGGTGGACCTGCTGCCCGCCGACGTGCCGGAGCCGCTGGACGACCGGATCGCCGAGGTCACCGTCCACCACCTGCTGTCGATGTCGACGGGGCGGGACGTCGACACCTTCGCCGAGATGGTGCGGCGACCGGCGCCGCAGTGGGCCCGCACCTGGCTCTCCATGCGGCCGGCCGGGCCGGTCGGCTCGCGGCACGTCTACGACAACGGCTGCTCCTGGCTGCTCGGCGAGATCGTCCGTCGGTCCACGGGTGAGAGCCTGGTCGACTACCTCCGCCCGCGGCTGCTCGAGCCGCTGGGCATCGAGATCGGTTGGGAGACAGATGATCTCGGTAGAGAGTTGGGCCTGACTGGGGTCCACGTCACCACCGCGCACCTCTCGCGTCTTGGGGAGCTCTACCGTTGCGACGGGGTGCACGAGGGCGTGCGCCTGCTGCCCGAGGGGTGGGTCGATCGGCTCTCCACCGCCCACATCCCCACCACGGACGACAAGGCGGACTGGACCCGGGGCTACGGCTACCAGGTGTGGCAGAGCCGGCACGGCTACCGGCTGGACGGGGCGTACGGGCAGTTCGTCCTGGTGCTGCCCGAGCAGCGCGCGGTGCTCACGCTGACCTCGCAGCAGGAGAACAGCCAGGTCCTGCTCGACGCGGTCTGGGAGCACGTGCTCCCGGCGCTCGTGCCGGGGGTCCAGGACGACCCCGCGGAGCTCGCCGCCCGCCTCGAGGCGCTGGTCGTGCCCGGGCCGGGGCGACCGGTGGCGGCCGACCAGTTCGCCGCCCCGCCGGTCACCGCGGTCGCGGTGCGCCCGCGCGACGGTGCGGCTGACGGCTCGGCCGGCACGGGGTGGACGCTGACGCTGAGCAGCGATGGTCGGGACGTCGAGATCGACGCGGACCCGACCGGGTGGACGCGCACCGAGCTCACGGTCGACGGCCGCGTCGTGCCGGTCGCGGCCGTGGTGTCCGGCGGGGTCGAGACCGGCCGCCTCGAGGTGGCGCTCGCCTTCCCGACCACCCCGCACGTCGCCGAGCTCAGCCTCGAGCTCGACGCCGACGGGCGCGGCTCCACCGACCGGTGCGCGTGGCGGACCGCGCCGCTCGAGCGCAGCCGGTTGGTCGACCTGCACATGTGGTGACGCCGCCGGTGCGGGCAGCTCAGGGCCTGCCGGCACGGGGCGTCAGGCGTCCTCGGGACGCTGCGCGAGGACGGTGAGGCGGTCGGCGTCGGGCTCGACCCCGGGGACCGGGCCACGGACGTAGCGCTCGCGCACCTGCAGGCCGGCGGCCTCGACGGCGGCGAGGACCTGGGCCGGGTCGTGCTCGACGAGCAGCACCTCGACCCCCTCGTGCCCCCAGCGACCACCGACGGTGCGCACCCGGCGGCCCACCGGCACGGTCAGTGCGAGCCAGCCACCGGGGCGCAGCACGCCACCGAGCGCGCCTATGGCCGGTGCCAGCTCGGAGGCCGCGAGGTGGATCAGGCTGTGCCAGGCCACGATCGCACCCCACGCGGGGGCGGTGGGCGGTCGCATGAGCCGGGTGAGGTCGCCGACGGTGAACGTCAGGTCGGGGTAGGTGCGCTGCGCGTGCTCGACCATGCCGGGCGCGAGGTCGAGGCCGGTCACGTCCGCACCCGCGGCGGCGAGGTAGGCCGTGAGGTGGCCGTCGCCGCAACCCACCTCGACGACCGGGTCGTCCCCCGCGAGCCGGGCGACCCGACCGAGGACCCACGCGTCGAAGGGCAGCCGCCCCAGCTCGTCCGCGTTGGCCTCGGCGTAGGCCTGCGCCACCACGGAGTAGCCCTGTCGCACCCGCTCGTCGCGCGCCGCCGCCCCCTCGGCGAGCGGGCGCTCGCGGTCGTCGACGTCAGCGGCCTCCGGCGAGTCGGGCTGCTCCACCGGCGCCGCCCCCAGGAGGTGGACGTAGCGCGGGTCCCGCTCACCCGGTCTACGCGCGAGCTCACGCACCAGCGGCGGGTCGGCTGCGGCGAGCTCGCCGAGCACCTGTTCGACCGCCTGCCGGTCGCCGAATTCGTGCAGTCGCTCGGTCCGGGTGCGCAGCTCGCCCGCCGACTGCGGGCCGCGCAGCAGCAGCACCGTGAGCAGCGCGCTCTCGGCGTCGCCGAGGTCGAGGGACTCCGTCAGCAGCTGGTGGTACTTCAGCGTCCGCGAGCCCTTGCCGGCCCACACGACGCGCACCAGACCGCGGTGCTTGAGGTCCTGCAGCCGCTCCTCCAGCATCGTCTCGTCGTAGTCCACGACGGGGCTACGACTGGACTTCTGGTTGCAGGCGCTGCGAACGGCGTTGAGCGACAACGGATACGACTCCGGTACGGTCCGCTGCTTCTCCATCAAGGACCCGAGCACGCGCTGGTCGACGTCGTCGAGCTGGAGGGAGTGCATGGGCCCAGCCTACGAGCGGCGGCGCCGCACGGCCGGGCGGTAGGCCGAGACGGTGGGCTCCCCGTCGAGCCAGAACCTCCAGGGGTAGACCGTGCCGTCACCCCCGGGTCCGCTCACCCCCACGCGCGGGCCGGTGCGCACGAGCGCCGGGTCGATCGGCACCTCCGGTGCCGTGAGGTAGATCTCGGCGTCGGCCGCGGAGCCGTCGTGGCCGTCGTGACTGGCCCGGTCGAGGTCGAGGGCAGCGGCCAGTCGACCAGGGCCGCGCGCCCAGTCGCGGGGCGCGATGCCGGCCCGGCGCTCGGCCACGAGGTCCTGCCCGGCCACGACCTCGCCGGCGCGCAGCAGCACCCCGGCAGCGGTGCCCTCCGGCTGGCAGACGGCGTTGATGGCGTGGTGCATGCCGTAGGTGAAGTAGACGTAGAAGTGCCCTGGCGGGCCGAACATCGAGGCGTTGCGGGCGGTCCGCCCGCGGAACGAGTGCGCGCCCGGGTCCTGCGCCCCCTCGTAGGCCTCGACCTCGGTAAGCCGGATCGCCACGGGACCCCGGTGCAGGACGCACCCGAGCAGCTCGGGAGCGACCTGCACCGCCGGGCGCCGAAGAACGACCGGGGCAGCCGCTCGCCGCTGGTCGGGCGCGCCATGGCGTGGGGCCGGCCCGTCAGTCGCGCACGACGGGGCGCACGTCGGCCCAGCCGCGCAGCTCGGCAGCGCGCTCGGCGCAGCGCTCGAGCTGCTCGGCCACCCGCACCGGCGCGGTGCCGCCCTTGGCGTCACGCGACGCGAGGGAGCCCTCGACCGACAAGACGGTGCGCACCTCGGGCGTGAGGTGCTCCGAGATGTCCGCCAGGTCGTCGTCGCTGAGGTCCCACAGCTCGATGTCGCGCCGCTCGCACTCGCGCACGCAGGCGCCGGCTACCTCGTGGGCGATCCGGAAGGGCACGCCCTGGCGGACGAGCCACTCGGCAATGTCGGTCGCTAGCGAGAACCCTTGCGGTGCAAGGGACTCCAGGCGGTCGCCGTGGAACCGCAGGGTCGCCACCATGCCGCTGAACGCGGGCAGCAGGACCTCGAGCGTGTCGATCGCGTCGAAGACCGGCTCCTTGTCCTCCTGCAGGTCGCGGTTGTAGGCGAGGGGCAGCGCCTTGAGGGTGGTGAGCAGGCCCGCGAGGTCACCGACGAGTCGACCGGCCTTGCCGCGGGCGAGCTCGGCGACGTCGGGGTTCTTCTTCTGCGGCATGATGCTCGACCCGGTCGAGTAGGCGTCGTCGAGGGTGACGAACGAGAACTCCTTGGTCGCCCACAGGACAACCTCCTCGGCGAGCCGCGAGATGTCTACCGCGGACATGGCGGTGACGAAGGCGAGCTCGGCGACGAAGTCCCGCGACGCGGTGCCGTCGATGGAGTTCTCGACGGAGGAGTCGAAGCCGAGGTCCGCGGCGACCGCCTCGGGGTCGAGACCGAGCGAGGAGCCCGCGAGCGCGCCTGAGCCGTAAGGGGATACAGCGGCGCGGCGGTCCCAGTCGACCAGCCGGTCGACGTCGCGCAGCAGCGCCCACGCGTGCGCGAGCAGGTGGTGCGCGAGCAGGACGGGCTGCGCGTGCTGCAGGTGGGTGCGGCCCGGCATCGAGACCGTGGCGTTGGCCCGGGCCTGGGCGACCAGCGCGTCGACGACGTCCAGCAGCAGGGCGGCGACGGTGCGGGCGTGGTCGCGCAGATACATCCGGAAGAGCGTGGCCACTTGGTCGTTGCGCGAGCGACCGGCACGCAGCCGCCCGCCCACGTCGGCGCCGGCCCGCTCGATCAGCCCACGCTCGAGCGCGGTGTGCACGTCCTCGTCGCCCGGCTCGGGCGTGAACGCCCCCGACTCGACGTCGGCCCCGAGGCGACGCAGACCGTCCAGCATGGCGGCGAGCGTGGCGTCGTCGAGCAGCCCCGCGGCGTGCAGGACGCGCGCGTGGGCACGGCTGCCGGCGAGGTCGTAGGGCGCGAGCCGCCAGTCGAAGTGGGTGGACCGGGACAGCTCGGCCAGGGCGTCGGCCGGGCCGCCGGCGAAGCGACCGCCCCAGAGGCTGGTGCGCTCGGTGCTCATCGGGTTCCTCTCGGGTGTGCTGCGCGTCTGGCGTGCTGAGGGTCTGGTCTGCTGCGCGGGCTGCAGCGGTGGTTCAGGTCTAGGCCTGGTCGTCCACGACCCCGGCCAACGACAGTAGCCGAGTCGCGACGTCCGCCCCGCCCGCCGGGTCCGTCGTGATCACCATGATGGTGTCGTCGCCGGCGATGGTGCCGAGGATGTCGGGCTCGCGGGCCTGGTCGATCGCGCTGGCCAGGAAGTTGGCCGCCCCGGGCGGCGTGCGCACGACGACCAGGTTCGCGGACGACCGGGCGGACACCAGCAGCTCCTCGCAGACCCGACGCAGCCGCGCGTTGACCTCGTCCGCGTGCGGCGCCGTCCGCGGCGTGTGGTCGCCGCCGAGCCCCGGCAGCGCGTAGACCAGTGTGCGGCCCTGGCGCACCTTGACGGCTCCCAGCTCGACCAGGTCGCGCGAAAGCGTCGCCTGGGTGACCTCGACCCCCTCGGCGGCGAGCAGCTCAAGCAGCTCGCCCTGGGAGCGGATCGACGTCCGGGACAGGACGTCCGCGATCAGCTGGTGCCGGGCGGCGCGCGTCTGGGCGATCATGATCGCTCCTCGGCCGGCTGCTCCTGCACCGGCTGCGTCGACGGCTGCGGCGTGTCGGCCAGCACCCGTCCGAGCGCCGCGACGAAGTCGTCGACCTGCTCGGTGGTGAGGATCAGCGGGGGCGCCAGCCGCAGCGCGTCGGGGCGAACCGGGTTGACGATGAACCCATCTCGCTCGAGCGCCGCCGAGAGCGCCGGGGCGATCTCGTCGGTGAGCTGGATCGCCACCAGCAGCCCCTCGCCCCGGGTCTCGACGATGCGCGGATCACCGAGCGCCGCCACGGCACCCTGCAGGTGCTCGCCGACCTTCTCGGCGTTGACCAGCAGCCCGTCCGTCTCGATGGTGCGCAGCACCGCGAGCGCGGCGGCACAGGCGAGCGCGTTGCCGCCGAACGTCGTGCCGTGCTGACCTGGGGCGAGCAGCCCGCTCGGCCCAGGACCGAAGGTCACCACCGCGCCGATCGGCACGCCGCCCGCAAGACCCTTGGCCAGCGTCATCACGTCGGGCTGCACGCCGTGCCGCTGGTGGGCAAACCACTGACCGGTGCGGCCCACCCCGGTCTGGATCTCGTCGAGGACGAGCAGCGCCCCGTGCTCACGGGTCACGTCCCTGGCCGCCTGCAGGAACGCGGTGCCGGCCAGGACCACCCCGGCCTCGCCCTGGATGGGCTCGATGAACACGGCGGCCACGTTGTCGTCCACCGCTGCGCGGAGCGCGTCGACGTCGTTGAACGGCACCCACACCACCTCGGGCACCAGCGGCTCGAACGGCTCGCGGTAGGCCGCCTTGTGCGTCAGCGAGAGCGCACCGAGCGTGCGTCCGTGAAAAGCGTTCTCCATGGCCACGATCCGCGTGCGGCCGGTGCGCCGGGACAGCTTGACCGCGGCCTCGATGGCTTCGGTGCCGGAGTTGGTGAAGAAGACCTTCGACCCCGCCGGGGCGTGCGCCAGTGCGAGCAGCCGGTCCGCGAGCTCTACCTGGGCCGGGGTGACGAAGAAGTTCGACGTGTGGATCAGCCGCCCGGCCGCCTCGGTGACCGCCTCGACCAGCGCAGGGTGCGCGTGTCCGAGGGCGTTGACCGCGATGCCGCCGAGCAAGTCGAGATAGGCGTTGCCGTCCGTGTCGTAGACCGTGCAGCCCTCGCCGCGCTCCAGCATCGTGCGCGGCCGCCCGAACACCCCGAGCAGCACCTGCTCGCTGTGGTCGACGTCCTGGGTGGTCGTCATGACTGGTCACCTTCCTCGTCGTCCGGGACGATCATCGTGCCGACGCCCTCGCTCGTGAACACCTCGAGCAGCAGGGAGTGCGGCACGCGGCCGTCGATCATGTGCGCCTGCGGGACGCCGCCACGCACCGCCTCGACGCAGGCCTCGAGCTTGGGGATCATGCCGGCGTCGACCTTCTGGGCCAGCTCGGCGGCCTCGGACACCGTCATCTGCGACAGCAGCGACTCCGGGTCCGGGAAGTCGAGGTAGACCCCTTCGACGTCGGTGAGGACGATCAGCTTGGTGGCGCCGAGGGCTACGGCGATCGCAGCGGCTGCGGTGTCGGCGTTGATGTTGAGCACCTGCCCGTCGCCGTCCAGGTCGGGGGCAATGGTCGAGACGACGGGGATCCGCCCGGCGTCCAGGATGTCTTGCAGCGCAGCCGGATTGACCTGTTCGACCTCGCCGACGAGGCCGAGGTCGACCTCCTCGCCGCCCACCTGCACGGTGCGCTTGCGGGCACCGAGCAGCTGGGCGTCCTCCCCGAGAGGCCCACGGCGACCGGGCCGTGCTGGTTGAGCAGGCCGACCAGCTCGCGGCCGACCTGACCGGTCAGCACCATCCGCACGACGTCCATCACCTCGGGCGTCGTGACCCGCAGCCCGCCCTTGAACTCGCTGTGCAGGTCCAGGCGCGAGAGCATCGCCGCGATCTGCGGGCCGCCGCCGTGCACGACGACCGGACGCAGCCCGGCGTAGCGCAGGAAAACGATGTCCTGGGCGAACGCCGCCTTGAGCGCATCGTCGGTCATGGCTTTGCCGCCGTACTTGACGACCACGAGGGCGCCGCGGAACTGCTCGAGCCAGGGCAGCGCCTCGACCAGGACCGAGGCCTTCGCCAGCGTCTTGGGGTGCGACTCCAACAGGCGGGGCCGGGTCGTGGGCTTGGCCGGCTTGACCGACTGAGGCTGGGTGGGCTGGACCGGCTGGGGCTGGGGATCGCTCATGTGCTGTAGGCCGAGTTCTCGTGGACGTAGTCGTGGGTCAGGTCGTTGGTCCAGATGGTGGCGTGCTCGTCGCCGGCGTGCAGGTCGACGAGGACGTGCACCTCGCGCGGGGTGAGGTCGACGAGCGAGCGGTCCTCGCCCACGCCCATCGCCCGGCACACCTGGACGCCGTTGATGGACACGTCGAGCTGGAGCGGGTCGAAGGCCGCGTCGGTGGTGCCGACCGCAGCCAGCACGCGCCCCCAGTTGGGGTCGTTGCCGAAGACGGCGCACTTGAAGAGGTTGTTGCGGGCGATGCTGCGGGCCACCTCGAGTGCGTCGGACTCGGTTGCGGCAGAGACGATCTCGATGCGGATGTCGTGGTGGGCACCCTCCGCGTCGGCGATGAGCTGACGCGCCAGGTCCTGGCAGACCGCCGTGACCGTGGCGGTCAGCGCCTCCACGCCGGGCTCGACCTCGCTGGCGCCGGAGGCGAGCAGCACCACCGTGTCGTTGGTGGACTGGCAGCCGTCGGAGTCGATCCGGTCGAAGCTCAGCCGGGTCGCCTCGCGCAGCGCGGCGTCGAGCGTCGCGGCGTCGGCGACCGCGTCGGTCGTCAGCACGACCAGCATCGTGGCGAGCGCCGGCGCCAGCATGCCCGCGCCCTTGGCCATCCCCCCGACGACGTACCCCTCCCCCGTCGCCACGGCGAGCTTGGGCACGGTGTCGGTCGTCATGATGGCGCCCGCGGCGGCCTCCCCACCGTCGGTGCCGAGCGCGGCGGCCGCCGCGTCGGTGCCGGGCAGGAGCAGGTCCATCGGCAGCCGCTCGCCGATCAGGCCGGTGGAGCAGACGACCACGTCGCCGGCGCTGATCCCGAGGACGTCGGCCACGTGCTCGGCCGTGCGGTGGGTGTCGAGGAAGCCCTCGGAGCCGGTGCAGGCGTTGGCCCCGCCGGAGTTGAGCACCACGGCGTCGACCCGCCCGTCCGAGCGGACCACCTGACGGCTCCAGGTGACCGGCGCCGCCTCGACCCGGTTGCTGGTGAAGACCGCCGCCGCGTCGTGGCGAGGCCCGTCGTTGACGACCAGGGCGACGTCCGGCTTGCCGCTGGCCTTGAGGCCGGCGGTCACGCCGCTGGCCCGAAAGCCTTGTGCTGCAGTGACACTCATGGGGCTACTCCGACGACGGGGAGACCGGTGGTCTCCGGGAGACCGAGCGCCAGGTTCGCGCTCTGGACGGCGGCACCGGCGGTGCCCTTGCAGAGGTTGTCGATGGCCGCCATGGCCACGACCCGGCCCACGCGGCGGTCGACGACGACCTGCACGTGGATGCTGTTGGAGCCGATCACGTCGGCCGTGCGCGGCAGCCGCCCCGCCGGCAGCAGGTGCACGAACGGCTCGTCCCGGTAGACCTCGTCCCAGGCCGCGCGGACCTGCTCGTCGGTGGTGTCCGGCGAGGCGAGCCGCGCGGTGCAGGTCGCGAGGATCCCTCGGGCCATGGGTGCGAGCGTGGGCGTGAAGGACAGCGTCGTCGGAGCCCCCGCGAGGGCGGCGAGGTTCTGCTCGATCTCGGGGGTGTGCCGGTGACTGCCGCCGACGCCGTAGGGCGTCATCGAGCCCATCACCTCGGCACCGAGCAGGTGCGGCTTGAGCGACTTGCCGGCGCCGGACGTGCCGGACGCCGCCACCACCACGACGTCCTGCGGGTCCAGCAGGCCGGCCGCGAAGCCCGGGGCGAGAGCGATCGAGGCCGCCGTCGGGTAGCACCCGGGCACCGCCACGCGACGCGAGCCCTCCAGCGCCGCACGGGACTTCACCACCTCGCCGTCGACGACGGTGGGCAGCTCCGGCAGGCCGTAGGGCCAGGTGCCGGCGTGCGGCGAGCCGTAGAACTCCTCCCACGCGGCGCCGTCGCGCAACCGGAAGTCCGCACCGCAGTCGACCACCACGACCTCGTCGGGCAGCTCGGCGGCGAGCGCCGCGGAGGCCCCGTGCGGCAGCGCGAGGAAGACCACGTCGTGGCGCGCCAGCAGCTCGGGTGTGGCAGGCTCGAGGCGGCGGTCGGCGAGGGGGACGAGGTGCGGGTGGTGCTCCCCCAGGGTCGTGCCCGCGTTGGACGCCGCGCAGAGTGCGCCGATCTCGAGGTCGGGGTGGGCGAGGAGCAGCCGGAGGATCTCGCCTCCGGCGTACCCGCTCGCTCCCGCCACTGCTGCCGTGAACATTGCATGAGAATACAACGGATCGCGTAGTCATGCATTGTGCCGACGCCCAGCCGTGGTTGCGACCATGGTCACGTGCTGCTCTCCCGCCGCCAAGCGCTGACCCTCGGGGCCGCCGTGGCCGGGGGTGGGCTGTCGGCGATGCTCGGGGGCTGCTCCGGCGGTCTCGACCTGCCGGGCGGGATCGACGTCCCCGGCGGCCCTCGGCCACGCTCCACGCCGGTTCCGGCGAGCTCCTTGCCACAGCGAGCGACCGTCGCCGGTGCGCGACTGGTCTACGAACCCACGAGGCGTGCGGCGCCGCTGCGGATCGAGCCGGGCTTCGCCGGCCGGCTGGACGCCTGGCTCACCGACCTGCAAGCACGGCTCGGTGCCAACCCGGTGGCGACCCTCTGGGGCTACGGGGCGTGGACCCCGGACGACGGAGACCCGTCGTGGCACCACGCCGGCCGGGCGCTCGACATCTCGTCCCTGCGCGACGGCGCGGGGGCGGTGATCGTGAGCGCGCGCCACGACCTGTGGCGGGCCGAGAGCGCGGCCTCGGTAGCGCGTCGCGAGCGGGCCTACTGGCGTCTCGCCGCCAGCCTGCACAAGCACTTCGACCACGTGCTGACCTACCTCTACGACCAGGCGCACCGGAACCACCTGCACGTCGACGACGGCCGGTCGGGCGCGGACCAGAGCGACTTCTGGCGCGGGTCGCGGGTGCAGGTCCAGGCGGTGCAGGCGATGCTCACACACGTGTGGGGGCGACGCACCCCGACCACCGGCGACTTCGACGGTGCGACGGCCGACGCCTGTCGCGAGGTGCTCGACGGGCTCGGCGTCGGCGGGTCGCTCACCGACGGCCGCCGGCAGTGGCAGGCGTTCCTGGACGCCACGACGGCGCGGGCCTGACCGGAGCGCCGGCCTGACCGGAGCGCCGGCCTGACCGGGCCCGGGCCTCAACCCAGCGGGTCGTCCGGGCCGTAGGGCAGCAGACCGATGGTGCGCTCGTGCTCGCCGAGGCCCTCGGCCGCGCGGGCCTGCAGCGACGCGACGGTGTCGACGCCGGCACGGACCAGCCGACCGGACCAGGCGTCCAGCTCGCCCGATGCGAGGGCGAGCGCCAGCGTCGTCACGTCGGCCGGGTCGGTCCACTCGGTGCGGCCCTCGTCCTGGGGCATGGCCGTGGTCATGTCCGTGACGACGACGCCGGGCGCGAGGTCGAAGGCGCGCAGCCCGTGCTCGCGGCCGGCGAGGTGCAGCCCGCCGGTGATCCGCGCGAGGGCGGTCTTGCCGGCGTGGTAGGCGCTCTGGTCGGGCGCGGAGCGGGTGCCCGCGCCCGAGTTGAGGTTGATGACGCGTCCGCCACCGGCGGCCAGCAGGTGCGGCGCGACGGCCCGCGAGACGAGGAAGGGCCCCAGCACGTTGACCCGGAGCACGCGCTCCCAGGTCTCGACGTCGGCGTCCCAGAGGGTGCTCGGCGGCTCGATCAGCCCGGCGTTGTTGACCAGCACGTCGATCCGACCGCGCCGCTCGACGACGTCGCGCACGTAGGCGTCGACCGCCGCCGCGTTGGTGACGTCCAGGGTCGCGCCGACCACGTCGTGGCCCGCCGCAACCAGCTCCGCGGCCAGGGACCGGGCGCGGTCCCCGTCCCGGGCGCAGAGCTCTACGGCATGGCCGGCGTCCGCGAAGGCGCGCACGAGGTGGGCCCCGATCCCGCGGGACCCACCCGTGACGACGACCACCTGGCGGTCCGAGCTCTCGGGCGTGCGCTGCGAAAGCTGCTGCGGCTCAGGCATGCTCAGGCTCCGCGCTGCACCGCACCGGTGGCGGACGCGGCCGCGGCGATGGCCCGGTCGCGCAGGGCCGAGACCTCGGCGGTCTTGAGGGTGCGCTCGACCGGGCGGAAGGTGAGGCGGTAGGCGAGGGACTTCTTGGCGACCCAGCCGTCGCCCAGCTGCTCGCCGCGGTAGATGTCGAACAGCTCGAGCCCCTCCAGCTGGTCCCCCGCGCCTGCGCGCAGGCTGCGCGCGACGTCGGCGGCCGGCACGGACGCGTCGACGACCAGGGCGACGTCGGTGTGGGCGACCGGGAGGGTGGAGAGCTTCGTCGCCTGCACGACGGTCGAGTCGCCGACCGCGCTCAGGACGTCGAGGTCGAGCTCGGCGCCCACGACCCGGGCCGGCAGCTCGAGCGCCTTGAGGACTCGCGGGTGCAGCTCACCGGCGTGCCCGACCAGCCGCCCGTCGGTCGTCTCGAGCCGCACGCACCGACCGGGGTGGAACGGCGCGTGCTCGTCCTGCACGACGTCGAGCTCGACCCCGAGGGCGGCCGCGACGGCGAGCGCCAGCGCGACGGCGTCGCCCGCGTCGACCGGCCGGGCCGCAGCCCAGGGACCGCGTGCCTCGGCGTCACCGCTGCGCAGGAACGCCACGCGGTGCGGCTGGTCCGGCACGGCCGCGTCGATCTCGGCGAGCGTCTCGGCCGAGGGGCGCTGCCCGAGCGGCGGGACGGGAGCGCGCAGGCCCTCGCCCCGTGGCCGGAAGACCACGCCCAGCTCGTAGACCCCGACGTCCTTCGCGCCGCGAGAGACGTTGAGCCGCAACGCGTTTGCGAGCGTCGACAGCAGGCTCGTGCGCAGCAGCGGCTCCTGGTCGTTGATCGGGTTGGCGAGCCGCACGTGGCGGCGCCGCGCGTCCTCGGCCGGGAGACCGAGCGCGTCGTCGGAGCCCTCGCCGACGAACGGGTAGGTCAGCACCTCGACCAGACCCTGCTGGGCGAGCGTGTCGGCCACGCGGCGGCGGTCGCGCTGCGCCGCCGTCAGTCCGCGCCCACCGGGGGCCTGGGGCAGCACGGAGGGGATCTGGTCGTAGCCGCGCAGCCGCGCGACCTCCTCGGCGACGTCCGGCCCGTTGGTGAGGTCGGGCCGCCACGAGGGCGGGGTGACCGTCCAGGTGTGCGGCTGGTCGGTCACCGTCTCGTCCGGGTCCGACCCGGCCGCGTCGGTCCCGGCGCTCACCGGCTCGGTGTGCGGGTCCTGGTCGACCTGCGCGCCGATCAGGAGCAGCGCGTCGTGCACCTCCTGCTCCCCGAGGTCGATGCCGACCAGGCGGGCCGGCAGCTGCGGGTCCAGCGTGAACGGCGCCGGCAGCACCGGCTCCCCCACGTCGGTGACCGCCGGGTCGGCGACCCCGCCGCCGTAGGTGACCAGGAGGTCTACGGCGAGCTGCATGGCGGCCGGGGCGAGCAGCGGGTCCACGCCGCGCTCGAAGCGCTTGGACGCCTCGGTCGCGAGCTTGTGCCGACGGGCCGAGCGCGCGATCGACACGGGGTCGAAGTGCGCCGCCTCGAGCAGCACGTCGGTGGTGGTCTCGTCGACCTCGCAGTCCGCGCCGCCGAAGACCCCGGCGATGACGAGCGGGCGCTCGCCGTCGGTGATGAGCAGGTCCTCGGGGTCCAGCGTGCGGGTGACGTCGTCGAGGGTGGTGAGCCGCTCGCCGGCGCGGGCGCGGCGGACCACGATCTCGTCGCCGAGCTTCGCGAGGTCGAAGGCGTGCATCGGCTGCCCGAGCAGCAGCATGACGTAGTTGGTGACGTCGACCGCGAGCGAGATCGGGCGCATGCCCAGCTGGGTCAGCCGGGTCTGCATCCACGACGGCGAGCTCGCCGACACGTCGACTCCGCGCACGATCCGCGCGACGTAGCGGTCGCAGCCGGCCACGTCGTGGATCGGCGCGTCGTCCTCGAGCCGGACCGGGTAGCCCCCGTGGCTCAGGACCGGGGCCGCGTCGCGCAGCGCGTCGACCGGGTCGACGAAGTCGACGCCGGTGGCGTGGGAGTACTCGCGGGCGATGCCGCGCATCGAGAAGCAGTACCCCCGGTCGGGCGTGACGTTGACCTCGACGACCTCGTCACCGAGGCCGAGCAGCTCGATGGCGTCGGCGCCCGGGACGGCGCGGGCGAGCAGCTCGGGCTGGTCGGCGAGGTAGTCGGTCAGCACGATGATGCCCGAGTGGTCCTCGCCGAGGCCGAGCTCGTCCTCGGCGCAGATCATGCCGTTGGACACGTGCCCGTAGGTCTTGCGTGCGCTGATCTGGAAGCCGCCCGGGAGGGTCGCACCCGGCAGCACCACCACGACGAGGTCACCGACCGCGAAGTTGCTTGCGCCACAGACGATCTCCTGCGGCTTGCCCTCGGTCAGGCGCTGGCCGTTGTCACCCACGTCGACGGTGCACCAGCGGATGACCTTGCCGTTCTTCTGCGGCTCGTCGACGAAGTCGAGGACGCGGCCGACGACGAGCGGCCCGGTGATGTCACCCCCGTGCAGGCCTTCCTCCTCGAGACCGACCCGCACGAGGGCCGCGGCGATCTGCTCGCCCCGGGCCGCAGGGTCTACGTCGACGAGCTCTCGCAGCCATGAAACCGGCGCGCGCATCAGACCTCCATCCCGAACTGCTTGCTGAAGCGGACGTCACCCTCGACGATGTCGAACATGTCGGTGACCCCGTGGCGCAGCATCACCGCGCGCTCGATGCCCATGCCGAAGGCGAAACCGGTGTAGACCTCAGGGTCGATCCCGGCCGCCCGCAGGACGTTCTGGTTGACCATGCCGCAGCCGCCCCACTCGATCCAGCCGGTGCCGCCGCAGACGCGGCAGGCCGGGTCGGAGCCCTTGCAGACCCAGCACTGCACGTCCATCTCGGCGCTGGGCTCGGTGAACGGGAAGAACGCCGGGCGCAGCCGGGTGACCAGGTCGGCGCCGAACAGCTCCTGGGCGAAGCGGTCCAGCGTGCCCTTGAGGTGCGCCATGGTGAGCCCACGGTCTACGGCGAGGCCCTCGACCTGGGCGAAGACCGGGGTGTGCGTCGCGTCCAGGTCGTCGGTGCGGAAGGTGCGTCCCGGCGCCGCGACGTAGACCGGGAGGTCGCGCTCCAGCAGCGAGCGCATCTGCACCGGAGAGGTGTGCGTGCGCAGCACGAGCCCCGCGTCGGCCGGCTCGACGAAGAAGGTGTCCTGCATGGCGCGGGCCGGGTGGTCCGGACCGAAGTTGAGGGCGTCGAAGTTGAACCACTCGCTCTCGACCTCGGGGCCCTCGGCGATCTCCCAGCCGAGCCCCACGAAGATGTCGCTCACCCGGTCGACCATGGCCGACACGGGGTGGCGTGCACCGAGGGTGTGCCGGGGCGGGACGACGGTGAGGTCCTGCTGCTCCTCGGCGAGCATCGCCTCCTCGGCGGCGGCCGCCAGCTCGGCCTCGCGCGCCGTGAAGGCCTGCGCGACCTGCCCGCGGGCCTGACCGACCCGCTTGCCGGCCTCGGCCTTCGCCGACGGGGGCAGGGCGCCGATCTCGCGGTTCGCGAGCGCCAGCGGGCTCTTGTCGCCCGCGTGCGCGAGGCGCGCGGCCTTGAGCTCGTCCAGGGTGCCGGCGGCGGCTGCTGCGGCGAGGGCGTCGCGGACGTTGCCGGCGACGGCCTCGGGGTCGAGGGCACTGACCTCGACCGGGTCGTACTGCGTGTTGGGTCCAGACATCGCTTTCACCTTGTGGTCGGTGGCCACCCGCGACGGGGCGGACCGGGCGCACGCGCGAGGGGCGCGTCGCCGCCCGTGATTCTAGTGGGAGTCGTGCAGGGGGTGCGGAGGCGGTCCGGGGACCGCGAGCCCGTCAGGCGGCGTAGTCGGGAGCGCCTGCGGGCAACGTAAATCGGAACTCCGCACCGCCCGCCGGCCCGCGACCGACCGTGATCGTCCCGCCGTGCGCCTCGACCAGGCCCCGCACGACGTAGAGCCCGAGCCCGGTGCCGCTGCGGGTCGAGCCGTGCCAGAACCGGGTGAACACCATGGGGTAGTTCTCCTCGGGGATGCCGTCGCCCTCGTCGGACACGGTCATCACCACCTCGCCCGCGGTGCCGTGGTCGGGCCGGCCGTCGACGGCGACGGTGACCGTGCCGGCGCCGTGCCGCACGGCGTTCTCGAGGAGGTTGGCGACCACCTGGTCGATCCGGTCGGGGTCGGCCCACAGCGGGCAGCTCGGCCGCGCTCGGGGCGCCGCTCAGGACGAAGCGCGCCCGGTCGATGCCGGTGGCACCGAGCCGCTCGACGTGCGCGGCCACGATGGCCGGCAGGTCGATGGGCTGGCGGCGGATCTCGAGGCGCCCGGAGTCGATCCGCGACACGTCGAGCAGCTCGGCGATCAGCCGGGTCACCCGGTCGGTGTCGGCCTCGATGGTCTGCAGCATCAGCCGCTTCTGGTCGTCGGTGAAGCGGTCCCACCGGCGCAGCAGGGTGGAGGTGAAGCCCTTGACCGCGGTCAGCGGCGAGCGCAGCTCGTGGGCGACCGTCGAGATGAGGGCGGAGTTCTTCAGCTCCGCGCGGCGGCGGGTCTCGGCGTCGCGCAGGGTGACCACGACCTGGCGCACCGGGCCGGCCCGACCGTCGCGGATGTAGCGGCCGGTGACGAACAGCTCGCGATCACCCGGCAGCACGAGCAAGGTCTCGGGGTGGCCGGTGCGGGTGGGCAGGCCGTCCCAGGCGTCGATGCAGGTCCACCAGCGGCGACCCTCGAGGTCCTGCAGCGGGAGTACCTGCTCGACCGGCTGCCCGAGCAGCTCACCTGGCTGCGCGCCGACGAGGCTGCAGGCGCGGGCGTTGACGGCGTGGACCCGGTGCTGGTCGTCGACCACGATCACGCCGTCGGGGAGCCACTCGAGGTCGATCGTCGGGCGGTTGGCTGCGGGGCGCTCTGCTGCTGCGGGACCTACGGCAGTGTCTACGGCAGGATCTGCAGCACGGTCTACGGGAGGGTCTGTGGCGGGGCGGGCCGGGCGGCCTGGCCGGGCTGGGGGCATCGCGGATCCACGCGCCGTCCCAAGCTCCATGTCCTTCACCATACCCATGATCATCGAGCAGGTGCCCCTCTGGGACTAGTCATCCCCTAGATCGTTCCTGTCGGGGGACACCGACTACCCAGGGTGCTGGGCCCGTGCCGAGGAGTAGAGACAGATCGTCGCCGCCATCGCGAGGTTCAGCGACTCGGCGTGACCGTGGATCGGGACGCGGACCACCTCGTCGCAGCGGTCCCGGGTCGGCGCCGCCATCCCCCAGGCCTCGTTGCCGAAGACCCAGGCGTGCGGCTCGCGCAGCTCGGCCTCGACGCCGGGGTCGGTGAGCAGCCGGGTGCCGTGGCCGTCAGCGGCCAGCAGCCGGATGCCTGCGTCGCCGACCCGGGTCAGGATCTCGTCCACGCCGAGGTCGGTGACCACGGGCAGGTGGAAGAGCGACCCCACGGTCGAGCGCACGACCTTCGGGTTGAGCACGTCGACGCTGCCCTCGGAGACGAGCACGGCGTCGGCACCGACCGCGTCCGCGGTGCGCAGGACGGTGCCGGCGTTGCCGGGGTCGCGCACGTGGGTGAGCACGCACAGCAGCTGCGGTCGGCCGGCGAGGACGGCGTCCAGGTCGGCGCGCGGGGTGCGCACCACGGCGAGCAGGCCCTGCGGGGTCTGCGCGTCCGCCATCGCGGCCAGCACCGCGTCGTCGACCGCGATCACCGGGATCCGGGCGTCGTCGGCGTCGTCGAGCACGTCGCGGTAGCGCTCGGCCGCCGCATCCGTGACGTAGACCTCCCGCACCAGGTCCGGGCGGTGGCGCACCGCCTCCCGCACGCCCTGCGGGCCCTCGACGAGGAAGGCACCCTCACGCGAACGTGCCACGCGCCGGGTCAACGCGTGAACGGCTCGCACCCGATCGGACTTCGGGCTGGTGAGCCGGTCTCGCGAGGACCCGGCGCGTGGCACGACGGAGCTGCTGACGCGACGAGGGTCGATCAGGCGGCGTCGCCGGTGGCGGCGGCCACCGGGACGTTGGCCTTCGACAGCTCGACGAGCGCGGTGAACGCGGCGGCGTCGTTGACGGCCAGCTCGGCGAGCATGCGACGGTCGACCTCGACACCCGCGGCCTTGAGGCCCTGGATGAAGCGGTTGTAGGTCATGCCGTTGGCGCGGGCGCCGGCGTTGATGCGCTGGATCCACAGGCGACGGAAGTCACCCTTGCGGGCGCGACGGTCGCGGTAGGCGTAGCCAAGCGAGTGCTGGACCTGCTCCTTGGCCTTGCGGTAGAGCCGGGACCGCTGACCGCGGTAACCGCTGGCGCGCTCGAGGACGACCCGGCGCTTCTTCTGGGCGTTGACTGCCCGCTTCACGCGTGCCACGTGAGTACTCCTTCAGATGGGGCTGGAAAGACTGGGAACGGGCTCACTTGCCCAGGAGGCGCTTGATCTTCTTCTCGTCGGCCTTGGCGATCACGACGTCCGGGACCAGGCGGCGGGACTGGCGCTTGGCGCGCTCCTCGAACTTGTGCACGTGGTGAGCGCGCTCGCGCATGACCTTGCCGCTGCCGGTGAGGCGGAAGCGCTTCTTCGCACCGCTGTGCGTCTTGTTCTTCGGCATGGGAGCCGATCTCCTTCGCTCGTGCTGGCGTGCTGATGGGTGGTGCTGAAGGACCTGCTGGAGGACCTTCGTCAGGCGTGCGGCCGGCCCTGCTGGGCGACCGCGGACGGTCTACTGCTCTGCGGGGACCTCGGCGGCCTGGTCGACCGCGGACTGCTCGTCCGCGGGCTGCTCGTCGTGCCCCTCGGTGGCCCGGCCGTCCTGGTCCTCGCCGGGACGAGCCTCGCGGCGACGCCGCTGATCGGCCTTGGCCTCGGCCTTCTTCTTGGTCGGTCCGAGGACCATGACCATGTTGCGGCCGTCCTGCTTCGGGGCGCTCTCGACGAACCCGAGCTCAGAGATGTCCTCGGCGAGGCGCTGCAGCAGTCGGAAGCCCAGCTCGGGTCGCGACTGCTCGCGACCACGGAACATGATCGTCACCTTGACCTTGTCGCCACCCTTGAGGAACCGCTCGACGTGGCCCTTCTTGGTGCCGTAGTCGTGCGGGTCGATCTTCGGGCGGAGCTTGATCTCCTTGATGACCGTGTTGACCTGGTTCTTGCGGGCCTCACGGGCCTTCTGCGCGGCTTCGTACTTGAACTTGCCGAAGTCCATGAGCTTGGCGACCGGCGGCTTTGCCATCGGCGCGACCTCGACCAGGTCGAGGTCGGCCTCGGCGGCCAGTCGGAGGGCATCCTCGACGCGGACGATGCCGACCTGCTCACCATTGGGTCCAACCAGTCGCACCTCGGGGACCCGGATGCGCTCGTTGATACGAGGATCGCTGATGTGGTGCTCCTTCGATCGATTCTGGGGTGACCGGGTCTGGCCAGGCCCCTCATGGGAAAAGGCCCTTCGCGACACATGCGCGAAAGGCCTTGGATCTCCCAGGGTGCACCGCAGCCCGGACGCCGACCACAGGAGGTGGACCAACGCCGTGCACGGTGACCGTGACCCGGCTGTCTGTGCGATCCTGCGAGGGTCGCGGCGACGGCTGCGGGTGGAAGCGGGGCTTCTCTTGCATGTCGTGTCTGCTGGCACCTCACGCGCGGACGTGCTGCGCGCGAGCTGTCGGCGGACACCACCGGTCAGCGCTCTACTTTACCAGGCACCCGCAGGCCGCCCTAATCGATCGCTCGACAGCCCTCTCGTTAGGCTGTAACCTTCATTTGATCAGATGAAGGATAGAGGCTTCATGATGACCGATGAGCGTGCACGCCTGTTCGTCGTGCTGGCCGACCAGATCGGCAGCCGGCGCGGAGCCGATCGGGTCCCGCAGGCGCTCGACCTGCTGACCGAGGCCGTCGGCGAGCGGATGCTGCTGGGTTTCGAGCGCACGGCCGGCGACGAGGTCCAGGGCCTGACCGCTGACCCGGGGTCCGTCGTGGACTGCGTCGTAGCCCTCACCCGCCTCGGGCGGTGGCGTCTCGGCATCGGGGTGGGCACCGTCGACCACCCCCTCCCTGCGTCGACCCGGGCCGCTCGGGGCGAGGCCTACCTGGCGGCCCGCTCCGCCATCGAGGCGGCCCGCACCTCCCCCACCGCCCTGGCGCTGGTGGCCGGGGGGTCTGTCGGTGGTGCGCCCTACCCTGACGAC
Source organism: Arsenicicoccus piscis (assembly GCF_022568835.1). Lineage (GTDB taxonomy): Bacteria > Actinomycetota > Actinomycetes > Actinomycetales > Dermatophilaceae > Arsenicicoccus > Arsenicicoccus piscis. The sequence goes on from NZ_JAKZHV010000002.1 coordinate 341,997, forward strand.
ATGGTGAGGGAACGGGTGGACGTCAGCGGTCGGACGGACGTCCGGGCGCGGATCGGTGTGGACGACGCGGAGGCTGCGCTGTGGCTGCTGCGCTCGGTGCTGTCCCGGCGCACCGACCAGGGTTGGGAGGTCAGCGACCTGCTGGACCAGGGCCTCGCCAACAAGCAGGTGGCCGCCCAGCTGGGGATCTCGCCCTCCGCGGTGAGCCAGCGCAGCATCCGTGCGGCGCACGAGGAGGCTCGGCGCGGCCGGGTCCTCTGCACCCACCTGCTCGGTCGACTCGTCCAGCCTGAGGAGGCGTGATGACCCTGCTCCTGCAGATCGTCGTGGTGGCCGTGCTCGGGGCCGCAGCCATGGGGCTCGGCAGCCCGCTCGTCTCCTTCGTCTTCCGGCGCATCGACCGCCGGGAGCGGGCCGAGGGCGTGGACCGGCCGAGCATCCTCGCCGCCGGCGTGATGCTGCGCGGTGGCACCTGGATCGGGGTGCTCGAGCGGCTCGCCATCTACGCCGGCATCCTCGCCGGCTTCGGCGAGGTCATCGCGGTCACGCTCGCCGTGAAGGCGCTGGCCCGCTATCCCGAGCTGCGGGCCACCAGCTCGGCCACCGCGGAGCGCTTCATCATCGGCACCTTCGTCAGCGTACTCTTCGCCGCCGGCTGCGCAGGCCTGGCCCTGTGGCTGCTCAGCCTCGTGGCCGGTGCCACCTGACGCTGCGATCGGCGACTCACGCGCCGGTGCGACCGTCGACGCCCTCGCGCAGCAGGTCCACGTGCCCGCAGTGCTGGGCATACTCGGTGATGATCCGCAGGACCAGCCAGCGCAGGTCGACGTCCTCGGACCAGTCCAGCGGTCGGGCGATGTCGTCCAGGTCGTGCGCCGCGACGATCTCACGAGACACCGCGCACTCGGTCCGCCAGGTCTGCAGGTCGACGGCGTAGTCCGCGTCGTCGGGCAGCTCGAAGTCGTCGGCTCCGAACAGCAGCGGCACGTCGCGGCGCTCGAAGTTCTGCTGGAACCACCACCGCTCGACCCCGGCCAGGTGGCGGACGACTCCGTGCAGGGACATGGTCGACGGCGCCATCGGCTGCGACCGCAGCTGCGCGGCGCCCAGACCTCGGCACTTCAGCTCGACGGTCGACCGGTAGTACTCGAGATACGCCTCGAGCGCCGCCCGCTCCCCCGCGACGCGCGGGATGCGCGGCCGGTCGTCGCCGTCCCACACCGGCGAGAAGTCGTCCTCGCCTAGCCCGGACTCGTCTCGGGCCGTCGGCTCAGCGGGCTCGTCCATGAGGTCAGTCTTGCGCACCCGAGAACCCGTGCCTCCGACAATCCGCGCGACCGCTGACCCGCGTTGCAGATAACCCGTGGACGGGACAGCTCACGCACGGCAGGGTCTACGCCATGACGAGCAGCGAGATGTGGACGCGTGAGGCTGCGCAGGGCTACGACGAGAGCGACGGCATCGAGTTCCAGCCCGAGGTGATCACGCAGACCGTCGACCTCCTGCACGGCCTTGCGGACGGGGGTCGGGCTCTCGAGCTGGCCATCGGCACCGGCCGGATAGCCATCCCGCTGCTCGAGCGGGGCACCCCGGTCGAGGGGATCGACTACTCCCCCGCCATGCTGGAGCGGCTGCGCGAGAAGGTGTCGGTCGAGCGCCTGCCCGCCGTGGAGGGGGACATGGCCACCATGCGGGTCGACGGCGAGTTCGCCCTGGTCTACCTCGTGTTCAACTCGATCTCGAACCTGCTCACCCAGGACGAGCAGGTCGAGTGCTTCCGCAACGCCGCTCGTCACCTGCAGCCCATGGGCCGCTTCGTCGTCGAGCTCTGGGTGCCCCCACTGCGGCGGATGGCCCCCGGCCCGAACGCCGTGGTGACGAGCGTGAGCGAGCACTCGATCGGCTTCGACACCTACGACCTGGCCACCCAGGCCTGCACCTCGCAGGGATACCGCCCGGGGCCGGACGGCTCGGTCCGACACGGGCTGGGTCACTTCCGGTACGCGTGGCCGGCCGAGCTCGACCTGATGGCCCGGCTCGCTGGTCTCGAGCTCGAGCTGCGCTACGCCGACTGGGATGCGAGGCCGTTCGACGGCGACAGCCCGAAGCACCCGTCCGTGTGGCGCAAGCCGGCTGCGTGACCCCGGGGTCGGCGCGGTCTACCGGCTGGTGACGGTGGCGGCCTCGGGCCGGACATCGCGCTGACGGCGACGCAGCCCGACCGCGAGGGTGCCGACCACGGCCACGAGCAGGCCGACGCTGCCGACCGCGGCGAAACCCCAGTGGGCGCCGGCGTGGTCCATCACGAAGCCGGCGAACGGCGCACCGATCGCGGCCCCCACGGTCATGGCCGACCCGTGCCACCCCATCGCCTCGCCCATCGCCGAGGGCGAGACCGACTCCGCGACCGCCGTCGACGCGCTGGTGATGCACGGGGCGCACAGGAGGCCGGCGACGGTGACGAGGATCGCGAGGGACAGCGGCCCGACGGCGAACGAGGCGGGGATGGTGACGATGGACAGCAGGGCGAGGAGGGTGAGCAGCCGCCAGCCCCGGGCCAGCCCGCCGTAGACCAGCCCACCGAGCAGCGACCCGAAGCCCCACACCGCCATGACCCAGCCGGCGTCAGCGGTGCGGCCCCAGTCGCGCAGCGTCGCGACGATGCCGACGTCGGTGCCGGTGAGCACCATCGACGCAGCGGCCGACGCGGCGAGGATCACGGCGAAGCCTGGCGTGAACCACTGCCGCCGCGACACGGACTCGGTGGCTTCGTGGTCGGCGGCGACGAGGGGCACGTTGGCCACGATGAAGCCGACACCGGCGACGACGCCGAGCAGGCCGAGGATGGTGAGCGACCAGCGCGGCGGCCACGAGGTCGCGGCCCAGATGCCGAGCAGCGGGCCGCCCATGAAGGCCACCTCCGCGAGCGCGGAGTCCAGGCTGAGCGCGGCCTGGCGCTCCTGCGGTGCCGTGATGGCGAGGATGGCCTGACGGATGATCGACCAGATCGGCATGGTGAACAGGCCGGCGACGGTGCAGGCGACCAGCAGCCCGACATAGGGCAGGAACGGGCCCACGCACCAACAGATCCCGGTGACCAGCAGGCACGGAGCGACCGTGCGGCGCAGCCCGATCCGGTCCAGCAGCCGGCCGCGCAGCGGCGAGGTGATCGCCCCGGTCACCGTGGTGGCCGTGGTGAGCAGACCGGCCTGCGCCCAGCTCGCGCCGAGCACGTTGACCGCGTGCAGCGCGAGCGCGACCCCGACGGCGAACAGCGGCAGGCGCACGAGCAGGGCCAACCCGCTGATGAGTGGGTAGCCGGGCAGGCGCAGGACGTCGCGGTAGGAGCGGAGGGCGGTCTGGAGCACCGAGCGAGTCTGGCAGGTCCGGCTGGATCCGTTCAACGCAGTTGTCGATCGGCTCGATCTCGCGCCAGCCAGGCATCTGTCAGTGCCGGGGTATAGCGTCAGACATGAACCTCGCGCGAGACGCTGCAGTCCCGACCTGGGGACTGGATGCCTCGCCGGATCAAGGACGAAGGAGCGAGACTGCCATGATCGAATCGACCGGATCCACTCGCGCCAACGGCGCACCCAACGAGAGCGACCGCAACTCCCTGAGCGTCGGCCCCGACGGCCCGCTGCTGCTGCATGACGTGCACCTCGTCGACACCTTGGCGCACTTCAACCGCGAGAACATCCCGGAGCGCAAGCCGCACGCCAAGGGCTCGGGCGCGTTCGGCGAGTTCGAGGTGACCAACGACGTCAGCGCCTACACGAAGGCCGCGGTGTTCGCGCCGGGCACGACGACCGAGATGCTGGCCCGGTTCTCCACGGTGGCCGGTGAGCTCGGCTCCCCCGACACCTGGCGCGACGTGCGTGGCTTCTCGCTCCGGTTCTACACGACCGAGGGCAACTTCGACCTCGTCGGCAACAACACGCCGGTCTTCTTCGTCCGCGACCCGATGAAGTTCCCGCACTTCATCCGCAGCCAGAAGCGGCTGCCGGACTCGGGGCTGCGCGACAACAACATGCAGTGGGACTTCTGGAGCCTCAACCCCGAGTCGGCGCACCAGGTCACTTATCTGATGGGCGACCGTGGTCTGCCCCGCAGCTGGCGCTTCATGAACGGCTACGGCTCGCACACCTACCTGTGGGTCAACGCCGAGGGCAAGAAGCACTGGGTGAAGTACCACTTCCACACCCAGCAGGGCGTCCAGGGGATCTCCGGCGCCGATGCCGAGAAGGTGGCCGGGCAGGACGCCGACTTCCACCGTCGTGACCTGTTCGACGCCATCGAGCGCGGCGAGCACCCGAAGTGGACGCTCTACGTGCAGCTGATGCCCTACGAGGACGCCAAGACCTACCACCTGAACCCGTTCGACCTCACCAAGGTGTGGCCGCACTCGGACTACCCGCTGCACGAGGTCGGGGTGATGACGCTCAACCGCAACCCGGAGAACTTCTTCGCCCAGATCGACCAGGCCGGGTTCGCCCCGTCCAACACGGTCCCGGGAATCGGCTTCTCCCCCGACAAGATGCTGCTGGCGCGCGTCTTCGCCTACGCCGACGCGCACCGCGCCCGGCTCGGCACGAACTTCCACCAGCTGCCGGTCAACCAGCCGAAGGTCAAGCGCAACGTCTACACGTTCGACGGGGCGATGGAGTACGAGCACAGCGGCAACCAGGCCACCTACGCCGCCAACTCGATGGGGCGCCCGTTCAGCGACCAGACCGGTCCGGCCGAGGACGGCTGGGAGGCCGACGGCGCGCTGGTCCGCAGCGCCTACACGCTGCGCCAGGACGACGACGACTTCTCCCAGCCCGGCGCGCTCGTCCGGGACGTGTGGGACGACGCGGCGCGGGCCCGCTTCGTCGACACGGTCGCGGGCCACCTGCTCGGCGGCGTGAAGGGCGAGGTCCTCGAGCGGGCCATCGCCTACTGGAAGAACGTCGACGCCGACTGCGGCGCGAAGATCGAGGAGAAGGTCCGCGCCGGTCAAGGTGGCGAGAACCCCGGCGGCGACCCGCAGGACGCCAAGGACGAGGTCACCCCGATCGTGGAGCCGCCGAGCCAGGCGTCGCAGTAGTCAGCTCAGGAGAGGAGCGCTGCAGCCAGAAGGGCGTTGTCAGCCCACGACGAAGGCGGCGCCCCCGGTCCAGGACCGGGGGCGCCGCCTTCGTCGTGCGTGGGGTCAGCGGACGTAGCCGCTCATGTCGTTGAGCACCCGCGGCTTCGGCGGGATGACCAGGGCACCAGCGGGCACGTCGCGCAGGATCGCCACCGTCGGGCCGATGGCGGCGCCGTCGCCGACGGTGATGTCGCCGACGAGGACGGAGTTGATGCCGACCGAGACCCGACGACCGAGCTTCGGCGCGTCGGTCTCGAAACTGCTCGGGTCGCCGTCGGAGGCGCCGAGCACCACGCCCTGACGCAGGACGCACTCGTCGCCGACGACGGCGTGGTCGTGGACGCGCACGCTCTGGCCGGCGATGTGCACGCGGCGACCGATCTTCGCGGTGCGCGGCAGCTCGATGTTGTAGTGCCGGGCGATGTAGCCCGACGCGGCGCCGTAGGCGAGGTTGCCGGGCCGCTTCATCCAGGCGGCCGGCTCGTCGGAGTCCAGCCACACGCCGAGGCGGTGGACGGCGAGGGCCCGGAAGCCGACCTGGCCGTAGCCGTAGTTGGCGTCGCGGTCCTCGCGCACCAGGTCGAGGAAGCTCAACCGGGAGGTCAGAGCACGGACCAGGCGACGCTTGGCCGGCTGCTGGTCGGTCGGGTCGGTGGCTGCCTGGGCTGCCTGGGCTGCCTCGTTAGAGGCCGCCTGGTTCGAGTCGGAGTTCACCGTGGACGCTACTTTCATCATGGTCATGTCGCAGAGCCCTCCCTGACCCCAGTTCACCTGCACCTCGACCGGACTCCCCCCGGCGGCCGAAGCGGGACTACCGTAACGCGGGCGTTCTGGTGCCCTGGTAGCAACGCCATGCTATCCCCCGAACACCGCTCAACACTCACGAAACGTTGCGAATGCACACCTCGCGTAGCGGCTATCGGCGCGCTCGGGTGACAGGTGCCGACGACGCCGACCGCGCTGCGTCGCCGGCTCGTGGCTGGGGGTGTGCTAGCGCAGACCTGGTTCGGCCGGGGTCCCTGGGCCTTCCGGCAGCACCTGCAGGCGCACCTCGTCCAGACGCACCCGCACCTGCGGGTCGGCGAGCGCGTCGGCCACGCGTCCGGCGATGTCTTGCACCCCGCGAGCGTCGAGACCGGCCACGAGGCGCAGTCGCACGACCAGGGTGCCGTCCTCGTCGACCGGCTCGAGGCCCAGCAGCTGCGGGATCTCGCCGACCGTCTCCTCGAGGGCCGCGAGCACCAGCGGGTCGTGGGCGGCTGGCTGCCAGCTCCGCTCGTGGGCGAGCGCGTGGACCATCGAGGTCGGGACGGTGCGCTGCGGACCGGCCAGGTCGAGGACGAGCACGTCGCAGGACTCCTCCAGCGCCGAGCGGGCCGCCGTCGACGCCGGCACCGGCACCGGCCGGGCAGTGGGGTTCCAGGCGGCCAGCGCTGCCACGCTGGTGAAGACCGGCAGCGCCCGTAGCCCGTCCGGCGCCGTGAGCACGATCGTCGCCATGTCGGAGTGGGTGTCGTCGCCCGGCGCCGACCCCTCGGCGGTTGCGGCGACGACGGGCACGAGCAGGCGGGCGTGCGCCAGTGCCTCCGCGAGCGCTCGCCTACCGGTGGGGTCGGCGGTGGCGTTGGTGGGTGTGGCGTTGGTGGGTGTGGGGGTAGTGCCGAGCACCGCGGCGAGGCGTGGGTCGGCCGACCCGTCGTCGTCGGTGAAGGCTCCGGCCGTGACGTCGCGGCCCGCCCAGGGCAGCCCTGCCGTGTCGTGGCCGCTGCTCGGGTCGTGCCCGGCCAGGCGGCGGCCCACGCGCTCGCGCTGGGCGGCGTCTCCGGACTGGTCCGGCGGGTTCTGCGGGTTCGGCGGGTTCGGCGGGTTCTGCGGGTTCGACGCGTCGGGTCGGCGACGCCGACCGAAGATCATGGCCGCCCGGCGACGTCGAGGGCCTCGGTCACGGTGAACGCCCCCTTGTAGAGCGCCGACCCGACGATCGCGCCCTCGACCCCGACCGGGACCAGCGTGCGCAGCGCCTCCAGGTCGGCCAGGGTGGACACGCCACCGGACGCGACGACGGGTCGGTCGGTGGCCTCGCACACGGACCGGAGCAGCTCCAGGTTGGGCCCCTGGAGCATGCCGTCCTTGTTGACGTCGGTGACGACGTAACGCGCGCATCCCTCGGCGTCGAGCCGAGCCAGGGTCTCCCAGAGGTCCCCGCCCTCCTTGGTCCAGCCCCGTGCGGCGAGGGTGGCGCCGCGGACGTCGAGGCCGATCGCGACCCGGTCGCCGTGCTCGGCGATGGCGCGGCGGGTCCACTCCGGGTCCTCCAGCGCAGCCGTGCCGATGTTGACCCGGCGGCAGCCGGTGGCCAGGGCGGCCTCGAGGGAGTCCTGGTCGCGGATGCCGCCGGACATCTCTACCTGCATGTCGACCGCGCCGACGATGCGGGCGAGGAGGTCGCGGTTGGAGCCTCGGCCGAAGGCGGCGTCCAGGTCGACCAGGTGCAGCCACTCGGCGCCCTGCTCCTGCCAGGCCAGCGCCGCCTCGACCGGGTCGCCGAAGTCCCACCCGGATCCGGCGACCCCTTGCTGCAGCTGGACGGCTCGCCCCTCGACGACGTCGACGGCGGGCAGGAGCTCGAGGCGGGGTGCGTCAGTCACGGGTTCGAACCTAGCGCGCCTGGGGCGCGTCGAGCGACCGCGTCTCGGCTGCACGGTCTGGTGCGCGGCCAGCTGCACGGTCTACCGGGGTGTCGTCTGGCCGGCCGGTGCGCTCCTGGCGGACTCCCTGCGCGCTGCCGCGTGCGCTTCGGACTGATCCACGCCCCTTTCGAGGCCTTTCGAACGTTCAAGTCCCCATGAATCCGTCCGAAGCGCACACCCAGCCGCGTCACGGGCTGCCGATCTGAGGGTGAGCCGAGCGACGGGCAGCCGGGTGGGCTACCGGGTCAGGGTGCGGACCCAGTTCTCGAGCAGGTGGAGGCCGGCGTCGCCGGACTTCTCGGGGTGGAACTGGGTTGCGCTGAGCGGGCCGTTCTCGACGGCGGCGACGAAGGGGCCGCCGTGGTCGGCCCAGGTGACCTTCGGGGCGACGGCGGCGAAGGAGCCCTCCGGCTCGAGGGTCCACTCGCGCACGCCGTAGCTATGCACGAAGTAGAAGCGCTCGTCCTCCACGCCGGCGAACAAGGTCGTGCCGGGCGGGGCCTGCACCGTCGACCAGCCCATGTGCGGGACGACGTCGGCGGGGAGGTGCTCGACCGTGCCGGGCCATTGGTCGAGGCCAGGCACCCGGGCGCCCGCGGTGGGCTCAGCGGAGCCCTCGAACATCGCCTGCATGCCGACGCAGATGCCGAGGACGGGCCGCGAGCCGGCGAGGCGCACGTCGATGATGCGGGGCCCGTCGACCGCGCGCAGGCCGCGCAGGCAGGCGTGGAAGTTGCCGACGCCGGGCACGAACAGGCCGTCGGCAGCGAGCGCCTGCCGCTCACCCGCCGTGAGGACCACGTCGGCGCCGACGCGCTCCAGGGCCCGGACGGCCGATCGGACGTTGCCGCTGCCGTAGTCGAGGACGACGACGGTCGGGGTGGTGCTCACTGGCTTCGGCCTTCCTGGGTGAGGTCGAGGGTCGTGCGGTCGAGGGTCGTGCGGTCGAGGGTCGTGCGGTCGAGGGTCGTGCGGTCGGGCAGCGCACCGGTCACAGCCCCTCCTCCAGCTCGGCCCTGAGCTGTCGGTCCTCGCCGACGACGCGGTTGAACCGTGCGACGGCCGAGGCCGAGGGCTGCACCAGCCGGGCGCCCTCGAACGAGCTGCCGGCGGCGCCGTCCACGGCCGCCGCGCAGGGCAGGTCGAGGGCGGTCGCGAGGTCGTGGAGCAGGCTGCTCGCGGTGCCGCCCGAGTCGCGCAGCAGCGCAGAGATCCCCCCGACCGCCTCGCTGCCGACGAGACCGGCGGCGGCCACGAGGTCTACGGAACGGGCGACGGGGAGGGCGCCGACCCGGTCGGGCCCGGCGCCGGGGGTCCAGACGACCCAGCGGGACGGGCTACGGCCGGGCAGGTGCACCGAGACGACGGCGCGCTCGTCCGCGGTCCACAGCCCGATGGCGGGCCGACGGCGTGCAGGGACGGGGCGCGCCGCGAGGACCGAGGCCCCATGGTCGTAGGGCACCCGGGTCCGGGCCGGACCCGCGGGCACGGCCGCGGTCCAGCGCTCCCCCGGGACGACGTAGACCGGGAGCGTCCCCTTGCCGGCCCAGCGGACGACCGCGCCGGGCTCGGCGTGCAGCAGCAGGACGCCGTGCCCGAGCCACCCGCCCTCCCGGTGGGTCGACACCGCTACAGGGCTCCCTTGGCGCTGGGGATGCCGCTGACGCGCGGGTCGGGCTCGACGGCGGAGCGCAGCGCGCGGGCGAACGCCTTGATCTGCGACTCGACGACGTGGTGGGGGTCGCGCCCGGACAGCACCCGCACGTGCAGGGCGATCTGCGCGTTGTGCGCGATCGACTCGAACACGTGCCGGGTGAGGGAGCCGACGTAGGCGCCGCCGATGACGACGTACTCCTGGCCGGCGGGCTCGCCCTCGTGCACGACGTAGGCCCGCCCGGCGACGTCGACGACGGCCTGCGCGAGGGCCTCGTCGAGCGGGACGAGCGCGTCGCCGAAGCGGCGGATGCCGCGCTTGTCGCCGAGCGCCTCCTTCAGCGCCTGGCCGAAGCAGATGGCGACGTCCTCGACGGTGTGGTGGGCGTCGACGTCGACGTCACCGGTGGCCTTCACGGTGAGGTCGATCAGGCTGTGCTTGGCCAGGCTCTCGAGCATGTGGTCGTAGAACCGCACGCCCGTGCTGATGTCGGACGCGCCGGTGCCGTCGAGGTCCAGCGTCAGCTCGATCGAGCTCTCGGACGTCGCGCGCCGGATGGTCGCGGTGCGGGTCATGCGGGGGTGCCTCCCGTAACGGTGGTGCTGACTCTCGTCGAGCTGGTGGTGCTGGGGCTGGTGGTGCTGGAGCTGGGGCTCGTGACGCGGTGGTCCGCAGCGAGCTCGCGCAGGGCGCGCAGGAACTCGTCGGTCTCGGCGGGGGTGCCGGCCGTGACGCGCAGGTGCCCGGCCAGGCCGACGTCGCGCACGAGGATGCCGCGGTCGAGCAGCGCCTGCCAGAGGTCGTGGGAGTCCCGGACCCCGCCGAAGAGCACGAAGTTGGCGTCGCTCGCGACCGGGGTGAACCCGAGCTCGCCGAGCTCGCTGACCATCCGGTCGCGCTGGGCCTTGATCACGTCGACGGTGTGCAGCAGCACGGGCGCGTGCGCGAGCGCCGCCTGCCCGAGCGCCTGGGTGGGGCTGGACAGGTGGTAGGGCATGCGCACCAGCCGCAGCGCGTCGACCAGCTCGGGGTCCGCGGCGAGGTAGCCGAGGCGACCGCCGGCCAGGGCGAACGCCTTGCTCATCGTGCGGGTGACCACGAGCCGCGGGCGCCCGGCGAGCAGGGTGAGCGCGCTCGGCGTGCCGGGGCGGGCGAACTCGGCGTAGGCCTCGTCCACGACGACGATCGCCCGCGGCGCCGCTTCGTAGACCGCCTCGACCAGCTCCAGCGACAGCGCGGTGCCCGTGGGATTGTTGGGCGAGCAGAGGAAGACCAGGTGCGGGTCGACCTCGCGGACCTGGCGCACCGCCGACTCGACGCTGAGGTCGAACGCCTGCGCCGGGTCGGTGAACCCCTCACCCCGGCGACCGTGGACGAACGTGGTGCCGGTCGTCTCGGTGATGATCGGGTGCATCGAGTAGGCGGGCGTGAAGCCGACGGCCCGGCGGTCGGTGCCGCCGAACGCCTGGACCAGATGCAGCAGCACCTCGTTGGAGCCGTTGCCGGCCCACACCTGCTCGAGGTCGATCGGCGTGCCGCTCGTGGTGGTCAGGTAGTCCGCCAGCGCGCGCCGCAGCTCGGTGAACTCGCGGTCGGGATAGCGGTTGAGATCGGGGGCCACCTTGGCCGTCGCCTCGATGATCGCGTCGACGACCTCCTGGGGGACGGGGTAGGAGTTCTCGTTGGTGTTGAGCTGCACGGGCACGTCGAGCTGCGGCGCGCCGTAGGCCGTGCGGCCGCGCAGGTCCTCGCGCAGCAGGTCACGAATCTCGTTGGTGCTCATCGGTCCTCCGTGCGGGTGGCGGCAGGGTCGTCCGGCAGACCGTCGCCGAACCGGGCCGTGACGGCCTGCCCGTGCCCCGGGAGGTCCTCGGACTGGGCCAGCGCGACCGCGTGCCGCGCGACGCCGGCGAGGGCGTCGCGGTCGTAGTCGATGACGTGGATGCCGCGCAGGAAGGACTGCACCGACAGGCCGCTCGCGTGCTTGGCGGTGCCGCCGGTGGGCAACACGTGGTTGGACCCGGCGATGTAGTCGCCGAGGCTGACCGGGGAGTACTGCCCGACGAAGATCGCGCCGGCGTTGCGGACGCGCGCGGCCACCGCGGCCGAGTCCCGGGTGTGGATCTCGAGGTGCTCGGCGGCGTACTCGTCGACGACGGCGATCCCCGCGTCCAGGTCGTCGACCAGGACGACCCCCGACTGCTTGCCGGTCAAGGCGGTGCGCACCCGCCCCGAGTGCTTGGTGTCGGGGACGCGGCGCTCCACGGCGGCGACCACCCGGTCTACGAGATCCTCGGAGTCGGTGACCAGGACCGAGCCCGCGAGCGGGTCGTGCTCGGCCTGGCTGATGAGATCCGCTGCGACACAGTCGGCGTCGGCCGTCTCGTCGGCGAGGACGGCGATCTCGGTCGGACCGGCCTCGGCGTCGATGCCGACGAGACCCTTGAGGAGGCGCTTCGCGGAGGCGACGTAGACGTTGCCCGGGCCGGTCACGAGGGTGACCGGACGCACCTCGTCGATGCCGAGGTCGGCGTCGGCAGGCAGGCCGTAGGCGAGCATCGCGATCGCCTGCGCTCCCCCGGCGGCGTAGACCTCGTCCACCCCGAGCAGCTGACAGGCGGCGAGGATCGTGGGGTGGGGGTAGCCCGCGAACAGGCCGTGGTTCTCGCGCTGCGGCGGGCTGGTGACGACGAGGGACTCGACGCCGGCCTCCTGGGCAGGGACGACGTTCATCACGACACTGCTCGGGTAGACCGCGAGGCCACCGGGCACGTAGAGACCGACCCGCTGCACGGGCACCCAGCGCTCGGTGACCGTCCCGCCGGGGACGACCTGGACCGTGACGTCCTCGCGGCGCTGGGCCCGGTGGACGACCCGCGCCCGCTCGATCGACACCTCGAGGGCGGCCCGGACGTCGGGGTCGAGGGCGTCGACGGCGGCCTCGAGGACGTGCGCCGGGACGCGCAGGGTCGGGGGGCGCACACCGTCGAACCGCTCGGCGAGCTCCAGCACGGCGGCGGCCCCGCGCTCGTGGACGTCGTCGCAGATGGGGCGCACGACGTCGAGGGCCGCCTCGACGTCCAGCTCGGCTCGGGGCATCGTCGCGCGCAGGGTCCGGGCGTCGAGCACCTGACCACGCAGGTCGGAGACGGAGAGCATGGGCGCCAGTCTACGGGCGCGCCCAGGTTGGCCGTGGGGGTGCCGTCCTGGTGAGACCATGGCTGCGTGGTCCTGCCCTCGTCCTCGCTCGTGACCGTCTCGTCCACGGGCGACGTGGTCCGCCTCGTGCTCGTCGTCGCCCTGCTCACCGCGGGCGCCGCCGTCATCCACCACCTCGGTCGGCTGGGGCACACCGGCGCGACCGTCACCGCTGCGGTCCGCGCCACCCTGCAGCTCGCCGCCGTCGGGCTGATCATCACCGCGGTGCTCAAGTCGTGGTGGCTGACAGCGGCTTTCGTCGCCCTCATGGTCACCGTCGCCGCGCTCACCAGCGGGCGGCGCGTGCTGCCGGACCGGTGGACGTCACTGACCTTCCTGCCGATCCTGCTGGGCATCGTGCCGGTCGGGGCGATCCTGCTCGCGTCGCAGCTCATCCCGCTGCAACCCATCGCGGTGGTGCCCATCCTCGGCATCCTCATCGGCAACGCGATGACCGCGACCACCATCGCCGGGCGTCGCACCCTCGACGCGCTGCGCTCGCGGCGCGGCGAGCTGGAGGCCGCCTTGTCGATCGGTTTGCTGGATCGCGACGCCGCCATGCTGGTGGCTCGCGACGACGCGGCCCTGGCGCTCGTGCCCGGCCTGGACCAGACGCGGACCGTGGGACTGGTCACTCTCCCAGGGGCTTTCGTCGGCACGCTGCTCGGCGGCGCCACGCCGCTCGAGGCGGCGGCCGTGCAGCTCGTGGTCCTCGCCGCGCTGCTCATGGTGCAGGCCGTGGCCGTCGCCGTGATGCTCGAGCTCGTGGCTCGTGGGCTGATCGGTGCCTACGGGAGGGAGTAGGACGTCGGATTCGTCGGCCGCGGTCGGTCGGCGGCCGACGCGTCAGCCCAGGCGGTCGAGCAGCATCGCGAGCGGCTCGGGCAGCTCGTCGCGGGTGAGGGCACCGGCAAGCTCGCCCGCAGCCTGCTCCTTGCGGCCCGACGCGACCCCGCAGAAGCGGTGCAGCTGCTCGGCCAGCGGCCGGTCCCGCCAGGCGGTCTGCTGCTGCAGCGCGGCCAGCTTGGGACCCAGCCCGGCGCGCTCGATGACCTCGACCGCCCGCACCGGACCGATCGCGCGGATCAGCTCGTCCTCCAGGTCGGCGTCGCAGACGAAGAAGCCGTAGGCCGGCAGGTCGCTCGCGTCCGTGACCGGGCACCCGTCCGCCTCCAGCGCGCGCTCGACGAAGCGCACCTCCGCGGCGTCGCACATGCCGATCACGTCGACGTCAGGGGTCAGCTGCCGGATCTCGCTCAGCACCCGCCCGACGTTGGTCACGCCGTGCAGGTCGCGCAGCTCGATGCCGGTCTCGTCGATCCCGTTGGTGCGCATGATCGCTCGCACGGCAGCGACGTCGCTCACGCCCTCCAGCAGCACGATGGTCGACGAGTCCTGGCTCATGCGGTCACGATAGCTGCCGAGGGTCTACGCGGTGACGCCGACCTGGTCCATGAGGAAGGCGAGCTCGAACGCGGCCTGCTTCCACGACTCGTAGCGTCCGCTGACCCCGCCGTGGCCGGCGACCATCTCGGTCTTGAGCAGGACCGGGCGGTCCGGGTCGTCGACCACCGAGTCACGCAGTGCCGCAACCCATTTCGCCGGCTCGACGTAGAACACGCGGGTGTCGTTGAGCGACGTCGAGGCGAGGATCGCGGGGTAGCGACGCTGGGCGATGTTCTCGTAGGGCGTGTAGCCACGCATGTAGGCGTAGACCTCGGGGTCCTCGATCGGGTTGCCCCACTCCTCCCACTCCCCGACGGTCAGCGGCAGCTCCGGTCGGAGGATGGTGTTGAGCGCGTCGACGAACGGGACGCCGGCGTGGATCGCCCGGAAGCGGTCGGGTGCGAGGTTCGCGACGGCGCCCATGAGCAGACCTCCTGCCGAAGCCCCTTCTGCCGCAAGGCGATCCGGTGCGACCCAGCCCTGCTCGACGAGCAGGTCGGCGGCGGCGATGAAGTCGGTGAAGGTGTTGCGCTTGGCCAGCAGCTTGCCCGAGTCGTACCACCGGCGACCCATCTCGCCGCCACCGCGCACGTGGGCGACGGCGTGGACGAAGCCGCGGTCGAGCAGCGACAGCCGCAGCACCGAGAACCACGGGTCCAGGCAGTGCTCGTAGGAGCCGTAGCCGTAGAGCAGGCCTGGTGCGGTGCCGTCCGGCTCGACCCCCTGGCGGTGCACGATCGACACGGGCACCAGGGTGCCGTCGGGGGCGGTGGCCCACTCGCGCCGCTGCACGTAGCGGGTGAGGTCGACCCCGCCGAGGACCTGCTGCTGCTTGAGCAGCGTCCACTCGCCCACCCCGGTCGTGGCCAGGTCGGACAGGTCCACGTCGTAGACCGATCGCGGCGTCACGAACGACTCGACGACCACCTGCACCGACGTCGACGCCGGGTCGGGGTTGTTGCCCGTCGAGAGCGTGTAGAGCGGCTCGTGCCAGGCGAGCTCGCGCACCCGGCCGACCGGGGAACCCGGCAGCGTCGCCGTGAGGTCGATGACGCGCAGCCCGGCGAGCCCACCGCTGCGCAGCGAGACGACGGCGAAGTCGTCGAACGCGTCGCACCCCACGATCCGCTCTCCCGGCGTGGGCCCGAGGACGTTGACCCAGTCGGCCGGGTCGGTGGAGTCGATCGGCGCGACGGCGAGCTCGTAGTCGACGTCGGCGGCGTTGTGCACGATGAACAGTCGGTCGCCGGCGGGCTCGACGTCGTACTCGACGCCCTCGCGCCGCGGCGCCACCAGCCGGGGCTCACCGGTCGGGTCAGCGGCGTCGAGCAGCCGCACCTCGCTGGTGGTCTTGGAGGCGGTGACGATGATGATCCACCGGTCGTCGCGTGACGAGCCGACCCCGACCCAGTAGAGCTCGTCCGGCTCCTCGTGCACGAGCACGTCCTCGTCGGACGGGCGGCCGACCTCGTGCCGCCAGACCTGGTGCTGGCGCCAGGACTCGGTCCAGCGGGTGTAGAACACGAAGCGCCCGTCGAGGGAGAAGGCCAGGCCGTAGCCGATGTCGGTCACGCTCTGGTCGACCACGTCACCCACCGGGCCGGTGCGCGTCGCGTCCGACCCGAGGTCGGTGACGGTGAGGGCGTAGCGCTCGTCCCCAGCGAGGTCTACGGCGTAGGCCAGGCGGGTGCCGTCGTGCGTGGTCTCGGAGCCGCCGAGCGCGAAGAACTCCTGGCCCGCGCCGAGCACGTTGCCGTCCACCAGGATCTGCTCGCCCTCGGGCGGCTGACCGCCCTCGAGCGCCGGTCGACCGCCATGCGGCAGCTCGGGCCGCGCGGCGACGCGGCACTCGCGGGTGTACTGCTCGCCCTCGGCGATGCGCGTGTAGTACCACCACCCCGCGTGCTGGACCGGCACCCCGAGGTCGGTCTGCTGCACCCGCGCGACCATCTCGTCGTAGATCGCGCCCCGCAGCCCTTCGAGGTGCTCGGTGCGCGCCGTGGTGTAGGCGTTCTCGGCCTCGAGGTGGGCGATCACCTCGGGGTCGTCCTTGTCGCGCAACCACTCGTAGGGGTCGACGACCCGGTCGCCGTGGAACTCGCGGACGTGCTCGACGCGCTTGGCCCGGGGCGGCGTCGGAAGGCTGGAGGTGCTCACCCGCCGGAGGCTACCTGACCAGGGTTCGCGTTCGCGCTGCTCGCCGCCGGCTGACCCACGGCCGCGACGGCGCGCTCCAGCCAGGGCAGCAGCCCCTCACCGACCGGGGCGGCGGACCGGGCCAACGCCGCCGGCGCCCACCACCGAGCCTCGTCGATGGTCGCCTGCTCCACCGCGTCCTGACCCGAGAGGTCGATCTCGGTCGCCCGGACGCGGACGGCGCACAGGACCTGCTGCTGGTCGAACATCACGCCGCCCCAAGGGAACTCGATGGCCTGCTCCCCCAGCACCACCACGTTGTCGGCGTCGGCGACCAGCCCGACCTCCTCGCGCAGCTCCCGCAGGGCGGCGGTGACCGGGTCCTCACCCGGGTCGATCTCGCCGCCGAGGCTGAACCACAACGGGTGCTCCCGGTCGTCCGGGTCGGCCCCGTGGAGCAGCAGCACCCGACCCTGCGCGTCGACGGGCAGCACCCGCGCAGTCCGGCGGGTCCGTCGCGGACGCACCGTCTCGAGGTCGTCCCGGGTCACTCGGCCATTGGCCCGGGTGTCGTCGTGCCACGGAGTCCCGCGGCGACGCACGTGCAGGATCGACGGTGCACCCGGGTCAGGACGGTAGAACAGTCGCTTGCGGTAGTCGCCCGGAGCGCACGCGCCCGGGAACATCTCCAGGTCCCGGTCCACCCCCGGCGAGTCCGGCCGGGACCCGACCGCGGGCAGGTAACCGCACCGGCACAGCACCTCGTCGAGGGCTCCGCCCTGGTCGGGCAGGTCGTCGACCCCGACCTGGAGGTCGACGAAGGCCTTGAACGGCAGACCCGGGACCGACGTGGACCCGATGTGCTCGTAGCTCCAGGCCCGGTCACCCTGCGCCGGGTCCAGGCCCGCCTCGCGCAGGCCGCGAGCCAGGCGGGACAGCAGACGGTGCGCGGCTACGCCCCAGTCCTGGTCGTGCGGGAGCAGCCGCGGCGGGATGGGGGTGGGTCCGGTGCGGCCCGACATCCGGGCGGCGAACGGCGCGATCCGCTCGTGCCACAGCTGGTCGACGACCGCGTCGCGACCGGCTCCGTGACCCCAGTTCAGCATCACGTCGGCACCGGTCAGCGGCGCCCCGGGGGCAGCCAGCACCAACGGAGCCACCCCGGCGGCCGGGACGACCTCGACGGCGACGAGCCCCGGCGAGCCTGGCGACTCCGGTGACCCCGGTGACTCCGACCCCGACAGCCCAGACTCGGCGCCGAGCGCCCGCAGCCGGTCAGCCACCAGCTGGGCGTCCGTGCCCTCGACGACCTCGACGCGCAGCGGCGTCATCCGGTGAGGCACGCGGGACCGAGCAACGCCTTGAGGTCACCGAAGAGCGCGGGCGTGGCCTCGACGCGGTAGGAGTCCTCGAGCCGCATGAGCACCGAGCGGCCGGGCTGGGTGAGCCGCACCCGCACCTCGGTCGTGCCGGGGTGGCTGACCAGGACCTCCTTGAGCTGCTCGGCCAGACCGTTGGTCGCGCGGTTCAGCGCCATGGTCAGCACCACCGGGCCGCGCGGGCCCTCGTGCAGGTCGGGCAGCATCAGGTCCTGCGCGTAGATCGACGTGGTGTCGTCGCGGCGGTTGACCCGCCCGCGCACCACGACGACGGTGTCCGGCGACAGCATGGTCTGCACGGTCATGTAGGTCGAGGGGAAGAACAGGCACTCGATCGCGCCGTCGAGGTCCTCGACGACGGCGATCGCCCACAGGTCACCCTTCTTGGTGCGCTTGAGCTGCAGGCTGGTCACCAGGCCGGCGATGGTCACCGTGGCGCCGTCGGGTCTACCGTCCTCGCCGTTGAGCGAGGCGATCGAGGTGTCCGCGTGCTGGTGCAGCAGGTGCTCGATGCCGAACAGCGGGTGGTCGGAGACGTAGAGCCCGAGCATCTCGCGCTCGTGCTGCAAGGTGACCTGCTTGTCCCACTCGGTGGTCGGCACCGGCGGCAGGCCGGCGAAGGCATCGGCCCCGCCCGCGTCCCCGTCGTCACCCATCGCGAACGCCGCGAACAGCGAGTCCTGACCGGCGGCCTCGCGTCGCTTGACGTCGACGAGCGCGTCGACGTAGCGCTCGTGGACCTCGACCAGGCCGCGCCTCGACTCCCCGAGGGAGTCGAATGCCCCGGCCTTGACCAGCGACTCGATGGTGCGCTTGTTGCACACGACCGCGGGCACCTTGGACAGGAAGTCCTGGAAGGAGGTGTAGGCGCCCTTCTCCTCGCGGGCCTTGACGATCTCGACGACGACGTTGGCGCCGACGTTGCGCACGGCCTCCAGGCCGAAGCGGATGTCGGCCCCGACCGCGGCGAAGAAGCCGATCGAGTCGTTGACGTCGGGCGGCAGCACCTTGATGCCCATGTGCCGGCACTCGTTGAGGTAGAGCGCGGACTTGTCCTTGTCGTCCCGCACGCTGGTGAGCAGCGCCGCCATGTACTCGGCCGGGTAGTTGGCCTTGAGGTAGGCCGTCCAGTACGAGACCAGTCCGTAGGCCGCGGTGTGCGCCTTGTTGAAGGCGTAGTCCGAGAAGGGGACGAGGATGTCCCAGAGGGTCTTGATCGCCGCCTTGGAGTAGCCGTTGGCGAGCATGCCCGCCTCGAACGGCACGAACTCGGCGTCCAGGACCTCCTTCTTCTTCTTGCCCATCGCGCGGCGCAGCATGTCGGCCTTGCCGAGCGTGTAGCCGGCGAGCTTCTGGGCGATCTGCTGGACCTGCTCCTGGTAGATGATCAGGCCCTGGGTCATCTCGAGGATCTCGCTCAGCGGCTCCTCGAGCTCGGGATGGATCGGCGTGACCTGCTGCTTGCCGGTCTTGCGCAGCGCGTAGTTGGTGTGCGAGCCGGCGCCCATCGGCCCGGGCCGGTAGAGCGCGAGCGCCGCCGAGATGTCTTCGAAGTTGTCCGGCTGCATCTGGCGCAGCAGCGTGCGCATGCCGCCGCCGTCGAGCTGGAAGACGCCCAGCGTCTCGGCGCGCTGCAGCAGCTGGTAGGCCTTGGCGTCGGTCGGGTCCTTGGACAGCGCGTCCAGGTCGATCGACTCGCCGCGGTTCATCTCGATGTTCTTGATGGCGTCATCGAGGATCGTGAGGTTGCGCAGGCCGAGGAAGTCCATCTTGACCAGGCCGAGCGCCTCACAGCTCGGGTAGTCGAACTGGGTGATGACCTGGCCGTCCTGCAGCCGGCGCATGATCGGGATGACGTCGACGAGCGGCTCGCTGGACATGATGACGCCCGCCGCGTGCACGCCCCACTGGCGCTTGAGCCCCTCGAGGCCGAGCGCGGTGGCGACGACCTCCTTGGCGACCGGGTCCGAGTCGTGCAGCGCGCGGAACTCCCCCGCCTCGGCGTAGCGCTTGTGCGCGGGGTCGAAGATGCCGGCCAGCGGGATGCCCTTGCCCATGACGTCGGGCGGCATCGCCTTGGTGAGCTTCTCGCCGACGGCGAACGGGTGGCCGAGCACCCGACCGGCGTCCTTGACGGCCTGCTTGGCCTTGATGGTGCCGTAGGTGACGATCTGCGCGACGCGCTCGGCGCCGTACTTCTCGGTGACGTAGGCGATGACCTCGCCGCGACGGCGCTCGTCGAAGTCGACGTCGAAGTCGGGCATCGAGGGACGCTCGGGGTTGAGGAAGCGCTCGAAGATCAGGCCGTGCGGCACCGGGTCGAGGTCGGTGATGCGCATCGCGTAGGCGCACATCGAGCCGGCACCCGAGCCACGGCCGGGACCCACCCGGATGCCGTTGTTCTTGGCCCAGTTGATGAAGTCGGCGACCACGAGGAAGTAGCCCGGGTAGCCCTTGCCGATGATGACGTCCTGCTCATAGGCCGCCTGCTTGCGCGCGTAGTCGGGCACCCCCTCGGGGAACCGGGCCGCGAGGCCGCGCTCGACCTCCTTGATGAACCAGCTGGTCTCGTCCTCGCCGGGCGGGCAGGGGAAGCGCGGCATGAACCGGCCCTCGCCCTCGCTGAACGAGATCTCGCACATCTCGGCGATGGCGAGGGTGTTGTCGCAAGCCTCTGGATAGTCGCGCCACACCTGGCGCATCTCCTCGGCGGAGCGCAGGTAGAACAGGTCGGCGTCGAACTTGAACCGGTCGGGATCCATCAGGGTCGAGCCGGACTGCACGCACAGCAGCGCCGAGTGCGCCTTGGCGTCCTCGGCCCGGGTGTAGTGCAGGTCGTTGGTGGCGACGAGCGGCAGGTCCAGCTCCTTGGCGAGCCGCAGCAGGTCGCGCATGATGCGCTTCTCGATGTCGAGGCCGTGGTCCATGACCTCGCAGTAGAAGTTCTCCTTGCCGAAGATGTCGCGCATCTCGGCGGCCTTCTCGAGCGCGATGTCGTACTGCCCCAGCCGCAGCCGGGTCTGCACCTCGCCGGACGGGCAGCCCGTGGTCGCGATCAGCCCCTCGTGGTAGGTCTCGAGCAGCTCGCGGTCCAGCCGCGGCCACTTCGCGTAGACCTGGTCGAGGGAGGCGAACGAGTCCATCCGGAACAGGTTGTGCATGCCGGTGTTGTTGCGCGCCCACAGCGTCATGTGCGTGTAGGCGCCGGAGCCGGACACGTCGTCGCTGCCGCGGGTCTGGTCGTTGCCGTAGCGCACGCGGGTGCGGTCGGTGCGGTGCGTGCCGGGCGTGACGTAGGCCTCCAGGCCGACGATCGGCTTCACGCCGAACTTGGCCGACTTCTTCCAGAACTCGTAGGCACCGAAGAGGTAGCCGTGGTCGGTCGTGGCGAGGGCCGGCATCCCCATCTCGGCAGCCGCGGCGAACAGGTCGTCGATGCGGGCTGCGCCGTCGAGCATGGAGTACTCGGTGTGGTTGTGCAGGTGGACGAAGCTGCCGGAGGACGAGGACCTCGGGCTGGCGGCGGAGGCGGAGGGAACGGACATCGCGGTCAGTCTAGAGCCGACCTCCGACAGACCCCCGATCGGCACGCAGGACCGGGCCGGGCGCTGCCCGTGCCGCGACGCGCTACCCCTCCCGCAGCGCCTCCAGGGCGTGCTCGAGGTCGGCGGGATAGGGGCTGGTGAAGGTGACCCACTCGCCCGAGCCCGGGTGGGTGAAGCCGAGCTCGACGGCGTGCAGCCACTGACGGTCCAGGCCGATGCGCTTGGCCAGGGTCGGGTCCGCGCCGTAGAGCGGGTCGCCGACGCACGGGTGGCGCAGCGCCGAGAAGTGGACGCGGATCTGGTGGGTGCGACCGGTCTCCAGGTGCACCTCGACCAGCGAGGCGTGCCGCATCGCCTCCAGAACCTCGTAGTGGGTGACCGAGTGCCGACCCTCCTGGCGCACCGCGAATTTCCAGTCGTGGCCGGGGTGGCGCCCGATCGGGGACTCGATGGTGCCGACCATCGGGTCGGGCAACCCCTGCACCACCGCGTGGTAGGTCTTGCTGACCGTGCGGTCCCGGAAGGCGGCCTTGAGCAGGGTGTAGGCGCGCTCGCTCTTCGCGACCACCATCAGGCCGGAGGTGCCCACGTCGAGGCGCTGCACGATGCCCTGGCGCTCGGCCGCTCCCGAGGTGGAGATGCGGTAGCCCGCGGCAGCGAGCCCGGACACCACGTCGGGTCCGTCCCAGCCGAGGCTCGGGTGCGCGGCGCAGCCGGCCGGCTTGTCGACCACCACGATCTCGCTGTCGTCGTAGACCACCCGCAGCCCTGGGACCTCGCGCGCCACCACGACGAGTCCCTCCTCGGCCTCGGCACCCGGCAGCTCGACCTCGAGCATCGCCCCCGCCCGGACCCGGTCGGACTTGCCGACCGCGACGTTGTCGAGCTGGACCCGGCCGGACGCGGCGAGGTCGGCGGCGGTGCTACGGGAGACGCCGAAGAGGCGGGCGACGGCGGAGTCCACCCGCTCGCCGACCAGCCCGTCGGGGACGGGCAGCATGCGGACCTCGCTCATCGGGACGTCCCTTCTGCCGGCCGAGCGGGTCGCTCGACGCCGGTCCGGCCGGTCTCGGAGTCATAGCTGATGCCCCGCCAGCTGAGCAGCACCAGCAGGGCCGCCGCACCCACGATGGCGATGTCGGCGACGTTGCCGATGAACCAGCCGTTGTAGTTGAGGAAGTCCACGACATGGCCCTGGGCGAAGGCCGGGGGCCGGAACAACCGGTCGTAGAGGTTGCCGAGCAGACCGCCGAGCACGAGGCCGAGGCCGACCGCCCAGGTGCGGTTGACGATGGTGCGGGCGTGCCAGGCGATGAAGCCGCCGACCACGACCGCGATCAGGGTGAGCAGCCAGGTCTGACCGGACGCCAGCGAGAACGCCGCCCCCGAGTTGGCGATCAGCTGCAGCCGCAGGAAGCGGCCGAGCACGTCGATCGGCTGACCGGGGTCGAGGGCCGCGAGGGCCCAGGCCTTGGTCGCCTGGTCCGCGACCAAGGTCGCCAGCGCGACGGCACCGAGCAGCGGCGCCGCGCTGCGGGCTCGGGCAGGACGGTCGGTGGAGGGTGCTGCGGTGCGGGGCTCGAGGGAGCGGTCGGTCACCGGTTCTTCTGGTTCGCTTTGCATGTCACGCATAGCGTCGCACGCGGGAACGCCTGCACGCGAAGCTTGGGGATCGTGCCCCCGCAGCTCTCGCATACCGAGTGCTGGTTGGCCTCGAGCCGGTCCAGCGCGTGCTTGGTCTGGGCGAGCATGTCGCGCGTGTTCTGCGCCACGGCGACCTCGTGCTCGCGCTCGATCGCCTTGGACCCCACGTCGGCCTGGTCGTCGCCGGCCATGTCCTGGGTGTCCCGGATCAGGCCGTTCAGCCCCGCCTCGGCGCGGGCGAGCTCGGCGGTCAGCCGGTCCAGCTCCGCCTCGAGCAGCGCGTGGTGCTCCGCGATCTCCGCGGCGCTCCAGTCGTCGGACCCGTCGTCCTTGCCCGCTGCGGCACCCTTGCGCTGCGTCCCCTGCTTCACGGCCATGTCGTCCTCGCAGTCTCGAAGTGGCCGCGCAGGCTGCGTCGACCGGAGTCGCCCCGGGCGGTCCACCGCACGGCGCGAGAGTGGACACAGTAGCCCCATCCCCGCCTTCGCGGCAGTCCGACTCGACGCGAAAGACGAGCACTCATGCCGAAGGGGCGCCCGGCCGGTCGGCCGGAGCGCCCCTGGGCACGTCGAGCGGGCCGTGAGCGAGGTGGTCTACTGCTCGTCCGGGGCCAGGCTCGGGGTCTCGCGCACCTCGCGCAGCTGACCCTCGATGAACTCGGCGATGTTGTGCCGGTAGCGCTCCTCGAAGCCGCGCAGCGACGCGACGCGCTTCTCCAGGGAGCCGGTCTCGGCCTGCAGGTTCGCGAGGATGGACTCGCGCTGCTTGTTGGCCTCGGCGAGCAGCGTCTCGTGCTGCTGGGTGGCCTCGCTGATCAGCGTCTTGTGGCGCTGCTGGCCCTCGGCGATCAGCTGGTCGTGCCGCTGCTGGGCCTCGCTGAGCAGCTGCGCCCGCTTGCTGGTGCCCTCGGCGACGAGCTCGTCGCGCTGGGTCGTCGCCTCGCTGATCAGCCGGTCGTGCTCGGCCTGGCCCTTGGCGATGTGCTCGTCGTGCAGGCGCTGCGCCATCTCGAGCAGGCCGGCGGCACCGGCCGCACCCGCGGCGGCGGCCGGAGCACCCGAGGTGGCGGTCGCGGACCGCTCGCCGGCCTCGGCCTTGACCCGGGCCAGCTCGTCCTGGGCCCGGGCGAGCTCCTCGCGGGCCGTGCGCGCCTCGGCCTGAGCCTTGACGAGCGCCTCGGACTGACCCTTGCCGTTGGTGGCACCCTGCGCGGCGCGCTCCTCGCTCTCGAGCAGCTGGCGGCGCAGCGAGGCGATCTCGTCGCCGGCCGCGCGCTCCTTGTCGGCCGCAGCCTTGGCCGACGCACCCTTGTCGGAGGGGACCGGCGTCACGCCCTTGGCGCGCGCACAGTCTTCGTACTTGCGCTTGTAGTCGTCGCGCTCCGCGACGAGGTCACGCAGCTCGCTGACCACCTCGTCGAGGAAGTCATCGACCTCGCGCTCGTCGTAACCACGACGAAATTGCGTCGCGCCAAAGCTCTTCTTCAGCACGTCCTCAGGCGTAAGCGCCATGGATTCACCTCACGTCAAACGGAATTGTGCTCACCAACAGTAGCCGAGCCGAGAGCGTGGCCGCGCAGGGCGCACGCTCTCCTCGCAGCAACCTACACCGACGCGATCACCTGCATGAGCACCACCACGATGACAAAGAGCACCAGGAACGAGGTGTCGAGCGAGATGGCACCCAGGCGGATGGGTGGGATCACTTTGCGTAGAGCCTTGAGCGGCGGATCGGTGACGGTGTAGATCCCTTCGGCCAGCACCAGCAGGACGCCACGGGGGCGCCAGTCGCGGGCGAACATCTGGACGTAGCTGAGGACGAGCCGAGCCATGAGGAAGACCCAGAAGAGCCAGAGCAGGTTGAGCAGGATGGCGCGCACGGCACGAACTCCCTTGGCGAGACGAGACGGTGGGTGGCGGGATCGCTACGACAACGACAACGGCGCGGACCCACGGGAGGTTCCGCGCCGTGGGCCGCTCGCGCTCAGCTCTGGTTGAAGAAGCCCTTGGCGGCCTGCGGGGCGTCCGCGGACTCGGTGGAGACCTCGACCGTGGCCGGCGACAGCAGGAAGACCTTGCTGGTCACCCGCTCGATCGACCCGGACAGCCCGAAGACCAGGCCGGCGGCGAAGTCGACGAGGCGCTTCGCGTCGTCGTCGGCCATCTCGGAGAGGTTCATGATCACCGGGGTGCCCTCGCGGAAGGACTCACCGATCGTCTTGGCCTCGTTGTAGGTGCGGGGGTGGATCGTGGTGATGCGGTTCAACGGTCCGACCTCCGGGTCACGGACGACGCGCGCGACGGGCGTGCGCTGCGGCAGGTGGGAGACCTCGGCGTGCCGCTCGGTGGCCGAGGAGTGGGTGCCCCGCTCGGAGCGGTCGTCGACGGCGTGGACGTGGCGGCGCGGGGTCTCGGCGTGCGTGCCGGTCGACCCGCCCTGCTCCGACGTCGCCCGGCGGTCCGCGGCGTCGTAGGAGTCGTAACCGTCGTGCTCCTCGTCATCGGCCAGACCGAGGTAGACCATGGTCTTGCGAAGCGCTCCAGCCATCGTTGTCGATCTCCTTGTTGCGGGCTCGTTCGGCTGCGGGCCACACCCCGGTCGCGGGCACGACCGGCGTCGTTCAGTCGAGTCCAGGCTAGCCCGCGGGCGGACGGGCTCCGAGGATTGCCGAGCCGACACGCAGGTGTGTCGCTCCGGCCGCCACCGCCTGCTCCAGGTCCCCGCTCATCCCGGCCGACACCCAGGTGGCCTCGGGGTGGTCCGCCCGCAGCCGCTGGGACAGCTCGTGCAGCCGGGCGAACGCCTCCGCCGGGTCACCGTCGCGGGGCGCGACGGCCATCAGGCCGCGCAGGTCGAGGTGGTCCGCGCCGGCCACCGCGTCCGCCAGGGCGGCGAGGTCGTCCGGTCGGCAGCCACCTCGGGCCGCTCCAGCGGCGGGGCCAGGTCGGCGGTCGGTGCCGGACGGCTGGTCGAGGTCCACCGGCTGGTCGAGGTCGACCTGGAGCAGGACGGCGAGCCGGCGGTCGGCGTCGGTGGTGGCTGAGTCGAGAGCCCGGTCGAGGGCACGGACCAGACGGACCCGGTCTACGGACTGGACGACGTCGGCGTAGCCCGCGACGTGCCCGGCCTTGTTGGTCTGCAGCTGGCCGACGAAGTGCACGGTCGGGCGCTCGGACGTGATCTCGGCCAGCTCGGCGAGCTTGTCACCCGCCTCCTGGTCGCGGCTCTCGCCGATGTCCCGGACGCCGAGCGCGACCAGCGCGGCCACGTCGCTCGCGGGGAAGAACTTGGTGACGGCGACGAGGGTGAGGTCCTCCTCGGACCGGCCGGCCGCGTGCGCCGCGCGCGCGATCCGCTCGCGCACCGCGGCCAGCGCGTCCCGCAGCTGGGCAGTCCGCGCCTCGTCGCCGTGACTCTGGTCGGCCGACTCCGGTCCACGGTCGGTCATGCCTGCGCCTCGCGCACGATCACACCGGCGAACCGGCCCGTCTGCCCGTCCCGGCGATAGGAGTAGAGCCGACCGGCCTGCTCCACGCTGCAGCCGGGGACCCAGTCGACGGCGACGCCGAGCGCGTCGAGCTGGGCCACGACACCGGTGGCCACGTCGATCGCCGGCGTGCCCACCCAGGTGCGGGCCGCCGACTCGGGCGTCACGGCCGCCGCCTGGTCGCGCAGCTCGGCCGGCACCTCGTAGCACCGGCCGCACACCGACGGGCCGACCGTCGCCTCGAGCCGGCGGGCGCCGAGGTCTCGCATCGCCGTGACGACGGCCTCGACCACCCCGGCCATCATGCCGGGGCGCCCCGCGTGCGCCGCACCGATCACCCCCGCCTCGGGATCGGCGAGCAGGACGGGTGTGCAGTCGGCCACCAGGACGCCGAGCGCGAGCCCGGTCTGTGTGGTCACGAGGGCGTCGACGTCGGGCACCGGCCCGGACCAGGGCCCGTCGACCACCGCGACGTCACGGCCGTGCACCTGGTTGGCGAAGACCAGCCGCTGCGCGGGCACGCCCAGCTCGGCGGCCAGCGCCGCCCGGTTGGCGTGCACGGCCTGCGGGTCGTCGCCCACGTGGCCGCCGAGGTTGAGGCCACCGGCAGCGGCCGCGCGGTCGTCCTCGCCGGCGGCCAGCGCGTACCCCCCTCGGCTCGCTCCCCCGAGGCCGTCGGTGAAGGCTCGGCGCAGGCCGTCTCGTTCGCTCGTCCACCAGAACACAGGGTCTACCGTAGCCACGCCGGGACGCACGATGCCCCCAGCCGGACGGCGTGGGGGCATCGGGAGTGCTGCGACGGACTACTTGAGGAAGTCGGGGACGTCCAGGTCGTCGTCGTTGTCGAAGGTCACCGTGCGCGGGGGGCGCTGGACCGGGGCCGCGGGGGCGGCGGGCTGCTGCGCGCCCTGACCACCCTGCTGGCTACCCTGAGAACCCGACTGCTGCGAGCCCTGCTGGCCACCCTGCTGACCCGACTGGCCGGCACCGGCCTGCTGGGCACCGTGCTGGCCGCCGGACACACCCTGGCCCATCAGGTCCTGCTGACCCTGCTGGCCCTGCTGACCAAGACGCTGGCCGGCGGGCTGAGCCGGGGTGAGCGTGGCCGGGGCCGGCTGGGACGGGGCGAACGACTGCTGCGGGGCCGGGGCGCTCTGGCGCGCCGGCTGCTGGGGCGCGGGGCGGGACTGCTGCGGGGCGGCCTGGCGGGGCACCTGGACCGGAGCCTCGTCGGTGCGCCGCTGCGGCATGCCGCCGTCGAAGCCCGCCGCGATGACGGTGACCCGCACCTCGTCGCCGAGGGCATCGTCGATGACCGAGCCGAAGATGATGTTGGCCTCGGGGTGCGCGGCCTCCTGCACCAGCCGAGCGGCCTCGTTGATCTCGAACAGACCGAGGTCCGAGCCACCCTGGATGGACAGCAGCACGCCGTAAGCGCCGTCGATGCTGGCCTCGAGCAGCGGGCTGCTGATGGCCTGCTCGGCCGCCTGCACCGCGCGGTCCTCGCCGCGGGCCGAGCCGATGCCCATGAGGGCCGAGCCCGCGCCCTGCATGACCGACTTCACGTCCGCGAAGTCGAGGTTGATCAGACCCGGCGTGGTGATTAGGTCGGTGATGCCCTGGACACCGGAGAGCAGGACCTGGTCCGCGCTGCGGAACGCGTCGAGCATGGACACCGAGCGGTCGCTGATCGACAGCAGCCGGTCGTTGGGGATGACGATGAGGGTGTCGACCTCCTCGCGCAGGTTGCCGATGCCGGACTCGGCCTGGTTGGCGCGGCGGCGACCCTCGAAGGTGAACGGGCGGGTGACCACACCGATGGTGAGGGCGCCGATGCCCTTGGCGATGCGGGCCACGACGGGCGCACCGCCGGTGCCGGTGCCGCCGCCCTCGCCGGCGGTGACGAAGACCATGTCGGCCCCCTTGAGGACCTCCTCGATCTCCTCCGCGTGGTCCTCGGCGGCCTTCTTGCCGACCTCAGGGTCGGCGCCGGCGCCGAGGCCCCGGGTCAGCTCGCGGCCCACGTCGAGCTTGACGTCGGCGTCGCTCATGAGCAGCGCCTGCGCGTCGGTGTTGATGGCGATGAACTCGACGCCCTTGAGGCCGACCTCGATCATCCGGTTGATGGCGTTGACACCGCCGCCGCCGATGCCGACGACCTTGATGACGGCCAGGTAGTTCTGTGGTGCAGCCACGATGGGGAGTGCCTCTCCTAGGAAAAAGTCCGGTGCCTTGCGGGGCGGGTGACGCGGGAACCCTAAGCCTCTAGGTGAGAGTTATCGTTCCGTTATCGTGTCGACTCCCAAAGTAAGGCACCAGGGAAGCACGCAGCAAGATCGCGCCCGGCGTGTTGGGCGTGTCGTGCGACCAGGCCTCGGGCGAGGGTGGGGTCGAGGCCGTGAAAGCCGCCCGTGCGGGGTAGACCTCGAGTCGAGGTGCAGGGTTTGCGCCGGTCAGCTCGTCGCCGGGGTCGTGGGAGAGACGACGTTGATGGTCGCGGGCTTCTTCGGCAGCAGCGCCTGGATGACCTTGACCTTGAGCTGGGGTTGAGTCTCGTCGCCCCAGATCACCCGGGTCGCACCGAGCTGGCAGGACACCTGCCCGTCGTCGGCGACCCGCACGTCGGCCAGCTGCTTGCGCAGCCCCTCGGGGAGCGCGGCCGCCATCGTGACGACGGCGCGCAGCGACTCGCTGGAGGGTTCGGCCGCGCTGGACTGGACCACGGGCACCGTGGGCTTCGCCGGTGCGTCGGCGTAGATCACCCCGCGCGCGTCCACGAGCCGCAGCCCCGACGCGGTGCGCACGGCCAGCACCGGCACCCGAGGCACGACCTCGACCACCACCGTCGTCGGCCAGCGCCGGCTGACGGTCACGGACTCGACGGCCGTCGAGCTCGAGACCACCCGGCGTCCAGCACCGGCGAGGTCGGCCCGGGCCAGCGGGACGCCGAGCGGGATGGCGGCCTGGTCGCGCACCTGGGTGGCCACCGGGTCGCTCACCCCCTCGACGACGACGTTCTTGACGGCGAGCACGGGCGAGAACCACACGAGCCACACCGCGGCGGCGGCCAGCAGTGCGACCAGCAGCCCGACGAGGGCGAGCAGCCAGGGTCGACGACGGGCGACGCGGGCGCGGCGGGCGAAACGCTCGGCCGAGCTCGCGACGACGCGGTCGCGGGTGGTGCTGCGCGAGCTCACGGGCGCTGCCGCTCCTGCCCGTGCTCGGCCCCCTGCTCCTGCCCCTGCTCGCGCTGCCCGAGCAGCGCCAGCAGCTGCGGGCCGAGACCGGTGACGTCTCCCGCGCCGACGGTGAGGACCAGGTCGCCGGGACGGGCGAGGGCTACGGTCTGCTCGGCGGCCTCGGCCGCGGTGGGGACGTACTGGACGTGTGCCGAGAAGCCGGGGGCGTCGGCCACGGCCTGCGCGACCAGCTCGCCGGTGACCCCCGGGATGGGATCCTCACGAGCGGCGTAGATGTCCATGACGAGCACCTCGTCGGCCGGCGCCAGCCCCTCCCCCAGCTCGCGGGCGAAGTCGGCGGTGCGGGAGTACAGGTGCGGCTGGAAGATCACGATCAGCCGGTGCGGGTCGTCCACCAGGGCCCGCGCCGTCGACACGACGGCGCGCACCTTGCCGGCGTTGTGGGCGTAGTCGTCGACGACCGTGACGCCGTCGGCCACCCCCTTGAGCTCGAAGCGGCGACGGGTGCCGGAGTAGTCGGCGAGGCCGGCGAGCACGTCCGCCGCGGCGTAGCCGAGCCCGCGCGTCGCGGCGAGGAAAGCCGCGGTGGCGTTCAGGGCGTTGTGCGTGCCCGGGATCGCGACGGTCAGCGTGCGGTCGGGCTCCCCCTGCTCGTGCAGCGTGGCGATGACCGCGAACCCGGCGCTGCGGATGTCGCTCACCCGCACGTCGGCGTCCTCGGCCTCGCCGTAGGTGAGCACGCGTAGACCGTCCGCCCGCGCCCGCTCGGCCAGCTCGCGCGAGCCCGCGTCGTCCGCGCACGCGACCAGCAGCCCACCCGGGCGGATGCTCCGCGCGAAAGCGAGGTAGGCGGCCTTGACCTGCTCGAACGTGCCGTAGTGGTCGAGGTGGTCGGGCTGGACGTTGGTGACGACGGCGACGGTGGGGTGATAGACGAGGAAGGAGCCGTCGGACTCGTCGGCCTCGACCACGAAGTCCGGGCCGCTGCCGCCGTGGGCGTTGGTCGCCGCCTTCGCGAGCTCGCCGCCGATCGCGAAGGACGGGTCGACCCCGCAGCCCTGCAGGGCGACCGTGAGCATGGACGTCGTCGTGGTCTTGCCGTTGGCCCCGGCGACCGCGGCGACCCGCTGCCCCTGCGTGGCAGCGGCCAGGGCCTGCGAGCGGTGCAGCACGGGCAGCCCGAGCGCGCGGGCGTGGGCGAGCTCGACGTTGTCCTCGCGGATGGCCGACGAGACGACGACGGTGTCCACGCCGTCGAGGTAGACCGGGTCGTGACCCACGTGCACCGTGGCACCCTCGGCGCGCAGCGCGTCGAGCAGCGGCGAGTCCTTGGCGTCCGAGCCCGACACGGCGAGGCCGCGGGCGAGCAGCAGCCGGGCCACACCGGACACGCCGGCCCCGCCGATGGCGATGAGGTGGACGCGACCCAGCTCGTCGGCCGACGGGACCGGGCCCTCGAAGTCGAACCGGGTGGCCGGCAGCCCGCTCATCGGGCCCCTCCCCCGGGTCGGGTGGCGCTCGCCGCGGCCTCCTCGACCAGGTCGGCGAGCCGTTCGTCGCCGTCGCGGTGCCCCACGGAGGCGGCCGCCGTCGCCATCGCGGCGAGCCGGTCGCGGTCGTGGACGAGCGGCACGAGCACCTCGCTGATCCACTGCGGGGTGAGCGCCTGGTCGTCGACGACCAGCCCCCCGCCCGCGCCGACGACGTCGGTGACGTTGAACCGCTGCTCGCCGTTGCCGATCGGCAGCGGCACGTAGATCGCGGGCAGCCCGACGGCGGTCAGCTCGCACACCATGCCGGCCCCCGCGCGGGAGACGACCAGATCGGCTGCGGCGTAGGCGAGGTCCATCCGGTCGACGTACTCACGCACGACGTAGGGCGCACCCGTGCCGAGGTCTACCGGGTCGAAGGCCTTGCCGCGGCCGGTGACGTGCAGGACCTGGATGCCGGCGTCGGAGAGCTCACGCACCCGGCGCTCGAACGCGCCGTTGAGCCGGGCCGCGCCGAGCGACCCCCCCGTGACCAGGACCGTCGGCCAGGCGCCGGAGAGGCCGAACGCGGTCATCGCCTCGTCGCGGCGCGCGGCCCGGTCCAGCCCGGTGATCTCGGTGCGCATCGGCATGCCGAGGAAGCGGGCGTGCGCCAGCTGGGTCGAGGAGAAGGTCGTGGCGACGAACGGCGTGAGCCGCGCGCCGACCCGGTTGGCGAGGCCGGGCCGGGTGTTCTGCTCGTGGACGACGATCGGCACCCGCCGCCGGCGCGCCGCGAGGTAGGCGGGCGTCGACACGTAGCCGCCGAAGCCGACGACCACGTCGGCCCGCTGCGCATCGATGACGGCGCCGGCCGCGTCGACGGCTCCGCGCAGCGACCCGGGGAGCCGGATGAGGGCCGTGTCCGGGCGCCGCGGCATCGCGACCTTGGGGATGGTGTGCAGCTCGTAGCCGCGCTCGGGCACCAGCCGGGCCTCCAGCCCGGCGGCGGTGCCGAGGACAGCGATGTCGACCTCGGGGTCGCGGCGACGCAGGGCGTCGGCGAGGGCCAGCAGCGGGGACACGTGACCGGCCGTCCCCCCACCTGCCAGCACGACGGAGCGGGGACGGGTGCTCACGGGGTGGACCTCCGGCGGGACATGACGGCAAGGGTACGACGCGGGGGTCGGCGCCGACGGGTGAGCGCCGCCTGGGCGCCCGGCTCGTGCCGGGCGAAGGACATCAGCATGCCGAGCGCCATCAGGGTGGAGATGATGGCCGTGCCGCCGGAGGAGATCAGCGGCAGCGGGACCCCGATGACGGGCAGCAGGCCGGTGACCGCGCCGATGTTGATGGCGGACTGGACGATCAGCCAGGTCATCACCCCGGCGGCGCAGATGCGCACAAAGAAGTCGTCGGAGCGGCGCACGAGGCGGTAGCACGCGAAGCAGAGCAGGGCGATGAGGGCCAGCACCAGCAAGGTGCCCGGCAGGCCGAACTCCTCGCCGATGATCGCCAGGATGAAGTCGTTGGTGGACTCGGGCAGCCAGCCCCACTTCTCCCGGCTCGCGCCCGGGCCGAGGCCCCACCAGCCGCCGTCGGCGAGGGCGTAGTGGCCGTTCATCACCTGCCGGCACAGGTCCAGGTTGGTGGCGCAGCTGTCGCCGGCCCAGGCCGTGATGCGGCCCATCCGGTTGCCGGAACTGAGCGTCATGACGGCGACCGCCGCGGCGCCGAGCGCACCAGCCGCGACGAACAACCGTGAGGACACGCCGGCGGCGAAGAGCATGCCGGCGACGATGGCGAGCAGGACCATGCCGGTGCCGAGGTCGCTGCCGAGCAGCTGCAGGCCGAGCAGCACGATGGCGGCCGGGAAGACCAACGGGATCAGCGCGTGCCAGAACTGTCCGATGACGTGCCGCTTGCGCGCGAGCACCGCAGCGCCGAAGACGATGATGGCAAGCTTGGCGAACTCCGAGGGCTGCAGCTGCTGGCCGCCGATGCGGATCCAGTTGCGGTTGCCGTTGACGGTGACGCCGAGGCCTGGGACGTGGGTGAGCGCCTGCAGCGCGATGGCGAGCAGCAGCGCGGGCAGCGCCATTCGCTTCCACCACAGGGTCGGGATGCGCGAGGCGACGAACGCGAGCACCGCACCGATGAGCGCGAACCTCAGCTGGGCGAAGAAGACCGTGTAGGTGCGGATGCTCGCCGCCGACATGACCATGACCAGGCCGAAGACCGTCAGCGCGATGGTCGTCGACAGCAGCAGGTGATAGGTCGTGAGCGGCGTCTCGATGCGCTCGAGGAGGGCGTTGAGGCGCCCGACGAGGGTCGGGTCGTCGGGGTGGTCGGGCTTCGGGACGGACGCGCCGGCACGGCCCCGAGAGGCGCGTGCGCCGGGTCGCGCAGCGCCGGACGAGGTCGTCATGTCAGGCTCCTTCGGTCGGTCCCTGCTGTGCGCGGACGGCCTTCGCGAAGGCGTCGCCACGCGCGCCGTAGTTGGCGAACATGTCCATGGAGGCCGCAGCCGGGGCGAGCAGCACGACGTCGCCCGGCTGGGCGAGGGCCGTGGCCGCCGCGACGACCTCCGTCATGGCATCAGTGTCGGTGCTGGCGACGTCGACCACGGGGACGTCGGGCGCGTGTCGGGCGAGGGCGTCGGCGATCTGCGCCCGGTCGCGCCCGAGCAGCACCACGCCGCGCAGCCGCGGCGCGGCCTCACGGACCAGGTCATCCACGTCGGCGCCCTTGAGCAGGCCGCCGGCGATCCACACCACCGGGTCGAAGGCCCGCAGCGAGGCGGCTGCGGCGTGCGCGTTGGTCGCCTTGGAGTCGTCGACGTAACGCACCCCCGAGATCGTCGCGACCTCGGCGATGCGGTGCTTCTCGGGGCGATAGGCCCGCAACCCCTCGCGCACGGCGAGCGGGCCGACCCCGAACGCCCGGGCGAGGCCGGCGGCGGCCAGCGCGTTGGCGACGTAGTGCGGCGCCACCGAGGGGGCGTCGCCGCGCAGGTCGGCGAGGGTGCCGAGCTCGGCCGCCGAGTCGTGCCGCTGGGCGATGAACGCGCGGTCGGCGAGCACCTCGTCGACCACGCCGAGCATGCTGACGGCCGGCACCCCGAGGGTGAAGCCCACCGCGCGGCAGCCCTCGACCACGTCGGCCTCCATGACCATCAGCTCGGTGGTCGGGTCCTCGACGTTGTAGAGGCAGGCCACCTGCGTGTTGTCGTAGACCTTGCCCTTGGCCCGGTGGTACTCCAGCTCCGAGCCGTGCCAGTCCAGGTGGTCGGGGGCGACGTTGAGGCACACCGACGCGACGGGCGAGATGGACCGCGACCAGTGCAGCTGGAAGCTGGACAGCTCGACGGCGAGCACGTCGAACCCGGCCGGGTCGAGCACCGCCTCGATGATCGGGGTGCCGACGTTGCCGACGGCCGCCGCCCGCAGGCCGCTGGCCTGCAGGATCGAGGCCAGCATCGTGACGGTGGTCGTCTTGCCGTTGGTGCCCGTGACGGTGAGCCAGGGCGCGGCGCCGGTCTCGGCGCGCATCCGCCAGGCCAGCTCCACCTCGCCCCAGACCGGGATGCCGCGGGCGGCCGCCTCGGCCAGCAGGGGCTGGTCGGGACGCCACCCCGGGGAGGTGACCACGAGGTCTACGGGACGGTCGTCGGGGAGCGCGAGCGTGTGGGCGGCGCCGCGACGGACGTCGGCCTCGAGGATGGCGAGGACCCGGTCGCGGTCGGTCGCCTCCGCGCTCGGCTCGTCGGAGGCGTCGACGGCGATGACGTGCGCATCGCGCTCGGCGAGGGCGACGGCCGCGGCGAACCCCGAGACGCCGAGGCCGGCGACGAGGACGTTCAGGCCGGCCCAGTCGGCGTCGCGGTGGGTCAGGCCGGGGCGCGGCTCGTAGGCGTCGGCTCGTGGAGCGTCGCCGCGTGCGGCATCGTCCAGGGGGCGGTCGCTCATGAGCCCACCACCCACTCTCCGTAGAACAACCCAAGACCGAGCGCGACGCACAGCCCCGCGATGATCCAGAACCGAATGACGACGGTGACCTCGTTCCACCCGACCAGCTCGAAGTGGTGGTGCAGCGGGGCCATCCGGAAGACGCGTTTGCCGGTGGCCTTGAAGAAGCCGACCTGGATCATGACCGACAGCGCCTCGATGACGAACAGGCCCCCGAGCACGACGACGAGCAGCTCGGTGCGGGTGCAGATGGCCAGGCCGGCGAGACCGCCGCCGAGCGCGAGCGAGCCGGTGTCACCCATGAAAATCTTGGCGGGCGAGCCGTTCCACCAGAGGAAACCGAAGCAGGCCCCCATCAGGCAGGCGGCGACGACGGCCAGGTCACGTGGGTCGCGCACCTCGTAGCAGCGGGCGCCCGGCGACACCAGACAGCTCTGGTTGGTCTGCCAGGTGCCGATGATGACGTAGGCGGCGAACACCATCGTGCTCGCCCCCGTGGCGAGGCCGTCGAGGCCGTCGGTGAGGTTCACGCCGTTGCTGGTGCCTGCGATGATCAGGTTGGCCCAGAGCAGGAAGAGCAGCAGCCCGACCCAGGCGGGCCAGGACTGCGGCACGTCGATGACGGTGTCGCGCACGGTCGAGATGGCCGTGGAGGCCGGCGTGATGTTGGAGCGGTTGGGGAACTCCAGGACGAGCACCGAGAAGATCAGCGCCACGAGCCCCTGACCGGCGAGCTTCTGCATCGAGCGCAGGCCCAGGCTGCGCTGGCGCGAGATCTTGATGTAGTCGTCGAGGAACCCCACGAGCCCGAGCCCGGACATCAGGAAAAGCACCAGCAGCCCCGAGATGGAGGGCGGGGACCAGGTGACCAGGTGGGCGACGGCGTACGCGGAGACCGCGGCCGCGATGATGACCGCACCGCCCATCGTCGGGGTGCCGCGCTTGGTGTGGTGGGAGGTCGGTCCGTCGTCGCGGATGAACTGGCCGTAGCCGCGGTGCACGAGGAACTTGATGAACATCGGGGTCCCGAAGAGACCGACGATCAGCGAGAACGCCGCGGCGATGAGGACCGCCTTCACGGGCGCGCCTCCTTGGGGAACGTAGGGGCGGTCTGGGGGGACGTAGGGGCAGGGGTGTCGGCCGCCTGCGCGACCCGCTCTCCGAGCCAGCGTAGACCCGCGTCTCGGCTCGACTTGAACAACACGATGTCACCCGGCGCGAGCTCGGCGCGCAGCATCGATTCGGCGGTGTCGGCGTCGGGGACCCAGCGCACGAAACCCTCGATCTCGACCTCAGATCCAGCCTGCTGCCGCAGCTCCACGGCCCGGTTGAAGGCCCCTTCGCGCAGCGCCTTGGCCCCCTCGCCCACGGCGAGCAGCCGGTCTACCCCGCGATCGATCGCCAGCGCCCCGACGGTCGCGTGCTCGGCGTCCGAGTCGGCCCCCAGCTCGAGCATGCTGCCGAGCACCGCCCAGGTCCGGCGGCCGGCGCGGCCCATTGTCGACAGCGCCGAGAGCGCGGCGGCCATCGAGTCGGGGTTGGCGTTGTAGGCGTCGTTGACGACCGTCACGCCGTCGGCGCGCTCGCTGACCTCCATCCGCCAGCGGGACACCGGACGGGCCTCGGCCAGCCGCTCGGCGACGGCCTCGGGCGCGATGCCGAGCTCGAGGGCCGCGGCCGCGACGGCGAGCGCGTTGGAGACCTGGTGGACGCCGCGCAGCTCCAGGTGAACCTCGACCTCACCGTGAGGGTGGACGAGGGTGAACGAGGGGCGGCCGGAGTCGTCCAGGACGACGTCGGTGGCGCGCACGAGCTCGCTGCGCCGCGGCAGGCCGGCGCGGGTCTCGTCGGTGCGGGTCTCGTCCGTGGCGGCCTGGTCGGCGTCCGCGTCCGCCACGGCCTTGTCCGCGACGGCCTTGTCCGCCACCGGTCCCATCCCGAAGAAGACCACTCGCGCGGCCGTGCGGGCGGCCATCGCCCGGACCGCAATGTCGTCGGCGTTGAGCACGGCCAGCCCGCTCGGAGCGAGGGCGGTCACGAGCTCGGACTTGGCCAGCGCGATGTTGGCGCGCGAGCCGAACTCCCCCACGTGCGCCGTGCCCACGTTGAGCACCATCGAGACGTCCGGCGGTGCCATCGCGGTCAGGTAGTCGATGTGGCCGATGCCGCGCGCCCCCATCTCGAGGATCAGGTAGCGGGTGGAGTCCTCGACCCGGCAGATGGTGAGCGGAACCCCGATCTCGCCGTTGAGCGACTCGACCGGGGCGACCGTCTCGCCGGAGCCGGCGAGCACCCCGGCCAGCAGGTCCTTGGTCGACGTCTTGCCCGACGAGCCCGTGATGGCAAGCACGGTGAGCGGCGTCCCCTGCGCCCGGCGGGCGAGCAGCACGGCTCGCGCCAGGTCGCCGAAGGCGGTCTGCACGTCCTCGCTCACCAGGGTCGGCACGCCGTCGACCGGGCGGGACCCGAGCACCGCCACCGCCCCGGCGGCCACCGCTGCCGGCGCGTAGTCGTGCCCGTCGGCGTGCTCCCCCACCCGCGCCACGTAGAGCGACCCAGGCCCGCACGCGCGGGAGTCCGTCACGACCGGGCCGTCGACGAGCACGGCGTCGGGGTCGGCACAGCCGTGGACGGTGGCTCCGGTGGCGTCGGCCAGCTGGGCCAGGGTGAGGGCGATCACGAGGTGCCTTCCAGGGAGGTCGAGGACGTCGGGCGCGTCGAGGGCGCCGAGGGCGTCGAGGGCGACGAGGGCACGGAGCGGGACCGCAGAGCCTCGAGGACGACGTCGCGGTCGAGGAACGGGTGGACGGTGCCGGCGATCTCCTGGCCGGACTCGTGGCCCTTGCCGAGGACGATCAGGGTGTCCTGCGGCTGTGCCGCTTCGACGGCCGCGTCGATCGCCGCGGCCCGACCGGGCACCTCGCGCACCCGATCCACCAGCGCCTCGGGGACGCCGGCGAGCATCGCCGAGCGGATGTCGGCCGGGTCCTCGCTGCGCGGGTTGTCGTCCGTGACGAAGGACAGGTCGGCGTGCTCGGCGAGGGCTCGGCCCATGCCGGGCCGCTTGCCGCGGTCGCGGTCGCCGCCGGCGCCGAGCACCGCGATCACCCGGCCGCCGCGCGCCTGCGTCTCGGGGCGCACCGCGTCCAGCGCCATCGCCACGGCGTCCGGCGTGTGCGCGAAGTCCACCACCACCAGCGGGCCTGACGCGTCACCGGTCTGCGCGTCGTCCGCGCCGTCCGACGCGCCACCGGCCGCGTCGTCCATCCGACCGACGGGCCAGACCCGCTCCATCCGACCGGGCACGTGCGGGTCGCGAGCGACCGCACGAGCCGCACGCTCGAGGTCTACGCCACGCTCGTGGAGCATGAGCACGGCGACGGCCGCGTTGAGGTCGTTGAACTCCCCCGGCAGCGGTGAGGCGAACGAGACGGCGGCGTCGCCGTCGGTGCGGGCGAGCCGGACCTGGCCGGGCGCCGGGCGCTGCAGCTGCCAGTCGGCGTCCGCGCCGGTCGAGGACAGCGTGACGATCGGCAGCGCGGTCTCGCGGGCGAGCCGGCGACCCCACTCGTCGTCGACGACCACCACGCCCACCCGAGCGAGGGCCGGGTCGAGCAGGGTGGCCTTCGCGGCGAAGTAGTCCTCCATCGTGCCGTAGAAGTCCAGGTGGTCCTGGGAGAGGTTCAAGAACGCCACGACGTCGAAGCGGACCCCGTCGACCCGGTGCAGGGACAGGGCGTGGCTGGAGACCTCCATCGTGCACGTCGTGACGCCGCGCTCGGCCATCACGGCGAGCAGGGCGTGCAGGTCCGAGGACTCCGGCGTGGTGCGTGAGCTCTTGATCCGGTCGTCGCCGATGCGGGTCTCGATGGTGCCGATGATGCCGGTCGTCTCGCCGAGCTCGCGCAGCGCGGAGTCCAGCAGGTAGGCCGTGGTCGTCTTGCCGTTGGTGCCGGTGATGCCGAGGACCGACAGGTCCTCGCGGCGGGCGGGATCGGCATAGACGACCGCGGCGGCGTGGCCCATCGCGGCTCGGGGGTCGTCTACGACGAGCACCGGTAGAGCGACCCCGGCGTCGGCGAGCTGGTCGGCACCGGTCTGGTCGGTCAGGACCGCGACGGCACCGTCGCGCGCCGCAGCCGTCCCGAACGCCGCGCCGTGCACCCGCGCACCCGGCAGGGCGGCGTAGAGGTCACCGGGCTGGACCTGGCGCGAGTCGTGGGTGAGCCCGCTGACCCGGGTGTCGGCGCCGGCCTGCTCGACCGGCGCGACCCCGAGCGCCGCGGCGACGTCAGCCAGGGTGACCGGCTCCCGGTGGCTCGGACGGGGGAACTGGGTAGCCACGGGGAGAACCTACCGTCTCGTGGCGTCGGTCGAGGGGGTGGGCGACGGGGACTTCGTCGCAGCCGCGCCGGTCCCAGCGGACGTCGTGGTGTTGCGCGCCGCGGAGGGCCCCATCAGCGCGGGCAGCGGGGCGCCGTTGGGGTGGTCGGCGGAGTAGCCGGGCTGCCACACGGGGAAGTTCGGCGCGGGCGCGGTGTCCGGCGGGACGCCGTACTTGCCGAGGGCGTAGCGCATCACGCTGGTGAAGACCGGGCCGGCGGTGAGCCCGCCGTAGTGCCCGTTGAGCGGGCGCTGAAGCATCACGGCGATGACGAACCGCGGGTTGCCCGCAGGCGCGTAGCCGATGAACGACGCGGTGTAGCCCTCGTAGCCCGGCTTGCCGTCGACGGCCCGCTTGTCGACGTAGCGGTCGGCCGTGCCCGTCTTGCCGGCGATGCGGTAGCCCGGGACGCGCACCTTGCTCGCCGTGCCGTCGTCACCGGTCACCGACTCGAGCATCTCGCTCATCTCGTGGGCGACGTCGCCGCGCAGCACCTGCTGCTGGGCGGGCGCCTTCACCGGGGTGTACGTGCCGTCGGCGGCCGCCTCCCCGGCGACCAGCGAGGGAGCCACCCGCACGCCGCCGTTGGCGATGGTCTGGTAGACCGAGGCGGCCTGGACGGCGTTCACGGACAGGCCCTGGCCGAACATGATGGTGTACTGGTTGGTGTCGTGCAGCGTCTTCGGGATCTGCCCCGCGCTCTCGGCCGGGAAGCCGATGCCGCTCGTGCGGCCGAGCCCGAAATCGGTGAAGTAGCGCAGGATCTTGGCGTTCTGGCGCAGCCCGTCCGAGGCGATGATCGTGCCCATGTTGGACGACTTCGCGAGCACGCCGGTGGCGGTGAGCTCCTCGACGCCGTGCTCCTCGGAGTCCTTGAAGGTCTTGTCCAGCTTCTTCAGCTCCGACGGCACCGTGATGGGGGTGGACGGGGTGATCAGCCCTTCCTGCAGCGCCGCCGACAGGCTGAGCACCTTGGCGGTCGACCCGGGCTCGAACGCCTCCTGGAAGGCCTTGTT
Organism: Arsenicicoccus piscis; assembly: GCF_022568835.1. Classification (GTDB taxonomy): domain Bacteria; phylum Actinomycetota; class Actinomycetes; order Actinomycetales; family Dermatophilaceae; genus Arsenicicoccus; species Arsenicicoccus piscis. The sequence continues at coordinate 382,344 of NZ_JAKZHV010000002.1, forward strand.
GGCGAGCGTGCTCCCGGTCGGGGCGTTGGCGAGGTTGTTGGGGTCGAACGTCGGGTAGTTCGCCACGGCCAGCAGCTGCGCGGTCTTGACGTCCATCACGACGGCCGTGCCGGAGAGGGCGTTGCGCTCGGTGACCGCCTTGGCCAGCTCGTTCTGGGCGTAGAGCTGCAGGTCCGAGTCGATGGTCAGGCGCACGTCACGGCCGGGCACGGGCGCCACGTAGTCGCTGTTGCCGGTCGGGATCTGGCGGCCGGTCGCGCTCGTCTCGTACCGCTCGGACCCGGGAGTGCCGCGCAACGCCTCGTCAGCCATCAGCTCTACCCCGGCGACGGGGACGTCGGCGTTGTTCATGACCCCGACGAGGCTCGCGTCGAACGGGCCGGAGGGGTAGACCCGCTTGGTGGTGCGCTCGACGCTGATGCCGGGCACCGCGAGCTTGCTCACGCTGCGCCACACGACCGGGGTCACGTCGACCGCGACCTTCCAGTAGCGCTTGGAGCCGTTGAGCTTGAGGAACAGGTCGTCGGCGTTCAGCCCGAGCAGCGGGGCCAGGTCGTCGGCCGCGCCGCGCGCCCCGACCTGGGTGTTCTTGCCGTTGGCCTTCTTCGTGTACTTCTGCACCGACAGCTGGTCGGCGACGATCGTGTAGCGCTCGACGCTCTGGGCGAGCACCGTGCCGCTGGCGTCGGTGATCTGGCCGCGCAGCGCCGGGATGGGCTTGTCGTAGAGCCGCTGGGCCAGCGCCGTGGCCGCCACCTTGTCGGCGTCGAACCCCTGGATCCGCACCAGCTGGGCCGCGAAGATCGACAGCACGAACATCGACGCGATGAACATCGCCCGCACCCGGCGGACCGGGTGGGCGTGGGGTCCGGTGCGCCCCCTTCGGCGGGTGCTGCGTCCGGAGCTCACCTGGGGCGTTCCTTCTCAGTCGTCGGGTGCTGCGCGGTCGGGTGGTGCGGTCTCGCCGGGGCCGCTCAGCGCGGGAGCGAGGCGAGCGCCCCGAGGAGCCCACCGCCGAGCCCCAGGCCCGCGACCGAGGTGGTGGCCGAGGCCAACGACGGTGCGACGGCCCCCGCCGGCGCCAGCGCTGCCGACCCTGTCACCACCGTAAAGTCGCCCTCCGCGCCGGCCGGCTTCGCCACGCCGGAGACCTTCCCCGTGGCGGGGTCGATGAACGCCGGCGAGCCGGCCGGCACCAGGCCGAGCTGGGCGGCCTGCTGGGCGAGGTGGGGTGCGGAGGAGACGGTGTTGAGGTCCTGGTCGAGCGCCGTGCGGGTGTCGGCCAGGGTGGCCGACTTCTCCCGCAGGTCGTGCACGGTGTAGGAGCCCTGCGACAAGGTGATGTTGAGGACGAGCACCGCGATCAGCCCGAGCGTGAGCAGCGCGGCCGCGATCCCGAGGAACGGGACGCGGGTGGCGCGGCTGCCCGAGGCCCGCACGAGGCGCAGGGCCGGAGGGGCGGGGAGGCGTCGTGGGGCGCGGGCCGGCGCGGCGGAGGCGGTCGTGGCGCTCATCGGGTTCCCTTCGGGTGGGTCGAGCTCGTGCGGCGGGAGGCGGCTGGGGTGCGGTTGGCGCTCGGGGCGCGGTGGGGTCGGTCGGGGCGGCGGGGACCGGCGGGGTGGCGCTCGGCGAGCGGGCCGCTCGGGCGGGTGCGCTCGGCGACCCGCAGCCGGGCCGACGCGGCGCGAGAGTTCTCGGCGACCTCGGCCTCGGTGGGCTCCTCGCCCCCGCGGGTGACCAGGCGCAGGAACGGCCGGTGCTCGGGGAGCTCTACGGGAAGGCCGGGAGGGGCGGTCGACGTGGCACCGGCCGCGAGTGCCTGCTTGACCAGCCGGTCCTCGAGCGAGTGGTAGGAGAGCACGGCGAGCCGGCCACCGACCGCGAGCGCGTCGACCGCGGCGGGGACGGCCACCTCGAGCGAGGCCAGCTCGGCATTGACCTCGATGCGCAGCGCCTGGAAGGTGCGCTTGCCCGGGTGTCCCCCGGTGCGCTGGGAGGCGGCGGGGATCGCGTCGCGCAGCAGCTCGACCAGCCGGGCGGACGTCGTGAACGGCGCGCGCTCCCGCTCGCGGACGACGGCCTTGGCGATCCGCGCGGCGAAGCGCTCCTCGCCGTAGGTGCGCAGCACCCGGGTGAGCTCGGCCGCGTCGTAGGTGTTGAGGACGTCGGCCGCGGTGGGGCCTGTCGTCGCGTCCATCCGCATGTCGAGCGGGGCGTCCACCCGGTAGGCGAAGCCCCGGTCCAGCTCGTCGAGCTGCAACGACGACACGCCGAGGTCGAGCAGGATCGCCTGCACGCCAGGGGTCGCACCAGCTGCCGCCCGGTCGTCGGGGCGGTCGGCGGCGCGGTCCGCGAGCACGTCCGCGAGCACCTCGCCGATCTCGTCGTAGCGCGCGTGCACCAGCGTCACGCGGTCGCCGAACGGCGCGAGCCGTTCGGCCGCGAGGCGGATCGCCTCGGTGTCGCGGTCGATGCCGACCAGGCGGGCCTCGGGGCAGGCGGTGAGCACGGCCTCGGCGTGGCCCCCCATGCCGAGGGTCCCGTCGACGTAGACCGGCCGCTCACCGTCGGGGAGCGGCCGGGAGAGTGCGGGGGCGAGGAGCTCGACGATCCGGTCGCGCAGGACCGGGACGTGGCGTCCGGCGGCGCCGGTGCGCTCGGTCATCGTCGTGCTCCTTCCTTCGTCGCTGCCGGTGGTGCGTGGGTGTGGTGGCGGGTGGCGCTGAGCGGGTTGGGGTGGTGAGTGGTGGTGCGGCCCTGGGGTCTGGCCCCCATCCGCTCCGGGTGCCGGGCCCGGGACCGGGGAAGGTGTTCCGGGAGCGGATCTGGAGCGTCTGCTGGAGCGGGTGGAGACCACACGCCAGGGCGGTCGGTGCTTCGGGCTAGAGCAGCCCCGGGATCACCTCCTCGGCCTGGTCGGAGAACGCCTGCTCGCTGTCGGCCAGGTAGGCCTCCCACGCGGTGGTGTCCCACAGCTCGAGTCGGCCGCCGGCGCCGATGACCGTGCAGTCGCGGTCCAGGCCGGCGTAGTGGCGCAGGTTGGCGGGGATGGTGACCCGGCCCTGCTTGTCGGGGATCTCGTCCGAGGCACCGGAGAGGAAGACGCGCAGGTAGTCCCGCACGGCCTTGCTCGTCACCGGGGCGGCGCGCAGCTGGTCGGCGACGCGGACGAACTCGTCCATCGGGAAGACGTAGAGGCAGCGCTCCTGCCCGCGGGTCATGACCAGACCGCCGGCGAGGCGCTCGCGGAACTTCGCGGGCAGGATCAGTCGGCCCTTGTCGTCCAGCCGCGGTGTGTGCGTGCCCAAGAACATGATCCGACCCCCTCTCCGATCCGCTTCCCTCCACTTTACCCCACCTCCCCCCACCAAAGGCAGGACGAAGCCGTAAGACACGAGATGAAATCGTTGTCTTCGCAGGTCAGATGCGGTGGAGCAAAGTGGGGTGGTGCGGCCACCCGGGTGGTGCGCAGCCGGTCTACCGCCGGCGCAGTGGCCCGAGAACGGCCAGAACAAGCCCGGAACGGCCCAGAACCAGCCCCGAGGTGGGGGTGGAGCGACCGACCTCGGTGCGGGGTGGAGGGTTGTGGAGGGGCACGTTCTGGGCTGGGGCAGGTAGCCTGCCGACACCGCGTGCACGTCGCGCGCCCTGTACTCGCCTGCGCTCGACCTGCACTCGACCCGCACACCCTCGGGGGGACAGATGGACTCGCCGCAGACGCTCGCGCACGACGGCGGGACGCCCCCAGCCCTCGCGCCCGACGCGGCGGCGGTCGCGGCCCGCATCGTCGAGGCCGTGTGCTCGGTGATCGAGGGCAAGCCCGAGGAGGTGCGCACCGCCGTGGTCGTCCTGCTCGCCGGGGGCCACCTGCTGCTCGAGGACGTGCCGGGCGTCGGCAAGACGATGCTCGCCAAGTCGCTGGCGAAGGCGACCGGCACGACGGTGCGGCGGGTGCAGTGCACGCCCGACCTGCTGCCGTCCGACATCACCGGCGTCAGCATCTTCAACCAGCAGACCCAGGCGTTCGAGTTCCGCCCGGGCGCGGTCTTCACCAACGTCCTGATCGGCGACGAGATCAACCGGGCCTCCCCCAAGACCCAGTCCGCACTGCTGGAGGCCATGGAGGAGCGCCAGGTCAGCTCCGACGGGCACACCTACCCGTTGCCGCGGCCGTTCCTCGTCGTCGCGACCCAGAACCCGATCGAGATGGAGGGCACCTACCCCCTCCCCGAGGCCCAGCGCGACCGCTTCATGGCCCGGATCTCCCTCGGCTACCCCACCGCCGACGCCGAGCTGGCGATGCTGGCGAGCCACGGCGACTCCGACCCGCTGGCCGGCCTGACCGCCGTGACCGACGCGGCCGAGCTCGCGGCGCTGATCGCCTCGGTCCGCGCGGTGCACGCATCCCCCGCCGCGCAGCGGTACGTCGTCGAGCTGTGCCGGGCCAGCCGGCAGACCACCGCGCTGCGTCTCGGGGCCTCGCCGCGCGCGGGCCTGCAGCTGCTGCAGGCCGCCAAGGCCGAGGCCGTCCTCGCCGGTCGCGACCACGTCCTGCCCGACGACATCCAGGCCATGGCCCTCCCGGTCCTCGTGCACCGGCTCATCCCTGCTGGTGGCCCCGGCCACCGCGGGGTCGAGGACGTCGTGCGGGAGCTGGTCCGCGTCACCCCCGTCCCGAGCGCCGCCCCCGGTCCGTCCCGCTGACCGGTCATGGCACGGCGCGAGAGCATCCTCACGACCCGGGGGCAGTCGTTCCTCTCGGCGGGCGTGGTCCTGCTCGCGGCCGGGCTGCTGATCGGCCTCGGTGACCTCACCCGGCTCGGCCTGCTGCTCGTCGGCATCGCGCTGGCGGCCGTGCTCGTCGGTCGCCGCTCCCCCTCGTGGCTGCAGGCCCGCCGCACCGTGTCCCCTGACGTGCTGACCGTCGGAGAGCACGCCACCGTAGACCTCGCGCTCACCAACGTCGACCGCCGCCGGTCCCCGCTCGTGGTCGCCCAGGAGCAGCTCGCCTACGTCCTCGGCGACCGGCCGCGCTTCGTGCTCCCCGGCATCGCCGGGGGCCAGGTGCGGCACGTGAGCTACACGGTGCGCCCGACCGCGCGAGGGCGCTACCGCCTCGGACCGCTGCTGGTGCGCGTGCGCGACGCCTTCGGGCTGACCAGCCGGCTCGCGCAGGTGCCGAGCGACGACGCCATCCTCGTGCTGCCGGTCGTCGTCGACCTCGGCGACACCCGCTTGACCAGCGCCGGCAGCGGCGCCGAGGGCACCGTCCCCCAGATGGTGGCGCTGCACGGCGCCGAGAACATGTCGATCCGCGAGTACCGCCTCGGCGACGACCAGCGCCGGATCCACTGGCCCGCCACCGCCCACCGCGGCGAGCCGATGGTGCGTCAGGAGGAGCGTCCCGCGCTGCGGCGCGCCGTCGTGCTGCTGGACTCGCGGCGCTCGACCCTCGGGCCGGACGGCTCGGAGGCGTTCGAGTGGGCGGTGAGCGCCGTCGCGTCCGTGGTGGCCCACCTCGACCGTCGCGGCTTCGCCGTCCACCTGGTCACCGACGACACCCTCGACGACTGCGCCACGGCGACGACCACGGACGCAGCGCTGGAGGTGCTGGCCCTGGCCCGGGTCGGTGACGACGAGACCTACCCCGAGGTCGTGCGCGCGGCCGCCGACCTGGCCTCGCTCGGCGGGGTCGTCGTGGCCGTCGTCGGGGCGGGCGACAGGGTCGACGACAGGGTGGTCGACAGGGCGGGTGACAAGGACCGCGGCGCAGTGGCGTCCTCGGGCGCTGCGACCGACGGGTCCGACGCCGCCGTCCTCGCCGCGGCCCGGCACCCCGGCACGACCTCGGCCGCCCTGGTGCTCGACCCGGCCGCCTTCGGACACGACGGCTCCCGCTCCCGGCACCGACCCAGCCGGCCCCATCACCATGACCGCGGGCCCGCCCGCCACGACGGCGGCGACGTGTCCGCCACCGTCCAGGTCCTGCGGGCCCACGGCTGGCGCACGGTGGTCGTCCAGGGCTCCGAGAGCGTCGACCAGGCCTGGGCCGCGCTCGACCACCCGGACGGGGGCCGACGATGAGGGCCCGTCCGCTCGACACACTGCTGGCCGGCTTCGCCGTCCTCGTGGCGGCCTGGCCGCTGTCCACCCTCCTCGTCCGGCAGACCTGGGTCATGCCGACCATCGCGATCCTGCTGCTCGTCGGGGTGATCGGCGTGCTCGGGCGCTCGCAGCGCTGGCCCGCCGTCGTCACCGTCGCCGCGCAGGTCCTCGCCGCGTTGCTGGCGCTGAACTGGCTGTTCCACCTCGGTGACGGACCCTACGGCCTGCCCACCTGGACCCTCCCGACGCACGTCTCCGACCTGGTGACCCAGGGCCTGCGGACGATGGCGAACTACGCCGCCCCGGCACCGGCGACGCCGGGCCTGGTGTTCCTGCTCGTCGTGATGGTCAGCGCCTTCGCCGTCGTCGTCGACCTGCTCGCCGTCGAGCTGCGCTCGCCTGCCCTCGCCGGCTTCCCGCTGCTCATCATCTTCATGATCAGCGTGGTCAACACCGGCGACGCGCTCCCGGTCCGCTACTTCGCCGTGCTGGCGATCGTGTGGCTGCTGCTCGTGGCCCAGCACAACACGGGCCAACTCGGGCACTGGGGCAACACCGCCGTGCGCCGCTACGAGCCCGGTCGCGGCGACGCCGTCGGCCTCGGCCGGTTCACCGACCGAGCCCGCGTCGCGGCCGTGGTCGCGGTGCTGCTCGCCCTCGGCGCCCAGTCGGTGCTGCCGGACGTCCCCACCCGCTTCCTCATCCCCGGGCTCGGTCGCGCCGACTCCGCGGCCCAGGGCGCGCGGGGGCCCATCTCGTTCTCCTCCTCGGTAGACCTCGACCGCAGCCTGCGCGACCGCAGCGACCGCCCGGTCCTGATCTACAAGACCAACGCGCCGCAGCCGCCGCCGCTCGCCGTCGCCGTCAGCACGGGCTACGAGAACGGCCGGTGGTTCGGCGATCGCGCGACCCCTCCTGGCCTCGACGACCTCGACCGGGGCCAACAGCCGCAAGGAATCGCGGAGGGGGTCCGCACCGTGGTCCGGCAGTTCTCCGCGGCCGGCAACCAGGTCTCCTCGCCGCAGCTCGCCGTCCCCGGCGACGTGGTCCAGGCCGACGTCGACGCCCGCTGGCGCAAGGACGAAGTCACCGGCATCGTGCGCGTCTCGCGCCAGGCCCAGACCTATCGGCTCATCTACCGCGAGCCCGCGCCCACCCCGGCCCAGCTGGCCGTGACCCGGGCCGACGCCGAGCGCAGCGGCATCCCGCTGCCCGACGTCTACGGCGGCGACCTGCTCGAGCTCGACCCGGCGTCGGCGCCGCTGGTGCGGCGGACCGCCGACGAGATCGTGGCCGGCGGCGTCAACGGCGGACCGGCGACCACCGCCTACGACAAGGCGCTCGCGATCCAGCAGTACCTCCGAAGCAACCGGTTCAGCTATTCCCTCACCCTGGCCCCGCCCCAGCCGCGCGAGCCGGGCAACCCGGGCGCCGGGACCCTGGACCCGATCAGCAACTTCCTCACCACCCGGCAGGGCTACTGCACCCAGTTCGCCACCTCGATGATCATGATGGCGCGCTCGCAGGGCATCCCCGCCCGCCTGGTGCTCGGCTTCCTGCCCGGGTCCTACTCCCCCCGCACCGCGAGCTACACCGTCGTCGCCGGCGACGCGCACGCCTGGCCCGAGATCTACCTCGCCGGGGTCGGCTGGACCCGGTTCGAGCCGACGCCCAGCGGTCGCAGCGGCACGGCTCCCGGCTGGGCGGTGCCGACGGCGACTCCGACCGCCACGCCCACCCCGACGCCGACCGCCGCCTCCCCCCGGGCTCAGCAGCCCACGGCGCCGCAGGAGGCGCCGACGACCAGCACGTCGACGTGGGACTCGGTGCGCGGCCTGTTCACCCCGATGCGGCTGATCCTGCTCGGCTCCGTGCTCGCCGTGCTGGCCCTGCTGGCGCTCACGCCGGTCACGGCGGCGCTGGTGCGGCGCCGCCGACGCGAGCAGGCACGCAGCGAGGCCGAACGCGTGGAGGCACAGTGGCTCACCCTGCGCGAGCAGCTCGACGACCTCGGCCTGGGCGCACCCGCGGGGCTGACCCCGCGCACGCTGGCCGATCACTACCGCAGCGTCCCGGGGCTCGACGCGGCCTCCCGGGACGGGCTCGCGACCATGCTGGCGACCGTCGAGCGGGTGCGCTACGCCCCCACCCGAGCTGTCGACCACCCCAGCGCCACCGAACCGAGCGCTACGGACCCGAACGCCACCGTTCCGAGCCGCACCGACCCGAGCCCCACGGACCCGCACAAGGTCGCAGACCAGGCCGACGAGGTGCGCTCGCGGGTCGCTCGGACCCGGTCGTTGCCGGTGCGGCTACGGGCCGCGCTGCTGCCGACCACGGGCCTGCAGGTCCTCTCGCGAGCCGGGTGGAAGGTCTACGACGCACTCACCGACCCGCTGCGCCGTCGCTGACGGGCAGGGGTCGGTGAGTGGTGGCTGTACGGCCGGGCCGGCTCAGACGTGCACAGCCGGCTCAGACGGACCGATCAGTCCAGGTAGTCGCGCAGCACCTGCGAGCGCGACGGGTGACGCAGCTTGGACATGGTCTTGGACTCGATCTGCCGGATCCGCTCGCGCGTGACGCCGTAGACCTTGCCGATCTCGTCGAGCGTCTTCGGCTGGCCGTCCGTCAGCCCGAACCGCATCGACACGACACCCGCCTCGCGCTCGGAGAGCGTGTCGAGGACCGAGTGCAGCTGCTCCTGCAGCAGGGTGAAGCTCACCGCGTCGGCCGGGACGACCGCCTCGGAGTCCTCGATCAGGTCGCCGAACTCGCTGTCGCCGTCCTCGCCGAGGGGGGTGTGCAGCGAGATCGGCTCGCGGCCGTACTTCTGCACCTCGACGACCTTCTCGGGCGTCATGTCGAGCTCCTTGGCGAGCTCCTCCGGGGTGGGCTCGCGCCCGAGGTCCTGGAGCATCTGGCGCTGGACGCGGGCGAGCTTGTTGATGACCTCGACCATGTGCACCGGGATGCGGATGGTGCGCGCCTGGTCGGCCATGGCCCGGGTGATGGCCTGACGGATCCACCACGTCGCGTACGTCGAGAACTTGTAGCCCTTGGTGTAGTCGAACTTCTCGACCGCACGGATCAGACCGAGGTTGCCCTCCTGGATCAGGTCGAGGAAGAGCATGCCGCGACCGGTGTAGCGCTTGGCCAACGACACGACCAGACGCAGGTTGGCCTCCAGCAGGTGGTTCTTGGCCTTCTTGCCGTCCTGGGAGATCCACCACAGCTCACGCTTGAGCTTCATCTCCATCTTCTCGTCGGCGTTCAGCCGCTCCTCGGCGAACAGACCGGCCTCGATCCGCTTGGCGAGCTCGACCTCCTGCTCGGCGTTCAGCAGCGCGACCTTGCCGATCTGCTTGAGGTAGTCCTTGACCGGGTCGGCCGTGGCACCGGCGGTCACGACCTGCTGCGCCGGGGCGTCGTCCTCGTCGTCGTCGCGGATGACGAAGCCCGCGGTCTCGGTCTCCTCCTCCGGCTCGGCCTTCTTGGCCGCGCCCGAGCGGGCCGCGGGTGCAGGAGTGCCCTCGGGGCCCTCCTCGTCGCCGTCCTCGACCTCGTCGGCGTCCTCGACGTCGGCGTCGTCAGCGGTGTCGGTCGCCACGTCGGTGGCGTCCGAGCCGCTCTCGAGGTCGCCCTCGCCCGGCTCGACCTCCACGGCCTCCTGGTCGTCGACCACGTCGTCGCCATCCACCGCGTCGGCGCCCGCGGACTTCGCGCTCGCCTTGGTCGCGGTCTTCTTGGTCGCCTTCTTCGCGGCGGCCTTGCCGCTCTTCTTCGCAGCCGCCTTGGTGGTGCCCTCTGCGGCGTCGTCGGCCTCGGCGTCGCCCCCGGGGCTCACCTTGGTCGCCGAAGTCGCCTTGCCCGCAGCCTTTTTCGCGGCAGCGCGCGGCGCGGCCTTCTTTGCGGGAGCCTCCGAGGCGGCCTCGTCGGACCCGTCCTGCGCCGGCGCGGCAGCAGCGCCGGCCTTCTTGGCGGCCGTCTTGGTCGCGGTCTTGGTGGCCTTCTTGGCCGGGCTCTTCTTGGCCGCGGTCTTGCGCGCCGGCCCGCTGGCCGCGAGCGCGCGGGCGTGGTCCGGGTCGAGCGTGACCTGGATGCCCTGCGCGTCCAGCGCGCGCAGCACGGCCTTCATGCGGGACGGCTCGAGGGCCAGCTGGTCGAGTGCCTGGCCGAGCTGGCGGCTGTCGACCGATCCGGTGGTGGTGCCGGTCGCCAACAGCTCCTGCAGGGCCGGGTGGGAGAACTCGGCAGGGAGCGTGGTGGAGCGTGAAGCGGAGGGGGTGGTCACGACAACCTTTCGTGGCTTGCAATCACACGGGCGCTGGCGCCGGCGGCTCGACCCGACCGAGGCCCGGAGGTCCCCGAGCAGGGCCTGGACCGACGACGATCGCCGACGTGGACGGCGTCAAGTGGAGGTCTGGCCCTGTCGTGGCAGGGTCTGCAGGTGGGCCGACCGGGGCCGCCTGAGCGCGCTATCGACCATTATAAAACGCCGCGGGCCCCCCTTTCCTTCCGAACGCCGACCCGGGCGTCCCCGAGCGGTCGTCCGAGCCACCGAAATGCCCCCCGACTCGCGTGGTCCACAGGGCCGGTCAGGGCCGATCGGCTGGCCTCACGGCGCGGGCTCAACCCTTCACCCTCAACCCTTCACCGTGATGACCGGGCAACCAGCGTCGAGCAGGATCCGCTGGGCGTTGGACCCGAGGTCGAGCTTGCCGGTCGCGCTGCGTTGCCGCAGGCCGATCACGATCGTGTCGGCGTCGTGCTGCTCGGCCACGGTGATCAGCTCCTCCGCCAGGTCCGCGTCGTCGGCCGCGGCATGGACGGTCAGCGGCACCGTCGTCCCGATGGTCGCCCGGACCTCCTGCAGCACCGAGCCGAGGGACGTCAGGTCGGCGGTGTCACCGGCCCGACTCACGTCGGCGATGTCGACCACGATCAGCGGCACCCGGCGCCGCACGGCCTCCTCGGCGGCGCGCACCATCGCGGCGCGGCCCTCCTTGGTCGGCACCAGGCCGACGACTACCGACATCTGCTCCTCCTCGTTCTCGACCGGCGCCCGGCCCCGCCCGAGGCGTCGGCGGGACCGGCCGGGACGCCGACCGTCGTGTGGCTCACACGGTAGCCTCGCGCGGCCGATCCTGCCTGCCCCGGCCGCGTGGCGGCACCTGGTGGGTGATCAGCGCCTCCACGAGCTCGGCGAGCCGGTAGCCGGGGCGTCCCGCCAGGGCCTGGGTCACGGCGAGGTCGGCCGCCGCTCCGGCGCCCTCGGCCCAGCGGGCGACGCCCAGCATGGTCAGCAGCGGCGCCTGCAGGTCCAGCGGCAGCCGGCGCGCCAGCTCCTCGAGGCGGCCGAGCGTCGCCTGCACCTGGCCGTCCTCGGGATCCGGCACCGGCCCCAGCACGGGGCGCACGACCGCGTCGACGCCGTGGAGGGAGTAACCCAGGTCCGGTGCGGGCGTCGCGTCGGGCACCACCCAGGCGATCAGCGCGTCCCGGAAGGCGCGGTCCTCGAGGCTGGCCACGAGAGCGGCCAGCTCGCCGGGGGCGAGCTCGGGCAGCGGGTCGAGCAGACCCGGGCGATCGGCGTGGGGCTGCGCGTCCAGGCCGAGCACCGTCGCCCAGCGCATCGCGTCCTCGTGCCACCCACTCTCCACCTCGGCCCAGCTCGACGTGGGGGCGTTCACCCCCATCAGCCACGCGAGCGGTCGGGAGCGCCGGTCCAGGCAGCCCGCGACGAGCCGGCGCAGCTCCTGCGCGGCCGGGCCCTCGGGCAGCGGCACGAGGGCGTCGGCGAGGGCCTCGCGGCTCGGCAGCGGCGCGCTCCCGATCTCGACGTAGGCCATGACGGCCGGCACCTGCACGGGATCGGGCAGCACGTCCCCACGCCACGGCTCACCGGCCCAGCGCCACTGCTCGTCCCGCACCACCACCGCCGCGACCAGGTCGAACCCGTGGCCCGCGACGAAGAAGCCGAGGGCGTCCAGGGTCTCGTCGACGATGCCTCGGGCGCCGTGTCGACGAAGGCGATGGCCATCACCTCCTCGACCCCGGCGTTGAGCAGCAGCGGCTCCAGACCGGCGAGCACGAGGTCGATGTGCTCGGCCTCGGTCGGCTGGTCGAAGCGCGCCACCGGGCCCAGGCGGCGCCGTGGTCCGGCGAACGACACCACGACGACGCTGTCGTGCGGTGCGAAACCGAGCAGGTGCGGCACGAGCCGGGCCACCTCGGCGGGTGAGCTGATCTTGGTGACGGTGGGTTCCGTCCGGGCGCTGGGTGCGGGGGTCTGCGGAGTCATGCACCGACCCTGCTGCGGCTCGAGCACCCCCGGAAGGGCGAGCCCGCGGCTGTGGACGGCGGACGGGTCAGCGCCCGGACGCGCCGCACCCCCTGTGCACGCGCAGGCGGCACAGGGGGTGCGAGAGGGGGTGCCAAAGAGGCTGGTCCGGCGACCTGGAGCCGATGAGCGCGAGATGGCGCCGGGGCTACCGGAGGATGGCGAGCGGCGAAGTCAGCGCACCACGTCGCCGACCAGGACGTCCTGCGCCCCGCGACTCGTCGAGCGGGCGGTGGCGGGACCGGCGGACGCGCCACCGGTCGCGCGCTCCCAGCCGAGGAAGTCCTCGGTGGAGTTCACCAGGGTGCTGGCCAGCCAGGCGAGCACGAACGCGTCGTCGCCGAGGCCGAACAGCCCGAGGACACCCTCGGGCATCAGGTCGACGGGCGACAGCAGGTAGGCGGCCGCGGCGACCAGGCCCACCAGCACGCCCGTCGAGGTGCCGGTGTACTGACCGGTCCTGACGGCCGACCACATGCGCGGCAGCGCAGCGAGGCGGGTGGGCAGACCGGCCGAGCCCGGCCGAGCGGCGGAGCGGGTGGCGTGCGCGATGGAGCGCAGCAGGCCAAGACGGGACGCGGTCGAGCGGGAAGCAGCCACAAGGACCTCCGAGGGACGTGTCCGGCGCGGTGCGGCCGGACGCTGGGGGTGCCGGCTGGATCAGCCGAGCACCAGTGTCAACGCCCCGCTAGGACGAAGGATTCCGCCGCGGCGTTCCCGCCGACCGCCACCCGACCCCGGCCGAGCTCAGGCCGACGCGGGCCGCGCCGGGAACTGGGTCTTGGCGTTCGCCGCGATCTTCTTGAGCAGGTAGTAGTCCAGCCCGGCGCCGACGACACCGCCGACGACCGGCAGGCCCTTGCCCACGAACTTGGCGACGCCCTTCTCGGTGAGGTTGGCGGCCATCTTGTTGACGACGCCCTTGTTGATCATCATCAGCGCGGACTTCGGCAGCCGGCCGGCCGCGAGGCCGGCGAGGCGACCGGTCGGGACGACCCCGGCGGCCTTCATGACCTCGTTGGCGTCCGAGCCGCCGACCAGGGCGAGCAGCACGGCCGAGCGGGTCTCGTCCTGGCTCAGGTCGTAGCCGCGGACCTTGGCGATGCTCGCGACCATGCGCGTGGCCAGCACGTAGAACTCCACGACGTTGGCGGGGATCGCCACCACCATGGTCACGAAGCCGCCGAGGCCGGTGACGAAGCCGCCGGCCGAGGCGAGCTTGAGGTGCTTGCCGATGATGTCGTCGACCGCCGCGTTGGGGTTCTTGGCCTCCGCGAGCGCCTTCTGCGCGAACTCGTCGGCACCCTCGAACGGGCCCCGCCCGTCGATGCCGACGCCGAGCAGCTTCTCGACCAGCTCGTTGGCCGGGCCGTTGATGCGCGACTCGCCGGTCACCTGACCGGTCTTGGGGTCGACGGTGTTCGATCCCAGCACTCGGTCGAGCACGGGAGAGGTCAGCTTGTCCAGGAGGCCCACAACGGTCCTTTCGGGTTCGGATGATGCGTAGAGCGCAGCGCGGCCCACTCTGTCATGTCCGGGTCGGGCACGGGGGCTGTCACACTGAACCGGTGCTCGACATACCCGCCACCACGAGCGGCATAACCGCCCCTCGCGCGCCGTCGACACTGGCCGACGCGGTGGTCGCGCTGGAGCTGCCGACCGGCCTGCTGGTGGTGGACGGCTCGGACGGTCGGGTCCTGCTGGCGCCGACCCACGACGGCGCGGCGGACCTGCTGCGCCGCCTGGAGCTCGAGCGCCGCCCCCGCTGGGTGTGGTGGGACGCCGGCACCGACGCCCGTCGGGTGCTGGCCACGGTGCCGGTGGCCCGCGCCTGGGACGTCGCCGAGGCGCACCGCCTGCTGGTCGGCGGCTGGTCCGCCCGGCCCGGCGAGGCCTACGCCACGGCACACGGCCTGGACCCGGCCGCGGCACCGGTGGAGGAGCCGGACGACCTGTTCGCGATGGCGCTACGACCTGCGGCTGGCTCGGGCGCTGCTGACGGCAGCGACCCGGACCCGCTGGTCACGCCAGCCGGGCACCTGCGGGCGGACGCGCGCACCTGGGCCGGCTCCCCCGACGACGGCTGGGCTCGCGGGCGCCGGCTCGCCCAGGCGGCCCTGGAGACGGCGCAGCGCCAGCAGCAGCGGCTCGCCGACCGCACCCCCCGCGCGGTGGTCACGGCGACCAGCGAGTCCGCGGCCGCCGTGCTCTGCGTCGAGATGGAGCAGCACGGGCTGCCGATCGACCGGGCCGCGCTGGAGTCGCTCATCGAGGCCTCCGCCGGACCGCGCCCGGCCACCGAGGCCGATGCAGCCCGCGGCCGACGCGAGCGCGACCAGCCCGTGCTACGGCTCGTGCCCGGTGCGGAGCACACCGACCTGCGCAACCCCGTGCAGGTGCGGGCGCTGCTCGCCTCGGTCGGGATCGACGTGCCGGACACGCGCAAGTGGACCCTCACGCCCTACCGCGACAAGCACCCCGTGGTCGAGGCGCTGCTCGGCTGGCGCAAGGCCGAGCGGATCGCGACGACCTACGGGTGGCACTGGCTCGCGACCTACGTCGAGACCGACGACCGGCTGCGCGGGCCGTGGACCGCGTGCGACGGCGGGGCAGGTCGGATGACCGGCGGCAACGGGCTGCACAACCTGCCCGCGGAGCTCCGGCCCGCGGTAGCCGCCCACGAGGGCCACGTCCTGGTGCGGGCCGACCTCGGGCAGATCGAGCCACGGGTGCTCGCGGCGGTGTCCGGGGACGCGGCGTTCGCGGCCGCGAGCCGCGCCGACGACCTCTACGCCCCCGTCGCCGACCAGCTGCGCGTAGACCGTCCGGTCGCCAAGGTGGCCGTCCTCGCCGCGATGTACGGCCAGACGAGCGGGGCGGCCGGCGAGGCGCTGCGCCGGCTGGACCGGACCTACCCGGACGCCATGGCCTACCTGCACCGGGCCTACGAGGCGGGGCTGCGCGGCGACGCGGTGCAGACCTTCGGCGGCCGGCGGGTGCCGATGTGGCAGGGCCCGCTGACCGACGCCCAACGGGCCGGGCGGGGGCGGTTCGCCCGCAACGCGGTGATCCAAGGGGCCGCCGCCGAGCTGTTCAAGGCGTGGGCGGCGACCGTGCGCCTGGAGCTGGCTCGGCTGGACGGTCAGATCGTGCTGTGCCTGCACGACGAGCTGCTGCTGCACGTGCCGCGGGAGCACGCCGAGCAGGCCGTCGCGCTGGTGCACGACACGCTGGGCGCTGCGTCGCGGCGCTGGACCGGCGGCAGCACGGTGCGCTTCGTCGCCGACGTCACGACCGTGCACCGCTGGTCCGAGGCCAAGTAGGCCTGCTCGGAACGCAGCTCAGACCCGACTCAGGACTCCCGGTCGGTCTGGGTCCGCAGGAACTGCTCGAACTCCGCACCGATCTCGTCGGCGGTCGGGAGCTCGCCCGGCGACTGCGCGAGCAGCGAGGGCCGCTCGAGGCCGCGGACGAACTGGTCGTACTGCTCCTCGAGCGCGGCGACGACCTGCCCGACCTCCTCGTTGCCGGAGATCTCGGCGGCGAGCTGCTGCCGGTTGACCCCGGCGAGCGCGGCCAGGTCGGCCGTCGGCAGGCTGAGGCCGGACGCGCCGGAGACCGCACGCAGGCCGGTGAGCGCCGCGTCGGCGTAGTCGGTCTGGGCGAGGTAGTGCGGCACGTGCAGCGAGAAGCCGATGACGTCCTTGCCGGCCTCGCCGAGGCGCAGCTCGAGCAGGCCCGCGAAGGACCCGGGCACCTGGACGGTGTCGAAGACGGGCTCGTTGTCGGGGATCAGCCGGCTGTCGCTGGCGTGCCGGGTGATGCCGACCGGGCGGGTGTGGGGCACGGCCATGGGGATGCCGTGCACCGTGACGGTGAGGGTGACGCCGAACATCGCCTCGAGCCCGCGGACCGCCTCGACGACCCGCTCCCACTGGTAGTCCGGCTCGGGGCCGGCGAGCAGCAGGAAGGGCACGCCGTCCTCGTCGATCACGTGGTGCAGCAGCAGCGCGGGGTCGTCGTAGGAGGTGTAGCGGTCCTTGTCGAAGGTCATCAGCGGGCGACGCCCGCGGTAGTCGAGGAGCTGGTCGACGTCGAACGACGCGACGACCCGGCTCTCGAGGCCGCCAGTGAGGTGGTCGGAGATGAGTCGCTGGGTGTGCCCGGCATCGATGAAGGAGCCCATGGCGACGACCATGGTCGACGCCCGCAGGGCAGGGAGGTCGGCGTCGGTCTCGAGCCGGTAGAGCTGGGTGGGATCCTGCACGGTCCTGGCCTTTCGTGATCGCAGTCCGTGGTAGCGCTCGTGGCGGCTTCGGGACGAAGCTGCCGGTGGTGCTACCCGCATGGTTCTGCTCTGTGCAACGATCGGCGCACTCACGGCATTCCGGCCCGACGCGGGAGGGACGGCAGGCACGGAGGCAGGCACGGGGAGGGACGAGGAGGCACCATGAGCGAGCAGCGCAGCCGCAGGCGGATGGCCGGCTCCGACGAGCACGACATCCTGCAGTGGGACGTCGGTGATCTCATGCCCGCGCCGCTGGAGGTCTCGACCCTGTTCGACGCGGGGCCGTCGAGCGCGTTGCGGCCGCTGCCGTCGCTGCCTCCCCCGCCCGCCCTGGACGCCTACCTCAGCAACGCGTGGCTGCCCGAGGAGGAGCAGCCGCAGGCGTCGGCACAGGGACAAGCACAAGCGCAGAGACGCGCGCAGGGTCAGACTCAGAGTCAGGCGGACAGGCAGCGCGCGGCGCGCGCCCCGTCGCCGGCGCCCCGACGGCAGGTCCAGCAGCCTCGGCCGCGGACGGCCCGCGAGGCGTGGCCCGGCGCTGCGTCCCCGCGCGCACCGCGCCCACCGTCGCCGCAGCAGCTCGTCCAGCGCCAGCTGCGCGAGCAGCAGCGGCGGGTCGCGGCCACCGGAGGACCTGCCCAGGGCTTCCTGATGACCGTCCTGCGGGGGCTGGAGGCCGTGCACGAGGCGGCCGAGCAGGAGTCGACCACCAAGAGGCGCCGCTGACCGCTCGGCCGATCAGGCGCCAGGCACCGCAGGTTCGTGCGCGGACGAGAACGTCAGCGGCGAGCGCACGATGAGCTCCACCTGGCGGTCGGCCGACCGACAGACGACCTTGAGGGGCAGCGCCCGGCCTTCGACCGTGATGTCGGCCGGGAGCTGCACGCCGGCACGCAGCGACGTCTTGGATCCTGCGGCCAACCGCTGACCGACCACCTAACCGTGGGTGGCCGCAGCCTTGGTCGCCGGCGAGTAGTCGTCGGGCCCCATCGCCCCCTCCACCGTGGCGACCTGCCAGCCACCGAGCAACGTCATGTCCTCCGACGACGCGGGGAATGTGACGTGCGTCACGTCGAGCGCGCCTCGGCGGCGTCCATCGCCTTGTAGATCCGCTGCTCCGAGACGGGGTGGGCGGTGCCGAGCGACTGGGCGAACAGCGAGACGCGCAGCTCCTCGATCATCCAACGGATCTCGACCACGTCGGGGTCGTCGACCCGCGCCGGCGGCAGGGCCGCGAGGAAGGTGCGGTGCTCGCGCTCGACCGTGGCGACGACGGCCGAGCGCTCGTCGTCGCGGCGCAGGTCGGCCGGCGCCTTCTCGCAGCGCAGCGCGATCCCCTTGACGTAGCGCAGGACGGCCGGCAGCCGGGCGGCCCCGACCTCGGCGACGAAACCGGGGTGGATCAGCCCGTCGAGCTGGCGCTCCAGGTCGGCCCGCAGGGCGGCGACCGTGGGGCCGCGCAGCGCCTCGATCGCCAGCCGTGCCGTGCGAGCGGCGACCAGGATCGGCTCGACCCGCTCGATGACCTCGATGACGCGCGCCGACGCCAGCTGGCGGACCCGGCGCAGCACCTCCTCGAAGGCCACGGGGTCGCGGACCTCGGCGGCTCCCCCGGCCCCCTCGGCGGCGATGGAGTCGACGGCGGCGGCCAGGCAGTCGTCGAGCAGGGCCGGCACGCTGCCGTGCGGGTTGTGCCCGAGCGCGACCTTCTGCTGGTTGGACAGGACCGCGAGGACGCGCTTCCACGGCGGAGCGACGTTGAGCAGCAACAGTCTTCGCACGCCGAGTCGGGTGGCGACGTCGGCGTCGCGACGGGTCGCCAGGACCTGGACGGCCACGGACTCGCCGCGGTCGACCAGCGCCGGATAGCCGACGACGGTGCGTCCGGCCACCTGCTGCTCGAAGGTGCGGGGCAGCTCGAGGTCGCCCCACGTCGTCAGGCCGGTGCGCTCGATGGACGCGGCGGCCCGGGCCATGGTGCGGCGCACGGTGGGTGCTGCCGTGCGCCGCAGCGCGTCCAGGTCCTTGCCCTCCGCGACGACCTGGCCGCGGGCGTCCTCGACCCGGAAGGTCATCCGCAGGTGGTCGGGCACGCGGGTGACGTCCCAGTCGGTCGCGGGGACCGCCACCCGGGTGCGCTGCTCCAGCACCCGGGCCAGCTCGGCGACGAGCGGGCGCCCCGACGCCTGGTCGACCGCGGCCAGCGCCGTGCGGGCGTGGTCGGGTGCCGGCACGAAGTTGCGGCGAGTTCCCTTGGGCAGCGCGCGGATCAGCGCCGTGGCCAGCTCCTCGCGCAGGCCAGGCACCTGCCAGTCGAAGCCGTCGGCCCGCACCCGGTTCAGCACCTCGACGGGCACGTGCACGGTGACCCCGTCGGCGTCCGCTCCCGGCCGGAACTGGTAGGTGAGGCTGAGCTCCAGGTCCCCCTGGCGCCAGGTGGGCGGGAAGTCGTCCGACACAGCGGTGTCGGCCCCCTCCGCGACGACGTCCGCCTCGGTCATGGTCAGCAGGTCCGGCTGCTCCCGACGCGCGCGCTTCCACCAGCTGTCGAAGTGTGCGCCGCTCACGACCTCGGCCGGGATCCGCGCGTCGTAGAACGCGTAGAGCTCCTCGTCCCCGACGACGATGTCGCGTCGCCGGGCGCGCTCCTCCAGCTCGGCGATCTCGTCGAGCAGGCGCCGGTTCGCGACGAAGAACGGGTGGCGAGTGTCCCAGTCACCCTCGACCAGCGCGGAACGGATGAAGATGTCGCGAGCCCCGGCGGGGTCTACGGTGCCGTAGCCGACGCGACGCCCCGCGACCAGCGGGACGCCGTAGAGCGTGACACGTTCCAGCGCAACGGCGCTCGCCCGCTTGCGCTCCCAGTGCGGCTCGGAGTACTGCCGCTTGACCAGGTGTGCGCCGAGCCGCTCCAGCCACGCCGGGTCGACCTTCGCGACGGTGCGCGCCCACAGCCGCGTCGTCTCGACGAGCTCCCCCGCCATGACCCACTCCGGCTGCTGGCGCAGCAGCACCGAGCCGGGCTGGATGGCGAACCGGGCACCCCGCGCGCCCTGGTAGTCACGCCGCTCGGCGTCGCGAAGTCCGATGTGGGACAACAGGCCTGACGCGAGGGCCTGGTGGACGGCGTCCGGCTGCGCGTGCTGCTTGTTGGGCTCGAGCCCCAGCTGCTTGCAGACCTGCTTGAGCTGGGAGTGCAGGTCCTGCCACTCGCGGATGCGCAGGTAGTGAAGGTACTCGTTCTTGCACATCCTGCGAAAAGCGCTGCCGCTCAAGGCTTTCTGCTGATCTCGCAGGTAGTTCCAGAGGTTGAGCCAGGTGATGAAGTCGCTGTGCTCGTCCTTGAAGCGGGCGTGCTGCTGATCGGCCTGGGCCTGCTTGTCGGCGGGACGCTCGCGCAGGTCCTGGATCGACAGGGCCGCAGCGATGATCAGGACCTCGCGCAGGCACTCCTGCCGGTCGGCCTCGATGACCATGCGGGCCAGACGCGGGTCGAGCGGCAGGGCAGCGATCCGGCGACCGATCGGGGTGAGCCGCCGGCGCGGGTCCGGCTCGGCCGGGCTGATCGCCTCCAGCTCCTCGAGCAGCCGCATGCCGTCGGCGATCTGGCGCGAGTCGGGTGGCTCGACGAACGGGAAGCGCGCGATGTCGCCGAGCCCGAGCGAGGTCATCTGGAGGATGACCGAGGCGAGGTTGGTGCGCAGGATCTCGGGGTCGGTGAACGCCGGTCGCGCCGCGAAGTCCTCCTCGGAGTAGAGCCGGATCGCGATGCCGTCGGCCACTCGTCCGCAGCGACCCGATCGCTGCAGCGCCGACGCCTGCGAGATCGGCTCGATCGGCAGCCGCTGCACCTTCGTACGCTGGCTGTAGCGGGAGATGCGCGCGACGCCGGTGTCGACGACGTAGCGGATGCCAGGGACGGTCAGCGAGGTCTCGGCAACGTTGGTGGACAGCACGATTCGCCGGCCGCGGTGTCGGGAGAAGACGCGGTGCTGCTCGGCGGCGGACAGCCGGGCGTAGAGCGGGAGCACCTCGGTGCTCGGCAGCTCGAGGGCCGTGAGGGCGTCGGCGGCGTCGCGGATCTCGCGCTCGCCCGAGCAGAACACCAGGATGTCCTGGCCGCCGCCGTCACCGACGCCTGCCTCGGTCCACAGCTCCTCGACCGCCTCGACGATGCCGGTCACCTGGTCGACGGGCTCGGGCGCGACGTCCGGGCCGCGGTCCCGCTCCAGCGGCCGGTAGCGCACCTCGACCGGGTAGGTGCGACCCGACACCTCGACGATCGGCGCCGGCGTGCCGTCGGGTGCGGCGAAGTGGCGGGCGAACCGCTCGGGGTCGATCGTCGCGGAGGTGATGATCACCTTGAGGTCCGGCCGCCGCGGGAGGAGCTGCTTGAGGTAGCCGAGGATGAAGTCGATGTTGAGGCTGCGCTCGTGGGCCTCGTCGATGATGATCGTGTCGTAGCGGCGCAGGTCCCGGTCGCGCGCCATCTCGGTCAGCAGGATGCCGTCGGTCATCACCTTGATCAGCGAGTCCCTCGACGAGTGGTCGGTGAACCTCACCTGGTAGCCCACGACCCCACCGAGCTCGACGTCCAGCTCCTCGGCGATCCGCTCGGCGACCGAGCGCGCGGCGATCCGGCGTGGCTGGGTGTGGCCGATCAGGCCGTGCACCCCGCGGCCCAGCTCGAGCGCGATCTTGGGCAGCTGGGTGGTCTTGCCCGAGCCCGTCTCCCCCGCGACGATGACGACCTGGTGGTCACGGATGGCGGCGGCGATGTCCTCGCGCCGCTCGACGACGGGCAGCTCGGGCGGGTAGTGCAGCTCGGGGACGGACGCCGCCCGCAGCTCCACCTGCTCCGGCGTCAGCGGACGCGGACCGCGTGGACCGGACCGCGACCGGCCCCCGCGCCGGGAGCGGGCGCGGGCAGGCGAGGTCGAGCGTTCAGGCACCCGAGCAGGATACGTGGTCGCGCCCGCGCTCCCACCGGGTCGCCTCGCGGCCTCGGCCGCCCTCAGCACCCGTGGAGCTCAGCACCTGTGATGGTCAGCACCCCGTGATGCGGTAGACCGTGACGCTCCCCTCGCGACCGATGGGGATCAGGCCCGGCACCCCGGTCAGGCGCCCGAGGTCGTGCAGGCCGGCAAAGCTGACGGCGTTGTTGTGGCCCGGCCAGATGCGGTGGCTGTCATCGACGACGTAGCCGATGTTGAGCCGTCGGGCCGCGGCGCACACCGCGGGGTCGGTGCCGAGGTGCTGGAGCCCGAGGACGAGGAGCATCCGGTCGGGGTCCAGCACGCCGACGAAGTGGTTGACGGCGTTCGGCCGGTCGCTGTAGAGCCCGGCGAACATCGCGCCACCGAACGGGTCGCCGAGGACCCCCTGCCGACCGGCCGGCGTCGCGTCGGCGGCGGTCGCGGGGCCGAGCGTGCACGTCGGCATAGAGCCGCAGCTCGGCGGGTGACACCAGCTCGCTGTCGTAGCCCACCCGCGAGTAGTTCTGCGCCACGACCCGCAGGGCCGAGTGGCTGTCGAAGGGGGCCCGCGCGGCGAGCGCCACGAGCAGCACCACCAGCACCGGGGCCCAACGCCGGACGGCAGGGCCGCCCGACCCGCGTCCACGGGTGGCCAGCCGGGCCAGGACCCCCGAGCGGGCCACGAGGTCTACCAGACCCTCGACGGCGACGGCCGTCAGCAGCAGCGCGGTGAGGGCGAGGACGGGCGGGAAGCGGTACGCGTCGCGGTACCACATCCCCGTGAGCACCGCCGCCGGCAGCCCGGCCGTTGAGCCGGCCAGGACGAACTGGACGCCGGTGAGGACGTGCGCCACGACCAGCCAGCGGTGCCGCCGGATGACCAGCGCCCGCGCCGCGCCGGCGAGGGCGAGGACGCCCAGCACGAGCAGGCCCGGGCTGAGCGGGGTCGCGAGCGTCAGCGCCCGCCAGAGCGCTCCGCCGAAGGTCTGGGTGTTGCGCGAGCCGGCGGCCGCGACCGAGGCACCCACCCGCAGCAGCACGACCAGGCCGACGACCCCCACGACCCCGAGGAGCGCCCAGCCCACGACGACGACCGTGCGCCCGCGCCGCGAGGCCCGCCAGGCCCGCACGCTGAGCCGCCCGAGCACCGCGAGCAGCAGCGGCCCGAGGACGACGACGGCGTTGAGCGCCACCGACGGATGGGCGAAGACGATCGCGAACACGCCGAGCGCCAGCACGATCGCGATGCCGACGACTCCCCCGGTGCCTGGCCGTCGCTCGCCCGCGATCCGGGCAGAGCCGGCCAGCGCGGCGGCCACCAGCCCCGGCAGCAGGGTCAGCCCCATGACGTTGGGCCACAGCGCGCCGAAGGAGAGCAGCAGGTAGGGCATCGACACGACGACCGGCGCGAGCAGCGCCACCGCCCACAGTGCGGCGGCCGACCGCGGCACGAGGGCGCGCACCGCCGCCAGCAGGCCGAGGGGCCACACCAGCGCGGCCAGGGCGAGCACCACGACGTTGGTGGTCACGACCAGGAACTGACCGCTCAGCTGGGTGGCCAGGGCGACGAAACCGTGGAAGCCCACCGGGTAGAACCCGCGAGAGCCGGGTGAGCTCGTCGCGAACACCGTGTCCCACGAGGCGGATCCGGAGGTCAGCACCCGCCAGATGGCGGTGTAGTGGAAGGGCGAGTCGTTGGACTGCTGCGGTCGCCAGGGCTCGCCGATCGCCAGCATGATCGGCACCGCGGTGGCGACGACGGAGACGGTCGCCGCGAGCGCGACGGCGGCGCCACGACCCCACCGCGGGGGCCCGGTCCAGGCCGACGCTCCGGTCGCCGCACCAGCTCGAGCCCTGGCGCGGCGGGCCGACAGCGACCCGACGAGCCGCTGGAGGGCCAGGGTGCCGGCCAGCACGACGAGCAGCACCGCCAGGCACGGCAGCACCGACCAGCGGGGACGCCGAGCACGGCGCAGGCCGCCTGGGCGAGAGCGATGGTGCCGAGGCTGAGCAGCGGCGCGGACGCGACCAGGACCAGCCCACGCAGCCGGGCGGCCCGACCGATAAGCAGGCCGGGGAGCCAGAGCAGCGCGACGACGACGAGAGCCGCGGGTGACGCCTGCAGCCAGGACGTCGTCAGCATGGGTGCTCCCCTAGGCGGTGCGGGTGACCTTGACGGCGGCCCGGTCGGCCGCCTTCTGCTCCGGCGAGCGCGGGTCGTCGTCGACCCCGCACAGGCCACCACAGCCGCCGCACCCGCCACCACCACCACCGCCGCAGCCGCCCCCGCCCGCCTCGGCGGGCTGGGCGTGGGCGGCGTCGAGGTCGGACTGCACCGCCAGGGCGTACTGCTCGGCCAGGGCGGCGGCGGTCGTCGTGACGCCTCGGGTCAGCTGGTCGAGGTCGGCGCCCGCGGCGGCGAGCGCCGGCAGCGCGAGGTTGTCCACGCTCGCGAGGTGGCTGCGGACGGTCACCCGCAGGGCCTGCACGTCGCCGGCCAGCAGGACGATCTCGCCGGGGGTGTTGACCGCGTCGACGAGACCGGCGATCACCCGGTGGGTCGCGACGAGGGCCTGGGCGAGGAGCTCGGCGCCCGGGGCCTTCGCCAGCTCCGGCAGCACCAGCTGCTCGAGCGCCACCAGGTGGGGCACGAGCTGGAACTGCGACCAGGAGCAGAGCGACCCGTGCGCCTCGCCGAAGCCGACGGGGTCCGCAGCACCGATCGCCGCCAGCACGCCGTCGCAGTACTCGTCGAGACCGGCGACGAGCTCGCGGTCGCGGTCGGGCAGGGCTGCGGTAGGGGTGGGGTCTGCGGTGCTCACGAACGGTCTCCTCGACGGGTGGGGCCACGGTCGGCGACCTGGGACGGACGACGGCTCGTCCTCGGGGGCGGCGACCGGATCGGTCTGCCTCGACGATAGTCGCCCCCGCTGACAGACCCTCACCCCACCCACGGTGCGAGCACTCCGGGCACCCCCTTCCCGGGCGGGCCGTGACCCCCCGAGGAGTCGGGTATCGTTCCCGCTCGTGATTGACGTCTACCGGTCAGCGACGGGGCGCGACGAGATTGCGTCCTGGTGCACCCGGACCCTGGACGCGTGGGAGGTCCCGCACACCCGGGATCTGCATGAGGTGCATCCGGTGCTCGGGGACGCGGTGGCCACCCACGTCGTCAAGATCGGCGAGGGCACCCCGGACGTCGTCGTCGTCCCCGGCACCAACTTCTGTGCGGCCAGCTCGCTCGCCCTCGCCGAGGCCGCGGCCAGGCACGGCACGGCCTGGGTCGTCGACGTGCCCGGCCAGCCCGGGCTGTCCAGCCCGCTGCGCTCGCGACGCGACACGACCGCGTGGTACGGCTCCTGGCTCTCCGCCCTGCTCGACGACACCGGGGCGAGCGACCTCACCCTGCTCGGCTACTCCGTCGGCGGCGCGATCGCACTGACCGCCGAGTCCCCGGTCGTGACCCGCCGGCTCCTCGTCGCCCCGGGAGGCATCGTCCCCATCCGGCCGAGCGCCCGGGTGACGGCCGACGCGACCCGGTGGGTCATGCACGCCACCGCGGCCAGCAGCCTCGGGGTGCTGCGGCACATGATGGCCGGCACCGAGCGACCGCCGCAGTGGGCCGTCGAGTGGATGACCATCGTCGGGCGCGCGTGCAAGTCCTCGTTCTCCCCCAAGGCGCTCCCGCAGCACTACCTCGACCGGCTCGCCGGCACCCCCCTCGTGGTCGCCGTCGGCGAGCAGGACACCTTCGTGCCGCCGTCGGCCCTCGCCGCGAGCGCCAAGCGCCGTCTCGGCGTCGACGTGTCGACCATCGCCGGGGTCGGTCACCTGGTGCCGGACGACCGCTGGGCGGCGGTCGTCGACGACCTGTTCCTCGCCTGACGGCGGGCCTCTTCCTCATTGACGACGGGCCGGTGTCCCGCCCGGGCCGCCGGGCACGCAGCGTGACCATCGGTCGCGTTAGTCTTCCCTACGATGTCCGCCCACCTCGTCCAACTGCTCTTCGCCCGGGCCGAGCAACGCCCGGAGTCGGTCGCGCTCCGTCATCAGGTCGGCGGCCGGTGGGTGGAGCAGACCTACGCCGAGATGGCCGCGCAGGTGCGACACGTCGCGCACGGCCTCATCACCGAAGGCGTGGAGCCCGGGGACGCCGCCGTCATCATGGCGAGCAACCGGCCGGAGTGGCTCGTGGCGTTCTACGCGGTCCTCGCTGTCGGAGCCGTCGCGGTGCCGCTCGACCCGCACGGCGCCACGGAGGAGATCGGGACGATCTTTCGCGAGACCGAGGCGCGGGTCGCGTTCGTCTCGGGCGACGCGGCGCTGCGCCACCTGCGGATCCTCTCCGGCCGGCTGCCGTCGGTGCGGCTCGTCGTGTCGTTCGACCAGCTGGGCCAGCCCCGCCGGGTCGGCGGGGTGGACGGCTACGACGAGCTGCCGCTCACCCGCTGGCTGCAGGTCCCGTTCGACCTGGCCACCGCGGCCGAGGCCCGCCGCCGCTCGGAGCACTGGTCGCCGGACGACGTCGCGCTGCTGCTCTACGCCCAGGACAGCACGGGCTACATGCGCGGGGTGGTCCAGTCGCACCGCAACGTCCAGCACCCCATCGACGCGCTGATCGACTCGTTCGACCCCGGTCCCCCGGTGCGCTCGCTCACGATGCTCCCGCTGTCCCAGCCGATCGAGCTGTCGACCTGCCTGCTCACCCTCACCCTCCACGGGCAGGTCACCATCCTCGACGGCGTAGACCGTGCCGCGGCCATGCTCGAGCAGGTCCGTCCCGACATCCTCGTCACGAGCAGCCTGGTGATGCAGCAGGTGCTCACGGCGCTCGGCCTCGCCGGCAGCGGCCGCGCGGGCACCCCAGCCGGTCTGCTCGGGAGGGCCCGCACGCTGGCCGTGGACCGGCGCCAGCAGGCCCGGCTGCGCGACCGCCTCGGCGGCCCCAAGCGCCTGTGCCTGGTGCTCGGCAGCGAGCTCGCGCCGGAGGTCGTCGACTTCCTCACGACGATCGGGATGCGCCCGTTCGTCGTCTGGGGCCGGCCCGAGACCGGCTTCGTGGTCACCGCCAACACGCCGTGGGCCTCCAGCCCGGGCTCGGTCGGGCGGCCGATCGCCCGCACCGAGGTGGTCCTGGACGAGAGCTCGCAGGTCCTGGTGCGCGGGCCGGGTGTCATGCGGGGCTACTACGGGCGCACCCGCGAGACCCAGCAGGCGCTGCGCGACGGCTGGCTGCACACCGGGCAGACCGGTCGGCTGGACGACCAGGGCTTCCTGCACCTCACCTCACGGATGAACGACGTGATCGTCACGGTCCGGCTGGCCTACGTCTCCCCGCGTCCGCTGGAGGCCTCCGTCGAGGCGGGGGCCCTCGTCGCGGAGGCGGTCGTCATCGGCGACGACCGACCGCACCTCACCGTGCTGATCCGACCCGACCTCGCGGCGCTGCGCGAGGCGTTGCCGGAGCTCGCCGAGGTCCCGGAGGACGCGCTCGTCGACGACGACCGGGTGGTGCGTCTCGTCGGCGACCACGTCCGTGCGCTCGGCGTCGACATGCCGGACGACCGGCGGATCCGCGCCTTCCGCCTGGTGGCGGGGACGCTCGGCGGCCCGTCCACGACCATGGCCGGGCTCGGCATGACTCGCCGACAGCGCGCCGAGCAGGACCACGCGGACCTCATCGAGGAGATGTACGCCGGTCTCGAGGTGCGCCGCCCCGGTCCGTGACGGGGCTCGCACGCCCCATCACCAGCGCGCGCGGGTCGTCTCGGTCGGGCCGTCCAGCTCGGTGAACCCCGCATCGATGATGTGCACCGGGGCGTCCTCCCAGTCCGCCCACTCCTGTCGCGTCGGGCGGATCACCTTGAGCCGGAAGCCATCTCGCTGCCACGCGCTGGCCAGATCGGGCGAATCCCGTTGCAGCGCGCGGTAGGCGCGCTGCGCGGCGTGGGCGCACTGGGCGGCGGCCTTGCCGCTCGTCATGTCGACGAGCGGGCTGATCGCGACCGTCACGAGGACCGGGTCCTCGACCGAGCTCGGTTGATCCGCAGGGTAGCTCGTGCCCGACACCTGCAGCGTGTCGATCTCCGGCGGGAGCGGGCGCACCGGACCGGGCACGAACGCGCGGGCCTGCGCGGGCCCCTCGCCCACCGTCACTCCGGGCACGGACTGGGCCTTGTCCCAACGGATTCCGCGCGCGCGTCGCACCAGCTTGCGGATGTGCATCCCCTCCCAGGCGGCTACCGCACCAGCCCACTCACCGTCCACCGCGCGTGGGTCTGCCAGCAGCTCCAGGACCGCGCGGGCGGTGACCTCGCACACCGACATCTCTTGCGGCAGAGCGGACTTGTCGTAGCGCACGGCGATCTGCATCGCCCACGGCACGGCCGCATCTGGCTGCTGCTCCGCGTCCGCCTGCTGCTGCTCCACCTCCGGCTCCACGTCCGACTCCTGCGCAGCGGGACTGCGCGTCGGCTCGGTCACGAGCCCGGTCGCATGACGGGTGGGTGCAGCCGCAGCTGGTCGCCGGCTCGATAGATCATGGCCGGGCGCCCACCACCGCGGGTCGTGCGCTGCCCGGACTCGACGAGGAAGCCGGGGACGCCGGTGACCTTGCGGTGGAAGTTGCGTGGGTCGAGGCGCACGCCCCACACGCGCTCGTAGACCTGGCGCAGCTCCGCGACGGTGAACTCGGGGTCGCAGAAGCTGGTCGCGAGGTTGGTGTACTCGAGCTTGGCGCGGCACCGCTCGACGCCGTCGCGCAGGATCTCGCCGTGGTCGAACGCGAGGGTGCTCGGGTCCACGCTGTCGACCGGCACCCACTCGGCGGACGCGACGTCGACCCCGGCGACGGGCATCGGCAGGTCCGCACCGAACGCGAGCCAGGCCACGGTGACGACGCGCATGCGCTCGTCCCGACCCGGGGTGCCGTAGGTGCGCAGCTGCTCGAGCACGACGTGGTGCGGCTCGACCCCGGCCTCCTCGCGCAGCTCGCGATAGGCCGCGTCCTCGAGGTCCTCGCCGGCCTCGACGAAGCCACCGGGCAGGGCCAGGCGCCCGCGATAGGGGTCCTCGCTGCGGCGCACGAGCAGGACCTCCCAGATGCCCTCGTGCATGGTGAAGACGACGAGGTCGGTCGTCACGCCGAAGGCGGTGGGCGACGTCGGCGGCCGGCTCACGGAGCTCGGCGCAGCAGCACGCGCACCGCGGCGCTGACGACCCGGTCGTCGTCGTCCAGGCCGTCGCCGGGAGGCGTGCCGTCCGGGACGGCGTCGTCGATGGTGACCAGGTAGATGATCGCTCCGCAGAGGACCGCGCGCTCCTCGCGGTCGAAGTGGGCCCACCCGGCCACCAGCGCGCGCAGGTCGTTGGCCAGGGTGATCGACCGGGCCTCGGCGGCGTGGCCCTCGAGGTGCCGGTCGAGCCGATCGAGCCAGCGGGCGAGCTCGGACTCGTCGAGCGGTGTGCAGTGCCCGCCGAGGGACCACCACAGGTCACCGACCTCGTGCTGGAACCGGGCGAGGGGTCCGCCCGGCTCGACGTCGATCACGTCGACGACGGCATCGACGGCATGGACGCCATCGGTGCCGATCGGGAGGCCGCTGCGCCCATGGTCTCGAGGCGTGGCGGGTGGTGTGTTCGTCACGCGTTGCACCTTAGGACATCCACCCGGTCGACGTCTGGGACTTCCGCCCGACGACGGGCCGAGAGATCGACGAGGCTGCTCGCTGACGAAGGACCGCTTTGGCTGTGGATAACCTTCCGCAGCTTCGGTGCGTTCGCTCTACGGTCTTGGCATTCGTTTCCTTATGTTTGCCATCGCTTGGACCAGGAGTAGACCGTGCTGACGTTCGCTGCGCCCCCGGCCGCCGGTGCCGTGCCGCTGCTCGGCACCGGCGCCCCGGCAGCCCTGCAGGGTGACCCCGCCGCAGTGGTGGCGCTGGCGGGTCGCTGGCGGCAGGTGGCGGTGGCCCTGGTGCACGCGGCCCAGTCGGTCGCGCGGGTGTCCACCCCCTCGTGGGACGGCCCGGCATCGGTCGCGGCGGGCACGGGGCTGGACGCGCTCGGGCCTGGCCTCGCCGGTGCGGCCCAGCTGCTCGGCGCCGCCGCCGACGCGCTGACCCGGCACGCCGCCGTCCTCGAGTCCGCCCAGCAGGACACCCGGCGCGCCGTCGCTCTCCACGAGGACGGCGTCCAGGCCACCGCCCACGCCGCCGCGACCCTGGACGCGAGCCACCCCGACGGGCTACGGCTGCTGACCGGGGCTCAGGAGCTCGCACTCTCCGCCGCGCACGACGGCGCCCTCTCCACGTTCCCGTTCGCCACCGACCCCGGGGCACCGATGCGTGCGGCTGCCGCAGCCCTCGCGGGCGAGGCCGCCGCGCGGGCCGCCCGGTCCGCCGCCGAGACCGCCGCGACCCTGCTAGGCCTGGCCTCGGTGGCACCTCGGGCACCCCGCCTGCCCGAGGTGCCCACCGTGGCAGACGGCTTCGGCCAGGTGCTCGACGCCGCGGGTCTGGTGCCCGTCGTCGGCAACGTCGCGGACCTCGCGAACCTGCCGCTGCAGCTGGGCCAGGGCCGCACGGCGGATGCGGTGATCACGGCGGTGGGCCTGCTGCCCGGCCTGGGCGACGCCGTCCAGGGGAGTCGTCAAGGCGCCCGGGTGCTGGAGCGCGAGGCCGGCGACTGGATGCCAAGCCCCGAGCAGCTCCAGGACCTGTCACCGGCCGGCTCGGCGGGGTTCGACCCCGTGACCCGGAAGGTGGCGCACCTGCCGTTCCCCAAGGTCCAGCGGGCGGCGGCACGTGTCGAGATCGCCGAGCGGTGGGGGCAGCTGTGGCGCGAGGGAGCCTTCCTGCGGGTGAACCCGTCGCGCGAGCGGCACATCCGCGACGGCGAGCTGCGCCGCGGCCGCGACGGCCAGCCCGACTGGTCCGGTGGCCACTGCCCGCCGCCGCGCCCCAAGAAGTCGCTCTTCCCCGCCGAGTGGTGCGCCGGTGACCTCATGGGTGCCGTCGAGGCCCTCACCCTCTCCCCCGACGCGAGCTGGACGTGGGCGAGCACGCTGCGCGGGCGCGACCGGTTCCGGGTCGAGGGCCGACTCGACGGTCGGCTGGTGCGGGTCGTCGTCGAGCCCGCCGGCGAGGGCATCATCACCGCCCACCCGCTCGAGGTCATCCCGTCCACCGGCCGGCGACGCACGACACCGCGGGTGGTGAGCGCGCCGTGATGATCCGCGTCGACACGACCGAGCTCGACGCCGCCGCGGCGGCGCTGCGCGAGACGGGTCTCGCGCTCGCCCACGAGGGCGACGGGCTGGGCGCGACCCGCTGGCAGACCGGCTGCGTCGGTGACGGCGCTCTGGCGGCGGCTGTCGAGACCTTCGCCGGCTCCTGGACGGTGGGCCTCGGCGCCCACGCCGAGGACGTGCGCCGCGTCGCGGACGCGCTGACGGCCGCCGCGCTCGGCTACGACGTCGCCGAGCGTGCCGCCGAGGGAGCGTTCGACCGCCCGCCGACCACGCCGCCCGGCCCGGCCACCGTCACCCACTGACCCGTCACCCACTGACCCGTCACCCACTGACCCAGCAACCACCCATCCACCGACCCATCAGCCACCCATCAACCGACCCAGAACCCTTCAGTCACCAGGAGATTCCCATGGCTCGCACCCTTCCCGTCGTCCAGCCCGGCGACCCGTCCCTCACCCCGGGGACCAGCATCGACGTCGTCGACGAGTGGGTCGGCGCCGTCGGCCGCGCCACCGCACCGCACGGCAGCCGGGTGCACCCCGGCGGCCACGGTCGCGTGACCTTCCCCGAGGGCTACGACCAGGCCGCGATCGACCAGCTGCTGCTGGAGGTGACGATGTCTCCGGCCAGCCGCTGGGACGTGCTCGTCATGGCGTCCGACGCGCCGCCCGGGGGCCACCACATCCTGCTCGTGCACGGCCGGTCCCGGGGGCTCGACGTCAGCGTCATGATCGAGCCCGACGGCCGGGGCATCCTGGACGGGTGGCCGACGATCCCCCCGGGCGTGGTGCCCGAGGGCACCGGGCTGAGCCGGCTGATGCGCCGCTTCTGGGGCGCTCCCCTGGAGGACTCCGAGCCCGAGTTCGTCGGCCTCGACGAGGTGCTGCTGTCGGGTGAGCTGCGGACGGCGCAGTCGCTGCTGATGTGCCTGCACCACGGGCTCCTGTCGCCCGCCGACGTCCACGTCATCGACGCGATGTGCCGCCGCCTCGACCTCGACGACGAGCTGGACCTTCTGCTCAGCCGACCCCACGCTCTTCGGTGAGCGCGCGGCGGACGCTCGGCACGGCCGCCACGAGCGCCTTCGTGTAGTCGTGCCGAGGGTGGGTGTAGACCTGCTCGGTCGGGCCCTCCTCGACGATCCGACCTCGAGTCATCACGACCACCCGCTCGCACACGTGGCGCACCACCGACAGGTCGTGCGACACGAACACCAGGGTGAGGTCGAGGTCTGCGACGAGGCGTTCGACGACGTTGAGCACCTGCGCGCGCACGGACACGTCGAGGGCCGACACGGGCTCGTCGGCGAGCAGCACCTGCGGCCTCGGCGCGAGCGCCCGCGCGATCGAGATCCGTTGGCGCTGACCGCCGCTGAACATGTGGGGGTAGCGCTCGGCCGCCTCGGCGTCGAGCCCCACGGCCTCCAGCAGCTCAGCGACGCGAGCCCGGTGGTCACCCTCGACCCGCAGCCCGACGAGCGGCTCGGCGATGATGTCGCCGACCCGCATGCGGGGGTCCAGCGAGCTCATCGGGTCCTGGAAGACGACCTGCAGCCGGCGGCGCAGCCAGGCCAGGTCGCGGTCGCTGCCGGTGACCTCGCGACCCTCGACGCGGACCCGCCCGGAGGTGGGTCGGTGCAGCCCCGCGACGATCCGCAGCAGGGTGGACTTGCCGCACCCGGACTCGCCGACGATGCCGAGCTTCTCGCCGCGGTGGACGGTCAGGCTGACGCCGTCGAGCGCGGTCACGGACGCGGCTTTCCCGAACAGTCCGCTGCGCGGTCGCCCGTAGACCCGCCGCACGTCCTCGACCTCGATCACCGGCTCCCCCTGCGGCGGCTGCGCGCTGCCCTGCAGGTCCACCGTGCTGCTCACGTGATCACCTCCGACTGCGCCGGGTGCCAGCAGGCGTAACCCGGCCCGTGCGGCGCACCCGTCCACGGCGGCTCCGCCCGGCACTGGTCGGTGGCCTTCCAGCAGCGGCTGCGGAAGACGCACCCCTCGGGGAACCGTCCGGCGGCCGGCACCGACCCGGCGATGGCCCGCAGCTGGCCGCTGTGCGGGTCGACGGCCAGGTCGGAGGCGGCCAGCAGACCCTGGGTGTAGCGGTGCCGCGGACGCCGGAACACCTCGTTCACCGGCCCGGCCTCGACGATCCGCCCGCCGTACATCACCGCCACCTGCTCGCACACGTTGGCCACCACCGCGAGGTCGTGGGTGATGAACAGCATCGCCGCGTCACGCTCCTCGACGCCGCGCACGAGCAGGTCGAGCACCAGCTGCTGCACCGTGACGTCGAGGGCGGTCGTGGGCTCGTCGCAGATCAGCAGCGCGGGGTCGTTGGCGAGCGCGATGGCCAGGACGACGCGCTGCCGCTGACCGCCCGAGAGCTGGTGCGGGTAGGCCCGGACGAGCGCCTTGGGGTCCGGGAGCCGGACGGCCTCGAGCAGCTCGATCGCGCGGTCGGCGGCCGCGGCCCGCGACGGCTGGGTGTGGTGGATCAGCATGGCCTCGGCGACCTGGTCCCCGATCCGCATGGTGGGGTTCAGCGCGGTCATCGGCTCCTGGAAGACCATGGCGACGTCCCGGCCACGCACCCGCGCCAGCTCGCGCTCGGGCGTGCCGAGCAGCTCGCGCTCCCCCAGCCGCACCGAGCCGGTGGCCTGGACGTTGTCGGGCAGCAGCCCCATGATCGCGAGCGAGGTGATGGACTTGCCGGAGCCCGACTCCCCGATCAGCCCGACCCGCTCCCCGCGCCCGATCGTGAGGTCTACGCCGCGCAGCAGCTCGACCGACCGCGTGCGGATCGTGAGGTCACGCACGCGCAGGACCGGGTCCACGACGGTGCTCATCGGCGCTCCTTCAGCCGCGGGTCCAGCCGGTCGCGCAGGCCGTCGCCGAGCAGGTTGAAGCCGAGGACGGCGAGGGCGATGGCCGCGCCCGGCACCCACGCGAGCCGGGGGGCGACGAAGAGCAGCTCCTGGCTCTCCTGCAGCATCCGCCCCCACGACGGCACGTCGGGCGGGGTCCCGAGCCCGAGGAAGGACAGCGCCGCCTCGGCCAGGATCGCCATCGCGAACGCGACCGACGCCTGGACGATGATCAGCGAGGAGACGTTCGGCAGCACGTGCCGCACGGCGATCGCCGGCGCCGACAGGCCGCAGGAGCGGGCCGCGAGCACGTAGTCCGAGCGCAGCACGCCGAGCGCCCCCGAGCGGGTCACCCGGGCGAAGGTCGGGATGCCGGCGATGCCGATGGCGATCATCGCGGTGAGGGTCGAGCCGCCGTAGACCGCGCTGAGCATGATCGCGAGCAGCAGGGCCGGGAAGGCGAGGACGAGGTCGCCGAGGCGACCGACCAGCTCGCCGAGCCACCGCGGGCCCATCGCACCGAGGATGCCGAGCGGCACCCCGACGAGCACCGACAGACCGACGGCGACGACGCCGACGAAGACCGTGGTGCGCGCGCCGACCATGATCCGCGAGAGCTCGTCGCGACCGAACTTGTCGGTGCCGAGCAGGTGCTCGCCGGACGGCCCCTGCAGCCGGTGCAGCCCGTCGATCAGGCCGGGGTCGTACGGCGTCCAGACGAAGGAGACGAGCGCCAGCAGCACGACCACGCCCGTGAGCGCGCAGCCGACGAGCAAGGTGCCGGGATAGCTGCGGTCGCCGGCGAGGTCCGGCGCGGGGCCGCCCGGTGCGGTGAGGTCGCTCACGCGTCCCCCAGCCGCAGGCGCGGGTCCAGCACGACGTAGAGCACGTCGACGAGGAGGTTGACCAGCAGCACGGCGGCGACCAGCACCATCACCACGTCCTGGACGACGAGCAGGTCGCGGTTGCCGACGGCGTCCAGCAGCAGCGAGCCGAGGCCGGGGATCACGAACACCCGCTCCACCACGACCGCGCCGACGAGGGTGGTCGCCAGCTGCAGCCCGAGCACGGTGACGACCGGGACGGCGGCGTTGCGCAGCCCGTGCCGCCACAGCGCCTGGGCGGGCCGCAACCCCTTGGCCCGCGCGGTGCGCAGGTAGTCCTCGCGCAGCACGTCGAGGACGGCGCTGCGGACGTAGCGGGTGAGCACGGCGCCCTGCACGAGCCCGAGGGCGAGCGCGGGCAGCACGAGCTGCCGCACGAACATGACGGGGTCGACGGCCGGTGGCGTCCACCCGTTGGCGGGCAGCCAGCCGAGGCGCACCGCGAAGATGGTGATGAGCAGGATGCCCGCGAGGAACGCCGGGACGGCGACCCCGAGCTGGGCGAGCGCCGAGAGCACCACGCCGATCGGGCGGCGGTGGCGCACCGCCATCCACACGCCGAGCGGCACCGCCACGACCACGGCGACGACCATGCTCGCGAGCACCAGGATGAGCGAGACCTGCAGCCGGTCCGCGAGCTGGGGGCCGATCTGTGCCCCGCTCACGTAGCTCGTGCCGAGACGTCCGGTGAGCAGGCCGCCGATCCACGAGGCGTACTGCACCGGCAGCGGCCGGTCCAGCCCGAACTCGTGCCGCAGCTGGTCCACCGCGGCGTCGGAGGCGTCGGTGCCGAGGGCGACGCGGGCCGGGTCGCCGGGCAGCAGGACCATGAACGCGAACACGACCACGGTGCTCACCGCCAGCGAGGCGACGAACACCGCGAGGCGACGCAGGACCGTGCCGACCATGGTGAGCGGGAGTCTACGACCTGGGTCGATGCCGACCTAGGACCGCGAGAGCTTCCCGAGGTCGAGGTACTCCCCGATCGCGTTCTTGGGCAGACCGGTGATGTCCTTGTCGGCGACGACGAGGTTCGGCATGAGGAACAGCCAGTCGGCGGCCGCGTCCTCGGCGACCAGCCGGGCGGCCTTCTTCATGTCCGCGACCTGGGTCGCCTGGTCACCTTCGTCGGCGGCGACGAACAGGTCCTGCACGGCCAAGTTGTCGTAGCGCGTGTAGTACGTCGGGTCGCCGAACAGCCGGCTGATGTCGCGCGGCTCGACGTGCGCGACGATCGACATGTCGTAGTCGGCCTGGCCGAACACCGACGTCAGCCACTGCGGGAACTCCAGCTGGTCGATGGTGACCTTGAGGCCGGACTGCTCGACCATCGACTTCACGACCTGGCCGCAGCTGGTGGCGTAGGGCGCGGCCGGCAGGCGCAGGCGCAGCGTCTTGCCGGCAGCCCCCGCCTCGTTGACGAGCGCCTTGGCCTTGGCGAGGTCGTAGGGCATCACCGACGTGAGGTCCTCGTACCACGGGTCGGTGGGGGGGACCATCGAGCCGATCAGCGTGCCCTTGCCGCTCCAGCACGTGTCGAGCAACGTCTTGTGGTCGATCGACTGGCGGATCGCCTGACGAACTCGCTTGTCCGTCAACGGTGCTCGCGAGTTGTTGAAGGACAGCACGACCTCGCCGTTGGTGGTGCCCTCGATGACCTGGTACTTCGGGTTGGAGGTGAACTGCGCCAGGCTGTCCGGCGCCTGGACCGTGCCGATGATGTCGATCGTGCCGGTCAGCAGCGCATTGTTGAGCGCGGTGGCGTCCTTGAAGTACTTGAGCGTCGCGGTCGCGAAGTGCGCCTTGGTCCCCCAGTAGGAGTCGTTGCGGTTCAACGTGATCGAGTCGCCGCGCTTCCAGGTGCCCATCGTGTAGGGCCCGGTGCCGATCGGCTTGGTGGCGAGGTCCGCGACGCCGGTGGTCGAGAACATCGCGCCGACGCGTGTCGTCATCGCGTAGAGCCAGGAGTTGCTCGGGCGGGTCAGCGTCACCTTCAGCTCGGTTGGCGACACGGCCTCGGCCGACGCGACCACGTCCATCGCCTTCTTGACGCCGACGGTCCAGCTGGTCTTGACCTGGTTGATCGAGAACACCGCGTCGGCCGCCGTGAACTTCGCTCCGTTGCTGAAGGTTGCGTTGTCCACCAGGGAGAACGTGTAGGTCTTGCGGTCCGGGCTCACCGTCCAGCTCTTGGCGAGCTGGGGGACGATCGTGCCGCTCTCGTCGAGCGTGACGAGGTTCTGGTAGACGTTGCCGAGCAGGGCCTGCGGGATGGCCGCGCCGTCCTTCTTGGTGAAGTCCAGGCTGACCGGCTCGAGGACGAGGCCGATGCCCACGGCGTCCGAGCCGGCGGCCGCTGCGCCGGTCGCGCCGGACGCGGCGGACCCGGACGGGTTGGCGGTGGAGCCGGCCGAGCAGGCGGCGAGCGCGAGGGCGCTACCGAGGGCGAGGCCGGCAGTGGCGAGACGGGCCGAGCGGGTCATCAGGACTCCCGGGTCGGGGTGTGCCCGGTGCGGCACCGGGCCAGGGTCGCCACATCCTATGCAGTCCCGCACCGTGCTCGGGCGCCCCGCGAGCCCCCCGGCAGCCGATTGTGCACAACACTGTGACCAACGGCGCTCCCACCCGCGTGGTTCGTAGGCCGGAGCAGGCGGGCATGACTGCGTGGGCCGGTGGCTCAGCCGAGCACGCGCAGCCGGATGGTCTCGTCGAGGTCGCGGATCTGCGCCACGACCTCGGGGGTGAGGCCGGACGCGATGTCGGTGGCGACGTAGCCCACCTGGCCACGGGTCGCGAGCAGCTGGCCGTCGATGTTGACGCCGTGGTCGCCGAGGATGTTGTTGATCTTGGCGAGCACACCCGGCAGGTTCTGGTGGAAGTAGGAGAGCCGGTGGTCTCCCGGCACCTGCGCGAGGGCCACGGTCGGCGCGTTGACCGACAGGCTGGTGGTGCCGAGCTGGACGAAGTCGCGCAGCTTGCCGGCGACGAACCGGCCGATGTCGGCCTGCGCCTCCTCGGTCGAGCCCCCGACGTGCGGGGTGAGGATGACGTTGGGGATGCCCTGCAGCGGCGAGGTGAACTGGTCACCACGCTTCTTGGGCTCGGTGGGGAACACGTCGACGGCCGCACCGGCGATGTGGCCGGAGCGGAGGTTCTCGGCGAGGGCGACGTCGTCGACGAGGAAGCCGCGCGAGAGGTTGAGGAACAGCGAGCGCGGCCGCATCCGGGCGAACTGCTCGGCGCCGAAGAAGCCGGCGTTGCCGAGGCGCCCGTCGACGTGCAGCGTGACGCACTCGACGCTCTCGAGCAGCTCGTCCAGCGAGCCGCACCGCTTGGCGTTGCCGAGGGCGAGCTTGTCGTCGATGTCGTAGAAGTAGACCTCCATGCCGAGCATCTCCGCGACGACCGACAGCTGGGAGCCGATGTTGCCGTAGCCCACGATGCCGAGCTTGCGGCCGCGGATCTCGTGCGAGTGGGTGGCCTGCTTGTTCCACTCGCCGCGGTGCATGGCCTGGTCCTTCTCGGTGAGCCGGCGCGCCATCGAGATGATCTCGGCGACGGCCAGCTCCACGACCGAGCGGGTGTTGGAGAACGGTGCGTTGAAGACCGGGATGCCTCGCTCGGCAGCGCCCTCGAGGTCGATCTGGTTGGTGCCGATGCAGAACGCGCCGACCGCCATCAGGTCGGGGGCCTGCTCGAGCACGGTGCGCGTGACGAAGGTGGTGGAGCGGATGCCGAGGACGTCCACTCCCTGCAGCGCCTCGATCAGCTCGGACTCCTCGAGGGCCCCGGTGCGGGTCTCCACCTCGATCCCTGCGGACTCGAGCGCCTGGACGGCCAGCGGGTGGATGTTTTCGACGAGGAGGGCCTTCATGGCGGCCATCCTCTCAACCTCTTGAGGGCCGCTCCGACGTCGTCCGTGATACGAACCGCCGGCCGAGACTGCTGCATCGCTTTGCCGGACTACGACACTCATCGACCGAATTGCTCCTATATTGACTGAGAGCGACGTTTCATCACGGTGCGCCACCATTTCGTCGCGCACTCGCTCGCACCGCACCCGCTCTACGCCATCGCTCACCACCGCTCACCGCCATCGCTCACTCGCCCGAGGACCATCAGATGCCGTCGGCTGCCACCGTCGTTGCCTGCGCCCGCCGCGCGAAGGACCTGCTCAGGGTCCTCGTCACCGCGACCGGCGCCGTGCGCGACTGCGCCCTGCCCGCGCTGCTGGACGTCCTGTGCGAGCAGGTGGTCGACCTGACCGGCGCCGAGGAGGTGCTGGTGAGCACGGTGCGCATCGACTCCCCCGTCGGTTGGCGGGTCGCCGCGCGAGCGGGGAGCGCGACCCCCACCTGGCACGTGGGCAGCCCGGTGCCCGACGACAGCCCGCTCGTCACGGCGGAGCCGCCGGTGCACCCCGACGACGAGACCGCCGGGTCGCTCGC
Organism: Arsenicicoccus piscis; assembly: GCF_022568835.1. GTDB lineage: Bacteria > Actinomycetota > Actinomycetes > Actinomycetales > Dermatophilaceae > Arsenicicoccus > Arsenicicoccus piscis. Next base: position 421,504 of record NZ_JAKZHV010000002.1, read on the forward strand.
GGTCGTCCCGCTGGGCCCGACCGACGCGCCGCACGGGATGTTGGCGCTCCGCCACGAGGCTGCGGGGATCTTCCCCGACCACGTCGTCGCAGCCGTCCGCGTCCTGGTGGCCGTCGCCGACGAGCGCCTCGCCGGCACGGTGGAGGCCCTGCGCGGCCGCCGCGCGGACGGACCGGTCCTGGACACGCTGGACGAGGCGATCCTCGTGCTCGACGGCCTCACCTTCGCGGTGCAGGTGGCCAACCGCGCCGCGCACCAGCTGGGCGTCGTCGAGCTGGTGCGCGTCCTCGTCGACGGCCGCGGTGCGACGGCGGGCGAGCTCGTCGACGCCCACGGCCGGCCCATGCCGCTGGACCGCACCCCCGTAGCCCGTGCGGTCGCCCTCGGTGTCGCGGTCCGGGACGCCGTCGTGAAGGTGCGGCGACCGGGCTACCCCGAGCGGTGCTTCGGCGTCACGGCCACGCCCGTCACGCGCCCCGGCTCCGGCGAGGTGATGAGCATCGTCTGTCGGGTCCGCGACGTGGCCGAGGAGCGCCGCTCGCGCGCCCGGGCCGAGGACCCGGCCGAGCGCCTCGCGGCGGCGCAGCGGATGAGCGGGCTCGGCTGGTGGGAGTACGACGTCGCCACCAACACCACCCTGGTCTCCCGCGAGGTCCGCGAGATCGCGGGCATGGATCCCGACGACACGACACCCGACCACGGCACCTGGCTCGCTCGCATCCACCCCGACGACCGGTCCCTGCTCGACTGGGGACGACTGCAGGGCGACGGCCGACCCGAGGTCGAGGTCTTCCGCGTCGTGCGTCCCGACGGCACGCTGCGAGTCGTGCAGAGCTGGACCGCAAGGGAGTTCGACGACCACGGGAGTCTGCGGCGGGTCTCCGGCGCGACCTTGGACGTCACGGATCGCGACCGGGCGCTGGCCGCGCTGGCAGACACCGAGGACCAGTTCCGGTCGGCGTTCGACGAATCCCCCATCGGCATGATGCTGCTCGACCTGCGCGGCGAGCAGCCCGGCCGGCTGCTCCGCGTCAACTCGGCCCTGGTCGACCTGCTCGGCCACGACCACGAGGACCAGCTGCTGGGCCAGAGCATCGACACCTGGACCGCGTGGCAGGTGCTGCCCGACGAGCTCGACCGGCTGCAGCGGCTGGCGTCGGGCGAGCTGGTGACCGCGACGTACGAGACGCGCTGCCGCCGCCGTGACGGCTCGGTCTTCCCGGCTCTCGTGACGGCCGCCGTGTCCGGTCTGGGGTCGGGGCGGCCGCTCCTGCTCAACCACGTCGTCGACCGCACCGAGCAGGTCGAGGCGACGCGGCGGGCGGCCCGCGGCGAGGAGATGTTCCGGGCCGCCTTCGACCACGCGCCCACAGGGATGCTCGTGCTCTCGGGCGACCCGGCTCGCCCCGGGCGGGTGCTGCGGGTCAACCAGGCGCTCGCCGACCTGATGGGCTGCACCGCCGAGGAAGCCGTGGGTGTCGACATCGGCCGCTTCCTCGAGGCCGGCGACCGGGAGCCGGCGGCCGCCAACCTGAGCCGCCTCGCCCGGGGTGGCGTCGGCCCGGGTCCCACGCACCGCCGGCTGCTGCGGATCGACGGCACGGTGCGTGACGTGCTCGCCACGTCGACCCGGCTCGGGCCACCCGCTCCTGGCGAGCCGGCCCAGATCCTCACGCACGTCATGGACATCACCGGCCAGCTCGAGCAGCAGCGCAAGCTCGAGCAGCTCGCGCTGAGCGACCCGCTCACCGGCGTGGGCAACCGCGAGCAGCTCGAACGGTGGTTGGCCGAGGCCGTCACGCGCCCGCGACCGGGCACGACAGCCCTGCTGCTGATGGACCTCGACCGCTTCAAGCTGCTCAACGACACGCTCGGGCACGCGGCGGGGGACGCGCTGCTGCGCCGCATCGGCCGCGGCCTCGCCGCCGCCGGCGAGCACCGCTGGCGGACAGCACGGTTCGGCGGGGACGAGTTCGTGGTGCTGGTCGACGGGCTCGCGGACGGCGAGGCGGGCGAGCAGGCTGCGGCCGTCGTGGCGCGTGAGCTCCTCGATCTCGTCACGGCCGCGCGCGGCGCGAGGAGCGGCCCGGAGCTCGGCGTGTCGGCCACCGTGGGTGTGGCGTTGGTCACTCCCGAGGACGACGAGACCGCGCTGCTGCGCCGGGCCGACCTCGCGCTCTACGCGGCGAAGGCGGACGGGCGGAACCGCTTCCAGCTGTGCGACGCAGCACTGCTGCGCCGGATGGAGGGCCGGATGCGCCCTGCCCCGACCCTGCGCTCGGCCGGCGACTGAGCCCCGGTAGAGCTCTCGGCACCGGTGGGTGACCCGCGGAAAGCTCCACGCAGCGCTCCCCCGAACAGGTGTGACAAATACACACGAACGGAGCAAAGGTTGTAGCCTCAAGTGCCCCGGTGTGGCCGGGAGTGGCTGAGCTGCCCAACAGATGGGCGGGTGAGACTGGGAGGATCGTGGCCGGCGTGACCGCGTGGCAGTCGACGGGAGGTCGGACGTCGGGCACACCGCACTGGAGCGACACCCGGCGCTTCGACCTCGTCGCCCGGATCGCGTCCGGCATCGCGCGCTTGCGATGGCGAGGCCTGCCACCACTCGGGTCGCTGGACGCCCTCACCGACGGCATCTTCGTGATGCGCGCGCGGGATGGCCGGGTGGTCTACGCGAACCGGACGGCGCGCGAGCTCGTCCTCATGGCGAGCGCGCACCGGTCGATCAACCGGGTCGACCAGATGCCGTTCGAGCTGACGACCCCGGAGGGAGTCGTCGTGCCGCTGCCCCGCACCCCGGCGCTGCGAGCCGCGCGGGGTGAGACGGTCATCGACGAGATCTGCGTCCTCACCGACCAGGAGCACGGGCAGCCCGAGCGGTGGATGGCGATCACGGCGGTCCCCATCACCAGCCCCCTGACGCGACAGGTCAGCTCGGTGGTCTGTCGGATGCGCGACTGCACCGCCGAGCGCGAGTCCGTGGAGCACCAGCTCGAGCTCGGGCGACGCCGGCACGAGCTCGTCGTCGAGACGATGGCCCTCACCGACCCGCTGACCCAGCTCGGCAACCGGGCCCAGGTCACCCGCTGGGCCCACGAGATCGGGGCGCAGCCGCGCACCGGGGTCACCGCGCTGCTGCTGCTTGACCTCGACGCGTTCAAGACGTTCAACGACAGCCTGGGTCACGGCGCGGGGGACGCGCTGCTGCTCGAGGTGGCCGACCGGCTGCGTGCGCTGCGGCGTCCGGGGCTGCGGGTGGCCAGGCTGGGTGGCGACGAGTTCGTCGTGCTGGCCGAGGATCTCAGCGACCAGCAGGCCGCCGAGCAGCTCGCCGCCGAGCTCGTCCGCGACCTCTCGATCACCCACCACAGCGCCTCCGGCATGCAGGTGCTCACCACGGTCAGCGCCGGCATCGCCCTGGCCGGCCCCGACCAGCCGGTCGTCGCGGACGAGCTGCTGCGCACGGCCGACCTCGCGCTCTACGCCGCCAAGAAGGGGGGCCGACGACGCTGGGTCGTCGGGGACGCCGTGCTCGTCGAGGAGGTCCAGGCGCGCCTGGTGACCGAGCAGGCCGTGCGTCGCGCCGTCGAGTCCGGGGCGCTCGTGCTCTATCTGCAGCCGATCGTGGATCTCACGACGTCCGGCACCGTCGGCTACGAAGCGCTGGTGCGGCTGCTCACCACGTCGGGCGAGCTGCTCAGCCCGGAGCACTTCCTCGGGATCGCCTCGGAGACCGGGCTGATCACGGACATCGACCGGTGGATGATCCACGAGGCCGCGCGCATCGTGGCGCGCCACCCCGAGCTCGTCGCCAGCGGGCGCAAGATCTGCGTCAACGTCTCGAGCCGGACCTTCGCCTCCCCCGACTATCCGTCCGTCGTGCGGGAAGCCTTGTCCCGCAACGGGATCGATGGCTCCTCGCTGGTGCTGGAGATCACCGAGCACAGCCTGCTGCACGACGAGCCGCAGATCCACGAGGCCATCACCGCGGTCAACGAGGCCGGGCTCGAGATCGCGGTCGACGACTTCGGCACCGGCTACTCCGCGCTGGCCTACCTGCGTCTGTTTGCCGTGCACCGGCTCAAGCTCGATATCTCCTTCGTCGCCGCGCTCGCAGACGCCGACGGGGTCGCCGCCTCGACGGTGCGCGCGATCATCTCGGTGGCCCACGCCCACGGCCTGGTCGTCACCGCCGAGGGGGTCGAGCACCGGTGGCAGGCAGAGCTGCTCCGGGCGATGGGTTGCGACCACGCCCAGGGCTACTGGTTCGGCCACCCCGTGCCGGCCTGATCGGGGCGTGAGGCACACTGGGGCGATGGTGCTCGACGACGTGGTGCAGACCTCCCAGGCCGTGGCGGCGACCCGGTCACGCACGGCCAAGGTCGACCTGCTCGCCCAGCTCCTCGCACGGACCAGCCGCGAGGAGGTCGTCGCCACGACCTCCTTCCTCTCCGGGAGCCTGCCGCGTGGTCGGGTCGGAGTCGGATATCGCTCGCTGCGTGAGCTGCCCGAGCCTGCCACCGAGCCCACGATCACGGTCGCGGAGGTGGACCGGTGGCTCGCCGAGCTGGCCGCCCTGGAGGGCAGCGGATCGACGGCCAAGCGCCGAGATGCGTTGCGCAGCTTGCTCGCTCGCGCGACTGCCGACGAACAGCGTTATCTGACTGCGTTGCTCGTCGGCGAGCTGCGTCAAGGCGCTCTCGACGGCGTGATGCTTCCCGCTGTCGCCAAGGCGGCGGGCGTCGACCTGGACCTGGTCCGCCGGGCCGCCATGCTGTCCGGGAGCACGCCGACCGTGGCCCAGGCGGCGCTCCTCGGGGGCGCGGAGGCGCTCGAGGCGATCGAGCTGGAGGTGCTGCGACCCGTGCAGCCGATGCTCGCGGTGTCGTCCCCCACCGTCGCCGAGGCGTTGACCGAACTCGTTGGGGCACAAGGCGATCCGAAGGATGCGTCCGACCTGCCGGACCGTGTCGAGGTGGCCGTGGAGTGCAAGATCGACGGCATCCGGGTCCAGGTGCACCGCGACGGTGACGAGGTCGTCGTGGTCACCCGCAGCCTCGACGACATCACCTCCCGGCTGCCCGAGATCGTCGACCTCGCCCGCGCCCTCCCCGTAGACCGGGTGGTCCTGGACGGTGAGGCCGTCGCCCTGCGTCCCGGTGGCCGGCCGCAGCCGTTCCAGGTGACCGGCGCTCGGACCGGGAGCCGAGGTGACGCAGCCGTGCTGCGCGAGCGGACTCCCCTCACGGTCTACCTGTTCGACGTGCTGCACCTCGACGGACGCACCCTGCTCGACGAGCCGCTCGCCGTGCGACGGGCCGAGCTGCAGCGCATCGCCCCCGACGCGGTCATCCCATCGATCACCACCGCGAGCGCGCAGGAGGCGCAGGAGTTCTTCGACGGCGTGGTCGCCGACGGGCACGAGGGTGTGGTGGTCAAGGCGCTCGACCGTCCCTATGCCGCGGGCCGACGCGGGGCCGGCTGGATCAAGGTGAAGCCGCGGCACACGTTCGACCTGGTCGTGCTGGCGGTCGAGCACGGCAGCGGCCGACGCCGGGGCACCCTCTCCAACATCCATCTCGGGGCGCGTGACCCGCGCACCGGCGAGCTGGTGATGGTCGGCAAGACGTTCAAGGGCATGACCGACGAGATGCTCGCCTGGCAGACCAAGCGGTTCACCGAGCTGGAGACCGCACGCGACGACTGGACCGTGCAGGTGCGCCCGGAGCAGGTCGTGGAGATCGCGATCGACGGGGTGCAGACCTCCTCGCGCTACCCCGGCGGGATCGCACTGCGGTTCGCCCGGGTGCTGCGCTACCGGGACGACAAGACCGCTGCCGAGGCCGACACCCTGGACGACCTGCGGCGCCTGCACGGCGATCCCGCGGACGAGGGCACGGGCGCGGGCGCGGCCGAGGAAGCGAATCCCGCAGCACCGTGAGGCCTCCGCCCGGTTTGCCCGGGATCGCGCCAGGGTCCGCTCCCCTGGCCGGCCGGGGCAACGCGTGCCATGCTCCCCCGCAGGGAGGCCCGGTGACGGGCACGGAGCAGGGACGGTCAGCATGGCACGAGCACGCCGCAGCGCAGCGGTCGCCGTCGGTATCACCGCGGTCCTCGGTGCGTCCGCATCGTTCGCGATCGCTCACGTGCGGCCGGCGCCCGAGCCGGTCTACACCGTGGTGCGGGTCGTCGATGCCGAGAGCGTCGACCTGAGGGGTCCGGCGCAGGCGGCCACCGGGGCGCAGGCGGCCACCGGGGCGCCGGTGACGACCCGCGTCCGGCTGGTCGGCATCGACGCGCCCAACCTCGCGCACGGCACGACGCGCGCCCAGTGCCTGGGCCCGGAGGCGGCGGGCTACCTACGCGGGCTGCTGCCCGCGGGCACTCCCGTCCACCTCGACGTAGCCCCCGGCGCGGCCCCCGTCGCCGGTCGGACCCTGGGAGCGGTGCGCCGGGTGTCGGACGGCCGGCTGGTCAACGAGGCGCTGGCCCGGCGCGGGTTGGCCGTGGCCTTCTCGCACGGGGTCGACCCGCACACCTTCGAGCTCGCCCGGGGCGCCCAGGTCGCGGCCGCGGGTCTTGGCGCCGGGCTGTTCGACGACTCCCTGGCCTGCACCATCCCTGCGCTGCTCGAGCGGTCCCGGGTGGCGATGGTCGCCGCCACCGAGACGGTGGAGTTCGTCGCCCCTGCGCGCGCCAAGCCGGCCTCCGACGCGCTCGCCGGCCCGGTCGCGCTGGCCCGGGGCACCAGCCGCTCGCTCTCCGGGTCGACCGACCCGATCGTCGTGGCCGTCCGCAGCGCCCCCATCGTCCACGACGCCCAGCGGTCGCTCGACGACGCCATGGCCAACGGGGACGCGACCCGGGCCGCCCTGCTCAGCCGCGACCGGGTCTACCAGCTGAGCATGAAGGAGATCGCCCGGCGCAACGCGCTCGCCCTCGAGCGCAAGCGGCAGCTCGACGCGCTGATCCGGGCCTCGCAGCGCAAGGCCGCAGCGGAAGCCAAGCTGGCCGAGTCCCGGGTGCTCGACGACCCGCGTGCCACGGACCCGCGTGCCACGGACCCGGCCACGCCTCGTCCCACGGGCTGAAACCCGGCACCCGTTCATTCGCCCGCGGCGAGAATGGGGCGCGTCCGGGCGAACGCATGCCACGAGGAGGCCCCCATGCCGGTCACCATCCCGCGCGACCTGCCGGCGCGCGTGACGCTCGAGGCCGAGAACGTCTTCCTCATGACCGAGGACCGGGCGTTCACCCAGGACATCCGCCCGCTCAAGATCGCCGTCGTCAACCTCATGCCGACCAAGGTCGCCACCGAGACCCAGCTGCTGCGCCTGCTCGGCAACACCCCGCTGCAGGTGCAGATCACCTTCCTCGCGATGGCGAGCCACGAGTCCCGCAACACCTCCTCGGAGCACCTCGACGCGTTCTACGCGACCTTCGAGCAGGTGCGCGACGAACGCTTCGACGGACTGGTCATCACCGGGGCACCGATCGAGCTGCTGCCGTTCGAGCAGGTCAACTACTGGGACGAGCTGTGTCAGATCATGGACTGGAGCCTGGACAACGTGTTCTCCACGCTCTACATCTGCTGGGGGGCGCAGGCGGGGCTCTACCGGCACCACGGCATCGAGAAGATCGTCCTCCCGGACAAGATGTTCGGGGTCTTCGACCACCGCATCCTGCGGCCCCACGCGCGCGTGCTCTCCGGCTTCGACGAGGTGTTCCCGGCACCGCACTCGCGGCACACGGGCACCCGGGCGCAGGACATCCACGCCGCCGAGGGCATCGAGGTGCTCGCCGAGAGCGACGAGGCCGGCGTCTACCTCGCCGCCAGCGAGGACGGCCGGCAGATCTTCGTCACCGGCCACCCGGAGTACGAGTGGGACACCCTGCTCGCGGAGTACCAGCGCGACGTCTCTCGCGGCCTGGACGTGCCGGTCCCGCGCAACTACTTCCCCGGCGACGACCCCACGCAAAAGCCCCGGGTCACCTGGCGCTCGCACGCGTTCCTGCTCTACGCCAACTGGCTCAACCACTGCGTCTACCAGCGCACGCCGTACGACCTCGGCGCCCTCTCGACCAGCGAGCACCACCCCGGCGACGACTGGGTCATCTAGCGCTCTCGGCTCTCGGGGGGCCTCAGCCCGGGTGCTCGCTACCCTCGCTCCATGGCCACCCTGAACTGCTCGCTCCAGCAGGCCGCGTCCGAGTTCGCCGCCCAGGCGCGTTCTTTCCTGTCGGCCGCCGAGGGTCTGGACGAGCGCGAGCTGCTCGACCCCGCGCGATGTCGCGGCTGGAGCCGACTGGACGCGGTCGTGCACGTCCGGGTGGGGCTCGACGAGATGTCAGCGGTCGCCGGGGTGCACAGCCGCGCCCCGATCGACCACGACGCCGCCTCCTACTGGCGGACCCACCCGGACGACAGGGACGCCGACCCGGTCCCCCACATCTTGGTGCTGCGTCGCACCGCCAGCGCCTACCAGCGGCCTGCCTCGGCCGTGCGGCACCTCACGGAGGTCGTGCATCGAGCCATCGCCGTGGTGGACGGCATGCCAGATCAGCCCGTCGCGTTCCAGGGCAAGACCCTCGCGGCCGGTGACTTCGTCGCCACCTGGGTCGTCGAGCTCGCCGTGCACCAGCTCGATCTCGCGCTCCACGACGCACCCCCCGGGTGCCGCCTGGCACGCCAGACGCTGGAGGCTCTGGCCGACGCGAGGCTGCCGGACGCTCTGGACGATGCGTCGGCGGTCCTGGTCGGACTCGGTCGTGACCCCTGGCCGGCGCACCTTCCACGCCCGCACGGCTTCCCGATCAGCCTCTGAGACAAGCCCGTAGAGCCCTTGGTCGCCTCGCGTCGAAGCCTCGCGGGCATCAGGTGCGCGGCGCTCACCGAGCCTCGGTGCGTCGCGCGGAGATGGGGGTGTGTCACAGGGCCGTGGCACGGTAGTCCCAGGACATGGCGGCACGACCGAAGCGAGGACCTGATGCACGGCACCAGAGGCAACGACCCAGGCGGCACTACCGACCCGACCGACCACCACCGACTCGTCCGCGAGGCAGCCATGCTGGCGGGCAGCCGCGGCTCGCACCGAGCTCTCGAGCGTCTCGTGGACGACATGTCCGCTCGCTTGGTGGGTGCCGAGCGCGCCCCCATGCTCGACGCGATCGTGACCGTCTCGACGGAGGGGCTGCGGAGCTGCTGGACCCACGGCTGGCAGCCCGAGGAGCTCACGCGCCACGTCGAGCGCACGACCGGCGCGGACGTGGCCGCACTGCTCGCAGACCTCATGGTCGACGAGCTGACCGGCTATCCACCGGCGTCGGTGCACCCGGACTTCTTCGACCAGCTCACCGCCGTGCGGGCGACCCGCTGGTGGCCCGTCGAGCAGCACTGGCTGGCGGCCCGTGCTGACGCCGCCGGCAGCTGGTCGGTCACCGTGGAGCAGATGGTGATCCTCGTCGCCGTGCTGCACCTGGCACCGCGCCTCACGGTGCTCCCACCCGTCCCCGGGTCGGCGTTGCCGGCCCGCGCCGCCGACCACCCGCACCACGTCGACGCCAAGACGCTGCGCACCGTGCGCCAGCTGCTCGCCAAGGCCGAGTCGACCACCTTCCCGGCCGAGGCCGAGACGTTCACCGCGGCCGCCCAGAAGCTCATGGCCCGGCACAGCATCGACCAGGCCATGCTGGCTGCCGCAGCGGCGGCCGAGCACCCCGGTGGCGGCGCCCTCGGTGGGGCTGACGGTCCGCTGTCCCGGCGGCTCTGGATCGACACCCCCTACGTGCGCGAGAAGGTCGCGCTGGTCGCCCAGGTCGCCGACGCCAACCACGCCCGCACGGTGTGGCAGAAGGAGCTCGACGTCGTCACGGTGATGGGGCACGAGGCCGACCTCGACGCCGTCGAGCTGCTGTTCACCTCGTTGCTCGTGCAGGCCACCCGCGCCATGCAGCAGGAGGGCAAGCGGGTGACCGCGTGGGGTGACTCGCGCACCCGGAGCTTTCGCAAGTCCTTCCTCGCCGCCTACGCCATGCGCATCGGCGAGCGCCTGCAGGAGGCCTCCCGGGCCGAGACCGAGCAGGCCTCGGACGAGCTGGCCCGCCAGGGCCGAGGTGCTCTCGTGCCGGTGCTCGCCGCCCGCGACGCCGCGGTGCAGGCCTACGCCGAGCAGGAGTTCCCGCGGGTGCGCACCGTGAGCATGGGCTCTACCCACGACGCCGAGGGCTGGCACCGCGGTCGACAGGCCGCTGACCGCGCCGCCCTGGGCGCCCCGCCCAGGCGGCCGGTGGCGCGGCGCTGAACCGCCGGCGCTAAGTCCGCGGCGCTGAGCCCTGACGGTCGACCCCTGCCGCCCGACCCGTGCCCACCCGTCAGGGCCGCTGCGCGTCGGCGCAGATCGACGCCGCTGGTCGGTGAGCCTGAGACAGATCCGTGGCCAGGTCGTGGATCCGCTGGACGGCCTCGGGAGGGTCCAGGACCTGGATGTGGTCCCCGAACTGCAGGAGCTGGCGCACCGATTCCACCTCCGGGTAGGCCACGGTGATGACGACCCACCCGTGGTGGGGCGTGCTGGCCCTGACGAGTCGCGTGCCCAGGATGCGACGGGCGAGGTCGAGCCGGCTGGCCCGCAGGCGTGCCTGCACCTCGACCCTGGCGCCGTCCGTCGAGAACTGTTGCAGCAGAACGCTCCACACGCTCTGCAGGGTCTCGCCGGGTCGCCACCGCGCGGTGTCGTCGAGCACGTCGTAGCTCTCGATCCGACTGGCGTTGAACATGCGGGGACGCCCCTCGACGTCACCGACGAGATACCACGAGCTCCCCTTGCCGGCGAGGCCGTAGGGGTCGACGACGTAGCTGTGGCTCGTCGGTCGGCCGCTGTGGCGATAGCGGATGGTGAGGCGTCGTCGGTCCCGTGCGGCGGTGAGCAGGTCGGCCAGATCTGACCCCGGGGAGTCGGTGAACCAGCCGAGCGGGTCGATCAGCAGCACCTCGGCCAGCTGGGTCGGAGCGGGCACTCGGCGCGCGGCGGCGTCGAGCTTGTCCCGAGCGCGTGCCCCGACGTCTCCCAGCCCGACCTGCTCCAGGCGTCCGGTGTCGAGGCCGAGGGCAGCCAGCAGCTGCAGCTCTGCCGGCTCGAGGCGGGACAGGTCCAGGCGCGCGCGCCGGTCCAGGACGATGGCCCCGTTGCGGCCGCGCTCGGCATGCACCGGGACACCGGCGGCGGACAGCGCGTCGACGTCGCGCAAGATGGTGCGCTGCGACACCTCGAACCGCGCCGCCAGCTGCCGAGTGGTCATCCGTTCGTGCGCCTGGAGCAGCAGCACGATCGACAGCAGCCGCGACGCCTTCATCTCGCCATGATCTCAAAAAACATGACACAGACTGTCGTCTATCGCTGCTGTCCTGGTCTCCCCGATGGCACCAGCGAAGGAGAGCTCACATGTCCGCGCCCAACCTGTTCATCGTGTACGTCACGGACGTCACGGAGTCGACAGCGTTCTACTCGACGGCGTTCGAGATCGAGCCGCGCTTCACCAGCCCACGGTTCGTGGAGTTCGAGGTCGCCCCGGGGGTCGGCCTGGCGCTGTGGTCCGGGCACGCGTCGGCCGTCGCCCCGGACGCGGTCCGCACCAGTGAGGTGTGCCTCAACCTGCCGGGCGGGCCCGGTGAGATCGACGCCCAGTTCCGGCACTGGCAGCAGCTCGGGATCGAGATCCTCCAACCGCCGCACGACGACGTCTTCGGGCGCACCTTCGTGGCGAGGGACCCCGATGGGAACCTGCTGCGGGTCGCACCCGTCGACCCGGCCTGACTCACCCTGGCGCTCGAACCCGATCGACGACCTAGGACGCCGGCGCCCCCGGGAAGTCCAGCCCGTGTCGGCAGGCGAAGGTCGGGTCGGCCGTGTCGTTGGCGACGTCCTCACGGGACCGGCGCACCGCCTCCATCGACGACGGCAGCTCGAAGGGCAGTCGCCCCTGCGGGACGATCTCGCCGGTGAGGGCGGCGATCAACGCCTCGTCCGAGGTGCCGTAGGTCCCGGTCAGGACCTGCGCCGCCTCGGCCCGCCGCCCGGGAAGTGCTTGGTCACGCACGCCACCGATCGTGGTCCGACCTGGCCGCCCTGCAGCCCGTCCAGGTAGGCCGCGGTCAGCGCCGCGACCCGGTCGGGGTCAGCGCCGAAGGTGCCGGCCTGGCGCGCCCAGCGCGGCTCGGTGCAGAGGTCGACGGTCGGGTGCAGGGCGGCCCGGATGCCGAGAGCGCGGTACTCCTCGTTGGCCACCTCGGCGAACTGGCGCACCAGCTCGGGGTCGTCGAGGGCGGCCAGCCCGATCGGCTCGGGCCACTGTGACAGGTGACCGGCGCTGAACGAGACGCCGGCGTTGTCGATGTAGCCGTGCCGCGGGTCGGTCGAGATGGTCACCGGGATCGAGTGCGGCGCCTGCGCCGCCAGGTCCTGGATCGCGTTGTGCCACCGCGCGGCGAGCCGAGGCTCCGGGAGAGCGTGCACGTTGAAGTGGTTGACGAGCTTGTCGACGATGACCTCGCGCGACCCGGTCTTGCTGATCGCGCCGGGCCCCTTCAGGGGTGCGCCGTCGGCGCCCGCCTCGATGACCGTGTGGAACATCAGCCCGGCCTTCTCCTCCAGGCTGAGCCGAGGGACCAGGTCGGCGACCCGTTCGGCGGTGCTGAGGCGAGGGTCCTCGAAGGGCTCCATCGTGCCGTTGTGGTTGAGGTCGCGGAACGCCGTGCCGTCCGGCGCGGTCAAGGTGGTGGCCGCCATCGTCGTCAGACTCCCGCCGAGAAGGTCTCGATGCCGATCACGGGACGCAGGGCACGCTCTACCTCGCTCGTGGCGAAGTAGCGCCGGACGATCCCATCGCCCGCCACGTTGCCGATCGCGCCGAGGATCATCGCCTGGTCGAGCGACAGGTAGCGCCGAGCGATCCTGCCGGATCGGGTCGCGACCGCGTCGTAGAACCCGCCTGGGCCGTAGGCGTGCAGGTTGCGCTCGATGCGCACGAGGTTCTCGGTCGCCGCGGCCCGCTCGTGCATCATCGCGAGGAAGGCGGCGTGCGGCGTGACGACGCCGTCGCCGAAGGTGGGGTGCGGGTTGGTGGCCGGGCGCACGGTCCCGAAGCCGATGTCGTAGTCCGTGTTCTCCTGGTCCGAGAAGTAGCCGTCGGGCTTCATCCCGAGCGCGTCGACGCCGTACTCGCGGTAGCCGCCGGCAGGGTTGCTCGCCGGGCTGAATCCCCAGTAGCCGTAACCGGCTTCGACCATCCCGTGCCCACGCTGCGCACGGACGTGCAGCGGGTGGTTGACGCCCCACGACCGCGGCGCCCAGTCCTCCTCCGGCACAAAGAGATCCGGCATGAGATCCTCGAACATCGAACCGCCCCAACCGGGCACGATGCGCGTGCCGCGGTAGGTGTAGGCGCCCTCGAAGACGTCGATGCCGAAGTAGGTGCGGTGCACGCCCACGGGCTTCATCTCCGGCCACGACCAGTCGTCCGACTCCGGGAAGGTGCGCCAGGTGGCGTAGTACGCCTGCACGGGCACCTGCCCGGTCATGATCCCGAGGTAGGTCGTGATCCGTGTCTCGCTCACCGCGGTGTCGTAGTGGTGGTTCGTGTACCAGACGTCCGGTCCGACACCGATGTGGTTGCCGGTGAAGACCGACTTCTCCGGCGGCACCGGCTCGTCGTAGAAGCCACCGTGCATCAGCCCCCCGGGTCGCGAGGCCTTGGCGTCGTAGAACATGTCCCACCGCATCCGGTCGAACAGCCGACGCGCGGTCTTGCGGTTGCTGGGGTCGGCCTGCGCGACCAGCCAGAGGGCCGCACCGAGCCAGGCGTTGTCGATGCTGGAGTAGAACGGGTAGACCCGGTCGCCGTTCTCCGGCCAGGTCCGCAGCACCGCACCGGTCGCCTCGTCGTACCAGTTGACGTACATTCCGCTGGCGGGGTGCACGCTCATCCGCGACAGCGTCGCGAGCGCGGCGGCGATCCGCCTGCGGCACTCCCCCGGGTTGATGAGGCCCAGGTCGCGGGCGACGATCGTGCACCACCGGTAGCCGCCGATGTTCGTCGGCGAGGTGTGGCCGGAGCGGGTGGTCAGGGTGCCGTCGATGTTGTCGGCGACCAGGCTGGTCCTCGGGTGGGCCATGGCGGTCATCGAGCGCCAGGTGTCGCGGGCCCAGCGTCCGAGCAGGGGGTCGAGCCGCGGTCTACGACCGCCTGCCCCCGGGACGACCGTCGTCGAGGCGGGAGCCGCGCTGGCGGACGGGGCGATCAGCCCGAGGGCCGCGCCTCCCACACCGGCTCCCATGAGGGCGCGACGGGACAGCTGAACATCCTTGGGGAACATGGTGATTCCTCTCCATCGAGGGTCGTGCACGGGGGACTGCGGGACGGTCTACTTGATGCCGGTGGTGGCGATGCCCTCGATGAACCGTCGCTGGAAGACGAGGAACACCGCGAGGATCGGCAGCACGACGAGAGTCGCCCCGGCGAGCAGCAGACCGTAGTTGGTCTGGTTCTGCCCGACGGAGTAGAGCGCCAGGGCCACGGAGAGCGTGTAGCGCTGCTCGGTGGTGGCGACGACGAGCGGCCACAGGAACGAGTTCCACGAGCCGAGGAACGTCAGGATCCCCAGGGTCGCGAGGGCGGGACCGCACAGCGGCAGGATGATCCGCCAGAAGATGCGCAGCTCGCCGGCGCCGTCCACGCGCCCCGCATCCAGCAGGTCGCGCGGCAGGTCGCTGATGAACTGGCGCATCAGGAAGACGCCGAACGGGGTCACGAGGAACGGCAGGATCAGCCCGGGCAGGGTGTCCACCAGCCCCACGTTGGCGACCAGGATGTAGAGCGGCACGAAGGTCACGACGCCGGGGATCATCAGCATGCCCATGACGAGCGCGAAGAGGATCTTCTTGCCGGGGAACTCCAGCATCGCCAGGGCGTAGCCGAGCATCGAGCAGAAGACCAGGTTGCCCGCCGTGACCGTGACGGCCACGATGATCGAGTTCGTGAAGTACCTGCCGAAGTTCAGCCGCGCGAACAGCTGAGTGTAGTTGTCGAGGGTGGCCTTGTCGGGCCACCACGTCGGCCACCCGCATCAGCTCGGCGTCAGTCTTGACCGACCCGAGCACCATCCAGACGAAGGGCGCGAGCACCAACACGAGGGCGAGGGTGAGGGCGGCGTAGAGCCACCAGCGAGAGCCAGATCGTTTGTCCAGCACGGGATCTCCTACTAGATCTTGTCGCGCATGAGGCGGAACTGCAGGAAGGTGACCACCGCGATCACGGCGAAGATCGTGTAGCTCATCGCGGAGGCCAGCCCGTAGTTGCCGAAACCGAACTGCTGGTAGCTGTACATCGACATCGACACGGTCCAGTTCAGCGGGCCGGCCTTGTCTCGACGTACCACGGGATGCCGTAGGACGTGCCGCCGACCTCGTGGTCATCTGGGCGCCGCTGAAGAACGCGCTCTTGTCGATGGACCCCGGCGTCGCGTCGAGCGCGTCCATGCCGGCGAACTCGCCCATCCAGGTGGTGCCGACCATCGCCAGGTCGGGGGTCTTGTTGGCGTTGATCGCGCTGGTGAACTTGTCGTGCGCCGAGTCCCACGGGATGGCGGCGACGGTGATCTTGGTGCCCGGGTTGTCGGCCTCGAACTTCTTGGCCAGCTGGCCGAGCAGCTCCCCCTTGGTGCCCATCGCCCAGACCGTGAGGTTGCCGGTGGCCTTCCCCGCGGCGAGCGAGGATCCAGTGGCCGGCGCACCGGACGGGGACGAGCCGGTCTCGGCGCGGCCGCACGCGGCGACCGATGCGGTGGCAAGCGAGAGGGCGATGAGCACG
Source organism: Arsenicicoccus piscis (assembly GCF_022568835.1). Classification (GTDB taxonomy): domain Bacteria; phylum Actinomycetota; class Actinomycetes; order Actinomycetales; family Dermatophilaceae; genus Arsenicicoccus; species Arsenicicoccus piscis. Next base: position 437,371 of record NZ_JAKZHV010000002.1, read on the forward strand.
GTGGCCGAGCTGCGGTGGGTGCGCTTCATGGCATTTCCTTGCAGGGGTCCCGCCCGGGTCAGGGAGGGTGATGGGTCTTGCGTCGTGTGGTCGTTGTGGTGGGTGTCGGGTGGTGGTGCGTGTCGGGTGGTGGTGGTGCGTGTCGGGTGGTGGTGGTGCGTGTCGGGTGGTGGTGGTGCGTGTCGGGTGGTGGCGGTGCGTGTCGGGTGGTGGCGGTGCGTGTCGGCGTGGTGGCGCGCGTCGGCGTCAGCGGTGGGGGTGCCGGCTCGGCCCCACCACGCCCAGCGGGGATGGCGGGTCGCAGCCGCACGACTGCCGCACCACCAGCTCGGTGGGCAGCACCACGAAGGCGCCGGGGGGCTCGCCCTCGAGTCGGCGGCGCAAGCGGTCGGCGGCGAGGCGGCCCAGCTCGGTGACCGGCGGACGGACGGTGGTGAGACCGGGGCTGATGTAGCGCGCGGTCATGACGTTGTCCCACCCGACGACCGCGACGTCGTCGGGCACCCGGACACCCTCACGCTGAAGGTGTTTCATCAGGGCGACGGCGAGCTCGTCGTTGGCACAGACGATCCCGTCGATGCGGTCCAGGTGCGGCAGGAGCTGCTCGGCAGCGGCGACGCCCAAGGGCTCGCGCAGCTCGACCCGGAGCGGGTCCAGCGCGGGCCGCAGGCCGTTCGCTGCCAGCCCCGCGAGGAAGCCGCGGTGCCGCTCCCCCACGTCATGGCTCGGGCGGGGGTCGCCGACGAACACCAGCCGGCGACGGCCGTGCTCGACGAGATGGGTGGTGAGGGCCGTTGCGGACGAACGAGACTCGGCGGTGACGCTGTCGGCCCCGCGCACCTTCCCCTGCGCGACCACGACCACCGGGCGGGTCCCGGCGATGCGCTGGATCAGCGTCTTGGGGACGCTGCTGCGGGCGAGGAAGGCGAGCCCGTCGACCCGACCAGCGAGCTGGCGCACCGCCGACTTGACGTCGCTCTTGGGCTCCGCGATCAGGACGACCGAGCTGTGCCCCGTCTCGGACGCGGCCTGCTCGAACCCCATCATGAGGTCGGCGTAGTACGGACCGCTGAGGTGGGGCAGCACCAGGCCGTAGGCCTCCTGGCGGCGGACCACCAGGCTGCGCGCGGCGGCGGTAGGGACGTAGCGCAGGTCATCCGCGGCGCGCCGGACCCGGTCCCGCGTGGCGGCGCTCACCTTGGCCGACCCCTGCAGCGCGCGGCTCACCGTCGCGATGGACACGCCCGCGCGCTCGGCGACGGAGTAGATCGTCGCGTCAGCGGTGCTGCTCGTGCCGGCCATATCACGTCCTCGTGGTGGCGGTGCGGTGGTGGTGCGGTGCGGGTGGCGGTGCCGTGATGGTGCGGTGGTGATGGTGCGGTGGTGATGTAAGCGCTTACATGTGGTGCCGTTCACAGTTGCCCCCTCCTCCCCGCGCTGACAAGGGTCTGGCTCGGCCATGATGAGAGGCGCACCAAGCACCATGAGAGGCGCGCCCCAACATCCCCAGCCCCCGAGCACGCCCGTCACCCCCAGGAGGCCCTATGCCGGACGACGACACCCCCAACCCTTCGGCTCTGACTCCCGTGCGCATCGGGGTGGTCGGCGCCGGGCCGTGGGCCACGGTGCACGCAGGCCACATCGCCCGTCACCCGGACGTCGAGCTGGCGGGCGTCTGGGCGCGCCGGCCCGAAGCCGCGGCCGAGGTGGTCGCCGCAGCCGGCGGCACGGTCTACGCCTCGGTGGCGGAGCTCCTCGACGATGTGGACGCCGTGGACCTCTGTGTGCCACCCGACGTGCAGCCTGCGCTGGCGATCGAGGCCGCCCGCGCCGGCAAGGCGCTGATGCTCGAGAAGCCCATCGCCGCAACACTTTCCGAGGCCGAGGCTCTCGCGGCGGCTTGCCGGGAGAGCGGAGTGGTGACCCAGGTGATGCTGACGCGCCGGTTCCACCCGGTGACTCGCGCCTTCCTCGAGACCGCCCGCCGTGAGCTGCCCCCGGACCGGGTGGACGGCGTCGTGGCGACCTTCCTGCACGGCGCCTTCCTGGGCGGCCCGATGGCGACTCCGTGGCGGCTGCGGGAAGGTGTGCTGCTCGATCTCGGGCCGCACCTGCTGGATCTCGTAGAACAGGTGGCCGGGCCGATCGAGTCGGTGACGGCGGCGACGAGCCCCGGGCACACGCTCGCCGTCACCGCGCACCACCGCGAGGGCGCCGTGAGCCAGCTGACCATGAGCGGGCACACCGGCGGGCGCAGCGACCACCGGGTGCTGGCGTTCGGCGAGACCACGAAGCTCGCCTTCGACGCCGCCGACGTCGACGAGGCCACCTGCTTCGCCACGGCGCTCACCGAGCTGGTCGCGGCGATCCGCACCGGCAGCCCGGTAGTGGCGGACGCCGAGCGGGGGCTGGAGCTGCAGCGCCTCCTTGACCTGGTCCACATGGCCCTGGGCCAGACGACCGCGCGTCAGAAAACCCCGCGTCAGACAACCCCGAGTCAGACCGCCCTGGGCTGACGCCCGGGTTGCCCGCAACCGGATCACGGCGCTCAATGGGGACATGGACGACTCCGTCAGGGCGGCGTTCGCCGCCTGCCCCCGCGACCACTACCTGCCGGAGGGTGAGCACCGCCGGTCCGGCATGGACCAGGCGCTGCCGACCCTCGCCGGCTCGACCTGCTCGCAGCCGTCCACGGTGGCCGACATGCTGGGCCTGCTCGGCGTCGCGCCAGGCCAGCACGTCCTCGACATCGGCTCGGGCTCAGGCTGGACGACCGCCATGCTCGCGCACATGACCGGGCCGCAGGGGTCGGTGCTCGGGCTCGAGATCGATGAGCAGGTCATGGAGTTCGGCCGCGACAACCTGGCGCGCGGCGAGTTCCCTTGGGCCACCATCCGACTCGCCAACCCCGTCGTGCTCGGTGCGCCCGAGGACGGCCCCTTCGACCGGATCCTGGTGTCCGCCATGGCTCGTCGCGTCCCCCACCCCCTCGTCGATCAGCTGGCCGAGGGGGGTGTCATGGTCGTCCCGGTGGCCGGAGTGATGCTACGGATCGCCCGCTCGGCGGACGGCGTTGACACGACCGAGCACGGGTTCTACCGGTTCGTCCCGCTGCGCTGACCCAGCCCGCACCTCGCACCCGACACAGCGGCAGCCTGCTGGTCACATCTGACGTGCAGACTGCCACCGTCCTCGTCGCACCCCCTTGCCGGACTAGCGGCGCTCCTCGTCGGTCTGGCCGACGTGCTGGGCCAGCCACTGCGCGAGCGGCCGTAGCCCCTCCCAGCACTCGCGCACCTCGTCCAGGGCCGCTGGGGTCGCCAGCCAGTCGGGATCACCGAAGTCCCGCCGGACGTGGATCGCCTTGTGCCGCAATAGATCCAGGCGAGGATGGTCCGTCGTGAACCCCCTCGGCTTGGTGGCGAGCTGATCCCCACCGATGTCGTAGCCCGCCTCGTCCAGCCGGTCGAGGATTCCGTCCAGCTGCTCGCCCGGCAGGTCCTCGTCGACCGCGCGTCGATACCGCGCCAGCTGGTCCTTCGCCATCCGGTAGATCCCCCCGCCGGCGGCCAGCCCGTCCGCGTCCACCTGGACGTAGTAGGCCGGACCACCCGCCGCGCAGTAGGCGCCCTGATGCGTCTTGTAGGGCGCCTTGTCCGCCGCGAACCGGACGTCGCGGTTGGGCCTGAAGACGTGGGCAGGCCCGAACTCCGGCTCGAGCGCCGCGATCAGCGCCTCCATCGGCTCACGGACGAGCGCCTCGTAGTCACGCTTGTGCGCCTGCCACCAGTCACGGCTGTTGTGCTGCTCCAGCTCGGCGTAGAAGTCGAGCGCCGCGCGCGGGATGCCCGGGAAGTCCGTCACGCACCCCAGGCTAGGACCTCGATCGGCGGCGTGAAGCGATTCCAGCCCTGCGGGTCGCGCGCGGCAGCCCCCATGCTGTGAGGACGGCAGGCACCGCGACGGGAAGGCACCCAGTGAAGCGCATCGGCTACTTCCTCTCCTGCGAGGAGTACTCCCCCGCCCAGATCGTCGATCAGGCCCGGCTGGCCGGTGCGGCCGGCTTCGACGCGCTGTGGATCAGTGACCACTTCCACCCCTGGACCGACGCCCAGGGCGAGTCGGCCTTCGTCTGGTCGGCGATCGGCGCCATCAGCCAGGTGTGCGACCTGCCCATCACGACGGCCGTCACCTGCCCCACCGTCCGGATCCACCCGGCGATCATCGCCCAGGCCGCAGCGACCAGCGCCGAGCTGCTCGGACCGGGACGGTTCACCCTCGGGGTGGGTTCGGGCGAGGCGCTCAACGAGCACATCCTCGGCGACGCCTGGCCGCACGCCGACCTTCGACTGGAGATGCTCGAGGAGGCGATCGACGTGATCCGTCGCCTCTGGACCGGCGAGGTCGTCTCGCACGAGGGGAAGCACTACCGCGTGGACACCGCCCGGATCTACTCGCTGCCGCAGACGCCCCCCGAGATCTACATGTCCGCGTTCGGGCCCAAGGCCCTCGACCTGGCGTGCCGGGTGGCGGACGGATTCATCTCGGTCATGCCGGACGCCGACAAGGTCGAGACCTTCCGGGCGGCCAAGGGGCCCGACGCCCCGACGCAGGCCGGCTTCAAGGTGGGTTGGGGTCCGGACAAGGATCAGGCCATCGACGACGCCTTCCGCATCTGGCCCAACGCTGGGGTGCCCGGCGAGCTGAGCCAGGTGCTTCCGAGCCCCGCACACTTCGAGCAGGCCGCCGAGCTCGTGACCCGCGAGAAGTTCGCCGAGTCGGCGACCTTCGGCGACCGGGTCCAAGACCACGTCGACGCGTTCACGCCGTTCGTGGACGCCGGCTTCGACGATGTGTACGTCGCCAACATGGGGCCTCGCTACGCCGAGATGATCACGGCCTACGGCAAGGAGGTTCTGCCCGAGCTGCGGTCGCGCCACCGACGCGGCTGACCCCGCCACCACGCACAGGAGCCCACCATGACGACCGACTCTCACACCCGCCCTCGGACCCCGCTCGCCGAGCCCGTCCACGCGATCGAGCAGGCCGGCGCGCTCGACCCACTCGTCGACGTCGGCAACCGAGTCTCGGGGCTGGTGGTCAGCGACGACGCGGTCCGCAAGCTGCTCCAGGGCGCCTGGCTCGGCCACGCCCTGCACCCGCTGCTCGTCGAGGTGCCGATCGGCACCTGGATGAGCGCCTCGCTGCTCGACGTCGCGGGGGACGACAGCTCGCGCGACGATGCCCAGCTGCTCACCGGCGTGGGCCTGCTCGCAGCCGTCCCCGCCGCCCTGTCGGGATGGGCCGAGTACGCCGAGACGGACACCCGCTCACGTCGCGTCGCGGTCGTCCACGCCGGCGCCAACGCCCTCGGGATCGGGCTCCAGGTCGCGTCCTTCGTCGCGCGTCGAGGCGGTCACCACCGGCTCGGCGCCGCGCTCGGCCTGGGTGCCCTGAGCGCCGTCGGAGCGGGGGGCTTCCTCGGCGGTCACCTCGCCGCGGCCCGCAAGGTCGGCACGCACGACCCCTCGTTCGGTCCCGCGTAGCCCGCGCTCGAGAGCTGAGGGACGCGCGCGTGCGGGTGCGCCCGGGCGCGCGTCCCTCAGAGCGAGGCGCCGCCGCAGATGGTCAGCGTCTGGCCTGTGATCATCGCCGCCTCCGCCCGGAAGAGATAGCCGACCAGGGCAGCGACCTCCGCCGGCTCGATGAGCCGCCCGAGCGGTGGCGGCTGCACGGGCACAGCCGCGCGGGCGGGGTCGTCGAGCATCGGGGTCCGGGTGGGGCCCGGGGCCACGACGTTGACCGTGATGGCGCGGGGCGCGAGCTCTGCGGCCCACGACCGGGCCAGGGCAGGGAGCGCAGCCTTCGTGGCCGCGTAGCCGCTCTTGCCGGCGACCCCGACCTGCGTGCGGCTACCCAGCAGCACGATCCGACCGCCGTCCGAGATCTGATCGGTCAGGCCGTCGACCAGCTCCATGGCCGCGGCCACGTGGACCCGCCACATCTGCTCCAGGCCCGCACCGGCGCCCGCTCCGAGCCGGGCCGCGTGCTGCAGGCCGGCCGCGTGCACGATCCCGTCGAGTCCGCGACCCTCGGCAAGGACAGCAGCGACGAGGTCTTCGAGGGAGCCCGCGTCGGCCAGGTCTGCCCCGATCCAGCACACCCGGTCCGGGTCCACCCCAAGAGCCGTGGGGCGTCGCCGGGAGACGGCAACGACCTCGCGGCCGTCATCGACCAGCCGCTCGACGACGGCGGCACCGATGCCCGAGCTCGCACCGGTCACCAGCACCGGTCGATCCATCAGGCGCCCTGGACGGACGGCAGCAGGCTCGGTCGCACCCGGACGTACTCGATGCCTTGCCGCCACCAGGTGTAGGCGAGATGGAGGTCACCGTCCGGCCCGGTCACGATGCTGGGATAGCTCAGCTCACGATTGAGTCGGTCCCGAGAGTTGTTCGTCAGGCAGTAGCCATCCCCGTCCTCCACGAGCCGAACGTCGGGCCAGGTGTGGCCGTCGTCGACGGAGAGCGCCAGCGCCATGGGTGCGCGCGGGGCGCCCCAGAAGGCGGTGCGCCCGTCCTGATCGGGACTCGGCTCGGCCAGGACCGGGCCGTCGGTCTCGGCGACCCCCTCGTCGTCGATCTCGTCGTAGAGGCTCGCCCGCCGGTCGGTCGCATCCTCCCGGCTGGCCCAGTTGAGGACCATCGCCATCGACCCGTGCCCGGTGGCGACCGCCTGGACCGACGAGTTGTTGTTCGGCAGAGCCGTCGGCCGCGGCGCGGACCAGGTCTGCCCGTCGTCGATCGACTCAGTCTCGTAGACCTGGTCGGCCCACCGGCTACGGAAACAGGCCCACAGCGAGTTGTCTTGGCGCAGCACGACATTCATGTGAACGCAGCCGAGAGAATCGGGCACCGGCACCTCACGCCAGCTGGCACCGTCGTCGTCGGACAGGTAGACGCTGGACGTGTCGACGTTGCCGACCCACCGCTCCCCCGGCACCGTCACGCAGTTGAAGACGGGCAGCACGAGGCGGCCCGAGGCGAGCCGGACCGGTGGCTGACGCACGAAGACGCCTCCGTCGTCGGTGACGTCCAGGAGCACATCTAGGTCTGCCCACGTGTCCCCGCCGTCCGTCGACACACGGCGGCGCACCACCGCGGTGTCCTGGTTGCCGGCGAGCTGGGCCGTGTAGAGCAACCAGACCACCTGCCCGCCGGCCGAGAACAGGATCGGGTTCTGCTCCGACCGGGTCCCGTCGTCACTGAGCTGCACGGGCTCGCTCCAGGTCCCGTCCGATCCCCGCCGGGACAGATAGACGCTGATGTCGCTGACCCCCTCCTGGGTGCCGCCGAACCACACGCATGCCAGGTCACCGCCGGGCAGGACGGCGAGGTTGGCGGCATGGGTCTGCACCGTGGTGGTGGGCAGCAGACGCTGCTCGACGAGCGCGTCGCCGAGGGGCGCCAGCGCTCGTCCACGCTCGGTGGTGGCGACGCCAGGCGCCGGGGCCGGAGCTGTCGGGGTGGTCACGCCGTGCCCCGCGCGCTGCTCAGCTGGCTGGCGGCAGCCTGCTCGAGGTGGACCAGGTCGGAGGCGACCGTGGCGAACGTGAAGCCCTCGGCCAGCCGGCGGGCCGCCGTCTCACCGTTGGGCGTGTGGAAGCCGGCCGCGACACCGGCCGCCTCGGCTGCGGCACAGACCCGCGCGGCAGCCTGCTCGAACACGTCGTCCACCGAGGTGTCCGCCGGCGAGGCACCGCCGACGGCCAGACGCAGGTCGGACGGCCCGACGTAGATCCCGGTCAGTCCGGGGACCGCGCAGATCTCCTCGACGTTGGCGAGGCCCTGGGGCGTCTCGATCATCGCGAGCACGGAGACCGCGGCGTTCGACTCGGCCGGAACCGGCCCGATCCGCAGCATCGAGCGCATGGGTCCGTACGAACGTACGCCATGGGGCGGGTAGGTCGCTGCCGCGACCGCAGCCCGTGCGTCGTCTGCGGTGTTGACGAGTGGCACGATGACACCGGCGGCGCCGGCGTCGAGGGCCTGACCGATGTGGAACGGGTCGTTGGCCCCGACCCGGACGAGCCCCACGGCGGTGGAGCCCCGCACATCGGTGGCGGTCAGCCCGCGCAGCAGCCCGTCGTAGGAGAGCATCCCGTGCTGGGCGTCCAGGCACACGTAGTCATAGCCCACTCGGGCCAGTCGCTCGGTGCTCGTCGGTGAGTCCATGACGACCCAGTAGCCCAGGATGCGTTCACGGGCAGCGAGTCGTCGGGTGAAGTCGGCGGCGGTGGGGTCGGTCATCGGTTGTACCTCGGCATCGATCCGGCGAGGCCGGCGCCGGCCTCGTCGCAGGCGGACAGGACATCGGCCGGAAGCGGACCCGCCTCGGCGGCCGCGACATTGCTGCGCAGCTGGTCGACCTTGGAGCCACCGAGGAGCACCGCAGACACGGCGTCCTTGCTGAGCAACCAGCGAAACGCCATCTCCGCCAACGGGATACCAGCCTCATCGGCGATCTCGGTGAACGAGCGGATCGCGGTGAAGATGTCTTCGTTCCAGTAGCGGTCGCGATACATCTGGCTGAGCACCGAGGTGCCGAACCGGCCCTCCCCCGGGTCGTCGTCGAAGCGGTGCCTGCCGGTGAGCAAGCCACCGCCGAGCGGGTTGTAGACGATCGTGGGGACGTCGTGCACGGCAGCGAACTCGACGTACTCGTCCTCGATCCGGCGGGCGACGAGGTTGTAGAGCTGCTGGCCGACGACGGGACCGGGGATGCCTTCGTCGGCCGCGAGCCGTTGGAGATCCCCGACCTGCCACGCCGCGTAGTTCGACACCCCGAAGGCACCGATCGAGCCCTCCCGGATCAGCTCGGCCAGTGCGGCGACCGTCTCCTCGGGAGGCGTGGCACGGTCCGGCTGGTGCAGGTAGTACAGGTCGACGTGGTCGACCTTCAGACGCTTCAGGGACGCCTCGAGCGACAGCCGCAGACCGGCGCGTGACAGGAGCGGATTCCCTTGTGCGTCACCGTCATAGATGCCCGCTTTGGTCGCCACGGTGACGCGATCGGCGACGGGTGGCAGCAGCTCGCCGAGCAGGGTCTCCGTCCGGGTCTGGGCATATCCGTTGGCCGTGTCGACATGGGTGATGCCTGCGTCGACAGCGGCCTCCAGCATGGCCTGCGCCGTGTCCCGATCGACCGTGTCACCGAAGGTCATCGTCCCCAGCACGAGCTGAGAGACCGGGCGCGAGACGCCCTCGATCGCAAAGGTCTTCACACGCTCTCCTTCTCTGCGGTCCGCGACGCGGCAATGGCGCGCACGAGGTCCCGGGGCTTGATCCCGGACATCATCGACGGTTCCAGAGCCGAGCGACGCAACCGTCTGGTGTACTCCTCGCGCGGTCGCGCGAGCAGCTCCTCGGTGTAGCCCTGCTCGACGATCCTGCCACTGCGCATGACGAGCGTGCGCTTGGAGATCGCCCGCACGACACCGAGGTTGTGGGTGATGAAGACGTACGTGAGGCCGGTCTCCGCCTGCAGCTCGGACAGCAGCTCGAGCACCTGAGCCTGCACCGAGACGTCCAGCGCGCTCGTCGCCTCGTCGCACACCAGCAGCTCGGGGTTCGAGGCCAGGGCGCGCGCGATGCCGATGCGCTGCCGCTGTCCCCGGAGAACTCCGGCGGTTTGCGCTCCAGCGCGGTGGCGGGCAGGCCGACCCGGTCGATGAGTGCCGCGGCGACCTTGCGCTGCTCCGACTTGGACCGGGTGCCCCGCAGTGCCACCGGCTCCGCCACGATCTCCTGCGCCGTCATGTGCGGGTCCAACGACCCGTAGGGATCCTGGAACACCATCTGGATCTTGCTGCGCAAGGGCCTGAGCTGACCCTGGCTCATCGGTGCCAGGTCGGTCCCGTCGAGCAGGATCTGCCCCGCCGTCGGCTTGAGCAGACGCACGAGTGCCTTGGCGATCGTCGACTTGCCGCAACCGGACTCGCCGACCACCGCGAGGGTCTCGCCACGGTCTACCGAGAAGGAGACGCCGTCCACGGCACGGAAGGCGTGCTCGCCGTGGCCGTACTCGATGACGAGGTCCTTGACCTCGAGCAGGGGCTGGTGTGCGGTCATGCTGCGCCTCCGGTCAGGGCCGGGTCCTCCCAAGGACCGAGCTCGGGGATCGCGGCGAGCAGCCGCTGGGTGTAGGCCTGTTCGGGCCGCTCGACGATCTCGATGACGTCGCCACCCTCGACGAACTCACCGCGGTTCATCACGTAGACCCGGTCGCTCATCAGTCGCGCGACCCCGAGGTCGTGAGTGATGAGCAGGATGCCGACGCCCCGCCTCTCCTGCATCTCGAGCAGGAGGTCGAGGATGCCCGCTTGCACCGTCACGTCCAGCGCCAGGGTCGGCTCGTCCGCGACGATCAGGTCTGCATCGGTCGACACGGCCATCGCGATGAGGACACGTTGGAGCATTCCGCCGGACAGCTGGTGGGGGTACGCCTTGAGCTGCTGCTCGGGATTGCGGATGTGCACGGCGTCCATCAGCTCGATCGCCCGCTTCTGGGCAGCAGCGCGACCGAGCTTGCGGTCCTTGATCCGGATCGCCTCGACCATCTGGCGCCCGATCGTGAAGACCGGGTTCAGCGCGGTCATCGGGTCCTGCGGGATGAGAGCCACCTCGCGCCCGCGCAGCTTGTTGATCACGGTCCGCGGGCCGAGGACGTCTTGGCCGGCGATCTGAGCCTCGCCCGCCCGCACGGCGAGGTCGTCGGGCAGCAGCCGCAGGATGGCCATCGCCGTGGTCGACTTGCCCGACCCGGACTCACCGATGATCGTGACCGTCTCACCGCGATCGATGTGGAAGCTGACGCCCCGCACCGCTTCGACGATGCCGCCGGTCGTCATCAGATCGACCCGAAGGTCGTTGACCTTCAACAGATTCATGATGCCGCCTTCGTTCGGCGCACCCGGTCACGCAGGCCGTCACCGAAGAGGTTGACGCCGATGACGAGGAGCGCGATGACCAGACCGGGGATGGTGACGAGCCACCACTGCCCGGTGATGAAGAGCTGTCGGCCGTCGGAGATGATCCCGCCCCAGGTCGGGTAGGGGCGCTGCACGCCGGCGCCCAGGAACGACAGGGCGCTCTCCAGCAGGACCGCCTGCGCGAGGAGCAGGAAGACGACGACGAGCGCCTGCTGCAGGATGTTCGGGATGATGAGGCGCCCGATGATCGTGAGTCGGTGCAACCCCAGCACCCGGGCTGCGGCGACGTAGGGCTTCTCTCGCTCGACGAGCACCAGGGATCGGGTGATGCGGGCCGGCTCGGGCCACTGCGCGATCGCGATCACCAGCGTGATCACGAGAATCGATGGCCCGAACAGGGCGACGACCAGGAGCAGCATCAGCAGCAGCGGGAGCGACATCTGCGCCTCGAGGAGACGCGAGACCACGGTGTCGATCCACCCGCCGTAGTACCCCGCCAGCGAGCCCGCGACGATGCCGATCGCGCCCGAGACGAGGACGGCGAGGCAGCCGATGAGCAGCGACGTCTGGCCTCCGTGCAGGACTCGGGAGAGCAGGTCGCGCCCGTTGGCGTCGGTGCCGAACAGGTGGCCGTCGGTCATCGGCGGCAGCAGCGCCTGAGCCAATGAACCGTTGACCGGGTCCTGGAGCGGGAGGACCTGGGCGAGCAGGACGGGGATGATCACGACCCCGGCGCAGACGGCCCCGAGCCACATCTTGATGCGGCTGTAGCGGTGCCGGCGCGCGGCAGCCGACCTGCGCAGCCGGGCGGGCGTGACCACGGTCCCAGGGATGTCGGTGGACTGGGCGGTGGCGGTCGTCATGAGCTTGCCTCTCCGAGACGGACCCGCGGGTCGAGGATGGGGTAGACCAGGTCGACAGCGAGCTGGACCACGAGCGCCAGGATGACGGTGACCAGGACGGTGGCCTGGATGAGCGGGAAGTCCCGCCGCTGCAGGGCGTCGACGACGAGCGCCCCGACTCCGGGCCACTTGAAGACGACCTCGACGATGACCACGCCGTTGAGCATCGCCGCGAACCGGGTGCCGAGGGCCGTGACGACCGGGATGGCCGAGTTCGCGAAGGCGTACTTCCAGGTGAGGTCGCGCTCCGGCACGCCTCGCGATCTGGCCACCGTGATGTACGGCGCCGCGAGGTTGGCCACCATCTCGCGGCGGACCAGCCGAGAGATCAACGCGATCTGCAGGATCGCGATCGTCGCCGTCGGCAGCACCAGCTCGCCCCACGTGGCGAAGCCGGAGGGCTGGAACCACGACAGGTTCACGGCGAAGATGATGAGCAGGACGAAGCCGATCCAGAAGTCCGGCATCGACTGCCCGGCGATCGTCGCGATGTTTGCTCCGAGCTCCGGCGCGGTGTTGTTGCGCCGGGCCATCCAGACGCCGAGCGGGACCGCGATGATCGTGGTCACGACGATCGCGGCGATCGCCAGGGTGATGGTGTAGGGCAGGCGGTCCATGACCACCTGCAGCGCTGGCTGCTTGAACTGGAACGAGGTCCCGACGTCACCGTGGAAGAGGTTGCTCAGGAACGTCCAGAACTGTTGCAGCAGAGGCTGATCCAAGCCGAACTGCTTGCGGATGGCCTCCAGCTGCTCGGTCGACGGGTTCGGTGGTGCGTAGTTGTAGGCAGGGTCACCGGGCGCGAGTCGCAGCAGCACGAAGACGGTCAGGATCGTGAGGAACGCGGTGAGGACGGTCTGGCCGAGACGCTTGAGGACGTAGCTGACCGTGTCAGGACCCGACCACCGAGATGGCCCGCAGGTCATACGCGTTCGTGGGACGCAGCCGTAGCCCGCGGACCCGCTTGCGCTTGGCGAGCACGTTGTTGGGAGTCCACGCCCACATCGCCGGCCACTGCGCCCAGATCAGCTTTTGCGCCTCGTCGAGGAGAGCGGTCTGCTTGGCCTCGTCGACCTCCTGCGAGGCCCGGTCGAGCAGGTCGGTGATCTGCGGCACGACGAACCCGTGGTAGGTGTCCCGCGTCTTCTCCTTCTCGGCGGTCCCGGCGTACTGCGCGACGAGGTTGGTGATCGCCAGACCCGTCTGGTTCCCGTAGCCGTTGGCGAGGACGTCCCAGTCGCCCGACTCACCCCGACGCCACGCATTGATCTCGCCGCCCTTGGGAATCATCTTGAGCTCCAACGAGACTCCCACTGCGTTCAGCATCTGGGCCACCGCCTCGAGCACCTGGGAGGCGCCGGAGAACTCCGCGTCCTCCCAGATCACGCGGAGCTTGAGACCGGTCGCACCCGCGGCCGCGAGCATCGCCTTGGCCTTGGCCGGGTCGTAGACGTAGTCCCCCGTCTTGTAGAACCCAGACAGCGTCTTGGGCACGACGCCCTCCGCGGAGGACACCTGGTTGTTCATCAGGGCCTTGATGAGCGAGGCGTGGTCGATCGCGTGCGAGAGCGCCTCGCGCACCTCGACCTTGGACAGGGGGTGCCCGGCCGGCTCCCGGAAGTTGTAGAACAGGTGGATCAGTCGGGTGCCTGGCGTCTCGATGACATCGACCTTGGGGTCGGTCTTGAGCTTGGCCGCGGACTCCGGCGTGATCGTGTCGATGACGTCGGCCTGACCGGACGTGAGGGCGACGACGCGGCCACCCTCTTCCTCCTGGTAAGAGACGTTGACCTGCTGCAGGTGGGCGAGCTCGCCCCAGTAGTTGTCGTTGCGCGTCAGCGTGTAGCTGCCGGTGCCCGAGTCCGACTTCGCGATCACGAACGGCCCGCTCCCGATGCCACCCTGCAGCTCCTCGGGCTTGTTGGCCTTGGCCGGCGTGATGAGGATGTTGGACATCAGGCTCATCAACGACACGACCGGCTTCTTGGTCGTCAACGTGAACGTACGGTCGTCGATCTTGGCGAACGCCGGCTGCTCGGGGAACTGCGACGCGACGTACCCGGCCTTCACCTGGAAGTAGTACTTGAGCGCCGTCTCGACATCCTCCACCGTGACCTTGGAGTTGTCGCTGTAGTGGATGTCGTTGCGCAGCTTGACGGTCCACACCGTCGGCGACGTGGCCTCGAACGACTCGGCCAGCACCAGCTGCGGTGTGAGGTCGTCGCCGATCCTCGTCAGCGCCTCGCGGACGGCGCGTTGCACGGTGACAGCAGCGTCGTACTGGTTCAGCTTGTTGTCCAGGCTCACCAGGTTTCGGTTGAGGACGATGGAGAGCGAACCGCCCTCTCCTCCCCCGGTGACTGCGCTGGACTGTCCCGTCGGACCCGCACAGGCGGACAGCAGGGGTCCGCCGAAGGCCCCGGCGCCGAGGAAGCCGGCCAGCTGGAGGATGGTTCGACGCGAGGGGGTGGCGGCCCGGACGGAGGTGCGGTCGCCGGAGACTTCATGTGCCATGTCGGCTCCTCGATGAGCGGAAGGTGCGACGTCGGCGTCGCTCGTCGGCCAGCCTGACATGCACTGCGCGATTCGCGCAAGACCTGATGCGCAACCTATGAATCACGGATCGGCCCCTTGCGAGCGATGCACCCTTGACAGGGCGCCCGCACGGGCCGTGTACTTACCCCAGCAACCTTCTTGCACAACACTTCAGGCGTAGGGGGGGCGGAGGAATGACGACCGTGCTCGGCATCATGGCCGACGACCTCAGTGGCGCCAGCGAGTCCGTCGCGGCGCTCGGAATGCGCGAAACACGCACTCAGATCCGGTTGGGCGCCGGAGCCTCGCACGGCCCCGCCACCGAGGTCGTGTGCGTCGACACCGACAGTCGCGGCCTGAGGCCCGCCGCCGCCGCCGCGGTTCGCGAGGCTGCCGAGGCCCTGGGCGATGTGCCAGTCCTGGTCAAGAAGTGCGACTCACTCCTACGCGGGAACCTCGCTGTCGAGGCGGTAGCGGTCGGTCGGCTGCTCGACCGGCCGATCCTCGTCGCTCCCAGCTTGCCGGCGCTCGGTCGCACCGTGCGTGGTGGGGTCCCCTACGTCGGCGAGCTCAGGCTCGGCGAGACCGACCTGTGGTCGGGCGAGTCCACCACACCCCCCGCGTCGGTCGCCGACCTGTTCGAGCACGAGTGCGTCGTCGTGGATCCCCACGCAGCGGATGCGGCTGGACGTCTGCGCACCGCCTGGCAGAGCGGTGCGGTCGCGATCGGCGATGCCGCCTCCGGCGACGACCTCAGACGCCTGGCGACGATCGCTCTCTCGGTGGACGAGCAGCCCCTGCTCGTCGGATCCGCCGCTCTGGTCGCTGCGGTGGGTGACAGCGTTCTACCGAATCAGGCACCGGCACAACAGCATCCGCTCCCTCAAGCGAGCTCTCTTCTCTACGTCATCGGGTCCTCCTCGAGAGCGGCACGGGCCCAGATCGAGCAGCTGCGCCCACGCGCGGACCGCATCATCCATCTCGACCCCACCGAGCTCCTACGGACCGCCGCGCTGCACGGTGATCGTGCTCCCATCGACCCCGCCGTGGGCGTGACGGTCGTCCAGCTCGACCCTGCCGCCGAGGTGATCCCGAGCCAGTCGCCTCTCATCGCCCGCGCCCTCGCCTCCGCCGTGCAGATGGCGGCCGCTGAGGCCGACGCGCTGTTCCTGTCCGGCGGCGAGACCGCTCGCCGGGTCCTCGACCTCATCGGCGTCACCACGTTGGAGCCGGTCGGCCAGATCGGCCACGGGACCGCAGTGTCGGTCGACCCCGATACGGGGCGCATCGTCATCACCCGACCCGGCAGCTTCGGGTCGCTCACCAACCTCGTCGAGGTCCTCGACGCAGTCCGTCCCTCGAAGGAGTCCCATGTCTGAGAACCTGCCGCTGATCGCCATCACGATGGGTGACGGCGCCGGCGTCGGCCCGGAAGTGATCGTCAAGGCCATGGCCGACCCCGTCGTCCACGAGCGGGGCCGCTACGTCGTCATCGGCGACCTGCGCCGCCTGCAGCAGGCGGCCGAGATCGTCGGCTCGACGCTGTCGCTGGTGCCGGTGGCCGAGCCCGAGGACGCGGTGGCGGACCCGGCCACGATCTCCGTCCTCGACCTCGATCTCCTCCCGGACGACCTGGCGTGGGGCGAGCTCTCGGCGGTCGCCGGTGACGCCGCCTACCACTACATCGCCAAGGCGGCCGAGCTGGCGGTGGCCGGACGGGTGCAGGCGATCTGCACGGCGCCGCTCAACAAAGCCGCCCTCCACCTCGGCGGACACAAGTACCCGGGGCACACCGAGCTGCTGGCCGATCTCACCAAGACGCCCGAGGTGTCGATGATGCTGTCGACGCCTCGGATCAAGGTCATCCACGTCACCACGCACATCGGTCTCATCGACGCGGTGCGCAAGATCGAGCCCCAGCTGGTGGAGCGGGTGATCCGGCGCGGTCACGACGCTCTCGTGGCAGCCGGGGTCCCGAAGCCACGGATCGGGGTGTGCGGCATCAACCCGCACGCCGGCGAGAACGGCCTCTTCGGGTACGGCGAGGAGGAGGAGAAGATCAACCCCGCCGTGGAGGTGTGTCGAGCTGCTGGCATCAACGTCGACGGCGCGCTGCCGGCCGACACCCTGTTCTTCCTCGGCGGGCGAGGTGACTACGACCTGGTCGTCGCGATGTACCACGACCAGGGGCACGGGCCCGTCAAGGTGCTCGGCCTCGAGGCGGGCGTCAACATCACTGTCGGGCTGCCCGTCATCCGCACCTCGGTCGACCACGGCACCGCCTTCGACATCGCGGGCACCGGTGTGGTGGACGAGGGTTCGATGATCGAGGCCCTGCGCCTGGCCTGCGAGATGGCCCCCAGCCCGAAGGACGAGGTGTCAGCCCCTGCGGCAGGTGCGCTGGGCTAGGGTCGCGGTGTGACGAAGGAGCAGACTCGGGACGAGGCCCGCGCCCGTGGGAGCAAGGCGCGCCTGCGCCGGGCGGAGATCGTGCACCTCGCCTCCACGTCGGGTCTCGCGAGCGTCGAGCAGCTCTCTGAGCGCTTCGGCGTCACCGCATCCACCATCCGCCGCGACCTCGCCAAGCTCACCGGGCAAGGACGGATCGCCCGGACCTACGGCGGCGCGATGGGCCTCAACGCGCACCCCGAGGCCTCGCTGCGCCAGCGCATGGGCGAGGCCTACGCCGCCAAGCGGGCCATCGCCACCTGGTGCCGCCAGCAGATCGTCCCCGGTGAGGTGATCCTGCTCGACGCCGGGTCGACGACCGGTGCGCTGGCCGGCCAGCTCCAGGAGCACGAGGACCTCACCGTCGTCAGCGCGGGCATGACAGCCGTAGAGCTGCTGCTCGACTCCCCCGGCGTCGAGGTCCTCGCGCTGGGCGGCCGGTTGCGGCCGATGTCGCAGGCCTTCATCGGCCCACTCGCCGAGATCGCCCTCACCAGGGTCAGCTGCGACCGCGCCTTCATGGGCACCGACGGAGTCGTCCCTGGCCGCGGCATCTGCGAGGCCGACCTGCAGCAGACCCGGCTGAAGGAGCTGATGATGTCGCGCGCCGACCAGGTCTACGTGCTGGCCCACGGCGAGAAGGTCGGCCGCGCCGCCTTCCACGCGTGGGCCCAGATGCCGGCCCGGTGGACCCTGGTGACGGACTCGTCGGCGGACCCGCAGGTCCTGGATCAGTTCAGCACCGCCGAGGTCGAGATCATCATCGCTGACGACGTACCGGAGTCCGGCTCGCAGTCGGCGTCGTAGTCCCCTCCTCCCCCGCCAACCACAGCGCCCCGCCCCTCGATCGAGGGACGGGGCGCTGGACGTTGGCACGTCAGGGCTGGCTGACTCAGCTGCAAGTTCTCATCCTGTTGTCGTTCCTGTTCTCACCAGCAGGTCACCACCCGGACACGAGCGGCCGGACGGACACGCGGGCTGGTGGCCCTGTCACGGGGAGGCGTGCCGGGCGACGGCGGGGGCGATCTTGTCCGCGATGGTGTCTATGTCGTCCTGGTCGGTGGTGAACCCTGCCAGGTCGGGCAGGATGCCCGAGTACTCCTTCACGTCATCAAACGTGACGCCGTGCAGGACGGGGATGAGGGTGGGCTTGTTCAGGAGTGCGCCGAGCTCGCGTTGGGTCCAGAACCTGCCGGCCACGTACGCAGCGGTGAGTACGGCGATCCCGGCGCGGGCCTTTCGGAGTCCGGCGTCCATCTGCAGGGACTGTGACTTTCCGGGCTGGATTGCGACAGTGTCGAACCACACGTTCACGCCTCGCGCTTCGAGGGCTGTTGCGAGTGCTTTGGCGGTGTCCTCCCCGTCGATGCGGGCGTAGCTGAGGAACACGTCGTACTCGCGGCCGTCGTCAAAGTCGATGGCGCCGTGGACGCGTTCGACCAGTTCGCGTTCGACGGGTTGGTAGGTGACGGTTCTGGTCGCGGGGGCGGTCGCGAGACGGCGGTTGATCTCGTCCACGACCTTCTGGTTGTGCCGGTCGGCCGCCCGGTTGTGCTGGGCGACTCGCCTGTTGTAGTCGTCCACTGCCTTCTTGTTCTCCCTGTTGACCCGGTCAGCCTCGCGCCGGTTGTGCTCGGCTGCCTTCCGGTTGTAGTCGTCCACGGCCTTCTTGTTGGCGCGGTTCACGCGGTCGACTTCCCGCTGCAGCTCGCGCTCAGCCCTCCGGGCCGCCTCCCTCATCCGTCGGTTGTATTCGCTGGCGCTCATTGCCATGTCCGCCGCCCTTCCTGGTGGTGCTACTTGGTTCAGGACCGTAACGGGCACCACTGACATAGTGCTCCGCTCGCCGGGACACGGCCAGCTCGCGCCACCGGCCAGTACCGTAACGGGCCACGCTCAGCAACGGCACCCGCTTCTTTCTGACGGCCGGACAAAGCGGGCGGACTGACGCGCGGAGGCAGGTCCGATCCGGGCGCGGGCGGCCCGCGTGTCACGCGAATGCGTGCCAGCGGCTTGTCGCCCCCGTTCAGGACGGGCTACGTTGCGAGACGTGAACGCGCGACGAAGGTAGCCCCGGTCGGGGCCGCCCCTGACACCCGAGAGGTGACTGTCGTGCCCCACCCCGCACCCGATCTGCCCTGCCCCGCGCCCACGTGCGCCCACGCGTGTTGCGCCCGTATCCCTGCGTGGACGGCCCGCGTCGGCCAGTCCTGGCGTCCATACCCAGACGCGCCGTGGAACCTCTACAACGCCGTCTGGCGTGCCCAGCACGCGTGGCTCACTCTCCGTGAGCACGCAGCCCGCACCACGCGGCGCGGCCGGCGTGGGGGTCGCGGGTGACCGCCCAGGATAGGCGTGACCGCCACAGCACGGGCGGCGACGATGATCAGCGCGACGACGCGCCCGCGGACAGCGCGCACTGGGAGGACCCGCTAGCGGAGTACGCGCTCTATCCCATCGTTCCGCCCGTCACAGGCGGGATCGAGCAGCCGCACACCGTTGTGACCGTCAGGTGGCCCGACGAGTCGGAGTCCCACTGGACGGAATGCCCGGTCTGTGCCGCCACCCCATCCCGGACGACGGTCTTCGAGGACGTGGTCATCTACGACTTCGACTACTTCGGGCGCGTGGTCGTCCCGGTCACCGAGCACGGGTACCTCATGGAATGGCTCCGGCTCCACGACAACGCGAGCGACGACACCTGGTGCGCCGCCCTCCGCGCCTACCGTGACGCGGGAGGCGTGACCGTCAACTTCGATCACCACGCCTGCCCGCTCGAGGACTAGGGATTGACGGCGCGGACAAGGGACATTCGCTGCGTGCTTCCCTGGGTCAGGCAATAGGCCAGTCCGCAAAGCGTTCATCGATCTGGTCCACGACCTCATGGGTGGCGGCGATGGCATTGAGCACGTCGAGGAGATGGGTGAGCTCGCTGTGGGACAGAGTGTCACCAGCGCGTGCTTCCATCCACTTCTGCAGAACTCGATGCCCACCGACGTGATGCGCCCAGACGCGCTCTGGCACGTCGTCAATAGTTTGCGCGCCGCCCTTCTTGCCCCCGTCGGTGTTGAGCCGCAGCCGCCCATGTCCGTCGCCCGTTGCCTCCCACCTCTGTGACACAGGGATCGCGTCGATCTTGTTCGTGCCCTTCGTGAGGGTGGGTGTACTCCCGGCGACGTTGGGTTGACCGTTTAGCGTGTGGAGCTCAACGAGCGTCTGCCCGAACCTAACGAGCTCGCGGAACGCGTCGAGGTCCGTGACGATGGGGATGCGGGGGTAATCACTACGAAGGAAGTCCGCGTAGCGCAGTCGGTATGAGGGGGAGTGCACGACTGCGTAGGCGTAGTCGAAGATGTCACGAGCACCGACCGTAGCTTTCAGGTCGCCCCGATCCTCGTCCACGTATGCGAGACCGAGCGCGGAGAGGATTCGATCCTTGATCTTCTCCCCTATGTTCCCGACCACGGCCTGCTGGCCCTGAGCGGCGAACAACTGATCCTGCCCTTGCGCAGAAGCTGGTTTGCCCTCGTCTGGGTGTAGCCACAAGGGGAACAGGACAGAACCCGTGGTGGCTTCACCGAGTTTGACCTCGCTCATCTGATCGGTCACGAAGAACTGGTCTTGCGTGGGCGACTTGTTACTGCGTGCCGAGATGAACCCCAGGTTCCCACCCGCGAGCATGTGGCGCATCACGTCGAACTTGAGCGCGTCGATGGCATCCTTGTGGTACATCACCCATCGAGTGTCGAACGGCCTGTGCGCGTAAGGCTTGATGCTGTCCTCTCGCTTGCCATCGGCCATGAGGGAGGCGCGCTTGGTCTTCATATTCCAGTCACGGTTGTCGCCTGCGGGGTAGGTGATACCTGCCGGAGTGGTCCGAGACTTGGTGCCGAAGAACCGTGCTCGGACCTGGGCGTCCGTCTTGGTCGGATCGCAGAACTCCCGGAGCCTAGCCAGGACACGTTCGCGGCGGGTGTCGGTAGCGAACTCGTCGCGGTGCGTGACGATGCCTGTGGCGTAGGTGGGGAACACATCAGTCAGGGACACACAGGCTTCCCATTCTTCGCGAATGCTCGCGTCTTGGGGCCGGAACGAGAAGAAGGGTGCGGCCGGCACGAAATCCTGCCAGGTGACGGTGCCGACGTGGTTCGAGTCGAGCCACTCGTACTTAGCTGATCTGGAGCCCCACAGGTCGGCGTAGTGGACGGTGGCGGGCTCGGTGGAGTCGGTTGACTTGACGAATACGGCGACCACCACGCCTTGCATGATTTGGTCAAAGACGTTCTCGTCCACGCCACCGTCCGGGTTCTTCTCCCGTCGACGGGCGGAACCGTGCAGATCTAGCACGTAGATCTCATCGAACGTCTCCAACAGGGAGTGCCTCATCCCGCGGAACGTGGGCGCGTCCAGGTAGGTGTGGTTGGTCACGTAGGCGAGGACACCGTTTCCCGTCTGCTCGATCCGTGACTGCCCAAGTCGGATGAACTTCACGTAATCGTCCTGAAGCCATTTGGGGTTCCCCTCACCCAAGGGCACGCCCCGGATGGACTTGTAGGTCTCAATGAGTTCGCCGATGGCGGTCCTCACTGTGCGGTACTGAGTCTTCCCCTTGACCTTCCGAGCCACCTCTCGACGGGTGGACGCGTTGGCAGACTGCCCCTGATAAGGCGGATTACCCATGACGACCATGATCGGCTTGTCGGTCTTCACCGATGACGCAGCGTTAGCCTCGTCAGAGATGAACTTACCCAGAGGAAGAGTCGAGTGAGCCTCGCCAGGGTCGAGCGCGTTAGTAAGGTACACGCCGACTCGTTCGTCCTTCTCGAAGTCATACGCGATGTCCTCGCGATCGTCAGCGGGCATGTCCATGCCTGCCAGTTGAAGGGCGAGCTTGAGGTGGGCGACCGCATACGGGGCGACCATGAGCTCAAAGCCGAACAGCCGCGGGAGCAGGTGCTCTGAGACGTACGCCGACCAGAGCGCGCCACGGCCCTGGTCAATGAACTGCTGCCTGATACGACCCACTGCGGCGTAGAGGAAGGTTCCGGTCCCCGTCGCAGGGTCAAGGAGAAGGACGCGGTGCTGCCCGTCGTCGGTCTGGTTCGTGTCCGCGACGCCTCCCGGCAGCGCGAACGTTGAGCGCAGCACATGATCCACAGAATCAAGGATGAACTCAACCATAGGCAGGGGCGTGTAGTAGACGCCCCGGATGTCGCGCAGGGTCGGGTTGTACACCGAGAGGAACGTCTCATAAAAGTGCACGATGGGGTCACGCTTGTCGGCCCCGAAGTTGGCTAGGACCTTATCGATGTCGGCGTCGTGGAGGAGTTGTGCGAGGTCATCCACCGTTCCGGCGTATGGCTCGTCAGAGAGGGTCGGGCCGCTGACGTGCGCAAACAATCCGCGAAGAAATGGGTTCGTCTTGGGGATGAACGCTGCGGCCTTCTCTCTCGTGAAAGCCGTCTGCCCGTCGTGCTGGACTCGAGCAGCGAACAAACCGTAGGCGATGGTCTGAGCGAGCATGTCCGCGAACTGATCCTCGGTCAGGTCTGGCACGAGCGTGTCCCTGAACGCCGTCAGCAACCCAGTCGTGGTGTCCGAAGCGGTGGCGCTCGCGAACGAATGCTGGATCACGTCGTGGATGACGGCCGCGATGGCGGCCATTCGACGCGCAAGCGCAGGAGCAGTCGAGATTCGCTCCGGCGGCTCGGCCAAGAACCCCTTGACAAGTGCCTCCACCTCTGACCTGCTCGTCGGGGTCAGAACCACATGGTCTCCGTCCACTCGGCCGAGTGAGGCGGTCAGTTTTAGCGCCCCGTTCCGGTACCAGCGAAACTCGACATAGTCGGTCAGCAAAAGGTTGGGGAACGCCTTGCGGTAACGACGGAGCTGCTGCCCATTCTTGGTGCGAGGAATCTCCCGCTCGGAATCGGCCTCAATGTCCTTGAGCCCTGGACTGATGCCGACGTCCTTCGCCTCGATCTTTCCCAGCGTGAGTGTCCCGTGTCTACGCTTGGCCTTCACGTCGAAGTCGGGGGCGTTGTTCTCCGACTGCTTCGGCTCGTTGGTCGCTGTGATCCCGCTGCCGAACGACTGCAGCCAGTTCTGAAGCGCCGGTCGGTGAGTGTGCTCAGTCGCGTCGCCTCCAGCGAGGTTGGAAGCGAGGTCCGCCAGGTACTGATCCGTCGTGGGCACGGCGCTGTCCTTTCTGCTGCTGATTGGGTCTGGCCGTGAGTCTAGGTTCGGGCACCGACAGGTATCGGCCGGGCACGCCCGGGCCTGGTCATTCCGTGAGCGTGACGGCGAGGACCTGGTCGGCGAGGTCGTTCAGGTCGCGCCGGGCGAGGTCCGCCGCTGGCTCGTCGCGGCGCCTGTTGGCGTGGGCGAGGCGGGCGCGGGCGTCGCGGGCGCGGAGGGACAGGTCGAGGAGCGTGGCGAGGGTTTCTCGGGTGAGGAAGCGGGCGCCCACCCATTCGGGCGGCGGCGGCAACGGTTCGGGCTTGTAGGTCTCGGCGGGGGTGTCGGGGCCGTGGGTGGTGCGGCGGCGGTAGGCACGGTCGCGCCATTTCCGGCGTTGCGCCTGGTGGGTGGGGCACCGTGCGCCGGCCTGTTTCGCGGGTTCGGCCCAGTCGGGGTTCACGGCCATGCAGTCGGTGCACGTCGCCGGTAGCGCCGGGGGCGGAGCGTGGCGCGTCGCGGCGGCTGCCGCTAGCCCGTCGCGGTAGCCGCGCACGTACTCGGGGTGGTGTGCGTCCACGTCCCCAGGATGGCCTGTGCCGCAGGGCCGGGTCGAGGCGGCACGCCGGGTGTTCTCGACGCAACTTCGATGTTCGCGGCGGCGTCCGCGTCGTGGGTTCGATGCTCGTCCATCGTGCCGCCCACGGGGTCTGGTGCGGTGACGGGTATGAACGGACAGCGGAAGTCAGTCGCCCGGTCGGGTCGACGTGTCCTGGTCGTGGGCGGGCCAGAGCGGCGTGTCGAGAGCGTTCTCGAGGCGGGCGACGGCGCGCGTGTCAGGCCACCGGTTCCCGTGCTGGATGACCTGGACGGTACCGACACCAATCCCCGCGAGGGCTGCGACGGCCCGGGCCGACAACCCGCGAGCGGACATCTCGCGGGCGAGGGCGAGCGCGAGCTGTCGGACTTTCTCCGCGGCCGGGTCCGGGCACGGCTCATCGGGCCACGCGACGCCGTCGTTCGGGGCGGCGCGTGCCGGGAGTCTTCGCTCTCGTGCGGGTGGTTCCACAGGGACCAGCGTACGGATCGTGCGGGTTGGGGTGGCCCGTCCGGGTCGACTTGCGTCGGGGTGCACACGGACGGGAAAGTGTCCTATATCTCGGACACTCTTGGAGGTTTGCCTTGCCCCACGCACAGTTGCGTCCCCACCCGACCCTGGCCGGGGGAGGGAGCGGGCTCGTGACCTCCCTCTACGACATCGGCCCGCTCGACCTCACCTCCGCCACCCACACCACAACGACGGTGAACGACCGGCACATCGCCACCGCCCGTCGGCAGGGAACCCAGGCGCACGCCGCGATCGCCCGCATCGCCGCCGCCGTGCCCGCCACGGCAGACGAGGACATGCCCGGACTCATCCGCGACGCCGTCGCAGCGCACGTCGTGGGCCGCGAGAACGGACGCCTCGCAGTCGCTCGCGTCCGCGTGTCCGGTCTCGTCCATCAGTACGTCCGCGTCTTCCTTCCCCGCACAGCCGTGTTCGCAGGCGCGGAGGTGAGCACCGGGCACGGACGCGCTGACCTCGCCTGGGACCACCCGGTCGTGGGCGTGTTCTACGACGAACTGAAGACCTACCGCTCCGCAGACACGGCCCACGACCCCACGATCCTCGCCCAGCTCGCCCGGTACACGACCGCAGGCACCAAGCGGCACGGCCTCGCGTTCGCGGGCGTCCGCCTCATCACCCTGGGGAACACCGCCGCGTCCCTGCTCATGGAACCGGACGGTCGCACCGCTCCCCTGTGGGACACGCACCTGTCCCCGACCGCCCTCACAGGAAGGAAGCCTCAGTGACCCTTACGTCCTCCGCTGACCGGGCCGCGACGGTCGCCCGGTTGCGCCGCCTCGCCGTTGACGGACACGTCTCCAACCAGCACGTCCGCGACACCGCGACCCGGCTCGGCGTCACCCCGCGCACGATCCGCCGCTGGCTCGCGACAGACCCCGACCCCGCCCAGGACACTCGGCGCGTCATCGTGGACATCGAGAGCACGACCACGCCTCCGAACGGCAACCCGGACACTCCCGGACGCGCCAGGTTCGAGATCACGACCGAGCACCTGCTCGCGTACGCAGACTCCCGCTCCGCCCGCGAGGCGTACCGGCACCTCACCCGGCACGGGCAGATCGACTGCTCGTTCGCGACGTTCGCACGTGCCCTCGCCAGGGTCGACCCGGCCCGCAGGTACGGCGCGCTCGAAGGGTTCCCCGGCATGGCCCGCAACTGGCTGTACCTGCGCACCACGTCCCCGCACCGCAACCACTCCCTCCACGTCGACCACACCCACGCGGACGTGCGCGTCCTGCCAGACCACCGCGCCCGCACCGTCATCCGCCCGTACCTGACCGTCGCCGTGGACGCCGCGACCAGCCTCGTCCACGCGTTCCTGTGGAAGACCCCGGTCAACGCCGACCTCGTCGCCGCCGCCCTCGCTGAGGTCGCGGCAGAGCACGACTACCACGGCGTGACTCTCGGTGGCATACCTGAACAGGTCGTCTTCGACAACGGGGCGGAGAACTACGCCGCGGTCACGCACGCGTCCGCGGACAGGCTCGGCTGGGTCGTCTCCCCCATCCCGCCCTACTCGTCCTGGTTGAACGGGAAGGCCGAACGCGCGATCCAGCTCGTGAACTCCCGCCTGAGCGGACGCGCTCCCGGTGCGCTGCACGTCGGCACCACACAGGACAGGAAGCGGCGCGTCGTCGCGAACCTGCCGAAGGACACGGACCCGTCGACGGTGTGGACGTGGGCTGCTCTGAACATGGCCTTGACAGAGGTCGTGGACGAGATCAACACGGGCATCCCCGTCAAGGAGCTCGGCGGGTTGACGCGCCTGGAGGCGTACGCCGCCGACCCGACCGAACAACGGTTCATCGCGCCCGTCGAGCTGCGCGCCGCGATGATGCCGACCGCTCGGGACACGTACCGGGCGACGAAGAACGGCATTCACTTCGACAACGGCCAGTACGTCGCCACGGACCTGCACGTCGGCACCGACTACCGCATCCGGCACATGGCCCGGTCCCGCGACTTCATCGAGGTGTTCGACTTGGCGGGAGGACACGTCGCCCGCGCGTGGAACGTCGAGAGCATCCCGAAGTCCGAACGCGACGCCATCCTCGCCAAGCGCGCCCGCGACTCGAAGGAGTTGAACCGGGTGAACGAGTCGCTGCGGATCGCCCGCGACCAGCGTGCCCGCTCCGGCAACGCGATCGCCGCCGCCCACAACACCCCCGACGGCCACGACGACGTTGACTCCGACGACGCGACCGCCCCGGTCGTGCCCGAACAGGTCATCAAGCTCGACCGGCGCAAGCGGCGCACGTCTCCCGCCCCCACACCCGGTCCCGCGCATGCCCTCCCGCAGGAAATCCTCGACCTGTACCGCGACGAGCTCCCCGACTGACCCCCGCTCCCCGAACTGCCTCTCGAGAGGAACCGCCCGTGACCGTCACCGACCGGACACAGATCCCGTTCTCCGCCGTGCTGGAGAACGAGCCTGCCGTCACGCCCCACTTCCTGGACGCGTACACCAAGATCCGGTACGCGACGGACCAGAACGCGATCGTCGCGATCGACGGGCCGCCCGGCACGGGCAAGACCACCTGCGCCGTGTACGCCGCCGACCAGGTGTCCCGCCCCGCAGCGATCGTCACCATGTCCGACCGGCCCGCCCCGTTGGACGTGCTCCGCCACTCCCACCAGGCGATCACCGGAGAACGGTCCGGTCGGCTCACCCGGTACGAGCTCGGGAACCTGCTCCGCGACGCGCTGCCCGACTGGGGCGGGCTCCTCGTCGTGGACGAGCTGCAGAACGCGCAGGTGTCAGCGATGAAGGAACTCGTCTGGCTCCACGAGATGACACGCGCCGGGTTCGCGCTCGCTGTCGTCGGGTCAGACGTGCTGGCCGCGGTCGCGCAGTACCCGCAGCTCGCGTCGCGAGTCCTCACGTCCGCGTCGTTCGCGCCCTTGGACGGTGACGACCTGCTCGCCGCCGTCGGGCGTCTCCACCCGGGTTCGCGCTGGCAGACCCGGTGGACGTGTTCGCGCACGACCGGATCGTGTGCCGTGGCCTGATCCGCACGTGGGCGCACACCGCCCGTGTCCTCGCCGCGGACGACCCGACTGTGCCCGTGTCCGGGGACAGGTTCGCGTGGGCTCGCGGCATCCTCATGGCGCGGAGGCCCGCATGACCACTCGCAGGTACCTGTGGGTCGACGCGGCGGATCATTCCCGCGCGATCCGAGACGCGGGCACCGTGGACGACGGGGTCGTCCTGTCCGTCGTCCGCCCGCACCGCCGCCCGTACACGTTCCACATGGACGTGCTCGCCGCGATCGGGGCACGGCATGACGTGCGCGGCGCGAACGCCCGCTCCGGTGCGGGCCGTGAGCTCGCGCTCATCGAGTCATGGCTGGCCGGGTACCGCGTAGACACCGTCGTCCTCGCGCACGCCGACATGATCGGTGTGCCCGAGTGGGTTGGCCCGGTCGCTGACGCGGTGGAGGCTGCTGGCTCGGACCTGATCCTCGTGTCCGACGACACCGCAGACGGCGGGTTCGCGGACTGGTGCGAAGCGAACGGCATGCCCATCCAGACGGGCACGGACCTGGCCTCGTTCACCGTCCGTGACACGGCCCCGTGCCCTGCCGAGCCTGCGGGTCGCTCCCGGTGCACGTGCCGCGGGCCGCGTTCTACGTGTGGCGTGCCCGCGCCCGCGCCACGCTCACCCCGGCCGACTTCGAGGCAGTAGACCGGCTCTACCGGGCCACGTTCACGACCGTGACCGCAGACCCGCCCGGTGACGCGGACACCGCAGCCCGTGTCCTCACCGGCCTGCTCGAACCAGTGACCGGGCCGGGTGAGTGCGTCACCGTCGTGCGGGCGATGCAGGCCGCGATGTTCGTGAACGGTCTCTACCTGAACCTGGTCACGAGCAAAGCCTTAGCCGCGGTCCGTTCACACGAGCACCGCCGCCTCGACACCCGCGAGATCCGGTCGTTGCGTGCGTACGCCGAACCGTGGGTCGGGGTCGCGACCCTGCTGCACGACGCAGGCATGGAGTACGGCTCGAACATGTCCCGGCTCTGCATCAAGCACATCACCCCGGACGGGACTCTCACAGGGAAGGGCCGGGACGCGTGGGACCTGCCCGACGAAGCGGCCCCGTTCCTGCGCGCGCAACGCCACCTGCGCCTCCTCGAAGGAGCCGCGCCTGACGACCCGTTCCTGCCCCGCCCGTCCCGTGACGTGGCCGACGCGGTCCGGTGGACGCGCTCAGACCTGAACCTGACGGGTGTCGCCGCTGAGCCTGACCGTCACCCCACTGGAAAGGACCCGGTAGTGCCCACGTCCATTCCCGCGAACGGGACCGCGCTCGCCGCCGCGCTCCGGGCACGCGGCATGTCCGAACGTGAGGCGTCCCGCGCCGCTGGCCTGTCCGTGTCCGCGTTCCGGCAGGTCATCATCGGCAACGGCATCCACCCGTCAACCCCGTTCCAGAACGTCCACGCAATCGTCACGGCCGCAGGCATCTCCTGGTCCGAACTGCTCGACCACGACCCCGACCATGCGACCCCCGAACACCCCGCCACGCACCTTCCCGACGAGGCGCGCGTGAGCGTCCTCGCCCGCGTCCTCACCACAGCGCGGCGTTCCGTCCCCATTGAGCACCTGTGCATCGTGCTCGGGTACACGACCGAGCAGCTCGAAGCCGACCTCGCTGCCCTCGAGCCACGGTTCGCACCGCTCGGGTTCACGATCGTGTACGGCAACAACAACGCCGTCGCCCTCTCCCGCGGCACCGACCCTGACGGTGACCACGCCCTCAACGAACTTGCCCGTCTCCATGACGCGGACCGTTCCATGTCCCGCTCCGCCGCGAGCGTCCTCTACCGCACGTACGCGGGCACGCTCACCGAACGGCGCGCGACCCGTCAGGACCGGATCGACATGGCAGCACTCGCCAACCGGGGCGCCCTCGCGGAGGGCGCCGGCCTGGCCCTGTCGGCGGACACGACCTACTCCCTCATGCTGGACAAGGACGACACGACCACGACCTAACCCGCACCACTTGAGACGACGAAACCCTGACCGGGCAGAGGACCCGGTCAGGGTAGTCGTCGTCGCGTTGTCACTCCTGTTCTCACACGGTGACACTCACGGTCCAGACGCGCCTGACCTGCGAGGACACTGGTGACACCTCGTGCGACAGTGGTGACAAAACCGTGCGACAAAGGTGACACCAGTGTCTCATTACGGTGACATCCGAGTGAGAACTTGCATCAGCTGCAGCCGGAGGTGCTGCCGCAGCCCTCGCAGACGTAGCAGGAGCCGGCCGGACGCATCTTCGTGCCGCAGGTGAGGCACATCGGCGCGTCGGAGGCCATGCCCTGGAGCTTCTCCATGAGCTCGGCCGACGAGTGGATCTCACCCGAGACCTGCCGGGCGTCGGCCGCGCCGGCGCCGGACTTCACGGCGGCGTCGTGGCGGGGCCCCTCGGGCTTCTTGCTCGAGGTGCCGACGCCCTGCTGCATCGACTCGATCTCGTCCTCGATCTCGTCCTCGGACTCCTCGGAGATCGGCTCGTACGAACCGGTCTCGAGCTGACGAGCCCGCTCGTCGGCGGTGTAGATGCCGAGCATCGACCGGGTGTCGAAGTCCAGGTGGTCCAGCGCCAGGCGGCGGAAGACGTAGTCCATGATCGACTGGGCCATCCGCACATCCGGGTCGTCGGTCAGACCGGCCGGCTCGAAGCGCTGGTTGGTGAACTTGTCGACGTAGGTCTCGAGCGGCACGCCGTACTGCAGGCCCACGGAGACGGCGATCGAGAAGGCGTCCATCACGCCGGCGAGGGTCGAGCCCTGCTTGCCGAACTTCAGGAACAGCTCACCGAGCCCGCCGTCGGGGTAGGCCCCGGCGGTCAGGTAGCCCTCGGCCCCGCCGACCGTGAACGAGGTGGTCTGCGAGCTGCGACGCTTCGGCAGACGCTTGCGCACCGGGCGGAACTCGATGACCTTCTCCACCACGGGTGCGGCCTCCTCGACGACCGCGGCCTCCTTCTTGGCCTTGGCGTCGGAGAGCGGCTGCCCGACCTTGCAGTTGTCGCGGTAGACGGCGAGGGCCTTGAGCCCGAGCTTCCACCCCTGCAGGTAGACGTCCTCGATCTCCTCGACGCTGGCCGTCTCGGGGAGGTTGACGGTCTTGGAGATCGCACCGGAGAGGAACGGCTGGGCCGCAGCCATCATCCGCACGTGACCCATGGGCGAGATCGCCCGCGCGCCCATGGCGCAGTCGAAGACCTCGTAGTGCTCCGGCTTGAGGCCGGGGGCGTCGATCACGTGGCCGTGCTCGGCGATGTACTCGACGATCGCCTCGATCTGCTCCTGCTGGTAGCCGAGCTTCTTCAGCGCCCGCGGGATCGTGAGATTCACGATCTGCATGGAGCCGCCGCCGACCAGCTTCTTGAACTTGACCAGCGAGAAGTCCGGCTCGATGCCGGTCGTGTCGCAGTCCATCATGAAGCCGATGGTGCCGGTGGGTGCGAGCACCGAGGCCTGCGCGTTGCGGTAGCCGAACTTGTCACCGAGCTCGACGACGTCGGCCCAGGCCTTGGTGGCGAGGGCGTGGATCGAGCTGTCCATCGCGTCGAGCGTCTTGATCTCGCCGTTGGCCGCCTTGTGCTTGCGCATGACCGCCTTGTGGGCGTCGGCGTTGCGGGCGTAGCCGGCGTAGGGGCCGACGACCCCGGCGAGCTCGGCGGAGCGCTTGTAGGACGCACCGGTGAGCAGCGAGGTGATGGACGCGGCGAGGCTGCGGCCACCCTCGGAGTCGTAGCCGTGGCCGGTGGCCATGAGCAGCGCACCGAGGTTGGCGTAGCCGATCCCGAGCTGGCGGTAGTCGCGCGTCGTGTCGCCGATCGACTCCGTCGGGAAGTCCGCGAAGCAGATCGAGATGTCCATCGCGGTGATGACGAGCTCGACGACCTTCTCGAAGGTGGCGGCGTCGAAGGTGTCGTCGTCCTTGAGGAACTTCAGCAGGTTGAGCGACGCCAGGTTGCACGAGGAGTTGTCGAGCGACATGTACTCCGAGCAGGGGTTGGACGCGGTGATGCGACCCGTCTCGGGGTTGGTGTGCCAGGCGTTGATGGTGTCGTCGTACTGGATGCCCGGGTCGGCGCACTCCCACGCGGCCTTGGCGATCTTGGTGAACAGGCCCCGAGCATCGATCTTCTCGATGACCTCGCCGGTCATGCGAGCGCGCAGACCGAAGTCGGTGCCGTCCTCGACGGCCTTCATGAACTCGTCTGTGACGCGGACCGAGTTGTTGGCGTTCTGGTACTGGACGGACACGATGTCCTGGCCGCCGAGGTCCATGTCGAAGCCGGCGTCGCGCAGGGCGCGGATCTTGTCCTCCTCGCGCGCCTTGGTCTGCACGAACTCCTCGATGTCGGGGTGGTCCACGTCGAGCACGACCATCTTGGCGGCCCGGCGGGTCGCGCCACCGGACTTGATGGTGCCGGCCGACGCGTCGGCGCCGCGCATGAAGGAGACCGGGCCAGAAGCGGTGCCGCCGGAGGACAGCAGCTCCTTGCTGGACCGGATGCGGGAGAGGTTGAGGCCGGCGCCCGAGCCGCCCTTGAAGATGAACCCCTCCTCCTTGTACCAGTTGAGGATCGAGTCCATCGAGTCGTCGACGGAGAGGATGAAGCACGCCGACACCTGCTGGGGGCTGGCCGTGCCGACGTTGAACCACACCGGGGAGTTGAAGCTGAAGACCTGGTGGATCAGCGCGTAGGTCAGCTCGTGCTCGAAGATCTCGGCGTCCTCATCAGACGCGAAGTAGCCGTTGTCCTTGCCCGCCTTGGTGTAGGTGAGCACGACCCGGTCGACGAGCTGCTTGAGCCCCTTCTCCCGCTGCGGGGTGCCGACAGCACCACGGAAGTACTTGGTCGTCACGATGGTCGACGCGTTCAGCGACCAGAAGTCGGGGAACTCGACACCTCGCTGCTCGAAGATCGTCTCGCCCGTCTTCCAGTTGGTCTGGACGACGTCGCGCGACTCCCAGGTCACCTCGTCGTAGGGGTGCACACCAGGGGTGGTGAAGATCCGCTCGATCTTGATGCCCTTGGGCGCGCCCTTGCGGGCGCTGCTGCGTGCCCCGACGGTCTCGGTCATGGTTCTTCCTCCGTGTCGACGTGCTGGGTGCTGATGGTGGTCGTGCCGGTGGTGCTGGGTGCTGGTGGTGCGCTGTGCTGGTCGTGCCACCTGCGGGTCGTGCCTGGGCGCCTCGGGGACGCCGAACGAGCGGTAGGGCTCAGTGTGGCCGTGGGGTCTGACAGACCCCCCGGATCAGGTCTTGCTGCGGGTCTTGCTGGGGACCGGCTCGGTGCCCACGGGCTCGCGCTCCGCGCGGAGCACCGCGATCGCGGACTCGAAGTCCTCGAGCGAGTCGAAGGCCTGGTAGACGCTCGCGAAGCGCAGGTAGGCGACCTCGTCCAGCTCGCGGAGCGGACCGAGGATGGCCAACCCGATCTCGTGCGCCTCCACCTCGGCCTGCCCCTGCTGGCGCAGGGCCTCCTCGACGCGCTGGGCGAGCAGGGCGAGGTCGTCCTCGCTCACCGGGCGCCCCTGGCAGGCGCGCCGGACGCCGCTCACGATCTTGTCGCGGCTGAACGGCTCGGTGGCCCCCGACCGCTTGATGATCGTCAGGCTGGCGTTTTCGACGGTCGTGAAGCGACGACCGCACTCCGGGCACTGCCGACGGCGCCGGATCGCGGTGCCGTCGTCGTTGGCGCGGGAGTCGATGACACGGCTGTCCGTGTGACGGCAGAACGGGCAGTGCACGGCTGACGCCTCCTTGCGGGTTGTGGACGGTGCTGTGGATCGACAGTGGACAAGGTGTGGGTAACCACGCCCGCCCTGGGGACTACATGTGGATGACTTACACGAGTGTAAGCACTACATGTAGCGATCCTATGCCCTGTCGACCCCAAGATTCACCTCTGTCGCCCGACTGCTGCGTCGCCCCAGGTCAGAGGCCAGAAGCTCCCGTGGACCCGCGCGTGTCGTCGTACGTGTCGCTCTGTGTAGCCCATCGCTACTCTCTGCGCCCAAGGTTCCGTGGCGCGGGGCAGCCGTGCCAGGAGGCGCGTGGGCCATCGGTCCCCGACCCCAGAGTTATCCACAGAGTTGCCCGAGGCGCCCTGCGGGACCACCGCGGCGGCTAGCCTCGGCGTATGCGCAGGTCATCCCCGATGCTCGTCTCCGCGGCCGCCCTCACCGTGGCGCTGTCCGCCTGCACCAGCGGCGGGGGCGGCTCCCCCACGACCAGCGCACCGAGCAGTGCGCCGACGACAGGCACCGCGACGACAGCCACCTCGACCACCACGCCGGGAGGCGCGACCGGCACCAGCACCGGCACGACGAAGGCACCCGACCCGGCCGCGTCGGCGGCTGCCAGCTCAGCAGCGATCGCCGGCATCCCCGCCGCCGCCAAGGCGCACACCCCCGCCGGAGCCGAGGCGTTCACGCGGTACTTCTTCGACGTCGTCAACAAGGCGTGGACGACTCCGACCGTCGGCGCCATCGCGGCGCTCAGCGAGCCAACCTGCAAGTCGTGCTCTGAGCTCGAAGCAACTGCTGTCGCGCTTCATGGAATGACGGCGCATGCACGCGAGGCTCCCGTCATCGTGCAGTCGGCGAGTGCAGGATCACGCGATGGATCCGGGCGGCAAACGGTGATCCTGCTTGCGACACAGGTCCCCAATGCGGTGATCGACAGCAGCGGAAAGCAGTCCGACGTGACTGAGCGGTCTAGCATTCGGCGCGAGATCACCCTGACAGAGACGCCGAGCTCGGGCTGGCGGGTCGCCCTGATCAAGGGCCTGTGATGGCTGTCGGCACCGCCCTCACCCTTGCGCTCACTTTGACCACTTGCGCGCCTTCGGGCTGCGGGTTGATCGACCTCAACGCAAAGACCGTAGCGGACGGGTCACATGTGCGCGCGAGAATCAAAGTCCCGGTCAGCGCGCCCGTGACGCCCTCTCGGGCGCAGAAGGACGTCGCCACGGGCACGCCAGCCTCCAACCCCAACGCCAAACCCGCAGCCAACACGCCCACAGTGACGTGGGAGTTCGACTGGGTCTACAACTGCCCGGGGAACGCGGTGGGCGACGGCGACCGGATGTGCGCGGGGGCGGTGCAGGCGTGCGCCGGCAACGACCCGCAAGCGGGGCTGGGCCCGCAGGCGCGCATCTTCGCCCGCCCGGTGACGAACGGCACGCCAGGGGCGTGGCAGGACCGCGGGCTGAGCTGCAACCCCACCGGTGCCATGGCTCAGGCGGCCGCCCAGGGCGCCACCGTCGCGGCGCCGCGGCCGGTGCTCACCATGGCGATGGTGCTGGACGCGTTCCATCGGATGCCGTTCGCGAAGCCCGAGCTGGTCTTCCAGCCCACCGGCAACACGACGCTGATCACGCTGCCCGGGTTCTACGCGGTGCAGTGGCCGCAGGCCGGGTTCGAGCCCGGCGAGATCGACCAGATCGACCCGGCCACGATGCTCGGCTTCGACGTGCGGATCCGACCGAAGGTCGTGACCTACCGCTACGTGTTCGGTGACGGCACGACGATCGAGACCGACTCGGCCGGCGGGCCCTACCCGGACGGCGACGTCAAGCACGCCTACACCAGGGCCGGGAGATACGCCTCGCATATCGAGGTCACCTACAGCGCGGACTTCTCCGTCGCGGGCGGCGAGTGGAACGAGGTCCCCGGCACGGCGGACATCGTCGGACCGGCCGAGGACATCACCGTCAAGCTCAGCCGCAACGAGCTGATCGCCGGCACCGGCGCCTGACCACGGGCAGCTGAGCATGCGGCGTCTGACGACGCGGCGCACGACCGCTCGACCGTCAGTCGGGACAGGCGGCCGGCCGGGCGTCAGCGCGCGGGGATGACCAAGGTCTGACCGGCGGTGATCGCGTCGGTGCCGAGGTGGTTGGCGCGCTGGATGGCGACGACCCCCTCGCGCACCGGGAGCTCCGGGAGCTTGACCGCCGCGATCTCGGAGAGCGTCTGCCCCGACTCGACGGTCAGCACCTCGGTCGGCCCCGCAGCGGGCGCGGAGAGCGCCTGCGCGAGGATCAGCGCCGTGATGGCGAGGGCGGCGGCGACGGTCAGCGTCAGCGCGAGGCGGACCCGACGGGCCACCCGCCTCGGCGTGGCGGCCACGTCGGCGCCGGTGGGCACGAGCCGCAGCTGCGGACGGGCGGGCGCGCATGCCGGCTCCGCGGCGGGCGACGTGCCGTGCCAAGCAAGTGCTGCACTCATGAGGTCCTCCTTGCGACGGCGTGCGAGCGATCGCTCGCACACCTTTTCGATAGATCGCTTGTACGAAAGTAGCAGCCGACGGGCCGAAGTCAAGACACGACTCGAACGGTTGTTTCAAACCGCTGTTCGACTCGATACGATCGGTGCCACGATCTGAAGTGAAGCAGGCACCTCTGACAGACCCCCCCCTGTCGGTCCTTTGGAGGCCCGCCGACGACGAGCAAGGAGCAGCTCATGGGTGACGTCACGGAGTTCCCGGACCGGCCTGACCGCAACAAGATCCTGACCATGCGCCAGCGCAAGATCCTGTCGGTCATCCGCAACACGGTGGAGCGCCGGGGCTACCCGCCGAGCATCCGCGAGATCGGCGACCTCGTCGGGCTCAAGTCGGTCAGCTCGGTGTCGCACCAGCTGTCCACGCTCGAGCGCAAGGGCTACCTCCGCCGCGACCCCAACCGCCCCCGGGCGATCGAGGTCGTGAGCCCCGACTGGGCACCGGAGGCGTTCCACGCCGAGGTCGACTCCTCGGTCGACGTCACCGACATCGGCAACGAGCGGCCCGAGGCCGAGTACGTCCCCGTGCTCGGTCGGATCGCGGCAGGCATCCCGATCACCGCCGAGGAGGTCGTCGAGGACGTCTTCCCGCTGCCGCGCCAGATCGTCGGCGACGGGTCACTGTTCCTGCTGAAGGTGAGCGGCGACTCGATGATCGACGCGGCCATCTGCGACGGCGACTGGGTGGTCGTGCGCCAGCAGCCCGACGCCGACAACGGCGACATCGTCGCGGCGATGCTCGACAACGAGGCGACCGTCAAGACCTACAAGCGGCGCGAGGGCAAGCTGTGGCTGCTCCCCCACAACGATGCCTACGACCCGATCGACGGCGACCACGCGACGATCCTCGGCAAGGTCACGGCGGTCCTGCGGCGTCTCTGACGGCCCGCCGCTGACCTCAGGGCGCGGCTCCGGTCCCCTCGGACCAGGGGCCGCGCCCTACCAACGCCCCCACAGGGTGCGACGGGCCGAGCTCTGCAGTACGCGTAGCGCTTTCGCGGGGTCGGCCCACTCGTCGAACGGCGGTGCCAGGGGTGCGTCGTGCACGACGAGGTGCGGCGCGTGCTCGCGGATCGACTGCTCGGCGACGAGGTAGCCGTGACGCTCGACGATCGCCCGCTCCCCCTCGCTGAACGAGTCCAGGTCGGTCCGGACGCGACCGATCATCTCCGCAACGGCAGGCGGATAGCCTTGCGGCACAACGGTGTCCAGCGCCCACGTCGCGCCCTCGACCTCGTGCGCGGCCATGCTGGCGTGCAGCCACCGCACCCGCACCGACGTGCCACCGTCGGTGGCGATGTTGAGGATTCGCAGCGCCCGGCCGAAGGGCGTGTAGGTCGTGCGTGCCCGGAACACCGCGCCTCCGTCGGAGACCAGCACCGTGCGATGGTCCTTCCACACGGGCTCCAGCGCCAGCTGGTCGTAGACCCCTCCGTCGCTCAGCTCGATCGTGCGCAGCACGTCCTCGCGAGCCGCAGAGCTCTCGAGTCCCGGTGTCCCACCGGAGAGTCCGAGGCTGGCCCCGTCGAGTCGCCTGGGGGCAAAGACCGGCGGGAAGGCGCAGGACGTGGCCACGCTGTCGGCGATCCGCCAGGCGGGCGGGGGTGGGGCGAACCCGAGGCGGTAGTCGCCCAGCCATCCCTGCGGTTGCATCGACGTCGGGTCGTAGAACCGCCAGTCGATGCCGTAGCCGATCTCGGTCGCACCGGTGACGCTGCCCGGTCCGCCGATCCCGATGTCTCGCAACGGGGTCGACCACCACGGGATGTGTTTCGCCAGCTGATCGGCCAGGGCGCGGACCCCGCCGTCGAGGACGAACCAGCGGGTGGGTAGCAGTCGCGAGAGGATGGCCGGGGTGCGGATGTTGTGCGAGGCGAGCTCGCGCAGCGGGGCGGCGACCAGCTCCTCGAGGCCACCGACCCGAGTGAGCTCGGGATGCTCGTGCGGCCACCTAAGGTCCGGGTGCTCAAGCAGATTCGCGACGATCGCGCCGCCGGACGCGCCACTGACGGTGCGCAGCGTCCCGAGAATGCCCAGCTCGTCCAGCCGGCGACAGGCACCCAGGTGGAACAGCGCGGCACGGAATCCGCCACCTGACAGGCACAGACCCGCACCGTGGCGGTCCGCGAACGGCACCTCGAGATCTCGACCGAGGTCGACCCCCGGGCGCTGGCCCTTGCCTGCGGCGATCTGAGCCGTCACCGCCCGCGCCCCGGCCCGCGCCTCGCGACGGCTGGGCGTTGTGCTCTGACGCTTCGGCTGGTCGGTCACGAGAGGCAGGCTATGTCACCGCGGACCGCGAATTCTCTGCTGCAGCCACGCTTTCGTCAGTGTCGTGGCCCCCTGTCCGGGCCTCACGTGTGCGGAGGCGAACTCAGGTCCGAGCGTCCGCGGGTGGCGTGGACGTCAGCACTGCGCGCACCGCGACGTCCAACATCGACCGGACACTGCCCGGGCGGGACGGCCCCTCGGCGAGCACGGGGTGTCGACGCGCGATCTCGGCCATGATCTCCGGGGAGGGTGGCTCCTCGGTGGACGCCACCACGTCGAGCACCGCGTAGCCACGCACCAGCACGTCGAGCGTCAGGGCGGTCGCCACCGGGTCGACGTGACCGTCCGACGCCAGCGCGGCGACGAGGCCGCTCATCCAGTCAATGGCGTTGGGGCACCGGGGTGCTCGCGTCAACGGCACCTGGGCGAGCCACGAGTGCTCCTGGTAGCAGGCCCACAGCGCGTCGACCCAGCCGGTCACCGAACCGACCGCGGGCGCCTCCCCCAACGCCGCGTCGATCATCAGCTCGACCAAGGTCTCCTTGCTGTCGACGTACCGATAGAGCGCCGTCGTCGCGAGCCCCAGACTCCCGGCGACCGCCGCGAGGGTCACGTCGGAGGTGCCCGACCGATCGGCCATCGCCACGGCGGCGCGGGCGATCTCGTGCACGTCGAAGCGCGCCCGGGGCCCACGCCCCGGTGTCTCGGCCAGACCCCACAGCTGTCGGACGGCGAGGGGGTCCGCTTGACTGCTCATGGCGTTCACAGTAGCGTGCCGATTAATCGCGAACGTCATTCACAGATTGGATCGACCATGTCCGCCACGCCTCCTGCATCGATCCCGCTGCCACCCGAGCCAGCTGCGCGCCGGCGCACCGCGCTCGTCACCGGCGCCTCCTCAGGCATCGGGCGGGCCGTCGCCGAGCAGCTTGTGGCGGACGGATGGCGAGTCGTCGGGGCAGCCCGCCGGACCGAGGAGATCCCTTGTGGCGCAACTGCGCTGGCTCTCGATCTCACCGACGAGGACTCGATCAAACGCTGTGCCCAGCGGGTCCACGACCACGGCGGCGTAGACCTCGTGGTCGCCTGCGCGGGGGTCGGAGACTTCGCGCCCCTCGAGCTCACGGCGGCGGACGAGGCGCAGGCCCAGCTGCAGGTGAACCTGATCGGCCCGATGGAGCTGATCCGTCTCTTGCTGCCCGATCTGCGGCAGCGTGGCGGTGGGCGGATCGTCCTCGTGTCGTCGGTGGCCGCGGCGTTCTCCTCCCCCATGGCGGGGTGGTATCACGCGAGCAAGGCTGCGCTGGAGGCGGTCTCGGACGCGCTTCGGCTGGAGGTGGCGCCGTTCGGGATCGAGGTCGTCGTCGTGCAGCCCGGGGTCGTGGAGACCCCGTGGCACGACCAGGCGCTGGCGCG
The DNA here is from genome assembly GCF_022568835.1 of Arsenicicoccus piscis. Lineage (GTDB taxonomy): Bacteria > Actinomycetota > Actinomycetes > Actinomycetales > Dermatophilaceae > Arsenicicoccus > Arsenicicoccus piscis. Next base: position 476,554 of record NZ_JAKZHV010000002.1, read on the forward strand.
CCTCGCGAGCGTGACGTCGGGGACGGTCTACGCGGGCGATGGGGGTGCGGTGGCGGACTATCACCGCCGTTCGGCGGCCTCACCGATGACGACCTCGGTGACCGACGCCGCCGCGGCGATCGTGCACGCGGCGACGACCAAAAGCCCGCGGACGCGCTACCCGATCGGGCGCGGCTCCCGCATGGCGATGGTCATCGGGCGCACGCTCCCGGACCGCGTGTTCGACCGGCTCACGAGAAGCCAGTTCGGCCTCTCAGGTCAGCCCGAGCGGTAGGCCCACCGGCGCCGAGAGGTCCACGACCTCACCGAGGTCGTCGTCGACACCGAGCAGATCGGTGAGACGGGCGAGGGTCGGTCCGAGGGACGCGCTCAGCTGCCAGGTCGCCTCGGCGTCACCGCGGGTCGGACCCCGCGTGATGATCGCCACCGGGATCTGCAGCTTGTGCGCCCGGCGGACGAACCGGTAGCCACTCATCACCTTCAGCGACGAGCCGAGCACGAGCAGCGCGGAGGCGGACTCTACGAGCGAGAAACATTGCTCCACAGTCTGTTTCGGGACGGACTCGCCGAAGAAGACCACGTCGGGCTTGAGCTGGTCGGAGCCACACACGACGCACCGCGCCAGGTGGAACGCGCTGACCTCCGCGTCCGTCAGCGCGATGTCACCGTCGGGGCGGATCTCGTCGGAGGTGACGTGGTAGTCGGGGTTGGCCTCGCGCAGCCTGCGCTGGATCTCCTCGCGCGACGTGCGGTCGTCGCACACGAGGCAGCGCACGACGGACAGCGTGCCGTGCAGCTCGACGACGTCCCGGGCCCCGGCCTGCTGGTGCAGCCCGTCGACGTTCTGCGTGATCACCGGACCGACGTAGCCCGCCCGCTGCAGCGCGGCCACAGCCCGGTGGCCGGCGTTCGGCCGGGCGGCGTCGAAGCGTTCCCACCCGACGAAGGCCCGGGCCCAGTAGCGTCGGCGGTTCTCCGAGGACGCGAGCAGCTCGCCGTAGGTCATCGGCTGCACCCGCCGCTCCCCGTCGGGACCGCGATAGTCGGGGATCCCCGACTCCGTCGACAACCCGGCACCGCTCAGCACGCACACTCCCCCGTCGTGGACGAGCCGGGCGATGTGGTCGAGCGTGGTCACGCACCCAGTATCCCTGGTTGCCACAGCCCCGATTGCCACCCCGGCCACGACGCCTCCTACCCCTCCTACCCCGCGCCGACGCTCCCACCCTGCCAGGCCAAAGCATGACGCCACGTTTGGATTCCAGGGAACTCCCAAACTCTGTGTTATAGAATGCGCCCATGATCGATGCAGCCGGGCTCCGGGTCATGAAGGCCATCGCCGACGAGGGCTCCTTCACGGGTGCCGCGGCCTCGCTGGGCTACACCCAGCCCGCGATCTCCCAGATGGTGCGCCGGCTCGAGCAGCGCACCGGCACGGTCCTGGTCGACCGGGTGGGTCGCCAGGTGCGGCTGACCGAGGCGGGTCAGGTGCTCGCGCGGCACGCCGTCTCGGTCCTGTCCGCGCTCGACGCCGCCGAGGAGGAGGTCGCCGCCATCGCCGGGCTGCGGGCCGGTCGGGTCCGGATGACCTCCTTCCCCAGCGCCACCGCCACCTTGGTGCCGCGCGCCCTCGCCAACGTCCACCGCGACCATCCGGACCTGTCGGTGACCTTCACCGAGGCCGAGCCGCCCGAGGCCCTCGCGGCGCTGCGAGCCGGTGAGACCGACCTGGTCATCGCCTTCCGCTACGAGGGCGGCGCCTCGGAGGTCGAGGACTCCGACTTCGAGGGCCTGGTCACGGTGCCGCTGCTCACCGACGAGGTGCGGGTCGTCCTGGCGAAGGATCACCCGATGGCGGACCTGGCCGTCGTGCCGCTCGACAAGCTGGCCACCGACCCGTGGATCGCCGGTTGTCCGCGCTGCCGGATCCACCTGCTGTCCATGGCGGCCGACGCGGGATTCCGGCCGACGGTCTCGTTCGAGATCGAGGACTACGTCGCCCAGATCGGCCTGGTCGGCGCCGGCCTCGGTGTAGCCCTCGTCCCCGACCTCATCGTCAAGACCGCCGCCGGTGACGAGGTGGTCGTCCGCACGAGCACTCCTGGCTCGCGCCGTCAGGTCGTGGCCGTGACCACCCCCGACCTGCAGAAGGTCCCCGCCGTCGCGGCCACCATCGAGGCGCTGCAGGCCAGCGCCGACGCCTTCGTCGCCAGCTGACCACGCCACCGCCGCTGTCAGCAGGCCGCCGCCTTGGGGCTGGCCGATCCCGCGGCCCCAACCACAGCACGGCCGAGGCGCGCGCCAGCCCCGGCTCGGTCGCCGCTACGGCCCACGCCGGGCCACCTCCAGCGAGGCCCCTGAACCGAGTACGGCCACGTCCCCGTCCTGGTCGCTGCGCAGCACCCGGTAGCCGCCACGCGCCAGCGCCTTGAGCGTCGACGGCGCCGGGTGCCCGTAGGAGTTGTCCCGCCCCACCGAGATGAGTGCGAGCGGAGCCCGTAGCTCGCTCAGCAGGGTCTGGTCCTGCTTGGCCGATCCGTGGTGGGCCACCTTCAGGACGTCGACGACCTCGTCGATCGGTCGCTGCCGCAGCTCCAGGAGCACCTGGTGGGCCGAGGGCACCTCGACGTCGGCCAGCATCAGCACCCGCAGACCGGCGACGGTCACCAGCAACACGATGCTGTTGTTGTTGGGCACCGAGTCCTCCTCGATGCGTCGTCGCGGCCACAGCACCTCGGCCTGCACGTCGCCGTAGACCAGGTGGTCGCCGGCGTAGATCGGTGCCGGCACGATGCCACGGTCGGCCGCCACCTCGACGACCTCGCGGTAGCGGTCGTCCGGCAGCGGCACCGGGTCGACGAGCAGCGTGCGCACATCGACGCTCTCGAGGACGCCACGCAGACCGTCGACGTGGTCGGCGTGGTAGTGGGTGAGGATCACCGCATCCAGCACGTGAATCCCCAGGCGTGACAAGCACTCCCGGATGAGCGGAGGATCCGGTCCGGTGTCGACCAGGACCCCGTGGCCACCCCCCGAAGCAAGGACCAACCCGTCGCCCTGACCGATGTCGCACATGACCAGTCGCCAGCCAGGAGGCGGCCACGCGAACCGGGTCGTGGTCACCGTCGACGCCAGCAGCACCAGCACCACGCCCACCGCCACCCACGGGCGGAGCCGGGCCAGCCACACCAGCCGCGGACCGGTCAGCACGAGCACCAGGGTGAGGACCGCGAGCAGCCAGGCACCGAGCGCGCCCTCCGGCCACGGCACCGATCCGAAGGGCACGCGCGCACCCACGCGGGCGATGGCGGCGATCCCGACACCCGGCACACCGGCGCCCCAGGCGACCACGGGCGCTACAGGAGGGACGACGACGGCGACCAGCGCGGTCGCCACGCCGGCCAGCGTCGCCGGTGTGACCAATGGTGCGGCGAGCAGGTTGGCCGGGATGCCGACGAGGGACACCGCCGGCTGCAGCAGCACCATCACGGGCGCGCACATCACCTGGGCGGCGACCGGGACGGCGAGCGCCGGACCGAGCGGCGCCAGCCGGGCGGGCAGGAAGCGCGCGATCACGGCCCCCCACGGCCGCGCGAACAGCAGCAGACCCAGCGTGGCCAGGGTCGAGAGCGCGAAACCCATGGACCGCGCCAACCACGGGTCGTAGACCAGGAGGCCGAGGACGGCAGCGGCGAGCGCCGGCACTGCCTCGGACCGGCGGCGCGTGGACAGCCCGAGCAGCCCCACGGCTCCCATGGCCGCTGCCCGCACGACGCTCGGCTCGGGTCGAGCCAGCACGACGAAGGCGGCCAGCCCCGCAGCTGCGACGAGCGGCCGCCACCGTCTGCCCAGCCCCACCAGCCCAGCCGCGCCGATCAGGCAGGCGAGGACGATGGACACGTTCGTGCCGGAGACGGCGGAAAGGTGTGTGAGGGACGTGGCCCGCATGGCTTCGGTGAGGCTTGGGGGTGTGAGACTCGTGTCGCCGATCACCAGCCCCGGCACCAGTCCCCTGGCGTCGGCGGGCAGCGAGCGCACCGCGCCGCGCAACGAGGCGCGGACGTGCTCGGCCGCCCGCGTCACCGGCCCGGCGGAGTCGACGACCTTGGCCGGTCCCCGTGCGCCCAGGATGGCTTGCACCTCGTCGCCCGGCACGGCCTGGTCGAGCCGGCCGGTGACCTGAACCCGCTGCCCCCAGGTGGTCGACAGCCACGACCGGTCGGCGAAGACGAGGACCGGGGTGTCGACCTGCGTGACCTTCCCCCGCCCGGTGATCGTGTCGACACGCAGCCGCAGCATCGCCTTCTGCTGGCTCTCGGCCCCGTTGCCGACGAGGCGTGGGTCGCTCGCGATGGTGCCCACGACGGTCACGACGGCGCGCTGGTCGGCGAGCTCTCCGACGGTGCCGGCCTCCCGGATCCCCCGGTGCATGAGCAGCGCACCGAGTGCCAGCGCGATGCCGACCAGGGCGAGGATCCACGAGCGCGCGAGGGGGGACGGCACGAGCAGCCACCAGCGCCGCGGCCGCTGCCGGCGCCGGGCCACGACCAGGGTCCCCGCCGCGGCGAGCAGCACCCCGGCGACGGCGATCGCGACGCCGACCACGCTCTGGTCGAGCAGCAGGGCCACGGCAGCCCAGGCCGCGACGGCGGGGATGAGCAGCCGGATGTCCGTCATGTCAGCCCACCCGCACGCGCGTTCGCAGCCGCTCGAGGATCTTGGGGCCGATCCCGGACACCTCACCGAGCTCGTCCACCGAGGTGAACCGGCCGTGCATCGTCCGCCAGTCCAGGATCCGCTGGGCGATGGCGGGTCCCACGCCAGGCAGGGAGTCCAGCGCCGCCAGGTCCGCGGTGTTGAGGTCGACCATCGCGCCCGGCGCCCCAATCGCGCCCACACCAGCATCACCCGAGCCCGCTACCCCGCCGCCCGCCGCCCCGCTGGACGAGCCACCTGCCGCGCCGGCCCCACCGCCGCCACCCTGCGCCGCACCCGACACACCCGACGCACCCGAGCCGCCCGCCCCAGCAGCACCGGGCACCGAGCCGGCCTGGGGCACGGCTCCGACCTTGGGCACGATGATCTGCTCGCCATCGGTCACGAGCCTGGCCTGGTTGACGACACTCAGCTCTGCCTTGGCGGTCGGCCCACCAGCGGCCACGACCGCATCGACCACGCGAGATCCCTTGGCCAGCTTGACGATCCCGGGGCGTGCCACCTCTCCCACGACGTCGACCACAAGCATGACGTTCGCGGCTCCGGGCGCCGTGCCGCCCGGCGTCGGCCGACCCCCCGCTGCGGCGCCTCCACCTGCTGCGGCAGCCCCACCCGCCGCCGAGGCGTCACTCGCGAACGCGCTCGGGACCGCGGTGCGGCTCACACCGGACGGAGCACCCGCTGACACCGGCTCCGGGCGGGCATGCGCCTGAGCGAGCGCGACCCGCACGGCGAAGACCCCGATGGCGATGGCCACGGCCAGCACCACCGTGAGGACGGCGGTCCAGGCGGGCGACCAGGTGGCACCGCGCAGGGCGCTCGGCAGTCGGAGCCAGGCCGGGGGTGCCACCTGCGGGAGCGAGCTCGTGCTCGGGCTCGCCTCCGCACCCATCGTGGTGGGGGCATCGGGATCGGCTCGAGGCCACCGGGCTCGATCGGCGGAGCCACGGTCTACTTCCACCGCGGGGTTCACCACTGCGGCAGTGCCGGCGCCGGCCAGCACTGCTTGCGCCTCGAGGACCTCACGTCCGTCCGAGCGCGCCTCGGGTGACACCACGGCACGCCCGGGCGGGATCTCGAAGTCGAACGGATCGTCGTCGTCCGTCAGCTCCTCGTCCCAGGCCACCTGATCCCCGTCCGTGGCAGCACGACCACCCTCGTCCACCCGTCCGGCACGGCGTGCCAGGCGACCGAACGGGTCGAGGACTTCCTCGTGCGCAGGGCTTCGTCGGACCATGCCGAGACGTTAGGCAGCGTTCGGCCGGCTCAGACAGACTCGAGCCGCACCTGTGGACGGCGCAGGGGTCAGAACCACGCAGAACCCCTAGAGCACCTACCTAGCCCCCCTAGAACCCCTCAGACTCCGCCAGTCGCCGCAGACCCAACCGTCAGCGCTCCGGCCCACCGGCCTTACGGCCGCGGCGACACCACCACGGCCAGGGTGCCGGGCCCCACGTGCGCCCCGAGCACGGGCCCCAGCTCGAACAGACCGATCGAGGCCTGCGGACACCGCGGCCGCAGCGTCTCCACGAGCTGGTCGGCCCGTAGCGCGGCGTCGAGCTGGTGCACCGCGACGTCCACACCGGCGCCACCATCCCCGCTGGCACCGGCCTCGACGGCAGCAACAGCGCGGTGGGCCATCTCCGACAGCGCCCGACTGGCCGTGCGCACGCGGGCGACCGGCTCGATGACTCCGTCCCGGACGCCGAGCAGCGGCTTGATCGCGAGCGCGGTGCCGAGGAGAGCGGCGGCGTTGCCGATCCGCCCACCGCGGCGCAGATACTCCAGCGACTCGACGTAGAACAGCACGGTCGCCGCCCCCGCCCGCTCGGTGGCGACCTGCACGCACGCCTCAAGGTCGGCGCCCGACTCGCCGGCCTCGATGGCGGACAAGATGGCGAACCCGGTGCCCATGCCGACGGTCCGCGAGTCCACGACCGACACCGGCACGGACGCCCGCGACGCAGCGAGCAGCGCCGACTCGACGGTGCCGGACAGCTCGCCCGACAGGTGCACCGACAGCACTCCGGTCGCGCCGCCGGCGGCCGCGCGCTCGTAGGCGTCGAGGAAGGCCGCCGGCGATGGCCGCGACGTCCCGACCTTCTTGGCTGCACGCAGCACGTCGGGGACCTGCTCCGTGCTGAGGTCGATCCCCTCGGCGAACTCGTCCCCGTCGGCCACGAGGTGAAGCGGCACGACGGTGATGCCATGCCGCTCCACCACGTCGGCCGGCAGACCTGGAGTCGAATCCGTCACCACGGCAATGGAGCTCATCGCTGCGTCCTCGAGGCGATCAGGGCGGACCAGGCGACCGGCCTCAACCGGCCACGATGTTGACGAGCTTGGGAGCGCGGACGATCACCTTGCGGATCGCCTTGCCGTCCAACGCCTTCTGCACCCGCTCAGACGCGAGCGCGAGCGCCTGGAGCTCGTCGTCCGACACGTCGGCGGCGACCTCGAGCCGGTCGCGGACCTTGCCCTGGACCTGCACGACGCAGGTCACGGTGTCCTCGACGAGCAGCGCCGGGTCCGCGTCCGGGAACGACTGGTAGACAACGGAGTCCGTATGACCCAGTCGCGCCCACAGCTCCTCGCCGACGTGCGGAGCAACCGGGGCCACCATCACGACGAGCGCCTCGGCGGCCTCGCGCGGGACGGCGGTCAGCTTGGTGAGCGCGTTGTTCAGCTCGGTCAGCTTGGCGATGGCGGTGTTGAAGCGCAGCCCGTCGTAGTCCTTGCGCACGGCGTCGATCGTCTTGTGCAGCAACGACTTCGTGGCCGGGTCGATGATGCCGTCGACGACCCGCACCTCGCCGGTCTCCTCGTCGATCACGTTGCGCCACAGGCGCTGCAGGAAGCGCTGCGAGCCGACGACTGCCCGGGTCTCCCACGGACGACCGAGCTCCAGGGGTCCCATCGACATCTCGTAGACCCGGAACGTGTCCGCGCCGAACTGGTCGTACATCTCGTCGGGCGACACGGCGTTCTTCAGCGACTTGCCGATCTTGCCGTACTCCCGGTTGACCTGCTGGCCCTGCCACCACCAGGTGGACTCGGAGCCGTCCGCGGCCGGACGCTCCTCGACCTCGGCCGCCGGGACGTACTGCCCGCGGGCATCCGTGAACGCATACGCCTGAATCATCCCTTGCGAGAAGTACTTTCGGAACGGCTCCTCACTCGAGATCACGCCCAGGTCGAAGAGGACCTTGTGCCAGAAGCGCGCGTAGAGCAGGTGCAGGACCGCGTGCTCCGCACCGCCGACGTAGAGGTCCACGCCGCCGGGGTCCTGGGCGCCGGCCGGCGCGCCCGCGACAGGCTGGGCGTGCCGGGCCATCCAGTAGGCCTCGACCTCGGGGTCGACCATGGCCTGGTCGTTGGCCGGGTCCAGGTAACGCAGGTAGTACCAGCACGAACCCGCCCACTGCGGCATGGTGTTCGTCTCGCGGGTGAACCGCCGCCGGCCCCGACCGTCGCCCAGGTCCAGCTCGACCTCGACCCACTCGCGCGCCCGGGACAACGGCGCCTCGGGCTTGGACTGGGCGTCGTCAGGGTCGAACGTGCGCGGCGAGTAGTCGTCGACCTCGGGCAGCTCCAGCGGCAGCATCGAGTCCGGCAGCGTGTAGGCCACGCCGTCCTCGTCGTAGACGATCGGGAAGGGCTCGCCCCAGTAGCGCTGGCGGCTGAACAGCCAGTCGCGCATGCGGTAGCTGATGGTGCCCTCACCGAGTCCCTTGTCCTCCAGCCACGACGTCATCGAGGCCTTCGCCTCGGCGAGCTCCAGCCCGTCCAGCGAGATCTCGTCGTTGTGGCTGTTGATGGCGACACCGGCCGCGGCGAACGCGACACCGTCGGCGACGCTGCCGGCCCAGACCGGGTCAGCGGCACCAGAAGCGTCGGTCGGCGAGACGACGTCGATGATGGGCAGGCCCAGCTGCGTGGCGAACTCGTAGTCGCGCTCGTCGTGCGCGGGCACCGCCATGATGGCGCCGGTGCCGTAGCCCATGAGGACGTAGTCGGCGATGAAGACCGGCAGCCGGTCGCCGTTGACGGGGTTGGTCGCGTAGCCGCCCGTGAAGACGCCCGTCTTGGTCTTGTCCTCGATCTGGCGCTCCACGTCCGACTTGCGCGCCGCGGCCTGCTGGTAGTCGATGACCGCCTCGCCCGGCGTGGTGAAGCCGGAGGTCCACCGCTCGTCGGTGCCTTCGGGCCACGCCTCGGCGACCAGCCCTGGGACAGCGGGGTGCTCGGGTGCGAGCACCATGAAGGTCGCGCCGAAGAGGGTGTCGGGGCGGGTGGTGAAGACGGTCAGCTTCTCGCCGCTCGGCTCGGCCGTGAAGTCCACCTTCGCGCCCTGGCTCCGACCGATCCAGTTGCGCTGCATGAGCTTGATCTTCTCCGGCCAGTCGACCCGGTCGAGGTCCTCGGCCAGGCGGTCGGCGTAGGCGGTGATCCGCATCTTCCACTGCCGCAGGTTGGTGCGAAAGACCGGGTAGTTGCCGCGCTCGGTGCGGCCCTCGTTGGTGACCTCCTCGTTGGCGACGACGGTGCCCAGCCCGGGCGACCAGTTGACCGGTGCCTCGTCGGCGTAGGCCAGCCGGAAGCCGTCGAGGTAGGCAGCCTGCTCCACCGCGGTGAGGTCCGACCAGGTGCGACCTGCGGCGTCACCGGTCAACGCGCGCGCCCCGGACTCCAGCTCGTCCCGCAGCTCGCTGATGGGACGGGCCTTGCCCAGCCCACCGTCGGCGCGGACGGCCTCGGTGTCGTACCAGGACTCGAAGATCTGCTTGAAGATCCACTGCGTCCACTTGTAGTAGGACGGGTCGATCGTGCGGATCATCCGACGGTCGTCGTGGCCGAGCCCCAGCCGACGCAGCTGGCGCGCCATGATGACGATGTTGTCCTCGGTCGTCTTGCGCGGGTGCTGACCGGTCTGCACGGCGTACTGCTCGGCCGGCAGCCCGAACGCGTCGTAGCCCAGCGCGTGCAGGACATTCTTGCCGGTCATCCGGTGATACCGCGCGTAGACGTCGGTCGCGATGTAGCCCAGCGGGTGACCCACGTGCAGCCCCGCGCCGGAGGGATAGGGGAACATGTCCAGGACGAGCAGCTTGGCGGCCCGGGACCGCGGGTCCTCGGGGTCGGCCCACGGGCCGGCCGGGTTCGGGGCCCGGTAGATCCCTTGCTCCTCCCAGCGGTCCTGCCAGGCCCGCTCGATGCGGTCGGCCATCGCCGCGGTGTAGCGGTAGGGGTGCTCCTGCGTCGCGTCGCTCGTGACGACCTCGACCTGCTGCTCGCTCATGTCTGCTCTCTCGGTGCGCTCGTGGCTGGTGGTCTGCTGCCCCGGACGGCGTCGGGCCGGTGTAGGCCTGACATGACAAGACCCCTCGACAGGGAGGGGTCAGCCGCGCTGATGTCCGACTCGGTCAGCGCGGCCCGATAAGGAGCTGCAGGGAGGCCACGGGGCAAGGTTACCTCAGGCCGTGCGAGGATCCGGGTCGTGCACCCTTCCACCGGACACCCTTCCACCGGACACCCGGGACAAGACCGTCCCGAGACGGTCTTCACCTACGGCGCGCCCCAGCTGAGGTTCGGCACCGGCGCGGCCGACGAGATCGGCCACGACCTGCACCAGCTCGGGGCCGAGCGCGTGCTGGTGGTCACCGACGCGGGCGTGGCCCGTGCCGGGGTCGCGGACCGGGTGGCCGAGCAGGTGCGCGGCGTCGGGGTCGAGGTGGTGGTCTACGAGGGTGTGCACGTCGAGCCGACCGACGCCAGCCTGCTGGCGGCCGTGGCCTTCGGGCGCGAGCACGGGCCCTTCGACGCCTTCGTCGCCGTCGGCGGCGGGTCGAGCATCGACACCGCCAAGGCGATCAACCTGATGACCACCAACGACGGCGAGCTGGGTGACTACCTCAACGCCCCGATCGGCGCCGGCCGCGCCCCGCAGCGTCCGCTCAAGCCGCTCGTCGCGGTCCCCACGACGACCGGCACCGGGTCGGAGAGCACGACCATCTGCGTGCTGGACGTGCTGGACCTCAAGGTCAAGACCGGCATCAGCCACGCCCGGCTGCGGCCGACGCTGGCGGTCATCGACCCGCTGCTGACGCTGTCGCAGCCGGCCGGGGTGACCGCGGCCGCGGGCATGGACATCCTGTGCCACGCGCTGGAGTCCTACACCGCCCGCCCCTACACCAGCTATGAGCGCAAGCGGCCCGAGCAGCGGGTCCCCTACTGCGGGGCCAACCCGATCGCCGACCTGTGGTCCGAGCAGGCGATGACCCTGCTCGCCGGAGCGTTCCGCACGGCGGTGCGCGACGGCGGCGACCTGGACGCCCGCGGCGCGATGGCCATGGCGGCGACCTTCGCGGGGCTCGGCTTCGGCAACGCCGGGGTGCACGTCCCGCACGCCAACGCCTACCCGATCGCCGGGCGGGTCAAGGACTTCCGGCCCCGGGACTACCCGCGGGACGAGCCGATGATCCCGCACGGGATGAGCGTCGCGCTGACCGCGCCGGAGGCCTTCCGGTTCACCTTCGAGGCGTGCCCCGACCGGCACCTGCGCGCCGCCGCACTGCTCGGCGCCGGGGCACCCGGCCGCGACTACGACCGGGTGCCCGAGGCGGAGCGGCTGCCCGCGGTGCTCGTGGACCTCATGCGCGACATCGACCTGCCCAACGGCTGCGGCGCGGTCGGCTACGACGCCGGCGACATCCCCGCGCTGGTCGAGGGCACGATGGCGCAGCAGCGGCTGCTGAGCACGGCCCCGCGACCGGTCACCGAGGAGGACGTGGCCGGCATCTTCGAGCGCAGCCTCACCCTCTGGTAGACCCCGCCGGCGACGGTTCCGTGCGGGTCACCGGCCCGCCGCCCTCGGACAGGCCCGCGTCGACGTCGGTCAGCACCCGCCCGTCGGCCAGCCGCACGTCGTAGCGCAGCAGCGTCCCACCGGTCTCGCGCCCCGACGCCCCGCTCGGCACGGCCAGCGCCGGTCCCGGCCACCACGCGGTGTAGCGCCCGTCCTTGACGGTGGCCTGCACGGTGCGGCCCGGCGCGTGGATGGTGACGCCGACGACACCCGCACCGACCGGCCCGTCGATCATGGAGACGACGGGGTCCCCGGCGTACTGCGCGATGTTGCCCTCGACGATCCGTCCGGCGGCCGGCGGGACCTGCGGGCCGCTCTGCCCGGCGGACCCGGTGCTGACGTCGGACACCTCGCCCGACCCGGCCACGTTGTGCGCCAGGCAGAAGGCGCTCATCGCCGACGGGCTGTCCTGGTGGAAGACCACGCTCACCACCTCGCCGCGCCGGTCGGCCAGCGCCACCGGGATGGTGCGCGGGTCGAACGGGCGGTCCCGCTCGACGACCTGCTGCAGCGGGTTGCCGCCCAGCTGGTCGCGGCAGGCCTGCACCACGGCGGCGAGGTCGCGGTCGGCCACCGCGCTCGGGGCCGCGGTCCACGAGGCATAGGCCCGGCCCGAGCCCCCGGTGCCCGGCCACAGGACCGAGGCGGCACCGACGGCGACGGCGACCGCGGGCACCCCCCACGCCAGGCGCCGGACGACGGCGCGCCGGGCGCGCGGTGCCGTCCCCGCGGTGCGGGCCGGCCGAGCGGCGCGGGCCGCTCCAGCGCTGCGGGGTCGCCGAGCGGCCGGGTCGGCCGCGACGTCGGGGGTGCCGGGGTCGGTGGCGAGGACCCGCGCGAGCAGCGCGTCGGCGCGCTCACGCTGCTGCGTCGACAGCGTGCGGTCGGCGGGGTCCAGGGTGCGCAGGACGGTGTCCATCCGGTGGTCGGGGAAGGGCAGGCGGTCGGTCATCGCAGGGTCTCCTTCGCGAGGGCGGCGGACGCGGCGGCGGGGTCGCTCGCGTCGAGGTGGTGACGCAGGGCGCGGCGGGCGCGCATGAGGCGCAGCCGGTAGGCCGCGGGAGAAATGCCGAGGACCCGGGCGGCCTGGGGCGAGGTGAGGTCGTCCAGGACGGTCAGCGCCAGCGCCTCCTGCTCGACGGCGCTGAGCCGTTGCCACGCCCGCGCGAGGTCGACGCGCTGGGCGGCGAGCTCGGGGTCTACGGTCTGGGTGCGCGGCGACACGTCCGCGAGGCGGACGGTCAGCGCGGTGCGCCGCTGCTCGCCCCGACGGGCGTTGAGCAGGCAGTGACGCGCGATAGTGAAGACCCAGGCGCGCAACGGGTCGGTCCGGGCCGGGGCGTCGTCCAGGCGACGCCACACGACCAGGAAGGTCTCGGCCACGACGTCCTCGGCCTGGGTGGGGTGCACCCGGCGCTGGACGAAGCGCAGCACGTCGTCATGGGTCTCGGCGAAGACCGCTCGGAAGCGGTGCTCGCGGGGCTGTTCGGTCGTCACACCCACTACGTGTCCGCTCCGCCGCTCGCTGTTTCGCGCCCGGTCCGGCCCCAGGGCGGACCGGGCGCTACTCGCCGCCGATGCCGGTGCGCTCCACGCCCTCGACGATCCAGCGCTGCAGCAGCAGGAACATCGCGAGCAACGGCAGGATGCCGATGAGCGCGGCCGCGAACAGCGAGGACAGGTTGATGGACTGCGCCGTGAGGAACGTCGACAGCGCCACCTGGACGGTCCAGGACTGGGCGTCGCGGCCGATGACGAGGGGCCACAGGAACGCGTTCCACGACCCGATGAAGGTGATCGTGCCGATCGCCGACGCGAAGCCGAGCGAGTTGGGCACCACGACCCGCCAGAACGTCCCCCACCAGGACAGACCGTCGAGGAACGCGGCCTCCTCGATCTCCTTGGGGAAGCCGAGGAAGAACTGTCTGAACAAGAACGTCGACAGCGCCTGGAACAGGCCCGGGATGATCAGGCCGCGCAGGGTGGAGATCCACCCGAGGGTCGAGACGAGCACGAAGCTCGGCACGAAGGTGATCGCGGCGGGGATCAGCAGGGTCGCCGTGATCAGCCAGAACACCAGCCCCGACCAGCGGTAGGGGATGCGCGCGAGGCCGTAGCCCGCCATCCCCGACAGCACCAGCACCCCGAGGGTCTGCACGACGGCGATGATGACCGAGTTGAGCAGGGCGCGCCCCATCGGGACGGCGGGGTCGCGGAACACGTCCACCAGGTTCGAGAAGCGCCACGACGGCGGCAGCCAGGCCCAGTCGGGGGCGGTGATCTCGGGCTCGGACATGAGCGCGTTGCGCACGAGCAGGTAGAACGGCACCAGGAAGACCAGCGCCAGCACCGCCAGTGCTGCGTAGCGCAGGGCAGCACTCACGTGGTCGGCGCGGCTGTTGCGGACGATCGCCATCAGTCCCCTCCTCGTCCGATGCCGGTGATCCGCCCCTGGACCAGGGCGACGATCGCGATGAGCAGCGCGAGGATCACCGCGCCGGCGGTCCCGTGCCCGAAGTCCTGACCGCTGCCGAGCGCCACGTAGTAGAGGTAGACGAGCGGCGGCCGCGCGTAGGGCGGGTAGGTCCCGAAGGTGTTGAGGATGTTGTAGAACTCGTCGAACGCCTGGAACGCGTTGACCAGCAGGAGGAGCAGCACGGCGGTCGAGGTGGCGCGCAGCTGCGGCAGCGTGATGTAGCGGAACGACTGCCACTGCGAGGCGCCGTCGATGGCGGCGGCCTCGTAGAGGGTCGGTGAGATCCGTTGCAGCCCAGCGAGGAACAAGATCATGTAGAACCCGACCTGCAGCCACAGCCGGGCCGAGACGATGACCAGCCAGTACCACGGCGGGTGGGTGACCGACAGGAACGGGATCGGGTCCTGGCCGAACCAGCCGAGCACGGTGTTGACCAGCCCGAAGCGCACGCCGGAGAAGATGGACATCTTCCAGATGAGCGCGGCGACGACATAGGAGCAGGCGGTCGGCAGGAAGAACACCGACCGGAAGAACGCCTGCATGACCCGCGTCCGGGCGACCAGCACCGCCACGAGGAGCGACAACACGAAGGTCGTCGGCACGATGAACGCCGCGAACACCACGAAGGTGAGCAGCGAGTCGCGGAACGACGGGTCGCCGAGCATGTCCGCGTAGTTGCCGAGCCCGACGAACTTCGTTGGTGTGACGGTGTTGTAGGCGTCGAAGAAGGACAGGTAGAGCGACCACAGGATCGGCACGTAGATGAAGACGACCAGGCCGAGGAAGAACGGCCCGACGAACACCCAGAACCAGACGTTCTGGTCCTGCCGCCCCCGCAGCCGCTGGGCCAGCGGGGGACGGTCTACGGGACGGTCTGTGGCGCTCAGCTCGTGACCCGCTTCAGCTCGGCCTCGACGACGGGCTTCACGACGGCGATCTGCGCGGCGGGGTCGGCGCCGTCCTTGACGATGCGACTCATCATGTCGCCGAATGCCGTGGCGCACTTGGGAGTCCACAGCAGCGGGGTCTGCGCGTGACCGAAGTCCTGGACGAGCTTGGCGGCGTCGGCGGCCGGCCCGGTCTTGAGCTTGTCGGCCTTGCTGACGAGGGACTGACGAGCCGGGATGTGGAAGCCGTAGGCGGTGGCCCACTCGAGCTGCTTGTCGGTCTGGTCGACCCACAGCCACTGCACGAACTTCTTTGCGGCGTCGACGTTCTTGCTCTTGGTGCTGACGCAGGAGCCGTAGGCGCCGACCGGGACCGACTGCTTGCCACCCGACATCGCCGGCCACGGCAGGACACCGAAGTCGTCGCCGAGCGCCTTCTGGATGTCGGGGAGGGTCCACAGGCCGGTCCACTGGATGGCGCACAGGCCCTGGGTGAGGGCGGACGCGTCGAACCAGTCCTTGGGCGCGCCAAGCAGCAGGGCGTTGCTGGTGAACAGCTCACGCAGCTTGCCGAGCGCCGCCGCGGCGGCAGGCGTGCCGAAGCCGAACGTGTTGTCGGGGGTGAGGTAGTCCGCGCCGGCCGCCCACAGCATGGGGCCGCCGAGACCGAGGCCGCCGTCGTTGCCGAGGAACAGGCCCTTGACCTTGGAGTCGGTGAGCTTCTTTGCAGCAGCGACGAGCTCGTCGATCGTGGTGGGCGGCTTGACACCGGCCTTCTCGAGCATGGACTTGCGGTAGACGAGCAGCTGCATGTCGATGACCTGAGGCACCGCGTAGACCTTGCCTTGGTAGGTCATCCGGTCGAGGATCGCCTTGTTGAAGTCGTCCTTGGCGCTCGCCACGACCTCGGTCAGATCGGCGACCTGACCCGCCTTGATCATGTCGATCGTCGGGCCGTTGCCGTACTCGAACACGTCGGGACCGGCGTCGGTCAGCAGCGACGCCGCCGTCGACTGGTCGTAGTCACCGGGCTTCCACGACACGGTGACCTTGGCGTCGGGGTAGGCCGCGGCGAACTTCTCCACCGCTTGCTGCGTCCCGGCCTCGCCGTACTGGTGGTACCACTGCGACAGCGCCGGCTTGCCACCCGCCGCTCCCCCGGACGTCGCCGCCGTCTCGCGGCCGGTGTTGCCGCCGCACGCCGCCAGCGCGCTGGCGGCGGCCAGTCCGCCGCCGAGGGCGAAGAGGCGGCGCCTGGCCAGCGGCGTCTCGAGGACGGTGCGGGACGAGCGGGGAGTGTGAGTCATGACCAACCTTCCGGAGACGGACTGAGCTGGGTCCACCGTAGAACCGCCGCCCCTGATGCGCCCGGCAAGGGCGCGCCGTGGACGGGGTCGGGTCGGTGCTGGTGCGGGCCTGGGCTTGAAGGTGCCCGAGTAGGTCGGCTCGACGCCAGACGCGATCGCGAGTGCTCCTTCGCCCTCGTGGAGCAGTGGCGAGGACTGGCCACCCGCTACGAAATCTCTTTCTCCAGCTCAGGAATACGTGCGGCGTCATCGGTCGTCGCGTAGTAGGTGGACCGGGCGATCTGCGCGTCGGTGCCCTTCAGCACCGTGCAGATCGGCTTGACGCCGTGCCGATCCTTGTGCTTGTCGATGAAAGCGACTCAAGAGACATGTCCTAGAGGACGACGCCGAGCCTCGTTCAGGACGGGATCAGCAGCTCCGTCCTGGATTGGCACGTGCGGTGAATCGGCTCCACAGCCGCGGCCACGGCTGTGGAGCCGATCGGGGCCGCACCCCGATGTCAATCGACGCTGATGCTCTAGGAGGTCTCGCCGGGCAGCTTGTACGCGATCACGTCGACGTTCTGGATGCTCGGTTCGGTGCTGAACAGATCTGCTCCCTGCGCAGCAAGTGCCTGACCGACACCACCCGAGAGGTGGGTCTGACGGGCCTCGTCGTCGGGGAACACGTCGAAGATCCCGAAGGTCGATTCGTCGAACTGCAGAGCGAACCAGGCCCGCGTACCCTCCTCCTGCTCGACGATGGGACGGGCGCTGCGGAGAAAGTCCGCGACGTCCTTCTCCTTCCCGGGCTTGGCGTGCACGATGACAGACAATGCAGAGTTGATCATGGTTTCCTCACTTGTCCTGGCTGAACAGCTCGATGATCGCGGCGCAGAAGGCGGGGAGATCCTCGGGCGAGCGGCTGGTGATTAGGTTCCCGTCGCGTGCCACCTCTTCGTCGACGACGTTCGCTCCGGCATTGCGCAGGTCGGTGCGGATGCTCGGGTACGAGGTCAGCGTCCGACCCTCCACGACACCGGCCTCGATCAGCGTCCACGGTCCGTGGCAGATCGCGGCAACGGGCTTGCCGGCGACCATGGCGTCGCGCACGAACCCGACTGCGTCGGTGTCCATCCGCAACTGGTCGGGGTTGACCGTGCCGCCCGGAAGCAGCAGGGCGTCGTAGTCGTCGGCCGAGGCGGACTTCACCAGGGCATCGACCGGGAACGTTCCGGCCTCATCCAGGTCGTTCTTGCGGGCCTTGATCTCGCCCTCGTGCAGCGACAGCAGCTCGGTGGTGGCCCCCGCGTCCTGCAGAGCCTGTCTGGGCTGTTCGAGCTCCACGCGCTCGACGCCGTCCGCGGCCAGGATCGCTATCCGCTTGCCGTGCAATTCGTCTGCCATGTTCTGCTCCGTTCTGTGGGAGGTGACGGCCTGCCCGTGCGGGCGAGCCGCACGCTGTCCGTCCGGGCAGCGTGGTTCGGGTGCAGGACGACTCGCGTGCAGTCGTCGTTGCGCTCATCGGAGTGCCGGCAGGTGTTGGCTGCCGATTCTCGGGCCGGATCCTGGGAGACGATGGAGAAGCTTCGGCCCTGTTGTCGACGATGACCTGCCGCCATCGACGGTTGTCGTTCTTCACCGGGGCCTGCCCGGATGTGAGCGCCGGGCGCGCTTTCCAGCATAGACATCGTTGGTCAGGGACGGGCCGCACGTCGCCATCTCGTGCGGGACGCCGGGACGCCGGGACGCCGGAGCACGAAGACGTCGACGACTCCGATGCCGCCGGGGTACCGCACCGATCGCATCCGGCGATTCGAGCCCGTCGCCGGATCTCCGGTCGAGCACGAACTGCACGGGATCGGTCGTGGAGTCGTCGACGGCGATGGCCGGCAGGCCACATATCGGCGAGCTCGGCGTCATCGTTCTCCATCTCGACCCAGTCCTCGCCGAGGCGCAGGCAGTCCTGGTGGCCGGCGGGGGGTCGTAGCGTCTCGGCCTGCCCGCTGCCGAGTCCGCTCCCGAGCCCCGTCACCGCGACGCCGCAGGCCTCTGCCCGGTCCGGCTGCGGTCGGGCAGTCGTTCATCGGACTGCGCCCGTGGGTCATGCGGAACCCGCGGAAGATGGTGAACGGCACGACCCTGCGGGTTCCCGTCGGACTCGCGCGTCATGACCCCGCGATCCCGCGCCCCGGCACGGCGCCGACCATGGGGCGAAACGTCCGGTCAGCGTCGTTCGAGGGTCGCCGGTTCACGACCTCATCGCAGACGGCGCGGAGCGCCTGCTGACCGAGTTCCGCATGCACGCGGCGTGGATTCTCGATCGGGCGACGCAGGTTGCTCGTCCGATGCGCCCGTTGCGTGGGGTCATTGCCCTCATCGAAGCCTTCCGACTCTCACCCCAGGGAGGCGGTCTCCTGCAGCGCAGCCTCGAGGTACGGTGCCGATGCACCGGCTCCGGACGAGGCGACCTGCGCGGGGGTGCCTGAGGCGACCACAGTGCCGCCGTCGTCTCCCGCGCCGGGTCCGAGGTCGATGACGTGGTCGGCTGCGGCGACCACGCGCATGTCGAGCTCGACCGCGACGACGGTGTTGCCTGCTTCTACGAGGCTCTGTAGATGAGCCACGAGCCGGTCGGAGTCGGCGCAGTGCAGTCCCGAGGTCGGCTCGTCGAGTACGTAGAGAGTGTCCCCGCGCTGGGATCGCTGAAGCTCGGTGGCGAGCTTGACGCGCTGCGCCTCACCACCAGAGAGCTCGGTCGCCGGCTGCCCGAGACGCAAGTAGCCCAGGCCCACGTCGATCAGTGCCGTGAGCGAGCGCATGATGTCGAACTCGCCGTCGAAGAACTCGTGCGCCTCCTCGACGCTCATGGCGAGGATCTCCGCGATGTTCCGGCCACGCCAGAGGATCTCCAAAGTGCTGGACTGATAGCGGGTTCCGTGGCAGTCGGGGCACTCGGTGTAGACCGAGGGGAGGAAGAGCAGTTCCACCATGACCGACCCCTCGCCCTCGCAGGTGGGGCAGCGGCCGCCGGTGACGTTGAAGGAGAATCGGCCCGGCTTATAACCCCGCGCGCGAGCCTCGGGCGTCTCGGCGAACCTCCGCCTCACGTGGTCGAACAGGCCGGTGTAGGTGGCGACGTTCGAGCGCGGGGTGCGGCCGATGGGCTTCTGATCAATGCTCACGACGCGGCGCACCCCAGAGAGGTCTCCCTGGACCGTTCCCTCGAGCTCCTCGGGCTCGTCCGACAGCAACAGCTCGTCCCCCTCGGCGGCCGCAGCGTCGTCCGCCTGGACAGCCCGCCCCAATCGCTCCCCGAGCAGCGCAGGCAGTGCCTGGCTGACCAGGCTCGACTTGCCCGATCCGGAGACTCCTGTAGCGGCGGTGAATGCCCCGAGCGGAAGGGGGATCGACACGTCGCGCAGGTTGTTGCGCGTGACGTGCTCGAGCTGCAGCCATCCCTCTGGCTCCCGCGGGGGTCGGTGAGGCAGGCCACTGCCCCCGAAGACATACCCGCGAGTCACGGACTCCTCCACCGCGGCGAGTCCCTCGGTGGGACCGCTGTAGACGACGCGGCCGCCGCGCTCGCCCGCGCCGGGACCGATGTCGACCAGCCAGTCCGCGTGCCGCATCACGTCCACCGAATGCTCTACGACGAACAGGCTGTTGCCTCGGCGCTTGAGCCCGTCGAGGATGCCGAGCAGCGCGCTGACGTCCTGCGGATGCAGCCCTGCGGAAGGCTCATCGAGCACGTAGACCACACCGAACAGTTCGGAGGTCAGCTGGGTCGCGAGCCGCAGTCGCTGTAGCTCCCCACCCGAGAGGGTGGGGGTGGTGCGGCTCAGGGAGAGATACCCCAGACCGAGGTCGATGATGGGCCGCAGCCTGTTGACGAGTTCTGCGCCCAGGCGCGCTGTCGCGGCCAGCTTCTCCACCGAGTGGTTCGGCGTCCTGCGCACGTCGGGGGCTGCCTCATGGGCTGATCCGCCAGCGTCGACGCGCTGCCGCACAGCGTCGCGTCGGGCTGCCTCGTCCAGTGCCTGACCGGCAGTCTCGGTCCCGTCGAGATCGCCGGTGGCCCGCGCGACTGCCTCCTCGATCAACGTCGAGAGCTCCGCGAGGGGCAGATCGGAGAGATCAGCGACATCGAGGCCCTCGAAGGTCACCGACAGAGCCTCCGGCTTCAGCCGCTTGCCGTGGCAGGCAGGGCAGGGCGCGGCCGTGAGGAACTGTGCCACGCGCCGCTTCATCGACCCGCTCTTGGTGTTCGCGAACGTGTCGAGCACGTACCGGCGCGCACCGACGAAGGTGCCCGAGTAGCTCGGCTCGACGCCAGCCGCGATCGCGGCCCGGGCCTCGGCGAGCGTCAGGCGCGAGTGGACCGGGACGTACGGCGTCTCGTCCGTGTAGAGGATCCAGTCCCGATCCTCCTTCGGCAGATCCTTCCAGGGCACATCGACGTCGTAGCCGAGCGCGACGAGGACATCGCGCAGCTGATGACCGTGCCAGGCCGTCGGCCAGGAGGCGATGGCCCGCTCGCGGATCGTCAATGAAGGGTCCGGCACCATCATGTCCTCGGTGACCTCGTACACCCGGCCGATGCCGTGGCACTCCGGGCATGCGCCCTGCACGGTGTTGGCGGAGAAGTCCTCGGCGTAGAGCATCGGCTGATCATCGGGGTAGTGGCCGGCCCGGGAGTAGAGCATGCGCACCAGCGAGGAGAGCGTGGTGATGCTGCCCACCGAGGACCGCGCGCTGCGGCCCCCGCGCTGCTGCTGAAGAGCGACGGCCGGCGGCATACCCGTGATGGAGTCGACGTCCGGGACGCCTGCCTGGTCGATGAGGCGACGGGCGTAGGGAGCGACGGACTCGAGGTAACGGCGCTGGGACTCCGCGAACAGGGTTCCGAAGGCCAGGGAGGACTTTCCCGAGCCGGAGACGCCGGTGAACACCACCAGAGCGTCGCGGGGGACCGCCAGGTCGATGTCCTGGAGGTTGTGCTCGCGCGCGCCGAGCACCAGCACGTCGGGCTGAACGGGTGAGGAGTCCGACGATGAGGACCTGCGTGCTTCGACCATTCCGGCGAGACTAGCAATACGGTCCACCGATCGGTCGGAGCATGGCCCGGTCCTCCACGGTCCACCTGCCCGTGGTGCCTATCGCCGCAGCCAGGGCGGGCACCTCGGTGGACGGCGAGATTCCTCCTCGCCTAAGGTCCGACGAGAGCCGAGGTCGCGGGCGACGGGCATCCAAATGACCGTGGCACTTCCGCGACCGGGCCATCCACAACTGGAGGAGATCGTCATGGCAAGCAGCAACCGCGCCGTCGTGTTCCAGAACGTCAAGGACATGCGCGTCGAGACCCTCGACTTCCCGAAGCTCGAGATGCCGAACGGCAAGAGCGCCCCGCACGGCGTCATCCTCAAGATCGTCGCCACCAATATCTGCGGCTCCGACCTGCACATCTACCGCGGTTCCTTCCCCGTACCCCAGGGCATGGTGATGGGGCACGAGATGACCGGCGAGGTCGTCGAGGTCGGCTCCGACGTCGAGTTCCTCTCCGAAGGCGACCTGGTCTCGGTCCCCTTCAACGTCGCCTGCGGCCGATGCCGCAACTGCCGCGCCCGCCACACCGAGGTGTGCGAGACCGTGAACCCCGACGTGTCCTGCGGCGCCTACGGGTTCAACCTGGGTGATTTCCAGGGCGGGCAGGCGGAGTACCTGTTCGTCCCCTACGCCGACTTCCAGCTGCTCCGCTTCCCGGACAAGGACCAGGCCATGGAGAAGATCCGTGACCTCGCCCTTCTCTCGGACATCCTGCCCACCGCGTTCCACGGCCTCATGGAGGCCGGGGCGAAGCCCGGCTCGACCGTCTACATCGCCGGCGCCGGACCTGTGGGACGCTGCGGCGCCGCGGCGGCCCGTCTCCTGGGCGCTTCCTGCATCATCGTCGGTGACTACCACAAGGACCGGCTGGACCTGGTGAAGAACAACGGCTGCGAGACCATCGATCTCAACCAGGACGTGCCGCTGACCGATCAGATCGAGGCCATCCTCGGCGAACCCATGGTGGACTGCGCCGTCGACTACGTCGGCAACGAAGCCCACGGGATCGGCCGCGAGGCCGAGGACATGAGCCCGGCCCACGCCATCAACCAGGTCATGGACGCCACCCGCGCAGGCGGTGCCACCGGCATCGTCGGCGTCTACGGCCCCGACCCGCTGGCCTCCTCCAAGGCCGAGCAGGAGGGAACCTTCTCGCTCGACTTCGGCAAGGCGTGGATCAAGTCGCCTCGGATCTCCGGCGGCCAGGCCCCGATCATGCACTACAACCGTGAGCTGATGATGTCGATCCTGTGGGACCGCATGCCCTACCTCAGCGACATGCTCAACACCAAGGTCATCAGCCTCGACGAGGCCCCCGACGCCTACGCGACGTTCGACACCGGTGCCCCGGAGAAGTTCATCATCGACCCGCATGGCATGATCCCCGCCTGATTTCGCGCCGTCGTCCCCGGCCCGCGACCATCGCCTCAGCGGCGGTCGCGGGCCGGCTCTCTGCGCGGATCGGTTCTCGATGCCGATCCGGGCGAGGGCCGGCGTCGTACTCTGGTAGTCCAGACCGGTATGCAAGAGCACACCAGCACGGACCAGCGAGCAGGGGGGCCTGACCCTGGTTCTTGGACACGTTGAATCCAGCATCTGGTGCTGGGGAAGCGAGATGATCCGAGTCATGGCCGGGAAGAACTACTCGGAGGAGTTTCGTCGGCAGGCCGTCGATTTGTACGAGTCCACGCCGGGCGCCACGGTCCGCGGCATCGCCGAGGACCTCGGCATCGTGCGCGGCACGCTGCGCGGCAGTGGCTCGAGGTGTACGGGACCGGCAAGAAGACCGCTGCTGACGGGACGGCGACCTCGAGCCCGCTGCAGTCCAAGACCACCGCGAAGACCGCCGCTGCCGCAGATCCGGGCAGCGAGACACCAGAGGGTAAGGTCGCCCGGCTCGAGGCGCGGGTGCGTGAGCTGGAGGTCGAGACGACCAAGCTGACCACCGAGCGGGAGATCCTCCAGCGGGCGGCCAAGTATTTCGCCGGGCAGACGCGCTGGTGAGTCGCTTCCAGTTCGTCGCCGACCACTGCGCCACCTTCGAGGTGAAGCGACTGTGCGAGCTCGTCGAGATCGAGCGCTCCTCCTACTACGCCTGGGTCAAGGCGGGCCCCGCGCGCGAGGAGCGCGCCCGGGCCGACGCCGAGCTCGCGGAACGGATCAGGGCCGTCCACCAGGGGGACAAGACCTACGGGGCGCCGGATCACTGCCGAGCTCAACGACGGGGTCGCGCAGCAGGAGCGGGTCAACCACAAGCGGGTCGCCCGCGTGATGCGGCTCAACACGATCGTTGGCTACGCCAAGAAGCGGCGGGTGCGCACGACCGTCCCTGAGCCCGCCGACCAGGTGGTCCCCGATCTGCTCCAGCGGGACTTCACCGCTTCTGCTCCAGGGCTGCGCTATGTCGGGGACATCACTTACCTGCCGTTGGCCGACGGGACGAACCTGTACCTGGCCACCGTGATCGACTGCTACAGCAGGCGACTGGCCGGCTGGGCGATCGCCGGCCACATGCGCACCAGCCTCGTCACCGATGCCCTCAACGCCGCCGCCGCGACCCGGGGCAGCCTCAACGGCGCGATCTTTCACAGCGACCACGGGTCGGTCTATACGAGCAAGGACTACGCCGCGCTGTGCGCCGACCTCGGCGTGTCCCAGTCCATGGGCGCCGTCGGCACGAGCGCGGACAACGCGTTGGCCGAGTCGTTCAACGCCACGCTGAAGCGCGAGGTCCTCCAAGACGCCGCGTGCTGGGCCGACAAGCAGAGCTGCCGCCGCCAGGTCTTCGGCTGGCTCGTCCGCTACAACACCCGCCGCCGCCACACCTGGTGCGGCTACCTGTCCCCGTCCCCCTACGAGGCCCGCTGGGCGGCTACGCTGCCAACCGCCGCATAATCAACCCCCGTGTCCAAGAACCGGGGGTAAGGCCCGACACTCCAAGCGCACCGACTGCACCCGCCAGGCCATGCTCATCGAGGACGTCGAGAAGCTCGTCGAGGACTACTACAAGCGAGTCCAGATCACCCCGGCCCAGCAGGACGCGCTCGCCGGGATGCTGCATCACGAGTTCGACCGCCTCATAGCCGCCGAAACCGACGAACTCGCACGGCTCACCGCGAACCGCGACCGGCTCGAAGGCGAACAGGACCGGCTGATGCAGGCCCACTATGCCGACGCCATACCGCTGAGCGTCCTCAAACGCGAGCAGGACCGCATCACGGGCGAGCTCGACAAGGTGACCCGGCGCATCGACGCCCACTACGGCGACTGCGCCGACGCCCGCGCGCACCTCGACGACGCGCTCGGGCTCCTCGTGAACTGCGCCGACATCTACGCCCGCTGCGACGACACGAACCCGCGGCTTTGCAACCAGGCATTCTTCACCAAGGTCTTCATCGACGAGGACAACGAGCTGCGCGTCGAGCACAACCGACCCTTCGAAATGCTGCTCGACCCACAGGTCAACGCCAACGCACTGACCTGGGCCGCAGACACCAACAAGGCCCGAACCTCTACCAACATTGACGTTGGCAAGGGTTCGAGCCTTGTGCGTGGGGTGGAGCTGAGGGGATTCGAACCCCTGACCCCCTCCATGCCATGGAGGTGCGCTACCAACTGCGCTACAGCCCCGAACCGGGTGTCGACCGCGCGTCTCCGTGCGGAAGCGACTGCGTTACCTTAGCCGAACCCCGACTCCTCGTTCAAATCCGCGGCGCCCCTGCGGCACCCACGCAGCACCCGCTACGGCTGGTGGCTGTCCTCGGGTCAGGCTGGTGCTCGCACTGGTGGCTGACTGCTGGTCGGGCTGGTGGCCGGCTGCTGGTCGGGGCTTCTGGTTGGGCTGCCCGTCAAGCGGTCGCGGGGCCCGTGGCCCGGATGGACGGCCTACCCGGCGCGAGCCAAATCGGCGAGCCCAGGTGGAGGGTCGTGGATCCACTGGTGGTTGCCCGGTCGGACGTGCCAGCGCACCTGCGACACGGTGACCGTCGCGGTGAACCCGCGGGCGTGGACGAGACGATGATGCCGGTCGCACAGGAGGGCGAGGTTGGTGAGATCGGTCGGTCCCCCATCGGCCCAGTGCACGACGTGGTGCGCCCGGGTCCAGGCGATCGGCGCCGTGCAGGTCGGGAACGAGCAGCCACCGTCACGGATCGCCAGCACCGCGCGCTGACCCGCGGTCGCGAGGCGACGAGCACGGCCCACGTCGAGCGGCTCGCCCACGCTGCCCAGCACGACGGGGATCACCTCGGCGTCGCAGGCCAGCCGACGGGCTACGGCCGGGGACAGCACAGTCCCGAAGCCGTCCCGCGCCAGGCCCGCCCACGATCCCGGGAGCAGCCGCGCATCGGGTGGGTCGGTGGACGAGCTGGCCACACCGGCCCCCCAGCTCGGCGCTGACGGCTCCGTCGTGGAGCCGACATCGTCTGGCCCGGAGGAAGGCGAGGCCCCCAGGGACGTTGTCGAGGGCTGAGCCGACGAAGTGTGACCGCGCCCAGGACGCGTGGGCGCGTGCGCCGCCACGCCGGCGAGGAGGTCCTCCAGGCGAAGCGTCACGACCACGGAGGTCGGCGCCGCCATCGGCCCGGTCGGGACCATGCCAGTGACCAGCCGGGCCATCTCGACGAGGGCGTCGGCGCGTCGTTGCGCTGCGCTGCGGGTGTCTCGGTCAGCCTGCGCCGCCTCCGGGTCGTCGACGTGGCGGCACGTGCTGTGGTCGCAGGCGCTGTGGCTGCTGCTGTGGTCACCGCCCCCCGCTTGCTGTGACCCACCTGCCGCGCCGTCGGCCGCGCTGTCACCACTGTCGCCGGCCCCCATCTCCGGACCAGCTGCGGCAGCCGCCCCCGCTGCGGCGACCGGGTCACCCGCCCCCGGCTCGGGCACGCGAGGCGCAGAAAGCGCATCCAGCGCTGCGGTGAGCACGGCGAAGGACTCGGGATCGAGGGTGAGCGTCGAGCGGAACATGCCGTCCGGCAACGGGGTGAAGGCGTTGAAGCCGCGCTTGGCTCGTCGGCACTCGTCACGCTGCTCGGGGTCGGCGCTGGAAAAATTGCTCAGCAGCTGCTCCTCATAGCTGCGCAGCTGGATGCTCTTGGCACCCGCACGCATCAGGTAGCGCACACCCTCGGCCGCGTCGGTCACCATCGAGCTCGGGAGGTCGTGCCGCACGCGATCGACGCTGGCACAGCCGGCGAGAGCCTCCCGGACAGACAGTCCTCCGGTCAGCGCATCGGCGACCAGGCCTCGCTTGGCCACGTCGTTGCCCGCCTTGATGAGCCGGGCCACCGGTGCGGCCTCGACGGCCGCGACGCCGCACGTCTCGATCAGCCAGGTGGCAGGGTCGACCGCCTTGGTCGTCTCCTGGTGCACCCCGCGGGTGGCGGCCTCGCGCGTGACCGCCGCGCCCAACCCCTGCAGGCGATGGGCGAGCTCGAAGCAGGTCGCCGCGAGGGGCGCCAGCTCGGTGTTGCCGACGAACGCCAGCCCCGCACCCACCTGCTCCAGCATCACCCGCAGATCGGCCTGACCATCACCGACCACGGGGTCGGGCACGGGCGGTCCGAGCAGCTCGCCCACAGCCGTCAACGCGTCACCCAGGAGGGCGACGGCGGCGTCTGCGGCGGTCTTGTTCATGCTGCTTATTCTACTGAATTCGAACACAGCATAGCCAGAGTGGATTCGCCGCTCAGAGCAAGTCCACCCGTCTGCCAAGAGGGGGTAACGGGACGCTGGCGGCGGTCACCCCACGGAAGAACCTTGCACCCCCACCTCGGGCGTCAATCAGCGCGCGTCGGGAGCCCGGAGGTTCCAGCCCTCGATCCGCCACCCACCACGGGCGGTCTCGCCGAGGATCGCCCAGTGGCAGTTGCCGAGCCCACCGAGCACCTGCCAGGCCTGGTGCTGGCCCAGGTCGCACAGCGCGGCAGCGAGCGCTCGAGCCGCGACGCCGTGGGAGACGATGATGGCGACCTCGCCGTCCGACAGCGTGTCGAGGAGCGCCTCGGCCCCGGCGAGCGCGCGGGCTGCGACGTCGGCGACGGACTCGCCGCTGATGCCGCGGCGGAAGTCCTCGCCGGTCAGCATCTTCTCGGCCTCGGCGGGATACTCGGCGCGCACGTCGTCGCCGGACTTGCCCTGCCACTCCCCCACGTGGATCTCGCGGAAGCGCGGATCCCTCGTCGCCGGGACGCCCGCCACCTCGGCGATCGCGTCGGCCGTGCGAGCCGCGCGGGCCAGGTCGGAGGAGACGATCCGGGCCGGCTGCAGGGCCGCGAGGTAGGGCGCCGCAGCCGCAGCCTGCTCGACACCGAGGGCGGAGAGCTCTACATCGAGCTGCCCTTGCCACAAGCCGGCGGCGTTGTGCCCCGTCTGGCCGTGGCGCACGACCACGAGCTTGCGCCCCCTCATCGGTCAGTCGTCCGCGCGCGAGCCGCTCGCCTCGTCGGCACCAGTCGCGTCCGCACCAGTCGCATCCTCAGCAGAGCCCGAGCCAGAGCCCGAGTCATCGAGCTGGAGGTCGATCATGGGGCAGTCCTTCCACAGCCGCTCCAGGCCGTAGAAGTCCCGCTCCTCCTCGTGCTGCACGTGCACGACGATGTCGATGAAATCGATGAGCACCCAACGACCTTCGCGCTCACCCTCACGACGCACCGGCTTGGCGCCGGCCTCACGCAGCTTGTCCTCCACCGCGTCGACGATCGCGCGGACCTGACGGTCGTTGGGCGCCGACGCGAGCACGAACACGTCAGTGAGGGGCAGGTGGTCGCTCACGTCGATGGCCCGGACGTCGCGGGCCAGCTTGTCCGCGGCGGCCTGCGCGGCCAACTGGGCCAGCTCGATGGCTCGGGGGGTGGCGCTCACGCTGTCTCCTCGCTGAGGGTCCTGGCGATGGTGGTGCGCAGGATGCCCGTGGGCTGCTGATCGGGGGTGTACAGGTGGTACTTGTTGATGTGCTGCACGACACCGTCGGGCACCAGATACCAGACCGGCTCGCCCCGCGCCGTGCGCGCTCGACAATCGGTGGACGAGATCGCCATGGCCGGGATCTCCTGCAGCGACACCTTGTCGGCCGGCAGCCCCGCCTCGGACAGCACGTAGCCCGGTCGCGTCACCCCGATGAAGTGCGCCAGCTCCCAGAGCTCGTCGGCGTCCCTCCAGGTGAGGATCTTCGCGAGGGCGTCGGCGCCGGTGATGAAGAACAGCTCGGCGTCCGGGTTGAGCGCGGCGAGGTCGCGCAGGGTGTCGATCGTGTACGTCGGGCCGTCCCGGTCGATGTCGACGCGCGACACCGAGAAGCGGGGGTTGGACGCCGTGGCGATCACCGTCATCAGGTAGCGGTGCTCGGCCGGGGAGACCGTGGTCGAGTCCTTCTGCCAGGGCTCGCCCGTAGGGACGAAGACGACTTCGTCGAGGTCGTAGAGGGCCTGCACCTCGCTTGCCGCGACGAGGTGGCCGTGGTGGATGGGGTCGAACGTCCCACCCATCACGCCGATGCGCGTGGTCAGTGGTGCGCCCCGTGCGTCGCGCCATGATCGCTGTCGTGGCGGGCACGCCCGTCAGCACCGCCGTAGACCTGGGGGTTCTGGCGGTAGCGGATCGCCGTGTTGCGGAACGCGTAGGTCAGCGCCAGCAGGAGCAGGAACACGGCCAGTGCGATCACCCCGAACCAGAAGTCCGCGAACGGCAAGGTCATGGCGTTCTCGGACTCTTCGGCGGCGAGGAGCAGGGCGGCAGAAGTCATGGGCGTCATGCTACCCGCTGACCCCGCTCCGCGCCGCGCGGCTCCCCCACCGGCGGCTGGGCCACGCGGCTTCCCCACCGGCGGCTGGGCTGACCCCCGCCGACACACAGTGCTCGGCCAGGGCTGTCACAACATCCGACAGGCGGGCGCCCTACCCTTACGCCATGACCTCGTCGCCCACCCACCCGGAGCTGTCCGTGGTGATCCCCATGTACAACGAGGAGAAGGTGCTCCCGCTGCTCGTTGAGCGGCTGCGCCCGGTCCTCGACGGCCTGCGCTCGACGGACGGCCTGCCCACGCGCTACGAGGTGGTCGCCGTTGACGACGGCTCGCGCGACCTCACCGCCGCGCTGCTCCACCGGTTCCGCCGCGAGTGGCCGCAGCTGCGGGTCGTCCGGCTCCGGGCGAACGCCGGGCACCAGGCCGCGATCTCCGCCGGCATCCGGGCGGCCGACGGCGACTACGTCGTGACCCTGGACGCCGACCTGCAGGACCCGCCCGAGGTCATCGAGGCGATGCTCGCGGTGGCCAAGCGCGACCAGGTCGACGTGGTCTACGGCGTGCGGGCCGACCGCTCGACCGACACGTGGTTCAAGCGCACGACCGCCAGCGCGTTCTACGCGGTGCAGTCCAAGCTCTCCGGCATGGACACCGCCGGCAACGCCGGCGACTTCCGGATGATGTCGCGGGCCACGGTCGAGGCGATCAACCAGATCCCGGAGCACAACCGGGTGCTGCGCTTCGTCGTGCCGACCCTCGGCTTCCCGTCGGCGCACGTCGAGTACAAGCGTGAGTCGCGCGCGGCCGGTGACTCGAAGTACCCGCTCACCAAGATGATCCTGCTCTCGCTCGACTCGATCGTCTCCACCAGCCAGAAGCCGCTGCGCTGGGCGACCTGGCTCGGGGTCGGCGGCTTCTTCGCCGCCATGTTGTTCCTGGTCTACGCGCTCATCGGGCGGCTGACCGGCCACACCGTCACCGGCTGGGCGTCGACGCTCGCGGTCATCGCGCTGTTCGGCGGCTTCCAGCTGCTCTGCCTCGGCATCCTCGGTGAGTACCTCGGCCGGATGTACCTGTTCCTGCAGGACCGGCCGACCTACTACATCGCCTACGACTCCAAGACCGACTCCGACCACTCGCCGTGGGCCCAGCCGCGCGGCCCGCGGGCCGACGCCACGCTCCCCCACGAGGACAGCGTCGAGGTCGTCGACCTGGACCGGCAGGCCAACGCGTCCTGAGCGAGGCTCAGTCGCGGACCTGACCGTCGCCCTCGATGACCCACTTGGTGCTGGTCAGCTCCTGCAGGGCCATCGGCCCGCGCGCGTGCAGCTTCTGCGTCGAGATGCCGATCTCGGCGCCGAAGCCGAGCTCACCGCCGTCGGTGAACCGGGTCGAGGCGTTGACCATGACCGCTGCGGCGTCGACCTCGTCGACGAACCGCCTGGCGGCGGCCCGGTCCCCCGTGACGATCGCGTCGGTGTGCCCGCTGGAGTAGCGCCGGATGTGGTCGAGCGCCCCGTCGAGGTCGGCGACGACCCGCACCGCGAGGTCGAGGCTGAGGTACTCGTCGGCCCAGTCGTCCTCGATCGCCGGCTCGAAGGTGGCATCCGCTGCCTGCGCCACCGACTCGATCTCGGGGTCACCGTGGATCGTCACCCCGCGCGCCGCGAGCGCCGTCAGGAGGCGCGGCAGGGCGGCAGCCGCCACCGAGCGGTGCACGAGCAGGGTCTCGGCGGCGTTGCACACGCTGGTGCGGTGCGTCTTGGCGTTGACGACGATGGCCTCGGCCATCTCGAGGTCCGCGGCGGCGTCGACGTAGACGTGACAGTTGCCGACGCCGGTCTCGATCGTCGGCACCGTCGACTCGGTGACGACGGTCTGGATCAGGCCGGCTCCCCCGCGCGGGATGAGCAGGTCGACCTCGCCGCGGGCCCGCATCAGGGCCTTGACGACCTCGCGGTCGCCCTCGAGCAGCTGCACCGCGTCGGCCGGCAGGCCCTCGGCCTCCAGCGCGTCCCGCATGACCTGGACGAGCACGGCGTTGGTGCGCTCCGCGGCGCTGCCGCCCCGCAGGATCACGGCGTTGCCGGACTTCAGCGCGAGCCCGGCGGCGTCGACGGTCACGTTGGGCCGAGCCTCGTAGATCATCCCCACGACTCCCATGGGCACGCGCACCTGCCGCACCTGCAGGCCGGTGGGGGTGGTCGACCCCCGCACGACCTCACCGACCGGGTCGGCGAGACCGGCGACCTGGCGCAACCCGTCGGCGGCTGCGGCCACCCGGTCGGCGTCGAGCGTGAGCCGGTCGAGCAGGTTGGCGCGCAGGCCCTCGGCGCGGCCGCGCTCGACGTCCTCGGCGTTGGCGGCGACGATCTCGTCGGTCGCCGCGACCAGGGCATCGGCCATGGACAGCAGGGCCTTGTCCTTGCGCCCTCGCGGCGTCAGCGCGACCACCCGGGACGCGCCCCGGGCGGCCTCGGCGAGGCGGGAGACGACAGCCTGTTCGTTCATGCGCCCCAGGGTAGGGCTCGGCACTGACAGACCCGCGTCCGCGCAGGGAAAGTGAGACGCTGCCCGCGAGCATCCCCCGTAGCATGGAACGCGTGCCCGAGACCGCCCGCCCCAGCATCGCCGACGCGGCCCTGGTGGTCGTCAAGATCGGGTCGTCGTCGCTCACCGGGCCCGACGGCAACCTCTCGACCACCGCGATCCAAGGCCTCGTCGACGCCTTGGCCGCGCGGACCGAGGACGGCACCCGTGTCGTGCTCGTGTCCTCGGGTGCCATCGCGGCCGGGCTCAACCCGCTCACCCTCCCCAAGCGTCCCCACGACCTGGCCACCCAGCAGGCCGCTGCCGCCGTCGGGCAGGGCCAGCTCGTCGCGGCCTACACGATGGCCTTCCGGCGGCACGGTCTCAACGTCGGTCAGGTGCTGCTCACCGAGTCCGATGTCACCCGGCGCACCCACTACGTCAACGCCCGCCGCACCCTGGTGCGGCTGCTCCACCTCGGCGTCGTCCCGGTCGTCAACGAGAACGACTCGGTGGCGACCCAGGAGATCAAGTTCGGCGACAACGACCGGCTCGCCGCTCTTGTCGCCCATCTGGTCAAGGCGCAGGCGCTCGTGCTGCTCTCGGACGTCGATGGGCTCTACGACCGGCCGCCGGCGCGCCCCGGGGCACAGCGTATCTCCGACGTGCGCTCACCGCGCGACCTCGAGGGGATCAGCATCGGCGGCACGGGCTCGAAGGTGGGCACCGGCGGCATGACGACGAAGGTCGAGGCCGCCGGGATCGCTACGGGCGCAGGCATTCCCACCGTCCTCGCGAGCGCCGACCAGGTCGGCCCGGCGCTCGCCGGCGAGGACGTCGGCACCCTCTTCCACCCCGTCGACCGGATGCCCAAGGGGCGCGTCCTCTGGCTGCGCCACGCCTCGACCGCCCGCGGTCGGCTCATCCTCGACGACGGTGCGGTCCGCGCCGTGGTGCGCGACCGAAAGTCGTTGCTGCCGGCGGGGATCACCGCGGTCGAGGGACGCTTCAGCGAGGGCGATCCCGTAGACCTCGTGTCGCGCACCGGCCGGGTCGTCGCCCGCGGGCTGGTCAACTACGACCACTCCGAGCTGCCCGCGATGCTCGGACGCTCTACCCACGACCTCGCCGCCGACCTCGGCGAGGAGTACCGCCGTGAGGTCGTGCACCGCGACGACCTCGCGCTGCTCTGAGCGGCACGGCATGCCCCTGCTCCAGGTGTCCGACGAGCTGCCCCAGCGACCTCGACGCGTCATCGTCGCCGGGACGTCCGGCTCGGGCAAGACGACCCTGGTGGGGCTGATCGCCGCCGTCCTCGACCTCCCCCGGGTCGAGCTGGACAGCCTCTATCACGGCGCCGGGTGGACGCCGAGGCCGGAGTTCACCTCGGACGTCGAGAGATTCGCGGCGACCCCCACCTGGGTGTGCGAGTGGCAGTACTCCGTCGTGCGGCCCCTGCTCGCCCGACGGGCCGACCTGGTGGTGTGGCGCGACCTGCCGGCGCCGGTCGTGATGCGCCAGATGATCCGACGCACCGTGGTGCGGCGCGTGCGCCGCCAGCAGCTGTGGGCAGGCAACGTCGAGCCGCCGCTGCGCACGCTCCTCACGGACGAGGACCACATCATCCGGTGGGCGTGGCGCACCCGCGCGGACACCGGACCCCGCATCCGCGCCCTCCTGGACGAGCGTCCCGACCTGCCGGTCGTGCGGCTGCGCAGCCATCGCGAGACGAGGGCCTGGCTGGCCGGCCCGCTGCTGCGCGCCGCCGAGCGAGCGGCGCGCTAGGGCGAGCTCAGGCCTGGTCGCCGTCGCGCGGGTCGCGGTCGCCCGCGTCGGCGTCGGCGTCGGCGTCGGCGTCACGCGCATCCGCGTCGCGGGGTGCGGTGGCCCAGTGACCCGAGCTGCGCTCGGCGTCCAGCTCGCCCTGCGTCTTGCGGCGGGCGGCCTTGAGGTCGGCCAGCTCCTCCCGCTTCTCGGCGCGCGTCGGACGCGAGGACTGGTCGAGACGCAGGTCGGTGCCGCGGCGGCCGAGCAGCTCGGCACCCGCCTGCAGGGTGGGCTCCCAGTCGAACACAACGGCGTCGCGGCGGTCGCCGATGACGACCGTCGAGCCGGCCACCGCCCCGCTCTTGTAGAGCTCCTCCTCGACCCCCAGCCGCGCCAGCCGGTCGGCCAGATAGCCCACCGCCTCGTCGTTGCTGAAGTCGGTCTGCCGCACCCAGCGCTCGGGCCGCTCACCCGTGACGCGATAGAACTCGCCGTCCGACCCGCCCTCGCGTCGCACCGTGAAGCCGGTCTCGTCGACCGCCCTGGGGCGCAGCACGATTCGCACCGGCTTGGCCTCCTCGACCTCGCGCGGGCCTCGTTGACGTGGCGCGCCAGCGCGAAGGACAGCTCGCGCAGCCCCTCGTGCGAGACGGCGGACACGATGTGCACCTCGAGACCACGGGCCTCCAGGTCGGGCTTGACCATCTCGGCCAGCTCGCGCGCCTCGGTGACGTCGGCCTTGTTGAGCACGACCACCCGGGTGCGCTCGGCGAGCGGACGGCCGCCCAGCGACGCATCGGGGACATACATCGACAGCTCGTGCTCGATGACGTCGAGATCGGTCATCGGGTCACGACCGGGCTCGAGCGTCGCGCAGTCGACCACGTGCACGAGCACCGAGCACCGCTCGACGTGCCGCAGGAACTCCAGGCCGAGACCGCGACCCTCGTGCGCACCCGGGATCAGACCGGGGACGTCCGCGATGGTGTAGCGCATCGAACCGGCCGTCACCACACCGAGATTCGGCACGAGTGTGGTGAACGGGTAGTCGGCGATCTTGGGGCGCGCCGCCGACATCGCGGCGACGAGGGAGGACTTGCCCGCGGACGGGAAGCCGATCAGGGCGACGTCGGCGAGCGTCTTCAGCTCGAGCACGATGTCGAGGTCCTCGCCCGGCTCGCCGAGCAGCGCGAAGCCGGGAGCCTTGCGCCGCGGCGATGCCAGCGCCTTGTTGCCGAGGCCACCGCGACCACCGGCCGCGATGATGCACTCGCTGTCGAAGGCCACCAGGTCGGCGAGGATCTCGCCGCCGGGGTCCTTGACGACCGTGCCCTGCGGCACGCCGAGGACCAGGTCGGCCCCGTCGGCGCCGTTGCGCTCACCGCCGGCACCGGGCTTGCCGTTGCCGGCCTTGCGGTGCGGGTGGTGGTGGTAGTCGAGCAGCGTGGTGATCTGCGGGTCGACCCGCAGGATGACCGATCCGCCGCGACCGCCGTTGCCGCCGTCGGGCCCGCCTAGGGGCTTGAACTTCTCGCGGTGGACCGACGCGACGCCGTGCCCCCCGTTGCCGGCCTGGACGTGCAGGGTCACACGGTCGACGAAGCTGGTGGCCATGGGCTACCGGTCCTTTCCGCCCTGCGAGCGGGCCGAGCAACGGGCGAGGGTGCAGGCCCTCGATGAAGAGCCTGCACCCTCGATGCGTGGAGTGGCCGCCTCGCGGCCGGTGGTCGCCTCTAGGAGACGACGTTCGTCACTCTCCGGCGACGATGTTGACGACGCGACGGCCGCGCTTGGTGCCGAACTCGACCGCGCCGGCCGACAGCGCGAACAGCGTGTCGTCCTTGCCGATGCCGACGTTCTGGCCCGGGTGGAAGTGCGTGCCACGCTGGCGGACGATGATCTCGCCGGCGTTGACGGCCTGACCGCCGAAGCGCTTGACGCCGAGCCGCTGGGCGTTGGAGTCGCGCCCGTTCTTGGAGCTGGAAGCACCCTTCTTGTGTGCCATGACTGAGCCTGCCTTTGCCTAAGTAGCGAACGAGAGGTGCGAGGAGGCTCAGGCCTCGATCGCGGTGACCTTGATCTGGGTGGTCGGCTGACGGTGACCCTGACGCTTGCGGTAACCCGTCTTGTTCTTGTACTTCAGGATCGTGATCTTGGGACCCTTGGTCGCCTTGACGACCTGGGCGGTGACCTTGACCTTGGCGAGCTTGTCGGCGTCGGTCGTCACGGTGGCGCCGTCGACGAGGAGCAGCGGCTGCAACTCGATGGTCTCACCGGGCTTGTCGGTGACCTTGTCGATGATGAGGACGTCGCCGACGGAAACCTTCTCCTGACGGCCGCCTGCACGGACGATCGCGTACACGTAATCAACTCACTTTCGGGAACATTCGGGGCCACTTGGGCGGACCGACACCCAATCGCTCACGAAGTCCGTGACACGCGGGCAGGCGGTGGGCGCACCGACCTACAAGTCTACTCGGTCGTCTGGCCGGCGTTCAAATCCGCGGTAGACCCCTCGGTCGCCTTGGGCGGGCCCGCGGGCGCCACCACGCGGCCCCGACGGCGACGCGGACGCGCTGCCGGCTCAGGCTCCGGTGCAGGCTCGGGAGCCTGCTCAGCGGCCTGCTCCGAGGCCTGCTCGGACGCCGTCGCAGAGACCTGCTCCCCCGGCTGCTCGTCGCCGAGCACCTCGCCGAAGACGGCACCCACCGCGGAGTCGATGGCCGCAGCCACGTCGGCGTCGGTCAGCGGGGCGCCGCTCTCCGCGCCGTCGCGTCGCACCGCAGCAGCCTGCAGTGCGGCGGCGTGCGCGGCTGCGGCGATCTGCGCGGGCGTGGGCCCGTCGTGCCGCGGCTCACCGTTGCCATTCCCATTGCCATTGCCATTGCCGTTGCCCTGGCCATGACCGTTGCCCTGGCCGTTGCCGTTGCGCTGCCCCGAACCACCTTGCCCCGAACCACCGTGACCGGACCCGTTGCCGGAACCGTTCGCGCTACCGGAGTCCTGCCCACGACCGCGCCGCGAGCGCTTGTCGCGACCACCATCCCGACCACCGTCGCGACCGCTCGGCACGTCGTCGTCGGGGTTGGCGGAGCCGACCGGCTGGGCGTGGATGACGATCCCCCGCCCGTTGCAGTGCTCGCAGATGGTCGAGAACGACTCGATCAGACCGGTGCCGACCCGCTTGCGCGTCATCTGGACCAGGCCGAGCGAGGTGACCTCGGCGACCTGGTGCTTGGTCCGGTCGCGGCCGAGGCACTCGACCAGCCGTCGGATGACCAGGTCGCGGTTGGACTCCAGGACCATGTCGATGAAGTCGATGACGATGATGCCGCCGATGTCGCGCAGCCGCAGCTGACGCACGATCTCCTCGGCCGCCTCGAGGTTGTTCTTGGTGACGGTCTCCTCGAGGTTGCCGCCCGCGCCGACGAACTTGCCGGTGTTGACGTCGATGACGGTCATCGCCTCGGTCCGGTCGATGACCAGCGACCCGCCGGAGGGCAGCCAGACCTTGCGGTCCATCGCCTTGACGAGCTGCTCGTCGATACGGTGCTCAGCGAACACGTCACGCTCCCCGCTCCACCTGGACAACCGACCCGCGAGGTCGGGGGCTACGGCGTTGACGTAGCCGGAGACTTCTTGCCACACGTCCTCGCCCTCGACGACCAGCGACGAGAAGTCCTCGTTGAAGACGTCGCGGATGACCCGGACAGTGAGGTCCGGCTCCCCGTGCAGCAGCGCCGGCGCCTTCGTGGACGACGACGCGGCCTTGGCCTGGATGTCCTCCCAGACCCCGGTCAGGCGGGCGACGTCGGCGCGCAGCTCCTCCTCGCTGGCTCCCTCGGCCGCCGTGCGCACGATGACGCCGGCGTTGGCGGGCATCACCTCGCGCAGGATGCGCTTGAGCCGCGACCGCTCGGTGTCGGGCAGCTTGCGGGAGATGCCGGTCATGTTGCCGTCGGGCACGTAGACCAGGTAGCGGCCCGGGAGCGAGATCTGGCTGGTGAGCCGGGCGCCCTTGTGGCCGATCGGGTCCTTGGTGGCCTGGACCAGGACGGTCTGGCCGGACTTCAGGGCGTTCTCGATGCGCCGCGACTGGCCGTTCTGCAGGCCGGCGGCGTCCCAGTTGACCTCACCGGCGTAGAGCACGGCGTTGCGGCCCTTGCCGATGTCGACGAAGGCGGCCTCCATCGACGGCAGCACGTTCTGGACGCGGCCGAGGTAGATGTTGCCCGCGATGCTCGTCGAGCTGGCCGACTCCTCGCGCGAGACGTAGTGCTCGACCAGCACGCCGTCCTCCAGGACGGCGATCTGCGTGCGGTCCTCGTGGCGCCGGACCACCATGGCCCGCTCGACGCTCTCGCGGCGGGCGAGGAACTCGGCCTCGGTGATGATCGTGCGGCGGCGACCGGCCTCGCGGCCCTCGCGGCGGCGCACCTTCTTGGCCTCCAGGCGGGTGGACCCCTTGATCCCGGTGGCCTCGGCGCGGCGCGGCTCGCGGACCTTCGTCACGGTGCCCGGCGGGTCGTCGGAGTCGCCACCCGCACCCGAGCGGCGGCGGCGGCGCCGACGACGGCTCGAGCCCTGGTCCTCGTCGGACCCGCCCTCGCCCCCGTCGCTGCTGTCGTCGGAGTCGTCCGGACCGGACGAGGGCTGGTCGGCGGCCTTGCGGGCGCGGCGGTTGCGCGACCGTCGGCTGCGCGAACGGCTCTCGCCCGAGTCCTCGCCGGAGTCCTCCCCGGAGCCGTCCTCGGTGTCGGGCTCGTCGGTGTCGTCGCGCTCGTCGTGGTCCGTGTCGTGGTCGGCTCGGTCGGCTCGGTTGCCCCCGCGGCCGCTGCGGCCGCCACGGCCGGTGCCGTTGTCGGAGGCGTCGTCGTCCTGCTCGTCCTGGTCGCCCTCGGAGTCGGTAGCCCCGTCGTCGCCCTCGTCGGCGCCACGGGCCCGGCGGCCCCGGCCACCGCGGCGGCGGCGCGAGCGGCCGCTGCGCTGGCCCTCGCCCTGCTCGGCGTCCCGCTCGTCGGTGCCGTTCTCGTCGGTGTCGTGCTCGTCGGCGCTGGTCTCGTCGGTGCTGGTCCCGTCGAGCTCAGCACGGTCGTCCCGCGCCTGGCCGCTCTCGCGCTCCGCGTCGCGGGCGACGCCCTCGCGCTCGGCGTCGCGGGCGGCCCGGGCGCGCACGGAGTCGGCGCGCTCGCCGGACTCCTCGTCGCGCACGATCGTGGACGGGTCGGTCGGCTGGGAGGACGCGCGCCGCGGACGCCGGCGGGCCGGCGTGGGGTCGGGCGCCTGGAAGAGCAGCCCGAAGCTGGTCGCGGGTCGCTGCTCGGCACCCGCCGGCGCGTCGTCGGAGTCCGAGTCGTCGGAGTCGTCGCCCGTGCTGTCAGAGCCGCCGCCCTCGGCCGTGCCCGCGCCGGCGGGAGCCTCGAGGAGCTCGTCGATGACCTCTTCCTCCAGGGCGTCCATCGGCACGACGAAACCGGTCGACCCCACCTGCGCGACGGCCTGCTCGGCGTCGGCCTCGCGGACCTGGGCCAGCTGGTTGGCCAGGTTGACGGCCTCGTCGACGAGCAGCTCGGTCACCGGGTCGATGTCGCCCGCGAGCTGGTCCTGAGGGTTCTGCGCGGGGTTCTGCTGGGGGTCGGACTCGGCGTACGGGGCGGTCGCGCCGGCCTCGTCCTGCGCGGGCACGTGCACCGGCGCTGCGGCCTTCGCGGTAGCCCGACGCGAGCGTCGCGCGGGCCGGCTCGGCTCCTGCGCCTGCTCAGCGGCGACCTCGCCCTCGGCGGGCTGCGTCGCGGCGTCGGTCTGCCGACCGGACTGGGCGCCGGCGGGAGCATCCGCACCGGCCTGCTCGGCGGTCTGCTCGGCTGGCTGCTCATCCTCGGCGGGGGCGGCCTTCTTGGCGGTGGCCTTCTTGGCGGTCTTCTTCGTCGCCTTCTTGGCGGCCTTGCGCGGCGCGCGCTTGGCGGGCGCCTGCTCCGGGCCGGGCTGCTCCGCGTCGGCACCCGGCTGGGCATCCGGCCGCGCGTCCAGCGGGGTGTCCGCTGACGCGGCCAGCTCGGCGACGGCCGGCGGAAGGGACTCCCCCTGCTGCTGCGCGGCGGCGGACTCTGGCTGCTGCTCGGCCGGCTGCTCTTCGGAGGAGACCTGCTGCTCGTCGGATGTCATGTGGGGTAGGCCCCTTTCAGGCCGGCAGGCTGCGCCACCCCGACGCTCCGAGGAGCGCCACGCCGCCACCGGCGTGCGTATCACGGTCGCCATGGCTGCTGCCCGGCGACAGAAGTCGTCATCGGTCGTCCGATGGGCTCGCGCGAGGGCGCGTCACACCATGCGGTGCCGCCATGCTCGGGCGGCGAGCGCTGCCGTAGAGGCGCAGGTCGGGGCCGGGACACGGTGGGATCGCCGCCCTGGGATGGTCAGGCCGTCGATCAGGACGAGTATCGCACACCGCGTTCCGCCCGCCGTTCAGGTCACGCCAGCGGGTCGCGGACCTCTGCCGAGTCCTCGTCCAGCAGCCCCTGCACGATCCGGACGGTGAGCGGCGGGTCTACCGGCAGGGAGGGGGCGAGCGTGCGCATCGCGTTGAGCACGTCGTCGGGACGCACGGCCGGCGTGGTGTGCCGCAGCACCAGCTCGACCTGGCGGCCGCCGTCGGTGGTGGCCGCCCGCACCACCGCGCTGCGGGTGTCGAAGGTGCGCGGCCCGGTCTTGGTCATCCGGGTCACCTCGGCGACGTCCGCCGCGAGCAGGGCCGCGAGCGCACGGTCTACCTCGGCCGCGGCAGCGTCGTCGAGGTCACGGAAGGTCAGCTGCCACACCGAGCCCTGCAGCCGATCGGCGAGCGCGCCGGGCTCGGCCTCGACGGCCTCGAGGATGTCGATGCCGGGCGGCAGCGCCTGATCCAGCGCTGCGGCGACCGCTGCCGGGTCGACCCGCCGGGTCAGCGAGATCTCGAAGAACTCGGCCTCGCTCGCGGTCCCCGTCGGTGCCGCGTTGGCGTAGGAGATCTTGGGGTGCGGGTGAAAGCCACCGGAGTAGGCCATCGGCACGCCCGCGCGCCGCAGCGCCCGCTCGAGCGCTCGCTGGAAGTCACGGGTCGAGCTGAACCGCAGCCGACCCCGCTTGGCATAGCGGACCCGGAGCTTTTGGACCGCCGGCTCGGGCGGGGGACCTTCGGGGGTGCGCTGTCGTGCCATGGGGCCCAAGGGTACTGGCGTCGGACTACGACCCAGGTCGCACATCAGGTCGCGACATCAGGTGGATCTGGCCGTACGCCGGCGGTCGAGACGGTAGAGCCATGAAGCACACCTCTCCTACCCGTTCCGACCAGCGTCCGGACCAGCGTCCCGACCAGCAGGGCCTGGTGGCCCGTGATCTCGTCAAGTCCTACGGCCCGCGTCGGGCCGACCGGGTCCCCGCCCTCGGTGGCGTAGACCTCGCGCTCGCCCCCGGTGAGTCCGTCGCCGTCATGGGTCCGAGCGGCAGCGGCAAGACGACCCTGCTGCACGTCCTCTCCGGCATCCTGGCGCCCACGTCGGGGTGGGTGCGGTGGCAGGGACGCGAGCTGTCGTCGATGAGCGACCGCGAGCGGACCCGGTTGCGCCGCACCGACTTCGGCTTCGTCTTCCAGTCCGGCCAGCTGCTGCCCGAGCTGACCGCCGTGGAGAACGTCGCCCTCCCCCTGCTGCTCGCCGGGCAGAGCCGGGCGACGGCCTGGCCGCGCGCCGAGGCCACCTTGCGCAGCCTCGGTCTGGGTGACCTGTCCACCCGCCGACCCGGTGCTCTCTCCGGCGGCCAGGCGCAGCGGGTCGCGATCGCCCGCGCCCTGGTCGGCTCGCCCGGCGTCGTCTTCGCCGACGAGCCCACCGGCGCCCTGGACAGCCACACCGGCCAGCAGGTCATGTCGAC
Organism: Arsenicicoccus piscis; assembly: GCF_022568835.1. Taxonomy (GTDB): domain Bacteria; phylum Actinomycetota; class Actinomycetes; order Actinomycetales; family Dermatophilaceae; genus Arsenicicoccus; species Arsenicicoccus piscis. The sequence goes on from NZ_JAKZHV010000002.1 coordinate 517,828, forward strand.
CCTCACCCAGCACTGCGCGGCGCAGGGCGCCACGCTCGTCGTCGTCACCCACGACGCGGCGGTCGCCGGCTGGTGCCAGCGACTCGTCCACATGCGCGACGGCCTGATCGAGCGCCTGGAGGACCAGTCCGCTCGCGCCGGTCGTGTCGCGCAGCCCGCACCCTCCGTCCAGCCCGCTCACGCCGCCCAGCCGGCGGAGGCGATCGTCCGATGAGCCCGATCCTGCGCCTCGCCGGCCTGCTCACCACCGGCGCCGGGCGGGACAGCCGCACGCCGACGATCCTGTCGGTCATCGGCTTCGCCGTGAGCACCGCAGCGCTGCTCACCAGCCTGGGCGGGCTGCACGCCTTCACCCAGCACTTCCGGCCCGGGACCGACGCCGCGGCGCTCTACCAGGTCCTCGCCGTCACCGCCGTGGCGCTCCTGGTCGTGCCGATCCTCACCCTGGGCTCGCTGGCCGCGCGGGTGACCGTGACCCGCCGGGACGCGCGCCTCGCGGCACTGCGCCTCGCCGGTGCCACCTCCGGCCAGGTCACCCTGCTCACCCTGCTCGAGGCGGCCGCCCAGGCGCTCTTCGGTGCGGTGCTCGGCGCCGCGGTCTACGTGATGGCCGTGCCGGCGCTCGGCCAGCTCCGTTTCGACGGGCGCGTCCTCGGACCGGACCACGTCCTGACCCCACCGCTGTGGATCCTCGGCGTCGTCGTCGGTGTCGTCGTCCTGGCCGTGGGCTCGGGTGTCGGCAGCCTCGGCCGGGTCGTGGTCAGCCCGCTCGGCGTGGCCCAGCGCAGCCGCGCCGGTGCCGTGTCCGCGCTGCGCCTCGGGCTCACGGCGCTCGCGCTCCTCGCCTTCCTCGTCGCCACCAAGGGCTCCACGGGGGCGGGGATCGGGGTCCTGCTGCTCACGCTGGTCGGCTTCGTCGGCTCGATCAACCTCGCCGGCCCCTGGGTGGTGCAGCTGTGCGGTCGGCTCATGGCGCGCCGCGCTTCGCGGGCGACGACCCTGCTCGCGGCCCGGCGCATCGTCGACGACCCGCGAGCGACCTGGCGCTCCGTCAGCGCCCTCGGTCTTGGCCTGATCATCGCCGCGACGGCCGGCGGCTTCGCCGCGACCGCGCGGGACCACCCCGACCCCACCCTCCCCTACCTCGGCACGGACGTCCTCACCGGGGCGGCCATCGCCCTGGTCATCACCGCGCTCGTGGCGGCGACGGCGACGGGCGTCGGGCAGGCGGGGCGGATCTACGACCAGCGCCCGCAGTACGCCGCGCTCGTGCTGGCCGGCGCCTCCATGCGCACCCTCGACCGTGCCCGGCTCATCGAGTGTCTGGCGCCGCTTGTCGGATCCCTAGCGCTGGCAAGCGGATTCGCCGTGAGCATCCAGCTCGTCGCGGGCCAGGTGCCCGACGCCACGGTACTCCTCCCCATGATCGCCGCCGGGATCGTCGCGCTGGGCCTCACGCTCGCCGCGGTGCTCGCCAGCACCGGCCTGGTGCGGCAGCTGAGCCAGGCGGCCTGAGGGGTCGGGCGCCGGCCGCGGGGGGCCGGCGCCCGGCCGCGTCTCACATTCACATAACTGGTAGTTGCTATATCCATAATCTGTCGTAATGTATGACCGTCTTCGTCAGCCTCTGCGGCGCACGCCGCAGCGACCCACCCAAGGATCCTCGTCATGCGACAGCTCATCCTTCTTGCCCTGGTCGGCCTCGGCGCCCAGCTCGTCGACGGCAGCCTGGGCATGGCCTACGGCGTCACCTCGACCACCTTGTTGCTCGCCGTCGGCACCAACCCGGCCGCCGCGTCCGCCACCGTCCACCTCGCCGAGATCGGCACCACGGCCGCCTCGGGCCTCGCGCACTGGCGCTTCGGCAACGTCGACTGGCGGGTCGTGGCCCGCATCGGCGTGCCCGGCGCGATCGGCGCGTTCGCCGGCGCGACCTTCTTGTCCTGGCTCTCCACCGAGACCGCGGCGCCGATCATGAGCCTGGTGCTGCTCGCCCTCGGCCTCTACGTGCTCATCCGGTTCACCTTCAGCGGCATCTCCACCGCTCACCTGCACAAGCCGCTGCGCCGGCGCTTCCTCTCCCCGCTCGGCCTGGTCGCCGGCTTCATCGACGCCACCGGTGGTGGCGGCTGGGGCCCGGTCGGCACCCCCGCGATCCTCGCCAGCGGCCGGCTCGAGCCCCGCAAGGTGATCGGCTCGATCGACACCAGCGAGTTCCTCGTCGCGCTGGCCGCGAGCCTCGGCTTCCTCGTCGGGCTCGGCAGCGGCGGCGTGATCCTGCCCGCCGCGGCTGCGCTGCTCGTCGGCGGACTGATCGCCGCCCCGCTGGCCGCGTGGCTCGTCCGCCACCTGCCGCCCCGGGTGCTCGGCGCCGCCGTCGGTGGGCTCATCGTGCTCACCAACGTCCGCACCCTGATCCGCAGCGACATCATCACCGTGTCGTCGCCGGCCAGCAACGCGATCTACCTCGGGATCGCCGTGGTGTGGGCTGCCGCCGTGGCCTACTCGCTGCGCGAGCACCGGCGCTCCGTTTCCTCCTCCGCCGCGACGTCCTCGGCGCTGGCTGACTCCTCCGTCGGATAACGGGTGGACGGCGCTGGCAGGATGAGGGTCATGGACCTCTCCCCCGGCTGGCACACCGACCTCGCCGTGCTGCGCCTCGGCGGCAGCCAGATCACCGAGCACGACGACCACCTCGTCATCCGGTCACCGCACAACCCCGGCTACCACTGGGGCAACTTCATCCTGCAGACGGATCCAGGCGAGTCCAGCGACGCCGATCGCTGGACTCGCCTGTTCCACAACACTTTCCCCGGGGTCCGACACCTCGCGATCGGCCTCGTCGGGGCCCCGGAGCCGGGGGCCTGGGCGGGACCCGGCGTCGAGGTCACCGCTGACACCGTCCTCACCACGCGCCGGCTCCCCAGGCTCGCCCCGGCTCCGCGCGGCTATGTGGTGCGGGCGCTGTCGACCGAGGCCGACTGGGCGGCCCTGCTCGCCGCAGAGCTGGCGGACAACGCGCGCACCGGGCGCGAGCCTCCCGCGGACTTCGAGGCCTTCAGCCGGGAGCAGCTGGCCACCCGGCGCCAGCTCGTGCAGGCCGGCGACGGCGCCTGGTTCGGCGCCTTCACCACGGGCGACGATGGCGGTGGCAGCGGGGGCGACAGCCACGACGACCGCCCCGATGCGCTGGCGGCCAGTCTCGGGATCGTCCTGTGCGACAAGACCGCTCGCTACCAGAGCGTCAGCACGCACCCCGACCACCGGCGCCGCGGGCTCGCCACGCACCTGCTCGGCGTGGCCGCACGGTGGGCCGCCGATCAGGGCAGCGACGAGTGGGTGATCGTCACCGAGTCCGACAACCCCGCCGGACGGGTCTACCGGTCGGTCGGGTTCGCCCCTGACCGACCGATCCACCAGGTCTACGCGCCGCGGACCCGCTGACGCGAGGCGAGCAGCTGCGCGAGGTGCACGCCACCTCGCGGGGCCAGGTCGTCGAGCTGGGTGCGGCAGGAGAAACCGTCGGCCAGCACGACGGCGTCCGGCGCTGCCGCCCGCACGGCCGGCAGCAGCTGCGTCTCGGCCACCGCGACCGAGACCTCGTAGTGACCCTTCTCGACGCCGAAGTTGCCTGCGAGACCGCAACATCCACCGATCCGGGTCACCGTCGCCCCGGCCCGCTCGAGGAGCTGCTGGTCGGCCGCCCAGGACATCACCGCGTGGTGGTGGCAGTGCGGCTGGGCGACGACCTCGACACCGGTCAGGTCCGGCGGCGTGTAGTCCGGGTCGCGGGTCAGCAGCTCGGCGAGCGTCACGGTCGCGTCGGCCACCCGCTGCGCCGCCTCGGTGCCGAGCAGCGACACCGCGTCGTGGCGCAGCACCGCGGTGCACGACGGCTCCAGGCCGACGATCGGGATCCCTTGGCGCGCAAAGACATCCAGCTCGGCGACCGACTTGGTCAGGATGCGCTTGGCGGAGTCCAGCTGACCCGTGGTGATCCAGGTCAGGCCGCAGCAGACCGAGCGCCCGGTGATGGTCGGCGCGTAGCCGGCAGCGCGCAGCACGTCCACCGTCGCCTGCCCCACCTCGGGATCGAAGGCGTCGCTGAACGAGTCGACGAAGACGACGATGGGCTTGCCGCCGCCAGCCCGGTCCAGCACGGGAGTCTCGCTGTCGGAGAACCACTCTCGGAACGTCTGGTTGGCGAATCGCGGCAGCCCACGACGGGCGTCGACCCCTGCGGCAGCGAGCGCGACGTCCTTGACACCCGGGATGGTGAGCGCCAGGTTGGCGAGCATCGGCACCCGGCTGGCGATCCGGGTCCAGCGGGGCAGCTGGCCGAGCGAGTAGTGCGAGCGCGGTCGGACCTTCTTGCGGTAGGCCTGGTGCAGCACCTCTGACTTGTAGGTCGCCATGTCGATGCCCGTCGGGCAGTCCGAGCCGCAGCCCTTGCAGGACAGGCACAGGTCGAGGGCGTCCATGACCTCCGTGGCGCGCCAGCGGTTCAGCGAGGTGCCCTCGTGCAGCATCTCCTGGAGCACCCGGGCCCGACCCCGCGTCGAGTCCTTCTCCTCGCGGGTCGCCTGGTAGGACGGACACATCACCGTCGTCGACGTGCCGGCCGCCCGGCACTTGCCGACCCCCGTGCACCGGTGCACGGCGAGACTGAAGTCGCCCTCGTCGGCCGGGTAGCTGAAGCCGAGGCCGTCGCTCACCCGCTCCCGCGTGGCCACGCGCACGCGCGCGGCGGCCGGGTCGGGGTCGACGAGCACCCCACGGTTGAGCAGGTCGTCGGGGTCGAAGACGTGCTTGACCGCGCCGAAGAGCTCCATCGTCGCGGGTGAGTAGATCCGCGGGAGCAGCTCGCTGCGGGCCCGGCCGTCGCCATGCTCGCCGGACAGCGAGCCGCCGTAGCGGGCCACGAGATCCGCTGCGGCGTGCAGGAACTCGTTGAACCGACCGGTGCCGCCCGGCTGGTCGAGGTCGAAGTCGAGGCGCATGTGGACGCAGCCCTCGCCGAAGTGGCCGTAGGGCACCCCGGTGAGCCCACGGTCTACGAGCAGGGAGTCGAGGTCGCGCAGGTAGGCACCGAGCCGGGCGGGCGGCACTGCAGCGTCCTCCCAGCCCGCGTGAGCGGGCTTGCCGGCGGGGCTCTCGGAGGCGAGACCGGCGCCGTCCTCGCGAATCTTCCACAGTGCAGCGGCTTCTCGTCGATCCGTGACGACGCGCACGGCCCGGGCGGGCACCTCGCGGATCAGCTCGTCGGCCACGGCGCGGGCCTCGTCGGCGTCCGCGCCGACGGTCTCGACCAGCAGCCAGGCGCGTCCGTCGGGGAGGGCCGGGACGGCTCCCGGGCCGCGCCGGCTCTCGAGGATCGTCGTGATCCGCTCGTCCATGCCCTCGGCCGCGGTGACCCCGGGCCGGGCGAGGTGCGGCGCCACGTCGGCCGCCGCGGCGATGTCGTCCAACCCGAAGACCGTGAGCAGGGCGTGCCCGGGGTCGGTGACCAGCCGGACGGTCGCCTCGGTGACGATGGCGAGGGTGCCCTCCGAGCCGATGAGCATGCGCCCCACGTCGAATCCCCGCTCGGGCAGGAGGTGTTCGAGGGCGTATCCCGAGACCTGGCGGGTGAAACGACCGAGCTCGGTGCGGATCGAGGCGAGCCCGCCGTCCACGACGTGCCGCAGCCGGCGCAGCTGGTCGTCGGCACCGACCACGCTCGGCGTGCCGCCGTCGATCCCGGTCTCGAGCCGCAGCTCCTGCCCGGTGCCCATGAGCGCCTTCATGGCGTGGACGTTGTCGGACGTGCGGCCGTAGGCGAGCGCCCGCGAGCCGCACGCGTTGTTGCCGATCATCCCGGCGATCGTGCACCGGGTGTGGGTCGAGGGGTCGGGGCCGAAGCGCAGCCCCTGCGTCAGCGCGGCCCGCTGCAGCGTGGCGTGCACCGTGCCCGGCTGCACCACCGCCGTGCGGGCCTCCCGGTCGATCTCGAGCACGCGGCCGAGATGCCGCGACAGGTCCAGCACCAGACCCGGGCCGACAGCGTTGCCCGCGATGGAGGTGCCTGCCCCGCGGGCGGTCAGCGGCACCCCGGTCGAGCGGCACACCTCGAGCGCGGCGGCGATCTCGTCGGGGTGCATCGGCGCGGCCACCACCAGCGGTGGGATGCGGTAGAGCGAGGCGTCGCTGCTGTACATCGCGCGGGTCAGCTCGTCGGTGCGGACGTCCGACAGACCCGCCCGAGCGAGCTCGTGGGCCAGGTCCGGGGCAGCGATCATGGCCCCTATTGTGCCCTTCACGCGGCCGGCTCCCCCGATCGGCCGCCATGCGGGCGGGGCGGCCACGTGGGGCATGGGTCGGTCTACGGTGTGGGCATGGCGAGCCCCGAAGGAAACCTCACCTGGAAGCCGCTGGCCGACCACCCGGAGCTGGTCGCGCCGCCCGTGGCCGCAGCCGCCGACCTGGTGCCCGCAGCGATGGTCGCCGAGATCGACCCGACGCTCGCGGACACGGCGACCTTCTGCGAGACCTACGACGTGGCGCTCGAGGCGTCCGCCAACTGCGTCGTCGTCGAGGGTCGCCGTGGTGACCGCGTCGTCCACGCCGCCGTCATGGTGCTGGCCGTCGATCGGGCGGACATCAACAAGACCGTCCGCAAGCACCTGGACGTCCGCAAGATCTCGTTCGCGGCCCAGCCCGAGGCGGAGGCCATGACGGGGATGACGCAGGGCGGCATCACCCCGGTCGGGTTGCCCGCAGACTGGGTGGTGCTCGTGGACGAGGCCGTCGCCGCCGCGGGACCGGTGGTGATCGGCGGTGGCGTCCGTGGCTCGAAGATCCTGCTCGACGGCGCCGACCTCGCCCAGCTGCCGGGCGCCCAGACCCTCGCGCTCGCGCTCCCCCGCGACTGACGGGGTCGATCACCTGGCAATGGTGGGTTAATCTATCACTTGCCAGTTATATAACTAGGCGGCTATGTTGGTGCCATGAGCACCGCGTGGACCGCCCTCGCCGACCCGACCCGCCGCACCATCGTCGAGCGGCTGGCCGCCCGCGACCACACGGCCGGCGAGCTCGGTGCGGGTCTGCGCATCAGCCAGCCCGCCGTGTCCAAGCACCTTCGCGTGCTGCGCGAGGCCGAGCTCGTGACGGTCGAGCCGCTGGGTCAGCGGCGGATCTACCGGTTGCGGCCGGAGGCTCTCGACGAGATCGATGACTGGGCACGCGAGGTGCGCGACTTCTGGCGGCAGCGCCTGGACGCCCTCGACACCGAGATCGCCCGCGGTCGCCGCGACACCCACCCCGCACAACCCACGGAAAGGACTGACGATGAGCCATGACATCCTCGGCACCCTGCGACGCAGCGGTGACCGCTCCAGCGTGAGCTTCGACCGGGTCTACCAGACGACCGCCGACGACCTCTGGGAGGCCGTCACCGACCCGGACCGGCTCGAGCGCTGGATGGCCAGGGTCACCGGCGACCTGCGCGAGGGCGGCACGTTCACCATCCAGTTCGACGACAACGACACCGCGCAGTGCCGGATCGAGTCCTGCTCTCCGCGTGAGCGATTCGTCTGGATCTGGCCGCACGAGAGCAGCGAGTCGCAGGTCGAGGTCGAGGTCGTCCCGGACGGCGACGCGGCCCGGCTGCGACTCGTGCACAGCCGGCTCACGCAGACCCAGGCACCGGAGTACGCCGCCGGGTGGGACGTCTACCTGCGTCGCCTCACCGACGACCTCGCCGGCACCCCGTCGGGCGACTGGTGGGAGGCGTGGGAAACGCTCGCGCAGCAGTACCGCGCACTCCCCTGACCCGCGCTGCCCCGACCCTGCCCAGGCAGCCAGACAGCCGTCACGTGCGCGGTCGCACTCTCGTGCCGATGGTCGGATATTCGCGTGCCCGTTCAAATTGCTTGCAGACTGCTAGCATTGAAGTATGACGACTCTCTACATCCGCGAGGTCCCCGAAGCGGTGGCTGACGCATTGAAGGCCCGCGCAGCCGCGCAGGGACAGTCGCTGTCCGCCTACGTGAATGCGCAGCTGGCCGTCATCGCCGCCCGTCCCACCAATGCTGAGATCGTGGCCCGACTGCGTGCCCGTGACCGATCACCAAGCGTCTCGACTGAGCGCATCCTCGACGAGGTCGAGTCGGCCCGCCGATGATGGTGCGGTCAAGTCCCTTGGAGTGGTGTAGCGGTTGGATCCTTCGTTAGGGGTCTCAGGCGCTGAGTTCGAGTGGGATGTCGGTGTCGGTGCTCACCTCGTCTCCGGTGTTCTCGACGGCCGTGAGTCGGCAACGGGCTAGGACCTCGAGCCCGAGGTAGCGGCGCCCTTCGGCCCATTCATCGGTCTGCTCAGCCAGCACCGCCCCGACCAGCCGCACGATCGCGGACCGATTAGGGAAGATCCCCACGGCGTCGGTCCGGCGACGGATCTCACGGTTGAGCCTCTCGGCAGGGTTGTTCGACCAGATCTGGGCCCAGACATCCTTCGGGAACGTGGTGAAGGCCAGGATGTCCGCCCGCGCCACGTCGAGATGCTCGCCGACCTGCGGCAGCTTCTCAGTCACGTAGTCCAAGAGCCGATCGAACTGGGCATCCACGGCCGCGGCGTCGGGCTGGTCGTACACGCTGTGCAGCATCGCCTTCACCGCCGGCCACATGGACTTCGGGGTGATGCCCATCAGGTTCGCCGCGTAGTGAGTCCGGCAGCGCTGCCACACCGCGCCGGGCAGATTCGCAGCGATCGCGTCCTTCAACCCAGCGTGGGCATCAGACGTGACCAGACGGACCCCAGCCAGCCCACGGGCGACGAGGTCAGCGAAGAACTCGTTCCACGCCGCCCCTGTCTCACTGGTGGCTACCCGCAGTCCGAGGACCTCTCGGTGACCATCACCGTTGACGCCAGTGGCCAGCAGGGCGACGGCGTTGACCACCCGTCCGTTCTCGCGGACCTTCATCGTCAGCGCGTCGGCGGCGACGAACGTGAACGGGCCGGACTCATCGAGGGGCCGGTGGCGGAAAGCCTCGACCTGCTCATCGAGATCCGCTGCCATCCGGGAGACCTGGGACTTCGACAAGGCGTTGATGCCCAGCATCTTGACGAGCTTGTCCATCCGTCTCGTGGAGACTCCGGCGAGGTAGCAGTCCGCGATGACCGTGATCAGAGCCGACTCGGCACGCTTGCGGCGCTCGAGCAGCCATTCCGGGAAGTACGTGCCTTGTCGCAGCTTCGGGATGGCCACGTCGAGCGTCCCGACCCGGGTGTCGAGCTCCCGGTGGCGGTAGCCGTTACGTCGAGCCGTCCGGTCCGGGGAGGATTTGCCCCACTCGGCACCAACGACGGCATCGGCGTCCGCGGACAGCAGGGTATTGATCATGGTCTGCAGCAGGGTACGCATCATGTCCGGGGAGGCTTCGGACAGGGCTTCACCCAGCAGGCCGGCAGGGTCGATAATGTGAGGAGCGGTCATCGTTGTGACTCCGTTCGAGGATTCTTGGAAGGTTGACTCGAAGGATCACACGGTGGCCGCGTCCACATCAGGAGCGATGTGCCCGGACCTCCGTGCGTTACACCACTCTATGGGGCATTACCGATGGTGCTGGATGCTACGGCCATGATCGAGGCTCTGGTCGGCGCCGACCCATCCGCCGAACTCCTCGATGCGCTAGAAGGCGACATCCACGCACCGCACCTGCTGGACGTAGAGGTTTCGTCCGTTCTCCGAGGGCTGGAGCTGGGGCGTGTCCTTACTCAGGCCAGGGCCGAAGAAGCACTGGAGGACTACTGGTCCTTCGGGATCGAGCGTCACGACCTGGAGCCCCTGCGCCGACGCGTCTGGACGCTTCGCCATCAGTTCACGAGCTACGACGCGTCCTATCTTGCGTTGGCCGAAGCCTTGGGAGCGCCTCTGGTCACCGCCGACAAGAAGCTCGCCACCCCGGGCCATGACGCCACTGTGATCCTCATGCCAAGAACGTCCTGAACTGCCGCAGGGTCCGTGCTTGAGTGCAGACGGGCGATCACCGGGTCATCCACCACAACAAGGTACTTGCGATCAGAGCCGGGGCAACGGCTGCCACAGCAACCGCTCACGCCGCGGACGGCGTGTCCGTGCCGCAGACCCGGTTGCGGTGGGAGGAGTCCCCGTGCCAGTGCGAGGACGTCCTTTTCACCCGTCGTCGACACGCGCACACCCACGTTCGGGGACAATGGCTCCATGGACCCCGCGCTGCCCGTCCTGCTCTACGACGACGACTGCGGGTTCTGCACGCGCACAGCGCGACTCGTCCCCCGGTTGGGCGTCCGCTGCCGGATCGCGGCGTTGGGAGCCACGGACCTGCCTGCCCTCGGGGTGGACCCGCAGCGCGCGCAGCGCGAGGTGCCGTTCGTCGATCGCCGCGGTGCGGTGAGCTACGGCCATCACGCCTGGGCGGGTGTGCTGCGCACCGGCCCGCTGCCCTGTCGGCTCGCCGGCCGCCTGCTCGAGGCGCCCGGGGTGTCGTGGGTCGCCGCACGGGTCTACGCGTGGATCGCCGGGCACCGTCAGCTGATGCCCGGCGGCACCGCCGCCTGCCGGCTTCCTCGCTGAGCCGTCCGGACCGATCTCGCCGGTGACGTCAGTCCGCGAGGATCCTCGCCAACACCACGCGGTAGCCCAGCCCCACCAGCGGCGCGCTCCACCGCACCAGCGGACGCGGCACCCCACGCACGTCGTAGACCTGTCGCCAGGTCACCTCGCTCCCAGCGCCGTCCGCAGCCACCACAGCCTGGACGTCGCCACGGATCACCTTGCCGATCTTGCGGATTCGCCAGACACCGGGGGCAGCTGGCTGGTGCTGGGTGCCGTCGTCAGGAGCCGTGGCCTCCTCCACGACCATCACGTCGTCGAGCACGACCGGGCCGACCCGCGTGCGCGCGGTGAACGTCGAGCCCCTGACCAGCGCAGCAGAGCTCGGCATAGCGGCAGCACCGTCCCGCTCCTCCCGGACGAGCAGGCGCGTCAACGGCACGGCGCGGGTGTGCCGGTCGAGGTCGACCAGCCGGCGCCAGGCCTCGCGGGGCGGTTGGGCGCTGGCGACACGCACCGCGAACGACCCGGCACGTCGAGCGGTCGTCATGGGCCGGACTCAGAGGGCCGGGCCGTTGACCACGGTCAGGGGCAGCAGCTTCTTGCCCGTGGGGCCGGTCTCGATCGTCGTGCCCATCGAGGGGCACACGCCGCACTCGAAGCACGGCGTCCACCGGCAATCGTCCACCTCGCGCTCGGACAGCGCGTCCTGCCAGTCGTCCCAGAGCCAGGTCTTGTCCAGGCCCGAGTCGACGTGGTCCCAGGGCAGCACCTCGTCCTCGTCGCGCTCGCGCGTCGTGAACCAGTCTACGTCGAGCCCATTCTTGGCGAACTCGGTTGCGGCACAACGCATCCAGCGCTCGTAGGAGAAGTGCTCGGACCACCCGTCGAAGCGTCCGCCGTCGCGCCACACGGCTTCGACGACCGCACCGACGCGACGGTCGCCGCGCGACAGCAGCCCCTCGACGATGCCGGGCTCGCCGTCGTGGTAGCGGAAGCCGATGGACGAGCCGTAGCGCTTGTCGGACCGGATCGCCTCGCGCAGCTTGGCGAGTCGCGCGTCGGTGTCCGCGGCTGACAGCTGCGCGGCCCACTGGAACGGCGTGTGCGGCTTAGGCACGAAGCCACCGATCGACACGGTGCAGCGGATGTCACGACGCCCGCTCACCTCGCGGCCGGTCTCGATCACCCGCTTGGCCAGCTCGGCGATCTGCAGGACGTCCTCGTCGGTCTCGGTGGGCAGCCCGCACATGAAGTAGAGCTTGACCTGCCGCCACCCGGCGCCGTAGGCCGCGGCGACGGTCTTGATGAGGTCCTCCTCGGTCACCATCTTGTTGATGACCTTGCGGATCCGCTCGGAGCCGCCCTCGGGCGCGAACGTCAGGCCCGAGCGCCGCCCGTTGCGGGTCAGCTCGTTGGCCAGGTCGATGTTGAAGGCGTCCACGCGGGTCGACGGCAGCGACAAGCCCGTCTGCGTGCCTTCGTAGCGATCGGCGAGACCCTTGGTGATGTCGGCGATCTCGGTGTGGTCGGCCGACGACAGCGACAGCAGGCCGACCTCCTCGAATCCCGTTGCAGCAAGGCCCTGCTCGACCATCGCGCCGATGCCGGAGATCGATCGCTCGCGAACCGGCCGGGTGATCATCCCGGCCTGGCAGAAGCGGCAGCCCCGGGTGCAGCCACGGAAGATCTCTACGGACATGCGCTCGTGCACCGACTCGGCGAGCGGCACGAGCGGCTGCTTCGGGTAGGGCCACGCGTCGAGATCCATGACCGTGTGCTTCTCGACGCGGTCCGGCACGCCCGGCTCGGTGGCGACGACCTGGTCGATCTGACCGTCCGCGCGATAGCTCACGTCGTAGAACGCCGGCACGTAGACCCCACCGGTGCGGGCCAGCCGCAGCAGGATCTCGCGCCGGCCACCGGGACGCCCCTCGGCCTTCCACGCCTTGACCAGGTCGGTCGCGGCGAGCACAGCCTGCTCGCCGTCGCCGATGATGGCGGCGTCGATGAAGGCCGACATCGGCTCGGGGTTGAACGACGCGTGCCCGCCCATGACCACGATCGGGTCGTCGAGGCCACGGTCGGCCGCGTGCAGCGGGATGCCGGCGAGGTCGAGCGCGTTGAGGACGTTCGTGTAGCCGAGCTCGGTCGACAAGGACACGCCCAGCAGGTCGAAGTCGCGCACGTCACGGTGGCTGTCGACGGTGAACTGCGGCACCTGGTGCTCGCGCATCAGTGCCTCGAGGTCCGGCCACACGGCGTAGGTGCGCTCGGCGAGGGCGTCGGAGCGCTCGTTGAGGACTTCGTAGAGGATCATGACGCCCTGGTTGGGCACGCCCACCTCGTAGGCGTCGGGGTACATCAGGGCCCAGCGCACGGTGAGCTCCTCGCCGCCTGGACCGTGCCCGCCGGTGTCCCAGTCCTTGAGGGTGGAGTTGAGCTCTCCGCCGACGTACTGGATCGGCTTGTTGACGCGCTCCAGCAGCGGCTCGAGGCGGGAGAAGACGCTGGCGCCCCTGGTCGCGGTGGTGGTGGTCATGCCTACCAGGTTAAGCGACGGTCACCGCCACCCTCGACCATCCGTACCTCGCCCCAGCAGCCCGCCACGTGCCGGCCAGCTGCCTGGAGCCAGCCCGGAGCCAGCCCGGCGCGGGCCCGGAGCAGCCCGCTGCTGAGAGTTCGCTGAGCCGGGGCAGGGACGACTCTGGTCGGGGCTTCCCAGGGAACCTGTGCGCTTGCTATCCTTTTAACGAAGGCTTTGAAGGTTCAAATCCTCAGGCTTCCCCACGATCCCCTGCGCTCGGGCGACGACCCCCTGCCTCGTCCGGGCGTAGGCCACACGTCGGCCGTGGCCACCCCCTCGGGTGGCCACGGCCTGCTTGTTGTCCGGCTCGGCGCTGCCCCTCGCTCAGCCCACCGACCGGGGACGGCGCACGTAGACCTGCTTGCGCACCCGGGCTACGAGGGTGCCGTCGACGTCACGCACCTCGTTCTCGAACCAGCGCAGCGCCTTGCCCTCGATCTCGACCTCGGCGCGGAGCTCATCGAGGGCCTCGTCGGTCAGCACGAACTCGGTCGACACGGACTTGCGCCCCGGGCTGACGAACTCGATCTCACCGGCCTTGTCCCACACGACGTAGTCGTCGCCGAGGTTGCGCAGCACCATGATCATCCAGAAGGGGTCGCACATCGAGAACAGCGAGCCGCCGTAGAGCGTCCCGACGTAGTTGGAGGAGACGGTGCGCTTGTGCAGCGTCACCCGCACCCGCCGGAAGTCGGCGCTCATCTCGTCGATGTGGATGTGGGCGAAGAGGAACGGCGGCCAGAGGTTCATGAAGCGCCGCATGGCCTCGGCCGAGCCGAGGAACTTGGTGAGGTCCGCGTAGTGGCGCGGCAGGGTGACGGGCATGACCGCCAGCCTACGTTACTGGCCGGTAACGTGCTCGGGGACGATGGTGGTGAGCACGCTGCGGGTGCGCTCCACGTCGTCCGCCATCACCTCGAGCAGGGCCTCGATCGAGTCGAACTTCAGGGTGGGGCGCAGGTGCTCGACGAACTCGATGGCGACGTGCTCGCCGTAGAGGTCGAGGTCGGTGCGGTCCAGCACGTAGGCCTCGACGGTGCGCCGGGTGCCCTCGAAGGTGGGATTGGTCCCCACCGAGATCGCCGCGGGCAGCACCCGGTCCGGCGCCCCCTCGGGCAGGTCGAGCCGCAGGAACCACCCGGCGTAGACCCCGTCGTCCGGGACCAGTCCGTCGCTGTCGTGCCCGAGGTTGGCCGTCGGGTAGCCCAGCTCGCGGCCGCGGTGGAAGCCGTGCACGACGGTGCCGCTCACCCGGTGCGGGCGGCCGAGGATGGACGCCGCCTGGTCCACCCGGCCGGCGAGCAGCTGCTCGCGCACCATGGTCGAGGACCAGCGCCGCCCCTCCCCCAGGTCGTCGAGGGCGATGACCTCGAAGCCGTGCTCGGCACCGAGCTCGGCGAGGGTGTGCACGTCGCCGGAATTCTTGACGCCGAAGCGGGTGTCCTGGCCCACGACGACGAGCTCGGCACGCAGCGCCCCGACGAACACCAGCTCGACGTACTCGCGCGGCGTCAGCTTGGCGAGGTCGGTCGTGAACGGCTGCACCAGCACGGCGTCCAGCCCCACCGCCTCGATCAGCGCGAGCCGCTGGTCGAGGGAGGTGAGGTGCTGCGGCGCCCGGTCGGGGAAGAGCACCTCGAGGGGGTGCGGGTCGAAGGTGACCGCGACGGACGGCACACCGCGTCGACTGGCCTGCTCGAGCACCGACTGCAGCACGTAGCGGTGGCCGCGGTGCACCCCGTCGAAGTTGCCGAGGGTGACGACACATGGCCCGAAGTCGGGCGGGATCTGACCAAGGTCGTTCCATCGCTGCACGGGAACACTGTAGTGGCCAGCGCCCGACCGGAGGTCATCTCCCACGGACGCGGCCGGTCTACCCCGTCGACGGCTCGTAGAGCGCGTCGATCCGGTCCTGGAAGCGCGCGGTGACCAGACGTCGCTTGAGCTTGAGCGACGGCGTGAGCTCGCCGTCCTCGATCGACAGGTCGCGGTCGAGGATAGTGAACCGCTTGATGGTCTCCCAGCGGTTCAGCCCGGCGTTGAGCTCGTCCACGTAGCCCTGCACCATCTCGCGGACCAGCGGCGAGGACACCACCGTGGCGTAGTCCTGCCCCTCCAGGCCGTGCTCCGCAGCCCAGCCGAGGATGGCCTGCTCGTCCAGCGTGACCAGGGCGGTGATGTAGTTGCGCCCATTGCCGGCGACGACGAACTGCGAGGCGTAGGGGCAGACGCCCTTGAACGCCGCCTCGATCGACGCGGGGGCGACGTACTTGCCGCCGGAGGTCTTGAAGACGTCCTTCTTGCGGTCAGTGATGCGCACGAAGCCGCGCGAGTCGATGGTGCCGATGTCTCCGGTGTGGAACCAGCCGTCGGTCATCACCTGCTCGGTGAGCTCGGGGTCGCCGTGGTAGCCGCGCATCACGCCCGGCCCCTTCATCAAGATCTCGCCGTCCTCGGCGACGCGGAACTGGGTGCCGGGCACCGGCCAGCCGACGGTGCCGAAGGAGTACGACCCCTCGATCGTGCGGTTGACCGCCGACGCCGACGAGGTCTCGGTGAGGCCGTAGCCCTCGATGATCAAGAGCCCGACGGAGGCGAACCAGCGGGCCACCTCCGGGTCGAGCGGCGCGGAGCCGGACACCATGAAGCGCACCCGCCCACCGAACCGCTCACGGACCTTGGACAGCACCAGCCGGTCGGCGATCGCGAGCTCGCGCTGCAGCGAGGCCGGCAGCTCGCGCCCCTGCTCGCGGTGCCAGGCGGCCTGGCGACCGACCGACAGCGCCCAGCGCACCAGGCGCTGACGGATGGGCGGGCCCTCGGAGAGCATGAGCGAGATGCGGCCGTAGGCCTTCTCGAAGATGCGTGGGGCGGCGCCCATGAAGGTGGGGCGGAAGACCGCCATGTTGTCGACGATCTTGTCGACCCGGCCGTCGACCGCGGTGACGAAGCCGACCTGCAGCGCGAGCGCCATGAGCAGCTTGCCCATGACGTGCGAGAGCGGCAGCCAGAGGAACTGCACGTCCTGGTCGTCGAGGAGGCCGAACGAGTCGACGGCCGCACCCTCGTAGACGATGCAGTCGTGCACGAGCCGAGCCCCCTTGGGCCGCCCGGTCGTGCCGGAGGTGTAGATCAAGGTGGCGAGGCACTCGGGGTGCAGCTCGTCGATGCGGTGGTCGACCAGGTCGGGGTCGGCCTCCAGCCGGCGCCGGCCACGCTCCTCGAGGTCGGCGAGGGTGATGACCCAGCCGTCGTCGGAGGCCTCGCCGTCCAGCACGACGACCGTGCGCAGGTCGGGCAGCTTGTCGCGGTGCCGGCGCACCTTCTCGACCTGCTCCGCGTCGTCGGCGAACAGCACCACGGACGCGGAGTCCGCGAGGATGTAGCTCACGTCGTCGGCGATGGAGGTCGGGTAGACCGTGGTGGTCGCGCCACCGGAGCACATGATCGCGAGGTCGGCCCAGACCCAGGAGATGGAGGTGGCGGCCGCGACGGCCACCCGGTCCTCGACCTGCACGCCGAGGTCGATCAACCCCGCCGCGAGCCGGTAGACCAGGGACTTCGTCTGCGCCCAGGTGCGGGTCACGACCTGGTCGCCCTCGAAGAAGGTGAAGGCGTCCCCGCTCGGGGTGGCGGCGCACCGATCGCGGAAGAGATGCCCCACGGAGGCCACTCGGTTGTCGATGATGGACTGGTCGAACTGCTCGTCGGCAGCGGCATTGAGCGGCACGCTCGGCTCCTCAGCGTCGATAGAGTCGGGCCTGCATCATACTCGTGACCAGCGCATTTGTCATTACCTACCGGTAACTTTCTGCCGCGCCGCCACCACCCGCAGCGTCTCGTCGCGACGCACCGCCACGGGCAGCGACACCCGCTGCAGGTAGTCCGCGCCCACCTGGTCACCGAGCTCGTCCAGGGCGGCGATGACGCCGCGGATGTCGGCCGGCGACCGGTTCTGGCTCATCTTCGCCTTGGCCTCCCAGCGGGAGACCACCAGCTCGACACCGACGAGGCCCCGCAGCATGGTGTCGAGGTGGTCGCGCGGCGCGTCCTCGAGACGCCAGGGGGCGTCCAGGCCGCTCTCGTGCCGGTCGGTGAGGACGCGCAAAGTCTGCTCGATCCACGCGGGGTCCTCGTGCGCCACCAGATGGCCGTAGAGGTGGACCGTGACGTGGTCCCAGGTCGGCACGACCCGACCGGGCTCGCTCCGGGAGGCGTACCAGCTCGGGCTCACGTAGTGCGCGGGACCGTGCACGATGACCATCGCCTCGGCGGTCCGGGGCTCCCACCACTGGTCGTTGGCGCGCGAGACGTATCCGCGCAGCGCCCCCCGCTCACCGACCGACGGGTCGTGGTGGAAGGGCAGGTAGCTGGCGACGAGACCACGGTCGTGCGACGTCACGAGGTCCGCAGAACCCATGTGCCGCAACAGATCTCGGACCTCTTCGTCGTCCATGGAGAAGTTCGGCGGGATGTGCATGTCGTTCAGTCAATCACCGTGCCGCAGCGGCCCTGTCGGCGGGGTCCACCGAACGGTGGACCCCGGATCAGCCGACCGAGGGTCGCGCGACACAGACCTGCCACGCCACGCTGAGGTCATGAACGCGACAGCCGCCCCGGCGATCAGCGTCAAGGGGCTCACCAAGATCTACGGCGACCACCGGGCCGTCGACGACCTCGACCTCGAGATCCGGACCGGGGAGGTCTTCGCGATGCTCGGGCCGAACGGTGCCGGCAAGACGACCACGGTAGAGATCCTCGAGGGCTTCCGGCACCGCGACGGCGGGGAGGTCCGCGTCCTCGACACGGATCCCCAACGCGCAAATCTGCAGTGGCGCAACAGGATCGGGGTCGTGCTGCAGACGTCCAGCGGGCTCGACCTCATCACCCCGCGCGAGGCCCTGCGGCACACGGCCCGCGCCTACGCCTCCCCGCGCGACGTCGACGAGGTGGTCGACGCGGTGGGTCTCGCCGAGAAGGCGGACGACCGGGTCGCGGCCCTCTCCGGTGGCCAACGGCGGCGGCTGGACGTCGGGCTCGGCATCTTCGGTCGCCCGGAGGTGCTCTTCCTGGACGAGCCGACGACCGGCTTCGACCCGCAGGCGCGCCGCGACTTCTGGGGGCTGATCGAGCGGCTCGCCGCCGAGGGCACGACGATCGTGCTGACGACGCACTACCTCGACGAGGCCGAGCAGCTGGCGGACCGGGTGGCCGTCATCGCCGCCGGTCGCCTCCTCGCCCTCGACACCCCCGCCGGGCTCGGCGGGCGCGACCGCACCGAGGCCATCGTCTCGTCGGACGACGGCGGCACCCGCCGCACCCTGCAGACCGCCGCACCCATGGATGGCATCGAGGCCACCGAGCGGCTGCTCGGCACGCCGGCGACGGCCCACGTGCAGGTGCTGGTCCTCACCACCTACGACACGGACACCGACATCGTGCGGGCGGTAGAGGCGGGCGCCCGGGGCTACCTGCTCAAGGACGCCCCGCCGCAGCTCCTCGTGGCCGCGATCCGCAGCGCGGCGGCGGGCGAGACCGTCCTCGCCCCGACCGTCGCCGCCAGCCTCGCCGACCACCTGCGGACGCCGGCACCGGTGGCGCTGACCGACCGCGAGCTGCAGGTGCTGCGGCTCGTCGCCACCGGCCGCTCGAACGCCGAGATCGGCCGCGAGCTGCTCATCGGCGAGGCGACCGTCAAGACGTATCTGCTGCGGGCCTACGCCAAGCTCGGCGTCAACGACCGCACCGCTGCCGTCATGACGGCCCACCGGAGGGGCCTGATCGACCCGCGCTGAGCAGCAGGCCGGGTCAGCGCGGGTGCTCGACCCGGTCGACCAGCTTGAGCCCCTCGACGTCGACGTCCGGCAGGATCCGGTCGAGCCAGCGCGGGATCCACCACGCCTTCTCGCCGAGCAGGTGCATCAGCGCCGGCGTGAGCGTCATCCGCACGAGGAACGCGTCGGTGAGCACGCCCAGGGCCAGGCCGAAACCGATCGGTCGGATCATCGTCAGCTCGGCGTGGATGAACCCGCTGAACACCGAGATCATGATGATCGCCGCCGCGGTGACCACCGCTGCCGCGTGGCTGAACCCGAGCCGGACCGCCCGCCGGGCGTCCTCGCCGTGGACGTGCGCCTCGCGCATCCCCGACACGAGGAACATCTGGTAGTCCATCGCGAGCCCGAACAGCACGCCGATCAGCAGGATCGGCAAGAAGCTGAGGATCGGGCCGGGGTGCGCCACGCCGAACAGGCCGCCGAGGAAGCCGTGCTGGTAGACCGCGACCACACCGCCGAACGCCACGACCAGCGAGATGAGGAAGCCGGCCGTCGCCACCAGCGGCACGACCACCGACCGGAAGACGAGCAGCAGCAGCACGAGGGACAGCCCGACGACGATCGCGAGGTACGGCGGCAGCGCGTCCGCGAGCTTGGCCGAGATGTCGATGTTGGCCACCGTCTGACCGGTGATCTCGACCTCTGCGCCGGTGCTCTTGGCGATCGCCGGGGCGTCGGCGCGGATCTGCTCGACCGTGCGGGTGGTGGTCTCGTCGGCGGGTCCCGTCGTGGGGATCGCCTGGAGCACCGCCGTGGTCCGGTCCGGCGAGATGCCGGCCGGGACCACCCGGTCTACCCCCTCGACCGTGGCGAGCCGCTCGGCCACCTCGACCTGCTTGAGGGTGGCCTGCTGGGCGGTCAGCCCGGCGGGCAGGTCCGCGACCGCGATGATCGGGCCGTTGGCGCCCGCGCCGAACTTGTCGCCGATCGTCGTGTAGGCCTGGTAGGCCGATGAGCTCGGGCTCTCCGACCCGCCGTCGGGCAGGCCCAGCCGCAGCCCGGCCGCGGGGAAGCCGAGCAGCCCCACCAGGACGAGACCGCCCAGGATCACCGGCCACGGGCGACGGGTCACCCAGGCGCCCCAGCCGCGGTCGCCCTCGGCGCCGATGTGCCGGCCACCGGTCGTCACCGCGCCGGTGGCGGCGTGCTCGGCGAGCGCCGCGCGCTCCTTCTTGCGCAGCACCCGCAGCCCGACGAGCGAGAGCAAGGCCGGCAGCAGGGTCAGGTTGATGAGCACGGCGGCGAGCACCGTCCCGGCCGCCACCAGACCCATCGCGGCGAGGAAGCCGATGCCGGTGACGGTGAGAGCGGCGAGCGCTATGAAGACCGTGAGACCGGCGAAGGTCACCGCGTTGCCCGCCGTGCCGATCGCGAGCGCCAGCGAGTCCACGACGCCCATGCCGCGGCGCAGCTGGGTGCGATGACGGTTCACGATGAACAGCGCGTAGTCGATGCCGACCGCCAGGCCGATCATCAGCGCCAGCACCGGGGTGACCGTGTTGAGTGTGAGGACGTGGGTGAGCGCCATGGTGACGCCGAGGCCGAGACCGACACCGCCGAGGGCCATCAGCAGGGGCAGCCCGGCGGCGACCAGGGTGCCGAGGGTGATGATCAGCACGATGGCGGCGACGATCAGACCCACGATCTCGCCGGGGCCCGCGACGCTGGAGACGTCCTCGGTCAGCTCCTTGCCGTAGAGCGCGGTGATGCCCGCGTCCTTCAGCTCGCTCGTGAGGGTGGTCACCTCCTTGCGGTCCTCCGGCGCGACCGAGTTCATCGGCTTGTCGAAGGTGACGCCCACGAGGGCGGTGGTGCCGTCGGTGCTGACGAACCGCAGGCCGTCGGTCAGCGCCGCCTGCCGCTTGCCGAGGGCGAGGTCGGCGCGCGCCTTGTCGAGCTGCGCCCGCCCGTCGGTGATCTGCTGCTGGCGCTTGGTGACCTCGTCCCGGGCCGCCAGCAGCTGCTTCTCACCCTCGGTGAGCTTGAGCTGGCCGGCCTGCGCCTTGGCTCGGGCGTCGTCGAGCTTGGCCTCGTTGGTGTCGATCGTGGCCTGGGCGCTCGCCATCGCGCGCTCCCCCGCCGCGAGCTTGGCGGCGGCTGCGTCCACCCGCCGCTGGCCGTTGTCGACCTTCGCAGCCGCAGCCGCGAGCTGGGCCTTGCCGCCCTGCAGCTGCTGCGCCTTCGCGTCCAGGGTGCGCTGACCGGCGGCGAGCTCGGCCTTCTTGGCGTCCAGCTTCTGCTGACCCGCGGCGAGCTCAGCGGCCTTCGTGTCGATCGTGGCCTTGCCCGCGGCAGCCTTGCCCTTGCCCTGGTCCAGCTGGCGCTGCGCCGTCTGGATCGCCGGGGTCTGCTGGTCCACGGTGGCGCGCAGCGTCGGGATCTCGGTGCGGAGCCGGGCGATCTCCGAGCGCAGGGCCGCGATCTTTGCCTGGACGGCGGGGTCCGGGTCCGCGGCGGTGGTGGGCTGCGTTGCCGGGGTCGCGGTGTCGGTCGCCGACGGCGTGGCCGACCCGGTCGGGGCGGGTGCCGTGGGCGTCGGGGCCGAGGTGGGGCTCGAGGTGGCTCGCGCCTGCTGGGCGGCGAGCTCGCGCTCGGCCTCCGGAAGCCGGGCCTGGTCGGCGGCCAGCTGCTGCTCGGCCCCGGCGAGCTGCGTCTTCGCGGCGTCGAGCTGGTGCTGCTGAGCGGCCAGCTGCTGGTCGCCGTCGCGGGCCTTCGCGCGGGCGTCGGCGAGCTGGGCCTTGCCCGAGTCGAGCTCCTGCTGCGCCGCGGCGAGCTGGGCCTTCCCGGAGTCGAGCGTGGCCTGACCGGCGGCCAGCTGGCGCTCGCCGCTGGCGATCTGCGCCTGCCCGGAGGCGAGCTTGGCCTTGCCGGCCGCGAGCTCGGAGCGCCCGGCGGCCAGCTGGCGGCGACCGGAGGCGAGCTCGGACTGCCCCTGGGCGACCCGCTGCTTGCCCGCCGCGAGCTGGCTCTCGCCCGCGCTGATCTGCCGGAAGGCGGTCGCGATCTGTCCCTTGCCCTGGGCGAGCTTGGCGGCGTTGGCGTCGAGCTGCACCGTGCCGGCGTCGAGCTGCTTCTGCCCGTCCGCCAGCTTCTGGGCGTTCGTGGCGATCTGCTGCTCGCCGTCGGCGATCTTGCGCTGGGCGTCGTCCAGCTGCTGCTGCAGCACGAACGGGTCGCGCACGCTGGCGACGGCCGGCTGCGCCTCCCACTGAGTCACGGCCTTGGCGACCGCGGCCTTCTGCGCGGCGGTGAAGGTGCCGTCGTCGCTGCGCAGCACCACCGTGCCGTTGCCGCCCGCGGCGGCGGGCAGCTCGCGCTGCAGCTTCTGCAAGGTCACCTGGAAGGGCGCGCCCTCGACCGTCATCTCGCTGGTGAGCGGCTTGTGCAGGCCGACCGCGGCGCCGGTGACGACACCGAGCAGCACGATCCAGGCGATGACGACCGTCCAGGGCCGTCGGGCCGAGAACCGGCCGAGGTGGTAGAGCAAGGTGGCCACGAGGGACTCCCATCAAGAACGGTGCGCCGGGCGGGCTCGGGGGCGACGCCGGGCGGGGTGAAGACTGAGGGGTGGAGCTGCTGGTGGTGGTGCTGGAGCTGTCGGGTGGTGCTACGTGGCGGTGCTGGTGGAAGCAGTCGTGGTGGAGGCCGTGCCGGTGGGCGCGGCGGGGCTCGCGAAGCCGAACCCCTGCCCGAGGTAGCCCATGGCGGCGACCAGGCGCTCGCGCAGCGAGGTGAAGGCGGCGGGGTCGAGCGATTCGACGCCGGTGCTGTCGTCCAGCACCTGGCCGACCTCGTCGGCCCAGCTGACGACCGCGGCGCGTCCGGCGCCCATCGCGGCTGCCGCGAGGACCTGGATGCGCAGCGGCTCGGTCCCGGCGGGGAGTCGCTCGGTCAGCGCCTCTCGGACGTTGGCCTCGGCCTCGGCCCAGACCTCGCGCTCGACCCGCTCGGCCGCGAAGTCGTCACCGCACAGGCGCACGACGCCGGCGAACCGGCGCATCAGGTCTGGCTCGGCGGCGGCCGCGAGGGCGTTGACGATCGCCTCGGGGACGGGCTCGCGGACCGGGCGCAGCGACAGCTCGGCGAACACCCGCTGCAGGAAGTCGTGGGTCGGCGCGGCGAGGACGGCGTCGGTCGTCGGGAAGTAGTTGAAGAAGGTGCGGCGCGACACCCCCGCCTCGGCGGCGACGGAGTCTGCGGTGAGGCCCTCCAGGGCCTCGCGCTCGGCCACGGCGAGCGCGGCATCGACCAGCGCCAGCCGGGTCTCCTGCTTGGCAAGGTCGCGACGGGTTTGCATGTCTTTACGGTAGATCAGATGCACCGAGTGCAGCAAATGCACTCAGTGCAACGACAGCTGATCGCTCCGTCAGCCGACCGGGATCCGCTGCGCGGCGACCGGCAGCCGCACGGGCAGCACGCGCGCGAGGGCCAGGCCCAGCACGGTGACCGCGAGCAGAGCGAGCCACACCGACGCCCAGCCGTGCGCGAGCAGCCAGGTGAAGCTGGCCGGCGCGAGGATGCCGGCGACGTTCCAGGACAGCTGGTAGGCCGCCAGGTAGCGCCCGCGGACCTCGGGGCTGCGGCTGTCCACCGCGATCGCGGAGAGCACCGGGCCGCCGGTCAGCTCCCCGAGCGTGTAGATCACCGCGGCGACCAGCACCCCGCCCACCGCCGCTGCCGGCGGCAGGGCACCGGCGAGAGCCATCAGGGCGAAGCCGGCACCGAAGGTGAGGTTCGACAGCCCGACCATGCGGAACCGACGGCGCCCGCTCATCGCCCGGACCACCAGGCCCTGACCGAGCCCGCACATCACCGTGTTGAGGGTGAAGATCGCGCCGGTCACCCACCCGGGCAGGTGCAGCACCTGGTCCGCGTAGACCGGCATGGCGACGTTGAGCGCCATCGAGCAGAGCGCGTAGAGCAGGTTCGACCCGACGACGACGTGGAAGTCCCGGTCACGGGCGACCAGCGCCCAGCCGCTCGGCGTCGCGGCGCGAGTCGCGGTCAGGTCAGGTGCGGGACGCACCGGCGGGCCGCCGGCCCGGACCCCGGCGAGGCACCCGAGGGCGAGCAGGTAGGACGCGATGTTGGCCACGATGACCGCGTGGAAGGCCTCGACCGTCCCGATCGTGAGAGCCACCCCCGCAGCGAGGCCGCCGACCGCGAAGCCCGCGTTGCGCAGCGCCCCGACGAAGCCGAACCACTTCTCCCGCTCCTGCGCGGTGGAGATCGCGGCCACCATCGGCGAGAACGACCCCCAGAACGCCGACTGCCCGACGGCCGTCAGCGCGATCGCCAGGAAGACCCCGGCGAAGTCGTCGACCACCAGATACGCCACATAGCCGGCAGCCTGGATCACGTTGCTGGCGAGCAGGATTCGCTTGGCGCCCACCCGGTCTACGAGACCACCGACGAGGAGCACCACGGGCAGCGCCGCGAGCGCCGACAGCGACGTCGCCAGCCCGACCTCCGCCAGCCCCACGCTGGTGGTGCGCACGAAGTAGAGGATGGCGATCGGCAGGTAGACCCCGCTGCCCACCGCGTCGACGCCGATGGCGGTGACGAAGCGGCGGTGCCGGCTGATGTCGGGGAACCCGAGGCGCTGGAGCATCCCCACACCTTGCCTGCTCGAGCCCACGTGAGGTCAACCAGGTTTCGGTGCGGACGACTCGCTCCCGCTCGAGGTGTCCGGCTGGACCCGCCCGACCTGCAGGACCCGCCGGATCGCGCGGGTCGCCGCGACGACGTCGATGGGGTCGCGACTCACCGGGGGCAACGCGTCGAGGAGCTGGTCGAGCTCGCGGGCCATGGGCAGCCACTGCAGGGCATGGGCCGGGTCGTCGGTGCGAGCCGCCACGAGCACCGTGAAGGTCAGCTCTCCGAGTGCCGCCTCGAAGCCGTCCCAGTCGCGCAGCGCCTCGGGGTGCGCGGGATCGACCATCGCGAGCGCCTTGGCCGCCGCGAGCTGCTCGTAGTGCAGGTTGCGGCGCGAGGTCAACGACGCGGCCTGGTCGGGGTCTACGACCATCTGGCGCAGCACCTCGCGCAGCGCGAGCAGCGCCCGGCGGAACTGCCGACGCACGAGCACGATGGCGGTCGACGGACCCTGCACCCACAGCACGAGCATCGCGGCCGCCGCACCGATGACCGTTTCGAGCAGCCGTGAGGTCATCAGCGGCTCGACCCGGGTGAGGTGCATCCCGGCCATCAGCAGGGGCATCGGCGTGATGACCACCGACGCGAGGGCGTAGTGCCGAGGCGCCAGGAGCTGGGTGAGCGCGCCACAGGCGATGATGATCGCCGCCACCACCACGGGGTGCGGATGGAGCAGGTGCAGCCCGAAGAAGAGCAGCACACCGACGGCCGTCCCCACCATCCGGTGCACGGCGCGCAGGGTGCTGGTGATCCGGTCGGTGGAGGTGCTGAGCACGAGAGCGGCGGTCATCTGCGCCCAGTAGGGATGGCTGAAGTGCAGCGCCGTAGAGAACGCACCGCCGACGAGCATCGCCAGCCCCATCCGGCGGGCCGCGAGGAACGCGGGCGACGCGAGCGACAGCGACCAGCGCAGCAGGTACTCCGCCTTGGGCGCACCGACGTAGTGGCCCCCCACCGCACGGTCGTCGAGGTGCGACCACGGCAGCTCGGTGGCGGCGACCAGACGGAAGAGCCGCAGGTGCAGGGCGTGCAGCTCGGCCTCGATGGCGCGTGCCTGCGGGCTGTCGCGACGACGAGGCATGGAGGCCACGAGGGACGCCTGCGCCTGGAACAACGCACCGAACGCGGCGTCACGCAGCGTGCCCAGGTCGGGTGGCGAGTCGCCCTCGTGCTCGTCGCGCTCACCGCGCTCGAGCCGGTCGACGGCGGTGCGCAGCTCGCCGACCTGTCGCTCGACGGCTGCGCGTCGCTGGGTCTGCTGCATCAGGACCGACGTCCCGCACCCCAGCACCATCGACAGGGCGGTGATGAGCACGAGCTGGTCGATCGGCACCCCCAGCGTCGGGATGTAGGACGCGGCGCACAGCCCCATCACGAGCAGCATCGGGCCAGGGGGGTCCGAGAGCAGGGCGTGATAGCCGAAGGCGACGACGCTCGCGAGCAGCGGGATGACCAGCACCGTTCCCCAGACCGGCAGCAGCGACGTCAACGCCCCGAGGGCGACCAGCACGGTGTAGGCGACGGCGATGCCCGAGAGCACGACGATGCGGCTGCGCTGCGAGCGGTCGAACGCACCGAGGGCCACGAAGATGCCGTTCAGCCCCGTGAGCGCCATCGGGATGCCGAAGAAGAGGCCGAGCACCCCGATGGTGACCGTGCCGACGACGAGGGCGTGCAGTGCCTTGCGGCGGGTGCCGGTGGCGGGCTTCACCTCGAGGAAACGGACGGCCTCACGGACGAGGGTGCTGGCCATGGCTTTACTCTAGGGCGGCCGCTATGCCGGGAACACGACGAGGCTGCGCGCCTGCTCACGGGACTCGTCCAGCAGCGCGATCAGGCGCCCCGCCGGGTCGAGGCCGGCGACGACCGCCGCACCGCCCGGTGCCGAGGCGATGCGCCGACCGTGGCCGACCGCCTGGGCGTCCGCCTCGGTGAGCGAGTGGACCGGGAACTGCGCGGCGGCCGCGGCGGCGAGGCCGAGGATCGGCAGGGCCGGGAGGTCGGACCGCTCGACCCGGTCGACGCCGAGCTCGGCCCGCCGCTGCTCGTAGGCCGCGAGCAGCTCGTCCAGATCGTGCGCCTGCTCGAGCGGGTAGCCCCCGACGCGCGTGCGACGCAGTGCGGTCAGGTGTCCTCCGACCCCGAGGGCCGCTCCCAGGTCGCGGGCCAGGGCCCGCACGTAGGTCCCGGACGACACGTCGACGGTGACGTCGAGGTCGCGCACCGGCGTGTCCTGGTCGACAGCGACGGTGGGTCGCTGGTCGTGAATCACGAAGCGGGACACGGTGATCGGACGGGCGGCGAGCTCTACGTCCTCGCCGGAGCGAACCCGCGCGTAGGATCGCCGACCGTCCACCTTGATCGCCGAGACCGCGCTCGGGACCTGCTCGATCTCACCGGTCAGGCCGGCCACCGCCGACCGGACGGCCTCGTCGGTCAGCCCGGCGACCAGGTCGGCCGGGGCGGACTCGACCACGTCACCCTCGGCGTCGTCGGTGACCGTGCGCTGCCCGAGTCGGATCGTCGCGGTGTAGGTCTTGTCGCACCCGACGAGGTAGGTGAGCAGACGGGTCGCCTTGCCCAGCCCGAGCACCAGCACGCCGGTCGCCATCGGGTCGAGCGTGCCGGCGTGGCCGACCTTGCGGGTGCCGGCCAGCCGCCGGACCCGCGCCACCACGTCGTGCGACGTCAACCCCGCCGGCTTGTCGACGATCAGCAGACCGTCGGGTCCTGCGTCGGACCGCCGGCCCATCAGCGACGCTCGTCGCGCGCCTCGCCCTGCGGCGCGGTCCGCTCCCCCGCTGCGTCCGCTGAGTCGTCGATGTCCTCGTCGATGTCCTCGTCGGCCGGCTTCTTGTAGGGGTCGGCGTCTCCGGCGAAGCGCGCACCCTCGCGGGCGCGGGCCAGCTCGGCGTCGCGCTCGCGGGTCGCGCGCATCACGTCCTCGAGGTGCGAGGCGCTCTCGGGCAGTGCGTCGGCGATGAACTCGATGCTCGGCGTGAGCCGGATGCCGAGCGCCTTGCCGATGTGCGAGCGGATACGGCCCTGGTTGTCCTTGAGGACGGCGGCGGTCGCCTCCCGCTCGGCGTCGTCGCCGAACACGGTGTAGAAGATCGAGGCGTGCTGCAGGTCGTTGGTGACCCGCACATCGGTGATCGTGACGAAGCCGAGCCGCTCGTCCTTGAGGCGGTACTCGAGGTACTCGGCGGCCGTGACCTTGATGCGGTCGGCGATCTTGCGGGCGCGTGCCGGGTCAGCCATGAGCGTGCCTTTCGTTCGGGCCCAACAGGTCGTTCTGGTGGGTCGTGCTGGTGGGTGGTGGTGGTGCGGTCAGCCCTTGCGGGCGACGACGAGGTCGCGGTCGATGGCGGCGTCGACGCGGTGGCGGAAGCCGTCGTAGCCCGGGCGGTCCACGAGGGTCAGCCCGTGCCGGGTCAGCACCTCGGCCAGCGCCTCCGGGTCGGCGACGTGCCGGTTGTAGGCGAGCCCCAGAGCGCCCCCGGTGCGCAGCACCCGGACCCAGCCGGGCAGCGCCGCGTCCAGCAGCCCGAGGGGGCTACGGTCCAATCGGCCGCCGTGCGAGCCGTGCTGGACGCCGTAGGGCGTGTCCGTCACCACGACGTGCGCGGACTCCGCGCGCAGCAGCCGGGGTGCGGCGAGGGTGTCGGCGCGCAGCACGGTGAGGTGCTGGGTGCGGCCGGCCTTGTAATCGTCCTTGTCGGCCGCGAGCTCGACGTCGAGGCGCCGGCCGACGACCTTGGAGTCGATCCGGATCGCCCCGGTCGTGGCGTGGTGCTTGTAGCGCCCCTGCTTGAGGTAGGTGCGCACGAAGGCGTCGTAGACCTCGAAGTCCTTGGTGTCCAGGTCGATCCCGGTCGCGTCGAGCCCGTAGGCGAGCGCCTGGTTGAGGGTCGTGCCGCGCCCGCAGAGCGGGTCCAGCACGCTGAGGCTGCGGTCCAGCAGCCGCTCGGGGCGAGCCGTCGCGGCGGCGGTGACGTTGAGCAGCAGCCGGGTGAACGCCTCGTTGGTCTTGCCCTGGTACTTCAAGATCGTGACCAGGTCGGAGCCGAACACCTCGACGCGCGGGAGCTCTACCGGAGCGAGCAGATCACCGACCTGCTGGTAGAGCGCGTGCACGCTGGACAGGTAGGCGACCACGCGCAGCTGCTCGGGGGTGAGGTCTGCCGCGGTGTCCACCTGCAGGTAGTCCACCCCGGCGACGATGACCGGCTGCACCGACGCGACGCCCAGCCCGTAGGCGTCGGCGAGGACGGTCAGCTCGTTCGCCAGCAGCGTCGGGGCGCTGGTGGAGTAGACCCGGTTGGCGGAGGGCGCGACGAGCAGCAGGTAGCGAGCCAACGCGGTGTCCTCCTTCGGGTGAGTGGGTGTCCGGCGCAGGCCGGGCAGACGGTCGGCGCCCCAGGGTGGCCCTGGGGCGCCGACCGGTCGTGCGATCAGTCGCGCGGCTTCTCGCGCATCTCGTAGGTGGCGATGAGGTCACCCAGCTGGAGGTCGTTGTAGGACCCCAGGTTGATGCCGCACTCGAAGCCCTCGCGGACCTCGGTGACGTCGTCCTTGAACCGTCGCAGGCCGGCGACCTCGACGTTCTCGGCGACGACCACGCCGTTGCGCGTGATGCGCGACCGCGCGCCGCGCCGGATCTCTCCGGAGCGCACGATCGAGCCCGCGATGTTGCCGAACTTGCTGGAGCGGAAGATCTCGCGGATCTCGGCCGTGCCGAGCTCCACCTCCTCGAACTCCGGCTTGAGCATGCCCTTGAGGGCCGCCTCGATCTCCTCGATGGCCTGGTAGATCACCGAGTAGTAGCGGATCTCGACACCCTCGCGCTCGGCGTACTCGGCGTTCTGGCCCTCAGCACGGACGTTGAAGCCGATGATCACCGCGTTGGACGCGACGGCGAGGTTGATGTTGTTCATCGTGATCGCGCCGACGCCTCGGTCGATGATCCGCAGGTCGACCTCGTCGCCCACGTCGATCTGCAGCAACGCGTCCTCGAGGGCCTCCACCGAACCGGAGGCGTCACCCTTGAGGATGAGGTTGAGCGTCTCGACCTTGCCCGCGGCGAGAGCCTGGTTGAGGTCCTCGAGCGAGATGCGCTTGCGGGCCCTGGCCAGCGAGGCCTGACGGTCCGCAGCCTCACGCTTCTCGGCGATCTGGCGGGCGGTGCGGTCGTCGGGAGCCACCACGAAGGTGTCACCGGCGCGGGGCACGGACGCGAGGCCGAGCACCTGGACCGGACGCGACGGGGTCGCCTCCTTGACCTGCTTGCCGTGCTCGTCGAGCATCGCGCGGACACGGCCGTGGGCCGAGCCGGCGACGATCGCGTCACCGACCCGCAGGGTGCCCTGCTGGACGAGGACGGTCGCCGTCGCACCACGACCACGGTCGAGGTTGGCCTCGATCGCGACGCCACGGGCGTCGGTGTCGGGGTTGGCCCGCAGGTCCAGCGAGGCGTCCGCGGTGAGCAGCACGGCCTCGAGGAGCTGGTCGATGTTCTGACCCTGCTTGGCGGAGATGTCGACGAACATCGTCTCGCCGCCGTACTCCTCGGCGACGAGGTTGTACTCGGTCAGCTGCTGACGCACCTTGGCCGGGTTGGCGCCCTCGACGTCGATCTTGTTGACGGCGACGACGACGGGGACGTCCGCGGCCTGGGCGTGGTTCAGCGCCTCGATGGTCTGCGGCATGACGCCGTCGTCCGCGGCCACGACGAGGATCGCGATGTCGGTGACCTTGGCACCACGGGCACGCATGGCCGTGAAGGCCTCGTGACCGGGGGTGTCGATGACGGTGAGCCTGCGCTCCTCGCCCTCGTGCTCGACGGCGACCTGGTAGGCACCGATGTGCTGGGTGATGCCGCCGGCCTCGGTCGCGATGACGTTGGCGTGGCGGATGGCATCCAGCAGGCGGGTCTTTCCGTGGTCGACGTGACCCATGACGGTGACGACCGGCGGACGCGGCTCGAGCTCGTCGTCGTCGAACTCCTCGCCCTCGAGGTCGATGTTGAAGGAGGCGAAGAGCTCCTGCTCCTCCTCCTCCGGCGACACGACCTGGATGTCGTAGCCCAGCTCGGCGCCGAGGACCTTGAAGGTGTCCTCGTCGAGGGACTGGGTCGCCGTCGCCATCTCTCCGAGGTGGAACAGCACGGTGACCAGCGACGCCGGGTTGGCGTTGATGCGGTCGGCGAAGTCCGTCAGCGACGAGCCACGGCGGACCCGCACGACGGTCGAGCCGTCGCCACGGGGCACGGTGACGCCACCGATGGACGGCGCCTGCATCTGCTCGAACTCCTGGCGCTTCGCGCGCTTGCTCTTGCGACCGCGGGCGGGCTTGCCGCCGCGACCGAAGGCACCCTGGGTGCCACCGCGACCGGCGCCACCGCCGGGGCGACCACCGGGACGGCCGTAGCCACCGCCGGCGGGAGCACCGCCACCGCCGCCCCGACCGGCGAAACCGCCACCACCGGCGCCACCACGGCCGCCGCCGGGGCCACCACGGGCCGGACGAGCCCCGGGGGCCGGGACGGCCGCACGCGACGGCATGTTGCCGGGCGAGGGACGCGGGCCACCGGGACGCGGAGCCGCACCGGGACGCGGAGCCGCACCGGGGCGAGGGGCGCCACCGGGACGCGCACCGCCCTGCGGACGCGGCATGCCCTGGCTGGGCGCGAACGGGTTGTTGCCGGGACGCGCCGGGCCCGGACGGGGACCGCCGGGACGCGGGGCGCGCGCCTCGGTGTCGCCGCCCTCGGGGGCGCGCCGCTCGGGACGCTGGGTGCCCATGCCCTGGCTGGACGCGAACGGGTTGTTGCCCGGGCGCGGGGCGCCGGGACGACCGCTCGGACGCGGTGCACCGCTGCGCTCGCCACCGGCGGGACGCTGGCCGGCGGCCGGCTGGGCCGGTGCCGGGGCGGCCGGGCGCGGACCCGGACGGGCGCCGGGACGCGGACCCGAGTCGGTCGCGGCGGCGGTGTCGGCCGAGCCGGCCGAGGCAGCCGGCTTCTGCGCCGGCGCTGCCGGGGCAGCCGGCGCGGCGGTCGTCTCGGACCGCTCGGACTTCTCGGTGGGCGCGCTCGGCGTCGGCGACGCCGGGGCGGCCGGCGTGGCCGCCTGGTCGTCGGCCTTGCTGTCGGCCTTGGCGGGCGTGCTGTCGGCCTTGGCGCTGGGACCCGGACGGGCACCCGGCTTGGGGCCCGGACGGGCTCCCGGCTTGGCTGCGCCGCCGCCCGACCCGGCGGACGTGGGGGCCGAGCCGCCGGCAGCGGCCAGCTCGGCTGGGAAGGACTCACGCAGGCGGCGCACGACCGGTGCCTCGATCGTCGAGGACGCGGCGCGGACGAACTCGCCCTGCTTCTTGAGGTGCTCGAGGAGCACCTTGCTTTCTACTCCGAGCTCTTTCGCGAGCTCGTAGACCCGGACCTTAGCCACTTCTCTCCTAGGTTCTCGGTCCGGGGGTCCCGCTGCGCGGCTCCGTCTCGGAGGGGCGCGGTCGGGAAGCACGGACCGTCGTTACTGCAGGGGGGTACTCATCGCTGAGAACTCATCGGGTGCTCATTGCGTTCAAACCCGCTTTCGGTCAGTCGGACGGTGTGCTGCTCGTCGAGTCGGTCTCGAGCTGGTCGAACCACGCCGCGAGGGCGTCGTGGTCGGCCACGCCCGGCAGCCGCAGGGCGCGACCGAACGCCTTGCGGCGAACGGCGAGATCGAGACAGGCCCGGTCGGGGTGGAGCCAGGCCCCACGCCCAGGTCGAGAACGCCGCGGGTCGACGACCAGACGGGTGCTGGTCGGCTCGTCGCGGACGACTCGAACGAGCTCGGCCCGATCGGCGGTGCCACGGCAGCCCACACACGTTCTCGTCGGATGACGTGTCATGTGGTGAGGCCCCGTCGCGTGAAGATCCGCACGGTCGGACCAGGACAGTCTACCGCGTGCGGCTGATCGAGGAAATCGACGGCGGGTCAGGCCTGGCCGGTGCTCGGGCCGCTCGAGCCCTGGTCGTCCGGGTGGATGTCGATCCGCCAGCCGGTGAGCTTGGCGGCCAGCCGGGCGTTCTGCCCCTCCTTGCCGATGGCGAGGGAGAGCTGGTAGTCCGGCACGACCACCCGCGCGGAGCGGGCGGCCCGGTCGACGACGTCCACCGACACGACCCGCGACGGCGACAGGGCCGCGGCCACGAACTCGGCCGGGTCCTCGGAGTAGTCGACGATGTCGATCTTCTCGCCGCGCAGCTCGGTCATGACGGCGCGCACGCGCGCCCCCATCGGTCCGATGCAGGCGCCCTTGGCGTTGACCCCGGCGCGGGTCGGCTTGACGGCGATCTTGGTCCGGTGGCCCGACTCGCGAGCGAGCGCAGCGATCTCTACGGACCCGTCCTGGATCTCGGGGACCTCGAGGGCGAAGAGCTTGCGCACGAGGTTGGGGTGGGTCCGGGACAGCCCGATCTGCGGACCGCGGGGGCCGCGCTTGACCGAGACGACGTAGCAGCGGATCCGCTCGCCGTGGACGTAGCGCTCCCCCGGCACCTGCTCGGCCGCCGGCAGCTCGCCCTCGACACCACCGAGGTCGACGAGGACCTTGCGGGGGTCGGGGCTCTGCTGGATGACGCCGGAGAGGATCTCGCCCTCCTTGTCCTTGAAGTCCCCGAGGACGGACTCGTCCTCGACGTCGCGCATCCGCTGGGTGATGACCTGGCGGGCGGTCGACGCCGCGATGCGGCCGAAGTCGGAGGGGGTGTCGTCGTACTCGCGGGGCTCGCCCTCGGCGTCGGGGCCGAGGTCCTCGAGCGCCCAGACGGTGACCCGGCCGGACTTGCGGTCGAGCTCGACCCGAGCGCGCCGCGAGGCACCCTCGGTCTTGGAGTACGCGAGGAGCATCGCGTCCTCGAGGGTGGTGACGAGCACGTCGAGCGAGATCTCGCGCTCGGCTGCGAGCATCCGCAGCACCGCCATGTCGATGTCCATCAGCTGTCCTCCTCCGTGCCACCGGTCGGTGCGGCGGAGCGGTTGAACTCCACCTGCACGCTGGCCCGGCGGGCCTTCTGCGGCGCGAGGCGCACCGTGCGCGCCGCGGTCTTCTTCGTAGCGGGTACCTCGATCACGACCGGCGCACCGGGGTCGGTGCCTGGGCCGCCGACCTGGACGATCCGTCCGGTCAGCTGCTCGCCGGCCGCCTCGGGTGCGTCGTCGTCGAGGGTGAGCCGGACCAGCCGACCCACGTTACGGCGGTAGTGCCGCAGGTCGGTCAACGCGCGACCGACGCCTGGTGATCCCACCTCGAGCACGTAGGGCTGCTCGCCCATCACGCCCGAGGCCTCCAGGACCTCGTCGACGGATCGGGTGATGTCGGCGATCTCGTCGAGCGTCAGCGGCGCCACCGGCGTCGTGCCGTCGTCGTCCGGGTCGTCCGTCGCCACGTCGGTGTCGACCGTGAGGCGCACGACGCGCCGCTTGCCGACGGCCTGGACGACGAGCTCGTCGACGACGACACCGTGGGCGGCCAGCGCCGGCTCGAGCTCGGCCCGCACCCGCTCCTCGATGGATGTGCCTGCCATGGTGTCCTGCTCCCTCGACGCGCTTCAGTAGTCGTTCTTCAGTAGTCCCCGCACGCGCCTCCGAGGCTCTCGGAGGGCCCCTCACCTTAGCGAGGTTACGCGGCAACTCTCACGTCCCGGCACGTGATCGGTCGGTCACGGGGCGTTTCTGGGATGATCCAGGAGATGATCCGGGACACGCAGGCCGCCCACGGGGGGCCACCACACGAGCGGGCGGCGACCTCGGCCGCCGGGCCGGGTCGCCGCACCATGCTGACCGCGGGTGGCGGGCTGGCGCTGACGGCGCTGCTCGGCGGCTGCCGGGTCCGCCTCGAGGACGACGCCCCGCGGATCCCGCTGATCCCCACCCGCACGCCGATCCCGGACGAGGCCCTGCTGATCCTGGCGTGGCGCGAGTGCACGGAGCTGGCGCGGGTCGCCGCGACCCTCGCCGCGCTGCAGCGGTTGCAGGGGGCTTCGCTGCACACCGAGCAGGCCGAGACCTTGCGCTCGGTGCTGGCGACGGGGCGGGTGCCGGACTCGGTCGTCAGTGCCTCCCCCGCTCCGACCACGGGACGGGAGGCGCCGGGCGCGGCGACACCTGGCTCAACGTCCGAAGGGGCGTCCGGCATTCCCTCGGGCGGGCCTGCCGGCGGTGGTGGCGGCGTCCGCACGGCGACCGAGGCGGGAGCGCTGGAGCTCGGGCCGCTGCGCGTCGACCGGCGATCCGGCCTCGGCGCGGTGACTCCCACGCACGCGGCACTGTGGCTGTCGATGCTGGCCTGTCGCTCCCGCCTGGCCGCCCAGCTGGGCGTGGCCACCCCGTGGCAGCCGTGGCCCGAGCAGCCCGCCGACGGGGAGGCGACCTTCCTGCAGCAGGTCCGGGGGACGCTCTACGCGATGCAGGTGGTGGCGGTGCGCACCAGCGGGGCGGCCCGGGAGCGCGCGACCGCGGACCTCACGTGGCTCGACGCGCTGCGGATCCGGTTGGAGTCGCGGGCCGGGAGCGCGCTCGGGGCACCGCCGGTGGGCTACGCGCTGCCCTTCCCGGTGACCGACGGTCCCTCCGCCGCGCGGCTCGCCGCGCACGCCTGGTCGGGCCTGCAGGACGCGAGCGGCGCTCTGCTCGTAGCGGGTTCGGGTGACGCGGCGCGCGCCTCCATGGTGGTGCAGCTGCTCACGGATGTCGTGGCGCACGGCTCGGCCTGGGGCGTGCGGCTGCGCGCGTTCCCGGGACTGGTGCGATGACCCCAGGCCGCGTCGGAGGTTCGGCCGGCGCGGGGCTGCTGCCGCCCGCGCTCGTCGACACGATGACCGGGCGCACCGCCGACCCCGGCCTGCCCCCGGGGACCCGCATCGACGGCGCGAGCTGGCTCGCCTCCCTGCCCGCTACGGTCGCCCGGCTGCTCACCCGGTGGTCGCTGCGGCTGGACCCGGGCCTCGGTGCGGCGTGGTCGGGGCACTGCGCGCTCGTCGTGCCGGTGCTGACGCAGACCGGCCGGCACGCCGCCCTCAAGGTGACCTGGCCGCACGTGGAGGCCGCCGGGGAGCACCTCGCGCTGCGCTCGTGGGGAGGCCACGGCGCCGTGGAGCTCCTGGCCGCGGACCCGTCACGCTGGGCCCTGCTGCTCGAGCGCCTGGACGCCGGGCGGGACCTCACCGGCGTGAGCCTGATGGACGCCTCCGACACGATCGGCGACCTGCTGCGGCGGCTCGCGGTGCCGCCCTCACCGCGCTTCGCCCGGCTGTCGACCTGGGCTGAAGGGCTGCGCGAGGAGCTGGTGACCGACCCGCCTCCGGTGCCCCGCCGTCACGTCGAGCAGGCCCTCGCGACGATCCCGGCGCTGCTGGCCGAGCCCGGCGGGGTCGACGGCGAGCTGGTGCACACCGACCTGCACTACGAGAACGTCCTCGCCACGCTGGATCCCGCCGACCCGCGCGGGCCGTGGCTCGCGATCGACCCCAAGCCGCTGGCCGCGGAGCGGGCGTTCGCGGTGGCGCCGCTGCTGTGGAACCGGTGGGACGAGGCCGTGCGCGCGACGAATCTGCGCGCCCACCTGCGCTTCCGGCTCGGTCTGGTCTGCGACGCGGCCGGGATCGACGAGGACCGGGCGCGGGCCTGGACCCTGCTGCGCGAGCTGGCGAACGCCCGCGACCTCGCCGACAGCGGTGATCGCGACGGGCTCACCGTCGCGGTGTCGATCATGACGGCCGTGGCGTCGTGAGGGGTGGCGACGTGAGGGCTGGCGTCGTGAGTGGTGGCGTCCCGGTCTGAGGTGGCGGCCCGGTCTGAGGTGGCGCGAGTGCCCCGAGCAGGGTGTCGAAGTCACGTGGTCGGGTGCCGGCGGTCAGCAGCCCGCGTCCGTGGAGGGCGGCCTGCACGTCGAGCACCCACGGTCGGCGCAGGCGGGCGGAGGCGACCAGGTCGGCGTCGGCGAGCACCTGGTCCGCTGGGCCCTGCACGAGCGTGCCGCCCTGCACGACCGCGGCCTCGTGCGCCCAGGCGAGCGCGAGGTCTACGTCATGGGTGGCGAGGAGCACCGTGGTGCCGTGGTCCTCGAGGCGGGTGAGGGCCGCGAGCATCTCCTCGACACCGACCGGGTCCAGCCCTGCGGTGGGCTCGTCGAGCAGCAGGACGGCCGGCCGCATGGCGACCGCGCCCGCGGTGGCGGCCCGCTTGCGCTCGCCGAAGGAGAGCTGGTGGGTGGGTCGCTCGGCGAGATGGGTGATGCCGAGCAGGTCGAGCGCCTCGTCGACCCGTTCGCGCACCTCGTCGACGCCCAACCCGAGGTTCATCGGGCCGAACGAGACGTCCTGGGTGACGTCGGCGGAGAACAGCTGGTCGTCGGGGTCCTGCAGGACCAGCTGCACCCGCTGGCGGTGGCGTCGCAGCCCGGAGCGGTCGTGCCGCAGGACCGCGCCGTCGACGAGAACCCTTCCCGCAGAAGGCTGGTGGCTGCCCGCGAGGCAGCGCAGGATGGTCGTCTTGCCGGACCCGTTGGCACCGAGCAGGGCGACCCTGCGGCCGGCGGTGATGGTCAGGTCCGCACCGCGCAGCACCGGCTCGGCCCCCGGGTAGCCCGCGACGACTCCCTGGGCCGCGAGGCGCACGTCGTCGCGGAGCTCGGGATCGAGCAGGGGTGCGTCGTCGTGCGTCGGTCGCGCGCCGGTGCTCATGAGGACACCCCCGCGACCAGCACCGAGGCGACGACGACCAGGGCCACCAGGGCCAGGGAGGCGGCGACGAAGCGCGGCGAGTGTCGCAGCGGCGGCGCGAGGGTCACCATCGCGGACTCGTAGCCCCGCCCCGCCAGCCCCTCCTCCAGGGCCCGGGCGCGGTGCCACGAGCGCACCAGCGTCGCGGCCGTCAGGGCACCGGTCGAGCGGAACGAGGTCCGCCAGCCGTCGTAGCCCAGTCGGTTGGCCTGCGCCTCACGGATCGTCGCGACGGTGGTGAGCAGGACGAAGAGCAGGCGATACATGAGCGAGGCCACCTCGATGAGGGCGTCGGGGACGCGCCAGCGCCGCAGCGCCGTCAGCAGGTCGACCATCGGCGTCGTCGTCGCGAGCAGCAGCAGCGCGAGCGTGCCGGCGATGCCGTGGCCGAAGAGCTCCAGCGCCCGTCGCGAGCTGTCGGCCGTGACCGTCAGGCCGTGCTCGCGACTGACCGACACGGCGACGGTGATGGCGCCGATCGCCAAGAACACCAACGGTGCTCGCAACGTGCGCGCCATCAGTCGGGCGGGCACGCGGGCACCGAGGACGGCCGTGGCGAGAGCACCCACGGCCACGAGGACGGTGCCCGGCCACGCCGGCAGCAGCAGTGCCGCGAGGACGAGGCCGACCGAGAGCACGGCCTTGTCGCCGACCGCACGGCGGCGCCAGCGCCCGGCCCAGGCCGCGTCGTCGACGGCGAGGCCGGTCATCGCGTGCGGCTCACGGTGTCGGACCGGCGCTGGTTGCGGCGTCGCCGTCCGGGGTGGCGGCGGTGGCCGTGGTGGCAGGGCTGACGGGGCGGTGCCGGCGGCGCTCGCGCAGCACGCCGAGCGCGTAGCCCAGGACGCCGGCCCCGATCGCAGCCTGCAGCGCGAACAGCCCTGACTCGACCTCGGTGGACTCTGGCGCGAAGAACGGTGCGAACCACGGCCGGTAGTGCGGGTGCGAGCTCTCGATAGCCGCGGTGGCCGCGCCGTCCGTGCCGCCGAACTCACCGGCTGCGTTCAGCGCCAACGGAAGGGCCACCAGCAGGATGACCGCGAGCGCGAGAGCGACGGTGACGAGATGTCTACGCATCGATCTTCTCCTGGGCGACGTCGGGCTTGATGAGCCCGAGGCGCTGCAGCTCCGGGGCAGCGACCTGTGTGAGGGCGCGCATGACGAGCACCCCGAGGAAGCCCTCCGCCAGCGCCAGCGGCACCTGGGTGAGAGCGAAGATCCCAAGGAACTTCGTTGCGGCACCGAGGAATCCACTGACCGGGTCGGGGAAGGCCAACGCGAGCTGGAGAGCTGTCGTCACGTAGGTCGCGAGGTCGGCCAGGCACATCGCGGCGAACACGCCCACCAGCAGGGGCGCTCCGGCGCGGGTCGCGATCCGGTAGGCGGCGTAGCCCGCCCACGGACCGACGACGGCCATCGAGAAGGCGTTGGCGCCGAGCGTGGTCAGGCCGCCGTGCGCCAGCAGCAAGGCCTGGAAGAGCAGGACGACCGTCCCGAGGAAGGCCATCACCGGTGGTCGGAACAGGACGGCGCCGAGACCGGTGCCGGTCGGATGGCTGGAGGACCCGGTCACCGACGGCAGCTTGATCGCCGACAGGACGAAGGTGAACGCGCCCGCGGCACCGAGCAGCAGCTTGGTCTCCGGGCGCTCGCGGACCTCGCGCACGACGGCGCGCGCTCCGTGGATGACGAACGGGGCAGCGACCGCCGTCCAGGCGGCTGCGTGCCAGGGGGGCAGGAAGCCCTCAGCGATGTGCATCGACGCACTCCTCACCGGGATGACGCGTCCCGTCGGAAGGGCCCAGGTGGTGGAGTTCCTGACTTCGACCCAGCGCTGCTGGGTCACTCACAGTGGCGCGACCGTGTCGGACTCTCACCGACTTCCTCGGCCCACCCGGGATGGTGCTGCCGAGTATGTCACGGCCCTTGTTGCCACCGCTGTGCAGCGACGAACAGGTAACCCAGCACGGTGAGAGGATCGAGCCGTGAGCGACCACGAGCACGAGCACCCGCACGACGGGCACGACCACCAGCACCTGCAGCCCGCCACCGGGTCGGCCGACGCGAGCGTGCGGTCGGCGCGACCGAGCGACGCCCCGGCGGTGGGGGTCGTGCAGTCGCAGGTGTGGCGGCTGGCCTACCGCGGCGTGGTGCCGGACGAGACGCTCGCCCGGTTCGAGCCGCTGGCGTTCAGCCGGGCGTGGCGGGCGGCCCTCGAGGGCACCCCGCCGGCCGGTCACCAGCTGCTGGTCGGCTGCGCCGGGCCGCAGGTCGTGGGTTACGTGAGCGTCGGTCCGTGCGCGGATCCCGACGCCACCGAGGGCGACGCCGAGGTCCTCACCCTGGGGGTCCACCCCGACGCGCGCCGCCAGGGGCACGGCTCGCGGCTGCTCAACGCGGCGGTCGACGTGCTGCGCGAGCGCGGCGCGGACACGGTCTACATCTGGCTGCCGGCGAGTGACGAGGCGACGCGGAAGTTCTTGTCAGACAGCGGATTCGGCCCGGACAGCGCCTATCGGGACTCGGTCGTCGGACCGTCGGGCGAGACGGTGCGGGAGATCCGCATGGTCGGCAGGATCTCGTAGGCCCTGCGGATGTGGCTCTCGAGCAGGTCCGCTGCGAGGGCCGAGTCCCGCCCCACCATCGCGTCGTAGATCTCCCGGTGGTGCTCCAGCAGCTCGCCCCGGAAGCCCGGATAGTCGACCATCTCGCGGGACGCGTCGAGGATCGGCAGCCGCAGCGACTCGCGCACGGCGACAGTGAGGTCGGTGACGAGCCGGTTGCGCGCCGCCTCGGCGACCAGGACGTGGAACCGCGTGTCCAGCTCGTTGAAGTCCTCTATCGAGATGGCGGGCTCCTCCATGGCGTCGAGGACGTCACCCAGCTGGGCGAGCTCCGCGCCGGTGATGCAGGCCACCGCGAGAGTCACGCTCAGCCGCTCCAGCACGACCCGCAGGTCGACCACCTCGTGCACCGGGAAGTCGGCCAGCGCGACGTGCAGTCGCAGCATCCGGGTGAGGGCGGCGGACTGGCTGGGTGTGACCTTCGTCCCACCCGCGGCGCCCGCCCCGACCGACGTGCTGAGCACGCCCTGGGCCTCCAGGGCGCGGATGGCCTCGCGCACCGCGGCGCGGCTCACGCCGAGCGAGGCGGCGAGCTCGCGCTCGGCCGGCAGGGTGCTGCCGATGGTCAACCGCCCGTCCAGCACGGCGGCCTCGATGTGCTGCAGCACCACCCGAAAGGCCTTCTCGGGCATCGGTCCACCTCGGCTCGTCGGTCCCGGACGACGACCCCCGCCGCACCGGTGCGGCCGAATCCCCCTGCGGCCGGGCACCACCCTACCCGGCAGCGGGGTGTTGACCTGCGCTGGCGGCTGGCCCTACAGTCTTAATGGTCTGACCATTTAACCCTTCGAGAACGATGGAGTTCCCCTGGCGATGATCACGACCTACCGCCCCGACGTGGCCCCGCTCGGGCCCCTGTGGCTCTCGGCGCTCGTCGCGCTGCTGCCCCTCGTCACCGTCTTCGTCACGCTCGGCGGCCTGCGCTGGAAGGCCCACCGGGCCGGCCTCGCCGCCCTGCTCGTCGCCATCCTGGTCGCCGTCCTCGGCTATCGGATGCCGATCGGGTCGGCCCTGCTGTCGGCCAGCGAGGGCGCCGTCTTCGGCCTCTTCCCCATCGTGTGGATCGTGTTCACCGCCATCGTGCTCTACCAGATCACCGTGGTGAGCGGCCGGTTCGAGGACCTGCGAGCGGTGTTCGGGCTGATCAGCTCCGACGCTCGCATCCAGGCGATGCTCATCGCGTTCTGCTTCGGCGGCCTGCTGGAGGCGCTCGCCGGGTTCGGAGCGCCCGTCGCCATCACCGGCGTGATGCTGATGGCGATCGGCTTCTCGGCGCTGCGCGCCGCCACAGTCGTGCTGCTCGCCAACACCGCACCGGTGGCGTTCGGCGCGATCGCCATCCCGATCATCACCGCCGGCAACCTCACCAAGATCCCCTACCACGAGATCGGCGCCTACGTCGGCCACCAGACGCCGATCATCGCCGCCTTCGTCCCGCTCTTCCTGGTCTACCTCGCCGACGGTCGCCGCGGCGTGCGCCAGACCTGGCCGGTAGCCCTGGCCACGGGCGTGACCTTCGGCGTCGCCCAGTGGATCAGCGCTACCTTCGTCTCCGTAGAGCTCACCGACATCATCGCGTCGCTGGCCGGCCTGGCCGCGGCGGTCGTCGTGCTCCGGTTCTGGCAGCCCGCGGGCGGTGCGGACGCCCTCGCGGCCCTGCACGCCGAGCGGGACCACGAGCGCGCCTCTCTCAGCGAGGCCCAGCGCGCCGCCCTGCCGGAGGCGCCGCCGGAGCGCGGCACCCGGCTGACCGGGTCGCGGATCGCCATGGCGTTGTTCCCCTACCTGCTGGTGATCGTCGTCTTCTCGCTCAGCAAGCTCGTCACGCCGATCAAGGACTGGCTCACCAGCACCGACGTCAAGATCCCCTGGCCGGGACTGGACGGTCAGGTCCTCACCGTCTCCGGCAAGGTCTCGACCTCCACGGTCTACACGTTCCAGTGGCTGTCCAGCCCCGGCACCATGCTGCTGATCTGCGCCGTGATCGTCGCCGTGGTCTACCGCGTCACCCCGGTGCAGTTCGTCGGCGAGATCACCGGCACCGCAAAGAAGCTCAAGTTCTCGATGCTGACGATCGCGTCGGTGCTCGCGCTCGCCTACGTGATGAACCTGTCCGGTCAGACGATCACCATCGGCACCTGGATCGCGGGCACCGGCGCCGCGTTCGCGTTCTTCTCGCCCGTGCTCGGCTGGCTGGGCACGGCCGTGACCGGCTCCGACACCAGCGCGAACGCCCTGTTCGCCACGCTGCAGCAGACCGCCGGGCAGAAGGCCGGGATCGACCCGACCCTGCTCGTGGCCGCCAACACCTCCGGCGGCGTCGTCGGCAAGATGGTCAGCCCGCAGAACCTCACGATCGCGGCGACCGCCGTCGGTCTGCTGGGACGCGAGTCGGAGATCCTTCGTAAGGTAATCTGGTGGAGCCTCGGACTGCTCGTCGTGCTGTGCCTGCTCGTCGGCCTCCAGTCGACGCCCGTCCTGTCCTGGATGTTGCCGTGATCGGCGCCGCCGAAGTGCTGGCGCCCCAACGTCGTTGGAGGTCCCGATGAGTGATGCCAGACCAGCGGCCGGGCTGCGCGTCGCCCTGTTCGCCACGTGCGTCAACGACACCATGTTCCCCGGCACGCCGATCGCGACGCTCCGCCTGCTCGAGCGACTCGGTGCCCAGGTGGAGTTCCCCACCCAGCAGACCTGTTGCGGGCAGATCTTCACCAACACCGGCTACTACGACGACGCCCTGCCGAGCGTGCGGACCTACGTCGAGGCGTTCGAGGACTACGACTACATCGTCGGCCCGTCGGGGTCGTGCGTGGGGTCGGTCCGCGACCAGCACCCCATCCTGGCGCGCTACGCCAAGAACCCTGCGCTCGAGCAGGCGGTGGCGCGGACCTCGGCCCGCACCTACGACCTCACCGAGCTGCTCGTCGACGTCATCGGGGTGACCGACGTGGGGGCCTACTTCCCGCACCGGGTGACCTACCACCCGACCTGCCACTCGCTGCGCATCACCCGGGTCGGCGACCGTCCCTACCGCCTGCTCAAGGAGGTGCGGGGCATGACCCTCATCGACCTGCCCGCGGCCGACGAGTGCTGCGGCTTCGGTGGCACCTTCTCGATGAAGAACTCGGACACGTCCGTGGCGATGGCGTCCGACAAGGCGCGCAACGTGTCGTCGACGGGTGCCGAATACGTTGTCGCAGGCGACAACTCGTGCCTGCTCAACATCGGTGGCGTGCTCGACCGGCAGCGCGCCGGCGTGCAGGCCATCCATCTCGCCGAAGTGCTCGCCCACACCGAGGAGGACGCCTCATGAGCCCCCGTCGGACCCCCGCGCCGCCTCCGGGCGAGCTGCGCGACAGCCTGCCCTTCCCCAAGGCCGCGAAGATCGAGCTGGCCAACGTCCAACAGCGGGCCAACCTGCGCCACGCCACCCACACGATCCGGGCCAAGCGCGCCCAGGTCGTCGGGGAGCTCGACGACTGGGAGGCGCTGCGCACCGCCGGTGCCCAGATCAAGGACCGCGTGCTGCGCAACCTCGACGACTACCTCGAGCAGCTCGAGGCGTCGCTGACCGCCGCCGGCGCCACCGTGCACTGGGCCCGGGACGCCGAGGAGGCCAACCGGATCGTCATCGACCTCGTCCGGGCGACCGGTCAGGACGAGGTGGTCAAGGTGAAGTCCATGGCCACCCAGGAGATCGAGCTCAACGAGGCCCTCGAGCGGGCCGGCATCGCCGCGTGGGAAACCGACCTGGCCGAGCTGATCGTGCAGCTCGGCCACGACCGCCCGAGCCACATCCTGGTGCCGGCCATCCACCGCAACCGCTCCGAGGTGCGCGAGATCTTCCTCGAGGAGATGGGCACCTACGGCGAGGCGGCACCGCCGGACCTCGACGACGAGCCCGCTCACCTCGCAGCCGCGTCGCGAAGTCACTTGCGCGAGAAGTTTCTTCGCGCCA
The DNA here is from genome assembly GCF_022568835.1 of Arsenicicoccus piscis. Classification (GTDB taxonomy): domain Bacteria; phylum Actinomycetota; class Actinomycetes; order Actinomycetales; family Dermatophilaceae; genus Arsenicicoccus; species Arsenicicoccus piscis. The sequence goes on from NZ_JAKZHV010000002.1 coordinate 561,826, forward strand.
AGGTCGCGGTCTCGGGCGCCAACTTCGCCGTCGCCGAGACCGGCACGTTGGTGGTCGTGGAGTCCGAGGGCAACGGCCGGATGTGCCTCACCCTGCCCGAGACCCTCATCTCCGTCGTCGGCATCGAGAAGATCGTGCCGACGGTCGAGGACCTCGAGGTCTACCTGCAGCTGCTCCCCCGGTCCAGCACCGGTGAGCGGATGAACCCCTACACGAGCATGTGGACCGGCACGACTCCGGGCGACGGGCCGCAGGACGTGCACGTCGTGCTCCTCGACAACGGCCGCACCACCGCCCTCGCGGACGAGGTCGGTCGCAAGGCGCTGCGCTGCATCCGCTGCTCGGCGTGCCTGAACATCTGCCCGGTCTACGAGCGGGTGGGCGGGCACGCCTACGGCTCGGTCTACCCGGGTCCGATCGGCGCCATCCTCACCCCGCAGCTGCGCGGTCTCGGGTCGAAGGTTGACCGCTCGCTGCCCTTCGCGTCCAGCCTGTGCGGGGCGTGCTACGACGTGTGCCCCGTCAAGATCCCGATCCCCGAGCTGCTCGTGCACCTGCGCCACAAGGTGGTGCAGGAGAAGGCCGCCCATCACGAGGTGCACGCCGAGACGGCCGCCATGAAGGCGACGTCCTGGATCTTCGCCGACAGCCGTCGGATGGAGGCCGCCCTCAAGCTCCCGAGCTTCGGCGGCAAGGTGCTGCGTGGCCGGCTCAACCACTTCGGACCGCTGCCGTATCCCGCGTCCTTGTGGACCACGGCCCGCGACGTCCCCGTCCCACCGAGCGAGTCCTTCCGCGACTGGTGGGCCCGCGAGCGAGGAGGCCAACGATGACGAGTGCCCGTGAGGAGATCCTCGGCCGGATCCGCGCCGCCAAGCAGGACCTGGACCTGCCCCCGGTCGAGGTCGACTGGGTCTACGGCCGCACCACCGGTGACCCGGTGCACCGCGACCACGCCCAGGTCGTCGACCTGTTCGTCGAGCGGGTCGAGGACTACCAGGCCGTCGTAGACCGTGCCGGCGCGGCTGAGGTGCCGGGCCGGGTGGTCGCCGCCCTGCAGCGCTATGGCGCGACGTCCGTGGTGCTGCCGGCCGGGCTGCCGGACGACGTGGTCGCGGCCATCCGCGACGCCGGCGTCGAGGTGCGCGAGGACGACCACCTGTCGCCGGCGCAGCTGGACGAGATCGGCGCGGTGGTCACGACCAGCGCGGTGGGCTTCGCCGAGACGGGGACCATCGTGCTGGACCACGGGTCGGGCCAGGGACGGCGGGCGCTGACCCTGGTGCCGGACATCCACGTGTGCCTCGTGCGGGCCGACCAGGTGACGACCGACGTCCCGGAAGGCCTTGCCCGCGAGGTGGACTCGATCAGGGCCGGTCAGCCGCAGACGTGGATCAGCGGCCCCAGCGCCACGAGCGACATCGAGCTCTCCCGGGTCGAGGGCGTGCACGGCCCGCGCACGCTGCACGTCATCGTCAGCGAGGGGTGAAGGCGCCGGCGAGCCGCTGCTGGGCCTCGAGCAGGTCGGGCACCGACCGCCGCAGCCGGGCGTAGGTCTCGACGTCGGCGGGGTCGACCTCGACCGGCTCGCCCGCCGTCATGATGCCGGGGCTCAGCAGGTCGAGCGCGGTGCCCAGGGTCGGGGCGCGGCCGATGGCGTAGGCACCCAGTGCCGCCGCGCCCAGGCTCGACCCCTCGGACGCTGCCATCAGGTAGGTCGGCCGATCCAGGACTGCGCCGATCACCTTGCCCCACAACGGAGCTCGGAAGACACCACCGGTGGCGCGGACGGTGGTCACCGGACGCAGCTCCTCCAGCCGATCGACGATCGCGGCCAGCTGCAGCGCGACCCCCTCCATCGCGGCGCGCACCAGATGGCCCCGGGTGTGGTGGCGACGCAGGCCGAGGATGCTGCCCGGGAGCGAGGGGTCCCACAGCGGCGCCCGCTCGGCGAGCAGGTAGGGGATCATCACGAGGCCCTCGCTGCCGGCTGGCACGGAGCCGGCGAGCTCGACCAGCTTGGCGTCGGCGCTGCCGCTCCCCTGCCGCAGCAGGTCCTGGCCCACGAGGTCGAGCGCCCACCGCATGACGATGCCGCCGTTGCTGACCGGGCCGCCGACGACCCAGTCCTGGTCGGTGAGGGCGTAGCAGAACAGTGCGCACCGCTCGTCGACCCCCGGCTCGGGGACGACCGTGCGCAGAGCGCCGCTGGTGCCGAGCGACAGCCCGGCCACGCCGGGGCGCAGCGCGCCCGTGCCGAGGTTGCCGAGCGGTCCGTCGCCGGCCCCGAGCACGACCGGCGTGCCCGACGGCAGCCCGATGCGGGCGGCCACGCTCGACCCGAGGCCGAGGCTGTCGGTGGTGGGTCGCACCGGGGGCAGCTGGTCGCGACGCACGTCGATGCGGCGCAGCGTCTCGTCGGACCAGTCGCGCGCCTGCAGGTCCAGCAGACCCGTGCCGGACGCGCACGACAGCTCGGTCACGAGCTCACCCGTGAGCCGCCACAGCAGGTAGTCCTTGAGACCCACCCACCAGCGCACCCGGCCGAACAGGTCGGGATCGTTGCGCTCGAACCAGATCAGCTTGGTGAGCGGCGACATCGGGTGGATCGGTGTGCCCGAGCGCCGGTGCAGCTCGTGCCCCTCGTCGGTGCCGAGCAGCTCCTGCGCGATGCCCGAGGCGCGGGCGTCGGCCCAGGTGAGCAACGGCGTGAGCGGCTTCATCCGCTCGTCCAGACCGATCAGTCCGTGCATCGCCGTGCTGCACGACAGGGCCAGCACCGACCCGGCCGGGGTCTGCTCGACCACCTCGCGCAGGGCACCGAGCGCGCCCTCGACCATGGTCTCCGGGTCCTGCACCTGCCAGCCGGGCTCCGGCTCCAGGAGCGGATATTCGCGTTCTGCGACCGCACCCCGTCCACCACCCACCTCGTAGGCCGTGGCCTTCGCCGCGGTCGTCCCGAGGTCGAGCCCGATGACGACCTCGGGGGCGGACGAGCGCGCGGCCGAGCGCTCGGCGTCGCCGCGATCCGAGGGGGTCGGTGCAGCCGGGGGCGGGGTCATGACGCGGCCAGCTCCTCGACGAGCTCGGCTGCGAGCCGCACGAGCTGGGGATCGCCAGCCAGCTGCGGATCGAGCTGGTCGAGCACCCCGCGGACCGCGTCATTGGTGGTGGTGTCGTTCACCGCAGCAGCATAGGCCGCGGCACCCGCGTCGTTCACGGGGGCGCCATGCCCCTGCAGGTGCCGGACCCAGGCAGCCACCGCGCGAGCCGCGCCGCGACCGTCCCGACCGGCCGCCCGCTCGGCGCGGAGAACGGGCAGGATGCGGACCGGGATCTTCTGCGACCCGTCCGACGCGATCTGGGCGAGCAGGTGCCGGATCTGCCGGTTCTCGTAGCGCTCCACGAGGGCCGCGCGGTAGGCCTCGACGTCGCTCGCGGGCACCCGCAGGTGCCGCGCGGCCTCGTCCCACCACTGCTCCACCCACGAGCGCACCACCGGGTCGGCGATCGCCTCGGAGACCACCTCGTGACCCCGGGCCGACGCGGCGTAGGCCATGAGCGTGTGGGATCCGTTGAGCAGCCACAGCTTTCGCTGCTCGAAGGGCTCCACGTCGGGCACGAACGTGGCGTCCCACGCGGGTCGGCCGGCCGGGAAGTCACCGGCCACCACCCACTCGACGAACGGCTCGGTGACGACCGGTGCCGCGTCGTCCAGGCCGGTGCTGCGCCGCACGGCCTCGATCTCGTCGTCGGTGGTGCGCGGCGTGATCCGGTCGACCATCGAGGTGGCGAAGCTGTGCTCGTCGACCAGGGACGCGAGGTCCCCACCGACGGCGGTCGCGAGGCTGCGGGTCACCTGCGCGGCCACGTGCCCGTTGTCGGGCAGGTTGTCGCACGACAGCACGGTCAGCGGCCCCAGGCCGGCGTCCCGGCGCGCGATCATGGCGACGGGCAGCTTGCCGGGTGCGGTCACGACGTCCGCGAGCCGACCCGCGACGATCGCGTCGCGGTCCGCCGCGACCTGCGCGTCCGCCAGATCGATGTCCCCACCGGGACCGCGGCGGTAGCCCGCCTCGGTGACGGTGAGCGTGATGACGGCGAGCTCGGGCGACCGCGCGTAGCCGAGCCAGGAGTCGAGGTCGTCGGCCGGGTGCACGGCGACCACGGACGAGATGACCTCGGGGCGGTCACCGTCGTCGGCCCGCACCAGCAAGGTGTAGAGCCCACCCTGCGGGGCGAGCTGCTCGGCGAGGGTGGCCGACCGGCCGCAGAAGGCCGCGATGCCCCAGTCGGCGGCGTCGGGCGCGTGCTCGGTGTACCACGCCTGGTGGGCGCGGAAGAAGTTGCCGAGGCCGAGGTGCGCGATGCGCACCGGGGCGGCGGGACGGCCGTCGCCCGCCTCGCGGGAGAGCCGTCGGGGTGAGTCGCTCACAGCTTGAACACCTTTCGCGGGTTGTCCGCCACCAGGGCGTGGATGGTCTCGAGCGCCTCGTCCTCCTCGAGCCGGTGCTCCACGACGAGGTCGGCGAGGTGGCACGCGTCGAGCCGACGGGACATGTCGTGCCGGGCGGGGATCGAGCAGAACGCGCGGGTGTCGTCGATGAAGCCCGACGTCCGGGTGAAGCCCGCGGTCTCGGTCACGGCCAGGCGGAACCGCTTGATGGCGTCGGGCGCGTCGAGGAACCACCACGGCACCCCGGCGTAGACCGACGGGTAGAAGCCGGCGAGCGGGGCGATCTCGCGGGAGAAGACGGTCTCGTCGAGGGTGAAGAGCACGAGGTGGAGGTTCGGGTGGGTGCCGAAGTCGACCAGGGCGGGCTGCAGGGCGCGGGTGACCTCCAGCGCGATCGGGATGTCGCAGCCCACGTCGGCCCCGAAGCGCTCGAACGTCGGCGTGAGGTGGTTGCGCGCGACCGCGGGGTGGACGGTCATCGTCAGGCCGTCCTCGGTCGCCATCCGCACCATCTCCCAGACGAGGTGGCGGCGCAGCGCGTCGGCCTGCTCGGCGGTGATCGTGCCCGCACGGGCCTCGGCGTAGAGGCGCTCGGCCTCCCGCTGCTCGAGCCGCTCGGTCCCGAGGTCGGCGTGGCTGTGGTCCGTCGAGACCGCACAGTGGGCCTTGAAGTAGGCGCGACGGTTTTCCAGAGCGGCGATGAATCCCGCGTAGTCGTCGACGGATTCGCCGCTCACCGCGCCCAGACGGTCTACGAGATGGACCCAGTCGGCGCGACCGGGCTCGAGGTAGCGGTCGGGCCGGAAGGTCGGGACCACCACGCACGAGGGTGAGCGAGCGGCCTACGTGGCCAACGGTCCCGACCGCTGCTTCCACTGCAAGGACGAGCTGTTCACCCGCATCTCGACCGAGCTGGTCGGCAAGCTCGGGCTGACCGCCGTCGCCTACGGCGAGAACGCCGACGACGCCGTGCGCCCCGACCGACCCGGGGCCCGCGCGGCGACCGAGCACGCCGTGCTGCGCCCGCTCGCCGACGCCGCCCTCACCAAGGTCGAGGTGCGCCAGGTGGCTCGGGCGTTCGAGCTGCGGTGCGCCGACAAGCCGGCGGCACCCTGCCTGGCCTCGCGGATCCCGCACTTCCAGGAGGTCACTCCCGCCAAGCTCGCCGCCGTCGAGGCGGCCGAGGCGGCGGTCCGCGCGCTCGGTTTCACCGACTGCCGGGTGCGCCACCACGGGGAGGTGGCGCGCGTCGAGCTGCTGGTCGACGAGCTCCCCCGAGCCGTAACCCCCTCGGTGCGCGAGCAGCTGCTGCGCGACGTCCGCGCCGCAGGCTTCCGGTTCGTCACGGTAGACCTCAGCGGCATCCAGTCCGGCGCGTTCACCCTGCCGCTGGTCGAGGTCAGTCGTGGCTGAGCCCGATCAGCCCGGGTCGACCCCCGCGGACGTCGAGCTGGACCTGGGCCGCGCCGCGCGCCGCGGCTATCCCGAGGCGATCTACTGCGAGGGCAAGTCCGTCGACCAGGTGCGCGACATCGCCCGCCGGATCAAGGCCTTCCACGCTGGGGCGGGTGCGGGTGAGTCGGTTGCGGCTAGGTCGGATATGGGTGCGTCGGCTGGGGGTGAGTTCGGCACGCAGACAACGCTGTTCACCCGAGCTGACGCCGAGCGGGCTGCTGCCGTGCTCGAGGTGCTGCCCGACGCGGTGCACGACCCGAGCGCCCGGTTGCTCGCGTGGCCACCCGCTGTGCCGACCCCGAGCGGTGGGCTGGTCGTGGTCGCCGCGGCCGGCACGTCGGACCTCCCGGTGGCCCGCAAGGCGGAGCTGACGGCGCGCTACCGGGGGCGCCGCACCGAGCTGGTCATGGACGTGGGGGTCGCCGGCCTGCACCGCGTCCTGGGGCGGCTCGACCTGCTGCGCAGGGCCGCAGCGGTCGTCGTCGTCGCCGGCATGGACGGCACGCTGCCGAGCGTGGTGGCCGGGCTGGTGTCCGCCCCCGTGGTGGCCTGCCCGACGTCCGTCGGCTACGGCGCCGCCTTCGACGGCCTCGCGCCGCTGCTCGCCATGCTCAACGCGTGCTCGCCGGCGTGGGGGTCGTCAACATCGACAACGGTTACGGCGCAGGCCATCTCGCGGCGCAGATCGCCGCCACCGCTCCCCCGGTCGAGGCCTGACCATCCGTGCCGTTCGGACTGATTCATGGCCGAAACCGGGCGATTCGAACGTTCTACACGGCGTGAATCAGTCCGAAGCGCACGGGCAACGGCCTTGCGCAGGAGCGAGCGAGCCGAGCGGGTGGGGACGACCGAGCGAGCCGAGCGGGGGGCGTGGGGCCCGGCCCGGAGGGCCGTGGCGGGCCTGGCGGGAGGCGCGAGGTGGCGAGCGCCGGATGGTAGGCCCGTAGGGTCCGGCCCCACGCCCGCCGCGGACCCGATCACACGAGCCCGACCACATGGGCCCAGAGCGGGAGCAGCCGGATCGATCAGCAGCCCGCGGGCAGCGGCGCGCCGGGCACCAGGCCGGCCTCGACAGCGGCGGCCTGGGCCGAGCGCAGGGCGGTGCGGGTGCTGACCCCGAGGGAGACGGCAAGCTTCTGCACGTCGACGAACTCCGGCTCGGCGTTGATGATCACGCCGTCCCGGTGCCCGAGCTTGATCAGCACCTCGACACCGGCCACGGCCACGGGGACCCAGCTGCGCTCGAGAACCGTCCGGGCGACGACGGTCTCGCGCACACCGAGGGTCGACGTCAGGGCAAAGATCAGCTCCCGCGCCGAGGCCGGGTCGGAGGTGAGCACCGACAGGGTGTGCGCCGGGCGGCCCTTCTTCATGACGATCGGCGTCAGCCACGCGTCGTCCGCCCCCTCGGCCAGCAGTCGGTCCAGGACGTCCGGCCAGACCCGCGGGTCGAGGTCGTCGACGTTGCACTCCAGCAGCGTGCGCGTCTGCGGCGCCGCCGCGTCAGCCACCCCGGCCGCTCCCATGGCCCCGGCAACCTCGCCCAGGACCACCCGCACGACGTTGGCGTGCGTGGCGAAGTCCTTGTCGCCCGCGCCGATCCCGTTGGCGCGCACCGTGATTGCGGGCATCGCGTCGACCTGCTGTGCGTCGCAGAGCAGCGCCAGACCGGTGGGTGTCGCGAGCTCCGTGGCCGCCGGACCGGGGACGACCTGGAGGCCGCGGGACAGCTCTACGACGGGCCGGCCCGGGGACCGCGAGCTCGCCGTGCTCCATGCGCACCCGACCCGAGCCGACGGCGATCGGCCCGACGGTCAGGGTGTCGACGTCGAGCGAGGCGAGCGCGGCGCAGACCGCGACGATGTCGCCGATGGAGTCCCAGGCGCCGATCTCATGGAAGTGCACGTCGGCGGGCGCCACGCCGTGTGCCCGGCCCTCCGCCTCGGCGAGCCGGGCGAAGACGCGTTGCGCGCGCTCCCGGACGTCCTCGGGAAGGTCGGCGGCCTGCAGCGCCGCCTCGATGCTGCTCCACGCGCGATGGTGCTGCTCGTCGGCGGTGGGACGCACCACGGCCTTGGTGGCCCGCAAGCCGCCGCGCTGCACCTCGGCCACCTCGATGGTGACCAGACCGGGCACGACCGCGTCGACCGCCGCCTGCACCGCGGCGAGGTCGGCGCCCGCGTCCAGCAGCGCCGCTAGCAGCATGTCCCCGGCCACGCCGCACGACGCGTCGATCCAGCACATCACCCGCACACCCTAGTCGGCCGGTCCGCAGGGATGATGGGTGCCATGATCACCATCGAGACCCCCGACGGCACCGCCGAGGCCCTGCTCGTGACCCCCTCCGAGGGCGACGGCCCCTGGCCGGGGGTGCTGCTGCTGATGGACGTCTTCGGCGTGCGGCCGTACCTCGAGGAGATGGCCCGGCGGGTAGCGTCCTGGGGCTACGTCGTGCTGGTGCCCAACGTGTTCTACCGGGACGGCTCGGTGGCCGAGCTGCTCCCCCAGGGCCCGCAGGACACCCCGCAGGAGCGGGCGGCGTACTTCTCGGTGGCCAAGCCCCGGATCGCCCGGCTGACCAGCGAGAAGGCGGTGCCTGACCTGCGGGCGTACCTGGAGGTGCTCGAGTCGCGGACCGAGGTGCGCCCCGGGCCGGTCGGCGTCGTGGGCTACTGCATGGGGGCACGCCTGGCCATGCGGGCCGCCGGCGAGCGGCCGGACCTGGTAGCGGCGTGCGCGGGCTTCCACGGCGGCCAGCTGGTCACCGATGCGCCGGACAGCCCGCACCTGGCGCTCGCGCACGCGACGGCGGAGTTCTGCTTCGGGCACGCCGACCACGACCGCTCGATGCCCCCGGCGCAGGTCCGGGCGCTCGGCGAGGCGCTGGCGGCGCACGGGCTGACCGCCACCAACGAGGTCTACCCGGGCGCGCCGCACGGCTTCACGATGGCCGACACGGAGGCGTACCACGAGGAGGCGACCGAGCGGCACTACGCCGCCCTGCGCGAGCTGCTGGACCGCACGCTGCGTCCGGGCAACTGATGGCAACCGTTTGGGCCGACCGGCCTGGGCGTGGCTGACTGGGCAGCGCGACCCGCCAACCCCGAGGACGCCAGCCACCTGGACCCTGTCCGGTTTCGCCGACGAGATCGACCCCGACTTCCAGACCCAGTGCGACCAGCTCGTCCGGCTCGGGCTGACGCACCTCGAGCTGCGCAGCGCGTGGGGCGTCAACATCCTCGATCTGGACGAGGACCAGCTGAGCGAGGTCGAGCGAATCCTCGCCGAGCACAACCTGTCGGTCTCGGCGGTCGGGTCTCCGATCGGCAAGATCTCGATCACCGACCCGTTCGAGCCGCACCTCGAGCGATTCGAGCACTGCCTCGATGTCGCCGAGCGGCTGCACGCGCCCTTCATCCGGCTGTTCTCGTTCTTCATCCCCGCGGGGGATGACCCCGACTCCCACCGCGAGGAGGTGCTGCGGCGGATGGCGGCCCTCGCGCAGGCGGCGCACGGACGGGACGTGACGCTGCTGCACGAGAACGAGAAGGAGATCTACGGCGACACCCCGGCCCGCTGCCTGGACATCGTCACGTCGGTGGATGACCCGTCGCTGCAGCTCACCTGGGACCCGGCGAACTTCGTGCAGGTCGGGGTCGCCCGACCGTTCGACGAGGGCTACGCCCAGCTGCGTCCGCACGTCGTCCACCTGCAGATCAAGGACGCCCTGAGCAAGGACGGGTCCGTGGTGGCTGCGGGCGAGGGTGACCAGGTCGTCGAGACGATCCGGGCGCTGCGCGAGGACGGCTTCGACGGCTTCTTCTCCCTGGAGCCGCACCTGGCCCAGGCCGACGAGCTCGGCGGCTTCTCCGGGCCGTCCGAGTGGACCCGGGCGCACGCCGCCTTCACCGCCATGCTGCAGGACGAAGGGATCGAGTACGCATGACCCGCACCAGGCTGACCATCGTGGGCGCCGGAGTGATCGGCAAGCATCACGCGCAGGTAGCCCGTGACCTCGCCGACGAGATCGAGCTCGTCGCGGTCGTGGACCCGGTCGCGGAGCGCGCGACCAAGATCGCCGAACCCGTAGGCGGCGCAACCTATCTCACGCTCGCCGAGGCGCTGGAGGGCACCGAGACCGACCTGGTGGCCATCTGCACGCCCACCGGCCTCTTCGGTGAGCCGGCCATCGAGGCGATGCGGGCCGGCAAGGCCGTCATCATCGAGAAGCCCGCCGAGGTGACCCTCGACAAGACCGACGAGCTGATCGCGGCGCGCGACGACGCCGGGGTCGTGGTGTCGGTCATCAGCCAGCACCGGTTCGACTCCAGCACCGAGCGGATCGAGGTCGAGGACGTCGCTGTGGGTGTCGTGCGCTTCGAGAGCGGGGCCCTCGGCGTGCTGCACGCCTCCACCGCGGCCTACCCCGGCATGAGCGCCCACCTGCACGTGCACGGCTCCCAGGGCAGTGCCGTCATCGACAGCGACGGGCTCACCTTCATCCACACCGCCGAACCGTCCGGCCCCGGTGCCGACGACTACGGCACCCCCGGCGACGGCAACCAGGTAGACCGTTATCCCGGCACGGGTGCCCCCGCGGTCAGCGCCGGTGCGGACCCGGGGTCCTTGTCGCAGGCGCACACCTTCCAGTACCGCAACGTCCTGGCCGCCATGCGCGGCGCGGAGCCGGTGCGCGTCACGCTGGAGGAGAACCGCCGCTCGATCGCCGTCATCACGGGGGTCTACGAGTCGGCCCGCACCGGCAAGCCGGTGGCGCTGTGAGCCCGGCGGGCCCCGGGCCGCGGATCTCGGTCAACCCGATCCCCTACTGGGCCCGCGACGGGCAGGTCGACAAGTCCAAGGAGGTCTTCGACGAGGCGTTCGCCGACTTCCAGCAGATCGGTTTCACCGCGGTCAAGGCCGACCTGCCGGAGGGCATGTCGGCCGAAGAATACCGTTCGTGGATCGGCAGCTACGGCTTGGCGCCGGCGATCAGCACCGTCATGGCGCCGTTCACCGAGGACGCTGCCGGCCTCGCACCTGGTGGGCGGGAGTCGCTCGAGCGCTTCGCGCACGACCAGCGCTCGCTCGGCCTCGACACCACCATGGTCATCGCCCCGATGACCCCCACCCGGATGGCCACGCCGGCGGTCGGGGTCGACTACACGCCCGAGCAGCTCGACCGGACCACCGACAACCTCGCCACCGTGTGCAAGATCCTGCTGGGTGCGGGTCTCTATCCCACGATGCACCCGCACGTCGGCAGCCTGGTCGAGACCGAGCGCGAGCTGCGGCACGTGCTCGACGAGCTGGAGCCTGCCGCGCTCGGGTTCGGCCCCGACACCGGGCACATGCGCTGGGCGGGGATGGACCCGGCGGCGCTGATCCGCGACTACGCCGACCGGGTGCGGGGCATCCACATCAAGGACGTCTTCGCGGATCACCTTCCAGCCCAGGCGGACTCGTCGATGGGCTACCACGAGATCGGTGCGACGAAGCGGCTGTGGGTCGAGCCCGGTCACGGGGTCGTCGACTTCGACGCCGTCATGGCGGCGATGCCGGCCGGCTATGCCGGCGACTACATGATCGAAGTCGACGTGCCGAGCGTCCCCACCCGGCTCGAGAGCCACCAGATCTCCTACGACTGGGCGCAGCGCGCCCTGGCCGGCGGGTCATGACCCGCACCGCGGCGGTCGTCGGAGCGGGCACCATCGCCCGGATGCACCTCGCGCCGATCGCCGCCCTCGCCGACGTCGAGCTGGTGGGCGTGTGCGACACCGACGCGCCACGGGCCGCCGAGGCAGCGGCGACCTATGGCACGCAGGCATTCACGGACCGTCGCACGCTGCTGGCCGAGGCCCGGCCAGACGTCGTGCACCTGTGCCTGTCGCACGACCAGCACCTGCCGGTGGCGCTCGACGCGCTGGCCGCCGGCGCCCACGTGCTCACCGAGAAGCCCTTGGCGCCAACGCTGCTCGACGCGCAGCGCTTCCACGACGCCGCCCAGCAGGCGGCCGCCCGCGGTCAGCAGGTGGGTGTCTGCTATCAGAACCGCTACAACGACACGTCGCTCGCACTCCGGCAGGCGCTCGAGTCCGGTTCGTACGGAAGGCCGCTCGGCGCCCGGGCCTCGGTCTGGTGGCACCGCGACGCCCGCTACTACCGAGCCGCCCCGTGGCGGGGCCGGTGGGAGACCGCCGGCGGCGGCACCCTCATCAACCAGGCGATCCACACCCTCGACCTGCTGCTGTGGCTGCTCGGGGACGCCACGTCCGTGGCCGGGTGGGCCGCCCACGCCGACCCCGAGACCGCTGCGGCGGGCGTCGAGATCGAGGACACCGCCCACGTCACGCTCACCCACACGTCGGGCGTGACCAGCGCCCTGGTCGCCACCAACCGGCACTGGACCGACGCCCCGGTCATGCTCGAGGTCGGCACCGAGCAGGGGCTGCTGCGCCTCGCGGACGGTGCCCTGCACCACCACCGCCCCGAGGGTCGGTCGAGCTGCTGGCGCAGGACCCGGCCCCCGACGGCAGCACGAGCTACTGGGGCGCCTCGCACGGTCGGCTGATCGCCGACTTCTACGCAGCGGTCGCCGAGGGCCGGCCGTTCGCCGTGGACACCGCGCATGCGATGCTGTCGCTGCGAGCGCTGCGGACGGTCTACGCCGGCTCGGGGCTGGTGCAATCTCTCTGAGCTGCAGTCGATCTCGCTTGGATCGGGAGTCAACCAAGGAGCCGGCCGCACCCGAGGGTGCAGCCGGCTCTCTTGGGCTCGCGGCACGGTCTACCGTGCGCTGTCGAGCTGCTGGTGCCCGATCAGTCGAGGGGCGCGTCGACGACGGTGCCGCCGGGGCCGATCAGGTGACCGCGCTGGGCCTTGCGGCTCTCGGTCTCGTTGCGGATGCGGCGGAAGAAGTCGTCGTTGAGCGGGTACTTCCAGAAGACGAGCATCGCGCAGATCGCGACCACGGCCGGGACCAGGGCGATGGCGGCGCGGATCGCGGTCAGCGCCGACTCCGGCTGGATGTCCGCGCCCGCCTTGTAGGAACCCCACGCGAGCAGCCAGCCGCTGATGGCGCCACCGAGCGACTGCGTCAGCTTGCGGGTGAACGAGTAGATCGCGTAGGTCGAGCCCTCGGTGCGCGTGCCGTTCTTCCACTCGCCGTACTCGACGGTGTCGGCCTCGAGACCGAACATGGCGACGTTGATGATCGAGGCGCCAACTCCCCTGATGGCCAGGAAGATTAGCGCGAGCACGGCCGCACCCATCGGCGAGAAGAACAGGGCGATGCCGGCGTTGACGAGGGTGATCGGCGCGGTCCACGACACGTCGCCGAGGATGTAGCGCGCGTAGTAGGCGGTCGCCGGCCCGACGGCGTAGACGCCGGTCAGGTAGAACAGGCTGCTGAGGCAGAGGATCTGCAGCGGCTTGTTGAGCCGCAGCGTGTCGATCGTCTCCTTGATCGTCGTCTTGGCCTGGACCCGGACGACCTGCTCCTTGCAGTTGAAGAAGACCATCAGGAAGCACGCGAAGCCGAGCACCATGAAGCCGAGCGTCGTCTGGGTGAAGATCGTCTGCATGTCGCTCTGCAGGGCGGCGAGCTGCACGGTGTCGCCGGCCTTCTTGGCCGCCGTGATCTTCTTCTGGACGTCGGAGATGCGCGGGGCGATCAGATAGGTGAGGAACACGCCGGCGGCGGCACTGCCCCACATGCGCCAGGCGACCAGCTTGGCGAGCTCGGCCACCGACTGGGTCATCGCCGAGGCGAGCGAGCCGTAGGGGATGTTGACCATCGAGTAGAGCAGGCCGAGCATCATGTAGGTGATGTAGGCGTAGAGGAGCGCCGGCCCCTCGTTGGTGTTGGTCCCGGTGACCTTGAGGCTGTGGGGCACGTGGAAGGTCAGGTAGGACAAGAACAGCAGCGGGAGTGCGAAGAAGATGATGAACGGGCGGAACTTGCCCCAGCGCGTCATCGTCGCGTCGACCGCCCGACCCGCCACCAGGTCGGTGAACGCGTCGAACAGCCGGACCAGGAGGAACATCGTGCCGATCGCGGCGGCCGAGATGCCGGCGACGTCGGTGTAGTAGAAGAGCAGCCAGGTGTTGGCGAGGGCAAACGCCAGGTTGCAGCCGAAGTCCCCCAGCATGTAGCTGAAGATCGATCGGACCGACATCTTGTGGAGGGCACCGTGTGCTTCGGTGCTGCTCGCCGTTGAGCCTGCGGACATTCCGGGATCCTTCACGAGGGCGGGTGGTGCCACTCAGTGTTCGGTCCGTCCGATCGTCCGCACCATCGGTTGCCACAAGTTGCCGGCGAGCACGGGGTGGTGCTGTGGCGCTGGGCGCTCAGCGCTGAGGTGTCCGCGCGGGGTCTCGCCGCTCGAAGCTCAGCTGCGGAGCACCCGATCCATCGCCTTGCCCTTGGCCAGCTCGTCGACCAGCTTGTCGAGGTAGCGGATCCGCTGCATCAGCGGGTCCTCGACGTCCTCGACGCGCACGCCGCACACGACGCCGGTGATCGACGACGCGTGCGGGGTGAGGCGGGCGTCGGCGAAGAAGTCCTCGAAGGTCGTCCCCGCCTCCAGGTGCGCAGCGAGCTCGGTCTCGTCGAAGCCGGTCAACCACCTGATGACCTGGTCGAGCTCGGCCTGCGTGCGGCCCTTCTTCTCGATCTTCGCGAGGTAGAGCGGGTAGACGGAGGCCACGCTCGTCAGGAAGATGCGGCTCATGGTCTGGAGGCTAGCGGGTCCGGCCTCGCCTACAGGCCGAGGTAGTGCTCCAGGCCGACCGTGACGCCCGGGTGCTGGCGCACGTTGCGGACCCCCTCGAGCACGCCCGGCATGAACGACACCCGGTCGAACGAGTCGTGCCGGATGGTCAGCTGCTCGCCCTCGCCGCCGAGGAGGACCTCCTGGTGCGCGACCAGCCCGAGCAGCCGCACGGAGTGCACCGGCACGCCGTGCACGCGGGCTCCGCGAGCGCCGTGGGGATCGTGGGTCGTCGCGTCCGGCACGTCGCCGAGTCCGGCCTCCTCGCGCGCCGCCCCGACCAGGTCGGCCGTGCGTGCGGCGGTGCCGGACGGCGCGTCCACCTTGCCGGGGTGGTGCAGCTCGATGATCTCGACCGACTCGTAGAACCGGGCCGCCTGCTGCGCGAAGGACATCATCAAGATCGCGCCGATCGCGAAGTTGGGCGCGATCAGCACGCCCGTGCCCTCGGGCGCCTGCTCGACCTGGGCGCGCAGCGTCTCGAGCCGCGACTCGTCCCACCCGGTGGTGCCCACCACGACACTCACGCCACGGTCTACGCAGTAGGCGACGTTGGCCGGCGACGAGTCGGGCACCGAGAACTCGACCACGACGTCTGCGCCGCCGAGGTCGCCCAGGTCGTCGCCCACGTCGTAGCGGCCGACGAGCTCGGTGTCCGGCGCGTCCTCGACCGCCTGGCAGACCGTCGAACCCATGCGCCCCGAGGCGCCGATGACAGAGACCTTGATCGTGTCGCTCACGCCCGTCAGCCTACCGGCGCAGCGCGGAGATCATCTCCCGTCGCACCAGCCCGCTTGCGCCCCGGATCCCGAGCCAGTAGATCCCGAACCGCCGCCGCGCCGTGGCATCAGTCGCCTCGCACAGCGTGCGGGTCTCCACCAGGGTGCGGTCCTCGGGTAGCGGATGAAGCACCCACTCCATGCCGTACTTCAGCCAACCAGGATCGGTGAACGACGTCACGTCCTCCATCGAAGTCATCGTGACTCGCTGGGGCACCACAGACCACGGCTTGCCCACCATGGCGAGCAGCAACCTGGTCGGCGCGTCCTCGACCAGGACGGCGGCCGCCCGCTCGGTGAACGTCTCGACGAGGGGACCCTGCAGGACGCTGCCACCCAGCTTGCGCATCGACATCACTGGCCGCGCCACCCGCAGATCTGACCACCCCAGCTGTCGAAGCGACTTCCAGACGACCTCTGGTGGAGCGTCGACGATCCCGCTGTGGTGCTCACTGAACTGGTGCCCCGGGAGCACCTCGGCCAAGGAGGAGCTCGACGCCCCTGCCATTTTTGTTTTCATGGTCAAAAACTAGCACGGCATGATGGCCACATGGCCAGACCTGCCCGCTTCACCCCCGACGGCATCCTCGACGCCGCCGCGCTGGTTGTGGCGCAGCGGTGGCGGGATGCCACCGTCGCCGACGTCGCGACGCAGCTGGGAACGCCACCCAACTCCGTCTACTACCGGTTCGCGACCAAGGACGCCCTCTTCGGATCCCTCTGGCTTCGCTCGGTGCGGCGATTCCACGTGGGACTGCTCGAGGCCCTCGCCGGGAGCGATCCCCACGAGGCAGCCGTCGCTGCGGCCGTGCACGTCCCCGCGTTCTGTCGGGCCCACAGGCTCGACGCGATCGCCATGACGCTCTACCGGCAGCAAGATCTCGCCCACACGGTGAGCGGTCAGCTCGCCGAGGACGTCGCCCACGTCAACGACAGGGTGAGGGACGCCATGGTGGAGCTGAGCCGTAGGCGCTACGGCCGCACCGACGAGGACACCCTGGCGCTGGTCGCGGTGGCGTGCCAGGAGAACGGCTACGGGCTCGTCCGGCGGTACCTTCGCGCCGACCTCGACATGCCTCCTTGGCTGGATCAGGCAGTCGCTGCCGCATCGGCCGGCATCCTCGCCATCGGCGACACGCCGCCGCTCAGAGCTGGGTGAACCCCTCGCGCCATGACGCCGCGCTGGGGTCCCAGCCGAGCTGACGGGCTGCTCGGTTGCGGACCGGGCGCCCGATGCCGTTGCTGTCATCGACCTGCGGCGGCGTGCCACCGACCGCGGCCGCGAAGGCCGGCCCCCACTCGCGGCCTCCCGCAGGCTCGTCGTCGACGATGTTCACGAGGCCCGATGGCCAGGCCAAGGCCTGGACGAACGCCCGGGCGGCGTCATCCGCCTCGACGAACGAGGCCACTGCGCTCGGCACGACCAGAGATCCGGCGCGTGCAGCCAACCCGTGGCGGCCCTCGCGGGCGAACCAGGTGCCGGGACCGTAGAGCTGGCCGCACCGAAGGACGACGCCGTGCGACCCGATGACGGCAGCCTCAAGAGCGGCGACTCCTGCGATGGTCCGGCGCGGCTCGCCCGCCTGCAGGTAAAGGGGTGTCGCCTCGTCAGCGGGCGCCGACGAAGGCGGGTTGACCCAGCTGATCGACTCAGCCACCACACGCGCCCCGGCCCGGTCGGCAGCCCCCACCAGGCTCTGGGTGCCGACTGCGCGAAGGTGGGCGTTGGAGGTCGGGTCGCCGGTGCCGAGGTCCGTCAGGAGGTGCAGCACCACCTCCGGCCGTGCTCTCTGTGTCGCGCCGTCCCAAGCCTCGTCATCCAGCACGTCGGCGACGATCGGGTGGGCATCGAGCTGTTCGAGGGCACGCACTCGGGTCGGGGAGCGTGTGGTGGCGAACACGGTGTGTCCCTGCCTGACAAGGCTCGGGACCACACGGCGACCGAAGACGCCCAGTCCACCCGCGACACGAATCCGCATCTGCCATCTCCATCGTTGAGGTCAGGGTCGTCATGAACGCTGCGGGATCTGCCGGACCAGAGCCGGCCGTCGCTCGGGTCGACGCATGAGATGACCCAAGAGCGACCCCGCCGTGGGACACCAAGGTCGGCCGGACTAGCCTGTTGGCACGCTTCGAGGACGAAGACAGAAGGTGCAGCAGCCATGGCCGTCGACCACCGTGACATCACCGCGCTCCCTGATCTGGCGACCGAGGCCGGTCGGGCCGGCCCCGTCCGGGTGCGCATGCCGATCTACGTCGACCTGCTGCCGCCGTGCAACGCGGGCTGCCCCGCCGGCGAGAACATCCAGGAGTGGCTGCGCCTGATCAAGGCGGGCGAGCCCGAGCAGGCGTGGCGCCAGCTCGTCCAGGACAACCCGTTCCCGGCGATCCACGGTCGGGTCTGCTACCACCCGTGCGAGACCGACTGCAACAGAGCAGAGCTCGACGCTGCCGTGTCGATCCACGGGGTCGAGCGCTATCTCGGCGACCTCGCCATCGAGCGGGGCTGGGCGCTCGACCGGCCCGCGACCAGCACGGGGCACCGCGTGCTCGTGGTCGGGGCCGGGCCGTCCGGCCTCTCGGCGGCCTACCACCTGGCCCGGGTCGGCCACGAGGTCGAGATCCGCGACTCCTCGCCGGAGGTCGGCGGCATGATGCGCTACGGCATCCCGGAGTACCGCCTCCCCCGCCACGTCGTGGACGCAGAGGTAGACCGGCTGCGCGCCCTCGGGGTCCGCATCCGCACCGGCCACACCGTGACGGACCTGCTGACCGAGCAGCGAGAGGGCGGGTTCGACGCGGTGTTCGTGGCGGTCGGCGCCCACCTGTCCAAGAAGGTCGACATCCCGTCGCGCGACGCCACCCGGATCGTCGACGCCGTCTCGTTCCTGCGCGGCGTGGCGTCCGGGCAGAGCCCGATCATCGGCCGCAAGGTCGCGGTCTACGGCGGCGGCAACACGGCGATGGACGCCGCGCGCACAGCCCGGCGGCTGGGTGCGGCCGAGACGCTCGTGGTCTACCGACGCACCGCCGAGCAGATGCCGGCGCACGCCGAGGAGCGCGAGGACGCCGAGCGCGAGGGCGTGACGATGAGCTGGCTGCGCACCATCACGGCGGTCGACGACGACCTGACGGTGGAGGTCATGGAGCTCGACGACGACGGAAAGGCTCGCGGCACAGGACGATTCGAGCGGCTCGAGGCCGACACGGTCATCCTGGCGCTCGGCCAGGAGGCCGACACCCGCTTCCTCCAGCAGATCCCGGGCATGCGCTTCGAGGGTGACGTCGTGCAGGTCGACCCGCAGACCCTGATGACCGACGTGCCGGGCATCTTCGCCGGCGGCGACGCGGTGCCGTCCGAGCGCACCGTCACCATCGGCGTGGGTCACGGCAAGCGGGCGGCGCGCTCGATCGACGCCTGGTTGGCGGGACGACCGGACGTGCGACCCGACAAGCACAAGATCGCGACCTACGACCAGCTGCACCTGTGGTACTTCGGCGACCACCGCCGCCGGCACCAGCCCGAGCTCGACCCGGACGCCCGGGTCGCGGCGTTCGCCGAGGTCGTCGGGGGGCTCAGCGAGCAGCAGGCCGACTTCGAGGCGCGGCGCTGCCTGTCCTGCGGCAACTGCTTCGAGTGCGACGGGTGCCTCGGCTCCTGCCCCGAGGACGCCGTCATCAAGCTGGGCCAGGGACATCGCTATCGCTACGACTACACCCGCTGCACCGGCTGCGGCACCTGCTACGAGCAGTGTCCCGTGCACGCCATCGAGATGGTCGACGACCCCACCCTCGGCGCCGGCAGCGGGCGGATCCGATGAGCGGCGGGCGCGTCGTCATCGACGGCAACGAGGCAGCCGCGTCGGTCGCCTACCGGCTGAACGAGCTGTGCTCGATCTACCCGATCACGCCGAGCTCGACGATGGCCGAGCTCGCCGACGAGTGGTCCGCCCACGGCCGCACCAACATCTGGGGTCAGGTGCCGACCGTCGTCGAGATGCAGTCCGAGGGCGGCGCCGCCGGCGCGATGCACGGCGCGCTGCAGGGCGGCGCCATGAGCACCACTTTCACAGCCTCCCAGGGCCTGCTCCTGATGATCCCCAACATGTACAAGATCGCGGGCGAGCTCACCTCCACCGTCTTCCACGTCGCGGCGAGATCGCTTGCCACCCAAGGGTTGTCGATCTTCGGCGACCATCAGGACGTCATGGCGGTGCGGCAGACCGGCTTCGCCCTGCTGTCGTCCGCGTCGCCGCAGGAGGCGCACGACCTCGCCCTCGTCGCGCAGCTGTCGACGCTGGAGTGCCGGGTGCCGTTCGTGCACTTCTTCGACGGCTTTCGCACCTCGCACGAGCTCAACACCGTCGATCTGCTGAGCGACGACGACCTGCGAGCCATACTGTCCCCCAAGCTGATCCACGAGCACCGTGAGCGCGCCCTCTCCCCCGCGAACCCGTTCATCCGCGGCACCGCGCAGAACCCCGACACCTCGTTCCAGTCCCGCGAGACGGTCAACCTGTTCTACAGCTGGACGCCGGACGTGGTGCAGCGCCAGATGGACCGGCTCGGCGACCGGACCGGCCGTCGCTACCAGCTCGTGGAGTACTTCGGGCACGAGCAGGCCGACCGCGTCGTCGTGGTCATGGGGTCCGGGGCACAGACCTGCCGCGAGACCGTAGACCGGCTGGTCGCCACCGGCGAGAAGGTCGGGGTCGTGCAGGTCCGCCTCTACCGCCCGTGGCCGGTCGAGCAGGTGCTCGCAGCGATCCCCGAGTCGGCCCGGCGCATCGCCGTGCTCGACCGCACCAAGGAGCCCGGCTCGGGCGGCGAGCCGCTCTTCCTCGACGTGGTGTCGGCGCTCGGCGAGGCCTACGCCCAGGGCCGGCGCGACGCCATGCCGACGATCATCGGCGGACGCTACGGACTGTCGTCCAAGGAGTTCACGCCCGGCATGGTCGCCGCGATCTACGCCGAGCTGGCGCTGCCGGAGCCACGCCCCCGCTTCACGGTCGGCATCACCGACGACGTCACCCACCTGTCCCTGGACTACGACGCGGACCTCGACGTCGAGCACGCCCAGACCCTGCGCGCGGTGTTCTACGGGCTCGGGTCCGACGGCACGGTGGGCGCCAACAAGAACACGATCAAGATCCTCGGTGCGCGTGAGCACACCTACGCCCAGGGCTATTTCGTCTACGACTCCAAGAAGTCCGGCTCCCGGACGGTGTCCCACCTGCGGTTCGGCCCGCAGGAGATCCGAGCGCCCTACCTGGTGCGGCAGGCCGGCTTCATCGGGTGCCACCACTGGAGCATCCTCGAGCGGGTCGACATCCTCGAGACGGCTCGTCCGGGCACGACCCTGCTGCTCAACGCGCCGTTCCCGGCCGACGAGGTCTGGGACCGGCTGCCGCGGCCGCTGCAGCAACGCATCATCGACCTCGGCATCGACGTGCACGTCATCGACGCCGGCCTGGTCGCGCGCGAGGCGGGGATGGGCAACCGCACCAACACCGTGCTGCAGACCTGCTTCTTCGCGATCTCCGGCGTGCTGCCGGCCGACGAGGCGATCGAGCAGATCAAGGTGGCGATCCGCAAGACCTACGGTCGCCGCGGGCCGGACGTCGTGGCGCGCAACGAGGCGGCCGTCGACCAGGCGGTCGCCAACCTGCACCGGCTGGAGGTCCCCGGCCGAGCGAGCGGCGAGCGTGAGCTCGTGCCACCGGTCCCCGCCGACGCGCCGGAGTTCGTCCGCACCGTCACGGCACCGATGCTGGCCGGCCGCGGCGACGACCTGCCGGTCTCCCTCCTCCCGATCGACGGCACCTACCCGAGCGGCACGACGCAGTACGAGAAGCGCAACATCTCCGACGTCGTGGCCGAGTGGGACCCGCAGGCGTGCATCCAGTGCGGCAGCTGCTCGATGGTGTGCCCGCACGCGGTCATCCGCAGCAAGTACTACACGCAGGGCGAGCTCGACGGCGCACCAACGGGATTCGCCTCCGCTCCGATCGACGCGGTGGGCCTTCCGGACACGCGCTACACCCTCCAGGTCTACGCCGAGGACTGCACCGGGTGCGGGCTGTGCGTCGAGGCGTGCCCGGTCAAGCCGCTCGGTCAGCCCAACCGGCGGGCGATCAACCTCACGCCCGTCGCTCCGCGGCTCGAGGCCGAGCGCGCCAACGTCGCCTTCTTCGAGACGCTGCCGGTCAACGACCGCACCCGGGTCGATTTCGGCACGGTGCGCGGCACCCAGTTCCTGCGGCCGCTCTTCGAGTTCTCCGGGGCGTGCTCCGGCTGCGGCGAGACGCCCTACCTGCGGCTGCTCACCCAGCTCTTCGGCGACCGCGTCACCGTCGCCAACGCGACCGGCTGCTCGTCCATCTACGGCGGCAACCTGCCCACCACCCCGTGGGCCAAGAATGCCAAGGGCCGCGGACCCGCCTGGAGCAACAGCCTGTTCGAGGACAACGCCGAGTTCGGCCTCGGCCTGCGGCTCGCGGCCGACCTGCAGACCGACCTGGCCCGCAAGCGGCTCGGGCAGCTGCGTGACGAGGTCGGGGCCGAGCTGACCGACGCCATCCTCGAGGCGCCTCAGGCCCGCGAGTCCGAGCTCGCCGACCAGTGGGACCGGCTCGTCGTGCTGCACGAGCGGCTGGCCGACGTGGACGGCCCCTACGCCGACGACCTGCGCTCGGTGGCCGACCACCTGCTGCGTCGCAGCGTCTGGATCGTCGGTGGTGACGGGTGGGCCTACGACATCGGCTCGGGCGGTCTCGACCACGTGCTGGCGAGCGGGCGCGACGTCAACGTCCTCGTGCTCGACACCGAGGTCTACTCCAACACCGGCGGCCAGTCGAGCAAGTCGACCCCGCTCGGCGCCGTGGCGAAGTTCGCGGCCGCGGGCAAGACCACCGGCAAGAAAGACCTTGCGCTGCAAGCCGTCTCGTACGGCAACGTCTACGTCGCCCGGGTGGCCATGGGCGCCGACCCGCAGCAGACGCTGACGGCGTTCCGCCAGGCCGAGGCCTACAACGGGCCGTCGCTCATCATCGCCTACAGCCACTGTATCGCCCACGGCATCGACATGCGCCAGGGCCTGGACCAGCAGTACCGCGCGGTCGCCTCGGGCCACTGGCCGCTCATGCGCTACAACCCGGTGCTCCGGATGGAGGGCCGCAACCCCTTCCTCCTCGACTCCCCCAGGCCGCGGATCCCGTTGCGGGACTATCACTCTCGCGAGCTGAGGTATCGCATGCTGGCGCAGGCCGACCCGCGCGAGGCCGAGCGGTTGCTGACCCTCGCCCAGGAGGCCGTCGACCGCCGCTGGGCCGACTACGAGCAGATGGAGCACGCCGACGCGGAGCAGTTCGCGCCCGACGCACGCCGCACCGACAACGCCGCCACCCAGATCGACGAGCTCGGAGCCAGCCGATGACCAGCCCGCTGCAGACCCGCTACCTCGGGCTCACCCTGCCCAGCCCCCTGGTCGCCTCGGCCAGCCCGCTGTCCCAGGACATCTCGACCATCCGCCGGCTCGAGGACGCGGGCGTCGGCGCCGTCGTGCTCTACTCGCTGTTCGAGGAGCAGCTGCGCCACGAGGCGGCTCGCGACCTGCAGCTGCAGGAGGCGCACGAGGAGTCCTTCGCCGAGTCGCTGAGCTACTTCCCCGACATCCCGTCCGGTCCCCACGCCGCCGCCACCCCGACCACCAGCACGTCGGTGCGCTACCTCGACCTGGTCGAGCGCGCCTCGCAGGCGGTAGACATCCCGGTGATCGCCAGCCTCAACGGCTCGACCGACGGCGGCTGGGTCGACTTCGCCCGACAGCTGAGCGAGGCGGGGGCTGCGGCTCTGGAGCTCAACATCTACCTCGTCCCCGGCGACCTGACGATGACCAGCACGGAGATCGAGCAGCGGCACCTGGACATCCTGCGGCACGTCCGGGACGCCGTAGACCTCCCGATCGCCGTCAAGCTCTCGCCCTACTTCAGCTCGTTCGGGCGGCTCGCGGTGGCGCTGGACCAGGCCGGCGCGGACGGCCTGGTGCTGTTCAACCGGTTCCTGCAGCCCGAGATCGACGGCGAGACCCTCTCTGTCGCGCCGGGAGTCGAGCTGTCCTCGCCCTTCGAGGGCCGGTTGCCGCGCACCTGGATCGCCGCCCTGCGGGGGCGGGTGGCGTGCTCGCTCGCCGGCACCTCCGGCGTCTGGTCGGGCCTCGACGTCGCGAAGTACCTGCTGGCCGGGGCAGATGTCGCCATGACCGCGTCGGCGCTGCTGCGGCACGGCCCCGAGCACGCCGCGGTGATCCTCGCCGAGCTGCGCACCTGGATGGACCGCAAGCACCTGGCCAACCTCGACGCGCTGCGCGGCATGCTCGCGGTGCCCACCGACGTCGACGCGACGGACTACCAGCGCTCCGGCTACGTCGCGGCCCTGGAGAAGGCCAAGCAGACCTACGGCTCCCTCGCCGCGCCCTCGGGCTGCTGAGCGCCGTCGGACCGCTGCGCGCCCTCGGCCCGCTGAGCATCCTCGGCCGCCGCTTTGGCCTCCAGGTCCTTGCGGTTGCGCTCGAAGGACACCTCGACCTGCTGAAACCCCTTGAGCCGGTTGGCGTTCACCATGCCTTCGTACATCTTCTTGTCCGCGCGGGTCAGGTCGACGTTGTCGGTGAACACGGTCAGCAGCGCCCGCGGATAGAGCTTCTTGGCGGCGACGACGTTGAGCTCGACGGAGAGCACCAGCCCGAGGGCCGCCACGTAGGCCCACGCGAGCAGGGCCAGCACGATGGCGAAGGTGCCGTAGGTCTGGCTCGAGGTGCGCACCCGACCGATGTAGCCCGTGCCGTAAGTCTGCACGGCGAACAGCCACAGCGCCATGAAGATCGCCCCCGGCCACGCCTGCCGCCGGCGCATCGGGTGGGCGGTCGAGATGCGGTAGAGCAGCATGAACACGGCCGCGTTGAGCGCGATCGTGATGGCCGGGACCAGGTAGGTGCCGAACGCGCCCAGGTCGATGCCGGCGTCCCCCGCCAGGGTCCCGGCACCGGCGGCGATGGTGGTCACGAGCACGAGCAACCCGGCGGTGAGGATCATCAGGGTCGAGCGGGCGCGGGCCAGGAAGGGGTTCGGCCGCTGGTTGCGCGGCACCGCCCAGCACACGTTCATGGCGTTCTGGATGGCCTGCGCGATGCCGAGCGAGCCGTAGAGCGCGACGAGCCCACCGATGACGATCGCCGTCGTGTTCCCTTGCAGGGTGGCGTTCTTCAGCTCCTCGCCGATGATCGGGATCTGGTTGGCCGCCGAGTCGATCAGCCGCTCCTGCCAGTCCGGCCGGCT
The DNA here is from genome assembly GCF_022568835.1 of Arsenicicoccus piscis. Classification (GTDB taxonomy): domain Bacteria; phylum Actinomycetota; class Actinomycetes; order Actinomycetales; family Dermatophilaceae; genus Arsenicicoccus; species Arsenicicoccus piscis. The sequence goes on from NZ_JAKZHV010000002.1 coordinate 586,622, forward strand.
CTGCAGCACGAAACCCAGCACGGACGAGAAGAGCAGCAGCATCGGGAAGATGGACAAGAACCCGTAGTACGTGATGAGGGCGGTCAGGTAGGGACCCTGGTCGTCGAAGAACTTGTAGAGCACGGCCAGCGGGAACCCGACCACGGGATGCCGGCGCTGGAACTGGTCCACCCGATCGACGATCGACATGCTCCTCCTCGGTTCTCGCCCATTCTGCCTGGGAACGGCGCCGACCGCGACGCCGAGCAGCACCCACCGACACGCGCCACGCACGTTGTGCGCCGGCCGTCGACGTGAGGAACTGGGCATCCGACAAAGGAGCAGCGATGAGCACGAGCAGCACCGAAGCGGTCTTGGCCGACCTCGGCCAGATCACCGACTGGCAGGAGGAGCTCTACCGGCAGCTCCACCGCAACCCCGAGCTGTCGATGCAGGAGAGCGAGACGGTCGCCGAGATCGCGCGCCGGCTCACGGCGTTCGGCTACGACGTGACCGAGATCGGTGGCGGGGTCGTGGGCGTGCTGCACAACGGGGACGGACCGACGGTGCTCTTCCGCGCCGACATCGACGCCCTCCCGGTGAAGGAGGCGACCGGCCTGCCCTACGCCTCCACCAAGACCGCGGTCGACGCCGAGGGCAGCACCGTCCCGGTCATGCACGCCTGCGGGCACGACATGCACGTCGCGGCGGCGCTCGGCGCGGCCGCCCTGCTCGCCGAGCACCGCGACGCCTGGTCCGGGACCTACGAGGCGTTGTTCCAGCCCGGCGAGGAGACCGCCGCCGGCGCCCGCTCGATGGTGGACGCCGGTCTGGTCGACGCGATCCCGAGGCCCGACGTCGCCCTCGGGCAGCACGTGCTCGCCAGCCCGGCGGCCGGTCAGGTGGGCACCACGGTCGGTCCGATCCTGTCGACCGGAGCGTGCCTGCGGGTCACGGTCTACGGGCAGGGCAGCCACGGCTCGATGCCGCACCTCGGCGTAGACCCGGTGGTGCTGAGCGCGGCCATCGTCACCCGGCTGCAGACGATCGTCTCCCGCGAGCTGCCACCGGGGCAGTTCGGCGTCGTCACCGTGGGCAGCCTCCAGGCCGGCACGAAGGCCAACATCATCCCGGACGACGCGACGATGCTGCTGAACATCCGGGCCTACGACACCGGCGTGCGCGAGCAGCTGGTGGCCGCCATCCGGCGGATCGTGACGGCCGAGTGCGAGGCGGCCGCCTCGCCGAGGCCACCCGAGATCGAGCTCTACGACATCTATCCGCTGACGGACAACGACGCCGATGTCACGGCGCGCGTGACCGAGGCCTTCGTCCAGCACTTCGGTCCCGACCGGGTCGTCGAGCTCGGCCGGATGACGGCGTCCGAGGACTTCAGCATCATCCCCGACGCGCCGGAGACCCCCTACTCCTACTGGGGATTCGGCGGCTTCACCCCGGACCAGGCGGCCCGGCCCAACCACAACCCGGGCTTCGGCCCGGCGTTGCAACCCACCCTGCGCACCGGCACCCAGGCCGCCGTGAGCGCTGCCCTCGCCTACCTCGCCAAGCCGCAGTAGCCACCACGCACGCCACGAGCCCCCGCCACCGATGCGGTGACGGGGGCTCGGCCTGCGCCGAAGCGGCGCCGGGTCAGGCGTGCCGCTCAGGTCTGCGGGTCAGGCGTCCTCGGAGGTCGCCGTCGCCTGGTTGCCGGAGTCACTGGCACCGACGAGCGCGTCGGACTCGGCCGTGCCGGACACGACGTCGCCGCCGCCCTCGCCGTTGCCCTCGCGGTCGCCACGGCCACGACGGTTGCGGTTGCGGCTTCGCTCGCCACGCTCGGAACGCTCGCCCCGGTCACGGTCGCCGCCACGCTCGGAACGCTCGGCACGGTCACCACGCGACTGCTCGGGAGCAGCGGCGTTGGCGGCCTCCTGCTCCTCGGTGAGCACCGCCGCGAGCGACAGCTTGCCGCGCGGGTCGATCTCCTTGAGCTCGACCTGGATCTTCTGGCCGACCGACAGGACGTCGTCGACCGAGTCGATCCGCTTGCCGCCGACGAGCTTGCGCACCTCGGAGATGTGCAGCAGGCCGTCCTTGCCGGGCAGCAGCGAGATGAACGCCCCGAAGGTGGTCGTCTTGACGACGGTGCCGAGGAAGCGCTCGCCGACCTCGGGCATCTGCGGGTTCGCGATCGCGTTGACCGCGGCACGAGCCGCCTCGGCGGACGGGCCGTCGACCGCACCGATGAAGACCGTGCCGTCGTCCTCGATCGAGATGTCGGCGCCGGTGTCCTCCTGGATCTGGTTGATCATCTTGCCCTTCGGCCCGATGACCTCACCGATCTTGTCGACCGGGACCTGGACGGTGATGATGCGCGGCGCGTACGGGCTCATCTCGTCCGGCACGTCGATCGCCTCGGACATGACGTCGAGGATGTGCAGGCGGGCGTCGCGGGCCTGGGTGAGCGCGCCACCGAGCACCGAGGCGGGGATGCCGTCGAGCTTGGTATCGAGCTGGATGGCCGTGACGAACTCCTTGGTGCCGGCGACCTTGAAGTCCATGTCGCCGAAGGCGTCCTCGGCGCCGAGGATGTCGGTCAGCGCGGCGTACTGCGTCTCACCATCGATCTCCGCGGAGACCAGGCCCATCGCGATGCCCGCCACCATGCCGCGCAGTGGCACACCGGCGTTGAGCAGGGACAGCGTCGAGGCGCAGACCGAGCCCATCGAGGTGGAGCCGTTGGACCCGAGGGCCTCGGAGACCTGACGGATCGCATAGGGGAACTCCTCACGCGTCGGCAGGACGGGCATCAGGGCCCGCTCGGCCAGGGCGCCGTGGCCGATCTCGCGGCGCTTGGGGCTGCCCACACGACCGGTCTCACCGGTGGAGTAGGGCGGGAAGTTGTAGTTGTGCATGTAGCGCTTGCGGGTGACCGGCGACAGCGTGTCCAGCTGCTGCTCCATCTTCAGCATGTTCAGCGTCGTGACGCCCAGGATCTGGGTCTCGCCACGCTCGAAGATGGCCGAGCCGTGCACGCGCGGCAGCACCTCGACCTCCGCGGACAGCGCGCGGATGTCGGCGAGGCCACGGCCGTCGATGCGGACCTTGTCGCGCAGGATGCGCTCGCGGACGAGCTTCTTCTGCACGGAGCGGTAGGCCGCGGAGATCTCCTTCTCGCGACCGGCGAGCGGCTTGCCCTCGCCACCGAGGTCGGCCTTGAGGCGCTCCTTGAGCTCGTCGAGACGCTCCTCACGCTCCTGCTTGCCGGCGATGGCCAGCAGGTCCTTCAGCTCGCCGGCGGCGGCCTGCTCGACGGCGTCGTAGGCGTCGTCCTCGTAGTCGAGGAAGATCGGGAAGTCCTGGACCGGCTTCGCGGCCTGCGCGGCGAGCTCGGACTGGGCGCGGCACAGCTCGGCGATGAACGCCTTGGCGGCCTCGAGACCCTGGGCCACGACCTCCTCGGTCGGCGCCTGCTTGCCCTGGTTCTTGACCAGGTCCCAGGTGGAGTCGGTGGCCTCGGCCTCGACCATCATGATGGCGACATCGGGCCTGCCATCGGAGTCGGTGCCGACGACGCGACCGGCGACGACCATGTCGAAGACGGAGCGCTCGATGTCGGAGAAGTTCGGGAAGGCGACCCACTGGCCCTCGATGAGGGACACGCGGACGGCGCCGATGGGGCCCGAGAACGGCAGGCCGGAGATCTGCGTGGACGCCGAGGCCGCGTTGATGGCGAGGACGTCGTACTGGTGGTCGGGGTTCAGCGCGAGGACGGTCTCGACGATCTGGACCTCGTTGCGCAGCCCCTTCTTGAAGGTCGGGCGCAACGCCCGGTCGATGAGCCGGCAGGTGAGGATGGCGTCGGTGCCCGGGCGACCCTCACGGCGGAAGAACGAGCCGGGGATGCGACCGACGGCGTACATGCGCTCCTCGACGTCCACGGTCAGCGGGAAGAAGTCGAACTGGTCCTTCGGCGACTTGCCGGCGATCGTCGTGGACAGCACCGTGGTCTCGTCGTCGAGGTAGGCCGTGACGGATCCGCCGGCCTGCTTGGCCAGGCGACCGGTCTCGAACCGGACGGTGTGCTTGCCGTAGGAGCCGTTGTCGATGACGGCCTCGGTGAACGTGATGTCTGGACCCTCCATGGGTCCTCCTTCTCTGTCGTGCGTAGCCCGGCACATCGTCGTTGTGTGCGGGCCGCTCCGGCCGCGGGCCGGAAGGGACGAACGGTGCCGACGAGCCGTCGGCGGTGAAACGACGAAAGAGCGGCCCCTCGGGGGACCGCTCCTTCGGTGGTGCTATCGGCGCAGCCCGAGACGCTTGATCAGCGAGCGGTAGCGCTCGATGTCGGTGGTCTCGAGATAGCGCAGCATGCGCTTGCGGCGACCGACCAGCAGCAGCAGCCCGCGGCGGCTGTGGTGGTCGTGCTTGTGGGCCCGAGCGTGCTCGGTGAGGTCCTTGATGCGCTGGGTCATCATGGCGATCTGGACCTCGGGGGAGCCGGTGTCGCCCTCGTGGGTGGCGTACTCGGCGATGATGCTCTTCTTCACGTCAGCCTCGAGAGGCATGCACGACTCCTTGGACATATCGTTGCGCGGTGCACACGGGGCTGGTCCCCACGGCGCTCTGGATCCGCGGCCGATCGACGGCAAAAGTCAAGGTTACCAGCGCTCTCCCGGCGCACCCTAATCGGCGAACCGCCCTCGACGGATGCCGACGAGTCGATCAATCCTCGCAATTGCAACACGTACGGTGACCTATGTAGTTCAATGAGTAGCGAGGTGTCACGACGAAGGGCAGTCAAGGTGAACACCACCGTGCTGGACCCGGCGACCCGAGGTCGCGCCCCTGCGCGCGCCCCCGCGCCCGGCCGGAAGGTGCCTGACGAGCCCCGCAATCGGTCGGAGGCGGCGATCGGTGGCTCCACCGTGCCGTTCCGGATCGCCACGGCGGTCAGCCTGCTCTGCGTGCCGGTTGTCCTCGCCCTCGCCACCCGGGCCGAGCCCAGCACCCTGGTCGCCAACAACCTCTATCTCGGCGCCGTGCTCGTCCTGCTGCTGCTCACCCTCTTCATGCCGAACCGGGTGCTGCTCGTCCTGCGCACCGGCATGGCCGAGACTCCGGAGGCGCTGCTCACCGCGCCGCTGCTGCTGATCGGTCCACGCTGGGGCTACATCGCAGCCGTCGCGTTCCTCTGCGGGGTCGTGTCGCTGCGGATGGGCACCAAGCGCATCGACGTGCTGTTCAACATCGCGCAGGGGGCCCTGTCCGCCGCCGCCGCGCTCCTGGTCTACCTCGCCGTGCTCGGACCGAGCACCTCGGAGGTGACCATGCGCACCGCGCTGGCCGCCCTGCTCGCGGTCTTCGTGCAGGACGGCGTCTCCGAGGTGCTCACCGACCTCGGTGTGTGGCTCGACGGCATGAACGCCTCGCTCCCCTCGCTCAACGAGATCTGGTGGCGTGCCTACGCGACCGTCTGCGGCGGCTGCGTCGCCATCGGCGCGGCAGCCCTCGCGATCACCCGCCCCGAGCTCACCGTCGTCGCGGTCATCCTGATGACCGTCTCGGTCGGCCACCAGACCGCGCTCACCCTGGAGTCCAACCAGCGCTGGCTCGCCGAGGCGCTCTACGAGGCCTCGGAGCGGATCCGGTCCGCCACCACGGCCGACGAGGTGCGCCCGATCCTCACCTCGGCCCTGGACCGGTTGTGGCGACGCAAGGACTGGCGCTACTCCGCCACGGTCGTCCCCGAGAGCCGCGGCTCGATCGTCTTCCCCCTCGGCACCGGCTCCATCGTGCTGCCGCGGGTCCCCCGTGGTGTCGCCGGCCCCCAGCTGCAGCAGGCGACCGCCACGCTCGCCCGGCTCGCCGACGAGACCGAGCGGGCTCTCGGCTTCCAGCGCGAGCTGGAGCTGCGCGCGACGCGCGACGAGCTCACCGGGCTCGGCAACCGCCAGCGACTCTGGGACCACCTCGACGCGCGCCTCCCCCGCACGTCCCCCCGGCTGCCCCTCGGCGTCCTGTCCATCGACGTAGACCGGTTCAAGGCGATCAACGACACCTACGGTCACGCGATCGGGGACGGCCTGCTGCGCCTGCTCGCCCAGCGCCTGCGCAGCCTGCTCGGCGCCCAGGACGAGGCCGTGCGCATGAGCGGCGACGAGTTCGTCGCCGTCCGCCAGCGCGCCGGCGACCGGTGCGAGCTGCAGCGCTTCGCCGTGCGCCTCGCCGACGCGCTCAGCCAGCCCTACCAGGTCGAGGGCACCGTCCTGAAGATCTCGGTGTCCGTCGGGGTGGCCCGGGTCGACCACCCGACCCCGCGCCCGACCGTCCTCGCCGCGTCGGACGCCGCCCTGGCGCGCGCCAAGTCCGAGGGCCGCGGCACCGTCGTGCTCGCCACCGAGGAGATCATCGAGGCGGCCCGCAAGCGGCTGCGCCTCGAGGCAGACCTGCGCGACGCCATCGCCCAGGGCGAGTTCACCCTGCACTACCAGCCCATCGTCGACACCGAGCACGGCTCGGTTGTCGCCGTCGAGGCGCTGCTGCGCTGGATCAAGGACGGCGAGGTGCAGATGCGCCCCGACGAGTTCGTCCCCTACGCCGAGGAGACCGGCCTGATCTCCTCGATCGGCGAGTGGGCGCTGCGCGAGGGCTGCACGCAGGTGCGCGAGTGGAACGCCCGGCACCGCCCGCTCAACCCGCTCCGCCTCTCGGTCAACGTCTCGACCGCCCACATCGCCCAGCCCAGCTTCTGCGACGACGTCGCCCGGCTGCTCGCCGAGACCGACTTCCCGCCCGAGCTGTTGATCATCGAGGTCACCGAGACCTTCGCCGGGCTCGACATCGACAAGTCCGCCGACATCGGCGCCGCGCTCCTGGCCCTCGGCGTCGACCTCTGGCTCGACGACTTCGGCACGGGCTACTCCTCGCTGGAGTACCTGCGCGCGCTGCCCGTCCAGGTGGTCAAGCTCGACCGCTCGTTCATCACCAGCCTCGGCAGCGACGCCACCACCCGCGAGTTCATCGCCTCGCTGGTGCAGCTGTGCCGCTCCATCGACCGCGAGCCCCTCGCCGAGGGCGTCGAGCGCCCCGAGCAGCGTGCCCTGCTGGCCGAGCTCGGCTGCACCCTGATGCAGGGCTACCACTTCGCCCGGCCCATGCCCCTGCACGAGCTCGACGCCTACGTCCGGGCCGCCTCCGCGTAGCCCACAACGGAGCGCCGGCGCCCGCGACCCCGCGCGCCCACGGGTTCGTGCGCGTATCCCCACCCCGCAAGCTCCAGGCATCCGGTAGACCACCCGCCCTACCAGGTCATCCGCGCACCCTCCCGAGAGACACCCAAGAAACCGAGAGACGCCGCCCTCCCGACCCTGCGCACCACACGGGTTCGTGCGCGTATCCCCACCCCGCAAGCTCCAGGCATCCGGTAGACCACCCGCCCTACCAGGTCATCCGCGCACCCTCCCGAGAGACACCCAAGAAACCGAGAGACGCCGCCCTCCCGACCCTGCGCACCACACGGGTTCGTGCGCGGATCCCCACCCCGCACGGTCGCGGCAGCGGGACCCGACGCGCAAGGGAGGGCGAACGACAACGGCCGGGATCGGTCCAGGGCCGTCAAGGAGCGTGCGACAGGCCCAGACCGATCCCGGCCGGTGTCGGTCGCCCGGAGCGGTGCGGCGCCGGGGACCCGACAGGGAGCGGGAGGATCAGAAGTTGATCATGTGCCCGTCGATGCCGTGCAGCGCCTCCTTCACGGCCTCGCCCAGGGTGGGGTGCGCGAAGACGACGCGGGAGAGCTCGGTGGCGGTGAGGTCCCAGGTCTGCGCGGCGTTGAGGACGGGGAGCAGCTCGGTGACGTCGGGGCCGATCATGGCGGCGCCGAGGATCTCGTTGTGCTTGGCGTCGGCGATGACCTTGACGAAGCCGACCGCCTCGCCGAGGCCCTGCGCCTTGCCGTTGGCGCTGAACGGGAAGGTGGAGGTCTTGACGTCGTAGCCGGCGTCCTTGGCCTGCTGCTCGGACAACCCCATCGAGCCGATCTGCGGCTGGCAGTAGGTGGCGCGCGGGATGAAGGCGTAGTCGATCGGCATGGTCTCGGCGCCCGCGATGGTCTCGGCGGCGACGATGCCCATGGCCTCGGCGACGTGGGCGAGCATCATCTTGGCGGTGACGTCGCCGATCGCGTAGACGTTGGGGACGTTGGTGCGCATGAAGTCGTCGATGGCGATGGCACCGCGGTCGGTCAGCTGCACGCCGATCGTGTCGAGGCCGAAGCCCTCGGTGCGCGGCGCGAAGCCGATGGCGGAGAGCAGCCGGTCGGCCTCGAGCACCTTCTGCTCGCCACCCTTGGCGGGGCTGACGGTGACCTTGACGCCGGAGCCGGTGTCCTCGACGGACTCGACCTTGGTGCCGAGCAGGACGTTGACGCCGAGCTTCTTGTACTGCTTGGCGAGCTCCTTGGACACGTCGGCGTCCTCGGTGGGGACCATCCGGTCGAGGAACTCGACGATGGTGACGTCGACGCCGAAGTTCTTCATCACGTAGGCGAACTCGACGCCGATGGCACCCGAGCCGGCGATGATGATGCTCTTGGGGAGGGTGTCGTCGAGGATCTGCTCCTCGTAGGTCACGACGTTGTCGGACACCTCGACGCCGGGCAGCATGCGGGTGACCGAGCCGGTGGCGATGATGAGGTTGTCGAAGGTGATCTCCTGCGTGGAGCCGTCGTCCTTGGCGACACTCATCGACGTGGGGCTGGTGATCGTGCCCCAGCCGTCGATCTCGGTGATCTTGTTCTTCTTCATCAGGAAGTGGACACCCTTGACGATGCCCGCGGAGACCTGGCGGCTGCGCTTGTGGGTGGGACCGTAGGCCATCGTGGCCTCGCCCTCGATGCCGAACTTCGCCTTCTCGTGCGTCAGCACATGGGACAGCTCGGCGTTACGCAGCAGCGCCTTGCTGGGGATGCACCCGACGTTGAGGCAGACACCACCCCAGTACTTCTTCTCCACGACGGCGACCTTCTTGCCGAGCTGTGCCGCCCGGATCGCCGCTACGTAACCACCCGGGCCGGCGCCCAGGACCACCACATCGAAGTCAGCCATGACGACAAGCCTAATGGGTTCGGCACGCGAAGGAACTCTGGTCACGATCCGGGCACAGGCAGGCGCCCCGACGGAGAGAACGGGCCCGGGAGGGCTACGGTCCGCCTTGTCCCTCTCAGTCCGCTCACCGTCCCACGAGGCCCGCCATGGCTGTCACCGATGACACCGTCCGCAAGCTCAGAACCGATCCCGACCGCCCACCGGTCGCCGTCGAGGAACCACCGACTAGCAGCACCGTCGACAAGGCGGTCTTCGCGCTGATCGCGATCGTGGCCGCCGTCGCCTGGGCGATGGTGGCGTTCGTGCGGGGCGAGCACGTCAACGCCGTGTGGCTCGTGCTCGCGGCCGTCGGCTCCTACATCATCGCGCTGCGCTTCTACGCGCGCCTGGTCGAGTACAAGCTGCTCGTCCCCCGCGACACCCGCGCCACCCCGGCGGAGGAGTTCTCGAACGGCAAGGACTTCATGCCGACCGACCGGCGCGTGCTGTTCGGTCACCACTTCGCCGCCATCGCCGGCGCCGGCCCGCTCGTCGGCCCGATCCTCGCCGCGCAGATGGGCTACCTGCCCGGCACGCTGTGGATCATCCTCGGCGTGATCTTCGCCGGCGCGGTCCAGGACTACATGGTCCTACACCTGTCGATCCGCCGTCGCGGCCGCAGCCTCGGCCAGATGGCCCGCGACGAGCTCGGCCCGATCGGTGGCTGGGCCGCCATCCTCGGCGTGCTGTCGATCATGATCATCATCATCGCGGTCCTCGGCATCGTGGTCATCGGTGCGCTCGCGGAGTCCCCGTGGGGGGTCTACTCCATCGCGATGACGATCCCGATCGCGCTGTTCATGGGCGTCTACCTGCGGTTCCTGCGACCGGGCAAGGTCACCGAGGTCTCGGTCATCGGTGTGGCCCTGCTGCTGTTCGCGGTCATCTCCGGCAACTGGGTGGGCCACTCCGCGTGGGGCGCCGAGCTGTTCACCCTCTCCCCCAAGGCGCTGGCGCTGTGGCTGTGCGCCTACGGCTTCGCCGCCTCGGTGCTGCCCGTGTGGCTGCTGCTCGCCCCGCGCGACTACCTGTCGACGTTCATGAAGGTCGGCACGATCATCGTGCTCGCGCTCGGCATCCTCATCACCGCGCCGACCGTGCAGATGCCGGCCCTGACGCAGTTCGGGCGCGACGGCACCGGCCCGGCCTTCGCCGGCCAGCTGTTCCCGTTCCTGTTCATCACCATCGCCTGCGGAGCCATCTCGGGGTTCCACGCGCTGATCTCCTCGGGGACCACCCCGAAGCTGATCGAGAAGGAGTCGCAGGCGCGCATCATCGGCTACGGCGGCATGCTCACCGAGTCGTTCGTCGCGATCATGGCGCTGGTCACCGCGTGCATCCTCGACCAGCACCTCTACTTCATCATGAACGCCCCGAAGGCCCTCACCGGCGGCACCCCCGAGAACGCCGTGGCGTGGGCCAACAAGCTCCCGCTCACGCTGCCCAACGGTGACCCCGTGCCGCCGCAGACCGCGGACTTCATCGCCAACGCCGCGACCTCGGTCGGTGAGAAGTCGATCGTCTCGCGCACCGGTGGCGCCCCGACGCTCGCGTTCGGCATGTCCGAGGTGATGTCCTTCTTCGGCGGCGCGTCGATGAAGGCGTTCTGGTACCACTTCGCCGTGATGTTCGAGGCACTGTTCATCCTCACCACGATCGACGCCGGCACCCGGGTCGCGCGCTTCATGTTCTCCGACGCGATCGGCAACATCCCCGGTCTCGGCCGGTTCAAGGACCCGTCCTGGCGCGTCGGCGCGTGGGTCTGCTCGGCGATCGTCGTCCTCGGCTGGGGCTCCATCCTGGTCATGGGCGTCACCGACCCGCTGGGCGGCATCAACACGCTGTTCCCGCTGTTCGGCATCGCCAACCAGCTGCTCGCCTGCATCGCGCTCACGGTGGTCTTCACGGTCGTGATCAAGCAGGGCAAGACCCGCTGGGCCTGGATCCCGGGCATCCCGCTGGCGTGGCTGCTCACGGTGACCCTGACCGCGTCCTTCCAGAAGATCTTCTCCAGCGTCCCCGCCATCGGCTACTGGGCCAACCACAACAAGTACGTCGCGGGCAAGGAGGCCGGCAAGATCATCGCCCCCGCCAAGACCATGGGCGAGATGGACGCCGTCATCCGCAACACCACCATCCAGACGATCCTGTCGGTGCTGTTCGCGGTGCTGGTCATCATCGTGGTCCTCGCGGCGCTCGCCGTCGTGGCCAAGGCGCTGCGCCTCGGTGGCCTGCCCACCTCGGAGAGCGAGGACGTCCCCAGCCGGATCTTCGCGCCGAGCGGCTTCGTTCCCACCGCCGCCGAGAAGGAGGTCCTGGCCGAGTGGAAGGAAGCCGGACTCGACCCGTCGCCGCAGGGCGTGCACCGCTGATGGTCCGCTCGGTCGGCTCCACGTCGGGCGCCGCGTCCGGTCTGCTCAAGGCCGGCCGCGCCGTCCGGTGGTACTGGCGCGGCATCACCGGTGCCGACGCCTACGAGCGCTACGCGGAGCACCTGCGTCGCGAGCACCCGGACCGGCCGGTGCCGTCGGAGAAGGAGTTCTGGAAGGCGAAGTACGCCGACCAGGAGCGCAACCCGACGACGCGCTGCTGCTGACCACCTCGTAGACCGGCCCCGCCCCTCCCCGGGCGGGGCCGGTCTCGCTGTGTGCGGGGGGTTCGCTGCGACGCCGTGTGAGCACGCAGCGCAGCCACCCTCCTCCGATCGGCGCAAAACGAGGACCCCTTCGAGCAGCGTCTGCAGGGCAGGTCTACGCTGGTCACCAGGGGGTAGAGCATCATGAATTCTTGGTCTGACGTCGTCATCGGGGTGCCCACCTATCGGCGGCCGGCGCTGCTGCGTGCGCTGCTGGAGAGCCTGGCGCCCGAGGCCGGTCCGCATCCCGTGACGGTGGTGGTGGCGGACAACGACGGTGACCCGGCCATCGCGGCCCTGGTCGCCGAGCTCGCGGACGAGCTCCGGCTCGACCTGCACTACCGCGCGGTGACCGAGCGCGGCATCTCCCAGGTGCGCAACCAGCTGATCCGCACGGCCACCGAGCTGGTGCCGACGTGGCGCTGGCTGGTGATGTACGACGACGACGGGACCCTCACGCCCGGCTGCCTCGAGCGGCTGCTCAGCCAGGGCGAGCAGATCGGCGCCGACATCGTCGGCGGCCGGGTGCTGCACGGGGTCGGCGAGCACGACCGGGCCATCGCGCGCGCCTACATGGCGGCGAGCCTGCGTCCGCGGGCCAACGGCCTGGTCGACATGATCAACGGCGCCCAGAACACCGCCCTCGGGCGACGGGTCGTCGACCTCGTCGGCGACCCGTGGTATCCCGACGACCACGGCCTCTCCGGCGGCGAGGACTACGCCTTCTTCGCCCGCGCCAAGGCGCTCGGCGCGCGCTTCGGCTGGGTCGACGACGCGGCGGTCAACGAGCCGATCCCCGCCGCCCGGCTCACCGACCGTGCGGTCCTGCACCGGGCCTTCGTCGAGAACGCCGCCAACGCCCTCACCGACTGCCAGCTGCACGGCCGCGGCGCTGCCGTGCAGCACCTGCTCGGCGACCTGCGCTGGCCGTTCGTGCACCTGGTCAGCGGGCTGCGGCACCACGACCACGACGTCATGGCCGACAGCATGGTCGGCATCGTCGGGCTCGCCGGACGCGCCACCGGGCTGGCCGGCGGTCGGTTCGAGCCCTACCGCGAGTGCTCGATCGTCACCGCACGACCCAGTAGCGCTCCGTCGACGGCAGGCCCCCTGGCTCACTGAGCGGCGGCTGCCCGTCGGTCAGCAGGGGCACCTGGCTGGCGTAGGCCGCGACGCGAGCCGCCTTGGCCCGCCGGTCGATCCCCAGCTCGCAGCGCCGCGCCTGCGCGCCGAGACGCTCCAGCAGCGCGGTCACGCTCTGGTCGCCGCGCCCGCCGAAGCGATACGGCACCTCCTCGTAGAACGCCACGCGCACCCCCTCGTGCGGCGAGCCCAGCAACGCCGTCGCCACCGTGTCGCGCACCCACACGTGGTCGCCGTTGGCCGACGGACCCCAGCTCGGGGTGGGCTGCCGCAGCACCACCCGCTCGGCCGTGCGGGCTGCCTTGCCGGCCACCCGTCGGCCCACCCGACCAGCCACCCGACCAGCCACGCGCGCGCCGCGGCGGGCCGTGGCGACCAGTCGGTCTACGAGGGTGGGGGTGGGGTGTTGCTGGGCCTGGGGCTGCACCTCGGGAGCGCTCTCGCCGGACGTCGCGGCAGCCGGCGGCACGGCCGCGCCCGCGCCGGCGGGCAGCAGCACCAGCGCGTCCGGGTGCGCGGCCACCCAGTCCTCGACCCACCGGGCCAGCCGCTCGCTGTCGCCGGGCGAGCGCTCGCCCGGGACGTACTGGCTGTCCAGCAGGTCGAGCCGGTGCCGCCGGTGCGGCGTGCCGGCGAAGGCCAGCTCGTCCTCGAGGAGCCGGGCGGTCATCGCCTCGTCGGAGTCGGCGAAACCGGCCTGCTCGTCCCAGGGCTGCGACTCGGCGACCGCGGGGCGGCCGGTGCAGACCGTCAGGACGTCGATGGCGCCCGTCGCGTCCGGGCCGTCCGGGCCATGCGGGCCGTCCGGGCGGCCGACGAAGGCCTCCGCAGACAGCACGACGTCGTCCAGGTGCGGCGAGATGGCCAGCACCGGGCGACGAGAGGTGAGGACCTCACGGGCGGTCTGGGCTGCCACGGGTCGACCCGCTCTACAGCTCGGGGAACCAGATCGCGAGCTCGCGCTCGGCCGACTCCGGGGAGTCCGACCCGTGCACGATGTTGGCCTGGACGGCGAGCCCCCAGTCGCGACCCAGGTCACCGCGGATCGAGCCGGGCGCGGCCTTGGTCGGGTCGGTGGCGCCCGCGAGGGAGCGGAAGCCCTCGATGCAGCGCTCGCCCTCGATGGCGACCGCGACGACCCGACCGGAGCACATGAACTCCACGAGCGGTCCGAAGAACGGCTTGCCCTCGTGCTCGGCGTAGTGCCGGTGCAGCATGTCGGTCGTCGGCGTGAGGATCTGCAGCGCGACCAGGCGGTAGCCCTTGGCCTCGATGCGGCGCAGCACCTCTCCGGTGAGGCCGCGCGAGTAGCCGTCGGGCTTGACGAGGACCAGCGAGCGTTCGGTAGCAGTCATGGTGCCAGCCTATCGGGGGGCCGGCGGCTCGGTCCGGCGGTCCCCACGTTCGGCGAGGTCGTCGATCCGTCGGCCCTGGAACATCGCGGTGAGCCAGAGGCTGCCGAAGATGATGACCACCCCGAGCATCATCGGCACGACCAGCGCGTAGGTCAGGCCGAGCAGCTGCACGACCCAGCCGAGCGTCACGCCCCACGGCCGCCGCAGCGTCCCGGCCGCGACCAGCGCCAGGACCGCGAGCGCGATGCCGAGCCACAGCCAGGTCATCGCCATCTGGTGCCCTTCGGCGGCGGCGATCCCCCGGGCGAGGGTGGCGGCGAACAGGATGATGATCGACTCGGAGCCGACGACCGCCGCCAGCATGATGCGGGTCAGCCGGCGCGGCACGCCGTAGACCAGGAGGCCTGGCGTCATGCGCCGGTCACCCCGAGGAGCATCCGGACCTCGGCCGCCATGGTGATGGACCCGGTGGCGACGACGCCGGCGCCGGCGCCCCCGGCGATCGCGTCGGCCTCGGCCAGCTCGGCGGCCTTCTCGAGGGCGTCGGGCAGGTTGTCGACCACGGTCACCCGGTCCTCGCCGAAGATGTCGGCCGCGAGCTCACCGAGCTCGGCGGGCTTCATGGCGCGCGGGCTCGTGGTGCGGGTGACGACGATCTCGTCGAACGCCGGCTCGAGCTCCTCAAGGATGCCCGCCGCGTCCTTGTCCACGAAGATCGCCACCACCCCGACCAGCCGGGTGAAGGTGAACGCGTCGGACAGGGCCGCGCGCAGCGCCCGGGCGCCGTGCGGGTTGTGCGCCGCGTCGACGATGACCGTCGGTGAGCGGCGGACGATCTCGAGGCGGCCCGGGCTCGAGGCGGCGGCGAACGCCGCGCGCACGACGTCGGGGTCGAGCCGCTGCTCCCCTCCCCGAGGAACGCCTCGACGGCCGCCAGGGCGAGCGCGGCGTTGTGCGCCTGGTGCTCGCCGAAGAGCGGGAGCAGGACGTCGTCGTAATCCCCGGCGAGGCCCCGCAGGGTGAGCAGCTGGCCCCCGACGGCGACCTCGCGGCTCACCACCCCGAACTCCTCGTCCTCGACCGCGAGACGGGCACCCACCTCGGCGGCACGCTCTACGAGCAGGTCGGAGACGACCGGCTCCTGGGCCGCGCTGACGGTGATGGCACCGGGCTTGATGATGCCGGACTTCTCGGAGGTGATCTGCTCGACCGTGGAGCCGAGCAGGCGGGTGTGGTCGATGCTGATGGGCGTCACGACACTGACCTGGCCGTCCGCGACGTTGGTCGCGTCCCAGCGACCGCCGAGGCCGACCTCGACGACGGCGACGTCGACAGGGGCGTCGGCGAACGCGGCGTAGGCGACGCACACGAGCACCTCGAAGTAGGACAGCCGCGGCTGCCCGCGGTCCTGCCAGGCCCGGTCGACCATCTCGACGAACGGCAGCACGTCGTCGTAGGCGGCGATGAACCGCTCGGGCGAGATCGGCTCCCCGCCGATGACGATGCGCTCCCGCATGTCGTGCAGGTGCGGCGAGGTGAATCGCCCTGTGTTCAGGCCGTGCTCGCGCAGGAGCAGCTCGATCAGGCGCGTCGTCGTGGTCTTGCCGTTGGTGCCCGTGAGGTGCACCACGGGGTAGCTGCGCTGCGGGTCGCCGAGCAGGGTCATGACCTCCTGGACCCGCTCGAGCGTGGGCACGGCGTCGCTCTCGGGGTTGCGGGCCAAGATGGCCTGCTCGATCTCGCGCATCCGCTTGGTCTCCTCCAGGCGCTCCGCGGCCTCGCGCCGCGCCGCGTCCGGGGAGCCGGAGCGGGCCACGCGGGCCCGCCCCGTGCGCAGGGCCTCGTCGTCGATACCGGGGTTCATCACACCTTCTCCACTCGGATGCGGGCGACGAGGGCGTCGCCCACGTCGACCTGGGCCACGCCGTCGCCGGCCGGCAGCGCGTCCAGGGTGGGCGCGGAGCCGAACTGGGTCGCGAGCGTCTCCTCGACCAGCAGGTTGCGGTGGTCGACCGTCGCTGCGAAGACGTCCTCAGCACCGGTGATGGTCAACGAGATCCGGTCGGTGACGTCCAGGCCCGCGTCGCGGCGCGCCTGCTGCACGGCCCGGACGAGGTCGCGCGCGACCCCCTCGCGGTAGAGCTCGTCGGTCACCTCGGTGTCGAGCACGAGGAAGCCGCCGCCCGGCAGCATGGCCGTCGCCTGGCTGTCACCCTCGGCGTCGTCGGCCACCACCGTGACGAGGGTGTACTCGTTCTGCTCCAGCGGGACTCCGGCGCAGACGACCGAGCCGTCCTCGGCCACCGACCAGTCCCCGGTCTTGGACCCCTTGATGACCTGCTGCACCTGCTTGCCGAGGCGCGGACCGGCGGCGCGCGCGTTGACGGTGAGGCGGTGGGTCACCCCGAAGTCGGCCTCGCTGACCTCGCTGACGTCCCGCAGCACGACCTCGCGCAGGTTGACCTCGTCGCGGATGATCCCGACGAACGGCTCGAGCGCAGAGGCGTTCTCGGTGACGACCGTCAGCGACTTGAGCGGCTGACGGACCCGCAGCTTCTCGGCCTTGCGCAGCGACGAGGCGACCGAGCAGATCTCGCGGGCGCGGTCCATCGACGCCACGAGGGCGTGGTCGGCCGGCAGCTCGGCGGCGTCCGGCCAGTCGGTGAGGTGCACCGAGCGACCGCCGGTCAGGCCGCGCCAGATCTCTTCGGTGACGAGCGGCAGCAGCGGCGACGCGACCCGGGTCACCGTCTCCAGCGTCGTGTAGAGCGTGTCGAACGCCTGCTTGGCCGTCTCCTTGGCCTGGTCGGAGCCGGTGTCCCAGAAGCGCTCTCGGCTGCGCCGGATGTACCAGTTGGTCAGCACGTCGAGGAAGGAGCGCAGCGAGTCGCACGCCGACGCGATGTCGTAGGCGTCGAGCTGGCGCTGGGTGTCCTCGACGAACTCGCGCAGCTTGGCCAGGAGGTACTGGTCCAGCACGTCCTTGGACGCCGTGGAGGTCTTCGCCTCGTAGCCCGCACCGCCATCAAAAGCGTTGGCGTACAACGAGAAGAAGTACCACGCGTTCCAGAGCGGGATGATCACCTGGCGCACACCGTCGCGGATGCCCTGCTCGGTGACGATGAGGTTGCCGCCGCGCAGGATGGGGCTGCTCATGAGGAACCAGCGCATGGCGTCGGCACCGTCGCGCTCGAACACGTCGCGCACGTCCGGGTAGTTGCGCAGCGACTTCGACATCTTCTGCCCGTCGTTGCCGAGGACGATGCCGTGGCTGACGCAGCTCGAGAACGCCGGCCGGTCGAACAGCGCGGTCGCCATGATGTGCATGGTGTAGAACCACCCACGCGTCTGCCCGATGTACTCGACGATGAAGTCGCCCGGGAAGTGGTGCTCGAACCACTCGGCGTTCTCGAACGGGTAGTGCACCTGGGCGAAGCTCATCGACCCCGACTCGAACCAGCAGTCGAGCACGTCGGTGACCCGCCGCATCGTCGACTTCCCCGTCGGGTCATCGGGATTCGGGCGGGTGAGCTCGTCGATGTAGGGACGGTGCAGGTCGGTGACCTTGACCCCGAAGTCGGCCTCGAGCTCGGCGAACGAGCCGTAGACGTCGATGCGCGGGTAGGTGGGGTCGTCGGACTTCCACACCGGGATCGGGCTGCCCCAGAAGCGGTTTCGCGAGATCGACCAGTCGCGCGTGTTCTCCAGCCACTTGCCGAACTGCCCGTGCTTGATGTGCTCGGGCACCCAGGTGATCTCGTCGTTGAGCTCGAGCATGCGGTCACGGATCTTTGTCGTGGACACGAACCAGCTCGACACCCCCTTGTAGATCAGCGGCTGCCGGCACCGCCAGCAGTGCGGGTAGGAGTGGTCGTAGGTCTCGTGGCGCAGCAGCACGGTGCCGTCGGTGACCGAACCGTGCTCTGCCGCACCGCGGGTCGCGGCCTTGAGATCGTCGATGACGTGGGCGTTGGCGTCGAAGACCAGCATCCCGGCGTACTCGTCGACGGGCGCGGTGAACCGCCCGTCGGCGCCGACGGGCATGACCGCCTCGATGCCCTCGCGGTCGGTGACGACCTTGTCGTCCTCACCAAACGCGCCTGCGGTGTGGACCAGCCCGGTGCCGTCGGTGGTCGTGACGAACTCCGCCTCGACGACGCGGAAGGCGTTGTCGTGGCCGAGGTAGTAGGCGAACGGCGGGGTGTAGGTGCGACCCACCAGGTCGGCGCCCTTGAGCCGCTCGACGACCCGGCTCGCGACGTCGGCCTTGGCGTCGCCGAACAGCTCGCGGGCGTAGTGCTGCAGGCGGGACTCGCCGAGGATGTAGCGCTCGGTGCGACCCGTGGGGAGGTCGGACTCGACGACGACGTAGTCGAGGTCGCCGCCCACCATCACCGCGAGGTTGGCGGGGAGGGTCCACGGCGTCGTCGTCCAGATCAGGGCGAGCTCGCCCGTCTCGAGCCGGAACCCGACCGTCACGGCGGGGTCCTGACGCATCTGGTAGACGTCGTCGTCCATCCGCAGCTCGTGGTTGGACAGCGGCGTCTCGTCGTTCCAGCAGTACGGCAGGACGCGGAAGCCCTCGTAGGCGAGCCCCTTGTCGTGGAGCTGCTTGAACGCCCACATGACCGACTCCATGTATTCGGGGTTCAGCGTCTTGTAGTCGTTCTCGAAGTCGACCCAGCGCGCCTGCCGCGTCACGTAGTCGCGCCACTCGTCGGTGTAGCGCAGGACGGACTCGCGGCACGCGTCGTTGAACGCCGCGAGCCCGAGCTCGTGGATCTCCTCGGTGGTCTTGATGCCGAGCTGGCTCATCGCCTCGAGCTCGGCGGGCAGGCCGTGGGTGTCCCAGCCGAAGCGTCGCTCGACCCGCTTGCCGCGCAGCGTCTGGTAGCGCGGCACCACGTCCTTGACGTAGCCCGTGAGCAGGTGGCCGTAGTGCGGCAGGCCGTTGGCGAAGGGCGGCCCGTCGTAGAACACGAACTCGTTGCTGCCGTTCTCGCCGGCGTCGCGGGCGTCCACCGAGGCCTGAAAGGTGCCGTCCTCGGCCCAGTAACGCAGGATGCGCTCCTCGATCTCCGGGAAGCGCGGGCTGGACGGGACGCCGGTGACGGTGGGCCCGTCGGTAGCGGTGGCGTCGGTGGCGTCGGTCGCCGACGTGTCGGCGGCGGAGGCGGCACGTGCTGCGGTGTCGACCCGGGGGTAGGACATGGAAGCTGCTCCAGAGGGTGTCGCGGGCGGTGCGGGTGGTCGTCGGCCGAAGCCGCGTCGTCTGCGAGGACGGTGCGCCGTGACGCACCGCGGTACCACCCCGCTTGCCGTGGCCCGCCCCCACCGGTGCGCGGGAGGTCTACGACCGCTCTGGTCAAGGCTGTGACGGGCCCACCCGTCCGGGTCTAGTGAGCGCGCTCGCGCCGTTCTTCCGGAGGCTCGCCGTTGATCGCGGCTCGAACGCCTGTGCATCCAGTCTAGCCGCACCTGTCCACCCGCCCTGACCAGGACAGTGGCAGTCTGCTGGTCACATCTGACGTGCAGACCGCCACCATCGTCACGGCTCGACGACGCAGGACGCCGAGCATGGGCGAGGTCGGCCGTGCCACCCGCGCGAGCGCAGGGCCTGGACCACCTGACGCGCCACCCGGCAAGGGGTCTCGGCGACCTGCAGCCACCCGTAGCGCAGGGTCAGCCACGCGGACACCGCCGCCGCGTTGTCCAGGTCCATGTCACGAAAGGCCGCCACCCCGGAGTGGAACGCCCGGCCGTCGTGCTCGATGAGGATCTTGAGCTCGGGGTAGGCACCGTCGGACGGGTGCGTCGACCCGGGCGCGACGAACTGACGCACCGAGGGCGGCAGCCGGTGCGGCCGCCTGGTCGCGGAGCGCCACGACGTCGAGCACGGTGTCCTCCATGGCGGTTCGCCTAGGCGTGAGGGGTCGAGGGCCGAGCCGGTGCCCTGGCGTGACGCGCACGAACGACCAGCCGGTGACCGGGGCGAGGCGCCGGCCGGGGACGTGCAGGGTCACCCCATGCGGCTCACGGTCTACCAAGCCGTCGAGGTGGGCCGCGGTCAGCCCGCTGGCCACGGCTCTCGGCCCGGCGTGCAGCAACCCGGCCTCGACCCGCACCGCGTGGCTCAGCCGTGCCGGCGCGGTCTCGGGCCGGGCGTCGAGGCAGTAGATCCCGGGGATCACCGTCGCCCACTCCCCCGCCATCCGCGCCACCACGGTCGGCGCAAGGCCGGCCTGCAGGAGCTCGGTGCGCGAGAGCACGCCGGACCGCTCGAGCGCACGCGCCCTCAGGTGCGGCGGCAGGTCCTGGCGGCTTCCCACGCCACGATCATGCGTTTGATCGCGTTTGCGTGCAGTGAGGGGTGTGGATAACTGCCGCTTCGTCTAAGTCCCGCACGACGGTGGCAGCCTGCTGGTCACATCCGACGTGCAGACCGCCACTGTCTTCGGCCGGCGCCCGGGCGGCGAGACGCGGCGGGCTACGACACCGACGGGGACGGGTCCCAGTCGGGGCGCCAGGGGTAGCTGCTCTGGCCCTCGGGGCCGACCTTGGTGGCCAGCACCTGGTGCAGCTGCAGCCAGTTGGCCTCGAAGGAGAACTGCGAGCCGGCCATGTAGAGGCCCCACACCTTGGCGGTGCCCTCGCCGGCCTCGTCGACGCAGAAGTCCCAGCTGTCCTGGAGGTTCTGACACCAGGCGGCCAACGTCTTGGCGTAGTGCAGGCGCAGGTTCTCGTCGTGCTGCACCTCGAAGCCCGCGTCGTGGCAGGCCCCGATCACCTGGGACGGCGACCCGAGCTCGCCGTCGGGGAAGACGTAGCGATCGGTGAACGGCTCGGGCCGTGCTCCCGCCTTGTTGTCGGCGCGGGTGATGCAGTGGTTGAGCAGTCGGCCACCCTCGGCCAGCTTGCCGTGCAGATAGCCGAAGTAGGCCGGGTAGTTGCGCACCCCGATGTGCTCGGTCAGCCCGATCGAACTGATGGCGTCGAAGTCGGCCTCGGGTACGTCGCGGTAGTCCAGGTGCCGCACCTCGGCGTGGTCGGAGAGCCCGTCGCGCTCGATGGCGGCCGACGCCCAGCTGGCCTGCTCCTTGGACAGGGTCACCCCGATGGCAGTGACGCCGTAGTGCTTCACGGCGTGCCGGACCATGCCGCCCCAGCCGCAGCCCACGTCGAGCAGTCGCATGCCCGGCTTGAGGGCGAGCTTCTGCGCGACGAGGTCGAACTTGCGCTCCTGCGCCTGCTCGAGGGTGTCCGCGTCGCTGGCGTAGACCGCGCACGTGTAGGCCATCGACGGGCCAAGGACCTTCTCGTAGAACGCGTTCGACACGTCGTAGTGGTGGCTGATCGCCCGCGCGGCGCGCAGCTTGGACGTCGCGGGGACCTTGGTCTCGAGCCGGCGACGCCACCGGGCCGGCGCCTCCTGGGCGGGCAGCGGAGGTGTGCGCAGCTTGTGCAGCTCGAATCCCTTGGCCAGGTCAGCGATCTCGCGCGCCTTGGGGCGTCGGGTGGAGACTCCGGACTTGAGCAGCTGGAACGCCTGATAGGGGTTCCCGGGGTGGATCCCGTACACCTCGAGGTCGCCCATGAGGTAGGCGCGGGCGATGCCGAGGTCGCCCGGCGCGGTCAGCAGGTAGTCCAGCCCGCGGCGGTTCTTGACCTCGATGCGGACGGGTGAGTCCTGCGGGCCGACGTCGGTGCCGTCGAACGCGGTGATCCGCATGGGCAGCTCGCCCGTGGTCACCGTGTGGATGAGATCGCCCAGCGTCGCGGGGTGTCCGTCACCGGTCCCGTGAAACCGCAGCTCGACCATGTCAGTTCGCCACCTTGTCGTAGAGATGTGTCAGACGTTGCGTCGGGTCGTAGCGCTCCCGCACCGCGTCGAGCGCCGCTGTGCCGTAGAGCCGGTCGAAGGTCGCCCGGTCGTAGTAGACGTCGGAGTAGAGGGACTTGTGACCGTCCAGCTCGCTCACCCTGGCCTCGATGGCGCGGTTGACGTCTCCGTCGCTGCGCCTGGGCTCGATGGCGACGGTCCCCCAGAACCCGACGTTGACGTAGACCTCCCCCGGCACCAACGGGTAGAGCGGCCACGAGCGCGCCGAGCCGGGACCGGCCGGCTCACGAAGCCGCAACGGGCACAACCAGATCGGCGTCATCGGGACGTTGTCGAGATACCAGTCGACGAACTCCACGAGACGACCCAGCGGCACCTCGACGTCCTGCACGACACGCTCCCGGTCGGGGAGCCCGCGCCGCCGGTCGATGCCTGCAGCGATGTGAAACCTGTTCTCCAGACCCACGATCCGGTGGTAGACATCGCTGCGGCGCAGCGATCGGGGCCACAGTCTGCGGATGCGCGGGTCCTGCACGCCGAAGGCCGAGGAGCACCAGAACCAGTCGGTGTCCCACCGCCAGAGGTAGTCGTGGGCGGTGAGCCGATCGGTCGCCCGGTCGCGCAAGGACTGGTAGTAGATGCCGTCGACGTAGTCGCTCGGCGTGGCGGATCCTGTTGGGGCGCCGTCGATCCCGTCGAAGGTGGCGAGGACCAGCACCGCGTCGCCCGGGCCGAAGACGACTCCGTCGAGACCATCGACCCGCACGCCGTCGTGGGCGCCGGTGCGGCACACCGCGTCGACGACCTCGGCGAGCTCGCCCAGGTCGGTGAACCGCAGGTTGCGGGTCGAGACGTGAGTCCCGATGGGCTGCAACGCGATCCGCAGCCGCACGGCATAGCCGAGGGAGCCGTAGGAGTTCGGGAACGCGTCGAAGAGGTCGGCGTGCGGCCCCTCGGGATCGGCCGTGACGATCTCGCCCGAGCCGGTCAGCACGTCCATCTCGAGCACCGACTCGTGCGGCAGCCCGTTGCGGAAGGACGTGGCCTCGATGCCGAGACCGGTGACCGCACCGCCGAGGGTGATGGTCCGCAGCTGGGGGACGACGAGCGGCATCAGCCCGTAGGCGAGGGTGACGTCGACGAGGGTCTCGTAGGTGCACATGCCCTGGACGTCGGCCGTGCGGGCTACCGGGTCGACGCTGATCACGCCGGCGAGGCCGCTGACGTCCAGACCACGCTGCGCGCGGTCGCGCGGCCGGAACAGGTTGGACGTGGCCTTCGCGAGGCGCACCGGGCCCTCGGGCGACAGCTCGCGCCAGGACCGGAGCAGCTGGTAGACGCCCTGCTCGTGGGCAGCCGCGCCGATCGGCCCCACAGCCTTCGCTCGACCGGCCTTGCGCAGCACGACTCTCCCCTTGTCTCCACCCGCCGCGGGTGGACCCTTGCACGCTATTCCAGCACCAGCGGTTGTCGTCAACCCGACCGCGTGGGTCGAGGCCGGCCCTCAGCGGGCTCTCAGCCCGGCGTCGGTGCGCGTCGCGACGCGCGACGTGACCCGCTGCTAGACCCCAACCAGCTCGCGGGCCGCCTCCCGCAGCAGCGGCCGGGCGTCGGGGTGGGCGGCGTGCTCGATCAGGTTGTGCCGCTGCTCGGCCTCGGGGTGCCCGAAGACCTCGGCCACCCCCTGCTCGGTGATGACGGCCGAGTGCTGGAAGGAGGTCACGGGCTCCTCGAGCCGCGGCACGATCGTCGAGGTGCCGGTCTTGGGGTGGATCGAGCGCAGCGCCATCAGCGCCTGGCCGCCGCGGCTGTGCAGCGCCCCCACGATGAAGTCGGTCTGTCCCCCGAAGCCCGAGTAGACCCGCCCGCGCACCCGCGAGGCGTTCGCCTGCCCGAGCAGGTCGATCTGCAGGGCGGTGTTGATGCTGGTCAGCTGCGGCTGGCGGGCGATGACGCCCGGGTTGTTGACCACCTCGGTCCGCCGCATGACCACGCGTGGGTTGAGGTGCATCCACTCGTAGAGCTCGGCCGAGCCGACGACGAAGGACCCGACGATGTCCCGGCGCGAGTCCAGGGCGCCCGCCCGCTCGAGCCGCAGCACGCCGTCGGAGAACATCTCGGACCAGATCCCGAGGTGGCGGCGCGCGGCGAGCCCGGGCAGGGTCGCATCGGGCGCCGCCCCGATCCCGAGCTGCAGCGTCGCGCCGTCTGCGACCCGCGCCGCCGTGAGCTCGCCGATCCGCACGAAGTCCGGCGAGGGGTCTACGGTCGGCAGGTCCGGGAGGGCCAACGGCAGGTCGGACTCGTAGAGCGCGTCGAAGTCGGTAACGTCGAGCTCGCCGTCCCCGAAGGTGTAGGGCATCGCGGCGTTGACCTGGCCGAGCACGAGCGCCCCTCTGGCCCGGGCAGACTCGATGGCCGCGACCATGGTCATGACCTCGATGCCGAGCGACACCCGCCCGTTGCGAGGCGGCGACACGTGCGCGAGGACGATGTCCGGCGCGAACGTCGAGTCGAACAGGTAGGGGACCAACGAGAGCCGGCACGGCGTGTAGCGCAACCCCGGCAGGCCGCGCACGCCCGGCCCGATGAACACGGTCTCGTGCTCCACCCCTGCACGGACCGGGACGCCGGGTGAGGCATTGATGATGTTGAGCCGGTAGGTGTCGAGCTCGTCGTCCACGAGGCCGAGCAGGGCGAGCGGCGCCACGGAGGCCCCTGACGACACGACCCGAGGGTGCGCGGGTGCGCGTCGGATCAGGGCTCTGACCTGGGCTTCGTCCGTCACGGGCATGTCCTCATGGTCTCAGGTGGCCTCGATCGGGTCCCACCCGGGGCCGCCAACTCGTGATGCAATGGCGCCATGACGACTCCCCCGCTGCACCCCGCCCCCGCGCCATGACCCGTCGGGACGGCCTGGACGCGGCCGACGTCGAGACGAACTCCTCCTGGCTCGGCCACGACGAGCTCCAGCAGGCTCGCGATCGCCTCCCGATCCTCTACGTCGACATCGTGCCGGTGCGGCTGGACCATCGCGGCGAGCTGCAGGCGGTCGGCACCCTGCTGCGCATGTCCGAGGACTCGGGCGTCAACCGTGAGCTGGTGAGCGGACGGGTGCTCTACCACGAGCGGCTGCGGGACGCCCTGCTGCGGCACATCGAGAAGGACCTCGGCCCGATGGCGCTGCCCCGGATCCCCGCCTCACCGCAGCCCTTCACGGTCGCCGAGTACTTCCCGACGCCCGGCGTCACGCCCTTCCACGACGCGCGCCAGCACGCGGTGGCGCTCGCCTACGTCGTCGCGGTGCAGGGCGACTGCCGGCCCTCGCAGGACGCCCTCGACCTGGTCTGGCTCTCGCCGCTCGAGCTCGCCGACGCGGCCATCCTCAGCGAGTTCGGCCGCGGCCACGGCACCCTGCTGCGCCAGGCCCTCGCCCACCTGGGTCAGGCCATCTGAGGCGGGTTCGCCAACGCTCATCCTTTTTATTACCGTCTACGTCATGCAAATAGCTGAGCTGGGGCGGGCGGCGGAGCGACGATGAGCGCCCGGGGGCCGTGGCCGCTGCGTGACCGGCCGGTGGTGGTCTGGCTGCTCGCCGCGTTCCTGGTCAGCCTGGTGCACCGCTTCCTGCCGGAGTCCCGGTGGCTGATGGTGCACCTGGTGCTGCTGGGAGCCGTGACGCACTCGATCGTCGTGTGGAGCACCCACTTCGCCGAGGCCCTGCTGAAGCCGGGGCCGGAGGCCTTCCCCCGCGAGCGCCAGTCGCGTCAGCTGCTGCTGGTCGACGTCGGCGCCCTGGTGGTGCTGCTCACCGTGCCGTTCGGGCAGTGGCACGCGGCCGCGCTCGGCGGCACCCTCGTCGCCGCCGGAGCCCTCTGGCACGGGGTAGACCTCGCGCGGGCCTTGCGGGCGAGCGTCGGGCCACGCTTCGCGACAGCCGTGCGCTACTACGTGGCCGCGGCGGCGCTGCTGCCGGTGGGCATCACCTACGGTGTGCTGCTCGCCACCGGGCCGGGCGAGGAGCTGCGTGGCCGCCTGCTCGTCGCGCACACGATGATCAACCTGCTCGGCTGGGTGGGCCTGTCGGTCGTCGGGACGCTGCTGACCCTGTGGCCCACGATGCTGCGCACCCGGATGAGCCCGCGGGCCGAGCGGCTCACCACCCTCGCCCTGCCGGTCCTCGTCGCCGCGGTGGCCCTCGTCGCCGTCGGTGCCACGCTGGGGCTGGTCAGGGTCGCGGCGGCCGGGCTCGTGGTCTACGGGATCGGGCTGGCGACGACGTGGGTCGCCGGCATCGAGACCGCCGTGCGCAAGCCGCCCACCGAGCTCGCCACCTGGTCGGTGGCGTTCGGCCAGGCGTGGCTCGGCGCGGGCCTGGCGCTGCTGGTCGTCACGCTGCTGCGGCACGGCTCGTTCGCTCCGATGGGTGGGGACTACGGGCTGGTGACCACGATCTTCGCCGTGGGATTCGCGCTGCAGACCGTCATCGGCGCCTCGACCCACCTGCTGCCGGCCGTCCTCGGCGGCGGTCCGGCCGTGGCGCGCGCCATGCGCGAGCGGCTCGAGCGCTGGGGCATCGCGCGGGTCGTGATCACCAACCTCGGCCTGCTGATCTGCCTGCTGCCGGTGCCCAGCCTGGTGCGCGCCGCCGTGTCCGTGCTCGTCGAGCTGGCTCTGGTCGCGTTCCTGCCGCTGCTGATCGTGGCGCTGCGAAAAGGGCTGCAGATCAAGCGATCTGGCGTTCCGGTCGAGATCACGCCCCGAGCCGACCTCGCGCCTCGCGCCGACCTCGCGCCTCGCACCGACCTCGCACCTCGCGCGGGGGCCGGCTCGCCCTCGGTGAGCGGCGGGCTGCGCGGAGCCCTGGCGGGCGCCTTGGCACTCGTCGTGGTGGCCGGCGTCGGCGTGGCCCTGGACCCGACCGCTGCCGGCCTCGTCGGGCGCCGCGCCAGCACGGTGGCGGCCACCGGGCACACGACCGCCGTCACGGTCACGGCGCGCGACATGCGCTTCGACCCCGCCACCGTCTCGGTGCCGCTCGGCGACCGGCTGGTCATCACCGTTGTCAACGCGGACCCGACCAACGTGCACGACCTGGTGATCGAGAACGGCGCGACGTCCGGTCGGCTCGGGCCGGGCGAACGCACGCAGGTCGACGTCGGGGTCGTCGACGGGCCGATGGACGCCTGGTGCTCGGTGATCGGTCACCGCCAGATGGGCATGACCCTGCGCATCGTCACCACCGGCGGCGACGGCACCAGCACGGCCAGCAGCGCCAACAGCACCGGTAGCGCCCACGGCGGCCACCAGCCGGGCGCGGCGGGGGCAGCGGGCGCGGCGGGCACGGCCGGCAGCGCCGGCAGCGGAGCCGCGGCCGATCTCGACTTCTCGCGCGCACCCACACCGGGCGCGCCCGTGCACGACGCGGTGCTGCCACCGCTCGGCAGCGAGCGGGTGCACCGGCTGACCCTCACCGTGGAGGAGGTCGTCGTCGAGGTCTCGCCCGGTGTCCGGCAGAAGCGCTGGACCTACAACGGCTCTACACCCGGGCCGACGCTGCACGGACGCGTCGGTGACGTCTTCGAGGTCACCCTGGTCAACAAGGGGTCGATGGGTCACTCGATCGACTTCCACGCGAGCAACCTCGCGCCCGACGGGCCGATGCGCACGATCGCGCCGGGTCAGTCGCTCGTCTACCGCTTCACCGCCGAGCGCGCCGGCATCTGGATGTATCACTGCTCCACCATGCCCATGTCGGCACACATCGCCGCGGGCATGACCGGCGCGGTCGTCATCGAGCCCCCCGGGCTGCCGGCGGTCGCCCGCTCCTACCTGCTCGTGCAGTCCGAGGTCTACCTCGGCGCCCAGGACGGCGAGGTCGACGCCGACAAGGTGAGCGCCGAGACCCCGGACGCCGTGGTGTTCAACGGCATCGCCAACCAGTACGACCACCACCCGCTGCCCGCGAAAGTCAGTGAGCGCGTGCGGATCTGGGTGCTCGACAGCGGCCCCAGCCGCAGCAGCTCCTTCCACGTGGTCGGGGGCCAGTTCGACACGGTCTACCACGAGGGCGGCTACCTGCTGAAGGACGGCCGGGACGCCTTCGGCGGACGGGACGGTGGCGCGCAGGCGCTCGGGCTGCAGGCCGCCCAGGGCGGGTTCGTCGAGCTGACCTTCCCCGAGCCGGGCCACTACCCGTTCGTCTCGCACGTCATGGCCGACGCCGAGCGGGGTGCGCACGGACGCTTCGCCGTCACCCGCTGACTCTCGACGGGGTCGGCGCACTACCCTCGACCCATGAGCGCCGTGGACGACTACCTGACCGAGTGGGGCCCCACCGCATGAAGCACGCCGTCCTCGCCGGGATCGTCTGTGCCCTGGTGGGATTCACCTCGTCGTTCGCGGTCGTGCTGAGTGGTCTGCGCGCCGTGGGGGCCACGCCCGAGCAGGCCGCCTCGGGGCTGCTCGCCCTCTGCCTGACGATGGGTCTGGGCTGCGTGGTCTTCTCCTGGCGGCTGCGGATGCCGATCACGATGGCGTGGTCGACCCCGGGAGCCGCACTGCTGGCGGCCGCCGCGGCGCCGCACGGTGGATTCCCTACAGCAGTAGGCACTTTCGTCGTCGTGGGTGTGCTTCTGGCCCTCTGCGGGCTGATCCGTCCGCTGGGCGACCTGGTCGCCCGCATCCCCACCGCGCTGGCCCAGGCGATGCTCGCGGGCGTCCTGCTGACCCTCTGCGTCGCGCCGTTCCGCGCGCTCTCGCACTCCCCCGCCGCCATCGCCCCGGTCGTCCTGACCTGGCTCGCGTTCGTCGCAGCCCGGTCACGCTGGGCCGTCCCGGCCGCGCTCGTCGCCGCCGCCGGGGTCATGGTCGTCACCGGCACGTTCAGCCACGTGCCCGCCGGCTCCGCCCGCCCAGTGGTAGACCTCGTGGCACCGACCTTCAGCCTCCCGGCGATCGTGGCGCTGGGTCTACCCCTGTTCCTCGTGACCATGACCTCCCAGAACATCCCGGGCATGGCGGTGCTGGGCTCGTTCGGCTACCGCCCCGACTTCCGCGGGCCGCTCACCTACGCCGGCGCGGCGACCAGTCTCGGAGCTCTGGCCGGCGGCCACGCCATCAACCTGGCCGCCATCTCGGCGGCCCTCGCCGCTGGACCGGAGGCACACCCCGACCCGCGCAAGCGGTGGGTCGCCGGCGTCTCGTGGGGCCTCACCTATCTGGCCTTCGGCCCGCTGGCCGGCCTGGTGGCGGCCGTGGCCGAGGCCACGCCCGACGGGATCGTCGAGACCGTGGCCGGGCTCGCCCTGATCGGCACCTTCGCCGGGGCCGCGAGCGCCGCCCTCGGGTCGGCCGCACACCGCGACGCGGCCGCGATCACCGTGCTGGTCTCCGCGTCGGGGCTCGCCGTCGGCGGGATCGGCGCGGCCTTCTGGGGGCTCGTGGCCGGCGGGCTCTACCTGATCGCGACGAGCGGACGCGGTCGGCCCCCCGCACGCCACCGACCGACCACCCGCTAGCCTGGCCCTACCTCGTCGTCAAGGCCGACCGTCCCGGGGCGGCTGCGGCGACCTCGCTCACGCCACCGGAGGCCGGCCATGCTCGTCCCGCTCACCGTCAACGACTTCATCCGCCGCGCCGAGCTGGTCTACGGCGAGCGCGTCGGGGTGATCGACGAGCCCGACCAGCCGGCTCCCTCGCTCGGTGAGCTGACCTACCGCGAGCTCGCGGCGAAGGCCCGGGCCATGGCGGCGGCGATGGAGCGGCTCGGCGTCGGCGAGGGTGACCGGGTGGCCATCGCGTCGCACAACAGCGCCCGCCTGCTCACGGCGTTCTTCGGGATCAGCGGCTACGGGCGGGTGCTCGTGCCGATCAACTTCCGGCTCTCGCGCGACGAGGTCGCCTACATCGTCGGTCACAGCGGCGCCAAGGTCCTGTTCGTCGACCCAGAGATCAAGGACGCGCTGTTCGACATCGACGTCGAGCACCTGTTCGTCATCGGCGAGGACGAGCACCTCTTCGACGAGAGCGCCGAGCCGACCCCGTGGTCCGCGCCGGACGAGAACGCCACCGCGACCATCAACTACACGTCCGGCACGACGGCCCGGCCCAAGGGTGTGCAGCTGACCCACCGCAACCTGTGGACCAACGCCACGACGTTCGGCCTGCACCTCGGCGTGAGCGACCGCGACGTCTACCTGCACACGCTCCCGATGTTCCACGCCAACGGCTGGGGCATGCCCTTCGTCACGACCGGGATGGGCGTCCCGCAGGTCGTGCTGCGCAAGGTTGACGGCGCCGAGATCCTGCGCCGCGTCGAGAAGTTCGGCGTCACCGTGCTGTGCGCCGCTCCCGCCGTGGTCGCCGCCGTGCTCGACGCGGCCGAGCAGTGGGACGGCCCGATCCCCGGTCGCGACCGGGTGCGCATCGTCGTCGCGGGCGCCCCGCCGCCGTCCAAGACCATCGCCCGCGTGGAGCGCGAGCTGGGCTGGGAGTTCGTCCAGATCTACGGGCTGACCGAGACCTCGCCGCTGCTGACGATCAACCGGTCGCGCGCCGAGTGGGACGACCTGTCGGTCGAGGACCGCGCGGTCCGGCTGATGCGGGCGGGCAGCCCCGCGATCGGCGTGGACCTGTCGTTCGACCCCGAGGGCGAGGTGCTCGCGCGCTCCAACGTCGTGCTCGAGGGCTACTGGGACAACCCGCAGGAGTCGGAGCGCTGCCTCGCGGGTGGCTGGTTCCACACCGGCGACGGGGGCAGCCTCGACGACGAGGGCTACCTGACCATCGCCGACCGGCGCAAGGACGTCATCATCACCGGCGGCGAGAACGTCTCGTCGATCGAGGTCGAGGACGCGATCTTCTCCCACCCCGACGTCGCCGAGGTCGCCGTCATCGGTGTGCCGAGCGAGAAGTGGGGCGAGACGATCCTCGCGCTCGTCGTGCGCCGGGAGGGCTCGACGCTCACCGAGCAGGACGTGATCGACCACTGCAAGGCACGGGTCGCGCGCTACAAGGCGCCGTCGATCGTGGAGTTCCGCGACGGGCTGGACCGCACCGCCACCGGCAAGCTGCAGAAGTTCAAGCTGCGCGCGCCGTACTGGGCCGACCGTGACCGCAAGGTCAACTGACGCCGACGACTGCACTGACGGCTACGAGCGGGGCGTCACCACGGTGATGCTCCGCCCCGAGCTGGCCGGGTCGCTCATCGCCATCAGCGCGGCCGGCGCGTCGTCGAGCCCGACGACCCGGCCGACCAGGCGGTCGAGCGGCACGGCGCCGGAGGCGACCAGCTCGAGCATGGCCGGGTAGTCCGCCGCCGCGAGGCCGTGCGTGCCGTAGATCTCGAGCTCCTCGGCGATGACCCGGTCCATCGGGATGGGCGGCGTCGCGTCGTCGCCGAGGAGCAGCCCCGCCTGGACGTGCCGGCCGCGGCGACGCAGCGACCAGACGCACGCGGCCGCCACGGTCGGCGACCCGATCGCGTCGATCGTCGCGTGGGCACCGCCCCCGGTGATGGAGCGCACGGCGGCCGCGGCGTCGCTCGTCTCGGCGGAGCTCACGGTGGCGGCGGCACCCAGGGCGACGGCGCGCTCGAGCGCGGCGACACTCACGTCGACCGCCACCACGCGAGCGCCGAGCGCGACACCGATCAGCAGCGCCGACAGCCCCACCCCGCCGAGCCCGTAGACCGCGAGCCACTGCCCGCGGGCCAGCCGGGCGTGCGTCACGAGGGCGCGGTAGGCCGTGGCGAACCGGCAGCCGAGCGCGGCACCGGTGACGTCGCTGATGGCGTCGGGCAGGGCGACGAGGTTGAGGTCGGCCTCGTGCAGCGCCACCTGCGCGGCGAAGCTGCCCGGCCCGGTGAAGCCGGGTTGCGTCTGGTCGGGGCACACCTGCGGCTCGCCCGCGAGGCACCACTCGCACCGGCCGCAGCCGCAGACGAACGGCACGGTCACCCGGTCGCCCACGTGCCAGCGCCGGACCTGCTCCCCGACCTGCGCGACCACGCCGACGAGCTCGTGGCCGGGGACGTGCGGGAGGTCGACCGGGTCCTCGCCGCGCCAGGCGTGCCAGTCCGAGCGGCACACCCCGGTCGCGAGGACGTCGACGACGACACCGCGGGGCGGGCAGGTGGGCGCGGCGACGTCGCGGACCTGCGGGGTCGCGCCGTAGCCGTCGTAGACGACCGCTCGCATCGAGGCGACCTGCTCCTCAGCCGAGCTCGGGCCGGGCGGCGTCGATCGCGTCGGCCTCGGCGCGGGTCGGGGCCGCGCCACCGAGGCGCGCCGGGACCAGGTGCCGCTCGGCGTCGGGGATGGGCGGGTACTCCGCCTGCAGCGCGTGGACCATCTGGGTCATCCGCTCCTGCAGCTGCACCGAGGCCTCGTCGGTGTTGGCCTTGCGCTCGATGTGGATGGGCTCGGACACCGCGATGTAGATCGGGGTGTTGGTGCGCCCGAGCCGCTTCTTGTAGCCCTTGGTCCACACCCGCTGCGCGCCCCACATCGCCACGATGATGACCGGCGCGCCGGTCATCTGGGCCATCCGCACGGCGCCGGACTTGAACGCCTTGGGCTCGAACGACAGCGAGATGGTCGCCTCGGGGAAGACGCCGACGAGCTCGCCGTTCTTGAGCGCCGCGAGCGCCGCGCGGAAGGACGCGGCCCCGGCCTGACGGTCTACGGGGATGTGGCCCATCGCGCGCATGAGCGGGCCGGCGACCTTGTGGTCGAAGACCGACGCCTTGCACATGAAGCGGACCAGCCGGCGCTTGGGCAGCGCTGCGAAGCCCGCGTAGGTGTAGTCGAGGTAGCTCGTGTGGTTCATCAGGATGACCGCCGGGCCCTCGTCCGGGATGTTCTCGGCGCCCTGGACGTGGAAGTCCAGCCCCTGGGCGGCGAACATCGTCCGACCGAGGCCCACCACCGGCCAGTAGACCGGCTCCGCCCGGAGCCTCTCGACGACCTTCGCGGCCCGGTCCTTCACGCTCGCCTTCGCCTGCATGGTGCCCACTCTAGGCGTGAACCGATTCGCTCGCGGGGCGCGCCCTCTGGGACAATCGCGCGCATGACCAACGACACGACTCGCACCACCGTCCCGGAGAAGCCGTCGCTCGACGGCCTGGAGGACAAGTGGTCGGTCGTATGGCGCGACCAGGGCACCTACCGGTTCGACCGGGCCAAGGCGATGGACCTGCCGCGCGAGCAGATCTGGGCGATCGACACCCCGCCACCCACGGCGTCGGGCTCGCTGCACCTCGGTCACGTGTTCGGCTACACCCAGGCCGACTGCATCGCGCGCTACAAGCGGATGTCCGGCTTCGAGGTGTTCTACCCGATCGGCTGGGACGACAACGGTCTGCCGACCGAGCGCCGCGTGCAGAACTACTACGGCGTGCGCGGCGACGCGACGCGGCACCACGACCCGTCGTTCGTGCCGCCCCTCGAGGGGGCCGAGGGCAAGTCGGTCAAGGCGGCCGACCAGGTGCCGATCAGCCGGCAGAACTTCATCGAGCTGTGCGACATCCTCACCGTCAAGGACGAGGAGACCTTCGAGGAGACCTTCCGCCGGCTCGGGCTGTCGCTCGACTGGGACGTGCAGTACCGCACCATCGACGACCACTCCCGGGCCACCGCCCAGCAGGCGTTCCTGCGCAACCTCGCCCGTGGCGAGGCCTACCAGGCCGAGGCGCCGGGGCTGTGGGACGTCACCTTCCAGTCCGCCGTCGCCCAGGCCGAGCTCGAGGCGCGGGACTACCCGGGCGCCTACCACCGGGTGTCCTTCCACGCCGGCGGGGCTGGGGCCGGGGCGGGGGCCGACGCCGAGAAGGTCTACATCGAGACGACGCGGCCCGAGCTGCTCCCCGCGTGCGTGGCGCTGGTCGCCCACCCCGACGACGAGCGCTACCAGCCGCTGTTCGGCAGCACCGTCACCTCGCCGCTGTTCGGCGTCGAGGTGCCGGTCGTCGCGCACCCCGCGGCCGAGATGGACAAGGGCGCCGGCATCGCCATGTGCTGCACCTTCGGTGACCTCACCGACGTGCAGTGGTGGCGCGAGCTGCAGCTGCCGACCCGCTCGGTCATCACCCGCAACGGCCGCATCCAGGCCGAGACGCCGGCGTGGCTCACCGCCGAGGCGGGGCGGGAGGTCTACGAGCAGATGGCGGGCAAGACGACGCACTCCGCGCGCGAGGCCGTGGTCGCTGCGCTGCGCGAGTCCGGCGACCTCGACGGCGAGCCGAAGAAGACCCAGCGCAAGGCCAACTTCTTCGAGAAGGGCGACAAGCCGCTCGAGATCGTCACCTCGCGCCAGTGGTACATCAAGAACGGCGGTCGCGACCTGGCGCTGCGCGAGCAGCTGCTGCAGCGCGGTCAGGAGCTCGCCTTCCACCCCGGCTTCATGCGCTCGCGCTACGACAACTGGGTGGGCGGCCTCAACGGCGACTGGCTGGTCTCGCGGCAGCGCTTCTTCGGCGTCCCGATCCCGGTGTGGTACGCCGTGGGGGCCGACGGTGAGATCGACTGGGAGACAAGGATTCTCCCCACCGAGGACCAGCTCCCCGTAGACCCTGCGGCACAGCCCGCGCCCGGCTACGAGAAGTCCCAGCGCGGCCAGGCTGGCGGCTTCGTCGGCGACCAGGACGTCATGGACACCTGGGCGACGTCGTCGCTGACCCCGCAGATCGCGGCGGGGTGGCGCGCCGGCGGGCAGGGCTCGGACCCGGCGCTGTTCGCCAAGATCTTCCCGTTCGACCAGCGCCCCCAGGGGCACGACATCATCCGCACCTGGCTGTTTGCGACCGTGGTGCGCGCGCACCTCGAGCACGACTCGCTGCCCTGGACCGACGCCACCATCAACGGCTGGATCCTCGACCCCGACCGCAAGAAGATGAGCAAGTCCAAGGGCAACGCCACCACGCCCATCGACCTGCTGAAGCAGCACGGCACCGACGCCATCCGCTACTGGGCCGGGGCCGCTCGGCTCGGCACCGACACCGCGCTCGACGAGGCGCAGATGAAGGTCGGGCGTCGCCTCGCCATCAAGCTGCTCAACGCGAGCAAGTTCGCCCTGTCCTTCGGCGAGGTCTCCGGCGACCTGGCCGAGCAGGTCACCGAGCCGGTCGACCAGGCGATGCTGGCCACTCTGGCGCGGGTCGTCGAGTCGGCGACCGCCGGATACGAGGCGATGGACTACACCCGGGCGCTGGAGGCGACCGAGTCCTTCTTCTGGACGTTCTGCGACGACTACATCGAGCTCGTCAAGGACCGGGCGCACGGCGGTCGTGACGAGGCCGGTGCCGCCTCGGCGCGCGCGGCCCTGCGGATCGCGCTCGACGTGATGCTGCGCCTGTTTGCCCCGGTGCTCGTCTACAGCACCGAGGAGGTGTGGAGCTGGTTCCGCACCGGCTCGGTGCACCGCCAGCCGTGGCCGACCGCCGACGAGCTGAAGTCCTTTGCCGCTCAAGGCGACTCGGCGCTGCTGACGGACGTGTCCAACGCCCTGATCGGCGTCCGCAAGGCCAAGTCCGAGGCCAAGGTCGGCATGCGCTCGCAGATCACCGCGATGACGCTCACCGCCCCCGCGTCGGTGGTCGAGCGCATCCGCCGGGCCGAGGCCGACCTGCGCGCCACCGGCAACATCTCGGGGCTGACCTACGCCGAGGGCGGCACCGACGTGGCCGTCACCGACGTCGAGCTGATCCCGGCCGAGAAGCGGGCCCGCGTCTAGCCGGCAGGAGCCAGGGCATGGGACGACTCGTCTACACCAGCATCGGATCGCTCGACGGCTTCGTCGCGGACGAGCACGGCGACTTCGACTGGTCGGCGCCGGACGAGGAGGTCCACGCCTACCTCAACGAGCGGGAGCGGCCGGTGACGGTGGAGCTCTACGGGCGACGGCTCTACGAGGTGCTGAAGGTGTGGGAGACCTACGGCGAGTCACCCGAGGCGATGCCGGTCGAGCGGGACTACGGCGAGCTGTGGCGGTCGCGGGACAAGGTCGTCTACTCCCGCTCCCTGGCGAGCGTCGACACGACCAGGACCCGGCTGGAGCGCACCTTCGACCCAGTGGCGGTGCGACGACTCGTCGACGAGGCGGACGGCCAGGTAGGCATTGGCGGCCCGGAGCTGGCCGCCCACGCGTTGCGCGCAGGGATCGTTGATGGGATCGAGTACTACGCCAACCCGATCGTCGTCGGCAGCGGCACACCCTGGCTGCCGCGGGACGTGCGGATCGGCCTACGACTCGTGGACCAGCACGAGTTCGGTTGCGGCGTGGTGCATCTCGCGTACGACGTGGTGCGCTGACCGATCAGCGCCCGGGCGCGACCACCAGCCAGGGCACCGGCCAGCCGGCCCCGGCGAGGTGGTCGGTCGCCAACGCGTCGGGCGGCAGCGACGACACCGTGCCACTGCTCGGCTCGTAGACATCGAGGCCGGAGCCGTCGTCGTCGGGGACGAGCAGCGTGACGTGGCGGGGCAACAACGCGTTGCCCGTGTAGAGCAGGGCGGGGCGCCTGGTCGACACGCGCTTCTCCAGCTGCGCCTGGACGGCGATCCGCTCGTCCCGGGACCGGCCACGCAGCCGGACGACTCGGTAGGACCACAGCGAACTCCCTGTGGCAGAAGCCAGCTCGCGTAGAGCGGCCCACGGCGCTGTGCCCCAGAACTTCGGCCACGGCAGCTGCGGGATCAACCGCCAGGAGCTCCCCGGGAGGGCGCGCGCCGTGCGGTCACGCACCACCTGCTCGTAGGCGGCGAACCGCTCCCCCGCCGTGGCGAGCCCGTCCAGACCGGGCGCCGGCGGCCGACGCGCGGCCCCGCTGCGCACCCACTCGGCGAACTGCGGGTCAGCCATCATCCGGGCGACGACCAGCGCGGCCGAGCCGCACGTCGTCGGCGTCGACTGACGCAGCGCGACGACGCCACGGTGCAGCCGCAAGGCGGGGTAGGCGTCTCGGTCCCCCCTCGCAGTATCACCCACCCCCGCTGCGGCCGTCCCATGACCGGCGGCGCTGGAGCGGCGCTAGGGCTAGGCGGACTCCTTGCGCGCCCGCTTGGGCAGCGCGTCGTGGCGCACGATGGTGGGGTTGACGTTGGAGAGCACGGTGTCGCGGGTGACGACCACCTTGGCGATCTCGTCGTCGCTCGGCACGTCGAACATCACCGGCAGCAGGATCTCCTCCATGATCGCGCGCAGGCCGCGCGCGCCGATGCCGCGGTCGATGGCCTTGTCGGCGATCGCGTCGATGGCGTCGTCCTCGAAGGTGAGGTCCACGCCGTCGATCTCGAACATCTTGCGGTACTGCTTGACCAGGGCGTTGCGCGGCTCGGTGAGGATGCGCACGAGCGCCGGGCGGTCGAGCTCGTCGACGGTCGCGATGATCGGGAGCCGGCCGATGAACTCGGGGATGAGCCCGAACTTCATCAGGTCGTCGGGGCGCAGCTCGTCGAAGCGCGGGGTGCCCTTCTCGTGGAGCTGGTTGAGCTCGGCGCCGAAGCCGAGGCCCCGCTTGCCCACCCGCTGGCTGATCAGCTGGTCGAGCCCCGCGAACGCGCCACCCACGATGAACAGCACGTTGGTGGTGTCGATCTGGATGAACTCCTGGTGCGGGTGCTTGCGCCCACCCTGCGGCGGCACGCTCGCGGTGGTGCCCTCGAGGATCTTCAGCAGCGCCTGCTGCACGCCCTCGCCGGAGACGTCACGGGTGATCGAGGGGTTCTCGGACTTGCGGGCGATCTTGTCGATCTCGTCGATGTAGATGATGCCCGTCTCGGCCTTCTTGACGTCGTAGTCGGCGGCCTGGATGAGCTTGAGCAGGATGTTCTCGACGTCCTCGCCGACGTAGCCCGCCTCGGTCAGCGCGGTGGCGTCCGCGATGGCGAACGGCACGTTGAGCATCCGCGCCAGGGTCTGGGCGAGGTAGGTCTTGCCGCAGCCCGTGGGCCCGATCAGCAAGATGTTGGACTTGGCGATGTCGACGGTCTCGTCGGACTTCTTGGACCCGACCGACGCGACGGCCTCACCGGCCTGGATGCGCTTGTAGTGGTTGTAGACCGCCACGGCCAGCGCCTTCTTGGCCGACTCCTGCCCGATCACGTAGGACTCGAGGAAGCTGAAGATGTCGCGCGGCTTGGGCAGCTCCTCGAGACCCACCTCGGAGGTCTCGGCGAGCTCCTCCTCGATGATCTCGTTGCACAGGTCGATGCACTCGTCGCAGATGTAGACCCCTGGGCCGGCGATGAGCTTCTTGACCTGCTTCTGGCTCTTGCCGCAGAAGGAGCACTTCAGCAGGTCTCCACCGTCTCCGATGCGGGCCATGTCGAGTCACCTTTCGCGGGGGTAGGACGGGCTCTCGCCCGAGGGACGTCACGAGGCCGAGGCCGGGCCTCGCCGTCCGTCCCCCGACCGTACCGGGGTGCCGCCCTCGGTGCCGACATTTGTCGGGCTCCGACGCCCCGGCACGGCGCGGTTCAGCCAACAGCGCAATCCATCGGCCGACACGATCTACGCGCGTCGAGGGCGCCCCGACCGCGGCAATCTGCGCACGAACCCGTGGGACGCCCACGAACCCGTGACACGCCGCCCTCCCGACCCTGCGCACCTCACGGGATCCTGCGCGAATCACCCCAGCTGGCGTGCAGGCGACCGCCGCAGGCCCAGCCCGGCCAGCAGGCCAGAAGGTCAGAAGGCACACCCCCGGATGCGACAGGGCCCGCACCACCGGACGGCGGTGCGGGCCCAGAGGCGCAGCGGGTCAGTCCTCCAGGGACGCCTTGCGGGTGTTGAGGACGGTGTCGAGCAGGCCGTACTCCTTGGCGCCCTCGGCGGACAAGATCTTGTCGCGCTCGATATCGTCGCGGATCTGCTCAGCCGAGCGGCCGCTGTGCTTGGCCAGGGTGTCCTCGAGCCAGGTGCGCATGCGGAAGATCTCGTTGGCCTGGATCTCGATGTCGGACGCCTGACCGCCACCCTGCTCGACGGCGGGCTGGTGGATGAGGATCCGGCTGTTCGGCAGGGCGAAGCGCTTGCCGGGGGCACCGGCGGCGAGCAGCACCGCGGCGGCCGAGGCGGCCTGACCGAGGCAGAAGGTCTGCACGTCGGGGCGGATGAACTGCATGGTGTCGTAGATCGCGGTCATCGCGGTGAACGAGCCACCGGGGCTGTTGATGTACATCAGGATGTCGCGGTCGGGGTCCTGGGACTCCAGCACCAGCAGCTGGGCGATGATGTCGTCGGCCGACGCGTCGTCCACCTGCACGCCGAGGAAGATGATCCGGTCCTCGAAGAGCTTGGTGTAAGGGTCGGTGCGCTTCATCCCGTAGGACGTGCGCTCCTCGAACTGCGGAAGGATGTAGCGGCTGGTCGGGGTCTGGATGCGCTCCGGAGCGCTACCGCCGAACATGGGGGTCTGCATCAGGGGTTCTCCTGGCTCTGCGTCGTCTCGGCTGCGGATCGGGTCACTCGGGCTTGACGCCCTCGGCGGGCGACTGCGAGGAGCGCTCGATGAGGTGGTCGACGAAGCCGTACTCCAGGGCTTCCTGGGCGGTGAACCAGCGGTCGCGGTCGGAGTCCGCGGTGATCTTCTCGAAGGTCTGACCGGTGTGCTCGGCGATCAGCTCGGCCATCGTGCGCTTCATCGACAAGATGAGCTCGGCCTGGATCTTGACGTCCGTGGCGGTGCCGCCGAGGCCACCGAGCGGCTGGTGCATCAGCACCCGCGCGTGGGGCGTGGCGTA
Organism: Arsenicicoccus piscis; assembly: GCF_022568835.1. Taxonomy (GTDB): domain Bacteria; phylum Actinomycetota; class Actinomycetes; order Actinomycetales; family Dermatophilaceae; genus Arsenicicoccus; species Arsenicicoccus piscis. Next base: position 626,464 of record NZ_JAKZHV010000002.1, read on the forward strand.
GCGCTTGCCCTTGGTGCCGGCGGACAGCAGGAACTGGCCCATGCTGGCGGCCATGCCCATCGCGACGGTGCACACGTCGTTGGGGATGAGGTTCATGGTGTCGAAGATCGCCATGCCGGCGGTGATCGAGCCGCCCGGGCTGTTGATGTAGAGCCAGATGTCCCGCTCGGGGTCCTCGGCCGACAGCAGCAGCAGCTGGGCGCAGATGGCGTTGGCGTTGTCGTCACGCACGTCCGAGCCCAAGAAGATGATCCGGTCCTTCAGCAGGCGCTGGTAGACGTTGTCGTCCAGCCCGCTCTGCGGAGACTGGCCGGCGTTGGCGGGAGTGGTGCTCACGTGGCTTCCTTATCGTCGTAGACGGTGGGCCGGGCCGGGCCGACCGTCTCCCACGAGCGTGGGGGCGGTCGGCCAGGGGGCCTTGCTACTGACCCTAACGCGTGCGGCCCGGCCGCTACTCCCGCGTGGTGTCCGTGTTCGCCGTGAGCGCAGCGGGCTCGCGCATGACCGGCAGCAGCAGCAGGGCCGGGACGAGCGCCGCGCTGACCACGAGGAAGGCGCGCAGCACGCCGACGTGGTCGCCGAGGAAGCCCAGCAGGGGCGGGCCGGCGAGGAACGCGGTGTAGGAGATCGTGGCCACGACCGACAGGCGCTGCGCGGCCCGGGCGGGCTCGTCCGCCGCCGCGCTCATCCCGACCGGGAAGCCGAGTGAGACGCCGAAGCCCCAGATCGCCGCGCCGATGAAGGCCAGCGGGGTGGTGCCGAAGATGACCAGCAAAGACCCGGCCATGGCGAGCAGGAACATCACGCGCAGGGTGGGCACGCGGCCGTAGCGGTCGAGCAGCTTGACGCCGCTGACGCGCCCCAGGGTCATGAAGGTCAAGAAGGTCGCGAAGCCGAGCACGCCCGCCCAGGCGGGCAGGTGGTAGCCGTCCACGAGGGCTACGGACATCCAGTCGTTGGCCGTGCCCTCGGTGAAGGCGGCGACCATCGTGACGAGACCGACGAGCAGGGTGCGGGGCTCGGTCCAGGCGGAGCGGGCGGAGACTGGCGCGGCCGCCTCTGCGGTCTCGGCCTGCTCGGAGGCAGCCACCTCTTCGGCGGCCTCGACGCCGCGCGGGAGGAACTTGGCCGAGGCCCAGATGTTCGTCGCCACGATGAGGATGGCCCCCACCAGCAGGTGCCAGGAGACGGAGACCTCCAGCTTGGCCATCCCCGCACCGATCAGCGCGCTGACGACGGTGCCGAGCGAGAACGCGGCGTGGAAGTGCGGCATCACCGTCTTGCCCCAGAGGTGCTCGACGGTTGCACCCTCGAGGTTCATCGACACGTCCCAGAAGCCGATGCCGAGACCGATGAGGAACATGCCGGTCGCGACCACGACCGGCGCCCTGAGCAGGTCGGTCGCGAACCCGGCGAGCACCATGCCGAAGCAGCCGATGATCGAGCCGTAGCGCACGGCAGCCTGGGCGCCGATGGCCGGGGTCACCCGACCGGACAGCGGCAGCGCGATCAGCGAGCCGGCCGAGATGAAGAGCAGCAGCAGGCCGAGCTGGCCCGGGGCGAGCCCGAGCTCGTCGCGGACGTTGGGGATCCGGGACGCCCAGGTGGCGAAGGTCGCGCCGTTGAGCGCGAAGACGAGCAGCACGGCGAGGCGGGCCGCGTTGACGCGCGGGCGGCTGATCGCGGGGGCGCCGGTGGGCTGGTCGAGCGAGGAGGACATGACTTCCTAACACCTATCGAATCGTTTCGACTAGTATGGGTCCGGTGAGCCCGAGTCGTCAAAGCCCAGCACCGCGCCATCGCGCCGAGCGCCGACCGACGCTGCGCGACGTGGCCCGGCTGGCCGAGGTCTCGACGTCGACGGCCTCCCTGGTCTTCAGCGGCAAGGGCCCGGTGGCCGATGCCACGCGCACCCGGGTGCTGGCGGCCGCGGAGTCGCTGGGCTACGGCGGCCCCGACCCGGTGGCGGCGTCCCTGCGCACCGGCCGCTCCGGGGTGGTCGCCGTGATCTTCGACAGCTCGATCCAGGAGACCCTGCACGACCCCTACCAGGTCCTCGTGCTGGACGGCGCGGCCAGCGTGTTCGACGAGCTCGGGCTCGGCATGCTCATCATCGGGCGGGTCCGCGACGAGTCGGAGCGCGCCCTCGCGCAGCTCTCGGCGGCACCGATCGACGCCGCGATGTTCTTCAGCTGCGGGCAGGGCCGCCGGAGCGTCGTGGACTCCCTCGCGGCCCGGCAGATCCCGCTCGTCGGCCTCGGCGCACCGCGCGACCCCCGGATCGTCCAGTGCGACATCGACAGTCGCGTCGCCATGCGCCTGGTGGCCGAGCACGTCGCAGGCCTCGGGCACCAGCGGGTCGGCGAGGTGACCCTGCCCGACCTGCAGGCCCCGCACACGGCCGCCCGCCACGCGGCACTGGTCGACGTCTTCGGGTCCGACCTGGTGACGGCCGAGGCCACGCTCTCCGGCGTGGAGAGCGGTGAGCAGGCAGCCCGCGCGCTGCTGGCCGACCCGGTGCACCGCCCGACCGCGATCCTCGCGCACAGCGACCTGCTCGCCGTCGGGGTGATGCAGGCGGCCGAGTCCCTCGGCCTGCGCGTGCCCGAGGACCTGTCCGTCACGGGCTTCGACGGGGTCGACCTGCCGTGGTGGCCCACGCCGCTCACCACCGTCGCCCAGCCCGGGAGCGACAAGGGAGCCCGAGCTGCCCGGCTGGTCCGCGACGGCCTCGCCGGCGAGCCCGGTCGTGACGTCGTGCTCCAGGCGCACCTGGTCGTCGGGGCCACCACGGCGCCGCCCGCGGTGTGACCCACCCCCCTTCACGTAGACCGGCCCGGTCGCCTTCCGTGCGGAAGGTGACCGGGCCGGTCTACGGATCGGCGTGAGCCTGGGCTGGCTGCCTGCTCTTCGCCAGGTGTGCGCGCCTTGCTCAGGCCTTGGCGTCGTCCGCCGACTCGTCGGAGGCGCCCTCGTCAGCGGCGTCCTGGGCGTCGTCGACCTCGTCGAGCGCGACCTCGTCGACGTCGTCGTCCTCGGAGCCGTCCTCGAGCTCGGCGTCCAGCTCGGACAGGTCGACCACGTCGCCGTTGCCGTCCTTGATGGTGACCTTCTCCAGCACGGAGGCGAGCGCCTTGCGGCGGGCGACCTCGGCGACCATCGCGGGCACCTGGCCCTGGCCGTCGAGCAGCTGGGCGAACTGGTTGGGGTCCATGCCGTACTGCTGCGCGGACATCACGAGGTACTCGATGAGCTCCTGCTGACCGACCTGCACGTCCTCCTGCTCGGCGATGGCGTCGAGGAGGAACTGTGCCTTGAGGGCCTCGCGGGTGTTCTTGTCGACCTCGGCGCGGTGCTCCTCGTTGTCGGAGCCGTCCTCGTGGCCGCTGGCGAAGTGCTGCTCGATCTCGGCCTCGACGATGCTCTCGGGCAGCGGGATGTCGATCTCGGTGAGCAGCTGCTCGAGGACCTTGTCGCGCGCCTGGGCGCCCTGCTCGAACTTCTTCTGCGTCGCGGTCTGCTCGGCGACGTCGGCCTTGAGCTCGTCGATCGTGTCGAACTCCGAAGCCAGCTGGGCGAACTCGTCGTCCAGCTCGGGCAGCTGACGCTCCTTGGCGTCCTTGGCGCGACGGGCGGCGTCGGCCATCCGCTGGCAGGTGCCGAGGTCGTGCAGGCGCAGGGCGGTCTTGACTGCCTTGATCTTGCCGACGGCCATGGACAGCGACGAGACGCCGAGGCCGCAGAGCACGAGCGCGAGCAGCGGGTCGCCGCCGGCCTCGCCGCAAACACCGATGGTCTTGCCGGTGATCCGACCGCCGTCGCAGGCCATCTTGATGATGTCGAGCAGCGCCGGCTGCCAGATGCCCAGCAGCCCCGCGAGCTCGCCCTGCATGCGGTTGGCCGCGGCAAAGGTGTACTGCGACAGGTCGTTGGTGCCGAGCGACAGCCCGGCCACGCCGGGGCGCAGCGCGCCCGTGCCGAGGTTGCCGAGCGGTCCGTCGCCGGCCCCGAGCACGACCGGCGT